>NZ_JBEPPE010000003.1:0-540731 GCF_040547175.1 Mucilaginibacter sp. UYP27
TAGTATTGCTGCTCTCCAATATCTAAATTTCTTAAATAATAAACCCCTTAACCTGATCAAACATGCTCTTGCAGTTTAAACCGCACAACGGGTTAAATCTATAATTCACTAATTGTTATCCGTAAAAATATCATAATGCTTGCTTTTAGTGAAAACAATTTCCATATTTGCTTAACAAAATGAAAGTCCAAATATTAAACAACAATTGGTGGTGGCTTAACGAGAATTCGTAAGGCAACCTCATTTTTTGTTTTTTTATAAAATATACAGAAGGGTTGCCACATGGTAACCCTTTTTTTATGCCTTAATAAATGAAACAGATACTTAATCATCTTTTTGAACATAAGACCTTTACCCGCGAGCAATCGAAAGATATCCTAAAGGATATTGCTTTGGGTAAGTTTAATAACTCGCAAATGGCAGCCTTTATTACGGCCTATTGTATGCGCAGCATTACTGTAAACGAGTTGGAAGGTTTCCGCGATGCAATGCTGGAACTTTGCCTGCCTATCGACCTTGAACAAGGCGAACTGATAGACCTTTGTGGTACCGGTGGTGATGGTAAAGACACCTTCAATATTTCCACCCTTGCATCATTCGTGGTGGCAGGGGCAGGGTATAAGGTGGCTAAACATGGTAACTACGGCGTGTCATCGGGCTGTGGTTCGTCTAACGTGATGGAGCATTTGGGCTATGTATTTACTAACAATACCGACGCGCTAAAACGCAGTGTTGATAAGGCAAATATCTGTTTCCTGCATGCGCCACTTTTTCACCCGGCTATGAAAACCGTTGCACCCATTCGCCGCGAGTTGGGGGTTAAAACATTTTTTAATATGCTTGGCCCTTTGGTGAACCCTGCAAAGCCGCAAAACCAAATGGTTGGCGTGTTTAACCTGGAGCTGGCAAGGATCTATGCATACCTTTACCAAAAATCTAACGTAAAATACACTATCCTGAATGCCCTGGACGGTTATGACGAGATCTCGCTTACCTGCGATTTTAAGACCTTCTCATCCGAAGGAGAAAAAATAAACAGTATTGAGAGCCTTGGCTTTGAGAAACTGGCCGAAGACCAGATAACCGGCGGACATACCGTTGGCGATTCGGCCGAGATATTTATGAGCGTGTTGAACGACGAAGCTACCTTGCCACAAACAAACGTAGTGCTAAGCAACGCCGCAATGGCTATCAAAACCATCCACCCGGAAAAAAGCTTTGCAGATTGTTTTTACGAAGCGGAAGAAGCGCTTGTTAGCAAAAAAGCTTTGCATAGCTTCAAAACTTTGATAGCCAACTAAGCCATGAAGATAAAGGTTTGCGGTTTAAAATACACGGATAACATTAAGGCTGTTGAGGCCTTAAAAGCCGACTATATGGGCTTTATCTGCTATGATAGATCGCCCAGGTTTATTGGGGGGATGGATGATGACGAGTTGGTAAACATCCCAACGGATATCATTAAAGTAGGCGTTTTTGTGGATGAAGATGCTGACAGTATCAGTAAACTGATTTATAAATATAAGTTTGATGCCATACAATTGCACGGAAGCGAAAGCCCCCAGTTTTGCGATATGTACATGCACGAGGTGCAAGTGATAAAAGCGTTTGGGATAGATGAAAAGTTTGATTTTGGACGGTTGGGCGCCTACAAAAATTCAGTTGATTTTTTCCTGTTCGATACTAAAACGCCCATGCATGGTGGTTCGGGCATGGTTTTCGATTGGGCTATACTGGATAGCTACAAACTGGATGTACCGTTCTTTTTATCGGGCGGGTTAAGTTTGGATAATCTGGACGAGGTAAAGCAAATTAAACACGCGGCATTTTACGGCGTAGACCTAAATAGTAAGTTCGAGTTATCGCCGGCTTTAAAAGATATAGATAAATTAAAACAAGCATTTGATAAGGTAAAAGTTGAAGGTTAAAAAGTTGAAATTGTAAAATATTCCTTTCAATCACTATCCCGATAGCTATCGGAACAATAATTTAAATACAATGAAATACGGAGTTAACGAACAAGGATATTACGGGGATTTTGGCGGTGCATACATCCCGGAAATGCTGTACCCTAATGTGGAAGAGCTTAGGCAGGAATATATTAAAATAATGAGCGACCCAGGCTTTATTTCCGAGTTTAACCAACTATTAAAAGATTACGTTGGCCGCCCCTCGCCTTTGTACCGTGCAGACAGGTATTCTGAAAAATATGGCGCTAACATCTTTTTCAAACGCGAAGACCTGAACCACACAGGGTCGCACAAAATAAATAATGCCATAGGGCAGATCTTGCTGGCACAACGTCTTGGCAAAAAGCGCATCATTGCCGAAACAGGCGCAGGTCAGCATGGTGTAGCTACGGCCACCGTTTGTGCCTTAAAAGGTATAGAATGTGTGGTGTACATGGGCGAGATAGATATGGAGCGCCAGGCGCCAAACGTTGCCCGGATGAAAATGCTGGGCGCAACGGTTGTACCGGCAACATCCGGCAGTAAAACACTTAAGGATGCCACCAACGAAGCCATGCGCGACTGGATAGGCAACCCGATAGATACGCATTACATTATCGGCTCGGTAGTGGGCCCGTACCCATACCCGGATATGGTGGCAAAGTTTCAATCCATTATATCCGAAGAAACTAAAAAGCAGCTTTTAGAGCAAACCGGTAACGAAGTACCGCAATATGTAATGGCCTGTGTGGGCGGTGGCAGTAATGCTATGGGTATGTTTTACCATTTCCTTGATGACGAATCTGTAAAACTGGTTGCGGTTGAGGCAGCGGGTAAAGGTGTTGATAGCGGCCACTCGGCGGCTACTACATTTTTAGGCAGGGAAGGTGTACTGCACGGCAGCCGTACCATACTGATGCAAAGCGACGACGGGCAGGTTGTTGAGCCATACTCTATTTCTGCCGGGTTAGATTACCCGGGCATTGGCCCGCAGCACGCACACCTCTACAAAATTAACCGCGCCAGTTACGTGAGCATAACAGATGAAGAAGCCCTTAATGCAGGCCTGCTATGCTCGCAAATGGAGGGCATTATCCCTGCTATTGAAACCGCGCACGCGCTGGCTTATTTAGAAAAAATGACTTTCGAGAAAAACGATAACGTGGTGATCTGTCTATCAGGCAGGGGGGATAAGGACCTGGATACCTATATTAAGCATTTTGGGTTTTGAGTTAATGTCCGAAAGTCAGATGGCCGGAAGTCCGAAAGGTAATCTTTGTCTTTCGGACTTCCGGTCTTTTCGACTGCCATACTCAACTGTATCAATACCGAACACATACTGTTACAGTTACGTACATAGCGTACGCTTTTTTATTTGTATAAACATCTGATAAATAGGTATTTAATACTTTGGTATACGTTTTAACTATTGTTAAGCAAATTACCATCACAATGTTAAAGAACTATTTTAAAATTGCCTGGAGAAACATCATCCGTCATAAGGCACATTCTATTATAAACATATCGGGCTTAAGCGTTGGCATTGGTGCCTGCCTGCTCATATTTGTTATCCTGCAATTCGAGCTTAGCTACAATACTTTTAACAGCAATTTCAAAGACATCTATCACCTCATTACCAAGCAAACTGCCGAGGATGGTGTAAATTACAATCCCGGCGTATCGGTACCGGCCATTGATGCTTTACACTTAGATTTTCCGCAGGTGAAATTTGCCGCTTTAAACAGCAGCTACGGCAGCCAAATGACGGTTCCCGGTGCAGACCCCAATAACGCGGCCGCCGACAAAAAATTCATCGAACCAATTGGTGTGTTTTTTATAGAGCCGCAATTCTTCGATATCTTCCAAACCAAATGGTTAAACGGAACAAAGGATGCACTTTCGCAGCCAAATATGGTCGTCATCAGCAAAGCCATCGCCACCAAATACTATGGCGACTGGAATACCGCCGTTGGTAAAACCATTAAAATGGATAATACCCTAACCCTGCGCGTTGCGGGTGTTGTGGACGATTCGCCAAGTAATAGCGATATCCCTTTGAAAATAATGGTATCATACATCACCTGGAAACAAAGCGGTAAAAGTTATCAGTATAATACTGATTGGGGTTCTATCAGCAGTAACCACCAGGTATTTGCACAGCTGCCTTCAAATCTTAGTCAAAAAAGTTTCGAGTCGCAACTGGTAGGTTTTACCAAAAAGAATTTGAATGAAAAAACACTTTCGGTACGCGAGCATTTGGTACAGCCATTAAGCGCTATGCATTTTGATACCAGGGTGGGCAACACCCTGGGCGACCACCTGACCAGCAAAGCCACTTTAAATACCCTAACATTTATTGCCATTTTAATTATCCTGATGGCATCCATCAACTTCATCAATCTGTCAACTGCGCAATCTGTAGGCCGTTCTAAAGAAGTGGGCATCCGCAAGGTATTAGGCAGCACACGCAAGCAGCTTATAGCACAGGTAATAGGCGAAACAACAATGGTAATCCTGTTCTCGGTAATATTAGCTGTCTCGATGGCAAAAATAGCATTGCCTTATCTTAAAAATATTGCAAGCGTGCCGGATGATATTGCATTATTGAATACAGGCACTGTACTATTCCTTGTTGTTACCATGTTCGCCGTGATACTATTATCTGGTATTTATCCTGCATTGGTCATATCGGGCTTTAAACCGGTTGCCGCGCTTAAAAATAAAATAACTGCCGCCTCTATAGGTGGCATCCCGTTACGCAGGGCCTTGGTTATAGCTCAGTTTGCTATTGCGCAATTACTTATCATCGGTACCATTGTAGCCGTTAACCAGATGAATTTTGTAAATGATGCGGACCTTGGCTTTAATAAAAACGCGGTATTGATTATTCCCGGCTACACTGATAGCCTCAGCCTGAGCAAAATGCAGTCGTTTAAACAGCATGTGTTACAAAACCCGGATGTAAAGTCAATGAGTTTTGCTTCGGATGCGCCATCATCAGACAATAATTGGGGCACTAACTTCTACTATAATAACTCTACTAAGGATGTAACATTTACCACATTTTTAAAATATGGTGATGCCGATTACTTTAAAACGTTTGGGTTGCAATTCGCTGCCGGCCATGGTTACGACCAAAGCGATACTACCCGCCAGGTTGTAGTAAACGAAACCCTGATCCATAAATTGGGTGTGATGAAGGCCGAAGACGCTATTGGTAAAACAATACGCGTTGGTGGCAGAGGGGCATGGGCACCAATAACAGGTGTGGTTAAAGACTTTAAAACCAATTCGTTACGTGACGCGGTTAAACCAATTATAATATCCCCACGCAAGTCGGTACTATCCCAGGCAGCTATCAAGATCCAGACACGTAACCTTACCAAAACAACTAAAGAGATCCAAAAACTTTGGGAAGCTACTTACCCGGAGTATGCTTACAACGGTTTCTTCCTTGATGAAAACATAGCCCAGTTTTACAGGCAGGAAAACCAACTGGCTTTGGTTTACAAGATCTTCGCGTTCATAGCCATTTTTATATCGTGCCTTGGCTTATATGGCCTGGTATCTTTTATGGCGATACAACGCACCAAAGAGGTAGGCGTACGCAAAGTATTAGGCGCGTCGGTATTTAGCATCGTATTCTTGTTCTCTAAAGAGTTTATGATCCTTATCTCCATCGCCTTTGCAATAGCCATGCCGGTAGCATGGTATATGATGTCGGGCTGGTTGCAAAATTTTGCTTACCGAATCCCATTAACAGCCGGGGTGTTTGGGCTGGCGATGGTATCATCAATTGCCATAGCATGGATAACAGTAGGCTATAAAGCCGTGAGGGCCGCATTGGTAAACCCGGTGAAAAGCTTAAGAAGCGAGTAGAAATGAAGATTAGTTGATACATATATTTAATTAACGTTTAAGGACAAGTCCTTAAGCATTAATCGTTGGCTTTAGTATTTACAATTACTATTTAAAACATTATCATGATCAGAAATTACTTTAAAACCGCCTGGCGCAGTTTGATCCGCAATAAGAGTTATACCATTATCAATATCGTAGGATTGGCCGTTGGGATAGCGGCTTGCTTGCTCATCTTTTTGGTGATAAACTTCGAAACAAGCTTTGATAATTATCATGTTAACAAAGATCACATCTATCGCGTATTAGCTAAACGCACTTCATCCGAAGGAGTGAAGTACCGTGCCGGTGTGCCATTCCCAACCAGCAGGGGCATGCGGGTAGATTATTCAAACATCCCGCTTATCGGATCCATATTTGATGATAACAACAAACAATTAAGCATTACAACCAACAACGGCGAAGTAAAGCGCTTTAAGGAAACAGATGTGTTTTTTACCGAACCGCAGCTTATAAAGATGTTTGATTTTGGCTGGCTGGCCGGCGACAAGAAAAATGCACTGGTTGAACCAAATACCATTATCATCAGCAAAAAAGTGGCTGAAAAGTATTTTGGTAAGTGGGTTAACGCAATGGGCAAAACCATCAGGTACAATAACACATTAGACCTAAAGGTTACCGGTGTTATGCAAGACCCGCCAACCAACACCGACTTGCCGATAACCATAGCGGTATCATACAGCACACTTAAAAATACGGAATATAAAAACAACCAGGAAGATTGGGGCAGTACATTCGGCTCACATTCGTGTTTTGTTTTATTGCCCAATAATGTAACTGAAAAAAGCTTTAATCAAAGCCTGGTCGGTTTCATTAAAAAACACAAACCGGATGACGTAAAAAGGGATGCATTCCTGCTACAGCCATTAGCCGCGATGCATTATGATACCCGCGCCGGCCTTTACACCAACCAGGTATTTAGTAAAGACCTTATTAAGGCCTTAAGCCTTATTGGTTTGTTTTTGCTGATAATTGCCTGTGTGAATTTTGTGAACCTGGCTACAGCCCAGGCGGTTAACCGTTCAAAAGAGGTTGGCATCCGTAAGGTTTTGGGTAGCCAGCGCCGGCAGTTGATATTGCAGTTTTTGAGCGAAACATTTATCATCACTTTGTTCTCTATTATCCTGGCTATTGGATTAAGCGAATTAGGACTAACGTCGTTAAATAAACTATTGGAAATACAACTCACCGCTAATTTCATTACCAACCCGGTAATAATCGAGTTCCTAATAGCGGTATTGGTTGGCGTTACCTTGTTATCGGGCATGTATCCAGCATTGATTTTATCGGGCTTTAACCCGATAGCCGCGCTTAAGAATAAGATAACCCGTGGCAAATCAAACGGGATAACCTTAAGGAGAAGCCTGATTGTGTTACAGTTTGGCATTGCGCAGGTGTTGATCATCGGCACCATTGTGATCATCAGCCAGCTCAACCACTTTAAAAACTCAGCTTTGGGTTTTGATAAAGATGCTATTATAACGGTTTCCTTACCAAACGACAGCTTAAGCCGATTGAAACTGAGCGCGCTCAAAAGTGAGATACTCCAGCAACCGGGCGTGAAAAGTTTAAGCTACAGCTTTGCAAGCCCGTCTGACAATATGAACGGGGCAAGCCCTATCAAATACGATAACGCCGAAAAGGAAACAGACTTTAGGGTAAACATGAAATGGGCGGATGCCGATTATTTCGCTCTGTATAATATGAAATTTATTGCCGGCCGCCCGTTCACAAAGGGTGATACTGTAAGAGAATATGTGGTAAACGAAACGCTTTTGAAAAACCTTGGCGTAACCGACCCTAAAGAAGCTATTGGTAAAACTATAAACCTCTGGGACGATAAAAACCTCACACAGAAGATAGTAGGGGTGGTGAAAGACTTTAACGTTTCTTCGTTACGCGAGCAGATCCCACCAGTGTTAATGGGTACGTGGACTGGGCAATATCAAAAGGCAAATATTAAATTAAAACCTGCCAACGTAAAGCAAACGCTTGCCGCGATAGAGAAACTGTGGACAGCCACATTTCCTGAAGAGATTTACGAATACAAGTTTTTGGATGAAAAGATAGCCAGTTTCTATAAAAAGGAAGATCAGTTATCCATCTTGTATAAAATATTCGCGGGCATGGCCATTTTTATCTCCTGCCTGGGCTTATACGGTATGGTATCGTTTATGGCGGTACAGCGCACTAAAGAGGTGGGTATTCGTAAAACTTTGGGCGCATCTGTTGCCAATATTGTGTACTTGTTTTCTAAAGAGTTCACGTTGCTTATCGTGGTCTCATTTGTAATTGCCGCGCCAATTGCATGGTACTTCACGCAGCAGTGGCTGCAGGATTTCACCTACAAAATAAAGCCGGGGATCGGCATTTTCGTTATCTCTATCGGTTCATCTATTATCATTGCTTGGATAACGGTAGGGTACAAAGCCATTACAGCGGCGCTGGTTAACCCTGTAAAAAGTTTAAAAAGCGAATAGAAGAGAGTCAAGACCTTGAGAAGCAAGAATCAAGACAGAATCTGATTTAAAGATAACCTCAGCATCATGATAAAAAATTATTTCAAAATAGGGTGGCGTAACCTTATCAATAACAAGGTTTACAGCGCAATAAACATAATGGGCCTTGCCGCAGGTATGGCCGTAGCCTTGTTGATAGGGTTGTGGGTTACTTACCAATACTCTTATGATAAGTTTTTGCCAAACTTTGGGCAATCCTATCAGGTTAAGCGAAATTTTAATAGCAACGGCGATACGCTAACCTTTACGAGCACGTCGCTGAAGCTTGCAGATGCGCTCCGTACTAAGTTTCCCGAAATTGAATATGTAGCAGAAACCGATGGGGGACGCGGGCACGGCTTAATAGTGGGCAACACAAAGTTGCGCTTAGACGGCAAACAGGCAGGGGCTGATTTTTTAAAGATATTTCGCTTTACATTTTTGCAGGGTAACGCCGATGCACTTAAAGATCCATATTCCATCGTGTTAACCGAAGCAACAGCCAAGGCATTGTTCGGTACAAAAAACGCCCTCAACCAAATGGTTAAGGTAGATAATAAAGACAATTTAAAGGTCACCGGTGTTTTAAAAGACCTGCCTTCAAATTCATCTTTTCATTTCAGCTACATTATCCCGTTTAGCTATTTCGAAATAGCGGATGCGGGTGTAAGGGAAGCGCGTAAACAAAATTTTGGGAGCAATGGATTTGAGCTTTACGCTAAACTTAAAGATGGTATAAAATACAGCCAGATTGCACCAAAGATCAAAAACATGGAGCATTACGAGGATAACGTTAACGCTAAAAACTCTGATGTAATAATGCAGCCCGTACATGACTGGCATTTGTACAGCACATACACAAATGGCAAAGCCCTTAGCGGCTTTATTGAGTATGTGCGTATTTTTAGTATTATTGGTGCATTAGTGCTTATGATCGCTTGTATCAACTTTATTAATCTAACCACCGCCCGGTCAGAAAAACGTGCACGCGAAGTTGGTATCCGTAAGGCAATCGGTTCGCACCGTAAACAATTGATATTGCAATTTTTAACAGAATCAGTTGTGGTTACCTTTATAGCTTTCTTATGTGCAATTGTGCTTGTGCAGCTTACATTACCCTCATTTAATACACTTACAGGCACCGCTATTGTAGTGCCTTATACTAATATTTTATTTTGGGCTATAACACTTGGCTGTACATTCCTTACATCAATACTGGCCGGCAGCAGGCCTGCATTTTACTTATCATCGTTTAACCCGGTGCAGGTACTAAAGGGCACTTTGCAAACAGCCAGATCAGCATCAATATCGCGTAAGGCGCTGGTTGTTTTGCAGTTTAGTTGCTCTATCGTGCTCATTATTAGTACTGTTATTATTTACCAGCAAATACAGCACGCTAAAGACAGGCCTACAGGTTACGCCACTAACAGGTTAGTTACCACCATGACTAATGATGATATTAATAAAAACATGCCAGCATTTAGACAGGAGCTTTTGCAGAGCGGTGCCGTATCAGCCATTACAACGTCATCAAGCCCGGCAACAGGGGTGGACTGGCATGGCGATGTAAGTGATTTCCCCGGCAAAAACGCAGGTGAAACTGTGGAAATGGGACTGATAATGGTATCTGAAAATTATTTCAGGACACTTGGTATGAAACTAAAAGACGGGCACGATTTTATTGGCAACGCAAAAGCTGACAGTACCAACGTGATCTTAAATGAAGCAGCCGTAAAACGTTTGCGGTTAGTTAACCCATTAGGGCAAAGTATCAGGCAATTTGGAAGGCAAATGCATATTATTGGCGTAGTAAAAGATGCGCTAATGGATTCACCTTTCCAGGCAGCAGACCCAAGTATGTTTTTTTTTAATGGTGGCAGCAATATAATTTTCCGGTTATCACCGAATGTTAACACACATGAGGCTATTGAAAAAGTTACCACAATTTTCAATAAATATAGCCCGGCCGATCCCTTTACTTATCGTTTTGTTGATGATGATTACAACCAGAAGTTTAATCTTGAACTGTTAGTAGGAAAACTGGCAGGTGTATTTACTGCGTTGGCGGTATTTATATCTTGCCTTGGCTTATTTGGTTTGGCGGCTTATGTAGCAGAACAACGCACTAAAGAAATAGGCGTCCGTAAAGTTTTGGGTGCATCGGTAGCACAGGTGTGGTGTTTACTATCAAAAGATCTTGTTTTACTTGTGGTGATCAGTTGTGTAATAGCATCGCCAATAGCATTATACTTTTTACAAAACTGGCTTAACAAATACACCTACAGGATAACTATAGGCCCCGGCGTTTTTGTAATATCTGCAATAACTGCAATTACCATAACCATATTAACCATCAGCTTTCAATCCATAAGGGCCGCATTGGCAAACCCGGTGAAAAGTTTACGAAGCGAATAATTAATTGAATTAATAGGATACAACAACCAAACCATGTTAAAAAATCACTTTAAAATCGCCTTAAGAAACCTGTGGAGGCATAGAGTTTTCTCGTTTATAAATATTACAGGATTATCAGTTGGGATAACCGCGTGTTTCTTTATCTCCATGTATGTAATGTTCGAGCTTAGCTATGATCAGTTTCATACCAAGGCAGACCGGATATACCGTGTGGTAACTGATATCAAAACGCCTTCGGAAACGATCAACACCGATGCAACATCGTGGGCGTTCGCACCCAATTTAAAACTCGATTTCCCGGAGATCGAGTCGTTTGTAAGGGTTAGCGGCGGCAGTTATTTGGTAACTAAAGGCAACGTTAAATTTCAAGAAGAAAAAACCCTGTTTGCCGATTCGGCGTTTTTTAAAGTGTTCGACTTTAAACTTATAAAAGGCGACCCTAAAACGGCGTTAAGCGCCCAAGCCAGCGTGGTGTTTTCCGAAACCGCTGCTAAAAAATACTTTGGCAACACCGACCCGGTTGGCCAAACCGTATTGCTAACCGGCGACGCGATTCCCGTTATGGTAACCGGCTTAATGAAAGATCTGCCCGAAAATTCGCAGATAAAGGCAGATATGATCATGTCGATGTCATCACTAACCCAAAAGTTTAGGAAAGGGATAGATGAACAATGGGGTAATTATGGCGCAAACACCTACCTGCTTTTAAAACCGGGTGTAAATTCCAGAGTGCTTCAGTCAAAATTCCCGGCGTTTATCGAGAAACGCAATGGCGAGCAAAGCCGTAAACAACAAATGTTTGCAACCTTAATATTAGAACCCATTAAAGATGTTTACCTGCGTTCTACACATGGTGGTTCGGCAGTAGGCAGCATGAGTAACGTTTACACATTTAGCATTGTAGCCATATTTATATTGCTGATAGCCTGTATCAATTTTATAAACCTAACTACAGCGCGATCTGTTGAGCGCGCCAAAGAGGTTGGGATCCGTAAAGTTGTGGGTGCCGCAAAAGGCGAACTGGCCGCTCAATTTATTGGCGAGAGTGTTGTACTTTGCCTGATAGCATTTGTGATAACCGTGGTGCTATCTGCCTTGTTAATGCCCATGTTTAATCAATTATCTGGTAAGGTGGTTAGCCCCGGCATTTTTTCATCACCATATTACGTGGTTATCTTATTTGGCACATCGGTACTCATTGGTCTTTTGGCCGGCATTTACCCGGCTTTGGTGTTATCGTCGTTTAAACCTATTATGGTTTTAAAGGGCCGGTTTTCATCAGGCACCAAAGGTAACCTGTTAAGAAAAAGCCTTGTGGTAGCACAGTTCAGCATTTCGATAGCGCTTATTATCGGCACCATAATCGTTTATAACCAAATGGACTTTATGCGTAACCGCGACCTTGGTTTTTCTAAAGACCAGATGCTGGTGATGAATACCAACAGCGACCCCGGTAAAGATGCTTTTCAGCAATCGGTAAAAGGCTTGCCCGGCGTTAAAATGGTATCGCAGTCATCAAGCGTGCCAGGTGGGAACAACAGTGGCGCCTACTCAGAAATTGAAAATAAAAAAGGAGACCTACAGGTTGCAAATCTGGACCTGTATTTCGTCGACTTTGATTACCTGAATCAGTTTAAGATCAAGATGGTTGCAGGCAGGCCGTTTTCCCGTGATTTTATTAGCACGGATACATCGCAAGCCATGATACTTAACGAGGAAGCTGTAAAGCTATTCGGTTACAATTCGCCGCAAGAAGCTATAGGCCGCCGTTTTAAGCAGTGGGGGCGCGAAGGTAAAATAGTAGGGGTAATGAAAGATTTTCACTTCCGGTCGTTACAGGAAAAAATAAAACCGCTAAGCATGCGTGTAGAGTTGGGCGGCTTCGACCTGATATCTATTAAAGTTGACGCCAAAAACCTACCTGCAACGCTTGCCGCTATCGAAACTAAGTGGAAAGAGGCTATTCCGAAAAGGCCTTTCAGTTATTACTTTTTAGATGAGTTTTTTGACAGGCAATACCGTGCCGAACAGCGTTTTGGTAAGTTGTTTTTCAACTTCGCTATATTAGCAATCGCCATATCATGCCTTGGCCTACTGGGCCTTGCATCCTACAGTACCTTCCAACGTACCCGCGAAATAGGGATCCGTAAAGTACTGGGTGCATCAACGCCGGGTATTGTAAACATGTTATCATCAGATTTTATAAAGCTGGTAGGGATGTCATTTCTAATAGCCTCGCCGCTTGCCTGGTATTTTATGCACAAATGGCTGCAGGATTTTGCCTATCGCATAGAAATTCAATGGTGGGTATTCGCGGTATCGGGCATATTGGCCATGATAGTAGCCTTGGCAACCATCAGTTTCCAGGCAATAAGGGCTGCGATTGCAAATCCGGTTAAAAGCTTGAGGAGTGAATAGAGAAGCAAGATATCACGAGTAAAGAAACAAGAGAGAGAATCTGTTAAATTATATTAATCATTAAATCTGTAGTAAATGATCAAAAACTATTTAAAAACGGCATGGCGTAATCTGGTTCAAAACAAAACCACATCGCTAATAAGCATGGCAGGGCTGGCAGTGGGGATCTGCTGCTTTCTGTTGCTTACCACTTACCTAATCAACGAGATTAGATACGACCGTTTCCACACAAAGGCCGATAGGATAAGCCGGTTGACCTTCAGTTACAAATCTGCAGACGATGCCGAGGTTAAAACAACCGCGATGACGCCTACAGGGCCTGTGCCTGTTTTTAAGCAGGAGCTTTCTGATATTGAAGATGGCGTACGCGTTGTAAATTATTCAAACCTGCGCGCCGCCGTGGTACAATATGGCGACAAGATATTTAAAGAGAAAAAGATGCTTGCCGCTGATGAATCGTTCTTCAAGATCTTCGACTTTAAGTTTATTTCCGGTGATGCTAAGTCGGCACTGGCAAACTCATCATCTATTGTAATCACAGCATCTACAGCTAAAAAATACTTTGGCGACGACAACCCTATAGGTAAAATATTAATGGTAGATCAAAAGAATAGTATGATGGTAACGGGTGTTATAGAGGACGTGCCCGAATACTCACAGCTCAAGTTCGACCTGATGGCAAGCTATGCGATGATGCCCCGTTCGTTAACCCGCGCGTGGGATTCATCAAACGATTACTCCTACGTACTGTTAAAGCTCCATGCCAACAGGCTGGCAGTTGCTAAACAAATGACCGACTACATCACTAAAGACAGGCCAAAAGCACGCGATAAAATGTGGTTTAACCTGGAACGCCTTACGGATGTGCATTTACGCTCTACCGCGGGTGGTTTAGAGCCTGGTGGCAATATCAAATACATGTACATTTTGGGCTTAGTTGCCATTATATTGCTGACCTTGGCCTGCGTTAACTTCCTGAACCTGGTAACCGCCCGCTCTGCCGAAAGAGCCAAAGAAATTGGTGTGCGCAAGGTAATGGGGGCGATGCGTGGCCAGTTGTTCATCCAATTTATAATGGAGGCAGGGATAATTACGTTGTTTTCGTTGATAGTCGGCTTTGCATTATTAGATGTCGCGTTGCCCGCATTCAGCAATTTTACAGGCCAGCAGCTAAGCCTGCAAACATGGAATTTGTCATGGCTTGCAACCGCATTGGTAGCCTTGTTTGTATTGGTTACATTGTTAGCGGGTACCTATCCGTCACTGTACCTATCGGCCTTTAAGCCCATTATTACGCTTAAGGGCGGCTCGTCTATGCAAGCGGGTGGTAACATGCTGCGTAAATCGTTAGTGGTGTTTCAATTTGTGGTATCGGTATTTTTTATCATTAGCACCTTAATTGCAGGCAACCAGCTACGCTATATGCAAAGTTTAGATACCGGCGTTAACCGCGACCAGGTTTTGGTTTTAGATATGGGCGGTATGCCGTACAGTAAAATTGAAACCTTTAAAACCGAAATAAGCAGGCAAACGGGTGTGTTGGGTTCCACCGCGAGTTACGATTCGCCGGTGAATGTCGGCGGTGGATATTCCATTAACATAGCCGAAGGCAAAAATGCCGACTTTAACCTTTCAGTAACCGCCATCCCGATCGAAAAAAGCTTCACCAAAACATTGGGCATAAAATTAGTTGCGGGCAGCGACCTGGATCTTGGTGACGAACAACAAGTACTGGATACCGCCCAAAGCAAAAGGCGTTTCAGCTTTATACTGAACGAAAAAGCGGTAAAGGCAATGGGTTGGAAACCTGAGCAGGCAATTGGTAAAAAAATTGGGTTGAACGGCCGGATGGGTACTATTAAAGCGGTTGCCAAAGATTTTAACTTTGCATCCTTGCATGAGGAAATTACGCCAATTGTAATGTTCCCCGAGTACGATTGGTTTGGTAAGCTATTGGTGAAAACATCGGGCAAAAACACAGCTAATACCATTGCCGCGATACAGGCCAGCTGGCATAAATTTTATCCAAATGCACCGTTCGAGTACCATTTCCTTGATCAGGAATTTGAGGCCTTGTATAAAACAGATCAGCGTACCGGGTCTATACTTACGGCATTTACCATTGTTACCATATTTATATCGTGCCTTGGTTTGTTTGGTCTGGCGGTATTCTCTACCCGCCAGCGTGTTAAGGAAATTGGCATCCGTAAAGTGTTAGGGGCAGGTGTTTTAAGCATAGTACGTTTGGTATCGTTCGATTTTATCAAACTGGTGCTTATCGCCATTCTAATATCCTCGCCATTGGCCTGGTATGCCATGCATACGTGGCTGCAGGACTTCGCATTCCGTGCCGAGATACATTGGTGGGTGTTTGTCATTGCAGGCGGTGCAGCGGCGCTTATAGCCTTTTTAACAGTTAGCTATCAATCTGTAAAGGCTGCGCTATCAAACCCGGTTAATAGTCTAAGGTCGGAGTAGCTAAAAGAAACAAGATAACAGGAGCCAGGAAGCAGGATGATTTCACCCGCTATCCTGGCTCTTTTCTTTATATCTAATTCCCCCTTTAAAGTTTTCTTCTTGTTTCCTGTTTCTAACTTCTTGGCTCTATCCTTTAAACTGTATCATAACCGAACGCACGCTGTACATAAGCGTACAGTTTTAGCTTTTAGAAATCAATATAATAAACTGATAATAAGCTATTTATAATTTTGGTATATTATTGATACCTGAATACCCAAATCAGTTTGAGAAATTGCAACTCATTTAACTTAATTCATTTAACACAATATTAAACATGTTATCACTTCAGCATATTTCAAAATATTACCAGCTAGGCGGCAACAAAAATTTCGTGATAAACGACATCAGTCTTGATGTTGACCAGGGCGAATTTGTATCTATCATGGGCCCATCAGGTTCGGGCAAATCCACCTTGCTTAACATCATAGGCATGCTTGACGAACCAACCGACGGTTTCCATTACTTTGTTGACCAGCCAGTTCATCAGCTTAAGGAGAAACAACGTGCTGCTTTATATAAACAATATATCGGCTTTGTTTTTCAGGCGTACCATTTGATAGATGAGCTCACCGTTTATGAAAACATCGAAACCCCTTTAATTTACCAGGATGTAAAAGGATCTGAACGTAAGGCCATGGTTGCCGATATGTTGGACCGTTTTAATATCGTAGGTAAAAAAGACCTTTTCCCGGCGCAACTATCCGGTGGGCAGCAGCAGTTGGTGGGGATAGCCCGCGCGCTTATTGCCAAACCAAAAGTAATACTGGCCGATGAGCCTACCGGTAACCTGAACTCTAAACAAGGGGAAGAGATCATGGAGCTTTTCCGTAAGCTGAACAAAGAGGACGGCGTTACCATCATTCAGGTAACACACTCCGAAAAAAACGCCGAGTACGGCACACGTATCATTAACCTGCTGGATGGCAAGGTAGAATCTTCTAAAAAATTCTGAACTACAACATAAAATGCGATACTTTAAATTTTTACTTTTTAGCTTAATGCTTGTACCGGTATTGGCACACAGCCAGGCGGTTGATAGTGTACTTACTTTAAGGCAATGTATTGATATTGCCCTGAAACACAATCTTGATGTACGTAAAAGTGAGCTGACATTACTATCTGCCAGGGTTGATAAAAATCAAGCAAAAGAAAATCTTTTGCCAACTTTAAACGCACAGGTAGACCATGGTATAAATAATGGCCGTAGTGTTAACCTTGTAGATTACAGTTATGTAAACGCATCAACAAAATTTGCCAGTTACAACGCCAATGCCGATTTAGCCTTGTTTAACGGCATGCAAAACCTTAATCGCATCAAACAAACTTCACTTGCCTACAAAGCCGGTGAAATGGACCTGCAACAGGCAAAGGATCTGGTGACTATCAATACCATCACCGCTTACTTACAAGTGCTTAACAATACCGAAGCCTTATCACAGGTGCAAAACCAGGTACAAGTTTCAAAGAAGCAATTGGAGCGGTTACAGATCTTAGAAAACCAGGGTGCCAACAAACAACCTAACGACTTTACCGATCTTAAAGGCACCTATGCAGATAACCAGGTAAGCTACGTAAACCAAAAAGCTACCCTGCAAACATCAAAACTTAATTTGCTACAGATCTTAAATATTCCATACAGGCCTGATATCGTATTCGAAAAAATAACTAACTCAGATATACTTCAGCAAACCGGCACTTCAGAGGACGTTTACCAGACAGCATTAAACCAGTTGGCTTATGTAAAAGCAGCAGTATTGCGCAGGCAAAGTGCCGAGAAGGGGGTGTCGGCAGCAAGAGGTGCTTTATCGCCAACGGTGTCGTTATTTGCCGGTTTAAACACAAATTATTCAAGCGCTACTACCTTAAACGATGGGAGTAATGCTACAATACCTTATGGCAACCAGTTAAAAACCAACTTTAATAACAACTTTGGCGTAAGCGTACGGATCCCGATCCTGAACTATTTCCAGAACCGTAATAAGGTTACGCTTGCCAAAATCGATTTGCAGTCATACAAGTACGTTGAAGAGAACACCAAGATCCAGCTTCGCCAAAATGTAGAGCAGGCATATTTAAATATGAGCAATGCCCTTGAACGTTACAAAGCACTACAAGACCAGGTTAAGGCTTATGCCGAATCTTTCAGAATTGCTGAGATCCGTTTTAACGCAGGGGTACTTAACTCAGTAGAATTTGTACTGGCCAAAAACTACCTGGACAGGGCAAATTTAAATCTGATAAACGCACGTTACGATTGCTTTATTTACAACAAAATATTAGATTATTACCAGGGCAAGTTATCCATATAAGTTGTGATGTTATATCAGAATTATATATCCGGCCCTCGCAATTATGCGGGCCGGATATTTGTCTTTAAAACAAATGCTATATCAATGCGTTAAAACTAAAATCATAAACCATGAAAAAAATCATACTTACTTTAGGCTTATTTATAGCCGTAGCAACCGCAACACAAGCACAGGTTTTACCAAGCGTGCAATTTGGTGTTAAAGGCGGTGTAAATTTATCAAGCTTATCAAATTCAGGAAGTACATTTAGCGCAAGCAACCGTGCGGGTTACCTTGGCGGTATCTGGGCGCGGTTTGGTGCATTAGGTTTTAATTTCCAACCGGAATTATATGTGACCAGTAAAAATGTAAATATCAATTCAAGTAACGGTGCTTCGAGTAATGCAAAATTTACCAGTATAGACGTACCGTTATTATTGGGGACCAAAATTGGAGCATTTGGTTTTGGTGGTAGGTTTTACGCAGGCCCGCTTATGTCTTTTGCAATTAACAGGGATGGTAACTCATTTGGGTCTGCTGCAGGTAATGCCGTAAACCTTCGTTACAAAGACGCAAATTTTGCCGCAACTGTTGGTGCCGGTGTAGATATCAGAAAAATTTCTATCGATCTTCGTTACGAGGCGGGTTTAACTAAACAAGAATACGTAGACGGATCAACAAGCGTTAAAACACGTGTAAGCTTATTTAACCTGAGCTTAGGTTACGCGTTTTTATAAGCGACAAAAATTATTACGAGAGGCCTGTGCAAAATCTGCACAGGCCTCTTTGTTTTATATCGCTTTAAACATTATTAGGTATTTGGTATCACTAAACTTATATTTAGCACAACAAAATGATAACCAATGGCCAAAAGATACCTAAAAGCAACGTTACTAACAGCGTTTTGCTCGTTACAATTCATAGCATCCGCGCAAACTGTAAACATCAGGTTAAACCAGATTGGCTTTTATCCGGATGCACCTAAGATGGCTGTTGTCACAAATGGAAAGCCCGGCAAGTTTTATATCCAAAACAGTAAAGGTAAAACCGTTTTTAACGGCAACTTAAAGCAATCTGTACAGCCGGCTTTTTCAGGCAAATATACTTATGTAGCCAATTTCGGCCTGTTTAACCAACTTGGCCGCTATACGCTTAATATCCCCGGCGTAGGTAGTTCTTACACATTTGAAATTAAGCCGGTTATTTATAAAAACGTTGCTGATGCTGCCATTAAAGCATTTTATTACCAGCGGGCTTCTATCGCTTTAGAAGAGAAATACGCAGGAAAGTGGAAAAGGGCCGAGGGACATCCGGACGATAAGGTGCTTATACATCCATCGGCTGTAAGCGAAAACCGCCCGGCCGGAACAATAATATCCAGCTCTCGCGGGTGGTACGATGCAGGCGATTACAACAAGTACATTGTTAACAGTGGCATCAGTACGGCCACTTTACTTTCGCTTTATGAGGACTTGCCGACCTACATGAAGACTGTAAAACTAAATATACCCGAAAGTAACAACCAATTGCCTGATGTATTAGACGAGGTGCTTTGGAATTTGCGCTGGATGCTTACTATGCAAGACCCGCAAGATGGTGGAGTTTATCATAAACTAACCAATGCCAATTTCGACAAAATGATAATGCCCGACCATGCAACCACTACACGCTACTTAGTGCAAAAAGGCACGGCTGCCACGCTTGATTTTGCAGCGGTGATGGCGCAGGCATCCCGTGTGTTTAAGAATTATCCAGATCAGGTGCCCGGTCTTGCCGATTCGTGCCTGAATGCCGCGGAATACGCTTGGCGATGGGCTATAAACAACCCTGCAGTAGTTTACAATCAAGATGAGCTTAACAAGCATTTTACACCCCAAATTACAACCGGCGCTTATGGCGACAGGCATTTTGATGATGAATGGTTTTGGGCTGCATCCGAGTTATTAGCAACAACCGGTAAAGATGAATATTACAACAACTTGAAAATTGAACAAAACAGTAAGATCAGTATCCCGGCATCATGGGCGCAGGTAAATTTATTAGGTGTTTATACCCTGGCACAGCACGCGGGTCTAAATACTGCTAATTATCCGGCATTAGCAAAAATGAAAGAGTTACTTATAAGCTTTGCGGATTCCATGGTTGAAGACGCCGATGGCAACGCCTACCAAACGGTAATGACCAAAGGCCCTGCCAAGTTTCAATGGGGCAGCAATAGCGATGCCGCGAACCAAGGGGTATTACTGATAAAGGCGTACCAGCTAACGCGCAATAAAAAGTATTTAAATTATGCTTTGGCTAACCTTGACTATATTTTAGGCAGGAACGCTGCGGGTTATTCCTACATAACCGGTTATGGTGCCAAAAGCCCAATGCACCCGCACCACAGGCCGTCGGTTGCCGATAATGTGATCGATCCGGTGCCCGGCTTATTATCAGGAGGTGCGAACCCTGGAATAAAGGATGGGATTAAATTATTTTCAATAGTACCTGATGAAGCTTATATTGACGACGACAGAGCTTACGCAACAAACGAAATTGCCATTAACTGGAACGCACCTATAGCATACCTTGCAAACGCTATTGAGGCCTTACAAAAAGATTTAACTGTTAAATAGTCGACTGGTATTATACCGACGTTATAGCTGTTATTAAAAGGACAATAGCTGCCGATAATCCAAATACCATTGAATACATAAACGATACACCTATCATTTTGCTGATGGTGCGCCAGCGGCTGCGGTTATAAACCACCCGTAACGAGCGATATATGTACCAAATAATAATTAGTGTTGTAGCTGTATTCAAAAGGTTTATAATGGTTTCCCAACTATCGGGTAATAGCAGTTTTAAAATTATTGTAAAAGCCAGAAACGAGAACAGGTAACAATGCAGGTGTATGGCATAAATAATGTGTTCCACGTAAAGTTTATGATTTGTCCAGAATGCTAACTTTAATATCAGCGCGAATAGAGGAAGCAGTAAAAACATCATTTTGGGCACATTGTGCTTAAAGCCTTCCCACAAAATTTCTTTCGCGTTTTTTCCTTTGACTTTCCAGTCGTAATTTTTCTTTATCATATACCGCTTCAGCATATTATCGCGGTCGGCAGCAGGGAGCTTTGCCTGGTAAACTAAATAATCATTATAGGTAACAAATTTGGATAACCTATCATCTCCAAAAGTGAACCCGCCATCTTCATCGTCGTTACGTACTTTCAGTTTAACAGAATCTTTTTCAAGATCGGCATCTATTTCTTTAGCGACCGTATCTGGCACATAGGCTTTAATAGCTTTCGAAAGTTGATCTTTCTGCTTAGCTGTAAGGTTTTTATTATTGCTGATGCCCTTATCAATGGCTGTTTGGGCTTTATCGGCGCTTTTTTGTTCGGTTTGTTTATTAGCTTTTATAGTTTCTTTCTCCTGTTTGTTCCCCTGGAAAAACAAAACAAAAAACACCAAACTGATAAATATGTACATTTTAATCGGGTGCAGGTATTGCGCCCGGCGCCCGGCGAGGTATTCGTTGGTCAACAGCCCGGGCTTCAGGAATAAAGGCCGCATGGTATGAAAAAACTGATAATCGAAATGGAAATAATCGCTCACGGCATGGTTTAGCATGTGGCCAAAGCTTTCCTTCATCTGCAGGTTTTCCTGCCCGCATTTATGACAAAAATTGCCCTCCAAAATGGTTCCGCAATTGAGGCAGTCATTCTCTTTACGGTAGTGTTTTTTCATTGGTTTAGGTTGCTTTTAGGCGTGTTCTATAGCGTGTTTAAGTGCAGCATTATGTTTGTATCTAAACACAAACGGAAATATCACAGCAATAACCAATGCATAAGCTGCAAAAGTTAACCAGATGCTGTGCCAGTCCTTAGTTTGATCGGCATGCGTAAAAAATTTATCAATAAGGTAACCGCTGGCAAAGCTGCCAAACAATGCACCAAAACCGTTTACCATCATCATAAATAACCCTTGTGCGCTGCCGCGGATCTCTGGCGTAGTTTGTGTTTCTACAAATAATGAACCCGAAATATTAAAGAAATCAAACGCCATACCGTAAACTATACATGATAGTATGATCATCCAAAGGCCATTAGCCGGATCGCCGAAAGCGAATAAGCCAAATCTTAATACCCAAGCCAGCATACTAAACAACATCACATACTTGATCCCGAATTTACGCAGGAAGAAAGGTATAGCCAGTATGAACAATGTTTCGGAGATCTGGGAGATAGACATGATAATTGCCGGGTACTTTACCGGGACAAGATCTTTATAAGCAGGGATCTTGGCAAAATCGTGGATATAAGTATCACCATATGCGTTAGTAAGCTGAAGTGCTGCGCCTAATAGCAACGAGAAGGCAAAGAAAATAGCGAACCTTGGTGTTTTAAATAAAGCGAACGCGTTTAACCCCAATAAATTAGCAAATGATTTATTACCCGTGCGCACAGCAAATGGCCTGCACTTGGGTAATGTAAAGGCATATATACCTAAACACAACGATACAGCAGAGGCAATATAAAATTGGTTAGATGATGTTTCGTTGTGTGTTAAACTAACCGCCCATAAGGCTACAATAAAGCCTATGGTGCCCCAGATACGTATTGGTGGATATTCTTTTACAATATCGATATTGTTGTTTTTTAATGCTGAATATGCTACCGTTATAGATAACGACAGGGTTGGCATGTAAAACATCATATTTAATAATATTACCCAAAAAAAAGTATTCGGGTCTTGTACAAGGGGCAAGCAAAATAAGGTTGCGGCGCCAAGTATGTGCATAATACCGTAGAGTTTTTCTGCATTAATAAACCTGTCTGATATGATACCCGTTATGGCCGGCATAAATATGGAAGCGATACCCATCGTAGAAAAAATAGCCCCAAATTGCGCACCTGACCATTGTTTGTTTTGAAACCAGTAAGCCCCGATGGTAAGCAGCCACGCCCCCCATATAAAAAATTGCATAAAATTCATCAGTATTAAGCGAAACTTAATAGTCATACAGCACGGGTTTAAACAATTAATAGTTAAAAAAGCAAAGGCTGAAAATAGTGAAATAAAGCGATATGAGAAAGGTGGTTTTTAAGCGACTTTGAAGTCGTATTTTCATCTAAAAGCTTATCTTCGCCAAACTAAATCTTAATTCATGAATAAATTTTTTACGACCCTTATTGCGGTATGTGCAATTTCTACAGCTGCATTTTCTCAAACAAAAGGTACAACACAATTTGGTATCCAGGTAGGTTACAACGCCACAACGGTTACAGCCAGTGGCTATACCAACACTGACTACCGCAGTGGTTTTAATGCCGGCATCGTGATGGATCACTACTTTTCTGACAGCTGGAGCTTTAAAGCAAAAGCTCTTTACGACCAAAAAGGCTGGAACAATGGTTACGTAATTACACCTGCAGGTACTACTTTTACCAATTTTAAGGTTGATTACGTGAGTATCCCCCTTATGGCTAACTGGCATTTTGGCCGTACCAAAAACTGGTACTTAAACTTTGGCCCGTATGTTGGCGTTTTATTAAACGCTAAAGAAAGTGCCGGCGGCACAGACTTTAAAGATTATTTTAATAGTACCGACGTGGGTTTAGATTTAGGCATCGGTGTAAAATTCCCAGTTACAAATACTACCAGATTCTTTATTGAACTTAACGGCGCCGGCGGGATTACCGATATGGTAAAAAATAACACAGGCCCGGTATTAAGAAACAGTGCATCGTCAGTAAACATTGGTTTCGCATTCTAATAAGAAAATTACCATTTAAAAGAAAAGGAGAATATCGGTTAGATATCCTCCTTTTTTAGTTTTATGACGATTTCCTCTTGGTGAGCTCGTCCCGTATTTTGGCTGCTTTTTCGTAAGCCTCTTCGGATAGTGCCTGTTGCAACATCGTTTTAAGCTCATCCTCACTCAATGTTGTGTAAGTGCCGGTAGCTGATGAATGTGTTTTTTCCTCCGGGGTTTCGCTGATATTTTCCAGGTAAACAAAATCATTTCCTTCTATAACGATGCCGGCTGTAGATAGTATAAACTCGTAAGTGTAAATAGGGCACTCAAACCTTACCGATACCGCAATGGCATCAGAGGTACGCGCATCTATTTCCACCGTTTTTTTACCGTCGAAACATATAAGTTTGGAGTAGAAGATCCCATCTACCAGGTTATAAATAATAATCTCCTGCACAGTAATGTTAAATGCCTGGCCCAAACTCTTGAATAAATCATGGGTTAGGGGGCGGCTTGGCGTCATCTTTTCTATCTCTATGGCTATGGCCTGCGCCTCAAAACTACCTATAATGATAGGCAACCTGCGGCGGCCGCTAATTTCGCCCAATACCAATGCGTATGCGCCCGACTGGGTTTGGCTGTAGGAAAGGCCTACAATATCCAGTTTAATCTTTTTCATGTCGTTACCCATCACAGCGATATCTTATCTTATTTTTTAGGCTGATGCTTTATACTCTTTAACAGCAGCAATTAATTTTGGCAATACTTCAAACGCGTCGCCAACTATACCGTAATCAGCTACCTTAAAAAACGGCGCTTCGGCATCTTTGTTTATCACCACAATAACTTTTGAAGAACTAACCCCGGCAAGGTGCTGAATAGCGCCCGAAATGCCTATCGCAATATACAAATTTGGACTGACAGCTATGCCCGTTTGCCCAACATGTTCGCTATGTGGCCTCCAACCGGAGTCTGATACCGGTTTCGAACAAGCAGTAGCCGCGCCCAACAAATCGGCAAGCTCTTCTATCATCCCCCAGTTCTCGGGGCCTTTCATCCCACGTCCTGCTGATACAACGATCTCCGCATCGGGTAATGATACCTTATCTGTAGAGCGTACAATATCCTTGATCATCTCTTTGAAGTCGGATGCGTTGGCTTCCACATTAAAGTCTTCAACAGGGGCAGCAACGCCACCGTCAACCACTTTGTAAGCGTTTGGTGTAAGAGCGATAACTTTATTGGCCGATGTCAACTCCACAACGGCAAATGCTTTACCTGAGAAGGCTGTTTTTTTAACTGTGAATTTTCCATCTTTCAATTCCGGCAGGGCAACGGCACCATCGGCAACGCCCGCTTGCAGCTTTACACCCAAACGAGGGGCAAGGCCACGGCCGCTGAACGAGTTTGACAGCACCACAATATCGGCACCATTGGCTTTGGCAACCTCGGCAATTACTGATGCGTAAGCCTGGTTGACGAAATTCTTCAACTTATCGTTGCTCACCTTCAATACCTTTTCGGCTCCGTATTTGCCTAAGGCGGCTAATTCGTCGTTAGCAACATTGCCAATAGATATGGCAATTAGGTTGGTGTTATTTTGAGCGGCAATTGCTTTGGCGTATGATACAGCTTCAAAAGTCGATTTTTTGAATTTGCCGGCCGCGTTTTCCGCGTATATTAAAACTGACATAGTGGAATGTTAATGTTAAAACCTTTAATTATATAACCCTTGCTTCGGTATGTAACAAGTCTACCAGTTTGGCGGTGTCATCTGCCGAAACCAAATTCACCTGACCGCGTGGGGCAGGGGTTTCATAACTGATGATCTCTGATAAAGTTTTCACTTCAACAGGCTCTACTACTGTTAGTGGTTTGCTACGGGCACCCATAATACCACGCATATTGGGTATTTTAGGCTCGGCGACTCCTTCGGCACAACCGGCTACAAACGGGAACGGGATGGTCAACACTTCTTTACCGCCTTCAATTTCACGTTCAACTGTTGCTTCGCTATCGGTAGCATCCAGTTTTTTGATTATGGATACCGATGGCAGGTCGAGCATTTCGCCAAGCATACCGGCAACTTTAGAACCATTGTAGTCGATAGACTCGCGGCCTGTCAATATCAGGTCGAAGGGATTTTTCTTCACGTATTCAGCTACCTGGTATGCAACATAAAAGGCATCGTGCGCTTTCGCGTTTATCCGTACCGCATCAGTAGCGCCAATGGCTAATGCCTTGCGGATGGTAGGCTCGGTATTGGCTTCGCCAACGTTGATAACAGTTACGCTGCCTTTGCCGCCGTCGGTTAGTTCAATAGCGCGTGCAAGGGCAATTTCATCGTAAGGGTTTAAAATGAACTGAACACCATTCGTATTAAATTGGGTGTTATTATCAGTAAAGGTTATTTTTGTAGTGGTATCCGGAACATTGCTGATACATACCAGTATTTTGCTCATTATAATTGGTTTATATTTTTACAGGTATTTGTAATTAGGACACTGCAAATTTAAGTTAAAAAAGAGAGAGTTTAAAATGGATACAAGCAGATTAGATAAGCTATTGGCGTTTATACAGAACGAACCCGAAGATGAATTTTTAAAATACGCGCTGGCTACTGAATACCTGCGACTTAACTATAGCGAGAAGGCGCTTAGCTATTACGAAGACCTGGTGAACAACCACCCCGGTTACACCGGCACTTACTATCACCTCGGCAAATTATACGAAGCCCTTAACCGTAAAGATGATGCCATAACCACCTACGAGAAAGGCATGGAGATAACCAAAGCCAAACGAGATATGCACGCCTTTAGCGAATTGCAATCTGTTTACAGATCGGCGAAGGGATTTGAAGAAGACGATGATGATTATTGAGTATAAATAATCAAGATATAAGAATCGAGAGCCAGGAAAAAACAAAAAGCCCGTTTAATAATTAAACGGGCTTTACTGTTATTTAAAGTCTTGGCTCTTGATTCTTTTACACTTTCTTAAAACGGCGGTTCATCCTCCATATCATCCATGCGTGATGGGCGGATAATGAAGTTGCTTGGTTTGGTGTCGAAATCTTGTGAAGGGTTTATACCTGCAAAGGCATTATTGGCAGGTACCGGGAAGCTATCCATTCCCTGGTCAAGATCCGTGAATTTTACATACTTACCAACGAATTTCAACCTGACTTTACCCGTTTCGCCATTACGGTGCTTAGCGATAATGATCTCGCCAACGCCCTGGGTAGGGTTGTTGTCTTCATCCACATCCAGTCCGTAGTACTCTGGGCGGTAAAGGAACAATACCATATCCGCATCCTGCTCGATAGAGCCCGACTCACGTAAATCTGATAACATCGGCCTTTTAGAACCACCCGGCCTGTTCTCTACCGCACGGCTTAACTGCGATAGCGCGATAACCGGTACGTTCAATTCTTTAGCAACGGTTTTAAGCGCACGCGAGATACTACCAATTTCCTGCTCGCGGTTACCGCCACCACCTTTACCTTCGGCCTTGCCCTGCATTAGCTGCAAGTAGTCAATGATAATCAATTGAATATCGTGCTGAGATTTTAAACGGCGGCACTTAGCGCGGAACTCAAAAATATTTAACGACGGGGTATCATCGATGATAAGCGGGGCAGCTTCTAAACGGCCAATTTTAGAGTGGATCTGCTGCCATTCCCATTCTTCCAAAGTACCCTTACGGATCTTCTCCTGCTCTATTTCGGTTTCACCGGATATCAAACGATTAACCAATTGTACCGACGACATTTCCAGCGAGAACACGACTACCGGTTTGTCAAAATCAACCGCGGCATTACGTGCACAGCTTAGTACAAAGGCTGTTTTACCCATTGCGGGGCGGGCAGCTATAATAACCAGGTCGGATTTTTGCCAGCCCGACGTCATACGGTCAAGATCTGTAAAGCCGGATGGAACGCCCGTTAAACCATCTTTTTTGTCTTTCAGTGCTTCAATATCTTTTAATGCCTCATGCACCAAATCGTCCATTTTGCGCGAATCGCGGCGAAGGTTGTTCTGGGCTATCTCAAAAAGGTTTTTCTCGGCCTTGTCAAGCATTTCCAGTACATCACTGGTATCCTCATATGCTGAGTTTATTACATCTGTGGAGATGCGGATCAGCTCGCGCTGAATGTATTTTTGGATAATGATACGCGAGTGGTACTCAATGTTGGCGGCAGATGCTACACGATTGGTTAACTCGGTAATATAGTAGGCCCCGCCAATCATTTCCAGTTCGCCTTGCTGGCGTAACTGCGCGGTAACCGTAAGGATATCTACCGGTGATGTTTTCTCGAACAGTACGGCAATGGCGTTAAATATCTTTTGGTGCTTAACCTCGTAAAAAACCTCGGGTTTTAATACATCTATAACGGATGAAAGGGCGTCTTTTTCAAGCATCAGGGCGCCAAGCACGGCCTCTTCAAGGTCTAACGCTTGTGGCTGTAGCTTGCCATTGCCGGCAAAAGGTTGCGGATTTGTGATCCTGCTTCTACGGTCGGTGTTCAGTTTATAATTAGGGGAGTCGTTCTCAAAATTCATGACGAACAAAAATATATAAAATATGGTCTTAGCTGTTTTTTAAATGATTAACAACAGAGTTATCAACATAACGAAAACATTACCAGTGCTATAAATTTCAACGGTGATAATTAACATCGCATGTGTATAACGTGTTAATATCGTTGTAAGTATCTCATTTACACAGGTGTTGATAAATGTAGCCGCTTGTTAAGTATTGTTAACACTTCAATCGCCCCTTCAACTTAGATAACTATAAAATGAGTTAATATCCCTACTTTTGACGAAATAATTTTATTAAAAATGGCATATAATTCTAAACCTCCGCCACGCGAAGGCAATCAGATGGTTTTTGGTATAAGGGCAGTGATTGAAGCGATATTGGCAGGTAAAGAAATTGAATCGTTATATATACAACGCGGCCTTGGCGGCGGCTTAATAAACGAACTTAAAGACGTACTGAACGAATATCGACTAACTGCGCAGCAGGTACCGGTAGAAAAGCTGAACCGCATCACCATGAAAAACCATCAGGGTGCTATCGCGTTCATTTCGCCCATCATCTATCAAAAGATAGAGAACATTATCCCGGAAGTATTTGAAAGGGGCGAAGTGCCTCTGATTTTGGTACTGGATAGTATTACCGATGTGCGCAACATGGGTGCTATTGCCCGTACAGCAGAATGCGCGGGTGTGCATGCCATCGTTATCCCGGGCAAAGGCTCGGCACAGATAAACCCCGATGCCATCAAGACATCGGCAGGTGCATTGTACAAGATCCCGGTTTGCCGCCATGATAATTTTATGCAGACGGTTAAATTTCTCCAGGAATCGGGCTTGCAGTTGGTTTGCTGTACCGAAAAAACCAACGACTATATCTATACACCGGATTATACCGCGCCAACGGCCATCATTATGGGCTCCGAAGAAGATGGCATCCGTAACGAGATCATCCGCATTAGCGACCATCTTGCCAAGATTCCCATGTTCGGCGAAATAGAATCGCTTAACGTATCTGTATCAACAGGAGTGATACTTTATGAGGCGATTAGGCAGCGCGAAGCACTTAAATAGAATCAAGACGAGACTATAATAAATAAAGAAGCCCGACTATCATTTTAGTCGGGCTTCCTTATTTATTTACTTTTTTCACTTGAATCTTATGTTTTTTTCTCTTGAATCTAACAGTCTTGCTCTCTTCCCTAAATATATTTCGTCCCAAACTTGCTTTTCACATCAGCAACAACTTGTTTGATATTTTGCTCCTGGTCGCGCGGGCAGATCAGGAGGGAGTTATTTGACTCTACCACGATATAATCATGCAGGCCTTGCAATATCACCAGTTTATCGCCGGGTACATTCACCATACAATTGCTGCTATCGTACATAATTACCTTTTCTGACGGTATAACGGCGTTACCTACGTAATCCTTATCGGCAAGCTGATAAATGGATGCCCAGGTACCCAGGTCGCTCCAGCCAAATTCTGACGGCAGTACGTAAACATTTGATGCCTTTTCCATGATGCCATAATCAATAGAAATATTTATACAACGCTGGTAAACCTTATGTACAAATGCTTTTTCCTCGTCGGTATTGTAAACCGAACGGGCTTCAGCGAAAATCTCGTGCATCTCAGGCAGATGGCTATCAAACGATGCTACAATAGCCTTTGCTGACCATACAAAAATACCGGCGTTCCAAAGGAAATCCCCGCTTTGAATAAATGTTTTAGCGATCTCAACAGTTGGTTTCTCAGTAAATGTTTTTACCTTATGGAAATCGTCGTTAAGGGTTTGATCGGTGTATTGGATGTAACCATAACCCGTATCAGGCCTTGATGGTTTAATACCCAGCGTTATAAGGCAATTATTTTCAGTAGCGGTTTTTAAAGATTTTTCAATGGTGGCCACAAAAGCAGCTTCGTCAAGTATCAGGTGATCTGATGGTGCCACCACAATAGCGGCTTCAGGGTTCATGCTTTCAATTTTAAAACAACCGTAAGCCACGCAAGGGGCGGTGTTACGCATAACGGGTTCGGTCAGTATCTGCTGATCTGCCATGCCCGGTAATTGTTCTTTAACAAGGCCTGTATAATTTTCGTTGGTTACAACGTATATATTTTCGGGAGGGCAAACTTTTAGGAAGCGATCATAAGTATTTTGGATAAGCGTTTTGCCGGTTCCCAAAATATCTATGAACTGTTTTGGGTGCGATGTTCTGCTGATTGGCCAAAAACGACTGCCAATTCCGCCTGCCATAATAATGGCGTAGTAATTTTTATTCATTGTGTGTGTTGTAGATTTTAATTTGGCAAATCCGTGCTAAATATGTGCATTAATTTGTAAATTTATTAAAGTGTAAAACTAAAATATTTCTATCCGCATTTTACCAATTTTAAAAGCGATAAATAAACAAATTGTTTTTAATCAAATAATCATTTTAGTATAAAATTTTTAATGAAACCAACCGTTTATTTATAAATTTTTGTTATTTTGAACCATAATTTCCAAAAGTACAAGTAAATAATGATAGAGACTAAGAAGTCGCTTTTTGATAACCTGCAAAATTTTTTCGGGTTTGATAACTTCAAAGGGGAGCAAGAAGCGATCATCACTAATATTTTAGCGGGTAACGATACCTTTGTGATAATGCCTACCGGTGGTGGCAAATCCATGTGTTATCAATTGCCGGCACTCATGAGCGAGGGCACTGCGATTGTGATCTCCCCGCTTATCGCGCTAATGAAAAACCAGGTAGATCAGCTAAGGGCCTTCGGAGGCTCGGACAGTATAGCACATTTTTTAAATTCATCTCTTACCAAGGCAGATATTTTAAGGGTTAAGGACGATGTACTGAGTGGCAAAACAAAGCTGCTTTACGTAGCACCCGAGTCGTTGACCAAGCAAGAGAACGTTGACTTTTTAAGGCTTAACCAAGTATCATTTGTGGCCGTTGATGAGGCGCACTGTATCTCGGAATGGGGGCATGATTTCCGTCCTGAATACCGCAAGATCCGCCAGGTGATCAGCAATATTGGTGACAATATCCCCATTATCGCCCTTACCGCTACGGCAACACCAAAAGTACAGCAGGATATTCAAAAGAACCTGCAAATGAATAACGCCACGGTTTACAAATCATCGTTTAACCGTAATAACCTTTTTTACGAGGTTAGGGCGAAGCGTAACGCTATAAAAGAAATCGTAAAGTTTGTTAAGCAAAACCAGGGCAAATCGGGCATTATCTATTGCCTTAGCCGTAAAAAGGTGGAGGAAGTGGCCGAAGCGCTGAGCCTTAACGGCGTAAAAGCATTACCATACCACGCCGGTTTAGACCCAAAAGTACGTGCCGATACGCAGGACAAATTCCTTATGGAAGATGTTGACGTTATTGTGGCTACGATCGCCTTCGGGATGGGGATCGATAAACCGGATGTGAGGTATGTGATACACCACGATATGCCTAAGAGCATGGAAGGCTACTACCAGGAAACCGGTAGGGCAGGCCGTGATGGCGGCGAGGGTGTTTGCGTGGCTTTTTATTCGGGCAAGGATATTGATAAACTGCAGAAGTTTATGAAGGACAAGCCCGTGGCCGAGCGCGAGATTGGTACACAGATACTGAAAGAAGTTATAGATTATGCCGAATCATCGGTATGCCGCCGTAAGCAGCTACTGCATTACTTTGGCGAGAACTTTAATGAAGCGGGTTGTAATAATATGTGCGATAACTGCTGCGGCCCCAAGGTGCATTTTGATGGCGAGGAGCACCTGCACAGGGCCTTAAGCCTTATCAAACAAATTGGCGAGAAATTCGACGATTGCCACATCATCAATATTTTGATGGGTAAAGACGACGCGCAGGTTAAAAACTACGAGCACGATAAACTGGATTACTTTGGCTCGGGCATAGAGCAGGGCGAGAACCTTTGGAACTCGCTGATGCGCCAGGCTTTACTGAACAACTTCCTGTCGAAAGATATTGACCAATACGGTCTGCTGCATCTTACCAAAACCGGTAACGCGTTCATCGATAACCCGTACAGTATCCGCTTCCTGTTAAACCAGGAAATGGGCCCGACAGATGAAGATGAGGCCGAGGATGGGCCTAAACAAGGTGGCGGCGCATTAGATACTGCGTTATTGCAGATGCTTAAGGACCTGCGTAAAAAGCTGGCCAAACAAAAAGGTTTGCCTCCGTTCGTTATCTTCCAGGATCCGTCGTTAGAGGAGATGTGCACGCACTATCCAATAAACACCGAAGAGCTTAAACAGATCTCGGGCGTAGGAGCGGGCAAGGCAATAAAGTTTGGTGCCCCGTTTGTAGACCTGATCAAAAAATACGTAGAGGATAACGATATTGACCGCCCAATTGATATGGTGATCAAAAGTGCCGCCAATAAATCGGCACTTAAAGTTTTCATTATCCAGAATATTGACCGCCATTTAAATTTGGATGATATAGCGGCATCTAAAGGCTTGACTTACGAGGAGATCCTGAAAGAGGTGGAAACCATTGTAAACTCGGGCACCAAACTTAACCTTAACTATTACATCGACGAGATGATTGATGAGGATAAGCAGGAAGAAGTGTACGACTACTTTAAAACCGCCGAAATAGATTCTATCGACGACGCCCTGGCAGAACTTGGTTCTGACGATTACACTCGCGAAGAAGTGCAGCTTATGCGCATCAAATTTATGTCGGAAATAGGAAATTAGGTTGAAGCATAAAGTTAAAGGTCCAAAGTTTAGGCAGATGATCCGCTTAAAGCTTTGGACTTTTTACTTTCAGCTTATTTAGCTATGATCATAAATTCCGTCCTTCTGTTTAACGCGCGGTTATCTTCTGTTGTATTTGGTGCTATGGGTTGTGCTTCACCGTAGCCTTTATAAACCAGGCGGGTTGCTACAACGCCGTTTGCTGATAGGTATTGATAAACCGAATTGGCGCGTTTCTCTGACAGCGTTACGTTAGCTTGCTCGTTACCAACGTTATCGGTGTAACCTGCAATTTCAATCTTCACCGTTTTGTTTAGCTGTAAAAACTCTACCAGTTTTTGCAACTCGGCTTTTGATTCGGCCTTCAGTTCAAATTTATTGGTATCGAAGAAGATGTTCTTCAAGATCACTTTGTTGCCAACTTCAATAGGAGAGAGGAGCACCGAAATATTAAAGGCTTTTTTATCCTTTAAACCTATTAATGAGAAATTATCAGAGTAAAATAGGTAACCTTCTCTCGAAATATTTAAACCGTAGTTTTTACCAGCACCCAACGTCGCCAAAAACGCTCCACCCTCTGCCGAACTATAATCCTGGAATACAGGAGTGTTTTTTTGCAGGTCGATAATCTCAATGGCCGCCTCTAACGGCGCTTTGGTGTTTTTATCAGCAACCGTGCCTTTTACATACGTAACGATGTTAGGGCGCAGGCTAAGCGGCAATTCAAAGGTATATATGTCATACCCGCCAAAACCCTTTAAGTTGTTTGACGAAAAGAACGCATAAGAGCCATTCGCGGTAAGCGTAAGTCCGTTTTCATCCCCGCTGGAGTTGATAGGGTAACCCAGGTTATCGGGCTTGCCCCATTTACTATCCTTACCTAAGCGGCTCACAAAAAGGTCCTTATTGCCCATACCCGGCCAGCCGTTGCTGCAGAAGTAAAAGGTGCTATCGTCGGGGTGAATAAATGGTGATTGCTCATCATAAGCTGTATTGATCTCGGGGCCCATATTTTCGGGCACGCCCCAGCCTTTATCGCTGAGGGACGATTTCCAGATATCATAACCACCGTATCCACCTTTACGATTGCTCACAAAGTATAACGTGCGGCCATCGGCACTAATAGAGGGTTGTGCCTCCCAACCCGAGGTATTCACGGGGTTTCCCAAGCTGAATGGTTTAGCCCAATCGTCGCCTTTTTTTTGCGAAATGTAAATGTCGCACCTGCCTAAACCATCGGGGCGGTTACAGCCGGTAAAAAATAAGTACTTACCATCCTGAGAGATAGATTGCGCGCCTTCATTATACATAGGCGTATTTATCACGTCGCTCAGGTATTCGGCATTTTGCCAGTTATTATTTAACTTAATACTTTTATAAAAATCTTCGTTATTATCTATCTTACGGGTAAATATCAACGTACCCTCATCCGCGGTAGCAACGGGCAAATATTCGTCGGCAGCGGTATTGATTTCGGCACCCATATTTATCGGCACAAAAGCAACAGGGTGGGTTAACGACTGGATGCCGAACTTGCAATCGGCAACTAATTTCTGCGCATACGCCTGGTTTTGTGCGGTAATATTAGGGTAGGTAAGATATTTTTCTAAATGGTGCTGGGCCGGCTCATACATGGCGCTGGTAATTTCTACCTCCCCAATTTTTAAATATATAGATCGGTTGTACTCAGGGTCTAACTCGATAACTTTCAGGAACTGGGCAATTGCCGGCTTATAAATGCGGCGCATCCGCAACACATCGCCTAATTGGGCATGCGCTTCTACAAATTTAGGGTCGGCCTTAATGGCTTGTTCAAGCTGGGTGATAGCCTCATCATACAAATGCTCATCAATGCTTTGGTTAGCTAAAGCGAAGTATTTAATAGCCTCTTTATCCGTAGTAGAATATGGCCTTTGCTGGGCAGATACGCTTACAGATAACATCACCAATAAAATTAACAGAAGATAGGTTTTGCACATTGGGTACTGATACGATAATCAATACACTAAGTTACAATATTAAGGGATATTTAAGTATTTGTGGGTTTGTAAAGATATTTCCCACTGTGGATTTGCCATTACATATTCCACAATAAGAGGGGTCATCTCGGTGTGTTTAGACCACTCGGGCTGTAAATACAATTTGCAGTTTGGGCCAACAAGCTTCGCATTGTGTTCTGCGAAAGCAAAATCCGATTTATTAAAGATGATGACCTTTAATTCGTGCGCCGCATCGGCAACTACTTGCGTGGGTGCTTTAAATTTCTTTGGCGACAGGCATATCCAGTCCCAGTTACCCGAAAGGGGGTAAGCGCCGGATGTTTCTATAAACGTTTTGATACCTTTTTGCTGCAGATTTTGAGTAAGATAACTTAGGTTGTAGATCAGCGGCTCTCCACCTGTTACTACTACCGCTTTAGACGGGAATTTAGTTGCATTATTTACGATGGTGTCAGAGTGGGTAAGCGGGTGTAGTTCGGCATCCCAGCTTTCTTTAACATCGCACCAATGGCAGCCCACATCACAGCCGCCAAGGCGGATAAAATAGGCTGCTTTGCCGGTATTGTATCCCTCTCCCTGTATCGTATAAAACTCTTCCATTAAAGGAAGCAATGTGCCATCTTCCGGAACCTGGTGTGCCATAATAAGGCGCAAAGGTAATCTTTTTGAGGTTAAAGGTAAATGGCATGGGGTAAATGGTGGGAATTGTGAGATTGAACAGATAATAAGGATGTAGTAACATTGTTTGATTTTTCACGCTTTCGCCCTCACCCTTGCGTTTCAACCATATTAACTTTTTGGTTTTCAAGTAAATTAACTAATATTACCTAAATTCTAACGCATGAAGAAAATATACTTACCTGTTGTATTTTTCACCTTCTTTTGCCTTACCTCATGCGTTGACATTGAGGAGCGCTATAATTTTAATCCCGACGGCTCCTGCACCGTTGCCTATGGTTTTGATATGAGCAGGGCGCTCTCGGTTTTAAACGTTTTAATTTCGGATTCGGTGAGGGCAACGCCGCAGTTTAGCCTGGCAAAAGACACCTCCCTAAACTACTTTAGCACCCTGCCAGATAGCATTGTGCGTAAAATGAGTGCCGATGATATCAAAACGGCTAAGAACAGCTCGCTCCATATTGATATGGACCTTACCAAAAATAAGATGAAGGTAAACCTGGATTACCTTGCCAAAACCCCGGCAGAATTGATTTATTACCTGCACCACGTTTCGGCATTTTCGGTAAAAGTGCCGCAACAGGCAGCATTTGCAGGCCCTAATAAAAAAGTGGTTTTGCAACCAGGTGATCTAAAGGATAACAAAAGCGAATATAAAAGTGAACTTTTATTAGGAGGGCAGGATTATTACACTTATGAAATAACCGACCATAAGTTTTCGCGTATCATCAATAAAACCAAATTTAATAATTTCCTGAAAGGGGCGGGTTCTCGATTGGCAATGGCTAAAGCGATGCTGATAGATATGCCTTACAAAATGGTGTTACGTTTTGCCAAGCCTGTAAAAAAGATAAATAACTCAAAAGCGATCCTATCTGCCGACAGGAGACAGGTAACCTTAATTACCAGTATGGACGAGGTAATCAAAAACCCGGCCTTAATGAACTTGCGAATAGATTTCTAAACATACCAATGAAGTGGTACTCAATTCCCGGCATCGAACTTAATGGCCTTCCATTCATTAAAAAAGCAAAAGCGAGTGGTAAGGATATCCTCATCATCGGGTACGAAAACGAACTGTATGCACTTGGCGCAACCTGCCCGCATGCCGGTGCCGAATTAAGTGGCGGCTGGTGTAAGGATGGCAAATTGATTTGCCCGTTCCATAGGTATAATTATGATCTGAAAACTGGCAAAGGCAACCCCGGTCAAAACGATTACATAGATAGCTATGCCATTGAAATCAGAGCGGGAGAGGTATATGTAGGGATCGAAACTTTTTGGGACAAGGTGTTTAACAGTAAGTAAAGCTTCTTACCAATTAACCTAATAAACTACTCACTAAAAATTACGAATAAACTTCTTTATTAGCCGAAGCCAAAGTGTTTTTTAGTAGACCAATGATGGTCATCAAACCTACGCCACCCGGTACGGGGGTTATCCATGATGCTTTTTGTGATACGCCTTCAAAATCAACATCGCCATAAAGCTTATAGCCGGATTTAGTTATGGTTGATGTTTCCCGGTTCATACCAACGTCGATAACTACAACGCCATCTTTCACCATATCGGCAGTAATAAAATTCTTTTTACCGATGGCAACAATCAGGATGTCAGCATCAAGCGTAAACTTTTTAATATCGGGCGTGCGGCTGTGGCAAATGGTTACGGTACAGTTACCCGGAGTAGTATTACGCGCCATCAGGATACTCATTGGCGAGCCCACAATGTTACTGCGGCCAACAACCACGCAATGTTTACCCGCGGTTTCCACGCCATACTCTTTTAGCATCAGGGTGATACCGTAGGGGGTAGCAGGGATAAACGAAGGCAGGTTGCGTTGCATACGGCCCAAATTAACGGGGTGGAAACCATCCACGTCTTTCTTAGGGTCGATGCACTCGGTTACTTTCTCAGGATCGATATGTTTTGGGAGCGGAAGTTGTACGATGATACCGTCGATATCCGCATCAGCATTTAACTCCGCTACTTTTGTAAGCAGTTCATCCTCGCTAACATTATCTTCATAACGTACCAGGGTAGATTTGAAGCCTACCTTTTCGCAGTTCTTCATCTTGCTGGCAACATAAGTTTCGCTGCCCCCATCATGGCCTACCAAAACGGCAACCAAATGTGGTTTGCGGCCCGTGCGCGCTAAAATTTTAGCCGCTTCTTCGGCAATTTCACCTTTAAGTTTTTCTGATACGTATTTTCCGTCGAGTAACTGCATTTTTTATAAAGTCAAGAGTCAGGATAGAGGAGTCAGGAAATAACCGGATCGGTCTTGGTTCCTGGCTCTTGTTTCTCAATTCTAATAATTAATCAAGTTTCAAAACCGCCATGAACGCGCTTTGTGGTATCTCTACGTTACCAACCTGGCGCATGCGTTTTTTACCGGCCTTTTGTTTTTCTAACAATTTACGCTTACGGGATATATCACCACCGTAACATTTGGCGGTAACGTCTTTACGCATCGCCTTAACCGTTTCGCGGGCAATAATTTTTGCACCGATAGACGCCTGTATGATGATTTCAAATTGCTGGCGAGGTAAAAGTTCTTTTAGCTTTTCACAGATCTTTTTACCAAAATCGTATGAGTTGCCGCGGAATATCAACGATGATAAAGCATCAACCGGTTCAGAATTTAGTTTAATATCCAAACGGACAAGATCACTCTGGCGGTAGCCTATCTGGTGGTAATCAAAAGAGGCATAACCTTTTGATATGGTTTTAAGTTTATCGTAAAAATCGAATACGATCTCGCCCATTGGCATCTCGAATACAAGTTCTACACGATCAGAAGTCAGGTACGATTGATTTTTAATAAATCCACGTTTTTGAATACAAAGCGACATTACCGGGCCTACAAATTCGGCTTTGGTAATAATGGTTGCCTTGATGTACGGCTCTTCCACAAAATCTATCCTGCTTGGGTCAGGCAAATCTGAAGGATTATTTACTATTACAGGCTCGCCTTTGGTGCTGTGGGCAATGTATGAAACGTTGGGAACGGTGGTAATAACCGTCATATCAAACTCTCGCTCCAAACGTTCCTGAATGATCTCCATGTGCAGCATACCCAGGAAACCACAACGGAAACCAAAGCCTAATGCTGCCGATGATTCCGGTTCAAAAACCAATGAAGCATCGTTAAGCTGTAATTTGGCCATCGATTCGCGCAGTTCTTCGTAATCCTCGGTATCAACCGGGTAAATACCCGCGAATACCATTGGTTTTACTTCCTCAAAACCCTGAATCCCACCTTCGCAGGGGCGGGCTATGGTAGTAATGGTATCACCAACCTTAACCTCGCGGGATTCTTTTATACCCGAAATAATGTAACCTACATCACCTGTTTTAATAACGTCTTTAGGTTGTTGTTTCAGCTTAAGCGTACCCACTTCTTCAGCAATGTACTGCTTTTCGGTAGCAAAAAATTTTACTTTATCGCCCTTGCGGATCTCGCCATTCACAACTTTAAAGTAAGCCACGATACCGCGGAACGAGTTATAAACCGAATCAAAGATCAAAGCTTGCAAAGGCGCATCCGGGTCGCCTACAGGGGCAGGTACGCGCTCTATAACGGCACGCAGGATGTCAAATACCCCCATCCCGGTTTTACCCGAGGCGGCAAGGATATCTTCGCGTTTGCAACCTATCAGTTCAACTATCTGGTCTTTAACCTCCTCGGGCATGGCGCCGGGCAGGTCCATTTTGTTTAGTACGGGGATAATTTCCAGGTCATTTTCTAACGCTAAGTAAAGGTTAGAAATGGTTTGCGCCTGGATGCCCTGTGCCGCATCTATAATAAGCAATGCGCCCTCGCAGGCTGCTATAGAACGCGATACTTCGTATGAAAAATCTACGTGGCCGGGGGTATCAATTAGGTTCAGGACGTATTTTTGTCCGTCCAGCTCATAATCCATCTGGATGGCATGGCTTTTTATGGTGATGCCACGCTCGCGCTCCAGGTCCATATCATCAAGCAGTTGGGCCTGGCTTTCGCGCTGGGTGATGGTGCCGGTATATTCTAATAACCTATCGGCAAGGGTACTTTTACCGTGGTCAATATGGGCTATTATACAAAAATTACGTATGTGCTTCATTCAGGCGCAAAAATAACTTTTTAAGCGGATAAATTCGTATCTACTTATCAATTATGCGTGGAAAGGGTGGTAGGGGCATAATTAAGGGTAAAAGGCACTGCTTTAAGTTTACTGTCCCACTTTTTGTTACTAACAGCGAGGCAAAGATTTAACACCCTAATTATCAATTGCTTATAAATTTTCGTTTTATTAATTTACCTAAAGTAAAATATTAAATAGTTTATTCATTTATATAATAATCAAAGAGTTGTGTGGTTTTGGCAGGTGTCCCATTTTGACAAAAAACGGTACAGTGTGGGACAGGGTGAGACATCTCATAAAGGGCTATTTAATACCGCCTGCACAAACACGGGCGTTTCGCTTACCTTTACTTTTAACTTGCCATTTACCGTATTCGCTTGCTTGCTTTCCATTGCATCCGCGCCAACTTTTAAGGTATAAATAACACCTTTTTCAGCTCCTTTAAGATCCAGGCTATACTCCGTTTTACGGCCTGCCTGGTCGGGAATGGTTAGTACATAAATGGTATTCGCGCCGCTTTGGTATTTATCAACCAATGGGTCGGCGTTTATGGTGCCTTTGTAAATGTAATTACCCATCAGCTTATTGGTTTGCAAAATATAGTCTGCGGCGGGGCGGCGTTTGGGGCTTACGGCAAGGCCGGATGTAGCGTATTGCTCGGGGTTATTGGGCGTAGCATCAAACAACTGGTAAAAGAAAAGCCGCTGAACCCCGTGGCGCGCGTAGAGCAACGACGAGCGCAAAGTCCAGTCGGCTTGCGTTATTAAGGCAGGTTTATTACCTACTGCAGGCGCTTGCTGATAACTTTCCCGGTTAATGTCGTAACCTGTTTCGGTAACCCAAACCGGTAGTTTTAAACGCTTACCTAATCTAACGAAACCATCGGCCACCTTGCCCGATCCCGAAAGCTCGGGCGCTACACCCGTTGTAGAGGGTTGATGTGTAAATACGCTGCCATCGTTACTGTACAGGTGGTAATTGAGCACATCAAAGCACAGGTTTACGCTACCATCGGCCTTTAAACCCCTGTTGGTTTTGCACCAGGCTACCATCCGCTCAACGTATTTTACATCGGCGGTAGCCAAACCTCCCATTACAACTAACATATTTGGGTCGGCAGTTTTTACCCCGGCGTTATTGCCCAGTGTGCCCCTGTGCCCGTCATAAAAAGCGGATAGGTTTGCGGCATATTCCTCCGGCGACTGGGTGGCTTTATCTCCCTTCCACCAGCGGTCGGGTTCGTTGCCGCACTCTATATACTTGATCAGCCCAAGTCCAATCTTTACCGCATTTACCGGGTCGTTTGTCCAACGTGGGCGGTTATCAACCTTTACAAGTGCTGGGTCTATTTTTGTATTATACCCGTATCGCGCGGCAAACTGAAACGCGGTACGTGCCTGTACTACATAAGATACCGGAAAGCCACGATTAGCGCCAAACGTAACGGGAACATTCTCGTCGTCGCGCTCGTCGGCAGGGTAGGTGTCCATCATCCAAACGGGTAAGTTCTTCAAGTCGGCCAACACCAAAATACTGTCCTGCTTGCAGCGGGCGTACATCACATCATAATACCAGCTGCCGTTATTGGTGGGGTTATAGGTATAGTTACCCCGGGTGTTCTCCAGCTTGTTCCAGTTAAGGTAATGCCTTACCGCGCTAAAGCTTTTGATGAGCGACATATTAGCCTCGTAGATCCGGCTATGATCTTTCTTATTAGCAGGATCCTCCAAAAAATTCCACTCGTAGCTGTTTACGCCAAACATGTTTTTAAAGGGCGTTTGGTTGTTGTCCGCAGTGGATGTATCGCCGGGTTTAAGTAATTGAACAGTATCTTGCACAGCCACGAATCTCTCGCGCGGTTTTAAGTGGCATTTAGAAAGCCCAAGCACCGCGATCATTACCGTACATACTATTTTCACCATATCCGTTGTGCTATTACGCAAAGCGAACAAGATACGCATTAGGTACAAAAAAAGCCATCCCGAGTGACCGGGATGGCTTTTTAGATAAATTTCTCTTCGGTTTAGAAAAGCATTTCTGGCGGCGGGGTGGCACCTTTTAAACGCAGGTAAATGGTGGTTTGGCCGCGGTGATGTGTTTGGTGCTCAAACGCTTTTGATAGCAATAAGCCACGGGTCGACTTCATTTTACCCATCGATGCTTCTTCTTTAAACTGAGCATCCGTCATGCTTTTGATGCTGGCAATAGCAAAATCGTAGCTATCTAAAACCGCTTTGGTGGTAGCCTCTTTGGTTTGGGCTACGGTTTTTTCTAACGATACATCCTTAGCCAACGGGGGCACTTTGCCTGTTGCTGTGGCGATGAAAAAGTAGTTGGCATCGGCAAGGTGAAGCATCTGGCCTGCAAAGGTGCGTACCTCGGGCGTTGCTTTAAAGGTGTAACCATCGGCAGGCATAGCATCTAAATAAGCTTTGGTGTAAGCTTTTGCGCGGGTCCACTCGGCAGCGGTTTCGTCTTTGGTTATCTGTGCAAAAACCGAGGTGCAGGCAAGCGCCATAACGGCTAACAGGAATGATAATTTTTTCATAATAAGGTTAATTTTAGTTTTCGTGATAAAGGTAAATCTTTAGGTGTTAGCTAACAAGCGATTAGAGTTTTTAAAACTAAATGGCGATGCTGCTGTTTAGTGGTGGAAATGTTAACCAACACATTTAGCCCGACCGCCTTATATGAAAAAACTACTCTTTTGCCTTTTTATGCTATCTGCAGGGGCAACCTTTGGCCAGGACGCGCAGATCATTAAAAAAGACTTTGAAACCATCGTTACTTACACCCATCAAAAAAATATGGATAAGGTAATAGACATGACCTATCCGCGCATTTTTACCGTGATGCCCAAAGCACAGATGAAAGCCATGGCAAACGGCATGCTTGATGGTATGGGTATCAAAACCATTTTTGAAGAAGTGCCACTGATGCTACAGCTGAGCCCTGTTAAAAAACTTGCTAATGCTAATATTTGCCTTGGTAAGTACAACCAAAGCATGGTATTAGAATTTAAAAACCCGGCATTGATAGATATGATGACCAAAACCCAAATGCAGGGCACCAGGATTGAAAAGATAAGCGCCAACAAAGTGCGTATGAAAGGCACCCAATACCTGCTTGCCATTAAAGACAGCTACACTGGCAACACCTGGAAATACCTGCGTTACGATGATGAAGATGCAGCTACCAACAGCAAAATCTTATCAAAAGAGATAATAGCCGCAGCCACTCAGCTAAAAACCGCCCTTAAAACCATTAAGTAATATGAAAAAATCTATTTACGCGCTAATGATAATGGCCACAATGGCATCATGCAAAAGCAAAACAAATGATAACGCAGGTACCGATACCGCGAAGAACAAAGCGGAAGAAAGCAAAACATCACCCGATGCCGTGGCTAATAATACGCCTGTAGCCGTAGCGCCGTTTGACATTAATACGATACCTGTTAGCGATAAAGATCCGGGAAAATTCCCGTATGTAGGCCTGCCTGCCAAATATACCTTCGATTATAAGGCCGAAGCCCCGGCCGAAAACATCAATGCTATGGATAAGGAATATTTCGCCGTAAATGGCAAACTGATACCGCAGGAGGGTAAAACCTTTAAAACGCATATCCAGGTACCAAGTGCCGATGGAAAATTTAGCAGCCTAACGGTTGGTAAATACTATGATGAAGCCATTAAGGCCTTAGGTGGCGTGCAGGTAAACAATGTATCTATACCTAAAACGCAGATAGATAGCATTGGCAATAAAGAACTGATTGACAAACACTACGGCCACTCTATCGACTACAACTTATTAGACGATGTAAAGACCTACGTTATCCGAACCAAAGAAAAACAAATTTGGATCCAGATGACGCTAATGAACGGCGAAAGCGGTAATCTGACGGTTTTGGAGAAAACGAATTAATCTATATAGGCTACTTTTGTCATGCTGAACGTAGTGAAGCATCTATTCTACACCCTGCATTTTGCGATTGCAAATTCAATAATAGATCTTCGCTATCGCTCAGGATGACCAGTAGGCGGTAGATCGATCTATACCGATACGTCAATCTTTATCTTCCTGCCTTTTATCTTTTCGTTTTTCACTAATGCTACGGTGCGTTCTATCAGGTGGCGTTTTACAGCCGCGTAGGATGAGTGGTCTAAAACTTCTATCAGGCCAAGGTCTTCTTTTGCCAGTTCGCCTTTTTTAAGCAGCAGGCCTACAATATCAACCTTGTTTATTTTATCTTTTTTACCTGCGGCGATATAAACCGTTGCCCATGGCGATAGCTTCGGTATTACCGTTTTTTCGGGCAGTACCTCTTCTTCGGGGATAGTATCTAAGTAGTCGGGCTTTTCGCCGGGGGCAAGTAATAAGTAGGAGGTACCCGTGGCGTGCATCCGGGCCGTACGGCCGTTGCGGTGAATAAACGCCTCCTGGTTATGCGGCAACTGATAATGCACCACATGCTCTATTTCGGGGATATCCAACCCGCGCGAGGCAAGGTCTGTAGTAACCAAAATATGGTGACTGCCGTTCCTAAATTTTAAGAGCGCACGTTCGCGGTCGTCCTGTTCCATGCCACCGTGGAAAATATCATGCGGCAGGCCCATATCATACAGCAGGTCGCAAATGCGGTCTACCGCTTCGCGGTGGTTACAAAACACAAGGGTAGGCTTATCACTTATCTTACATACTAAAGCAAACAGGGCGTCGAGCCTGTCGGCAGGTTCGCATATCACCACTTTTTGTTTTAGGTCGGGGGTAGATGCGGCGTTGGTCAGGTAATCCAGCTTGGCGGGTCGGTTAACGCCCGTGAACGAAGGGATGGCGTCCATCTGCGTAGCCGATGTAAGAATGCGCTTTTTAAGGTTAGGCAATTCCTTGATGATGTATGACATATCTGTCTGGAAACCAAACTCTAATGATTTATCAAACTCATCCAGTATCAGCGTAGTTATGGTGCTTGTATCAAACGTTTTACGGCGGATGTGATGGCCGATGCGGCCCGGTGTGCCAACTATCACTGCAGGCGGCTGCGACAGGCTGTTCAACTCTATTTTGAGCGGGTGCCCGCCATAAAAGCAATTAATTTTAAACCCGCTGCCCATAGTTCGAAATACCTGCTCAATTTGCAAAGCCAACTCGCGCGATGGCACCATGATCATCACCTGTACGGTATTAATGTTTGCATCCAGCAAATCCAGCAGCGGCAGCAGAAACCCCAGCGTTTTACCCGACCCGGTAGGCGAAAGCAGTATCACGTCGCCTTTTTTAGCGGCGGCAATGGCAGCCTCCTGCATGGGGTTAAGGGCATTTATTTTGAGGTTGGTAAGTGCTTGCTGTATCATAAGCCGCAAAGATACGCTAAACCTGCTATTTAATTATCCTCACCGGTTTCTTGTGCTCATCTATCGCTACAAAGGTAAAGCTGCCATGTATGGCAAGGTCGCGGTCTTCGGCGTACATTTGCTCCACATAGATCTCTACAGCAACCTTCAGGCTGGTATTGCCCACATGGCTTACGCGGCCTATCAGTTCTACAATGGTACCTGCGGGGATGGGTTTCTTGAAATCTATTTTATCGCTGCTTACCGTCACCATTACCTGGCGGCTAAAGCGGGTGGCGGTTATAAAGGCCACCTCGTCCATCATGTGCATGGCGGTGCCGCCAAACAGGGTATCGTAATGGTTGGTGGTATTCGGGAAAACTGCCTTGAAAATGCGCGTTTCTGATGCTTCGATTCTTTCGTCTGTTGTCATAGTTCAAATATAAAAGCCTCACCAAAGCCCTCTCCATAAGAGAGGGCTTAAGCTTGGTAGTTGCTTAAGTTAGTGCAGGCTCTGCAACGGCAGCGCGCATTTCTTTGGCGGCGGCTACCATTTCTATCAGTGCCTTTTTGGTTTCGTCCCATCCGCGGGTTTTGAGGCCGCAATCCGGGTTTACCCAAAGCTGTGCATCGGGGATAACCGCCCGTGCTTTTTTAAGCAGGTGGGTCATCTCATCCCGGTTTGGTACGCGTGGCGAGTGGATATCATATACGCCCGGGCCTATCTCGTTCGGATATTTATAATCGGCAAATACATCCAGTAACTCCATTTGCGAGCGCGATGTTTCAATGGTGATCACATCGGCATCCATAGCGGCAATGTTCTGTATAATATCGTTAAATTCCGAATAGCACATGTGCGTGTGGATCTGCGTATCGTCCTGCACACCGCTTGCCGAAATGCGGAACGCTTTTACCGCCCAGTCCAGATAATCTACCCAATTTGCCTTGCGCAAAGGTAAGCCTTCGCGGATGGCCGGTTCATCTATCTGGATAATTTTTATGCCGGCAGTTTCCAGGTCGCAAACTTCATCACGGATGGCCAAAGCTATCTGCGTACAGGTCTCAGATCGTGGTTGATCGTTCCGCACAAACGACCATTGCAGGATGGTAACGGGGCCTGTAAGCATGCCCTTCATCCATTTATCAGTAAGCGACTGCGCATATCCCGACCATTTAACCGTCATCGGTTTAGGGCGCGATACGTCACCATAAATAATAGGGGGCTTTACACAACGGCTGCCATAGCTTTGCACCCAACCGTTTTGCGTAAAGGTAAAACCCTGCAACTGCTCGCCAAAATACTCCACCATGTCGTTACGCTCAAACTCGCCGTGTACCAGTACATCCAGGTCGATATCTTCCTGCCACTTAACGGCCCGTTCAGTTTCGTCGGCAATGTGAAGGTCGTATTGTGCCTGGGTAATAGCCCCTTTTTTAAGCTGTGCGCGCCAGCTACGCACCTCTGCAGTTTGCGGGAACGAACCAATTGTGGTTGTGGTGTACAATGGAAGGTTTAACAACACCTGTTGTTTTTTCTTACGCGATGCAAAGTCACTTATCCGCTGCGAATCACTTTCGGTTATCTTTGCAACACGTTCTTTAACAGTATTATTATGTATAAGTGCTGAAGTTTTACGTGAACCGATATCATGCTGGTTTTCGGCCAGTTTGTATTGTGTACCAACACCTGTTTCATCAGACGACAACACTTTTATAAGCGCTATCTCGGTTACTTTCTGGCGGGCAAAGGCAAGCCACTGTTTTATCTCGGGCGTAAGCACTTCGGGGTTATGCTCATTCCGCAGATCAACCGGCGCGTGGATCAACGAACAGGACGGTGCTATCCAAACACGATCATCGCCAAGCTTATCTTTTGCTTTTTTGATGATGGCGAGTGATGCCTCAAAATCATTCTTCCAGATATTGCGGCCATCAACCACACCTAAGGACAGGATGGTTTTAGCGGGCAGCAAGTTCAGCACTTCATCCAATTGCTGCGGTGCGCGTACCAGATCGATATGCAGGGCATCAACAGGCAGAGAGGTAACCAGTTCGGCATTGCTACCCAGTTTTTCAAAATAGGTGGTCAGCACAAACTTTAAGCGCGGGAAATCTTTACGCAGTTGTTTGTAGGCATCGCGGTAAGCCTGTTGTTCCTTCTCCGTCAAATCAAGCGCCAGGAAGGGCTCATCAAACTGGATCCATTCGGCGCCAAGGTCCTGCAGTTTAGTGAGGATCTCGGTATAAACCTTAAGCAGATTTTTAAGCAAGTCTATCTTTTCAAAACCGGCTTCTTTTTCCTTACCCAAAAGCAAGTAGGTAATAGGGCCTATCAACACCGGTTTAGTGATGATGCCTAACTGTTTTGCCTCGTAAAACTCGTTAGTGATCTTGGTAGAAAATAATCTGAACTGCTGATCCTTATAAAACTCGGGCACTATGTAGTGGTAGTTGGTATCAAACCACTTGGTCATCTCCATGGCTACTACGTCCAGCCCGTCCTTTTGGTAACCGCGGGCCATAGCGAAGTATAGGTCGAGTTCTTCCTTGCCTTGTTTCAGGATTACCTCGTTATAGCGTTTTGGGATAGCGCCAAACATCAGGGAATGATCCAGCACGTGGTCGTAATACGAAAAATCGTTCGAGGGAATCAGGTCGATCCCGGCTTCTTTTTGCATCAGCCAGTTATCGTGGCGGATGGTTTTACCTACGGTAAGCACATTTTTGTGCCCCGTTTTGCCTGCCCAGTAACCCTCGCAGACCTTTTTCAATTCGCGTTGGCCACCAATGCGCGGGTAGCCTAAATTTTGCGTTAGCATTGCTTTAATTGATTAAATAAATAAATCGGTTAAAAGCCCTTTTAGCTAAACTTCGCAATGCGTTTGTTGGAATGGATTGGCGGAAAAGTATGGATATAGCGCGCCCTTGCATAAAAATACAGGTTGTAACGAAAACTATATCAAACACCCGACCATTGCCCCATACCGCGGAAGCATTGTCAATTCGGTATGGCAGGTCTCCTGACTTGTAACATTTTTGCCGCCCTTCCCGACCGTTTTTGGACAATCAGTGGACATATATTCTGGCAAAAACCTTTTTGTGTTACTTACAGTTGCGCGACAGTTAGTGATTTGCACACTATTCCCTATTAATCTACAATTAAGTAAAACCTATACCGGTTGATGAAGGAAAGTAAAGAACTTACATCGGCCCAAATGTAAGTAATAAGGATGAGGAAAAGGAGAATTAGCTGCCTTCCCTTAATTTTTTGATCTTTTCAAGGGCGTCAACATCTATCTGATCTTTGGGGCGATTGACAACTTTCTTATTTTCGATAAGCTGATTGATATGTAAAAATGGAACATTAACATTTTCTATATCTGCTATAGAAGCCAGTTGAAGGCACTCGGCAAAAGTATACTGCTCAAGACCTTTCATAACAGTAAGTACATCTAACCGAAGGCCATTATTCAAAATAAATTCAGTCCAACCAGGAAGAAATTCCATATACTCAATCATCGGATAGTCACCCATGGCGGAATCAACAAGAGCATTTCTGAAAGCTTTTCTATTTTCAAGCGTGTCATTTAACCAAATGTCCAAATCGCCGGTAAAGCGTTGAAAACCGTGTAGATTAATGGCATAACCGCCAATCATAATATATTGTACTTGATTGTCCTGAAGTGCTTTCCAGAAACTTAGAATATTTTCATCAAAGATATCCACAGATTATTTACCGATAAAAGGTTTGTGAGTTACTACAGCCTTATTCATAGTTTGCTGTATTTTGTAAAGGCGAGTTGCCATTTCAAAACGTTCCTTATAGCTTCGTTTTAGACCTGCTTTTAAAAGTTCTAATTCGGCTTCGTCAAACGTTTTTTCTTTTTTATCCATGAGTTACTCCAATCAAATTTAAACAAAAAGAGCGTTATAATCAAAACTTATTCCGTATGGAAAACCTCCTGCATATCACTCCAGATCTTGCCTTTAGCGGCGGCATCGGAAAGGGGAATTTGGGTTGGGTCGGTACGTTTCCACCATTTTTGGGTGTTGGGGTCGGCCGCCATTTTTTGCATATCGGCGTTAAAGTCATCGCCCACATATTCAAAATAGCTGAACAAGTAAGGGCTGCCATCTATCTGTTTTATATAGATGGAATAATTGCGGATGTTGCACTCCTTTAATTTTTTTAAGACGGCAGGCCACGCATGGGCATGCAACTCTTTATAAACCTGTACACTATCTGGCTTTAAACCTGTGATACTTCCGTAGCGCTTAATATTTGGCACAACGGCTGGTTTTGAATTAACCAAACAGCCAATACCTATCAAACAGATCACAAATAATATTGTCAATGCAACTTTCATCTAAGGTTTTATTACCGGAATATCTTCCGCGTTTTGGTTAATTTCTAACACCACCACGTTATCGTTTGCATCGGGCAGGGTGGCAGGTAGGGTAAGCTGGATTTCGCTCGCGCTTTGCTTGGCTTGCACCGCGGTATTGTTAAATAAATAGGCTTTACTGATCGTAACGTTAGGAATAGCAGGGATAGTTAGGGCATTTCCCTGCTGTTTAAATACATGTATGTATATCTTATTGCCCTTGCGTGTGCTGGCGAAGTTATCATTGGGTGCATAGGGGCCACCTTTGGTATTGTAAATACTTGTGCCGTAGAACTTCATCCAGTCGCCGATCTCTTTTAAGCGGTTAATCTGGCGGGTTTCTACGCGGCCATCCGGCATAGGGCCAACATTAAACAACAAATTACCATTGCCTCCCGCCGTTTTCACCAACGTTTGGATGCAGTCTTTAAGCGACTTCATTTTATCGTTTGGTTTCCATGCCCATTGGTCGCAAATGGTGATGCAACTTTCCCAGGGTTCTTTCATGTTCAGTTGACCGATGCGTTGCTCCGGCGTCAAATAATCCCCCACCGATTTATCGTTAAGCACCTCGCTTGTTTTGCCCAGGCGGTTATTCACCAATACTTTTGGGTTGATGCTTTTGATGTAATCGTAGATTTCGCGGCCGTACTCATCCTTCCATGGCTTTTCCCAATAGCCGTCAAACCAAAGCAGGTAGGGGTCATATTTGGTAATGAGTTCTTTTAACTCATCTTTCATGGTTTGTTTAAAGGCGAGCATATCGCCTTTAACGTTTTGGGTGCTATCATTAGGATTGTGGATGGGGTAGTTCTTATCATGCCAGTCCAGCACTGTAAAGTAGATCCCGAACGTAATGCCCTGCTTTTTGCAAGCCTTAGCCAGTTCGCCAACGATGTCGCGTTTGTAGGGCGAGTTCATGATATTATAGTCCGAAAATTTTGTGGGCCAAAGGCAAAAGCCATCGTGGTGCTTGGCGGTGATAACCAAGTACTTCATACCCGCATCTTTGGCGATCCGGACCCAGGCATCGGCATTAAACAAAACCGGATTAAACTCGCGGTAAAGGCTGTCATAATCTGCCTGGGCTACTTCTTTATTCCTGCTCCAGCCAATCTCCGTACCGCGCAAAGTTATAGGCCCAAAGTGGATGAACATACCAAAGCGTTTATCCATAAAATCGGGAAGGTTGGCTTTACGTACAGTTTGCGCATGGCTAAACGTAGAAATGATAAACAAGAAAACAGCGATACAGTATCTCCAGGCAGTCATAGACTTTCGTTAAAGTAGTAATTGGTTACGCTAAATTATACAGCCTGCGTTGCCCTGTAAATGGATTATCCGAATAAGATAATGGATTATGCTTTGGGATCAGGCCCGATCAATGGCTTTATACTTACGTGCAAAGTAAAGGGCAGAGAAAAAGGTAAGCAACAAACCTACCGCCGATAAACCAATCACGCTGTTAGAGAAAAATGTGACCCAGTTTAGTTTTACTTTAAAGATCTCTTTAGAAAGCAGCACGCTAACGCTACCCACATACCCAAAAGAATCGGCCAGGTATATCAGGAACCCTACATTGCCGGCATACCTAAACGTTGCAATTAACCGCTCAAAAAACACGGCGTTGAAGGGAATGTAAACCATATACAACCCGAGGCCTACGATCGTCATCCACCAAACAGGTTCTAAACTATCGGCAATAAACAGCACGGTGGAGATACCGGCCAATAAAAATCCTATGCCAATAAATACATGGGCCGTCATCAATGCTTTGTAGCTGTTGCGGATCATCACCATGCTGCCTATCAATACCAGAATAATCAGAGTTATCGGTGTTTCTGTTTTAGAAAATATGGCGGGCTGATTAAAGAAACCCATTTCCTTCCACATTTCCGCGCCAAAATTATCACGGATATCCCTGAAGATGGTGGCAAATGTGTAGATGAGGATGCAAGCCGCAAGCCCCGGTAAAAGGCCGCGCACAAATGCCCTGCGTTGTATTTTGCTCATTGGCGTGCGCTCCATCCGGTCGGCAATGTCGGCATCATCAGGCGGGGGGATCTTTTCCATCAGGTAAACGAACAGCAGGAGCGGGGCGGCAAATAAAAGCCCGGTGAAGAACGGCACCCAAAACTCCGTAACGCCAAACTCAAGCATGAGCCAGCCGCCTGCAGACCGCACAAACCCCGAAGCGAAAATGAAACTTACAGCCAGCGTGGCGCCAATAAAATCGGTACCGCGGCGGCCTTCGATATAAGAAAAAACCACTCCCCAAAGCATCCCCAGCGGGAAACCGTTTATAAACAAAAAAATAATATTGTAAGGCACCGGCACCAACGCGAAGCCCAGCCAGCTAAACCATGCGATGCCCGTAAGTAAAATAATAACAGCCCCAAGGCCGCTGCGTTTAAGTTCGGCAATGTATTTTACGCCGTAGAATTTTGCCAGCATATAGCCCAAAACCTGGCTGATAACTAATAACGTTTTATAACTGTAACCGGCCACGGTAATACCATCAAATGTAGCTACGGTAAACGATTTACGGAAACCAAATATCATGGTGTAAGCCAAAAATACCGTAACTGCAGCGTAGATGTTTACCTGCAAACGTGTACCTGTAATCTTATTTGGCTTTAGCAGCATGGCAATAGGGTAATGTAATTCATGTAAAGGGCAATGGTGTAACCATTGTAAATATAGGTAAGTTTAACAAGCCCCAAACAACTACTTTGGGTTTAAATTGAGGCTGATATAAAACTTGCAGGGGCTTTTTACGTATGTAATTACATGCCAGTTGATAACCAACAGTTTTACACCGACTTGCCACCAAATAGGATGTTTTTGGGTGATCTGTTGACGGACGACAAACTGTTCCACGATATCCCTGCCGACTGGCATGTTATCATCACCGATATCAAAGGATCTACCAACGCTGTTTTTGGCGGCCGGCACGAGGATGTAAACCTTATAGCTACCGGCAGCATTGTTACGGTACTAAACATTGCTTTTGACCATAACGTTACTATCCCGTTCTTTTTTGGGGGCGATGGGGCTACTTTTATAGTACCACCAATTTTAATAGATAAATTGATGAAAGCCCTGGCGCTATATCGCACCAATACGCTCAATAATTTCAATCTTGAAATTCGTACAGGGACGGTATCGGTAAAGGAGATCTATGCTAAGGGGTATCATATGCTTATCGCTAAGTTCAGCAGCTCGCGGTCGTTTTTTATCCCCGTACTGTTAGGTAACGGGCTTAATTATGCCGAAAAATTAATTAAGGGAGATGACGCGCTATTGTCAGATCATCCTGCTCAAACCGGAGAGCTTGACCTTACCGGAATGCAATGCCGATGGGATAGGATTGCCCCGCCCGATGATAAGGAAGAAGTTGTTACCCTGCTGGTTGTGGCAACCGAAGGTAATAAGCAATCGGCGGCGTTTAGTAAGGTGATGAATAAGATAGATGAGTTATACGGCCCGCCCCGGAACCGCCAGCCTATATCGGTTAAACAATTAAAACTTAAAACAACTTTTAGCAGCCTGGGCGAAGAAATGCGTTTTAGGCTGGGGCAGATAAAATGGTGGGAGTTGGTTAAAACCTGGCTTACTACGCTTTACGGATATATTTATTTCCGCACGCAAAGCGGTAAAAAATACCTGAAGAGCCTGGTGGAAATGTCAGACACGCTGGTTATAGACGGGAAAATAAATACTGTAATATCCGGCACTATCATGCAACGCAAAGCCTTAGAAAATGCCCTGAGCCAACTTGAGCGGGAGGGGGCTATCAAATACGGCCTGCACATCAGCAGCGCGTCTATCATGTCCTGCTACGTACGCGACCTGGAAGACGGCCATATCCATTTCGTAGATGGATCTGAAGGTGGATACACGCAGGCGGCTAAGATGCTGAAGGAAAAATTATAAAAAAATATCATATTAAATACCGTAATGCGGTATTACAGGCGGCAAATTGGTAAATTGCGGCAACTTCACCATTGATGAAAAATATAGTTTACGTTAGCACCGCTGTCACGTTGATGCACGAAAATCAATTGTTTGACATTTTACATAATTCCAGGATCCATAACGCGGCGCTGAATATATCGGGCGTGTTGCTTTATTCTGAAGGTATTTTTATACAGGTATTAGAAGGCAAAGACGGTATGATAAACGCGCTGTATGCCAGGATAGAGGCAGACTCGCGCCATAAAAACATCATTAAATTGATTGATGAGCCAATTGCCGAAAAAAGCTTTGCGCAATGGCTTATGGGCTTTGCAACTGCAGATAAAGAAAAAACCGAAAAGCTGGTTGGCTATTTAAGATCTGTTAAGGAGTTGGACCTTAACCGCAGCAACAGCGCCGCTATTGACGCTATAAAAGCCTTTATAGAAACTAATGAACTTGCTGTGAAGTATTAAAGCTGTAATAAATATTTCACTACAGCCGGTGCCTTTTGCAGCAGGCACTGAACTCTTTTTTTTTAAATAGCCGTCCCGCTATTCTGATAATTACTATCTTCCGTTGGTTTTAAGTGGCGACACTTTTCGCCATAAAACCAACCAATCACATTGTTAAATGGTAGACAACGCTATTGATTGCAGAAATTGCAGCACTTTAATAACCGATAAATTTTGCCCGGCTTGCGGCCAGCCCAAAACCATTAAAAGGGTAGATGCGCATTACGTATCACACGAGATCCAGCACCTGCTCCATTTCGAAAAGGGCATTTTATTTACCATTAAGGAACTGATGATCCGCCCGGGTTTACGCGTGCGGGAATATATCACCTATAACCGGAGCCGCCTTGTAAAGCCTATCGTATTTATCATTATTACATCGCTGGTATATTCTACCGTTAATCATTTTTTCCATATAGAGGAAGGGTACGTCAATTATCAGGGCGATAAAAATTCTGCATTAACACAAATATTTACCTGGGTAGAAAACCATTACGGTTATGCCAACATTATTATGGGGGTATTTATAGCGCTGTGGATTAAAATATTCTTCAGGAAACAGCAATACAACTTTTTTGAAATATTGATCCTGTTGTGTTTTGTAATGGGGATGGGCATGCTGATCTATTCTGTATTTACAATTGCATCAGGTTTGCTAAAAGTTAGCTTGATGAAAGTTGCCGGGGCTGTGGGCATAATTTATTGTTCATGGGCTATCGCTCAATTTTTCAACGCTAAAAAAGTATCCGGTTACATAAAGTCAATTGCTGCCTACTTGCTTGGCGTGTTAAGTTTTACAATAGCGGCCATGGTGCTGGGGGCTTTAATAGATGCGTTTGTGCGACATTAAAGTTAATTATTACATTTGCCCCTGCAAAACGTTCTATCGCTCCCGGCTTGTTCGGGTGAGGAAAGTCCGGGCAACATAGAGCATCCTGCTTCCTAACGGGAAGGCGCCCGCAGCGGGCGACAGCCAGTGCCACAGAGAATATACCGCCTGCAAAGGTAAGGGTGAAAACGTGAGGTAAGAGCTCACGGCTTTTCCGGGCGACCGGGATCGCGGTAAACCTCAGGAGTTGAAAAACCAAATAGGTTCTGAAAGCGGTGCTGCTCGCATCCACGTCTGGTAACAGAATGTCAGAATGGGTAGGTTGATTGAACTTGCCGGCAACGGCAAGGCCAGATTAATGATAGAAGCCCCCGCAAGGGAGTACAAAACCCGGCTTACAGATTTGCTGCTGTGAAAATCCCCTCTTCGGAGGGGTTTTTCTGTTTTAAACGGCGTCAATTACGAGGTACCAAGCAATCTCTTTAGGACAATTAACGCCTAAAAAAACAGATTTGCTTCAAGAGATTACGACGCTATCGCCCGCACTGACGCATGGTTAAAAAACTGCTCATAATACTATACATTTTTATATATTAGCCGCAAACATTACCACCTGTTTTAAGTTTAAATAACACATGGCAAAAATTTTAATAATTGACGACGAACGGGCTATCCGCAGCACCCTTCGTGAGATATTGGAGTATGAAGACTATCTTGTTGAAGATATAGATAATGGCGTTGACGGCCTTGAGCTGATCCGCAAGAACGATTATGACCTGGTACTGTGCGATATAAAAATGAACCGCATGGATGGTATGGAAGTACTTACCGAAGGTTTAAACATAAAACCCGATCTTCCTTTCATCATGATATCCGGACACGGCACGGTAGAAACCGCTGTTGAAGCCAGTAAAAAAGGCGCGTTCGATTTTATCTCGAAACCGCCCGATCTAAACCGCTTATTAATTACCGTACGTAATGCGCTGGACCGCGGGAGCCTGGTTGTTGAAACCAAAGTTTTAAAGCGCAAGGTATCAAAGGTGCGCCCTATCCTTGGCGAATCGCAGGCTATTGTTCGTATCAAGGAAACTATTGACCGTGTTGGCCCTACTGATGCCCGTGTGTTGGTTACGGGTGCTAACGGTAGTGGTAAAGAACTTGTAGCCCGCTGGCTGCACGAAAAATCTAACCGCTCTAACGGCCCAATCATCGAAGTAAACTGCGCTGCTATCCCTTCTGAATTAATTGAAAGCGAATTATTCGGACACGAAAAGGGTTCGTTTACATCAGCTATAAAACAACGCATAGGTAAATTTGAAAGCGCCAACGGCGGTACCCTTTTCCTGGATGAGATAGGCGACATGAGCCAATCTGCACAGGCAAAAGTTTTGCGTGCCTTGCAGGAAAGCAAAATTACCCGTGTAGGTGGCGAAAAGGAAATTGATGTTGATGTACGCGTAGTAGCGGCAACCAACAAGGACCTGCTTAAAGAAATTGAGGCCGGTAACTTCCGGATGGATTTATACCACCGCCTAAGCGTTATCCTGATCCACGTACCGCCGCTGACCGAACGCCGCGACGATATTACCCTGCTTACCCAGAGTTTCCTGGAAGAGATCTGCAATGATTATGGTATGCCGGTTAAAAAGGCATCTGATGCCGCGCTTGAAGCCCTTAAAGCTTTACCGTGGACGGGTAACATCCGTGAGTTGCGCAACATGGTAGAGCGTTTGATTATCCTGAGTGATAAAACCATTACCGACGGCGATGTAAAGGCATTTGCCAACCCATCTGGCCCGGTAAGTGCCGATGCAGGTGCTGCAACAGCCGCCGCCGCGCCGCAAACCGATTTTGACAGGTTCACCAACTTCCAGGAGTACAAAGATTACGCCGAACGCGAGTACATCAAGTTCAAGCTGGAAAAAAACAACTGGAACGTATCAAAAACCGCCGACGATATCGATATCCAACGCAGCCACCTTTACAGCAAGATTGAGAAATTTGGTTTGAAAAGAGGCGAATAAGGTTACTATACTGCTACAAATTGAAGCCCGATATGAGAATATCGGGCTTCGTTAGTTTATAAAATAACCCAATTTTATTTGATGACGGTATCATGAACCATTATCCATCAACCAATAACTACTTACACTTCGCCAGATCCCCAGCCACCTCATCTACCAATATCGTCCCCATTTTGTTGCCGAACGAGTTGCCTACGTAAGTAAGCACCTTGGCAATATCAATGGCGGGGAGGTCTACATTGGCAGGCATTGCACCTTCGTAGGCTTTACCCTTAACGGTGATGATGGTTTCTTTAATACCGTATTTTACAAAGCAGCCCAGTTGGTGGCGATTTTTGTTCAGGTAGGCCGTATCGGTAAGCGGGGGGATCAGGCTCGATAAACCTTCGCCGCTTGCGCCATGGCAGTTTTGGCAATTGGTCTTATAGATAGCCGCGCCGCCTGTATAGTAGCGTTTAAATTCCTGCTCGGCATCGCTTTGGCAGGATGCAATTGCGACAGCCATCAGCGCGACGATGAAACCAATTACCTTTAACTTCATTACTGGGCAATTTCGGTATTAACTTCAGCACGTAGGGTCTTGATATCTTCTATCATTTTGGCAACCTGTTTTTCCTCGGTACCATCGTAATATCCGCGGATGCGTTTCTGTTTATCAACCAATACAAACCAGCCCTGGTGTACATAGCCGCCGGGGGTACCGTCGTCTTGTTTTACCGCAACCAGGTAATTTTTTTGGCCAAGGTCATAAGTTTTCTCTTTATCGCCTTGCAAAAGCCACCAACTGTTGCCGCTGATGCCCAGTTTATCTGCGTATTTTTTCATTACGGCAACGCTATCATGTTTTGGGTCGATGGTGTGCGATATGATCTTAAAATCGGGCACGCTCTTAAACTCGTTGTACACCTTTAACATATTGCGGTGCATAATAGGGCAGATAGAAGGGCAAGTGGTGAAAAAGAAATCGGCCACGTAAATATCTCCCTTTAGGTTCTTCTGGGTGATGCTATCGCCATACTGGTTCACAAACTTAAAATCGGGGATGGTTTGGTAAACCGTATCAACAACCTCTTTACCATTAACCATTTTAGTTACGGCATCGCGGTTACCCATAATAGGCAGGGTAAGCTTATCGTTATTAAATTTACAGGCGGTTACAGATAATGCTAAAAGGGCCAATGCCGCTAATTTTCTCATTTGGTGATTTTATTTTGCTTGATAAATTTTGCCGCCGCGGCAACCGTAACATTAAAGCTGCTGTCGATAGCGTCTATCTGTTTCTTCTGATCTGTAAGGTAAGTCATGATCTGGTCGTGGCTTTTACCTTTATTTTCCGCGTCGAAGTTGTGCATCCAGTTCTCCATACGGGTATCGGCACTATCAAGGGCCTTGCTATGCATTGCCGCGGTAGCACTTATATCGGCAGATATACTGTCTTTTATCAAAGTATCCAGCTGCATTTTATTGATCATGATCAGCTCTTCTTTACCCATCACACGGTCGTGCACCTTTATTACATCGTTAAACAGATCTTTTTCTTGTTTTTTAGTATCGGTACAGCTAAATATGACAAAGCTTAATAATATAGCGGCAATCAATTTCTTCATAATATTTAGACAGTTTGGTTTAAGTTTCTGATGTAAAGTACGTAATCAAGCATAGGTAAGGTTTCCCCGTCTATTTTTAAAAGTGTGCCAATTTGCGCCCTGTGATGGGTGCCGTGGTTTATTAAATGGGTAAGTATATCGCTCACACTGTTCTCACAATAGCCAACGGAATTTGTATAGGCTATCACCCGGTCAAAATCGTTCGGTTGCAGGGAATCGAAATAGGCCAGCAGTTCCAGGTAATTGGCATTTACGATGGGCATAATTTCTTCGGCGGTTGCCTCAGGCCAAAGGGGCTTTAATGGGGCAGGTAACCCTTTAAGGCGTTTTACCCAAATTTGCTGCGCAGCAAGTAGGTGGGCCATCAATTCTACAGGTTTACCCGTAGCAGCCCGCTCCATTAACAGTTCTGCAATTTTGGTATTGGCAAAAAGATCGTAATTAAGCAGGCGGATAAAATGGCTTTTCATCGGTAGTAAAAGTAAACATCATCGGCTAAATACAAATGATGCGGGCAAAATATTACTTTAACAGGAAGGTCAGATCAAACTTTTATCGATCAACGGTTTCAATTTTTCTACATCCAGGTTGCCCGAGTAGATAACAACACCCTTTTTATCAAGCAAAACTACTTGTGGAAACGCAGTTACGCCATAGTTTTTGTTAACCGTAGGGTCATCGCCGTACATAACCGGGAACTTTACCTCGTGTGTGGTAATAAAGGTAGTAATTGCTTTTTCACTGTCCTCGGTATTGATCGCTAAAACTTTAAAGTTGCTTTTACTGTAAAAATCATTAAGCTTATTTAATGGTGCTACCGCTTCAATGCAATGCCCGCAATTTTTTATCCAAAATTCCATTAAAACTACATTGCCACTGTATTGGCTTAAGCCTTCCTTTGCCTTGCCGTTAAAATTGGTCAAACTCCATTCCGGGGCGTTTTGCCCGGTGGCGATGAGGTTTACAGGCGCACCTTTCGTGGTTAAAGCATAGATATTTAAATAGCTCGAGTAATACCAGGATTGCTCGGCAACCGCGGGGGGCGCGCTTAGGTAGGCAAAATCAGTACGGTTAAGGTCCTTGCTGCCTATTTTAGTTTGCAAAACAGTTACAGGCAAGCCGGTAGTTTTATCGGTAATAATTTTATATACAAAGGTTATATCAATGGTAGTACCGGTAAAGCCCGTACCTATGTAGTTTACCAATTTATTGTGTAATACAAACTGCAAAAGGTTGTATGGCTTGCGGTTTATTAGTGTGTCGGCAATTGTTTTAGGAATGGTATTGTCGGCGATAATTATCGGCAATATATTTCTTAACGTAATAACAGAATTAAACAAAGCCGATTTGCCCTCCAACTGCTCCGCTTTAACCTTTGGCGTTACTTTCAACTTTTTGTCTTTGATGTTCCCGTCAAAAGTCTCCGTGTTGTTAAAAATAGAAAAGCCTTCGGCAGAAAAATATTGAAACCTGAAACCCGCGACATCATTTTCCTTTCCAAACTCAATGTACATATCACCTTCAGCCTTACTCACATAATCTTCAGCAGGGTAGTTAAACTCACGGCTGTAATGGTATTTTATTTTTTTTAGCGCGGCAAGCTGTGCCGATGTACGGTTAAACGCTTTTAGTGCTTTAGCGTCTTCAGGAGGTTTTGCGCTGGTTAATAAGACAGCTGCAAAGATCAATAAGGTAGTAGCCGCTATATTTATGATTTTCATTGTGCCGGTTTTAAACAAAGATATTTTTTTTGTCTGTCAATATCCCTTAACAATTTAATAATCTTGTGCTTATTGTAACTACACACTGCCGCGTTACATTTGAGTAAACAATAAATAACAGCACCATGAAGACCATCACAAAATTAGCAGCTATAGTAAGCGACCTGCGCGAGTGGTTGTTCCTTAAAAGCATGCGTTCATCATTTATGCACTAAGTTTTTTAACATAGCGCTTTATTTATAAAATAATAATGTACATTTTGGGCTTAGCATCAGCTCAAATCAATGGATACCGAGAACCTGGATACACCACTTTCTAAACAACTTTTTGGCGACGATTTTGCCTGGGGAGTTTCTACCGCCGCGCTTCAGATAGAAGGTTCGTGCGATGCCGATGGCAAAGGCCCCTCTATTTGGGATACCTATAGCAACCGCAAAGGCAAGATCTTAAATGGTGATAAGCCGAGTATAGCCTGCGATTTTTATAACAGGTACCGCGAGGATGTTGACCTCATCAAACAACTTAATATCCCAAATTTCCGGTTCTCGATAGCATGGAGCCGCGTTTTGCCAAATGGTACAGGCGAATTTAACCAGGCAGGGATAGATCACTACAATAAACTTATTAATTATTGCCTTGAGCAGGGTGTAGAACCCTGGGTAACCATTTATCATTGGGACCTGCCGCAGGCACTCGAGGATAAAGGCGGCTGGACAAACCGCGAAATGGTGAGCTGGTTCAGCGAATTTGCCACCATTTGCGCAAAGGCTTTTGGCGACCGCGTAAAGAACTGGATGGTGATGAACGAGCCTGCCGTATTTACAGGCGCAGGCTACTTTTTAGGCATCCATGCACCGGGGCGTACGGGATTACGCAATTTTTTGCCGGCTATCCATCACGTGGTATTAAGCATAGTAGCCGGTGGCAGGATCTTGAGGGAGTTAGTGCCCGGCGCTAACATTGGCAATACCTTTTCCTGCTCGTATATCGAACCTTATGCCGATAGCCCCAGGCACAATCAGGCCGCTAAACGTGCCGACGCGCTCATCAACCGTTTATACATCGAGCCATTATTAGGTTTGGGGTACCCTACAGACGAGGTTACCGCCTTAAAAGGCATCAACAAATATATATTGCCCGGCGATGAAGCAAACATGAGTTTCGACTTTGATTTTATCGGCATCCAAAACTACACGCGTGAAATTGTCAAGTACTCGTTCTTTACCCCATACATCGGTGCAAGCCTGGTAAAGGCCGAGAAAAGGGGAGTAGAGCTTACCGATATGAAGTGGGAGGTATATCCGCAGGCCATTTACCACATGCTTAAAAAGTTTGATGCTTATCCGCAGATAAAAAAACTCATCGTTACCGAAAACGGAGCGGCTTTTCCTGATACGGTTTTTGATGGCAAGGTAGACGATAAACGGCGTGTTATATACCTGCAAAACCACATAGCACAGGTTTTAAAAGCCAAACAGGAGGGATGCAAGGTAGATGGTTATTTTGTTTGGACGCTTACCGATAATTTTGAATGGGCCGAAGGTTATCACCCACGGTTTGGGCTCATACACGTTAACTTTGACACGCAGGAGCGCATTATCAAATCATCAGGCCATTGGTTCGCTAACCTGCTCAGGTAAATCGGTAGGGATGCTGCGCGATATGATTGGCAGGCTGATAAAGAAGGTACTGCCGATATTAGGCTCGCTCTCAAACCAGATTTTACCGTGATGCTTTTCCATTATCTGACGACAGATAGACAGGCCCAACCCAAACGATTTCTCGCCCGATGTGCCCGGCCTTTGCGCGCTGGTAAACATATTAAACACTTCATCTTTTAACTTATCGGGGATGCCAATACCGTGGTCTTGCACAGCAATGATGATCTTGCCGTTCACCTCCGCAACCTTTACATGGATCTCGCCGTTACCCGGGCTAAATTTGATAGCGTTGCTGATAAGGTTGCTGATAACCCTCCAGATCTTTTCCCGGCTGATGTACAGTTCCTGTGCCTTGGGTAAGGTATCCAGCAAGATTGTCTGGCCTTTTTCGGCAGCTTTAAACCGCAATAATTCAACGCTGTTGTTCACCAATGAGTTAATTTCCACCCGTTCTAAATTAAGCGCTACCGAGTTCAAGTTGGTAGCCTCCAGGATCTCGTTGATCAGTTCAAGGGAATTGAATGATGTTTCTTTAAGCAGGTTTATCAGTTCCTTTTGCTCGTCTGTATAGTCGTCATCGGCCATCATAGTGGTAAGAGATGCTATACCGCCAATAGGATTACGCAAGTCATGCGCTACGGTGCGTAGTATTCGGTCCTTTTCCTGGCTGCTGGTGTTTAACTCGCTAAGCGCTTTTTCTAATACGTAGTTCTGCTCGTTTATTTGGCCGTTAAGCACATTAACGGTTTGCAGGTCCCGCTTGCTGCGTTTCCAGTTGCGATACACCAGCAATACAATGATCAATGCCATCACCGCGAAAAATACACTTACATATAGATAGATAACCTGTAGTTTATTTTCGTTGTTAAGGATATCTATTTCGTGCTGTTTCTCGTAATTGGATAGTTGCTGGTTTACATCACTCTCCATTAGTAAACTGGCTTTTTGTGAGATAGAATCCTTTAATATATTATACCGCTGTATGTGGTTTACAGCCAGTTGCAGGTTGTTTTGTTTAATATAATAATTACCCAGAAGCCGGTTCCAGTCCGCTTCGGCGTCCGGATTTTTGACGGTATCCAGTTGGTTACGAAGGTTATCAACCAATTTTTTTAATGGTTCCAATTGGCCTGTTTCTAAATAGATCTGTCCAAGCTTAGTTTCAGATAGTTCCGCGTCGGCGTTGTCATATCCCTTTTGCAGGTTTATAGCAATACTTTTTTTAAGTAATGCTGCTGCTTTAGTATAGTTTTTCCGGGTTATATAAATATCGGCCATATTGCCGTAAACCACGCCACGGGCCGAATTGAAAAGTAAAGCCTGCTCTTTAAATTCCGCCTGGTTTTGATTAAGCATATTAAGCGTTGCATTGAAGTAATGCAATGCACTATCATTTTGCCCGCTGTGGCGGTAACTTAGGCCAATGTTATCTAAAAGTTCCTGTTTCCTGAAAAAATTAGGGAAATCGTTTTTAATGTTTACGTTTTGGTTATAGCTATCTTTAAAATAATTCGCTGCACGACTATAATGCCCTTTTTTATACATGATCATCCCCATTCGGTAGGTATAATCGCTCATGGCGAGATTATTTAAATATTTTTTACCGGTAAGGTAGCCGTTATAATAATATTGATAGGCATCGTTAAACTGTTTCAGTTCGAAGTAAGCGTCACCCTTTGCAAAGTTGGCCTCTGCAAAATTTGCCGCATATTGCTTTTTGGTTTCGCTTAGTTTTGCTATTTGCAGCATGCTATCTGCATAAAGAAGCCCCTGTTGGTATTGGTGCTTTACTTTTTTATGATAAATAAACAGGTAAGAGTAATACCTGAACCGATCATTAAGGGTTGGATAGGTAAGCGTTTTATAAGCTGAATCAAGGTACTTTACACCTTGATCAACTTTACCTGTATCATAAAGCTTATTAACCCTGTTAAAAATAGGAATAAACTCATCGGAGTATTCGCCATTATCAACCTTCTTTTGGCTGCAGGATATTAAAATGAGCAGAAGTATATACAGCCATGCATGCCTGGTTAAAATTGAGGCATATCTGTCTTTAGTAAAGGTCACAATAGTAATGTATAAATGGGTACACAAATATAATATTCGCGGGGCATTTTCACTACTTAAGGCTATATTTTCTTATAAGTTTATTTGAAAGCGTTTTCGCCTGTAACATCCATACCTGTAATTAACAAGTGGATATCATGTGTACCTTCATAAGTAATTACCGACTCAAGGTTCATCATATGGCGCATTATTGGATATTCGCCTGTAATACCCATACCGCCAAGCATCTGGCGTGCTTCGCGCGCTATATTTATAGCTATTTCTACACTGTTACGCTTAGCCATAGAGATTTGCGCGGCAGTAGCGCGGCCTTCATTTTTTAGTGTCGCCAAACGCCAAACCAACAGTTGCCCTTTAGTGATCTCGGTTATCATTTCGGCCAGTTTTTTCTGTTGAAGTTGGAAACCGCCAATTGGCCTGCCAAACTGTACACGCTCTTTTGAGTAGCGCAGGGCGGTATCGTAACAATCCATGGCGGCACCTAAAGCGCCCCAGGCAATGCCATAACGTGCCTGGTTCAAACAACCAAGGGGGCCTTTCAAACCTGATACATTTGGCAATACATTGTCCTTCGGGATCTTTACGTTATCAAAAACCAGTTCGCCGGTGGCAGATGCACGCAGCGACCATTTGTTATGCGTCTCCGGCGTGGTAAAGCCGTCCATACCGCGCTCTGCTATCAGGCCGCGAATTTTACCTTCTTCGTCCTTTGCCCAAACAATGGCAACATCCGCAAAAGGTGAGTTAGAGATCCACATTTTGGCACCGTTAAGGATATAATGGTCGCCGGCATCTTTAATATTGGTAACCATACCGCTTGGGTTCGAGCCATGGTCAGGCTCGGTAAGGCCGAAACAGCCCATCAGTTCGCCGCTGGCCAGTTTAGGCAGGTATTTGTGTTTCTGCTCTTCGCTGCCGTAAGCAAAAATAGGATACATCACCAATGATCCCTGCACAGATGCTGTTGACCGGATGCCCGAATCGCCACGCTCAATTTCCTGCATAATAATACCGTATGCCATATAATCCAAACCCGCCCCGCCGTATTCTTCGGGAATGGTTGGGCCAAACGCGCCAACCCCGGCCAAACCTTTTAATAAATGCTTAGGGAACTCCGCACGTTGGGCATAGTCCTCAATTACGGGGCTCACTTCTTTCTTAACCCATTCGCGTACGCTGGCGCGGATCAATTTATGTTCATCAGTTAAAAGTTCGTCTAAAAGATAGTAATCCGGTGCTTCGTACAGGTCGTTCTTAGCCATAGCATTATAAATTGGTTGGTCAAATATAGGGCATTAAGCGCGAGTTAAACAAAGCCCAAATCGTTGTTTTTGAATACCACAAGGCGCTTTATGCCAAAAAGTAGGTTTAAACGGTTTAAACATATTTTTTGGTGAAAAACTATTTTTAAGAATTTTACTCACCCGGGCATTGCTTCGCTCGACCACCCTTTCTTCGCTGCGCGGAAAGAGGGTAATAAAAGGCACTTTGATCGTTATTATCCCGGCCTGATAGGTATCGGTATTGCTACCCTGGTCATCCTTCTCTGCTTCGCAAAACAAGTAAGATATATATTCCTTACCCTCTTTCCGCGCGGCGAAGAGAGGGCCGCGCACGTAGTGCCGCGGGGGTGAGTAAACTGGGTGCCAAGCAAATTTTAAACCTCCAAATATTCCATTACTTTTGAAATATGATAAAAGTAGCTTTAGAAGGCGCCGAGTTTTATGCTTACCATGGTTTTTACCCCCAGGAGCAGGTGATAGGAACTCATTTTTTGGTTGATGTACAGGTTGGTTTCTATGCTGAAATTTATGTGGACGAGGATAACCTGCATAACACGGTAAACTACGAGGTACTGTATGCTATTATCGAAGAAGAGATGAGCCATACCCGTAAAGTTTTAGAAACTGTTGCGCAAAGCATACTTAACCGCGTTAAAACCGAGTTTACTTTTATAGAAACTGCCGAAGTAACCATCCGCAAGCAAAGGCCACCGTTCCGCGGGCCGCTTAAACAATCGGTTATTACGCTTAGTTATCATAAATAATACATTTCATGAATTACAATAAAATTACAGCCGGGATACTAAGCCAGCTTACCGCTATAGCTGGCGATAACAATATACTCACTACCCAAGCCGAAATAGAGAATTATAGCCACGACGAAACCGAAGACCTGGTTTATTACCCCGAGGTTGTAGCTACGCCGGAAACCGTTGAGCAGGTTTCTTTTTTAATGAAGGTGTGTAACGAGAACGTGATTCCCGTTACGCCGCGTGGTGCAGGTACGGGCCTTGCCGGTGGCGCATTGGCCATAAACGGCGGGTTAATGATCTCGATGGAACGTTTCAATAACATCCTGGACATTGACGAGCAGAACCTGCAGGCGACCGTTGAGCCCGGCGTTATTACCGAAATATTTATAAACGCCGTTGCTGAAAAGGGCTTGCTTTACCCGGTAGACCCCGCCAGTAAAGGCAGCTGTTTTATTGGCGGCAATGTAGCCAATTGCAGTGGTGGCCCAAGGGTGGTAAAATATGGCACCATCCGCGAGTACGTGCTTAACCTCGAAGTTGTTTTGCCTAACGGAGATATCATCTGGACGGGCGCAAATACCCTTAAATATGCATCGGGCTATAACCTAACCCAATTGCTGATAGGCAGCGAAGGTACTTTAGGAATCGTTACCAAAATTGTTACCAAACTAATCCCAAAACCAACGCTTGACGCGTTAATGCTGGCATCATTCGCTACCAACGAGGATGCCTGCGCGGCGGTATCGGCGATATTCAGGGCGGGGGTAATACCATCGGCGGTAGAATTTATGGAACGCCGCGGCATGGAGTGGGTGATAGAACATGATGGCATCGCATTCGACCTTAAAGATGGGATAGGGGCTTTCCTGCTGATAGAGGCTGATGGTACCAACCAGGATGTGATATTTGCCGACTGCGAAAAGATAAATGAGGTTTTAGAGCAGCACAATTGCCAGGAGGTGCTGTTCGCAGATTCATCAGCACAAAAAGAAGAACTATGGCGTATCAGGCGTACCATGGCGGTATCGGTAAAATCAAATTCTATTTATAAGGAAGAAGATACCGTTGTACCCCGTGCCGCTTTGCCGCAACTGATAAAAGGCATCAAAGAAATAGGCGCTAAATATGGTTTCGAATCGGTTTGTTACGGCCATGCCGGCGATGGCAACCTGCATGTGAACATCGTGAAGGCCGGCATGAGCGATGCCGACTGGAATAGCAAACTAAAAGACGGTATTACCGAGGTGTTCGAACTAACAGTCGCCCTCGGAGGCACCCTGTCTGGTGAGCATGGCATAGGCCTGGTACAAAAGGATTACATGGCGTTGAAATACACACCAATGCATTTCGCGATCTGGAAAGGCATTAAACAAGTATTTGACCCTAACGGAATATTGAACCCGGGTAAAATTTTTAATTAAACGCGCAAATATAATATCCCTTCATTTGAGCGTAGCGCGGCAACCCTAAATAATAAAATCGGTTAACAAGCAAGTCGGTGATTCTCACTTTGCTATCGTTCTTCACAACGGCGCAGGGATAAATGTATCTGCACATTCGCACATCTGAATCTGCGCATTGGGTTTTAATTCGTATTCAATATTAACCTTGGCTCATCGTAATCTATCATTTTTTTGCGGCCGGCTTTATCTATCGCGATAGATTTATTGGTATCATAATCGTAACTGATGCATACCGTTTTGCAGGTTGTACAGATCTCTTCGCCCCTTTCGGTCACCTTAGCAAGCACGTGCATCACATCAAAGCTGCTGTTGCCAATTCTTACCACCCGTACGTAGCAAACCAGCTTATCGTCAATGGTAACTGGTTTTAAATAATGGATCTCTGACCGCCCCACTACTATACCTATTTCTTTCAGGTCCCAGTGGGCAACATCTCGCCAGTAGTTGAAACGGGCTACTTCAAAATAGGTGAGGTATACCGCATTGTTTACATGGCCGCGCGCATCTATATCCGAAAAGCGAATGGCTATGTCGGTTTTATACTTGTAATCTGTTAATTTTTCAGCCATTGTAAGACATTTTGTCGCTAATAAATAAATATGTAAGACATTTTGTCTTGCAATAATCGCTTAATACTTGTTGGTATAACAGTTGATTGATTGGTTACGAAGTTAACAAAAACAAAAACTTAATTAAATAAGACCATGACATTAGTAAAATTTAACAACGGACTAAAAAATAACGCGCATCCTTTCTTTAACGACGTTTTCGATTCTTTATTGAACGATTCGTTCATCAGCGATAAATTAGTTGCACGCGTACCTGCTGTGAACATCGCCGAAAATGATAATGAGTTCCATATCGAATTAGCGGTACCGGGCCTAAAGAAGGAAGATTTTAAGATCAACCTGGATAAAAATATTCTTACCGTATCTGCCGAAAAGAAAGCGGAAGCAAACGCCGAAGCTAAAAAATACAGCAAGCGCGAATACAGTTACAACTCATTCGTAAGGTCGTTCACCTTGCCTGAGTCTGTTGACCATTCAAAAATTGAAGCAGATTATGCAGACGGCATCTTAAGATTAACCGTAGCAAAAAGAGAAGAAGCTAAATTTCAAACAAGAGAAATAGCGATCAAATAAGTTTAAAGTAAAAAGTGTAAAATAACACAAAGAGTGTTTTCATAAGTTGGTTTAGTAAAAGGCCGCTCTGTAAAAAGAAGCGGCCTTTTGATTTTAGGGTGTTTTTATAAACTTTTGTGTGTTACAAAGTGTTTATTCAGATAGTTACCATTCAAAATCCCCAGTATGGATCAGCAACTATTAAAACAGATCAGATTTTTAAAGTATTACTCGGCAGCGTTAACATTAGTTGTAATTACCGGCTTCTGCTTCGCATTTACAACAGCAAATAAAAAACCAAGGTTTAAAGAGATAGATGTAGAACGCATAAACGTTGTAGAGAAAAGCGGCAAGCTAAAAATGGTGATCAGTAACGATGAGTTGCAGCACCCCGGTATAATAGATGGCAAACCGTTACCCAAACGCGGGCGTTCTGCAGGGATCGTTTTTTTTAATACCGATGGCGACGAGTGTGGCGGTTTATTGTATGACGGAACTAAAAAATCTGCAGGGTTGGTGTTATCGGTAGATAAGTATAAAAATGACCAGATCATGCAGCTGCAATATAACGATGATGGTAGCACCGGAAAACCAAGAACCAGCTATGGCTTAAAACTATGGGACAGGCCCGCTAACTTTACCGTGGGGCAGCAGATGGCTAAGTATGATTCGTTATTAAAAACAAAGGATAAGCAAATTTTGGAGGATGGGCTGCAAAAAATGCGGCAACAAGGCTTATTGGGTTATGGCAGGCTTTTTATTGGTAAAAATCAACAGAACGAGGTAGGGCTTTTTATAAAGGATAAGCAAGGTAAACCACGCATTAACCTATATGTTGATGATAATAATCGGGTTATTATGCAAGCCTTAAATGAAAAGGGGGACATAGTCCCCTTCAAATAAGTCCTTTTGCATTTAGACGGCAATTTCTTCTCCGTATGCAAAGGTGAGGATTGGGAAGAGGCCCTAGTTCCTCATATTAATATATTGCAGCGGCTGGCCAAAATCTTCGGTGCGGCACAGGCTAATAACATCTTGCAAATCGTCTATCTTTTTGGCGGTAACGCGTACCTGGTCGTCCATTATGGCGGCTTGTACTTTAAGGCCGCTGTCTTTGATTTTTTTGACAACTTTTTTGGCGGCTTCTTTATCAAGGCCTTCCTTTATCTTAATTTCCTTGCGGATCATGCTGCCCGATGCGTACTGCTCTTTACCAAAATCAAGCGCTTTTGAATCCAGGCCTTGCTTGATCATGCGGCTGATGATGGCATCTGTAATCGCTTTAAGGCGCATATCATCCTCGGTAACGATGGTAATTTCGTTGGTTTTTTTATCCAGATCGATAGTGCTTTTAGATCCGTTAAAGTCGTAACGGTTCAATATTTCCTTTTTGGCTACGTTTATGGCGTTGTCTAAAGTTTGTCCGTCAATCTTGCTTACTATATCAAATGAAGGCATAATAATGGTTTTGTTATCGCTGCAAAGCTAAGTAACATTTGCATACGCAGCATATTATTGCCGCGGATTATTAAATTTAATATTGAAAACATCTACTTATGCAGATAAGTTAATATTAACTTAACAAATAAATGAGCAGTTTTGTTGCTATCACAGTATGGATACTAAGAACATTCCGTTAATAAATAGAGAGATAAGCTGGTTATACTTTAACGACAGGGTTTTACAGGAAGCTGCCGACCCTACCGTGCCGCTTATTGAGAGGATAAAGTTCCTGGCCATATTTTCATCAAACCTCGATGAATTTTACCGTGTTAGGGTAGCCACTTTAACCCGTTTAGCCAACCTGAACGAAAAGGCTAAGGAGATACTGGGCTATAACCCAAAAAAGATCCTCGGTCAAATAAAAACCACCGTTGTAAAGCAGGAAAGAAAATTCAACAACCTTTACGAGAACATTATTGTAAAGCAGCTTGCCGAAGAAAAGATCTTTATCCTGAACGATAAACAACTGAATGTTACCCGTGGCGAGTTTGTGAAAAGCTTTTTCAGGGATAAACTGTTATCTACGTTGGTGCCCATCATGCTGGATGACAGCCTGCCGCTGCCCGAACTGCGCGACCGTGCCATCTACTTTTTTGTAAGGCTTACCAAAAATAAAAAATCGCGCTACGCGCTTATCGAGTTCCCGGATAACCTTTCGAGGTTTTTGGTACTGCCGGAAACCAATAACCTAAAGTTTATTATCCTTTTGGATGATATTATCCGCTATAGTTTAGAGGACATCTTCTTCATTTTCGACCATGATTCGATAGAAGCATACTCGCTACAGCTAACCCGCGATGCCGAGCTTGACCTGGATAAGGAAGTAAGCGTTAAGTTTGTGGATGCCCTGAGCAAAAGCCTGCTTAAACGCCGCAAAGGCAAGCCGATGCGTTTATTGTATGATAGCGAAATGCCGCTGGATATGGTAAACTACCTGGTCAAGAAAATGAAACTGGATAAGGGCAGCCTTATCCCCGGTAACCGCTACCATAATTTTAAAAATTTCATCTCGTTCCCCAACGTTGGCCGGCCCGACCTGGAGTATAAAAAGAACGCCGCATTGCCCGTTCCCGATCTTTCCTTTGGGAAGAGTTTGATGGGGATGATCGCCAAAAAGGATTTCCTGATCAGCACGCCATATCAATCGTTCGATTATGTGATCCACTTTTTGCGCGAGGCCGCTATCGATCCAAAAGTTAAAGAGATCAGCATAACGGTTTATCGTTTGGCCGAGAACTCAAAGATAGTTCATGCCCTTATAAACGCTGCAAAAAACGGTAAAAAGGTAACCTGTTTGGTAGAGCTGCGCGCCCGTTTTGATGAACAGAACAATATCTACTGGAGCAACAAGCTGGAAGAAGAAGGCGTGAATGTGCTTTACGGAATAGACGGTTATAAGGTACACTCAAAAATCTGCCTCGTTACCCGCATGGAAAAAGGCAAACCTTTCCACTACGCTTGTTTATCTACGGGTAACTTTAATGAGAAAACGGCCAGCATCTACGCCGATCATACGATACTTACAGCCGATAAAAAGATAACCACCGACCTGGTGGCTATCTTCAAATCACTAAGCAGAAATGTATTGCCAAAAGGTTTAAAAACACTTATGGTATCGCCTATAGATTCGCGCATGGCTATTTATAAGTTGATAGATAATGAGGTAAGGTTTGCCAAAGCAGGTAAAGAAGCCTACATGATTTTCAAGATGAACAGCCTTGCAGATGAACAGCTGATAAATAAACTTTACCAGGCCAGCACTGCAGGGGTAAGTATAAAACTTATTGTGCGTGGTATGTGCTGTTTAATACCGGGTGTAAAGGGCTTTAGCGAGAACATCGAAGTGATAAGCATTGTGGATAAATACCTGGAGCACGCCCGTGTACATATTTACGGCAACGGCGGCAAGGAACTCGTTTACCTTACAAGCGCCGATTTTATGACCCGTAATATTGATAACCGTGTAGAGGTTGGCTTCCCGGTGTCGGATGATGATCTGCGCCGCGAGGTGAGGGATATTATCGAGATACAGTTACAGGATAACACCAAAGCGCGCGATATAAGCGGGAACGCAGTTAACAGGTACCACAAAACAAAATCGGAGGTACTAACGCGCGCCCAGATAGACATTTACACCTACCTAAAAAATAAAAACACAAATTGAGATACGCAGCCATAGATGTTGGGTCTAACGCCGTCAGGATGCTGATCGCGGAGATCATCGAGAATAACGAATCGATATCCTTCAAAAAAATTACGCTGATCCGCGTACCCGTAAGGCTTGGGGACGATGCCTTTTTAAACAAAGAAATTTCTGAAAAGAAAACCATCGACCTGATCAAATCTATGCAGGCTTTCCGCAACCTGATGGATGTTTACCGGGTAACCGATTATATGGCCTGTGCCACATCCGCCATGCGCGAAGCCGTGAACGGGCAGGCAGTAGCCGATAAAATTATGGCCGAGGCAGGCATCAACCTGCAAATTGTACACGGCGAAAGCGAAGCCAAGATCATTTACAACAGCCACGCCGAGATCAACATAGATAAAAGCAAAAACTACTTGTACATTGATGTGGGTGGTGGCAGTACCGAATTGTCGTTATTCAGCGATGGACATATCTTAGCATCTCAATCATTTAACCTGGGTACCATCCGCATCCTGGATAACCAGGACAAGGACGAAACCTGGACAGAGATGAAGGATTTTATCCGTGAGCATACCAAGGGCTTAAAAAATATTTATGGCATTGGTACAGGTGGTAACATCAACAAACTTTACAAATTATCGCAGGAAAAAGACGGCGCAGCGTTAAGTTATCTAAAACTTAGGGCACTGTACAATTACCTGGATAGTTTTTCGCTGAAAGACCGTATAAATGTTTTGGGATTGAACCATGATAGGGCAGACGTTATTATCCCGGCCTGCGAGATTTATCTTACCGTGTTAAAATGCGCCAATATCAAGAGCATTTATGTGCCTACAGTGGGTATGGTAGACGGGATTATCCAAACTTTAATTGAAAAGAATTATCCCTCAGTACATTAAATTTATTTTAAGAAATTGTTTAATAAATAAGAAACTGTTATTATATTTGTGATGCCCGCTCAAAGGGCATGTTTTTCATAGGTAGATGTAGGGTCGGGTACGAGTTATTCGACCCTTTTTTGTGCCTGTAACTTTTCTTCCGTTTATTTGTACCATATATCATGATTAAGAAGAAAATTGTTGTCGCGGTTACCGGTGCAAGCGGTTCTATTTACGCCAAGTTACTGCTCGATAAATTACAGCTGCTACAAAACCAGGTAGCCGAGGTTGCCATTGTAATGAGCGACAATGCCAAACAGGTTTGGGAGTTTGAGCTGGATGATAAAGCCCACGGCAACTACCCCTTTAAATATTACACCAAAAACGATTTTATGGCGCCCTTTGCATCGGGCTCGGCCAGGTTTGATACCATGGTGGTAGTGCCATGCTCTATGGGTACACTGGGCCGCATAGCCTCCGGCGTATCCGACGACCTTATAACCCGCGCTGCCGATGTAATACTAAAAGAGCGCCGACGGCTGATACTTGTTGCGAGGGACACCCCTTTAAACCTCATCCACATCCGCAATATGCAAACCGTTACCGAAGCCGGCGGTATCATTTGCCCCGCCATCCCATCGTACTACAGCAAACCCAAAACCATCGAAGAACTTGCCATGACGGTTGTAAACCGTGTGATAGACCTGATCGGTTTGGAAAACGAAAGCTACAGGTGGGAGGGGATATAATTATTTAGTTATTAGAATTGCCTAATTGTTGGATTGTTTTATTGCTTCATGGTGAGGCTATCGAACCACGCCCGCCGTTGTTGGTGTCGTATCGCCATTGTTTGTGTTGTCACCAACAATATTTAGGACAGTTTTGAAATGGAATGCTATAATGCATAGCAGCTTGTTGGTGACAACACCAACAAGCGCGAAGAAAATAGATTATTTATCTTCTGCAGCAATATTAATGTATCGAAAGATTAAACTTATATGAAGAAATTTATAGTTTTCTGCTTGTTGTTTTTTATAGTTACATGCGCTTCTGCGCAAAAGGTTTGTAATTGCAGCGCTAATAAAAATTGGTCTGAGGGTATCAGTTGTAAGGATATTATTCTAAAAAACAAATCGAAATTATATTGGCAATTCAACTGTGACTCATCTTGGCTTACATTTCAAAACAAGCTTGGGGAAAAGAAAATTATATATTCTTTGGAGTTAGTTGGGTATACAGGTCGCCTCGGCTATAGCTATGCAACTGAGTATAAGGCTGGATTTCTAATACAAAACAATTTAATTTCGGGTTGTTGCACTCCGCCTGAGTATATCTTGTATAGTAAAATGACAGGTAAAGAGATTATAAATTTGGGCCCGTTGATTTATTATAGCGTTCGCTATAACGATCCGTTAATAGTATCTTATAATACAGATGCTTTGGTTGTATACAATATCGAAACAAAAAAGCGAATGAAAATCGATTTACCTAAGGGAGTTGTCGCTTGGACTTTAAAGGCCGGTGAATTGCCAGAACCTGAATATTTATTTGATGCAAAACTCATCGGCAGCGTGCTAATAATTAAATATCGCTATTTAAAAATAAAAACTAAAGATACTTGGCTAAACACCATTGTGAAAATAGATCTCACAAAATACAAAAGTTAATTCAGCCAGTGTTTAAAGCCAGATTTTCAAAGTCAACCTGCCAATACACGATTTTCCCGCCGTTGTTGGTGTTGTAACCAACAAAATTAGCGCAGTTTTGAATTGAAATGCTCTAACGCAGCTTACAACACCAACAAGGGCGAAACAAATATATAGACATGAAAAAATCCTTATTATTCATCCTGTTCATTTCAGCAATAACCGGCTCCGCATCCGCGCAGCTCAAAAAAGCTTTCGTTAAAGACCTTGCCTTTATGGCCGGTACCTGGACGCTTAAACATGAGTGGGTGATATGGAAGAATTTTGGGGGCCGCCGATGGGCGACAACATCGTGAGCACCTTCCGCTGTGTAAAAGATGGAAAGATCGTGTTTTATGAATTTATGGCGATAGAACAATCTGAAGCCGGACCGGTCATGAAACTCCGCCATTTTAATAAAGGCAGCATAGGCTGGGAGGATAAAGATAAACCTTACCTGATGCCCGCTATAAAGATCTCTAAAAACGAAGTGACGTTTCAATCGCTTGATAAGTTAGTTTTGATTACCTATAAACGCATAGGCCCGCTAAAAATGGATTGCATTTTGGATGAGAAGGGTAAGGATGGGAAATGGAAGAAAGATGTATTCGCCTACAGGTTAAAGAAATAAAAAGGCTTTCATCTCGAACTATTGGCAAGGCCCTTAGGTTCGACAAGCTCAGACTGACAATTCCGCGTCATATCAATTCGCTATTTTATTCACCCGATCATTGCTTCGCCCGACCACCCTCTCTTCGCCTGCGGCGGAAAGAGGGTTAAGCCCCATTTTATTCTCACCCTCTTTGCGTAGCAGAGAGGGTCGCCAGCGAAGCGAAGCGCGGTGAGTAACCTATTCAACAAGTGGCCATGCAAGTCGGCTACTTACTTCAACAACAAGATTTATCGCCGTCGTGCATCCTCGTTAATCAAGTTCTATAATAGATCCTTCACTATCGTTCAGGACGACAAATTGGAAAGCCGCGCCACCCAATTTTACACCCCATTAACAACCAATCTCTAACCTGTAATCAACTAATCTCTAAAAATCTTATCTTTGCGCTTTGGAAATGAATAAGAAAGTCGCTTTTTATACGCTTGGTTGTAAACTGAATTACTCGGAGACCTCGTCTATTGGCCGCATGTTTAACAATGCCGGTTTCGATACGGTCGATTTTACGGATACGCCGGATGTGTATGTTGTAAACACCTGTTCGGTAACCGATAATGCGGATAAGAAGTGTAAAAAGATAGTTAAAGAGGCCCTAAGGATCAACCCTAACGCCTTTGTTACCATTGTAGGCTGCTACGCGCAGCTTAAACCAAAAGAGATAGCCGAGATCCCCGGCGTTGATATGGTTTTGGGCGCTGCCGAGAAGTTCCAGCTGGTAGATCATATTACCGACCTTACTAAAAATCCAAAAGCAGTCATTTTAAACCAGCCTGTTAGTCACGCTAACGAGTTTGTGCCCTCATACTCCTTTGGCGACCGTACCCGTACGTTTTTAAAAGTGCAGGATGGCTGCGATTATTCTTGTACGTTTTGCACCATACCGCTTGCCCGTGGCAGCAGCAGGAGCGATACCATCGAGAATGTAATTAAGCAGGCGCACGAAATAGCCGCATCCGGCGTTAAAGAAATCGTATTGACAGGGGTAAACCTTGGCGATTTCGGTATCCGCGAGGGTAAACGTGAAGACCGCTTCCTTGACCTTGTGATGGCGCTTGACGAGGTTGAAGGCATCGAACGCATCAGAATATCGTCTATAGAACCAAACCTGCTTAACGACCAGGTAATAGCCTTTGTGGTCACCTCAAAAAGGTTTGTGCCGCATTTCCATATCCCGCTGCAATCTGGCTCCGATAAAATTTTGGGGTTAATGCGCCGCAGGTACAAGAGAGAACTTTACGCTAATCGCGTAGCAAAAATAAAACAGCTAATGCCCGATTGTTGCATCGGTGTGGATGTTATAGTAGGCTTCCCCGGCGAAACCCGCGAGGATTTTGTGGATACCTACAATTTCCTGAATGATCTTGAGGTTTCTTACCTCCACGTGTTCACCTATTCGGAAAGGGAGAATACCCCGGCAGCCGAAATGAGTGGGGTAGTCCCCGGCTCTACCCGTGCCGACCGCAGTAAGATGCTGCACATCCTGTCTGACAAAAAACGCCGCGCCTTTTACGATACCCAGATAGGTAAAACCTACGAAGTGCTGTTTGAGGCCGATCTGAAAGATGGCATTATGCACGGTTTTACCAGGAATTACGTTAAGGTAAAAACCAAGTACGACCCTATACTGGTTAACGAATTACGTACCGTGCAATTAACAGCGATTTCACCGGATGGTGATGTTGAAATAACAGAAAGCGAAGAAATATTAGTTCATTAACTATTATATTCGCACCAAACTTAGCATTTACCAATGTTTCCAAATCTCTATTACCTCATCCAATATTTTACCGGTGCCAATATTGAATTTTTCAAGATAGTACAAACGTTCGGTTTTTTTGTGGCGATAGCTTTTATGGCCGCATACTGGGCGTTTACGCAAGAATTTAAGAGAAGGGAACAACTTGGGTACATCCACCCGTTTGAGAAAACCATTACCATTGGCGCTCAAATTTCCTGGGTAGAATTACTAAGCAACGGCGTTTTTGGCTTTGTGCTTTTCTACAAATTGGTGTATGCGGCCATGCACTTTGCTGAACTTACCGATAACACCCAAACGGTGCTATTATCAACCAACGGCAACTGGCCAGCAGGCATTTTGGGCGCGATTATCTTCGCGTACTGGGCTTATTACGAAAACAAAAAACAGGTATTACCAAAACCCGAGCAACGCCGCGTAACTGTGCATACGCACGAGTTAATGGGCAGCATATTGCTGTGGGCGGCTATTTGCGGCTTTGCAGGCGCCAAACTATTTAATGCCTTAGAGAACTGGGGCGATTTTATGCACGACCCTGTAGGCATGCTGGTAGGCTTTAGCGGCTTAACTTTTTACGGTGGCTTGATTTGCGGTGGCGCGGCCGTACTTTACATTGCGGGCCAGCACAAAATAAAACCGTTAACCATGCTGGATATTGGCGGGCCGGGTATGATGCTGGCTTATGGCGTTGGGCGTGTTGGCTGCCAAATGAGCGGCGACGGCGATTGGGGCATCCCCAACCTGAACCCAAAACCAAGCTTTTTAAGCTGGGCGCCGGATTGGATGTGGAGTTTTAAATTCCCGCATAACGTGGATATGAGCGACCGTGACAATATTATCCCTAACTGCGTTGGCAGGTTTTGTAACGAGTTGAAATTACCGGTATATCCAACCTCGTTTTATGAGTCGGTAATATGCATATTGCTGTTCCTGGTACTATGGCAATTGCGCCATAAATTTAAAGCACCGGGCGTATTGTTTGGTGTGTACATGATCATGGCAGGTGTAGAGCGTTTTTGCATCGAGTTGATTCGTGTAAATACCAAGTATGTGGTTGCCGGTATCTCGTTCACCCAGGCAGAAATGATCTCGGTAGTGATGGTATTGGGCGGCGCGGCATTAGTTTACTTTGGCACCAGCAGATTCAAAAAAACGGGCGCTACCAACGCGTAATTTTCCATTCTAAATAAAGTACCAGATGCAGTTGAACCAAATAATAGGGCAGGTTATTGATGTATCTAAAGAGGCCGGCGCGTTTATCCGTACCGAGCGTAAAACCTTTAACGCTGATAAAATAGAGTATAAAGGCCTAAACGACCTGGTATCTTACGTGGATAAAACCGCCGAGCAAAAGATAGTTGCCGGGCTGGAACTGATACTGCCCGAGGCCGGTTTTATAACCGAAGAAAAAACAAGCACCAAAATAGGCGAACGTTACAATTGGATCATCGACCCGTTGGATGGCACCACCAACTTTATACATGGCTTGCCAACCTATTCGGTAAGTATTGCCCTGCAAGATGCCGAAGAGCTTGTATTAGGCGTAGTTTATGAAGTGAATCAGGACGAATGCTTTTATGCTCATAAAGATGCACCTGCGTACTTAAATGGTGCCGAAATAAAGGTAAGCAACAAACCAAGCATTGCCGATAGCCTGATAGCAACCGGTTTCCCATACTACGATTTTAGCTACCAGGAACGCTATATCAAACTCTTTACCGAACTGATGCGCAATTGCCACGGCCTGCGCCGAATAGGCTCTGCCGCTGTGGACCTGGCTTATACCGCCTGTGGCCGTTTCGAAGCTTTTTACGAGTATAACCTTAACCCCTGGGATATTGCCGCGGGCATTGTAATAGTACAACAAGCCGGGGGCGAAATAGTGAACTTTACGGGCGGTTCGGAAGTGCTGAAATCCCGCGAATTGCTGGCAACAAACGGTAAAATAACAGGCGGGATGCTGGAGTATTTGGAGAAGTATTTTAACATCTAAGAAAGCACAATTCCCTACTTATTATAGCCGTTAGCAGGTGTCTCACCCTGTACCACCCTGTCTCACTGTGGAACAGTCCCTTAAAATACTTAAGTAACTTATTACTAAATAAATAATCTTAAATTGTTAAATAAATGGTTTAAGTGAAATCAAACGTCTAAATTTTTCAAGTATCTAAATATCAGCACTTTAATAAGTGTCTCATTTGTTATGTCATAAATAGTGGGACACCTGCATTATTGCACAAAAAAGCCGATTGAATCTCAATCGGCTTTTTAATATCTAATCGATGTAATCCTAACGATTATAGCGCTTCAGAAACCACTTCGGTAACTTCAGGAACCATACGTTTGAGCAAGTTTTCAATCCCCGATTTAAGGGTTACGGTAGATGAAGGGCAACCACTGCATGAGCCACGAAGCTCAACGGTAACTACACCTTTTTCATCAAACGAACGGTAGGTGATAGCACCACCATCCTGCTCAACAGCCGGGCGTACGTAATCGTTCAATATCTGCTGGATCTTTATTTCGGTTTCGGTACCTTCAAAAGCAACATCGGTTTCCTGCTCAACTTCCTGCACTTTAAGTTCAGATTCAACAGCACCTTTCACAAACTCTTTTAATATCGGTTGGATATCGTCCCAGTCGCTGCCTTCAGTTTTAGTAACTGTTACAAAGTTGCTGGCAAAAAACACGCCGTTAACAAAACTGAATTTGTATAATTCCTTTGCAAATGGTGCTTTTTCGGCACTTTCCCTTGTAGCATAATCCACGCTTCCGTTGACAAGCAACTTGTTTACAATAAACTTCATTGTTGCCGGGTTGGGGGTGGCTTCGGTATATACGCTGATATTCATGGATGTTAAATTTAATATAGTAAACAAATGTAATCAGGTTTTTCATTTAAACACCCTCTAAAAAGTGATTTGACCTGTTGATGACTTAGCTTTCCACCACGTCATTGCGAGGTACGAAGCAATTTCTTTGCTCTACAGAGCGGCTCTGCCTAAGTAGAGATTGCTTCGTACCTCGCAATGACGCGTGTTTTTATACTATATCCCTGTATAATTCTGCGGTGTTATCGCTTTTATCTCGTTCTTTACGCTATCACTCACTTGTAAGCCATCTACAAACTCCGCAATAGTTCGGGCGTTAACCTGCGTATTAGTACGGGTAAGCTCTTTTAATGCCTCGTAAGGGTTTGGGTATGCCTCTCGGCGTAATATGGTTTGTATCGCCTCTGCAACAACAGCCCAATTAGCTTCCAGGCTGGCGTTTATGGCAACCTCGTTAAGCAGTAATTTATTCAGTCCTTTTACGGTAAATTTCATGGCGATCAGCGTATGCGCAACCGGCACACCTATATTACGAAGAACTGTAGAATCAGTAAGGTCGCGCTGCAAGCGGGAGATAGGTAGTTTAGCGGCCAGGTGTTCATATAAAGCGTTGGCAATACCAAGGTTACCCTCGCTGTTCTCAAAATCGATGGGGTTCACCTTATGCGGCATAGCCGAGGAACCTATTTCGCCGGCCTTTATTTTCTGTTTAAAGAAGTTCATAGATATGTAGGTCCACATATCGCGGTCAAGGTCGATCAGGATATTATTGATGCGTTTCAAGGCATCGCACTGTGCAGCAAAGTTATCGTAATGCTCTATCTGGGTGGTGTACTGCGAACGGTGCAAACCCAGTATGTCGTCTACAAAATGGTTCCCGAATGCTTTCCAATCTATCTGAGGATAGGCTACATGGTGTGCATTAAAATTACCTGTAGCACCGCCAAACTTTGCAGAGTATGGTACAGATTTTAAATGCACCAATTGTTTTTGCAAGCGCTCTACAAACACGCTGATCTCTTTACCCAAACGCGTAGGTGATGCAGGTTGGCCATGGGTATGGGCAAGCATCGGGATAGCATCCCAGTCATTAGCAAAACCTTTCAGTTGCTCAACCAAATTGGTTATCTCAGGGTAGTAAACTTCTGTTAATGCAAGTTTAAAAGTCAGCGGAATAGCGGTATTGTTGATATCCTGACTGGTTAAACCAAAGTGAATGAACTCTTTGTATTCCTCTAATCCACCCAAATCATCAAATTTTTTCTTGATGAAATATTCGACGGCCTTAACATCGTGGTTGGTCGTTTTCTCTATCTCTTTTATACTCTCGGCATCAGTTTCAGTAAAATTTCGGTAGATATCGCGTAACTTTTCGGTATAAGTTTTATCAAAAGTACTTAACTGGGGCAGCGGATGCTCGCAAAGTGCTATAAAATACTCTATCTCTATATAAACCCTATATTTAATAAGGGCGTATTCAGAAAAGTAAGCAGCTAATGGTGCTGTTGTATTACGGTATCGGCCGTCGATAGGGGAAATGGCGGTTAGGGAATTCAATTCCATTGAAAGGGTTTTTTTGCAAAGATATACAATTGTGGAAAATGAGTGATTGTCAGTTAGAAGTAATTTCAAACGGAAACTTTGAAATCTAAAAATGTTTCCTTAGTTTTGACTAATAATGTCAAACAGTCAAACAGATAGAATAATTTTAGGTGCCGAAGAACTGTTTTTAACAGGCGGCATCAAAAGCGTTACCATGGACGATATAGCCAGGCACTTGGGGATGTCAAAAAAAACCATCTATCATTCTTTTAGTGACAAGAATGAACTTGTAATTGCCCTGGTTGAAAAGAAATTGAAGGAAGACGAGTGCCAGATTGCTGTCATCATCAATACATCATCAAATGTGATAGAAGAAATGATCAATATGATGAAGTGTTCTGAAGAGATCTTTGGGCGGATAAATCCCATTGTAATTCACGATATGCAGAAATATCACCCGGATGCATGGGTAAAGTTCCAGGATTTTAAAGCCGATGTGATCATTAAAACATTGGAAGAATTGTTGATAAAAGGTATTGCACAGGGTTTTATCCGCGAAGATGTGGATGTAAAGATCTTAGCTAAGATGCGCGTTAACCAGGTAGAAATGGGCTTTAATACACTCATATTCCCGGTTTCGCAATTTAGCCCCTGGAAAGTTCAGTATCAATTGCTTGAGCATTTCAACTACGGTATATGTACATTAAAGGGACACGAGTTACTGGATAAATATAAAACAGAACATCTTGAAAAAATAAATTAAGAGTTGAGCACTGCTGACATACCGCTGTCAATAAAAACATTTGCTTTGCCCCATAACAATAAAAAACAAACAATAATCTACCATATACACATCACTCACAAATGAAACGAATACTCACCCTACTATTACTACTAACGGCTGCCTCGCGTGGGTTCTCGCAAACGCAGCCGGCGCCGCAGGCGTACAGTTTTTCGGTACAGGAAGCTATTAACTATGCCTATGAACACCAGGATTCGGTTGTTAACGCCGGGCTTGATGTTGTTAGCGCTAATTATAAAGTTAAAGAAACCATTTCACAAGGCTTGCCACAATTAGCCGGTGCGGTAACTTTTCAGGATTACTTAAAAATCCCCAAGATTTTATTCCCTGATGGTAAAGGCGGGTTTCAATCTGTAAGTATCTATCAAAAGTACAGCAATAACGCGGGTCTTACCCTAAATCAACTACTTTTTGACGGAAGTTACCTTGTTGGATTAAAAGCCAGGAGCACATATAAAGAACTTTATAACCGTAGCTTGGTAAGATCAAAAATACAGGCTAACGTAAATGTAACCAAGGCCTATTACCAGGTGCTTGTTAGCGATGAACAGGTAAAGTTACTTGACGCTAATATAAACCAGTTAAAGCAACAACTTGACCAAACGGTAGCTCAAAACAAACAGGGTTTTGTAGAAAAAATTGATGTTGACAGGATAACGGTTCAATACAACAATTTAACTACAACAAAAGAAAACACCATTAGGTTGCTTGCATTAAATTACGCTTTATTAAAATTCCAGATGGGGATGCCTATAGAGTATGAACTTACTTTAAGGGACAAATTAGCTGATATTAATCTGAACAGTAACGTATCTGATATTGCAAATACCGATACCACGGTTTATCGTAACCGTATCGAATATGGTTTATTAGAAACTAATTTGAAGCTAAGCCAGTATGATGTTAAACGTAAAAAGTCGGCGTATTTGCCATCATTGGCATTTAACGCGAATACGGCCATACTATTTCAAAACAATAGCTTTAGCCAGTTATATAACATGAATTTCCCGTCAACCTATATCGGCTTAAGTTTAAATATTCCCATTTACAGCGGTGGTTTACGTTCAAGCCAGCTAAAGCAATCGCAAATAGTTGTGTTAAAAAATCAAAATGATCTTATTAATGCCAAAAATGGCCTTGCATTACAAGCCAGCCAGGCAAGAATAGTTTACTATAATGGCCTGCAATCTTTAAACAATCAAAAACGTAACCAGGAACTGGCACGCGAGGTGCTCAGGGTATCTAAGATCAAATACCAGCAGGGGGTAGGCTCAAGTATAGAGGTCACCCAGGCACAAACAGCTTTAGAAGATGCTGATAATAAGTATATACAAGGCCTTTACGATGCTTTAGTTAGCAAGGTAGATCTTGATCACGCTTACGGCCGAATCCAATAAAACATACTCAAACTACACATATACAATCACTCAAATGAAAAAATTAATATACATATCGGCATTGTTGTTACTGGCAGCGTGCTCAAGCAAACCAAAAGATAAAAAAGCAGAACTTGCTGATCTGCAAAAACAACAATCTGAAATTAACGCTAAAATAACCAAGCTACAATCTGAAGTTGGCGATTCTACCAAAGCTATTGAAGTTGGTGTTGCCGAAGTTAAAACCGGCGCGTTTACCAACTATGTACAAATACAAGGTAAGATCGACGCGCAGGATAACATTACGGCTTATCCGCAATCCCCAGGTACTATTACAGCAATTTACGTAAAACCGGGCCAGCATGTTAGCAAAGGCCAGTTGCTTGTACAGTTAGACAACAGTGTATTGCAGCAAAACATCGCGCAATCGCAAGCGCAGATCGATCTTAACCAGCAGTTATACAACCGTCAGAAAAACCTTTGGGATCAAAAAATTGGTACCGAAGTGCAGTTTTTACAAGCGCAAACTACTTTGCAGGCAAGTAAAAAAGGCTTATCAGGCTTGCGTTCACAAGCTAACTTATACCGTATTGTGTCGCCAATAAGTGGCACCATCGACCAAATGGACCTTAAACTTGGGCAGGTTGCACAACCGGGCACAAATGGCATTCGCATTGTAAATGCCGATATGCTAAAAGTAAAGGCTGATGTTCCGGAAAGCTATGCAGGTAGTGTAGGTACAGGTAACGAAGTTTTGATTTTAGTACCAGATGCTAAAGACTCTTTAAAAACCAAGGTGACTTTTGCTGCTAAAGCTATAGACCCAACCTCACGGAGTTTCGCGGTTGAGATAAAATTACCGGTACGTAAAACGCTTCGCCCAAACATGACAGCTATTATCAAAATAGCCGATTATTCTAAACAAAATGCTGTTATAATACCTGTTAAGGCTATCCAGAAAGCAGAAGACGGCGATTACGTTTTTGTAAACGAAAATGGCATCGCTAAACGCAAAACGATTAAAGTAGGTATAACTTACGGTGGCCAGTCAGAAATATTATCTGGTTTAAAGGCTGGGGAACAACTGGTTACCGAAGGTGCTGCCGATATTGAAGACGGCGACAAAGTAAAAGTGTTACAATCTGCGATCTAATTTAACAACCACACACTGATCTACTAAATATATGAAAGATCTTAAAAAAGAATTTGGCCCCTCAAGTTGGGCCATTGATAACAAAACCGCTATATACGTACTCATATTTATGATCACGGTACTGGGTTTGGTTAGCTACAACAACCTGCCGAAAGAAAACTTCCCGGATATCGCTGTACCAAAAATTTTCATCACCACACAGTTTTTGGGCCAGTCACCACAAAATGTTGAGAATTTGGTTACCAGGCAACTGGAGAAAAAGCTTAAATCGCTTAAAGGTTTAAAAAAGGTTACCTCAAACTCCGTACAAAACGTATCTATAATTACAGCTGAATTTAACGCCAACGTTAAAACAAAGGATGCTAAAATAGATGTAAAAGATGCGGTTGATAAAGCCAAACAGGATTTGCCGCAAAACGATAACAACTTTAAAGAGCCTGTTATATCTGATGTTAACGTTGCCGATCTGCCGATCCTTTACATTAATATATCAGGGGATTATGACCTGAAACGATTAAAGGAATATGCCGACATTTTAAAGGATGAGATAGAAAGCTATAAAGAGATCTCGAAAGTGGATGAAGTTGGTGCCTTAACGCCCGAGATACAGGTGAATGTCGACATGAATAAAATGGCAGCAGCACAAATAAGCTTCAATGACATTACTCAGGCTATCGGTAACGAAAACATACTTTCATCAGCCGGTACCATTAAAACCGATGGGGTACGCCGCAGTGTGGATATCAAACAGGATTTTAAAAATGCCGACCAGGTAGCTGCAATGGCTATCCGTAACCCTAAGGGGCAGGCAGTTTACCTGCGCGATATTGCCGAGATAAAAGATGCTTTTTTAGAACAGGAGAGTTACGCGCGTTTAAAAACCCCAGAGCAATCTAAATTTAAAAATGTAATAACGCTTAACGTTAGTAAAAGAACAGGGGAGAACTTAATCGAGGCATCTGACAAGATAAACGCTTTGATCAAAGAGAAACAAAAAACATCGTTCCCTAAAGGTTTAAATGTTACCGTAACCGGCGATCAATCAGATAAAACACGTACTACGCTTAACGACCTTATCAATACCATCATTATTGGTTTTATACTGGTAACTGTTATCCTGATGTTTTTTATGGGTACTACCAACGCCATATTTGTGGCGCTATCGGTACCGTTATCCTGTTTTATCGCCTTTATTGTGATGCCATGGATAGGCTTTACGCTAAACATGATCGTGCTGTTCTCCTTCCTGCTCGCATTGGGTATTGTGGTGGATGATGCGATCGTTGTTATCGAGAACACGCACCGTATTTTCGCGAACGGTAAAGTACCCATTAAAGAGGCGGCTAAAATGGCTGCCGGCGAGGTATTCCTTCCGGTATTTTCCGGTACCATGACAACGCTTGCACCATTCGTACCGTTAGCATTCTGGAATAGTATTATTGGTGAGTTTATGTTCTTTTTGCCTATAACACTTATCATTACTTTGCTTGCATCATTGGTTGTAGCTTATATCATGAACCCGGTGTTCGCGGTAGACTTTATGGAAGCGCACCATCCTGGCGAACACGATAACCCTAAATTTGATAAAAAAACAAATCGCACTTTGCTTTACATGGCCGGCGCTGCCGTTGTGGGTTATTTGATCAACTTTGGTATAGGTAACCTGATTGTGCTGTTTATGGTATTGTACCTGTTAAACCACTTTGTATTGTTAAGGGTGATAGACAGGTTTCAGAATAACGCCTGGCCTAAGTTCCAAAATTGGTATGCCAAATGGCTGGAAAAAGCAGTACAAAGGCCAATAACCATGCTTGTAGGCACATTTGGGTTATTTGTTTTGTCTATTGTGCTACTAATGACTATCGGTAAAACACCGGAGTTTTTCCCATCCGGCGACCCTAACTTTGCCTATGTATATATAACTATGCCAATAGGTACCGACCAGGCTACGACAAACGAAATAACCAGGAAAATAGAAAAACGCGTTGCCGAAGTTGTTGAGCCTAATAAGGATATTGTATCGTCTATCATATCTAACGTAACCAAAGGCGTTACCGACCCGCAGGATGAAGATCAGGGAGATTATCAAAATAAGAGTAAGGTAACCGTAGCCTTTGTTGAATTTGGCGAGCGTGATGGTAAGGATACTAAAGAAGTTTTAGCAAAGATCCGTAAAGCTGTACAAGGTTTTCCGGGTGTTAAAATTGCAGTAGCGCAAGAGGCCAGTGGCCCGCCGGTACAAAAAGATATCAGCATAGAGATCATCGGTGACAACTTAGATTCGCTGGTAAAAACAGGCAGCCGTTTAAAAACCTACCTGGATAAGCAAAACATTGCCGGTATAGAAAACCTGGTTGCCGATGTGCAGAATGACAAGCCGGATATTGTTTTCGACATCGACCGCGAACGCGCAAACCGCGAGGGTATAACCAGCGCACAGGTAAACCAAAACTTAGGTACAGCAATATTCGGTGCAAAGGCAGCAGATTTCCGTAATACCAAAGAGGATGATTACCAGATAAAGGTTAGGGCGATGGAAGAGCAACGCAGTAATATTGATGAGTTGCGCAACTTGAAAATTACCTATCGCGATCTGGCAACAGGCGGCGCGATACGCCAGGTGCCTATTTCTGCCTTTACCGATATCCGTTATACCAATACCTTTAGTAACATTAAACGTAAACAACAGCGCAGGGTGCTTACATTAGGCTCAAGCGTTATTAAGCCTTATAATGCCAACGAGGTAAACGCCAATATTTTAAGGGCCGTAGGTAACTTTAAAAAGGACGAGAACATTACCATAAGGCAAGGTGGTGGCCAAGAAGACCAGATGGAAGCTGTGACGTTCCTTGGTGGTGCAATGGGAACTTCATTCGGGTTGATCCTGATCATCCTGATGATCCAGTTTAACTCGATAGGTAAAACGTTCATCATCATCAGCGAGATCTTCTTCAGTATCATCGGGGTGTTCCTTGGTGTAAGTATCTTCGGGATGACCATGGCCATTGTAATGACGGGTATAGGTATCATAGCCCTTGCGGGTGTAGTGGTACGTAACGGGATCTTGCTGGTAGAGTTTACCGATATGCTGATAGACCAGGGCGCAAACCTGCACGACGCAGTGGTAGAAGCCGGGCATACCCGTATGACGCCGGTATTATTAACTGCGACCGCAGCCATACTTGGTTTAATACCATTAGCCGTAGGTTTCAATATCGATTTTGTGGGCTTGTTCACTCACGGTGCGCCGCACATCCACTTCGGTGGTGATAACGTTGCCTTCTGGGGCCCGTTAGCGTGGACAATGATCTTCGGTCTTGGTTTCGCTACAATTATTACGTTGATACTTGTACCATGTATGTACATTATCCGCGTAAACATGAAAAACTATTTCTTCGGTGATAAAAAGAAGAAAGCCGAGAAACCAAAACTCGAAATAGCAGAGGCATAATTCAAATAAATTTATAAATACAAAGAGCCGCATAGTACAATTGTGCGGCTCTTTTTTATTGCAGATGTTTGTTATTTAAAACGCTGCTTTATGCCTTTTAAGGACGCCAAAATCTTACGTACTTTTCTTTCACGCCTGCTTCCGGCATCAAGTGCGTCATAAACCAGGCCTGCTGTTATAGCATAAATGCCATGGTGCAAAATATCAATGGCAATTTCCTGAGGTTTCTGCTGGTTTATTGGTTTAGAAGCATCATGCTTAGGCAGCATAACCAAAGCCGTGCCCCAAACCGCTCCAAAATGTACCAGTGAAGCTGAGAAACCTTTCAAGCCTGTAAGCCCAATTAAGCCACGTGCTACGCCCCAGGCAGTACCATAACTCCAGTGGATCTCTTGCGATAGTAGTTGCTTGTCCTCCTTGCTTGCAGGCTTAAACCCGGCTATATCTTCAGCAACTTTAAGTGTGGCGTCGCTGGGTTCGCGTTTGGTTATTTTCATTTCGATCATTTGCGATAATGTCATAGCGGCAGTTGCAACAACGCCGGCTATTAAGCCTTTGCCAATGGCAGCACCTATTGTGCCAGTTGGATTATCTTCGTGTAGTTTCATAGTTAGTTTAGTTTTGTTAAGAGACAACAACCTATTTTACTTATTGATTTACATTTTGTAACTGAACCTACAACTACATGTTGGTTAATATTTAGGAATGGTTATTGCACAACTGAAGCATACAATACATTAACATATGGATCGTAAAACAATAGAAGCCGTTAGCCAGGCAGCGGCACTGGGTGCAATTGCAGGCATGCGTACATTTTCGGCAGCCGTAGTGGTTAGTCATGCATACAGCAGGCATCCTTCAAAAAATATAAAAAATACGCCATTAGCATTTATGCAGAACATGGCCACTTCAAAAGTTTTTAAGGTTTTAGGAGCAGGGGAGTTGGTTGGTGATAAATTGCCATTTGCGCCAAAACGTACAGCGGCGGGTGGTTTAATAGGTCGTTTTGTTTCAGGCGCGCTATGTGGTGCAACCGTTTTTAAGGCAAATCACAAACTACCAATTATAGGTGGATTGATAGGAGGGGCGGCAGCAATCGGTTCAGCATTTGGTTGTATGTTTTTACGCTTGAGCCTCGGCAAACGCACAAGGATACCCGATGCCGCAATTGGTGCTTTAGAAGATATTATCGTAATAAGTGCCGGAACCGCGCTGGCAAAACAACTGTAACAATTTCATGTGAAATTCATCTTTCTCTTAAGGTTTGATATCTTGGCTGGTAATTTGATAGTTTTGTTAAAAAAGTCAGGAAGACAACTTTAAATAAAATGAGCGCAGCTAACGACCAGCAAGATATTAAACGCGAAAAAATATTAGAAGCATCGCACCAGCGGTTTCTTCATTACGGTTATTCTAAAACCACTATGAATGAGATAGCAGGCGATCTTTCGATGTCGAAAGCATTGTTATACTATTACTTCCCGGATAAGAGCGAACTGTATATGGCCGTTATGCGCAAGTTGGCTTCCGATTATCTTAAACAACTGGAAAATAAGGTTGGCCATTTTGATGACCTGCGCGATGCTTTTCTTTTTCAGGTGAATACCCACCACGATTTCATCATCAACAATTATAACTTTTTCGATTATTTCCGCCTGAACGAACAAAACCTGCCCGATACTATATGGGAAACGGTGAATCATATCCGTAACGCCGAGATCACGTTATTAGCTAACGCGATACAAACCGAAACAGAAAAAGGCAATATAACTCCGGTATCAAACCCAGTAGAGGTGGTAGAGGTATTTTTAGATGCATTACATGGTATTAAGGTAGGCGGTGCTGTTCCGCAGAAAAAATTAAACTTCCCTCAACGCGAACAACTGGATGAGATCCACAACAAACGCCTGTTACTGATAGATATTTTTGTTAAAGGCCTGCGTTAGGCTCGGTTCAAACTGTCTTGATCGCAATATTCCCCGCCAGTATTTTATGAATAGGGCAGGCATCGGCAATAGTGATGAGCCTTTTATGAGCTAACTATAAAGTATGAAATTGTTGATTTAATAGAAATCGTAACAACGGCTTGCACCATAAAATTTACGTTCACCGTCTGAGCGGGACGGCAGGGTAGTTTCGTACCCGATGCTTCCCTCGGTTGTGCCACTTGTATTGCTATAATTTAAGCCTCCTGCTGGTACGTCATGGCTTACGCCGAAACGCAACTTCTCGCCGCCTTCTTTATTAATAAACAGATCAAAGATCAACGAAACCACAAACGCACTTGGCCCGCCTGCACCGCCGCTACGATACCATGCACCTACATTTATACTGCGGCGTTTGTATTGCATACCCGCGCTGATAGATTGTGCCTGCGCCTGTTTATAAAACACTACCGATGGGATGATATACGATTTATCCTCGTCATCAAGGTTATCGTCACGGGTGAGGTTATATCTGAAGCTGGCATGTAAAGTACCCCGCATGGGTAGCTTTGATGGCGTACCGGTAAACGATTCGTTAGGGCGGTTAATGTGTTGTGCGGCGCCACCTATGTTAAAGTTTTTAAGCGTAAGGTTTATACCGGCACCGGCGTCAAAAAAGAACTTATTATTAAAATCGGGTTTTGCTGCGCCGGTTATTACGCTTGGGTCGTAACCTAAACGGGGGTCTATCTGGTCGCCAAAGGCAAGTTTGCTAAAATCAACCGAACGATTAGTTACACCCGCTTGCAAACCAAAAGACAGCACAAAATCCTCAGACCCTACGCTATAAGAATAAATACCGGCAATGTTGTTTTTATTTAAATAGGCGGATCCTTCGCTGCTACGGGTAAATATCAAACCTAAACCACCGCCAAACTCGGGCACTTTATAATCAATAGAGGCCGACAAGTAAGAAAGGCCGCCAGGGATCGATGTATATTGATTACGATAGATGAGGTTCATGCGCAAATCGCCTTGAAACTGGCCATTTAAAGCCGGGTTAAGGTAAATAGGCGAGTTAAAAAACTGCGAATACATATGATCTTGTGCCGACGCATTAAAGCACCCTGCCAAAGCCATGGTTAAAAGTAAAAGGTAATATTTTATCGGTCCCTTCATTCTCCTTTATCTTAATAAATGTATATAGCCGCTACGTTTAGGTAGCGATCCGTTGTATGACATTCCCTTCCACTCGGTGCCATTAATAAATGTGGCCGAAGCCTGCCATATGTAAACGCCTTGCTGCAAGGGTGCGCCTTTAAATGTGCCATCCCAACCTTCTGTAGGCTCGCCATTGGCACCTAAGGCCGTTGTTTGCCATATTAACTGGCCCCAATTGTTAAATATTTGAAGTTGCCATTTAGCAACGCCCGATCCTTTGGCTGTAAACTTTTGCAGATCTACTGTAGGGCCACTCGGTTGGAACGCGTTTGGTAAGTAAAGGAAGCCCGGTATGCCGGTTATTTGTACTTGCTGACTAAATGTGCTATCGCAGCCATTAATATCAGTGGCTTTAAGCGTTACCACATATTTGCCGGTATCTGCATAAGTATGGCTGGCGTTTTGCGATTGTAAACCACTGCCATCACCAAAATTCCATACAAAGGTTTTAGGGCTGCCGATAGTACGGTCAATAAATTCAAAGTGATAATTTGGAAGATTTGTTATCAATCCCGGCTTTACTTCGAAGTTAGTACCTGGGGGCTCCGTGATATTTATATAATCCGTATGGATTTTTTGGGCTGTACAACTTGTTGCAGGTATAGTGGCAGTAAGCGTAACGGTGTAAGGCGTATTACGAGCTGCATATTTATGCGGTGGCGGGGAAAAACCTGAAACCGTAGGGCTGCCGTCACCAAAATCCCAGATATAACTCATAGATGATGCTTGGGTGGTAGGATCATCAAGCGTTTTATTGGTAAAGGTTACGACAAGTTCCCTGCAGGCTGAGGTAAAATCGGCGATAAAATCCGGCCTTGGGTTATTGTGTACAATAAATTGCAGAACATTAGATATTTTATTATCACATGTATTTTGCGTGCTAAGGGTAACATAATAGATACCTGGTGCCGGGAAAGTATAGCTAAAGGCACCTAAGCCGGCCGACTTTGTATCATTAAAATTACCGTTAGAATTTGTTATAAAATAGGTATACGTATTTCCGGGTGTTGAATTATTGAATATTTGCGCCGCGAATGCACCCTGGCATCCTTCTAAAGGCCCTGTTGCAAATATTTGTGAATCGAAAGAAGCCGCGTCTATTTTTATTGGGATATGCACCGTTTCGCCGATAGAGTTGCAATATCCTTTTATCCTCATAAACAAAGTATAGTTACCCGGGTCTGATATCGGGCCAATATTTACGGGATCTTTACTCGTAGTTATGATAGGGTTAAACACCAGGGTGCTATCCGTTTTATCGGCGTTATTATACTTATAAAAATAATAAGTATAATCTATGTTGGTGCCCGGCGAATCGTTTTTCACGCTTAAGGTTACAGGAGTACAAGCTGTGACCGTTGGCGGAATAATATGCGCCACCGGCAACAAAGGCCTTATAGTAATGGTTTGTATGCTTGATGTTGCAATACCGCAAGGGCTGGTTATAGTTAGTTTAACATTGTATACAGCATCGCTTCCGTCATTATTTGGCCGGAAGAGATTAGACGGATTTGCTAATGTTGAGGATGTAATAGTGCCGTTTTTTTCAAACTCCCATTTAAATGTACTGCCGCTCATAGGTGCAGATGTATCGGTAAATTGTACCAAAGTATTACCGCACCCTGCGCTACCGGGCAGGTCATGGGTAAAATTTGCAACCGGTGTTTTTGGCCCTACGCTTACAGTAAGTACAAAGATATTTGTTGTACATGAACCATTTGTGGCGGTGATATTATAAGTAACTACCGCACTGTTGTTTATATCACTGTTTACTAAAACATCATTAATAACGTTCCCGCTGCCTGATGCCGCATAGCCACTTATGGTTGTGGATGTGTTCGCAGCGTCAACCGTCCAATTAAAGGTGCTTGCCGCAAGCAATGAAGTAATGTTATAGCCCAGCGCCGCACCTGAGCATGTGTAAAACTTATTAGTGCTGGTGATAGAATTATCGGGCTGGAAACTTATCGTGATATTATCGGGTATCTCATTACAAGGCGCGCTAAGGCTGGTCAAACCCGTCAGTGTAAGCGTTACTGTCCCGGCGGCGTATTCTGCTGCTGTAGGGGTATAAGTACTTGTAAGGCTGTTACGGTTACTAAATGCACCAGCTCCGCCGCTCCATTGTACACTATTTACCGTGCCGTTGGTAATTATGCCTTGCAACGCCACAGGGTTACCAATACATACAGGCGGGCTTGTACCCGCGTCAATTACCGGTGCTGATTGAAATGTTAACACCTGCGAATCTGTAGCAGGAGAACCGCAGGCACTTTTTGAACTGACACTTATGGTATAAGCCGCCGCATCTTTAAATAGTATTTGAGGATATCTCGAACTTGCCGATGTACCGCCGGTAAACTGGAAGGCGCCGCCGGTCACCGTCCAGGTATAATCGCCGGGGCCGGGTTGAGAGCTGCCGCTAACTATAGATTGAGTAGGGCCGGGATCGCCATTAAACGTATAGGTTTGGTTAATACCACAAATGTTTTTATTTGCTGATAGCTGCGCTACGGGCGGGCCGTCAACAACGATTGTCTCGATATTAGGCGCGGATACAGTACCGCAGCTTTCTGTTTTTACTTCCAGTTTTACCGTATAAACCCCGGGCTGGTCAAATAAAAACTGCGGGGTTACACTTGTCGCATTAGTACCGCTATTGTATTTAACAGGTGCAGGTCCGTTCACCGTCCATTTAAAACTATTAGTAGGGTTACAGTCGGCATGAACTATGGATGTGTTATTAGGGGTGAGGCTTAATGGCAAACAACCCGAATTTACCGGTACGGTGTACTTAGGTTCGGGTGCTTCCTGAATACATATGTCATATTCCTTTTCAAGCACTCCGCATCCACCAACACCATTTTGTAGCTTTAATTTTACCTTATAAGTGCCAACAGCATTAAAAGTATACTTAAAAGTTTTGGTTAGGGGTTGATTTGCTATAATTTGTACGCCATTAATAAACCAGGTATAAAGCGCGTCGAGGTTCTTACAGTCGGATGTGTTGTTGTTAGGGTCCTGGCCTGGGTCGGAAATGTTGGGATTAAAGGTAACCTGACTACCCAGGCAAGCGGCTATGGGGTGTGTAAAATCGGTATTGGCAGGCGTAACAACCCTTATGTATGCTACACCTGGCAATACAGAGGTGCTGCCACAATAATCATTAAAAGATGTAAGCTCTACCCTGAACACGTTTTTTAAAGCGCCCACATTGTTACCGCATGATGCCTTGGTGAAAACATGGCTGATAGCATTGCCATTGGCAATAATGTCGCAATAACGGTAAGTAGTTGAGGTGCCATCGCCCCAAGTAACCTTATAGGTGAGGCCGGGGTAGTTATATTTAAAACCATTGCCCTGCCCGTCATCGATAACTAACGGGAATACCGCCGGGCTGCCATTTGCGCAGGGTGTAGCATTGTCGGCATTACCTATAGAACGGTATATATCATTATTTATAAGCGTGTAACATTTAGTACCAATTACGCCGCCTTTTGCAGCCGTTACGGTAATTGTATAGTTTGCCGCATTTGCGGTGAAGCTACCCGGCACAGTGCGTGGGGTGCCTTCTGTAGCCTGTGTTATTTCGTTAAAGAAACTGGCGGTTGCGGTGGCGCCCGACGTAGAAGTACTTGAAAAGGTATAAGGCGAACTGCTGGAACCCGAGCATGAGCCAAAAACATCAGGGTTGCCCGAACTAATGGATTGCGAAGCAATACCCGCTAAAACTCCTGCACTGCCGTTAATTGTAAATGCGGAAGACGTGCCAACTATACCAACCGGCGATGTAGATATAACCCTGACTTTATAACCTGTACCAGCAGGTGTACCTCCAGGTATGATGCCGTTTACAAATGTCGCATAAAAACCGTTAGTTAAACCAATTTGTATTTGTGATGCAAAACTGCCCGAAGCATCAGAAAGATATAATCGGTAAACGTTATTTGTGGAAAAACAGCCTCCGCCATTGTTCACATTTATAGGTACACCAATAGATGATCCCCCTCCGTACGGCCCCGGATCTATTGCACCCACGGTAATAGTTTGTGCCGAAGCAGTTGCTATTGCAAACAGGGATATTAAAACAAGAAATAAACGTTTAGTAAAAATTACACACATCACACTATTCAAAATCAATTCATACAGATCACGTCGATAACTAAAACGTCAAACGCGTGAATACTTTATGCTTGTAAACTGAAGTTTACTGCACCTTTGTACGTAATTAAATTTGCTGTGTTACAACAGAATCGATTATAATTAAACCGGAAAGGGGGCTTCCGGCTATTGTTTAGCCAAAAAACAAATACGAGATCAAGATGGCTGCTACCACGCCTGCAAAATCGGCCAGCAAACCTGCCGGGATAGCATAGCGTGACCTTTTAATACCTACCGAACCAAAATATAGGGCTACAATGTAGAACGTGGTATCGGCCGAGCCGTTGAATACAGAACCCAAACGGCCCGCAAAACTATCAGGCCCGTAAGTTTGCATTACGTTTATCATCATCGCTTTAGATCCCGAGCCACTTAAAGGTTTCATGTAAGCAACCGGCATCGCATCTACAAAGCGGGTATCCAAGTGGGCCTGGGTAACCGCCCAGCGTACGCCGCTGTTAACGTACTCTAAAGCGCCGCTGTTGCGAAAAACGCTGATAGCAACTAACATTGCAACCAGGTAGGGGATTATCTTTACAGATACCTCAAAACCACCTTTAGCACCATCAATAAAACTTTCGAACACGTTTACTTTTTTATAAAGTGCCCCTAAAATAAATATAGTAGGTATTAAATAGATAAGAAGATTGCTTGACACTTTCGACACTGTGGTGATTTGCTCTTTATCCAGGTACTGCGTGAAGTACCAAACCAGCGCAAGTATAAAGGCCGTCATCCCGCCAAGCCAGCTGAGGATAACTTTATCGAACAGGTTTATTTTTTGTTTAATGGCAACCGCTACCATCCCCACAATAGTGGCCACATAAGTAGCTATGATACAAGGAATTAAAACATCAGCAGGATCTTTGGCATGAAGTATAAAGCGCTGTGCTATAATGGTTACCGGCAGCAATTGCAGGCCCGATGTATGCAGCACCAAAAACATGATCTGCGCGTTTGAGGCGGTTTCTTTATTAGGATTGAGTTCCTGCAAGCTACCCATTGCTTTTAGCCCGAGCGGGGTAGCGGCGTTATCCAAACCCAATAGATTGGCCGAAAAGTTCATCATCATTTGCCCTGTCGCAGGGTGCTTTTTAGGTACTTCGGGAAATAAGCGGCTCAGAAAGGGGCCGACAATACGGGCCAGGAAATTCATGGCACCGGCTTTTTCGCCAATATTAAGGATGCCTAACCACAACACCATATTACCGGCAAGAGGCAGGGCAATATCCATCACCGACGCTTTGGAGCTATCAAACATACCATCAACCAGAAGTTTAAACGCTTCTGTATCACCCAAAAACACCAGTTTACAAAACGCTATTACAAAAGCGATAAGGAAAAAGGCGATCCAGATGTAGTTTAAGGCCATAGAGAATGTTTGAGGCCATGAAGTTAATTTTTTTTCAATAATTTACCACGATCAGGCCTGTTTTAAAATCAAATATTTGCTTCGCGATAAAAGAAACAGCCTTTAAATTGCAACACCACTTAAACCATCGCGTTAATTATAAGCAGTGATCCATTTATCGGCCACTATCCTAAACGTATACTCGCGGCGGATGGGGTTGTAGGGTACTGCATCGTTAACCATAATATAGATAGTGCCAAGATCTTTAACTACAATCGTTTGTACATCGGGCGTACTGCTTTCTTTATTAATGTATTGCGATACCGAGTTATAGATCATATTATATTGCCCCAATTCGTTGGTTTCCATTTCGATATACATGCGCCTGCCATCAACACGGATGCTGTTGGTAACATAAGTGCCGCCGGGGATCTTAAGGTCGTATTTGCGGGTGTTCTTTTTCTCGTCTTTTTTGGTGAGCGTGTAACCCTTTGCCATAAAAAAGGTATCGGCCTTGTTGATGTTGTTATGTAACAGATAGCTTAGATCATCATAAGAGATCAGGTTGGTTTGCGCGAAACCTGCCGTTGCGAAGCAAAAGAAAATAACGGAGAACAGTAGCTTTTTCATATAGTAGTAGTACTTTGGGTATTTAACGTGAATATAGCATTTTGGTATTTTATTATGCGGCCAAAAACCTAACTTAGCATAATTATTACACTGCTTATGCCTACTATAAACTTATCCCGCGTTAGCGGCGAATATGGCTTTGAAGCCACCGACGAATACGGGCACACCGTACGTATGGACAGCAGCACCGAAAGCGGCGGCCAAAACTTTGGTGTGCGCCCAATGCAAATGCTTTTAATGGGTTTGGGCGGATGCTCGGCCATTGATGTTATTGCTATCTTAAAAAAACAACGCCAGGACGTTACCGACTATAAAATGGTGATTGCAGGGGAACGCGAAGCAGGTAAGGAGCCTTCGCTATGGCAGAATATCACGCTCGAGTTTCATATTTATGGCAATGTTGACGAAGATAAAGCCAATAAAGCGGTAGAATTATCGCTTAACAAATATTGCTCTGTAGCCGCGACGCTCTATAAAGCCGCTGCTGACATTCAATGGAAGGTAATTATCCATCCTGCCGGGTAACCGCTGTAATGGAACCTGCGATACCTATACCGACACTGCACTTATTTCCCATACTGGATAAGATGCTGATAGAATTGCTTGCGTCCTTAAGTTCCGAAGAATGGCACAAATCTACCATTGCGCGCTTGTGGATAGTTAAAGATATTGCCGCGCACCTGCTTGATGGCAACGTGCGCGGCATTGCTATTTTAAATGGGCACGAAGCGCCGCCGCCAGCCAAGCCAATAAATAATTACCAGGACCTGGTAGAATTTCTGAACCAGCTTAACGCTTCCTGGGTTAATGCCATGAAAAGGATGAGCCCACAAATGCTTACGCAACAACTGGAAGATACCGGCAAACTATACACGGAATATCTAAAAAGTTTAAAACCGTTTGAGCAGGCAAAGTTTTCAGTTCTCTGGGCAGGAGAGGAAACATCGTTAAACTGGTTCCATATAGCGCGCGAGTACACGGAGAAATGGCACCACCAGCAACAGATACGCGATGCAGTTGGCAGGCCGGGCATTATTACAAAGGAATTGTTTTTACCCTGTATGGATACCTTTATGTATGCCCTGCCATTTACCTACCGTGATATCAAGGCTGATGCAGGAACAATGATAGAAATCACCATAAGTGGTGATGTTGGCGGCAATTGGTACCTGCAAAAAACATCTTACGGATGGCAATTATCTAAAGAGGCTTTATTAACCAACATAACATCAGAAGTTATTTTATCGCCCGACACCGCCTGGAAGTTATTTACAAAAGCCATCAGCCCGCAAATTGCAATGGGCCTTTCCACTATCAAAGGTAATACCAGCCTTGCCAAAACTGTATTTAATACCATAGCGGTAATGGCTTAATAAGGCGGTATTGTATCTTTTTGGGGTCACCCGGTTATTTCATGCAACCTTTGTCGACAATCATTTTGACCATATTATTTAATAGGTCAGTATTTTAGTATAATTTGCTATAAATTAAGATTTTACTTGCTGTTTATTAAAAATTAATGCTGTTATAAACTATAGTTAATAAAACTAAAAATGCTTACTGGCATCAATGTTGGTATGTGGGATATGTTCGTTCATCCATTTTAACGGACACCCCAAAATTGAAATAACATGAAAACAAATTTAAAAAAAGCATCCTTACTACTTACCGGATTGTTGGCAGGTAGCACTCTATTCGCACAAACCGATTCGGTTAATACAACAAACTATGTAAAGCCTTTTTCAGGCGGCCCGGTTAAAACATGGTCTATTGGTATCCATGGTGGTTTATTAACCCCCTTCACAATTTTCGGCGCTAATGGCCGTCAGGATTTCCGCCAGCCACAATCAGAACTTGGTTACGGCGGTTACATTAAGAAACAATTTACACCAACGTTTGGCTTACAAGCTGATTTCCTTCGTGGTGAAGTTAGTGGTCAAAGGGGCCAGGTAGGTGGTGTTACTGATCCTACCAGCTTTAACACAAAACTAAGCTGGTCTGGTGCATTAAGCACAAACATCACGCTTGGAAACATTAGCTGGTTTCATGCAAAATCATCTATTCAACCGTATTTAACAGCTGGTGCAGGTTACATGGGTTACAAGACAACCACTACTGATGCAACAGGTAACACAACTGCTTACACCAACGGCGCAGGTGAAAATTCAATAAAAGAATTTTTCATCCCAGTTGGTTTAGGTTTCAAAATAAACTTAGGTAGCAACGTAAATTTAGATTTAGGTTACCAGGTTAACTTTGTACAATCTGACAACTTTGATGGTTATAATGCAGGTAACACTAACGACAGGTTCTCATATGCCCACGCTGGTTTAGAATTTTTGTTAGGTAGTTCAAAAACTCCTAATATGTCAACTTACAACCCGGTAAACTCAATGCGTACCGAGTATGTATGGCAGAATGCACAAACAAAAGCTTTATTACAGGCTCAAATTGATGCAGAAAAAGCTAAAAACGACCAGTTACGTAACGACCTGAACACTACTAACGCTAACTTAGCTAAGTTAACTGTTGATAGCGATGGTGACGGTGTATTAGACATTAACGATAAATGCCCTAACACACCGGCAGGTACTAAGGTAGATGGTTCTGGTTGCCCATTGGCTAAACCGGTTGTTTACATCACTGAAGAAGACAAACGTGTTGTTAAAGATGCGATCAACAATCTTGAATTTGATTTGGGTAAAGCAACTATCCGCGAAAAATCATTCCCAAGTTTAGACCGTGTTGCTAAGTTGCTAACTGAGAAAAACTTCAGCTTAAAATTAGCAGGCCACACAGACAACACCGGTTCTGATGCCTTAAACTTAAGGTTATCTAAAGACCGTGCAGAGTCTATCAAAACTTACCTTGTAAGCAAAGGTGCTAACGCATCACGTGTTGAGGCTACCGGTTACGGTGAAAGCCAGCCAATTGCTACTAACAAAACAGCAGCAGGCCGTCAGCAAAACCGTCGTGTAGAGTTTACTTTATACTAAGGGATAGATTCACGACCTTAAGAGTCAGGAATTAAAATTTCTTAAAATAAGAAGAGCCGCTCCAAAATTGGGGCGGCTCTTTCTTTGTATAGGTATTTTCTTATTCTGTCTTGATTCTTGCTGATTATTATTGTCTCGGCTCTGTCTTACTATCCTAAGGCAAAGAAATCGGCAAGGTTACCAAAATAGCTATCATCCCAACCCTCGGCAATATCGTTAAAATCATCCTCGGGGATATTGGTATGCCTAAGTTCGATAGAAGAACCGTGCTTATCGGGGTGAATCTTGATAGTTACGATAGATTCTTCACTTTGCCCGTCGAAATACCATTGCTGTATAATCTTTTTATTCTCTTCAAATTCGATATTCTTACCTACGATACTGCCTTCCCATAGTGAGAATTCAGAATCGGGCTCCGTACTCATTTCTGCTTTTTCGCCCGTCCACAACTCCAGGGTTAGCGGGTTTGTAAGTGCCGTGTACACCTCTTCTGGCGTAGCCAATAACAAATAATATTTTTTTAGATCTTTCACCTGCGCAATTTAGCAGAAATAATTGAGAGCCTCGCCAAAGGTGAAGACTTTATAATATACGTTAATTTTATGCCTTCCCCTTTGGATCATGGGCCGGGGGCAGGTTACTTCACCGTTCCAATAGGCATTACTTCCCGGCCGTAAACTTCGTTCAAAACGCCCGCAATACCTGTATAAACGGCCGATAACCCGCAGATGATACCTTCGTAACCTGCAAGGTGTTTAATACTTTCGTTACCAGTAGCATCGCCCCAAACTAATAAGCCAAACAATATAGTTAACGAGCCGAATACAAATTGTAGGGCGCGGTTCAATTTTAGCGTACCAAAAAAAAGGCAAAACGTGAAGAAACCCCACATACCCAGGTAAGCACACATAGCACCTTCTGATGCTTTAGGTGCCCAGCCCAGTTTAGGCATTACAATTAAACCTACCAGCGATAGCCAAAAGAAACCGTAGGAGGTAAAGGCTGTTAAGCCGAATGTGTTATTCTTTTTTGCTTCGATAATACCGGCAATAACTTGCGCCAGCCCGCCGTAAAAGATACCCATAGCAAGTATCATGGCATTAAGCTCAAAAAAGCCGGCATTGTGAACGTTCAGTAAAACGGTTGTCATGCCGAAAGCGCAAAGGCCAAGCGGTGCAGGGTTGGCAATGCCATCCTTTACAACCATAGGTGTAGGAGTGGGAGGTATCATAATAAAGTCTAAATTTGGTTTATAAAATGCAATCTAAATCTTATAAATCGAATTAGCAATAGTTTTTTAAACTCAAATGGCGATTGCGTGTTAAACTATCAGTTATGCAAAAATTAGTGTTGATACGCCACGGCGAGAGCGTTTGGAACCAGGAGAACCGCTTTACCGGCTGGGCCGATGTCGATCTTTCTGACGAAGGTTTCAACCAAGCCATCCGTGCAGGGCAGTTGCTTGCCAAACATGGCTACACCTTTGACATGGGATTTACTTCTGTTTTAAAACGTAGCATCAAAACCATGCACTTTGTGTTGGAGCAAATGGATGCGTTGTGGATTCCGGTGCATAAATCCTGGCGATTGAACGAACGATTTTATGGGGCGTTACAGGGACTAAATAAAGACGAAACAATAGCGAAATACGGCGAAGATCAGGTGCAAAAATGGCGCCGCGATCCGCATGAAAAACCGCCCGCCATAACAGAGCTGGACGAACGCTTCCCCGGGCATTATTTAAGATATAACGATCTTACTTACCGTGAGCTCCCGCTAACAGAGAACCTGAGCGAGACCATGGACAGGGCCTTGCCTTTTTGGCATGAAAGCATCGTTCCCGCCATTCGCGAAAATAAAAAAGTAATCATCTGCGCACACGGTAACAGCCTGCGCGCCCTCATCCAATACATCGAAAACCTAAGCGACGAGGAAGTAACAAAACTGGATATCCCCACCGCAACACCCTGGGTTTACGAGCTGGATGATAGGTTGAATTGTATTAAGCATTATTATTTAAAGTAAGGTGAATAGAGAAGGGTGAATGGTTGCGTTGTGTTTATCTGACAATTCAACCATCCACCACTTAACTGTTCACTGCTCACCACCGAAACCAAATCCCCAGTCTTTTCCCTTATCAACAGCAGGCACTCCTTTATCAAGCCATACCGGCATTGGGCCGCCTTTCAAGAAATGGTCAAAAAATTGTGCTTCGCGGATGCTAATGTCTTTACGGTTTTGGCGTTTTACAAGATTGTGGGCTTCGTCGTTATACTGTAACAACCAAACTGGTTTACCCAATCTGCGCAGGGCCGTAAACATCTCTATGCCCTGGTACCATGGCACGGCGCCATCAGCATCATTGCTCATGATAACTACCGGGGTTTTTACTTTAGGTAATTGAAACAGAGGAGAGTTCTCGATGTATAAATTTGGTTTATCCCAAAGGCTTGCACCGATACGGCTTTGCGTTTTCTCATATTGAGATTGACGGTTAATACCGCTTTCCCAACGAATACCACCGTAAGCCGATGTCATATTTACAACTGGGGCACCCGCCCAGGCAGCCGCGTACATATTAGTTTGTGTAATTAGGTATGCTACCTGGTAGCCGCCCCAGCTTTGGCCCTGGATGCCAATATGTTGCCCATCAACCCAAGAATTTTTCTTTAACGCTTCCACACCCGAATTTACGTACTCCACAGCCGAGGCACCGGGGTGGCCGGTTTCATAACTAATATCCGGCGCGAATACCAAATAACCGTTACTTACAAACCAAGAGATTGGCAGGCGAGATGGCGTAGGGGAAGGGGGCACGTAATTATACAATCCATCAGATAGCTTTTCATAAAAATAAGCAATCATTGGGTACTTCTTAGTTGGGTCAAAGTTTTCGGGTTTATACAAGATGCCTTTAGATTTGTAACCTTTGGGCGTTGTCCATTTAATTAATTCGGCAGTGCCCCAGTTATATTCGGCTTGCTGCGGGTTGATAGCGCTTAGCTTTGTTTCCTTTACCAGATCTGTTGATACATACAGATCTGGCGATTGCGTGTAGTTGTATTTAGTAAAAATAAACTCGTTTGCATATTTTGCTTTTTGCAGTCCGCTGAAGCCCATTTGCGCCATTACCACCTTTTTAGGGGCATAATCGCTGGCCAACTCCTTTTTATAATAGCCCCATTGTTTGTTCTCATCGTTTTGTACGATCATCCATAACGATTTTTTAGATGGAATGAATTTCTCCTCGGGATCGGTATTGTTGTAACGGAAATCCAGTTTATACCTGCGGCCCATGCCATTGGTAAAATTGGTAGCATGGCCTGTTGCAGGGTCTATAGCCCAAATATCGTAACGGTCATAGATCAGCACACGCCTGTCGTTTTCCTCCCAGTCTGCCACGCCGTATGCCGACGGATCATCTGGTACGTCATTATCTTCCACACCAAATTTCACCCCAAGCCGTTGGGTAATGTTTATTTTTTTACCGGTAGCGATGTTATAAGTATGCCAGTTTTGATCTTTCGAGTCGAACCAAAGCACATAGCTGCCGTTTGGCGAAATGCTGTAACGGCCTTTAATACGGTCGTTTATGCGCAGCCGTTCACCGGTTTTGGTATTAATAAGATATGCCGCCTGTTGCGAGCCGCCTTCCCATTGGGCTTGTACGCGCGCACCGGTATCGGTTAAACCTAATACAAATGGGGCGTCGTTATTAACTGATATCAAGGTCTCGGCGATGCCCGGGTCACCTAATTGAATCAATTTCTTCATACCATCCGCCGGGCGAATAACTGCCTGGTAGCTGCGTTTGAGTTCGCGCTGCAGGTTTTTCAATTGTTGCGGTTGAAGGTAATCGTCTTTATAATTCCAGATATCTACACGGGCGTTTTCAAAATCAACCAAGGTGGTGTCGGCTGGTTTTGGGATAGGGGCAGTACCAAAAAAGAGGTTATTCCCGCTTTTACTGAACGACACCTTGCCATCTCCGCTAACAGCCCATTTTATAGGCATACCTTCAGAACCGGGGCCGGCAATTACCATAGCGCTATCTTTAAATGCGGTGTAATAATAATACAACTTAAATGGTTTTACCGTAGCCTTCTCCGGGTTCTTTTCGGCGGTAAAAGCCAATTGCTTGCCGGCATCATCAAAGGTTATGTTTTTATAATTGCCGCGCCCGGTGCTTACTGTTTTAAGCGAATCGTGCTCTACATCGTACACAAATAATCCCGACTTAACTGTTTTGTTCTTCTTTGGTGCTGTAACCGAAAATGCAAGCCATTTGCCATTTTTAGTAAGTTGGTAATCGCTCACATAATTAAAGCTGCGGGTTTTGCCGTTAGTCATTTGCTGAATAGTAAGTTCTGCCCCGTCTTTAATTGGTGGTGCAATGGTAGTGGCAATAGCTTTTTTTGAAGTGTCTGATGCCTCGGGCTTTTTTAATGTATCAGCGGTAGAAAGATAAGCGACAACTGCTGCTTTATCTGCTATTTTAAAAGTTCGTATCGAAGGTATTTTCTTAACGATATTTTTACCGATGGTAAGGATGCCTAATGTATCCCTGGGGAACTCTGATTGCTTTTTCTTTTCGATTTTAGCCTGGCGAATATCCTTATAAAACGGCCTGATCAGGAACACGGCGTATTTAGAATCGGGTGTAAAGCGTACCGTATCTGCACGTGGAATGGTTAATTTATTTTTCCCTTTAACATCTAACACCGAAAGATTGGCATCGCCCTCTTGTGGCTTTACCACGTAAACTATCCATTTACCATCGTTGCTAATTCGCTCGTTGGTTATACTCTGCCAACCATCGTAAACGGTCTGATCGAGCGGTTTTTTGGATACCTTTTGTGCGCTAACACATAAACTGAAGAGCAAAAACGCGGGCAGTAAAATTATTTTCATAAAGCGGAATGGTGTAACCAGCCCTAATATCTTAAATTTAACGCTTTGCAGGGGAATGAAATGAAAAAGTTACAACCAGTCGAATATCAACGGGAGACAGGTTGCAAGTGCGCTACCGAGTAATTGTTGAACAGATTATTAAAAAATGCCTTTATTTTATCAACGAAACTTTGGTGGATTTTCGCAGGTTGCTTCATCAGATCTTGGTAACCAGAATTGTTATCCAGGTTATCTTCACCTTCCATTTCCTCCAGCACAAACTGTCTCACACCTGCGTCACGGTTAATGATCTCGTCCATTTCGGTTAGGTCGCGTAGGGTAGCCTCGCCGTTCCCGCGCTTTTTCCAAAGAATTTCAAAGCGCTCCTGCGAAAGTGTGCGCCTGATAATAAACTTACCGTTTTTACTCATAACACTGCAATTGGCATAACCTGCTACAAAGCAAATGCCATTGTCATAAATAACTGATATGCAATAAATTAAAGCGTCAGTATTGAACTAAGCCGGGCGGTTTTATTACACAAAGTGTTCGGTTGCGTGCAATATTGAGTTAATTTATCGCCCTTAGAACCCTGTTCCAACGTACCTGGTTCAATGCGCTTTGTGTGCTGTCGATACTCATCCAGGTTATCATGGCTTTACCTACAATATGGTCTTCCGGTACAAAGCCCCAAAAGCGCGAATCTTCCGAATTATGACGGTTATCGCCCATCATCCAGTAATAATTCATTTTAAAAGTATAGGTAGCGGCCTTTTTACCATTGATGACAACGGCGGCTCCATCGCGGCTTACTTTATTAAGTTCGTGAACCTCTATAGCGCGGCCGTAAAGGGCCAAGGTAGAATCGTTAAGCTGAATGGTAGTACCGCGTTTTGGGATCAGTAACGGACCAAAATTATCTTCGTTCCATTTAAATTTTTCGTTATGCGGGAAAATCTGCGGACTGTATTCGCCTTTGGCTTCAATAACTTCTTTTACATTTACAATATTAGAGTAACCTTTAAACTCGCTTAAACTGGCAGGAGGGATGATCATCTCGTAGCTGTTAGGCGCATATTGGTACCTCACATCTATCTTAAGGTTGCTTATCATTTCTGGATTAAGATCGGCACCTGTGGTAGTTACCATGTAGGATGCCTGTGCCTTTGAAGCATTTTTAACTACTTTGCCATTGGCGTAAACCTGTGAATCTTTAATTTCTATAACATCGCCGGGGGTGCCAACACAGCGCTTTATAAAGTGGGTGCGCATATCAACCGGGCGGTCTGGGCCTTCGGCAGGATAATTAAACACAACCGGGTCACCTTTTTGAACCTCACCTAAACCCGGCAGGCGATAGTACGGCAATTGTAAACCGTCCCAATAGGTTTTAATTTTAGCGCCTGTAACGGTAGATTCTAAAAACGGAATTGATATCGGGGTAATAGGCATCCTTGCGCCATAAGCCATTTTACTCACAAACAAATAATCGCCGGTTAGCAGGCTGCCTTCCATAGATGCTGAAGGAATAGCATACGCTGAAAATAGCAAACCGCGAATGATGGTAGAAGCTATCAGCGCGAACAATATAGCATCGAGCCACTCACGTGCCGCACTTTTTTTCGGTTTGCTCTCGTCTTTCTTTTTGCGTGATAAAAATTTCCAGTTCATGTCGGTGAGGTTTATATTTAAAGCGTTTTGATATTTGACTACCTATCAAACAGTTTGTTACATCAATTATTCCACTGTTATTTCATCGGCAAAGATGTACGACGGACTGCCTTTGCTCTCGTGCCATTCGGGCAATGCGCCAAACTGTTTAGCTATCACTTTAATATACCTCGTTTTTTTATTTATCGGCCCGGTATATTGCTGGGTTTGTGGTTCAAGTTCTTTTACCTCAATTTTACTGTTTACGGTGGCGGCCAGTTTGTAATTTTTGCCATCCTCAGATAACCAGTATTCCACTTTACTCGGAAAAACTATCCATGAACGGGTATCTTGCAAAGCGCCTATGCTAACCTGTTTAACAGGCTTTACCTGGCCTAAGTCGATTATGGCTTCCAAATCTTTGCCCTGATAGCCCTGCCAATTGCCCAATCGCCAGTTGGCTGTGCCGTGGATGCCGTTTATCAGCGTTTCATCGCCCTGTGCCGAGTAATTTGACAGGTATTTGTTGGTAAGTGTAAGTTTGATATCACCGCGTATTTTGGTGAAGGAAGCAACATCGACAAAACTGCTTTTACCATTCCGTATAGCTATTGCTTTTACAGTGGTATTCACCAATATGTTAATGGGTTTGCTGTATTGCGTAGATGTAACGGTAGGCGTACTGCCATCAAGCGTGTAGTAAATTTTGGCGGCGTTATCGGCACAACCTATCTCTGCCGTTATAGCATTTTTAAACGTTTTAGTGCCCGATGTAACGTATGGGTTGGGCACTATCAATTCATCGTTGATAGCAGAGGTTGGCCTTTCCAGTTCCTGCATAAACAATTTGTTAGCTAATGAACCTGTAAAAACTTCAAAATCACCGCCTTTTGCCACGTCCTCATAATTCAAGAATAGTTTGTTATATGGCTTTCTATCAAGGTTCATACCCTGCACATAAAAATTACCGCGGCCAACGGTTGCACCCGGGTTGCTGATGGTGAACTTTTTACCATTCTCCAGGTTAATAATGATCTTTGCGAATTGCGGTGCGGTTATTTGGTACTGCTGCTGCCCCGGCGCAATGTTATATAACCCAAGCGAACTCATGATATACCATGCCGACATCTGCCCGCAATCTTCATTACCTGATAAACCATCGGGATTGGCACTGTACTGCTCACGCAAGATCTTGTTCACATAATATTGCGTTTTATCGGGCGAGTTGGTGAAGTTGTACAAATACGCGATGTGGTGGCTCGGCTCGTTGCCGTGCGCGTATTGGCCTATTAGCCCGGTAACATCATCCTGCTGGCGGCCGCTAAGTTTGGCGTTTGTGCTAAACAATTCATCAAGTTTGGTCTCAAGCGCCTGCTTGCCCCCAAGACTTTTTGCCAGTCCTTCAACATCCTGCGGCACAAAGAAGCTATACTGCCAGGCATTGCCCTCGGTATAGTTATTATTGATCTCGGTAGGTTCGAAAGGGGTGTACCAACCGCCGTTATCCCGCGCCTGCATAAAGCCGTTTTGGTTATTATGGACGTTCTTCCAGTATTGCGCGCGTTTAATATATTCGGCATATTCCTGTGGCTTATTCAACATTTTAGCCATCTGCGCTATACACCAATCATCAATGGCATAATCCAACGTTTTTGCTACCGACTCATGCTCCACATCGGCATTTACAGCCCCGGTAGCGCGATAATTATCTAACCCGAACTGGTTGCGGTTAACGGCAGCCTTCATGGCGGTGAAGGCTTCCTCGGCATCAAAGCCCCGGATACCCTTAGCGTAGGCATCTACAATGACCGGGATGGAATGGTTGCCAACCATACAGTAGGTTTCGGTAGTAGCCAATGGCCATATTGGTAACAAACCACCTTGCTCATAAACGGCAAGGAAAGTTTTTATAAAATCAAGCGTGCGTTTACGGTCGATGATGTTCAGTAATGGGTTTTCGGCGCGATAGGTATCCCAAAGAGAAAATGCCGTGTAGTAGTTAAACCCATTGGCGGTGTGGATTTTTTGGTCTATACCGCGGTACTGCCCGTCAACATCGTTATAAATACTTGGTGCTACAAAGCAATGGTACAATGCCGAGTAAAACATTACTTGTTTTTGCTTTGCATAATCAAGAACCTCCGCCTTTCTATTTCCTTTACCGCGCGCGGCAGGCGAATTATAACCGTAAGGGTTATAAACTGAGTTGGCCTCCTGCTGCTGCGAAAGGGCAGGAGCGCCGCCCTCCACCTGAATCTTTGATAACTCTTCATTCCACGCAAGTTTTGCCGCCTTAACAACCTTTTTAAAATCAAAATCCGGCATTTCTGCATCCAGGTTTTTCACTGCGCCATCGGCACTTACCGATGAGATTCCCACTTTTGACAGCACCACACCCGGGTCATCAAATTGGATGTACATCTTCACATTTTTCCCATGCACCTTCTTTTGCCCTTGCTGTAGTTCGTCGTTTAGTGCTATACCATATGTTTTAAAGGGCTTAGAGAACTTAGCGTAGAAGAATAAGTGCTGATCTGTAGCCCATGATTTTGAACGGCGAAACCCGCGGATCTCATGGTCATTAACAACCTCTATCCAGCTATCGAGCACTTCATCCCGGTGTTGCAAGTCGATGATAATATTGCCTTGTTTGGCGTCCTTGTAATCGTATTTGTGCAAGCCTGCACGCGTGGTGGCAGTAAGTTGTACACCAATGTTGTATTTGTCAAGTAGTGTAGTGTAAAGGCCGGGGGATGCTGTTTCGTTCTTCTTTTGAAAACCCGAACGGTAGTCTGTATTTTTTAGTTGAGGTTGGCCGGTGGTTGGCATAAAAAGCACATCGCAAAGATCGGCGATGCCGGTACCGCTCAGGTGGGTAAGCGAAAATCCGTAAACAACTGTATCAGTATAATGATAGCCCGAAACGCCATCCCAACCCTCTAAACGTGTATCCGGACTTAACTGTACCATACCAAAAGGGGCCACCGCGCCGGGATAAGTATGCCCGTGGCCACCCGTACCTATAAACGGATCAACAAATTGGGTAAGGTCCTTTTTTTTCTTTTGGGCCGATGCAGTAAACACGGCAAACAAGGACAATACAATTAAAACACCACGAACGATCAATCTCATCTACAAAACGGTTTTTAGCTTACCGCAAAATAGCAAGATTAGTATAGAAATAAAAGGTCTTTATTATTTTGTCATGCGGAGGTACGAAGAATCTAATCGTCGGCATGCGTAAAGTACAATAGATCTTTCACTATCGTTCAGGTATGACAAAACGCACAGTAAAGTAAAGTCAAATTAATCCTCTATCTTAAACCTGTCCGCATCCTTTAGGAAAGGCAAAGCACGGCGGGCTTTATTAACTTCGTCGCCAATGATAGAGAAAGTATAAACATCTTCTTCATCGCGTTTGTAATAAACCACGTTACCATTAGGGTCGATACAGGTGGAGTCGCCGGAGTGGTAAACTTCGTTACCATCGTGGCCAACACGGTTAACACCTATAACATATGCCTGATTCTCTACCGCACGTGCTGGGATAAGCGTACGCCAGTGCAGGGCGCGTTTCTCGGGCCAGTTGGCTACTATCATCAGCATGTCGTAATCCTCATCTACATTGCGCAACCAAACCGGGAAACGCAGGTCGTAGCAGATAGCAGGGCAGATTTTCCAGCCGTTAAGTTCAACTATTAGTTTTTTAACGCCGGGCGTGTAAACGGTATGTTCTTTACCCAAAGCGAAAAGGTGACGTTTGTCGTAATGTTCGTGGCTGCCATCGGGGCGTACCCAAAGCAGGCGGTTGTAAAACTTGCCGTCCTCTTTTATTATAATGCTACCTGTAACCACCGCTTCGTACTTTTGCGCGGTTTTTTGCATCCATTGCATGGTTTTACCGTCCATTGTTTCGCCAAGTGCTTCCGCATTCATGGTGAAACCTGTGTTAAACATCTCGGGCAGGATGATGAGGTTGGTTTTTTCGCGTATTCCGGATAATCGCAACGAAATATTTTGCAGGTTCTTATCTGTGTTTTCCCAAAATAAATACCCCTGGTATACCGTAATTTTCAGATTATCCATATATGCATTGCTTTTTATAGGTACCGGCAAATAATTAATATGTAAATATTGCTGTAAGATTAAACCTTAATTAATCTATCAACGGCTTTATTAAGCGTTTCTTGCCTTTTGGCAAAACAAAATCTTAGTACGTGCCGGTCTGTCCCTTTCCTATAAAACGCCGAAACAGGGATCGCCGCCACCCCGATCTCTTTGGTTAAACGTATAGCAAAATCGGTATCTTTCTCATCGGTAATGGCATTGTACGTAACCGACTGAAAGTATGAACCCGAACATGGCAACAATTCAAACCTGCTATTTTCTAATCCTATACGGAAATGATCGCGCTTTTGCTGGAAAAAATCCGGCAGGTTAAGGTAGGTGTTTTCGTCCTTTAAATATTCGGCAATGGCGTATTGTAACGGCGTATTTACGCTAAACACCAAAAACTGGTGTATTTTCCTGAACTCGGCCATTAGATAAGCAGGAGCGAGGCAATAACCCATTTTCCAACCCGTGGCGTGGAAGGTTTTACCGAACGATGCCACTATCATGCTTCGCTGCTGCAATTCGGGGTAGCGGGCCATGCTGTGGTGTTCCTGCCCGTCAAATACAAGGTGTTCATAAACTTCGTCGCTCAGTATCAATATATCCTGGTTTTTTACCAGGGCGCTTAACTCGTCTATATCCTCACGGCTCAAAATAGTAGCGGTGGGGTTATGCGGCGAATTAAGGATGATCATTTTTGTTTTATTGTTGATAAGCCTCTTCACCATATCCCACGCAATGCGGTAGTCTGGTGGTTCAAGCTCAAGAGATTTTACCACACCGCCCATCAGTTTAATAGCAGGGGCGTAGCAATCGTAAGCAGGCTCAAACATGATCACCTCATCGTTTGGGTGTATAACCGCGCTGATGGCTGTGAACACAGCTTGTGTGCCGCCCGCGGTAATGGTTATTTCACTTTCAGGGTTATATTGCGCGCCGTAAAGCTTTTCTGTCTTGATAGCAATTTGCTCGCGCAGCGCCATAACACCCGCCATTGGGGCATATTGGTTATGGCCGTTTTGCATTGCCTTGTGCACAAGCTCAACCAGTTTGGGTGAGCAATCATAATCCGGGAAACCCTGCGATAAATTTATCGCGCCATATTCGGCAGCCAGTGCCGACATGGTGGTAAATATGTTGGTTCCTGTTTGGGGTAATTTTGAAATAATAGGTATCATTCAGGGGCTAAATTAACCAATAAACGCTATTATCCTTTAAATGTTTAAAATGAACAGCTTGTTTTACTTACCAACTTTCCAAAAAGCATCGGCATTGTTGGTGCGGTAACGCTCAATAGTAAGGTTAGTGTTTTTATTGGTATCTACGCTTTTGTCGGGGCTTTATTTGAAGTATAAGGTAAGTTTAGCTTCATAAAGGTTGTTAGGGTAAAAAATATAAGCGAATAACGCATTTAAGACGGTTGTACGTATCAAAACGTTGCATTTTAATGTTTTCTTTTGTGGGTTGATTATCTACCTTAGTATCATGAAATTTCTGCGGATCCTATCCTTAATTGTTTCGGCTATCATCATCACATCCTGCTCATCATCAACTAAAAACAATATCCCAGTTGTGGGTTTTGTGGATGCCTTTGAGGATGCTACCATATCGCAAGCGAAAAAGGGCTTTATTGATGCATTGAAAAAAAATGGTTTCAGCGAAGAGCAAAAAACGGTGAAGATAGAATATCGCAATGCCCAGGGCAGCATCCCTACACTTACCCAGATCGTGAATTATTTTGTGTCTGAAAAAGTAGACCTGCTGGCAACTTCCACCACATTATCCACCGTTGCGGCTATTCAAAAAACTAAAACCATCCCCATCTTCCAGATGGTATCGCCTACTCCCGAGCGGATGAAAGTAGCCGATGCTAAAGGCAACGGCCCGGCAAACCTTTTTGGCACCATGGAAGAGTTGAATTACATAGACACCTCGTTCGCTATTATCCCGAAATTGCTAAAACCCAAAGGCGCGCAATTGACCATCGGAATGATCTACAACCAATCGGAGCCACAATCTGCAGATGCCCTGCAACGGATCCAGGGGTTGGCGGCTAAGTTGAACGTTAAGGTCATCGCCCTGCCGTTAAATTCATCTGCCGACGCGCAGTTGGTTACGCAGGCATTATTGGATAAAAACATCGACGCGTTTTTCGCTAACCCGGATAATACGGTGTTTGCGGCATTTGAAACCATTCGAAAAAGCTGCGACCAAAAGCACGTGCCAATATTTACCAGCGAGGCCGGCTTAGTACAACGTGGTGCAGTAGCTGCCTTTGGTGCCGATATTTACCAATGGGGTTACCAATCTGGCTTGCAAGCTGCCCAATACCTTAAAACACATAAAACTGATGGCTTAAAGCTGGAGATGGTGAAGATACGAAAGCGTGTTTACAACCCTGCCGTCGCTACAAAATATAATATTAGTATCCCGGCCGATTTTGAAGCTGTAAAATAATGGACTTTTACCTAACCGCTTTATTGCAGGGGCTTTGCTTCGCGGGGATAGCCTTCGGGATCTATATCTCCATGAAGATCTTTAACATCCCGGATATTACTACCGATGGCAGTTACACCCTTGGCGGCGTAGTAACAGGGGCGATGCTTACGCATAACTTACCGGCTTACCTTATCTTGCCGACCGTACTTTTAGCCGGGGCATTGGCCGGGGCGTTGACGGGTATCATCCACACCAAACTAAAAATAAACGCTCTACTTGCCGGTATTTTGGTAATGACGGCGTTGTACTCGGTCAACCTAACTGTCCTTGGCCGTTCCAACCTGCCGCTGTTGAGCATGCCTACATTATTCAGCGCGGTAAACATTAGCACAAACCCTAACCTGAACGCGCTTTATATATTATCCACTTTTATTATTATTGTTACGCTAATCATCGGTTACCTGCTCAAAACAGATTTCGGTATAGCCATGCGTGCTACAGGTAACAGTGAACCGATGATCCGTGCCCTTGGCGTAAATACCGACAGGATGAAAATTACAGGTTTAGCTATCGCGAACGCATTGACAGCCCTAAGTGGTTACCTGATTGTGCAGTTGCAGGGCTTTGCAGATATTAATATGGGGATAGGTATCGTGATAGTTGGTTTAGGCTCGGTTATCATTGCCGAAACCATTATCAACTGGCTGCGGATTACATCCGTATGGTTGAGTTTAGTTTTGGTGATGGCGGGCGCAGTGATCTTTCAGTTTGTGCTGGCCCTCACACTCAACATAGGTGTAGATGCCAACTTGCTTAAATTGATTACCGCTGGATTTGTATTATTGATCGTCGGCTTGCCGCGTTTAACGGGGAGGCAGGCATGATCCAATTGAGCAACATCCATAAAACATTTAACACCGGCAAGCCTAACGAGGTAATAGCAGTAAACAACATCAACCTGCAAATAAATGACGGCGAGTTTGTGGTGATAGTTGGCAGCAATGGCTCTGGCAAAACTACGCTGCTAAATCTACTTGCGGGCAACACCCTGCCCAGTAAAGGCACCATTAGCATAGATGGTAACAACGTTACCCGCATGCCCGAATACAAACGCAGCAAGTGGATAGCCCGCATTTTTCAGAACCCTTTATTGGGTACCGCCGCCGACCTAAGCATTATAGATAACTTCCGTTTAGCCGCTCTGCGCACGCAGCCCAAAGGTTTATTTATAGGTAAGAACGAGGCCTTTAAAAAGCATGTGCATGATAAGGTTGCAACTTTAGGTATGGGGCTGGAGGATAAAATAGAGCAACCCATCGGCACACTCTCCGGCGGGCAACGCCAGGCGCTTACTTTGTTGATGAGCGTAATGGATAGCTGTAAGATCCTGCTGCTTGATGAACCTACCGCCGCGCTCGACCCACGATCTGCCGAGCATGTTTTACGCATTGCTGACGGTTTAATAAAGGAATATCAACTTACTGCCATATTGGTTACGCATAATTTAAAAGACGCAGGAAACTTTGGTTCGCGCATTATCCAAATGGGCGAGGGGGAGGTTTTAAAGGACATATCGGGCGAAGAAAAATACAGTTTAAAGCAAACTGACCTTTATAATTGGTTTGGATAAATAAATGGCAAAGAAATTGCATTGCTCTTTGCACCATGAAGAACACAACATTTGAAACCATATTCGACGCTTACCAGCTGGTGAGCGGAGCAAAAATAAAAGCCAAAAATCAAGACGAAGTTTACGAACTGGGCCAATACGATGGCACCAAACGCGGCTACGTGCTATACGCATTTGAAGATGGCGTACGTTTTGAAGACTTCAGCGTTATCATATCCGAGAACGAATTGATGAACAATTACCAGATAGAAAAAGGCGGGGCGAGTCAGGATATTGCGGCGTAACCAGAATAATAAAAAAAGCACCATTGCAAGATCAAGATACGAAGCAATCTCCACATAGGCAGGCACGCCCTGTATAGCAAAGAGATTGCTTCGTACCTCTCAATGACGCGCGGAGATAGAGTAACAAAAAAGGCCTCAACTTTGGAGGCCTTTTTACTTGTGCAATAATTCTTATTTCTTATAGCTGATCTTGTAGATAGTCCCTTTAGAGTCATCGGTTACGTAAAGCGAACCATCGGGCCCCTGGGCTAAGCCACATGGGCGGCGTACCGCACTACCTTTAGCAGTGTTCGCTGCCGAACCCGAAAATCCGTCGGCAAATACCTCCCATTTCCCATCAGCTTTACCATTTTTAAAAGGTTGGAAAACCACAAAGTAACCCGCCTGTGGCTCTGGGGCGCGGTTCCATGACCCGTGGAAGGCTATGAAAGCACCATTTTTGTATTTTTCAGGAAACTGGTCGCCGGTATAAAAAAGTAAACCATCCGGTGCAAGGTGGGCAGGGTAAGCTGCCGCAGGGCTGATGTATTTATTGGTTGGGTCGCCATCTTTTTTGCCATCGCCACCATACTCAGGTGCCATTATCTTTTTGCTTAATTCCTGATTATAGTAGATATATGGCCAACCCGCGTTGTCGCCTTTTTTGATGGCATACATACATTCGGCAGGCAAATTAGCAGATTCTTTAGTAGTAAACATATCCGGAAAAATGTCGTGCAGTGCATCGCGGCCATGCTGCATCACAAATAGCTGATTGTTTTGTTTATTCCAGTCCAAGCCAACAACATTACGCAAGCCGGTTGCATAACGCAGACCATCTTTGTAGGTCTGGTTCAACTTATCAGCCTTAAATTGCCAGATCCCACCTGCCGAATCAAGGATAGGGCAGCCTGGCTGGCCCATTGAACCTTTTTCGCGGTCTTTAACCTGGCAGGAGTTCGAGTATGCACCGATATTTACGTATAGGTTACCTGCATCATCTAATACAATCGCTTTAGCTTCGTGCTCGTTACGGCTTATCAAACCTTTAACGATCATTTCCGGCTTGCTGCCGTCAACTACTTCGTTTTTATCGTTTAATTTATAACGGTAAACGTTTTCGTCCGATGAGGCATACAAGTAACCATTTTTTAGGTAGATGCCCGTCCCGCCAAAATCACCAAAGCTGGTTTTAACATCGGCTTTGCCATTATTTTCGTGCAAAACCACAATGCCCTTACCATCTTTGGTTTTACCAAGCTTCACAAAAATATCACCCTGTGGCGATACCGCAATGTGTCGTGTACCTCCAAGGTTTTCGGCGAGTACGTTAGCGGTGAAACCTTCGGGAAGTGTTAATGCGGCGGACTTAGCTGATGTATCAACGATCGCTGTGGCGCTATCGGCATTGCTTTTTTTTCCATTGCTATTACACGCAGCAAATAATACCGAACCGGCCAGCGCGGTAACGGCTAAAACATAGTTGAATTTATTTTTCATTTTTTTGTGGATGTTTTAACGTTGATGAATGGCAGGGGCAAGCCATAAATATTGGTTAGCGAATTTAACTTAATATACAGCAAATAGCCAAATCTGTTTGGAGAAAATGTACATTCTGGTATCTACAGCATTTGTAAATACAATCACAAGTCTTTGCAACAATACTAAATTTCGTTTCAATTAAACAGTTCAATATATAATTCCGCTTTGTAATGAATGCTAAATATTATCGATAGATGGGTTAAACTTTTGTTAATCGGCGTGGTCATAGATGTATAAAATTTAAGGATATGAAAAAGTCAGTTATACTATCAGCAATATTATTCGGGGGCCTGGTTTATAATAGTGCACAAGCACAAATTTCTGTTCACATCGGGTTTAATGTTCCGGCCCGAAGGGTGTATGTACCGGCCCCGCAACCACAGCCGGTAATGGTTTATGATAACGATGAGTTTGACGACAGCGACGACTATTATTACCTGCCCGAAGTTGAGGCATATTACAGCATCCCGCGCCATTGCTATTATTACCAGGATGGTGGCCGGTGGATCTCTGCAGCGTACCTGCCCGGCGCATACCGCAACTATGATTGGCGTACTTCTCAACGTTACGAGATAAGAGGCCGCAGGCCGTATATGCACCACGACCAATACCGCAACCAATGGGGTGGCAACTATAACCGTAACGATTGGAATTGGAACCGCCGTGATAATAACTATGCCGGCAGGAACAATAGCAACCGTAACGAGTGGAACCGTGGAAACAACTGGAACAAAGATAACAACCGTAACGACAGGCCGCAAGGTGGCTTTAACCAGCCGGGCCGTGACCGTGGCAACGAGGGTGCATGGGGCCGGCCGCAACAGCCAAACCGTAACGATGATAACCGCGGTGGCGGGCGTAATAACCAAGGCAGTTGGGGACAACAGCCGCAGCAGCCCAACCGTAATGACAGGCCGCAAGGCGGTTTTAACCAACCAAACCGCGACCGTGGAAACTGGGGTGGCAATGGTGGCCAACAACAGCCAAACCGTAACAATGACAACCGTGGTAACTGGGGTGGTGGCCAACAACAACCAAACCGTAACAATGACAACCGTGGTAACTGGGGTGGTGGCCAACAACAACCACAACAGCCAAACCGTAACAATGATAACCGTGGAAATGGCGGGCGTGGTAACGGTGGCAACCAGCCATCGCAACCGAGCAGGAACAACAACGGTGGCAACCGCGGCGGCGATGATCGTACGCAATTAGCACAAAACAGGGGTGGCTTTGGTGGTGGATCTCACCGCCAGGCAAGGTTCTAAAAATTACCTCCTCAACATATGTCAATAACAAAGCCATCCCGGTTATATCGGGATGGCTTTATTGTTTATTTACGATTTCTAATAGTTGCTGGCTGTAGTTAGTAAATCGATAGCGTCGCTGCTTAAGTTTAAGTGTGCGGCTTTGGCAAGGTCGTTAAATTGTTTTACGCTTGTGGCACTGCAATTGGGGCTGTGATACCCGGCCTTGCCATAACCCAAGCTAACGACACCGCGGCAGGGGTAGTGTCATAATCAGCAGCTACTTTATCCAAAGCAGCCAAGATTTTAAAACCGCGGCCATTCATGTATTTTTTTACACCGCCGCCGCGCTGGCTTTTGTTAAGGTCGTCCTCAGATCTGTATTTACCGGTCAGGAAACCACTGGCTAACGAGTAATAGGTTATAACCCCAATGTTACTTTCGCGGCATAGCGATTCGTACTTTGTTTCGTAATCTTCGCGGTCGTATAAGTTATATTCGGGTTGCAGGGTTTCGTAGCGGGCGAAACCGTTTTGTTCGCTTACCTGTAATGCTTCTTTAAGCCTGTCGGCATTGTAGTTTGAGGCACCAATCGCTCTTACCTTTCCTTGTTTTATAAGGTCATTATAAGCTTCGAGTGTTTCAGCTAACGGAGTTTCTTTATCATCGTCGTGGGACTGATACAAATCGATATAGTCGGTGTGTAAACGTTTTAAAGATGCTTCAACCGCTTTGGTGATATAGGCTTTAGATAGGCCTTTTTTATCATCAGCCATTGGCTTGCCTACTTTTGTGGCGAGGATGATGCTATCGCGCTTGCCGCCTTGCTTAAGCCAGTTACCAATAATGGTTTCAGATTCGCCTCCGGGATTACCGGGCACCCATTTGCTGTAAACATCGGCAGTATCAATAAAATCGAAACCTGCATCAACAAAGGCGTCCAACAGCGTAAACGACGTTTTTTGATCTGCCGTCCACCCAAATACATTTCCACCGAAGCAAAACGGAGATACGGAGATGCCCGATTTACCTAATTCCCGTTTTTCCATTATTCTGAATAATTTATTCCCGTTTGAATTTGTTCTGCGAGTTCATCAACCCATCCGGATAAATAGGGCTCAGACCCGCCAACGCGTTCCCAGTTGCCGTCCGCATCTTTTGCAATAGTTAATTGCAGTGTTTCATCAAGCGCTTTAAACTCATAGGTGCCATTATTCTGTGTAACCACACCGTTAACCGGTGTATCTGTTCCGGTAAGTACCGCTTCAAATTGCTGTTCCATAATGTTAGTATTTACATTTTCTAACAAGGGGATGCGCTTTGTGTTTGCTTTGTTTATGTCATAAGCTGGTTAAACCCATTCGTGTATAAATGTTATTCATTTTAATTAACAGAAATCCGTGCATCATATTAATACGTTTGTTGAAGATATAAACCCAGCATAACCCATATCACCATGATACAGATCGGAAAAACGCTTGCACTGGCTATCCGCCAAAAAAGAACGCAAATGCATTACTCGCAAGAGTTTATGGCTTTTAAATTAAAGCAAACCCAAAATGCGTATTGTAAGGTTGAGTTAGGGCAAACGAAAGTTACCCTTATTAAACTGATAGAGATCTGCAATGTGTTCGAGGTAGATATGAACGAATTTTTACGCCCTGTTATAGCGCCACAGTTAAAAGTTGCTTAGCACTAGAGTTATGGATTGAGACGGATACCGGCCTTGAGCGCAAGGCCTGCAGGCGTATGAGTGTAAAGCCCGGCCGCAGGCAACGCCCATGTTAGTTTGCCATTATCAGTTTGCATCTACAACCTTTAGTATTAAATTATCTTTAGCGCCACTAAAACTATTAGCATTAAAGGGCTGTTAACTTTAAAACCAATTAGTTAACAACGTAATGAGTGTAAGATATTTCCAGGTGGCGCAGAATGTTTGGGGGATGCGGCTGTTTTTCGTGAATGTTTATATGATAGCCAACCGCCGCGGTGTTGGCAAGGGTTGGGTGCTGGTTGATACCGGCATTAAAGGCCAGGCAGGTAAGATCATTGCCATGGCCGAATCTATTTTTGGCCCCGGTACCAGGCCGAGTGCCATTGTGCTTACCCATGGCCATGCCGACCATGCCGGTTCGCTCAAAGAACTTTTGAAACATTGGGACGTACCCGTTTATGCCCACAAGCTTGAACTGCCCTATTTAACCGGCAGATCATCCTATCCGCCCGCCGACCCTGAAGTTGGTGGAGGTTTCATGAGCCTGATATCGTGGATGTGGCCAACCGGCCCGATAAATATTACCCGTAACGTGCGCGAAATAGACCTGCACGACGGCATTCCCGAACTGCCCGAATGGAAAGTGATCCACACGCCGGGGCATACTCCGGGCCATATCTCATTATTTTTACCGTTGAATACCACGCTGATAGCGGGCGATGCGTTTACCACAACACCAGCCGAGTCGGCATTTTCGGTATTGACCTATCGCAAGCAGGTGAGCGGCCCGCCAAAGTATATTACTACCGACTGGATAGCCGCTGCAAAATCGGTACGGAAACTGGCTGCTTTGCAACCACGAATAGCGGCAACGGGGCATGGTGCGGTAATGCGGGGGCGCGAACTGTCTACGGCGCTAAACTTTTTGGCAAACCGTTTCGAGAGCGTCGCGATACCCAAAACAGGGAGGTATGTTGGTCACGGGGCAATATCCGACGAGAATGGCGTACGATACATCCCGCCATACAAAGGCACCATGAAGAGAACTGCTGCAATTGCCATAGCAGCATCCGTAGTGAGTTTTTTATTGGTCAGGAAGGCCGGCCAAGTGTGGGGCTAAGCAATATTATTCTACATTTACACCGTGGAAAATATTGTACCCGACCCGCAGGTTTTAATTGATTGTGTAAACACCCGTATGCCTTTCGGCAAGTATAAAGACACGCTTATTTGCGATATGCCCATAAGCTACCTGGAATGGATGCACAACAAAGGCGGTTTCCCCGCCGGTAAATTGGGCATGCTGCTGAGCACCGTATTTGAGATAAAAAGCAACGGGGTGGACCAGTTGCTGAGGCAGATAAAGTTTAAGTACGGAAGAGGGCGATAGTTCATAGTTGACAGAGCCACCGGGCTAATTACTCACCCGGTCTTTGCTACGCTCGACCACCCTCTCTTCGCTGTGCGTAAAGAGGGGCTTTTACTCCCTCTACTTCGGAGAGGGTTGGGGAGAGGGTTCCTAAACCAATATCAGAAGTGGCTGTATAAACTTACCCGCCTGTGACTAACTGCCTAATCCGCTATTACTTTATTTGCGTAAATTATACCACATATAAAATTATAATTATGAAGATCCTGATAACATATTTGGCGGCCTTGTTAATATTTACAGGTTGCGCCAACGGGCAAACCGGCAGCCGCAATGCTATGGCGCCGATACCAAAACCTGCAGCAGGCGAGGCCATCGCTACTTTTGGCGGTGGTTGTTTCTGGAGCATGAGCGAGGCCATGAGCGAATTGAAAGGCGTAAGCAAGGTGGTATCCGGCTACGCCGGTGGCAAAACAAAGAACCCAACTTACGAGGATGTGAGCAGCCGTACCACCAACCATGCAGAGGTTACCCAAATTTACTACAACCCAAAAGTGATAAGCTTTGCTACGTTGGCCGAGGCGTTCTTTTTCGCCCACGACCCAACCACACTTAACCGCCAGGGCCCGGATGTAGGTACCGATTACCGCTCGATAGCTTTTTACCGTACCGACGATGAGAAGAAGGCCTTGGTAAGCGTGATCAAAAAAGTGAATGAAACCAGGCATTACACCAACCCGATAGTTACACAGGTAGTACCGTTCAGCGCGTTTTATGCTGCCGAGAATTACCACCAGGGCTATTACCGCACCAATGGCGATAACCCATACATCAGCAGCGTATCCGAACCCAAGGTAATGAAGTTCCGCAAAGCGATGAAAGCGGAATTAAAGCCGGAGTTTTTGAAATAAGGGGCCTCTCCCCAGCCCTCTCCGAAGGAGAGGGAGCTAATGCCTTTAACCCCTTGTTGGGAATCAAACAATTGCTTTTTTAGCCCTCTCCGAGGGAGAGGGAGCTAATGCCTTTAACCCATTGTTGGGAATATCAAACAATTGCTTTTTTAAGCCCTCTCCTTCGGAGAGGGTTTGGGTGAGGCTGACTTACTGTCCCACTTTTAATTGCATAACGCGGTACAAAAATGTAACATGCTGTAAATTAATTGTTTACAAAATCGTAATATTCGGGTTAAGTTAAAGTAATACTTGTCGATTTTTATGGTAAATAACTATCATATAATCACTTAAAAAATTTTATTACCCTGTCTCATTCATAAAAAAATGGTACACCGTGGTACACCCTGAGACACCTTCATTTTTCTCCCCAAATTCGCCTTTTTAAGCTATAAAGTCACAATCTATTTATAATTTCTTTGTTCAGTAAAGATTATTCTTTATATTTACAGAAATTATAATTTCATGGACGAACCAGATTATTACCAGATCTCGCCGACCCGGCGCTTATACAGGCCGGCGGTGATTGAGGCCATTCGTACAAAAGCATACGAGAGCAAGAAGCGTTTAAAAAAACACGGCCTCGACGCAACTGTTTACCTCGACCCGCAGAAAACCGAGTTGTTATTTGTAAAAACTGCCGGCGAGTGGATGAAGCAGGAGTATGGCAAACCTATGCCGCGCATGCTGCTGGGCGACCTTTGGCTGGAGGGCGAAATGTGCATCCTGTTTGCCGATACCAACCTGGGCAAATCTATCCTTGCCGTACAAATTGGCAATAACCTTGCGCAGGGCGGCTGCACCCTCAACTTCAACAACAGCCTCGAGCTGCAAACCCGGGTGCTGTATGTAGATTTTGAGATGGGCAGCAAGCAATTCGAGAGCCGCTATTTCGACAGCCAGTGGGGGAGTTTCCCGTTCGGGAATACGTTTTTCCGGGCCGAGTTTAACCCCGAGGCCGAGAACCCCGCCCTGTACGCTAATTACGAAACCTACCTGGAATCGGCCCTTGAAAGCGCCATCAACAAAACAAAGGCGCAGGTGCTCATCATCGATAACCTTACCTACATGGCCACCGGCACCGAGCGCGCCCGCGACGCCCTGCCATTAATGAAAAAGCTGAAAGCCCTAAAGGCGAAGCATAAACTGAGCATGCTGGTGCTGGCCCACACCCCAAAGCGCAACCAAAGCAACCCCATTACCGTGAACGACCTGCAAGGCAGCAAAATGATCATCAACTTTTGCGACAGCGCCTTTGCCATTGGTAAAAGCCACACCGAACCCGGCAAGCTATACCTGAAACAGGTAAAACAACGCAGCCGCAAAACCGTACACGACGAACATAACGTGTGCCTTTGCCACATAGAGAAGGACATGACCGACCTGCATTTCGTATTTGATGGCCACGCCAAAGAACGCGACCACCTGCAAAGCGCCGACTCCCGCGCCCGCGAACTAAACCAGCAACAAGCCCGCGACCTGCACCAAACCGGCAAAAGCTACCGCCAAATAAGCGCGCAACTCAACATTCCGGTAAGTACTTTGGCAAGGTGGTTAGGTTAGGTTGCCACAAGCGGGGACGCTTGCGGGAGCGGTAAAAATTATTTATTTTTATTGCTATTCCTTATCAAATGAACCGCCATATACTAAAAATTCGACTTGTTTTTATCCCATATTTAATTCTTGGTTTTTGCATTATTGCCGGTTATACATTTTTAAACTGGCTGATTATCATTCAGTTTAAGCTACTTACACTTCCAGACGAAGTTGTGGAGTTATGGACGCCTATAGCAATTGTTGGTTTATTGGTATTGATCTTTTTATATCCGCGCATTAAATTACTTAGCCTTAAAACGTCGCGAGATAATCTTCCTTTTTTTTATGGTTTTATTGCGGTTGTTGCACTAACAATCCCTACTTTAATTTCCCAAAAATATATAGCTACCGCGGTTGGTAAGCTTACGCCATTAACCAACATCGATTCTATAGACCAAAAACCGGCAACCAAATATTATACTTTAAAAAAAGTATTTGTCTCTAAAAAGAATGCAAAATTCCATGTTCGTTTTGAAACAACAGGTAAAAACAACGAGTATTTAGACTTTTACATAGATGCAGTTTGTCCTATATTTTCTGCCGAAAAATTAGAAACGGTGAGTAATAGTACAAATTTATCCTTTGCTATCGATACTTTGCACCCTAAAGCGTGGTTAGGTATTGAGTATAATAAAAGCGTTAGCAACCGTTTAAGCGAACAAGAAAAGCAGTCATTATATAAAGAATTTGCAACTGAAATAGATACAAAATTTGCTACGGATAATTTAGATGATTTCGTTTATCTGGAAAGAGCAGGAAATAATAAAAAACGGGGCAGTTTTATCAAAGCAATCGGCTATAATACTACTACAATAATTTTGGAAGCGAAATTCGAACCCTTTGAATCAAGGACGGGAGAAAAACTATTTTGGATCTTCGGGTCGTTCGGCATTGGCGCTGCCGCCATGTTTATCATGATCATAATACCAAAGCTTGATCAAAAAAACGTTGCGAATTATCAGGCCCCGGATAAGAAATCTCGAATTTCCTATATTGATTTCATTAAAAAAAGTTTATCCCTTACAAATCCCGGCCTTATAACCATGCTCATTATTGGCCTAAATATAGCTGTGTTTATAGCTATGGTACTCGCAGGTTTTGGAGTCGTTTCGTTCGATAGCGAGGATCTGTTACGATGGGGGGCAAACTATGGCCCCGCGGTCGAAAATGGTGAATGGTGGCGAGTAGTTACCTGTACATTTTTGCACGGCGGGTTAATGCATTTGTTAGGCAACATTTATGGGCTTTTCTTGGTGTCGCTGATTTTAGAATCTATATTTAATAAATTTCAATTCATATCCATTTACCTTATTTGTGGAATAGGCGGTAGTTTGGCCAGTTTATTATGGCACCCAAACTCTGTTGGTGTTGGCGCCTCCGGGGCGATATTTGGCCTTTACGGCGTCTACTTTATCTTATACATACTTAATAAATCAGAGATTAGGGCATCAAAAGCAATATTGATTGGAAGTTTGATTTTTATAGGACTAAACTTACTTATTGGGCTTACCGGCAACATTGATAATGCGGCGCATGTGGGTGGTTTGATCACAGGTATAATTGCCGGTTTCGCATTTTCTTTTTTTATACCTACAAAAAAAGCAAAGCGAAAATACGCACGAAAAAAGAAGGTTCTGACAGAAGAACCTCCCGCTTAAAATCATCCCGTTTGTGGTTAAATCATAGCCTTACAACGCAACCCAACTACACCCGATTGGCGGGTAAACTTAGCATGTGCAGCGGCCGCAAAAGTTGCACGGAAGAAGCCGCTGCAACCGAATAAGCACCAACGTTAATTTACAAAAAATCTTTGCGGTCCTTTACACTCCTTCCCCACGAAGCCATCCGCGGCTATAAGCGAATCGCGGCGTTGATCACAGCCCTACACCGCACCCAACGAATAACTGATAGCCGACGTTTCTATCCGAAATTGTAAAGAAGACGCCCGCGATTACATGGTGGAGATGAATGGTTAGTTACTTAGCATTTAGTATGCCGAAATAAATTAAGCATCACGGATTTTGAATAGAAAGACAGCCACTTAATTACCTTATGCTTAATCATTCAATTTAATTAACATTAATTTAATTAGAAAGATAATTTATAAATCCAAGTGGGTTGTTTTACCGTATCTGTTAGTATACCAAACACATACTGAGATCCATGAAAAGCGAATTCCAAAAAAAGGTCGATCAGATAGTAAACAACATCAGGATCATACGCGAGCGTAAAAACTACAGTCAGGATTATATTGCCATGAAGATGAATTCCTCACAAAATTCTTATTCAAAACTGGAGTTGGGTTACTCGAAGTTAACGATGACAAAATTGTTAGAGATCTGCCAGATCCTGGATGTTAGCGTGGTAGATATCATGCACCCGCGCAAGCCAAAAGCACCTTACCTGCTGGTACATAACCCCGCCCTAAGGTTAAGCCAGGCTTAAAGCTTATTGAACCACCCCTTGCGCCAAAATATAAACACCTGGAAGGCGCCTATCAAAAACATTCCTATTATCGCGTAAACATACCCGTGCTGCACATACAGTTCGGGCATGTTGTCATGTATAATGTGCCCGTGGGTGTCCTCGCGGCTAAAGTTCATACCGTAGATACCGGCTATAAAGGTTAGCGGGATAAATATCACCGATATTATGGTAAGCACCTTCATGATCTCGTTCATGCGGTTACTTACCATGCTCAGGTACAGGTCAATAATACTGCTGGTTACCTCTTTATAACTTTCCACCATATCCATTGCCTGGATGCAATGGTCGTAGGCGTCGCGTAAAAACAGTTTCGTTTCTTTGGTTATCTCGGGGCTTTCGCTACGGATCATGTCATTGATCTTATCGCGCTCCGGCCAGCACGATCGGCGGATGATGATGAGCGTACGTTTCAATTGCTGCGCATCAAACATGATGCTTTTATCGGGGCTTTTGTACAATTTATCCTCGGTTTCATCAATCATGTCGCCAAGTTTAGACAGCAGCACAAAGTAATTATCAAGGATGGTATCGGTAAGGGCATAAAATATATAACCCGGCCCCGCAGTACGGATCACACCTTTTCCGGCCTTTAACCGGGTGGTAACTACCTCAAAGTAATCCACATGGCTTTCCTCAAAGCTGATGATGATATTATCTTTTACGATGCCGCTAAACTGGCAGTTCACCAGTTCATTCTCTTTGTTAAAATAAATAATACGGCTGGTACCAAAAACGTAACCTTCATACTCATCAAACTTAGGCCGCTGATGGGTGTTCACCACATCCTCTAACACCAGTTGGTTAATGCCCAAAAACGTGCCGATGTCTTCAATCAACTTGGCATCGCCAATACCGTTTATCTTTATCCAGTGCGTATGGTCTTTACACTTGGCAATCTGCTTGGTAATGGTTTCCATATCCTTGCCCTTGCTGGTTTGCAGGTCATCCTGTGTAAAGGAGTATATGGTGATTTTAGGGGGCAGGGCATCATCGGGAATTATGATACTACCGGGGCGCGCGCCTACATTAAGTTGTCGTTTTTTGCCTTTATAGTGTACGCGCTTGGTATAAGTTGCCATTACAAATAGTTTAGGGCTTGCGGGCCCTGGTTAAACAACAGGTCTACGATGCTTAAATTTTGCAAAAAGCCCTGCCGCTCTTCAAAAACCTGAAAGTAAGGCTTTTGTTGTGCATGGTCTGCATTTTTACCGTTTAAGGTGGTACGCAGGTCGGCAAGGTTAGGGTAGGTGGCCTCGTAGGTATCGGTAACCTGTATCTCCATCTTTATTTTAAGCAGGCGCAGCAATAAGGCCATCAGTTCGCTGTTATAATCAAACAGAAAAGTGGTTTGCTTTTCATAGAAGGGCGCGAAATCGTCCTCGTAATATTCAAAATATGCCGAGCTGCGGTAGCAGGTTTGCAGGCCCATCCAATGCGCGCGCTGCCACCTAAAATCGTAGCTGATCTTTACGTCCTTAGTTACCGTATGATTTTTGGAACCTTTAATAACCGGCACGGTAAGCACCTGCCTGCCATCGGGCGAGTAGATGTTGGCGCGGTTGCGGTAGGTTTGTTTCGGGAAATGTTCTTCGCGCTCAAACACAACGTCCGGCGTAAATGCCACAAGGTTTGTAAAATAATCTATCGGGGGCAGGTAAAACATAGGCAAAACAGCACCGTTCTCAATCATATATATTTTTTATGTTTGTGGCAAAATTGGTAAAAATGTTAAGAAAAGCGGCTTTAAATACGGGTATATTTTTTTTATACCTGGTATCGTTGCTGCCTTTTTGGTTTTTATACGGCGTAGCCGATGTTATCTTCCTCATTTTATACTACGTTATCCGCTACCGGCGTGATGTGGTGAAGACAAACCTTGCCAATTCCTTCCCCGAACGCAGCGAGGCCGAGCGCAACAAAATTGAGCGCCGGTACTACCGCTACATGGCCGACCTGATGGTGGAAACTATTAAGATGATCAGTGTTACCGAAAAATCATTGCGCAAGCGGATGAAGCCCACCAACCCCGAACTTGTTCAACATTATTTTAGCCAGGGGCGAAGCATCATAGCCGCCGCCGGGCATTACTGTAACTGGGAAATGGCCGCGCTGGCCTTTGGTCTGCTTACAAAAGAAAAACGCATCATCGTTTACAAGCCACTCTCTAACGAGGTTTTCGACGGGCTGTTCAATAAAGTAAGGGCACGTTTCGGCGCCATACTGGTTGCCATGAAGCAAACCCTGCGCACCATGGTTTCCTTTAAAAACGACCTGACTTTCAGCGTGCTGGTAAGCGACCAAACGCCAGTAAAGCACGAGATAAATTATTTCACCACTTTTTTAAACCAGCCAACCGCGGTTTTTTTGGGGATAGAGAAGCTCTCTAAAATGATAAACGCTGTGGTGTTATTTTACCGCATAGACCGTGTTAGCCGTGGTTATTATACCTACACATTGGTGCCCCTGATTGAGCACCCTAAAGAAACAACGGGCCACGAAATTACCGAAGCGCACGTACAATACCTTGAAAAACTGATCCGCGAAACCCCCCAATATTGGCTTTGGAGCCACCGCAGGTGGAAATATAAGCCGGAGGATATGAATACATGATAGATACACCAAAAGTTGCCGTAGTAATATTAAACTGGAACGGCATCAAATACCTCCGCGATTTTCTGCCGTTCGTACTGGCTTCTACCTGGCCCAATTTGGATATTGTGGTGGGCGATAACGGCTCGTCGGATGAGTCGCTGGAGTTTTTGCGGAGTACTTACCCATCTATCCGGATCGTCGAAAATAAAGAGAACTATGGTTTTACCGGTGGATACAACCGCGTGCTTGCAAAGGTAGAAGCAGATTACTACATCCTGCTCAATTCCGACGTGGAGGTACAACCCGGCTGGATAGAACCTGTTATTGCTTTGATGCAGACCGACGAGAAGATCGCAGCGGCTGCACCCAAAATCATGTCGTACGCGCAGAAAGACCATTTTGAGCATGCAGGGGCTGCAGGTGGCTTTATAGATAAGTTTGGCTATCCTTTTTGCCGCGGGCGGATCTTTTACGAGATAGAGGTGGATAAGGGCCAATACGATGATGCAGGAGAGATCTTTTGGGCATCGGGCGCGGCCATGTTCATCAAAAAGAAAAACTGGGACGAAGCAGGTGGTTTCGAAGAAAGCTTTTTTGCCCACATGGAAGAGATAGATCTTTGCTGGCGTTTAAAAAACATGGGTTACAAAGTGATGTATTGCCCGCAGTCTGTTATTTACCACGTTGGCGGTGGCACCCTTAATGCCGAAAATCCTTTTAAAACATACCTTAACTTCCGCAATAATTTATTGTTGCTGAAGAACAATCTACCATTCTGGCGGGCATTCTGGACCATCAGCCTCCGCTTCTGGATGGACCTGCTGGCACTTGTACGCTTCCTGATGGAGGGAAAACGCAAAGACGCCTGGGCGATAAGCCGCGCCCATCAAAACTTTGTAAGGCGCTTGTTCCAATCAAAGGTTAAGAGTGATGTGATCAAAAGATACCACAAACAGATCTCGAACGAAAAATATCACCATGTAACCGGCGTTTACTCACGCAGCCTGGTGTGGGATTTCTTTGTGAATAAGAAAACAAAGTTCACAGAATTAGAGAAGAAGGATCTGGCGTAAGTCACATCTAATGTCAACGACACGGTTCATCTGACTTCGTCTTACTGATCCGGTGCTATTGGCCCGGTGCCTGCATCCGGCAGATCAGTATCGTTAGTATCTGTAAGTGGTTCGGCTGGCTCATTGGCAACCGCTTTTTTCTTTTTCTTTTTAAATAGCTCTTCCTGGTCGCTGGTGAGCCTTAAGTGGAGGTCGCGTTGCGGGTATGGGATCTCGATGCCTTCTTTATCAAATGTGGCGTATATATCCGTTAGCACGGCACTTTTAAGGGATAACCAGGTACCAATATCAGCCGCCCAAAACAAAAGCCTAAAATCGACCGAGTTCTCGTTCAGGTTATGTACAAATATCAACGGGGCCGGGTTGTCCATGATCTCTTCACGGTTGCAGAGCAGATCGGTCAGCATCTTTTTCACCCTCTCAATATCAGAACCGTAAGCTACGCCGATAATGAGCTCTATTCGGCGATTGTTATTGCTCAGCGTCCAGTTAATCACATGGTGAGATATCAGGTCGCCATTGGGGATAATTACCTCGGCACCATCGCTGGTAGCAATTTTACTGGAACGGATGCCAATTTCCATGATGGTACCGCTCCGGCTGTCCACCTCAATAATGTCGCCTATCTGGATCGGTTTCTCAAAGGCCAGTATCAAACCCGATACCAGGTTGTTTACGATGTTCTGCAAGCCGAAACCGATACCTATACCAAACGCACTGATGATGATGGTGATCTTATCCAGCGGGAAACCCGAAGCGGTTACCGCCAGTAAAAACCCTACTGCAAATACACCCAGCTTAATTAGTAAGGTAGATGTGCGGTTTTTCTTTTTAGCTACATCAATATCGTTGGCATGCTTGCCGGCAACCTCGTATAGGTAGCTGATGATGCGCGCCGCTACAGACGACAGCCAAATCACCGCAATAAAGATGATGATACTTTGGAAAGTAAAGCTGGTGTTGGTACCGCCTATGCTACGGCTGGTAGTCAGGAATTTACTTAACCAGTCAAACACCGCGTCCTCAACGCTTAGGTTTTGGGTAAGCATTATAAGCCAAAGCACGCTTGCCATAATGGTTAAAATACTCCTGAATTTATTTTGAAGCATCTTAAAATCGATAAACGAGCTTAAGCCGTTGCTGTTTTTATTAGCCTCTAACTGCAGGAAAAGGCTTTGCATAATTATCTGCACCAGGTAGTACATCCCCAAAGCCAGCCACAGGTTATAAATGCTGGTTACCCCAACAATTTTTGCTAATGTAACACGGCCAAACACATTGAATAAGAACGCGATAACCTGTAAGCCAATAAATACTTTGAGTATTGTTTTGGCATGTGGCAGGTAATCTTCGGGCGCTTTTTGCACCTTTTGTAAAAAGTAATAACTCACCACCGCGGTAATAGCCGATAGTATCAGCACAATCACCCTATCGGTGTTTGATACCTCAACAAACAGGTTGCTAAAGCTGTAAACAATAACCAAGCAATACATTATCCGCAGGTATTTAAATAGCTCCTGCGGGCATGTTTTTTTTACGATGTATAAGATGGCTGTAATAAGCACCACAAAAAATAGTTCCAGCACCACCACCGGCGGATGGTCGTAAAAATTAGGCACTATGGCAAATGCCATAATTAACGACGACGCGATAGGATAAAGCGATACATATTTAGCGTGACTAAACACACTCGCAGGCGACTCCTTGATCAGTAAAACTTTGCGACGGTTGTTATAGATCCACACAAAAAATAAGATCAGTATCAGGAAACCGGCAAAGTGTATCAGCGGGTCGCGGATAACAAAAAATCCAAGCAGCTTGGTATTCATGCTCCAGGTTTTGGAAAGCGCTGTTTTAAAAGTGCTTTGGGTGTTGCGGTCCATCTCCCAAATGCTATTATTTTCGTCGCTAAGCGCCTGAATGCTAAACTCGCGGATCTTGATGTCTATCTGGTCTTTAAGATCGAGCAGGGAAATGTAAACCGATGACACCCTGTTTTGTAGTAAACCAACTTTAAGCAATAGCTTTTTATTGGTGGTATCCAACCGTTTATACTTGCTTTCCATCGCTATCTTCTGGATCAGGAAGGTGGTAAGCAGGCTGCTATCGGCAGGCACAATTTTCATGGCCGAATCTTTATCCATCGAGGCAAGCTCATTTTGGTTTTGCACCAGTTTTGTATTGATGTCGGCCAGTTTATCCTGCCACAGGTCGAGCTGATCATCGCTACGGGTAAGGATATCGCGGATGGCATACAGGTAACGCAGGGTGCTGGATTGGTCGTCATCTATCAGGCTTTTTATAAGGCCGATGCGTTTCTCGAATGAAGGCAGTTTTTGGCTTACATCAACCGTATCTATGTTGCGCGACAGGCTGGTTTTTATGGAGTTGAATGACGCGGTATAGTACTCAACCTTTTGCAGCAGGTTATTGATGGAGGTATCGGACTTTTTGAACGTCCGCATCATTGAATCGCGGCGCAGGATGGCCCGGCGGAGCGAATCGCGGACGGTTTGCGGTTTGCGCTTGCTTTGCGCCGAAACATCCGCCACAAATAAAGTAAACAGGAGAAATAGAACGGAACTTATTTTGAATACTTTATTCATCGGGGGTATTACAGATGTTGTATTATTTAGTTTAAACTTAACCTCTTTTAGAATTATGAGCCAAAGCTTAATATTCCAACAACAGGCTTTCTATTGCCAACCTGTACGAGTGCATGCCAAAACCGGCTATGACGCCTTTACAGCTTGCAGCCAGCATAGAGTGGTGCCTAAATTCTTCGCGTTTATATACGTTAGAAATGTGTACTTCGATAGTTGGCGATTTAATAGCCGCTATCGCATCGGCAATGGCTACTGAAGTATGGGTGTAAGCGCCCGCGTTAAGCACAATACCATCGTAGGTAAAGCCTACTTCGTGCAGTTTATTTATAATTTCGCCCTCAACATTACTTTGGTAATAATTAATGGTGATGTTTGTAAAATGGTTTTGCAATTCGGCAAGGTAGCTTTCAAAATCGCTGCTGCCGTATATAGATTTTTCGCGTACGCCAAGCAGGTTTAAATTTGGCCCGTTAATAATTTGTATATTCATTTGTTCAAACTTAGGTATAAAACATTAAAACTAAAATCGATTGGACTGGCCACGGGCAATTAAAGGGTTTAAAACCTATCTGAAACTGGAACGCTCGCTCGCGGCCAACTCTATCGAGGCCTACACCCGCGACCTGGAGAAGCTATACCAATACGCCGATAGCCTGCCGGCCAAGCCATCGCCAATCAAATTCACCCTTACCGATCTTCGTAATTTCATCAACTGGGTGAACGAACTGGGGATGATCCCTTCCACACAGTCGCGCATCCTATCGGGCATTAAAGCGTTTTATAAATACCTGCTGATGGAAGACTTTATAGTAAGCGACCCATCCGAGTTATTGGAAACACCAAAGATCCAGCGGAAGCTGCCCGATACACTCAGCATCCACGAGATCAACCAGATGATAGCAGCCATTGACCTGTCTAAACCCGAAGGCGGCCGTAATAAAGCAATGCTGGAGGTTTTATACGGATGCGGCCTGCGTGTATCAGAACTTACGGAACTGCGCCTCTCTAACCTTTACCTGGACCCAACGGTAGAATTTATAAAAGTGACCGGCAAAGGCAGCAAGGAACGTTTAGTACCCATTGGCGGCGAAGCCATTAAAGCTCTTAACATTTGGGTAAAACAGATCCGTGTGCATACGCCTATCCAAAAAGGAGAGGAGGACCTGGTATTTTTAAACCGACGCGGCAAGCGTTTAAGCCGCGTTTATGTTTTCCTGCTGATTAAGCAATTGGCAGAATTAACGGGGATAAAGAAAAGCATCAGCCCGCATACGTTTCGCCATTCCTTTGCAACCCACTTGGTAGAAGGCGGCGCCGACCTGCGTGCCGTACAAGAAATGCTGGGCCATGAAAGCATTACCACAACCGAGATTTACACACATTTGGACAGGGAGTATCTCAAGAGTACGATTATTGAATTCCACCCGAGGAATTGACATGTTAAAAATTAATAGCCATAAGTTTTAAGTTATCTAAAGATTTATCTCTTTTTAAGAAACAATAACCATGTTATTGCATTATAACTCGTATAAACTCAAATATGAAAAATTTAAAAGGGCTGGCAATTATAGTTTGTTCGATATTATTTGTTGCGAACACCGGTTGCAAAAAACTTGACGAAGGCCCGGCGCCTGATTATGATGTTGTTAATAAGATCTTCAGGGTGCATACAACAACAGCTGCAGGTACACCGTTTAATGTTACAATCACCCAAAAAAGCACTAGCAATTCCAATAACGTTATAGATGTTACACAAGAAAATGGCGGTGATTTTAATTATGGTTTTACCCCTGAAGCAGGAAGCACAGTAACCGTTAAAGTACAGGCTAACAAGGCAATTAATTGCTATGTATTTTATAACGGTAAAAACTTTGGTGTTGTAAACATGACTGCTACATCCGGCGGAAAATTTGAAGGTGAAATGAGTCAGCTGATAAGCAATTAAATTCGAATATTACATAGTTTTTACTGCCCTCACCATCCTGTCCCTGCCGCTCATATCTTTACGTAACTTAATAGCAATAAACCCTTTATCGCTCAATAGCTCCACAGTTTCTTTGCCAAAATTTTCGTTGATCTCAAAAAAGAGTAACCCATTATCAGAGAGGCGTTGTAAAGCAAAATCGGCAATGGTTTTGTAGAAAATCAGTGGGTCATGTTCGGGTACAAAAAGGGCGCCGTGGGGCTCAAACCCGGTTACATTTTGGTGCATCTGCAATTTATCCTCAAGCGTAACATAAGGCGGGTTCGAAATGATGATGTCGAATTTCGAATCTTCAATATCTAATTTTGTATTTAAAATATCGTCCAAAACAAATTTCACTTCCACTTCATTTATTACAGCGTTTTGCTTGGCCGTGTGCAAAGCATCCGCAGAAATATCTATCGCCATGACCAAGGCTTTGGGTAGGTTCTTTTTAATGCTAATTGCGATACAACCACTGCCGGTACCTATATCTAAGACCGAAACCGGCTTTTGACTATTAACTTCCAATTTTTGACTTTCCAAAACCCATTCCACCAATTCCTCCGTTTCCGGCCTTGGGATCAGCGTGGCGGGGTTCACTAAAAAGTTTAACCCGTAAAACTCTGTGCTTCCTAAAATATACTGTACGGGTTTACCTGTTTTAAGTTCATCAAGGATGCTTTGGATCTTATCAGCAGCTTCGCCTGCTATCTCATCATCGGGGAAAGCTTTGATCTTAGCGCGGGATATACCGGTAATTTCTTCCAGCACCAATAGCGCAACGGACGCTGTTTCACGGCTGTCATACACTTCATTTAAACCTTGCTGAAAGGAAAGGAATACATCCTTAATAGTTTTCATGCAACAAAGTAACATAAAACCTACTTTTGCACAATGGCATTACATGATATTTATATGCAGCGCTGCCTTGAACTGGCCGCTTTGGGCGCAGGTTCGGTTAGTCCGAACCCCATGGTTGGTGCTGTGATAGTATGGAATGGCAATATAATAGGCGAGGGTTACCATCAAAAATATGGCGAAGCCCATGCCGAGGTAAACGCCGTTAAAATGGTGACAGACAAATATGATAACCATGCCGACCTGTTACAGCAAAGCACCATATACGTATCGTTAGAACCTTGCGCGCATTACGGTAAAACGCCGCCCTGTGCCGATCTTATCGTAAAACACCGCATCCCCAAAGTAGTAGTAGGCTGCCGCGACCCATTTGCACAGGTGGATGGTAAAGGCATCGAAAAACTACAGGCGGCAGGGGTAGAAGTTTCAGTCGGCGTGTTAGAGCAAGAATGCCAATGGCTAAACCGCCGCTTTTTCACCAAAGTGCAAAAGCAACGGCCATACATTATCCTGAAATGGGCGCAAACTGCCGATGGCTTTTTTGCCCCGGCAGATGGCAGCCAGCATTGGATTACCGGCCCCGAAAGCCGTAAGCTTGTACATCAATGGCGCGCCCTGGAAGATGCCATACTGGTTGGCAAGAACACTGTACTGGCCGATAACCCGCAATTGAATGTGCGTTACGCGGAAGGCCGCTCGCCTAAACGGGTGGTGATAGACCGAAAGCTGGAGCTAAGTAAAACTTTGAACGTATTTGACCAATCGGTTGAAACATTGATATTTAACGAGGTTAAGTTTGATGTGGACGGCAAGAATAAATATATAGCCCTTGAAGATTTTGACCGCTTTGTACCGCAATATATTTTGTTCCAATTATACCTGCAGGATATCCAGTCGGTAATAATTGAGGGTGGGGCGCATACATTAAACTCGTTCATTGATGCCGGTTTATGGGATGAAGCACGTATTTTTACCGGCGCATCTGTATTGCAGAACGGTATTACAGCGCCTACAGTAACCGGGACAGTAATTTCGGAACAAATGGTTTGGGCCGATAACTTACAGATCATTACAAATACACCTACCTAATCTGTAAAAAACATGCTATACGTTTTTTTAAGTATTTGCTGCAGCGTAATTGTTTCCATCATGCTGAAACTGGCTAAACGTTACCAAATAGACGTATTCCAGGCCATTACGTGGAATTACAGCATGGCCATATTGCTTACCTGGTTATTTTTCAGGCCAAGTGTGCCCAGCCTGCAAAATGCTCCGATTAGCATTTACGTGGCGGTAGGCTTTTTGCTGCCGGTAATTTTTATGATGATGGCTGTCTCGGTTAGGGTGGCCGGGATCGTGCGTACAGATGTAGCGCAACGCTTGTCGCTGTTTATCCCGCTGCTTGCCTCGTTCCTGCTGTTTGGCGATAAACTGAACACGTTAAAAGTTGTGGGCCTTGTAATAGGTTTTGCTGCCATACTTTGCAGCATTCCATGGCAAAAGAAAACAGCTAACCGCAAGGTAATATCAAACGCGTGGATCTATTTGCTTATCGTGTTCTTCGGGATAGGGATCATCGATACCCTGTTTAAACAGGTAGCGGCGTTTAATGCTGTGCCATATACCACTTCGCTTTTTGTGATCTACATTTTGTCGTTTGTGATAGCACTTCTCATCCTGGGCATCAGAATTTTCACCAAAAAAACTAAATTCTCGTGGCCGCATATTGGCTTTGGGTGGATATTGGGTGTGGCTAATTTCGGTAATATTTTATTTTACTTAAAAGCGCATAAAGAATTATCGGGCACACCATCAACCGTATTTTCTGCTATGAACATCGGCGTTATTGCTTTAGGTACTTTGGTGGGCCTTGTGGTGTTTAACGAACGTCTAAGCGTGCTTAACAAAATAGGGGTTGCGCTGGCAATTGTTGCTATTATCGTGATTACCATTTCAAATAAATAACGCGTGCTGTTCGACGATACCTACAAAACCATTATCGCACCCACCGAAAATATCTTCCGCGACCGCGGGAGCAAGTTCCTGGCGTATGCCTACCCGGTAACATCAGATAATGATATTAAACCCATCATAGCTAAATTAAAGGCCGAACACCCAAAAGCAAATCACCACTGCTGGGCGATAAGGTTAGGGATAGACCGTTCGGTGTTCCGTGTAAATGACGACGGCGAGCCATCGGGCACCGCGGGCAGGCCTATTTTAAATACCCTGTTATCACGCAATATCACCAATATGTTGGTGGTGGTAGTCCGCTATTTTGGCGGTACGTTATTGGGCGTTCCCGGCCTCATCAACGCTTATAAAACCGCAACAGAAATGGCGCTGGATGTATCAGAAGTTATCGAAAAAACCGTGAACGACATCTACACCATAACTTTCGATTACGTGCAGATGAATGACGTAATGCGCATTATAAAAGAGGAACAATTACAAATATTGGAGCAGGTTTCAGAATTGAATTGCCTGATAAAATTATCTATCCGTAAAACACAGGTAGAACAGGCGATAAGTAAGCTGAATAAAGTAAACGGGGCAAAGGCGATTTATATTTATAGTGGGTAGCTGAAATCAAAAACCAAATAATCGCATAAATCCCGGTTCGCCTTTTCAGTAAAATTGCTTATTTTGCCTGCATATGCAATCTTTTGAAATAGATAAAACCGACCTACTCCGCATTAAAACCGCCCTCGAAGGCGATGATGCTGAATTACAGTCGGTTCTGAAAGAGTACCACTCTTCGGAGATTGCCATTTTATTCGAAAGGCTGCCGCAGGAAGCAAAGGAACGCATCATTAATCTTCTTTCTACTGAGATTGCCACCGAGGTTATTTCTGAGATGGACGAGGAGGCCCACCCCGAAGAGCTTTTGATAGGCCTGCACCCCGAAAAGCGTACCGAGATTGTTGAAGAGATGGATTATGACGTTGCGACGGATATTATCTCTCAACTTGACGAGGAAGACCAGCAGGAAATTCTTGACGATATTGACCACGAAGATGCAACCAGCATCCGCGCGTTGTTAAACTACGACGAGGACACCGCCGGTGGTTTGATGAACTCGGACGTGATCTGCGTGAACATCAACCTGGATAAGAAAGAAGCGCTCGACGAGATCATCCGTCAATCTGAAGAGATGGAGGAATTTTATACCATTTACGTGGTTAACGACGCTAAGATCTTACAGGGAATTGTCTCTATTAAAGATATTATAAAAGCACGCAGCGAAGCCAAAGTGCGCGATCTGGTACAAACCGACTACGTTTATGTTAAAGCCGAGCTTGACCAGGAAGAGGTAGCCAAACTGATCTCGCAATACAACTTGACTACCATCCCTGTAGTTAACGACGATATGAAGCTATTGGGCCGCATTACAGTGGATGATATCATCGACGTTATGGAGGCCGAGAACACCGAGGATATTTTAAAGATCTCCGGAGTATCTGAAGATGAAGAGTTGAGCGGTAACTGGCAGGACGCTGTAAAAAGCCGTTTGCCGTGGTTGATCGTTAATCTTGGAACCGCATTTTTGGCGGCATCCGTCATCAGGCATTTTAGTGATGTGGAAGAACGCCTGCCTATTATTGTGGCCTACATGAGCATTATAAGCGGAATGGGCGGTAACGCGGCAACACAGGCACTTGCGGTAACCGTTAGGCGTATCTCGTTAAGCGACCTTACAGACAGGCAAACCTACACAACCGTTGTAAAAGAGGTATCCGTTGGGATGATAAACGGCGGCGCAAATGGTTTGATAGTGTTGATGTTTGCGATATTTTACGATAAAAACCCTATGCTTGGGCTGGTGTTGTTCCTGGCCATGACGGGTAACTTATTGATAGCCGGATTAACAGGAGCAGGTATCCCGCTGATACTAAAAAGGGTAGGGATAGACCCTGCAGTGGCGTCATCTATCATCATCACTACATTTACAGACTGTATTGGATTTTTGCTGCCTTTGTGGCTTGCAAGCCAACTTTTATTATAATTTTGACCCTTTCAAAACGCATACTATTATGACTGAAGTTAGATACGACTGGACACAGGAAGAAATTTCAAAAATATATCACTCACCACTACTTGACCTCATCTTTCGCGCGGGTACCATTCACCGCGAGAACAAAGATTACGCAGAGGTGCAAATAAGCTCGCTTATCTCTATAAAAACAGGCGGCTGCCCGGAGGATTGCGCTTATTGCCCGCAGGCGGCGCGTTACAATACCGGCGTTGATGTGCACGCTATTATGCCGAAAGAAGAAGTTATTGCGGTAGCACAAAAAGCAAAGAATGGTGGTGCTTCAAGGCTTTGTATGGGTGCTGCATGGCGCGAAGTACGCGATAACCGCGACTTCGACAAGGTGATTGAAATGGTGAAAGCCGTGAACGAGCTGGATATGGAAGTTTGCTGTACATTGGGCATGCTTACGGAAAGCCAGGCACAGCGTTTAGCCGATGCAGGCCTGTATGCTTACAATCACAACTTAGATACCTCTGAAGATGATTACAAACGTATCATCACTACCCGTACATATGACGACCGTTTACAAACTTTAGACCACGTGCGCAAAGCAAAGATCTCTGTCTGCAGCGGCGGTATTATCGGCCTGGGCGAAACCGCACAGGACCGGATCTCGATGCTGAAGACCTTATCAAACATGCCAAAGCACCCCGAGTCTGTACCTATTAACGCATTGGTACCCGTACAGGGCACGCCACTGGCCGATCAGCCACGCGTATCTGTTTGGGATATGGTGAGGATGATAGCAACCACGCGTATCATCATGCCTAAAACCGTTGTAAGACTATCTGCAGGCCGTACCGAAATGAGTACGGTTGAGCAAGCTATGTGTTTTATGGCAGGCGCCAACTCTATCTTTGCCGGCGAAAAATTATTGACTACACCAAACCCATCATTTGATGAAGATATGGCGATGTTCCAGTTGTTGGGCTTAACCCCGCGTAAGGCATTCAAAAATGGCCGTCCCAATGTGTCTAAAGAAATAAGGGAAATGAGCATCAACGAGGTGATATAATAGAATCATTTTATCCTGTAAAACAAAACGCTATGGCATTTGATCAATACCACGAACCGGCAAATGAATTGTCGGACGAGACCCGCACCTTTGCCCGTATGATAGTTTCCCTTGGCGAAGAGGCTGAGGCCATCAACTGGTACGAACAACGCATCTCGGTAGAGAAAGACCCGCAGGCAAAAGCAATTATGCAGAACGCCCAACACGAAGAATTTAAACACTTTGGTATGGACCTGGAATTTCTTTTGCGCAAGAAACCCGTATGGCGCAAAACCCTGCAAGCCATTTTATTTAAAGAAGGCGATATAGTTGAACTTGGTGAAAAAGGCGAAGAAGCTTCCGAATAATTAATACTCCGCAAATTGCTCATCAGGATAACACCAAAGCCAGCGTTCGCCGGGCTGGGCCGATGCTATTACGGGGTGGTGTTCGGCATTATAATGCTTAGTCATGTGCTGTTCATCGCTTTGGTCGCAGCATAGCGTTACGCCACAGGTTTGGCAGGTACGCAGATGGAACCATTCGGTGCCTTGTTTTACGCACTCTTCGCATACCTGGTCGTCGCTTAGTTTAACTCCTTTTATGGCCTGCAGGTGCTGACAAAAGCTTGGATCTAAATCTGGCATAGGTGATGTCATTTATAAGCTAAGATAGTAAAGCGAATTTAATTTTTACTCCTAAAACAACTGAAATATATTTTATATCATCATATAAATTGCTAATTATATTAGTATTTTTGAAATGATATGAATGTAGATAGGATAACGGAGAAGTTGAACATATTGGCCGATGCGGCAAAATACGATGTATCATGCTCCAGCAGTGGCAGTAAACGTAAAAACGAGAACAAGGGCCTTGGTAATGCCAGTAATGGAATTTGCCATTCTTATACAGAAGATGGGCGATGTGTGTCGCTGCTAAAGATCCTGCTAACTAACCATTGCATTTTCGATTGTGCATATTGTGTTTCCCGTAAAAGTAATGATATCCAACGCGCGGCCTTTACCGTGCAGGAGGTTGTAGACCTTACCATTAACTTTTACCGCCGTAATTATATTGAAGGTTTGTTTCTGAGTTCAGGCATTTTTAAAGATGCCGATTATACGATGGAGCGCCTTGTCCGTATTGCCAAAAAACTCCGTACTGAAGAAAATTTCAACGGCTACATCCACCTTAAATCTATTCCAGGTGCCAGCGATGAACTGACGAACGAAGCCGGCCTATACGCCGACCGCCTGAGTGTTAACCTGGAGATGCCTACTGAAGCAGGTTTAAAATTGTTAGCGCCCGATAAAAATCAGGCCGACATGATAAAACCGATGGGCTTTCTAAAAAATGCCATCATTCAACGTAAGGAAGAGAAGAAGCTTTTTAAAAAAGCGCCGATATTTGCACCGGCCGGGCAAAGCACACAAGTTATTATTGGCGCCACGCCAGAGAATGATAGCCAGGTACTGCAATCGGCCAACTACTTTTACAAAAACTTTAATTTAAAACGGGTTTATTATTCGGGGTATGTGCCTGTATTGGCAGATAGCCGTTTGCCTGCCTTAAATACCAGCGTGCCCATGGTGCGCGAGAACCGCCTTTATCAAGCCGATTGGCTGATGCGTTTCTACGGTTTTAAAGTGAACGAGATAGTAAATGACAACCAGCCACATCTCGATCTTGATATCGACCCTAAGCTAAGTTGGGCCATCCGCAATATGCAGTCGTTCCCGGTTAATATTAACAAGGCCGATCTGCAAATGATCTTACGCGTGCCCGGTATCGGCTTGTTATCGGCACAAAAAATTGTTAAGGCACGCATGTTCGGCAAACTTAACTGGGATCAGCTTAAAAAAATGGGAGTGGCCCTAAACCGCGCCAAATACTTCATCACTTGTAATAGCCCCCAATTTGAAAATCGAGACCTAACCGGCAGCAACATCAAGCAATTTATATTGGCAACATCGCAAAGCAAATTTTTGAAGAACACGCAGGTGCAGCTAAACCTATTTTAAATATGACAACCCTAACCTACGATGGCACATTTGAGGGTTTACTTACCGCCGTGTTTGAGGTATATGACCGCAAACTGGACGAGGTAAACCTGCAGAAAAACGGCACGGATACCAGTGCTATGTTTGAAAATAAGCTGCAGGTGATAACCGATGAGGCGCGCGCTAACCGGGTGTTGAAAGGGTTAAGCCGAAAGATCTCGGCAATGGGGGTACAACGCCTGTATGCCGCCCACCTTGCCGAAATGGATGGCGAGGATAATAATTTGATGGGTTATTTGCGCTATGCATTTGATGCCAAACAAAATATCGAGGAAGATTACGGCAATAAGTATGTAATGCGTGTTTCAGAAATGGTGCGCATGGTACGGCGCGAAAAGCATAGGATGGAGGCCTTTGTCCGGTTTCAAAAATTAAAGGATGATACTTTTTATGCCGGGGTAGAGCCCGACTTTAATGTGTTGCCATTGTTGATCCGCCATTTTAAAAGCCGCTATGCCGATCAAAAATGGATCATCTATGATATCAGGCGCAAATACGGCATCTATTATAGCCTGCATAATTGCGAGTTTATATCGCTTGACTTTGCCAACGATAGTAAACCAAGCGACGTAATGGCCGCTTTTACCGAAGATGAAAGCATCTACCAGCATCTATGGAAGAATTATTTTACCAGTGTGAACATCCCGTCGCGCAAAAACACGAAACTGCATGTGCGCCACATCCCTAAAAGATATTGGAAGCATTTAACAGAGAAAATCTGATATTGTCTATTTTACGCTTTTTTAATTTATTGAGATACGTGCATTAAAGTAAATGCTGTGGATAAAGGGCAATGTTTATAAACCTGCTTCAGGCGGCATAAAGTCTTATCTGTTAATATCAAACCCATGTGGATAAACCTTAAATTTTTGTTAATAACGTGTTAAAAAGAAAACCAAAATAAATTTGCAAAAAGGGCCTGCATGTCCCTATATTGTAATCATCAAGAACGACGTACTTTGACAGCCTTACAGGAATACAGAAACTTAATCGGGTGAACCTCAGGGGGAACTAAAGATAAGGGAAGTGCCTGAGTCATTTGAAGGGAATAGGATACGAAAGTAATTTATCCCGGAAATGGTTAACGAGGTATTATGGGTTTTGCGAGAGTCTACGGAAAGTAGCAAACAAAATAATGACCTTGAAGGAATCGGAGTTAGCGTAACAAAGAGACATCGGCATTCATAAAGAATAAAGAGGTATCAGCGTTGCACGGATAACGAAGGAGTCGACTTCCCCTCGGGAGAAGTGACAAGATCAGTATTCGTATACGAGATGACCCATCTGCACTCGCAAGAGGAACGAAGGACACATACGGAACGGATCTGAAAGAGTTGCCATCCGCAAGGAGACAGACAAGATCAGCATCAGTGTTAACATTTGAGACATCGGCATTTGCAGGGATAAAGAGACATCAGCGTTCGCAATAACAAAGAGGGGAGCAGGTCGGTTAATTTTACACAAAACTTGATGCTTCATGACGGGCTATGGTCATTCATGAGGGCAGGAAAAACGGGAGTCATTTCGCAAGAAGAGGCTTCCGTTTTCCTATTTTAAGGGGATTTCGATTGCGGTGAATTTTTGGCGGCTGTTCAGCTTTCCCAACAATCGGCACATTTTCAACAACTGCCGCAAGTCCCCAATCAAAATGCCTATTTTGCATTGATGAAGGAATCTACAGGAAAAACCAACGGAAAGAAAAAAATATTTGTGCTGGATACCTCGGTCATACTTTATGACCATAATGCCTTTGAGAACTTCCAGGAACATGACGTAGCCATACCTATACAGGTATTAGAAGAGCTGGACAATATGAAGAGCGGCAACGATACCCGCAATTTTGAGGCCCGCAGCTTTATCAGGCTGATGGACGATATGTCGAAAAGCCGCCTGATAAACCAGTGGATCCCGCTAAACGTTAAAAGCAAAGGCTGTTTCAAAGTGATCATGGATGCCAAAAACAGCAGTGCCGATGCCGAAGTTGTTTTTGGATCTGATAAGATTGACCACCGCATACTGAACGCCGCCCTGGGTGTGCAGTTTGAGAACCCGGATAAGAAGGTGATATTGGTATCGAAAGATATCTGCCTTAGGCTGAAAGCAAAATCCCTTAACCTTTACGCAGAAGACTACGAAACCGGCAAGGTGAAAAACCTGGAAGAATTATACAGCGGAAAAACCACGCTGAATAGGGTTACAGAAAAACTTTTAGCCAAACTGAATAAGAACGATAGCCTTTCTATAGACGAGCTGGACGTCGACCCGAAAGCCGGCAACCAATTTTATATCTTAAACAGCAAAAATGGCTCGGCAACTGGTTTTTACAATTCGCAAAGCGGTTTGTTGGAAAAAGTGACAGAGCAACCGGTATTAAATATATACCCGCGTAACGCCGAACAGGCGTACGCCATCCACGCCCTGTTGCACCCGGATATTAAGCTTGTAACCATACAGGGTAACGCCGGTACAGGTAAAACCCTGCTGGCTTTAGCCAGTGCGCTGGAGCAGCGCAAGCATTACCGCCAGATCTTTGTAACACGCCCAATAGTGCCGCTAAGCAACAAGGATATTGGTTTTTTGCCCGGCGACGTAAAATCAAAAATAGACCCATACATGGCCCCAATTTGGGATAACCTAAAATTTATTAAGGATCAGTTTGCCGAGGACGAGAAGATGCAGGCCAAACTGGATGAGTTGGTGGCAAATGATAAGATCTCTATCACACCGCTGGCATTTATCCGCGGGCGTACGCTAAGCAAGATCTTCTTTATTGTAGATGAGGCGCAGAACTTAACCCCGCACGAGGTAAAAACCATTATATCCCGCGCAGGCGAAAACAGCAAGTTTGTGTTTACAGGCGATATTTACCAGATAGATACCCCTTATCTGGATGCGGAAAGTAACGGCTTATCGTATCTTATAGATAAGGCAAAAGGCCATCCGCTTTATGCCCACATTACCCTGCAAAAAGGCGAGAGGAGCGAGCTTGCTAATTTAGCTACGGAGAGATTATAAAATACAATTGTCATCCTGAGTGGCAGCGAAAATCTAATCTACATACAGTAGGCGATTAGATGCTTCACATACGTTCAGCATGACAAATTTATTAAAGAACTTAAGTCCTTGGCCTTTTTGGGTTAAACGCCACCAGATAATCAAGCTCATCTGCAATGATGGTACGTTTATCAACCTGGCTGTCGTCATTTGTGTAAGCTTGCTTAAGCCCGGCCTTAACAAGGTTTAAAACCTGTAACAATACCTCTGGCCCCATTTTGGTGGCATTGGTAGGGAAGTAATTACGCTGCAACTTTACCTTATCGGCAGTTGATGCCATGCTAAATTCCCAATTATCGTCGGCCTTAAAGCCGTGCTCTTTGGCAAGGTTATTTAACTCGTACAGGTACATTTTTGTTTGTAGCTCGATGCTTTGTTCGTTCATTTAATTATTTTTTGCTTGATGGATCGGAAGAAGCCGAACTTTTACCCGATTGATATGACGATTGTTTTTTGTTTACGTTTACGGTAGGCTGTTTTTTAACTTCCTTTACCGTTTTTCTGTCTTTACTCATGGCGTTAATATTTGATGTTTAAAAGAATCCCACAATTGAACGCAGCTATTCAATTTTAAGTACGGCAGTGCCATTAAAATGATTGCGCGGAGGGAGGAATTTCTTAAAGCTAATATTTATTTTTTGTAAATGTGCAAGTTTTACTTTTTTAATAAAACAGAGTGTAAACAGGCCAGAAAGCTTAAAAGATTATTATCTGATTTACAGCACGCTACCCATTTACATACTGTTTAAAAGATTTTATTTATAGGTAAATCCAATTAAAATACGTACATTGTGACAAAACAGGGCATTTGCTGACACAGGCAGGTGCTTTTTTTGTTCATTTAACCCCGATAAAACTATGGCTAAATCCCAGGCAACATTCATGAAGAAACAGCTCGAAAAAAACAGGGCAAAAAAGAAAGAAGATAAAGCACAACGTAAACAAGAGCGCCAGGAAAGCTCGACCGGTGGCGACTTAGACGGTATGATGGCTTATGTCAATGAATTTGGCGAGATAGTATCAACCCCACCAGAGAAGAAAACAAACGAACCGGATTAGTCCCGTTACGATCCTTTAGATGGCCTTGCCCCAATATTCTCCTAAAAGGGCAGCGCCTTTCTGTTAAACACAGTAATTATCTGCCATCACTTTGTATGCTTTCAGCATCTAATCAATCGGCTTCCACAAATCAAGAACTTTGCGTATAACATTGGTAGGTTTTGAGTGCTTTAAAATAAGCGTTTAAAAAATCACTCACTTTTATAAAGGGCACCGGCTTTCTCGGCAGATGTTTTGATACCTTTTATCATAGCCGAGCTAAAGCCATTATGTTCCATCTCGTTAAGGCCGGCAATGGTACAGCCCTTTGGCGATGTTACCTTGTCAATTTCCTGCTCGGGGTGCGATGCCAGTTGCAATAGGAGGTCGGCGGCACCTTTCGCAGTTTGTGCGGCCATTTTAAGGGCGTCATGCGCATGGAAACCAATTTCGGTACCACCTTGTGATGCAGCGCGGATAGCACGCAGGAAGAAAGCGATACCACAGGCACAAAGCGCCGTGGCCGATGTCATCAGTTCCTCGTTTATCTGGATGCTTACCCCAACGGTATCAAACAATGATAGCACCAAACTCGTATTTTCCGCCGATGCGTTATCGGTAGCAATGCAAGTCATGCTTTGCCCTATGGCGATAGCGGTATTAGGCATCGCGCGGATCACCTGCACATCCAACCCCAACTGTGTACGGATGTCCTGGCAACTAACACCCGATACCACAGAGATAAGCAGGTGTTTGGTTTGATTAGCAGCCGGTTTTATCTCGTCTAACAACTTATTCAATTGCTGCGGTAATATCGCTAATACCACAATATCAGCTTTTGTAACTGCTTCGGCATTGTTGGGAGTTACGTTATAGCCTTCATCTGCCAGGTTGCTTAACGCGGCTACATTACGGCGGGTTAGGGTAATTTGCTGGGGGGTAAAGATCCCAGCTTTTACCAGCCCTTTGGCTAACGCGAGCCCTATGTTACCGCTGCCTAATATGGCTATATGTTGTTGTGTTTCCATTTTATTTGCTTAAACGCGTACCAAAACTTTCTTTTTTCTCTAATTGCCCAAGGTTATCTGAGTGACCTATGATTACTGCCTTAACCCCACAGGCAATAGCAGTAAAGGCATTATCCAATTTAGGGATCATCCCGCTGTGGATGATCTGCTGCTGCTTCAATTCCTCGTACCGTTCGGGATTTATAGCCCTTATCAACGAATCCTCATCATTAATATCCTGCAAAACACCCTTTTTCTCGAAGCAGTAGATGAGCGTTGTTTCATATAATTTAGACAGGGCCACCGCCAGTGCCGATGCAATAGTATCGGCATTTGTGTTTAACAGCTGCCCCTCGCCATCGTGCGTTAGTGCACAAAAAACAGGGGTAAAGCCGCCATCTAATAACTTAGCAATGTTTTGGGGATTGATAGACCCCTCGAAAAGGTCGCCTGCGAAACCGTAGTCGATAGTTTTAACGGGGCGTTTTTTAGCGCGTATAAAATCACCGTCGGCACCGGTAAGGCCAATGGCATTATTACCATAGCGTTGTAACTGGGCTACCATGTTCTTATTGATTAACCCGCCGTAAACCATGGTGACGATACGCAGGGTATCTATATCGGTTATCCTGCGGCCCTCGATCAGCTTGGCCTCGACACCCATACTTTCCGAGATCTGGGTGGCAACCTTGCCGCCGCCGTGCACCAGGATCTTGACCCCATCCAGCGCGGTAAAATCTTTCAGGAAACGGTGCAGGTTTTCTGAGTTATCTATTACGTTACCGCCAATTTTGATGATGTGCAGGGCTTGCATACAGTATTATATATAAGTTCGATGGCAATTATAGTTATTTTTTGGGGATGGTGTAGGTTTTTTAACCACAAAGGCAATAGCGTTTTTCACAGAGGGCACAAAGTTATACATGGAAACCATTTCAATCTTTATAACTTATACTACAGCGTTCTCCTTGGTTAAAAATTAAAACACTTATAATCAACGATATATAATTTATAACTGAAATCTAAGTTATAAGTTTGATTTATGGAAGAGTTAACAAAAACAGAAGAGCGGGTAATGCAGGTACTTTGGAACCTGAAGAAGGCTTTTGTGAAGGACATCATTGAAGCTATGCCCGATGAGCCAAAGCCGCCGTATAACACTATATCGTCTGTAGTTAGACTGTTGGAAAAGAAGGGCTATGTAGATTACAAAGCCTACGGCAAAACCTACGAATACTTCCCTGCCATTAGCAAAGCCGACTACCGCAAGGCATCCTTCAAAAAAATGTTTACGGGATATTTTGATAACTCGGTAGACAGCCTTTTATCCTTTATGGTTAAAGAACAAAAACTGGGTGAGGACGATATCAAAAAAATTCAGGAAATGATAGATAAAAATTTAACACCATGAAAGCCATAATTTATCTGCTACAGGTGTCGGCATTTACCGGTATCTTTTATACTTTTTATTTTTTGCTGCTGCGCAGAAGTGCAGTTGTGGAGTCGAACGGTTATAAAATAAAATTCAACATAAAACCGTCTGCTCCCTTTGAACAAATTAGAATGGGGCGACCATGTTACCTTCCGTTTTGTGCACGAAGTTAAAACAGGCACCAAAGAATACACCGTTAATGATTGGGTAGCTATAAGCAATGACATTAAAGACTACGGCATCAAAAACCCGGACTATCTTTATAAGTTCTACGAGAAGATATAACCCGATGGTCATTAGATTTTCATAAAAGCACGAAGCTAAAACCTTCGTGCTTTTTACGTTTTAACTAAAAAAACTTCCATGTTAAAACACATATCCGCTTTATCCTGTTAGATGATAAACGAGCGGTTGTTTATTCGTTAATTTGCAGCCGGTTATATAACATATGGATAAAAAAAATAGCGCTTTGCCCCGCATTATTATTATTGGCGGCGGCTTTGGCGGCGTACAACTGGCTAAAAAATTAAAGGATGCACCGGTAGAGGTCCTTCTGCTGGATAAACATAATTACCACACTTTTCAGCCGCTGCTTTATCAGGTAGCTACGGGGGCTATCGAGGGCGATTCCATCGGTTTCCCTATCAGGCGTATCTTTAATAAGCAAAAGAATTTTACATTTCACCTGGCCGAAGTGCAAAGCATTGACACGGAGAAACAAATAGTTACCGCCAACATTGGCAATCTTAAATACGATTACCTGGTGATAGCCACCGGTGCCAACACTAATTACTTTGGCAATAAGGAACTGGAACGCAACACCATGCCCATGAAAAACGTGGCAGAGGCATTGAACATCCGTAGCCTGATCCTCCAAAACCTGGAGAAAGCACTGGTAACAGCCGATAAAGCAGAACGCGATGCCTTGCTTACCTTTGTAATAGTAGGGGGCGGACCAACAGGCGTGGAGCTTGCCGGAGCTATCTCAGAACTGCGCGAATTTATTTTATGTAAGGATTATCCCGGCCTTTGCAATGCCGATATGAAGGTATTTTTGGTCGAAGGCAAGGCCGAATTGTTAGCCGCCATGTCGCCGCAGGCATCCATCAAAGCCAAAAAGTTTTTGACGGATATGGATATCACCATCTACAATAGCGTGCACGTCGAGAGCTACAATGGAAGTCTGTTGAAAATTGACGACGGTACAACTATCAACACCCGCAATGTGTTTTGGGCGGCAGGTGTTAGGGGTGAAGTGCCAACCGGCATGCCCGAAGAAAGTGTGATGAAGGGCGGCCGCTTAGTTACCGACGAGATAAACCGTGTTAAAGGTTTCAGCAATGTATTTGCCATTGGCGATGTATCTGCCGTGGTTACCGAACAACATCCAATGGGTTTCCCGGGTGTGGCGCAGGTTGCCCTACAGCAGGGTAAGCATCTTGCTAAGAACATCACTAACCTCATCAACGGTGAGCCAACTACCGCATTTACTTATACCGATCTTGGTACTATGGCCACCATTGGCCGTAACAAAGCCGTTGCCGACCTGCATAAACTGCGTTTCCAAGGCTTTTTTGCATGGTTGTTGTGGATGTTCGTTCACTTAATGTCGCTTGCAGGGTTTAGCAACAAGGCCATTGTGTTTTTTAACTGGGCTGTTAACTACCTTACCCGCAACAGTGATAACAGGCTCATTATTCATTATTTTAAAACAGATACCATGACGATGGACCCGGTAGCGCGGTAAATTAGATAAGGAAATTACCGGATGAATATGTTCCTGATTATAGCGCTGCTCATCATCGTTAGCGCCGTGTACTCCTACATCAATGCGAGGTTCCTGAAACTACCGGGGACTATAGGGATAGTTACGCTCGCAATTTTAGGTTCCATTTTGACAATTATTATAGAAAGCCTTAACCCCGCTATAGCCAAACACCTTACTGTTTTAGCCAAGCATATTAATTTTTCTACCACGGTATTGAATATTATGTTGGGATTTTTATTGTTTGCCACGGCGTTTAATTTGGATACCCATAAGCTAAAACGGGAAATGCGACCTGTATTGATCTTAAGCACTTTAGGTGTAATTATCTCAACAGCAGCATTTGGTGGGTTATTTTATTGGATAACGGGGCTGATAGGTATTAAAGTGCCGTTTATTTATTGCCTGCTTTTTGGTGCGCTGGTATCACCAACTGACCCGGTTGCCGTAGCAGCGGTTATCAAAGGCTCCAAACTGCCTTCAAACCTCGAAACTATAATTTCCGGCGAATCGTTATTCAACGATGGTGTGGGTTTAGTATTATTCCTGTTGATATTAGAGGTAACACAATCCGGGGTAGACAACCTGGATGTTGGTAAAGCAATTTTACTTTTTACGCAGGAAGTTTTTGGAGGAATATTATTTGGGGCCATCACCGGGTGGCTGGCTTTTAAGTTGATGAAATCTGTAAATGATTTCCAGACCATAGTGTTGGTATCTTTGGCACTGGTTATGTTCGATTCTGTAATTGCATCCTACCTGCACTTATCAATACCATTAGCGGTAGTAACCGCGGGTTTATTTGTAGGTGGCCGTTCCATCAATGTTGATAATAAAGACCGTTCGCACCAGGCGTTAGAGAAATTTTGGTCGCTGATAGATGAGATCCTGAACGCTGTGCTTTTTGTGATGATTGGCCTGCAAATGGTGAATGTACCCTTCATAAGCAATTACTGGATAACCGGCGGCATAGCCATCGTGATTATACTGGGGGCAAGATGGATAAGTATTATGTTGCCGCTAACCTTTCTGCGGCGGTCATTAAACGTTAATTACAGCAGTATTAATATCCTTACCTGGGCAGGACTAAGAGGTGGGATCTCTATAGCGCTTGCATTGGCTTTACCGGCATCGCCATACCGGCATTTGATCCTGTCGGGAAGTTATTTTATCGTGATATTTTCTATTGTAGTGCAGGGATTATCGCTCAACAGGCTCATCAACGCTTCTTATAAAACAGAAACCAAAGATTAGGAATCTTTCTTCATAGCCGACATATACGCGGCAATTTCCTGATCATTTTTATCCAGTGAATCGCTTAAGGATGTGATGATGCTTTCGCGCTCGGTTGCTGTTCTGTTTTGGCTCAGTTTGCTTTTGCCTTGCAAGTCATCAACTAAAATCTCAAAGGCTATAATACCATCCATCATTTTAAGTTTATAATCATCCGGCAAGTTATCCCACTGCTCGCGATATCCTGCTTCATAAACGCCGATCATTTTCTCTAACAATTGGGCAACCTGGTCTTTGTCATCGATTATCGTTGCCGTGCCGTACGCGTGGATGGCGATATAATTCCAGGTAGGTACGTTGAGTTCTTTTTCGTAATTGGCAGGGGAGATGTAGGCATGCGGCTCTGTAAATATCACCAGGCTTGTTTCATTGAAAGCTGTTGCAGCTTGCGGGTTTGCTTTGGCAAAGTGAGAAATAAGAAGTAGCTGTTCGCCACGCTGTTCAACCAAAAAGGGCAGGTGAGTGGCCTCGGGTACACCGTTCAACATGGTAACTATCGTAGCGAAGCTATACTTCTGCATAAAGTTTATAGCTTCCTGATGGTCGGTTAGTTGAAAATGTTTAGGTGTATACATCAGCGACTAAAACCTTTGTTTATATTCTTTTACATGGTCTGGAAACTCATTTTCGTATAATGGATAAGCAATACCATCGATATAAATTTCAAACCCATCAGAATCCATACCAGAAATATAACATGGGGCACCCATGATATCGTTATTTTCGGTATCCAATATCCGTAAATTTGGTATGTTAAAAGTAGAGATCATTCTATCTTCAGGATAATCTGTAGTAGTGATGTTATTATTACGGGCATAATTTCTAAAGAAATTGTATCCTGATTTGATAGTCAAAAAATAAATTTTACCAAATACACAACCCATAGGAGCATCTGCTTTCTCAAAATAAGTATGGCCAATTTTTATATTGTCGAGGAAGATATTGTACATCTTATTCATAACTAAAGCATTTTACAACGCTTCTAACATTTGTTTTAGCACAGCTTGCGCAGCCCAAATACGGTTGCCGGCTTCGTGGATCACTATGGATCTTGGCCCGTCCAGTATCTCTGAAGATAGCTCCAGGTCGCGACGAACTGGCAGGCAGTGCATTACTTTGGCATTCGGCGCTACAGCATCCAATTTAGCATTGGTAAGCATCCAATTTTCGTTGCCAGCGGTTACCGCACCATAAGGCTCATAAGCCGACCAGTTTTTTACGTAGATAAAATCCGCGTCCTTTAGTGCTTCATCCTGGTTATAGGTGATGGTTGCGCCTTTTGTAAAATCGGCATTAAGCCCGTATCCTGCCGGGTGGGTAATGGTAAAATCCACATCAGCCTGGCACATCCATTCGGCAAAAGAATTTGGCACAGCCTGCGGCAGGGCCTTAATATGCGGCGCCCACGTTAATACCACCTTAGGGCGGGCTTTGGTTTTTAATTCTTCGATGGTAACCAGGTCGGCAAGGCTTTGCAATGGGTGGCGCGTAGCTGATTCTAAACTAACCACGGGCACTTTGCAAAACTCAACGAATTTGTTAAAAATGGTTTCGCTGTAATCTTCTTCCCGATCTTTTAACCCGGGGAAAGAACGCACGCCAATAATGTCAGAATATTCGCCCATAACACCTGCGGCTTCGCGGATATGCTCCACAGTAGTACCGTTCATGATCACGTTATCGCGCAGCTCAAGTGCCCAACCTTCTTTATCTATGTTCAGCACAATTACGTTCATGCCTAAATTTGCACCGGCCTTTTGGGTGCTCATGCGGGTACGCAGGCTGGGGTTAAGAAAAACAAGACTTAACGTTTTATTTTTACCTAAATGCTGGTGCGCGTATGGGTTTTGTTTCATTTGCAATGCTTCGGCAACCAGCGCCCTTACATCTTTAACATCGTTTACCGAAGAGAATAGTTTCATGAGAACCTGTTTAACCGCACCTTAAATCCCGTTCCGGGAAGTGGGACTTTGATGATTTTGTTGTAAATATATCTAATTACGAGTTATTTAAAGTTGTATCAAATGCTTCCAGGAACCTGTCGGCAAAAGCTTTGGTAAGGTTTAATGCCGGGAGTAGCCTAACCACGTTTGGTTTAGCTTCGCCGGTGAAGATCCTGTGTTTAAACAACAGGTCTTTTTTAACGTTGCTCAATTCTTCCGGCAGGTCGATGCCAATCATCAGGCCGCGGCCACGCACTTCTTTTACCTTGTCAAATTTCTTTAGCTCTTCAATCAGGTAGCCACCAACCTCTGCCGCGTTTTGCATTAGGTTATCGCGTTCAATAACTTCAAGTACGGCTAAACCTGCGGCGCAAGCCAGGTGGTTGCCACCAAAGGTAGTACCCAGCATACCATAAGAAGGGGCGATTTTTGGTGAGATAATGATCCCGCCAACAGGGAAGCCATTACCCATACCCTTAGCCATAGAATATATATCGGCATTGATGCCGGCAAAATCATGGGAGAAGAATTTACCTGTACGGCCATAACCGCACTGTATCGAATCGGCTATAAAAACAGCGTTATGGGTATCGCAAAGTGACCTTATCTTTTGCAGGAAACGCACAGGCGCAACCTGTATGCCGCCAACACCCTGTATGCCTTCGATGATAACGGATGATACCTCGTTATTTTTGAACGCTTCTTCCAACGCCGCTTCATCATTCCACGGCAGGAATATTACATTGTCGGTCTCATTTATTGGCGCCACGATCTTTGGGTTGTCCGTAACGGCAACCGCCAATGATGTACGACCATGGAAGGCTTTCCTAAACGCGATTACCTTCTTTTTACCGTTATAAAAAGAAGCCAGTTTTAAGGCGTTCTCGTTAGCTTCTGCACCAGAATTACAAAGGAATAGTTGATAGTCTTCTTTACCGGAAACATGACCGAGTTTTTCTGCAAGTTGCGTTTGCAACGGGATCTCGATAGAGTTGGAGTAAAAACCTATCTGGTGTAGTTGGTCTTCCAATCGCTTTACGTAATGCGGGTTGGTATGGCCGATAGAAATTACCGCGTGCCCACCGTAAAGGTCAAGGTACTCAATGCCCTTATCGTCATAAACAAGGCTGCCCATGCCACGGGTAATATTTATATTATTTATAGGATAAACGTCGAATAATTTCATTTGTGTTAAGCTTGAGGCTGAAAGCTAAAAGACCAAAGCTTTTGTTTCAGCACATTATAAGAACAATTAAAGCTTTTCGCTTTAGACCTTCTACTTTGGGGCTTTCGGCTTAAAAGCCGGTCGCCTTAAGTCGTAATCCTGCGCGTTCATCCAGGCCAAACATGATGTTCATGTTTTGAACCGCCTGGCCACTCGCGCCTTTAAGTAAGTTATCCATTATGCTGATAATAAAGATCTTATTATCGTGTTTTTTAACCTGTATAAAGCATTTGTTGGTATTCACAATTTGTTTAAGGTCGATATCTTTATTGGTTACATGCGTAAACGGATGGCTTGCATAATAATCCTTATAAAGGTTTAAAACATCCGCTTCGCTTAGGTCGCTTTCGGTATAAATGGAAGCGATGATTCCACGTGTAAAGCCACCCCGGTATGGCACAAAGTTAAGTTCTTTATCAAAACCAGCTTGTAATTGTCTTAACGACTGGCTTATTTCACCCAAATGCTGGTGATTAAATACTTTGTAGACAGACAGGTTATCGTTCCTCCAGGTAAAGTGCGAAGTAGGCGAAAGGCTTTGCCCTGCACCTGTAGATCCCGTGGTTGCGGTAATATGCACTTCGTTATCCAGCAAACCTTTGCTTGCAAGCGGTAACAAACCTAATTGTAAACAGGTTGCAAAACAACCCGGGTTGGCAATGTTATCTGCAGATCTAATTTCTTCCCTGTTTAGCTCCGGAAGACCGTACGTAAAGTTTTTACTTTTGAATTTTGAATTTTGATTTAAACGGAAATCCTGGCTCAGGTCAATTATTTTGATATGCTCCGGGATCGCGTTTGCCTCTAAAAACTTTTTAGCATCGCCATGGCCGACACATAAGAATAGCACATCGATATTGTAAGCTAACTGATCGGTAAATTGCAAAGTAGTATCGCCAAACAGATCAGTATGTACATCGTAAACGTGGTTGCCCGCGTTACTGTTGCTATGCACAAATACGATTTCCACATCGGGGTGGTTAATCAGGATCCGCAGCATTTCGCCGCCGGTATAACCCGCGCTGCCAACAATGCCTGCCTTTATTTTAGAGGTTGATTCTGTCATTTTTTGTAGATGGTGATGAGTACAAGATAAATTCGAGGTCGCTGCTTTCTTTATTGCTTACAAAGTGGTGCTGCCCCGGTTTAATTTCTATGCCCTGCTCGGGTTTTAAAACGCTTATAATTCCATCAATGGAAAAGGTTGCCCTGCCTTTAAGGATAAAGAAAAACTGCGAAGCTTTTTCGTGATAATGCTTTTTCTCGGCGGTATCCGGCGGCATCAATTCCTGTTTTATCGATAATGCATCGGTATCAACATAATTCCAGCCGTAGCAATCGTCGCCCCATTTATAGGTGCTTAAACATTCGCTTCTAGAAAAGATGGGGTTCTCCATATTATTGTTCCTGTCCGTTTACTTTATGGTAGATCATTACCTGGTTACCAAATATCTTGCTGAAGCCTTTTACATCTTCGCCGCTCCATGAATTATTCATCTCTCCGTAGCTGCCAAATTTATTGCTCATCAGGTCATGGTCCGACTCGATACCGATCACCTGGAAACGGTACGGGTGTAACTCGACAAACACCTTACCACTCACATTCTTTTGCGTGTCGGTAAGGAAAGCCTCCATGTTACGCATAATAGGATCGTGGAACTGCCCTTCGTGCAGCCAGTTGCCATAGAAAGCAGATAATTGATCTTTCCATGACAACTGCCATTTGGTAAGCACATGTTTCTCTAAAGTATGATGCGCTTTTATAATTACCATTGGCGCGGCAGCTTCAAAACCTACACGTCCCTTTATACCGATTATCGTATCACCTACGTGGATATCGCGGCCAATCCCGTAAGGTTGTGCGATAGCTTGTAATGCCTGTATGGCTTTGGTTGGATGGTCATATTTTTCATTATCGATGCCAACCAATTCGCCTTGCTCAAATACAAGCTCTAAAGTTTTGGGCTCTGATGCGGTAACCTGTGTAGGCCACGCATCTTCGGGTAGGCCTAAGTTGGAGGTTAAAGTTTCTTTACCACCTACCGATGTGCCCCAGATACCTTTGTTGATGGAGTACTTCGCTTTCTCGAAGTTCATTTCAACGCCGTGTTTCTTCAGGTATTCTATCTCGGCTTCGCGGCTTAGTTTAAGGTCGCGGATAGGGGTAATGATCTTAACCTCGGGCACCAATATGTTAAAGATCATATCGAAACGCACCTGGTCGTTACCAGCGCCTGTGCTGCCATGGGCAACAAATTCGGCACCAATTTCTTTGGCGTAATTGGCAATTGCAGTTGCCTGGCTAACCCGTTCGGCACTTACCGAAAGAGGATAGGTGTTATTTTTTAATACGTTACCGTATATCAAAAAGCGTACGCAAGTGTTATAGAAATTTTCGGTCTCGTTTACCACGTGGTGAGAGGTTACGCCCATTTGGTAGGCACGTTCTTCAACGCCCTTAAGCTCTTCATCACTAAAACCACCTGTGTTTACAAGTACCGAGTGAACTTCGTAACCCAGATCGCGTGTTAAATAAATACAGCAAAATGAGGTATCTAATCCGCCGCTGTATGCCAGTACTACTTTCTTTTTCATGTTTTTATATTCTTAAAACCGCGATACTTCGCGTCTTCTATTAGTATTCTTCGGAGGCGCGGAGTATGCGTCTTTACAATTTAACTTAAAGAGACTATTTTCTCCAAGCGCTTCTTAAATGCCGCCTCAATCCGTTCAAGCAACGTGGCCTTGTGCGTTATCTTTTGCATTTTTTCTTCATATTGTTTCTGAACAACTTCCGGGTCAAATAGCATGGCTGTGCACATGCAGTTCTTACGGTCTTTACTCATCAAAATATCATAATTAACGCAGCTGCGGCAGCCTTTCCAAAAATCCTCTTCCTGGGTAAGTTCAGAATAGGTAACAGGTTCGTAACCTATCTCCGAGTTTATTTTCATCACAGCCAAACCCGTGGTCAATCCAAAAAGCTTAGCCTCGGGGTATTTTTTGCGCGATAGTTCAAATATTTTATGCTTAATGGCTTTAGCTAAACCTGCTTTACGATAAATAGGGTTCACGATCAAACCCGAGTTGGCAACAAAGTCGCCGTGGCTCCAGGTCTCGATATAGCAGAAGCCAGCCCATGTGCCATCCTTGTGCAAAGCAATTACCGCTTTGCCTTCCAGCATTTTATTGGCAACATACTCGGGCGAACGCTGGGCTATACCCGTACCACGCGCCTTGGCCGATTCTGCCATTTCATCACATATCATAGGCGCAAAATCTGCATGTTGTGCAGTGGCTACGGTTATGTCAAAATCTTGTATGGTCATTATTGTAGTAAAAATTACCGGTAAATTATTGGCTGTAAGCCATAATAATTAAAGGGACATTGTTTAAAGAAGTTTAAAAGCCTTCTTTATCGCAGGGAAGGGGTAGACTATAGCCTAATTAAAACCCGTGGGATGAACAATCGTCGTCGGGTGGTGGGAGAGAAAAATAAAACAAAAGAAAATAAAGCAGTGGCAACCATAGCAAAAAACGCGTTGGTATCCATCCTGTTTATGTTTTGTTTGATCATTTTATGTAAAGTGTTATACTTTTTAAATTTTGTGCAAATTATTGCATTAAATTTTACTTATGCAAGAAAAAACTGTTATAATTTGCCTGTAGCCACAAAACATTACAATCAGGAAATGTTAATATAACAGATAGACCGTTGGTCTGACAAATGGGGTTAAATCGTTTAAACTCATTTTTAATTTAGTTCAGATCAACTATTACCATAAATATGTACATTAGTTGGCCTATGAAAATGAGATTTCTGATCATCCTTTTTTTGATGCCTGGCTTTTGCATCGCACAATCTATTATACCCCAACCTGTTTACAGTAAAAAAAGCACAAGCGATTTTGATTTGAAAAGTGCAACCCAAATTGGTTATAATGATAAATCTTTAGGCCCGTTAGCAAAATACCTGGAGGGACAAATTTACTTAACATGTAAAGTAAAAATAAAGCGTCCTGCTGGGGTGCATCCAGGTTTGTTTCTCCGTTTAAAAAAGTCGACAGGCCATATCATTAACGGATCTTATAAATTAAGTGTAAATGGGGGCGGAGTTCATATAGAATCTGCCGATAGCGAAGGCATATTTAATGGGATACAATCTTTACTGCAACTGATAAATATCAATACAAAAACCATCTCCGGTATGGAGATAAATGATGCCCCGCGTTATCAATGGCGTGGCTTTATGCTTGACGAATCCCGACATTTTTTTGGGAAGACCAAGGTAAAGCAGCTACTTAACATAATGGCACGCTATAAACTGAACAAGTTTCATTGGCATTTAACGGATAGCCACGGCTGGCGTTTGCAGATCAGGAAATATCCAAAACTTACCACCATTGGCGGTATAGGTAACTTTACCGATAGTACCGCCGCCGCCCAATATTACACACAGGCCGATATCCGCGAGATTGTTGCTTACGCCAAAGTGCGCTTCATAGAGGTAATACCCGAAATTGATATGCCCGGTCATGCAAGCGCTGCCAATAAAGCATATCCGCAATATAGCGGAGGGAGTGTGGCCGGTTACCCCAACTTTACTTTCGATCCATCAAAAGAACAAACGTATAAATACTTATCAACCATTATCAAAGAAACCAATAGCCTTTTCCCTGCTAAGATGATCCACTTAGGCGGCGATGAAGTTTTTCTTGGTATACAGGCGTGGTTAAAAAAGCCAGATATAACGAAAATGATGGCAAAGCATGGCTTTAAAACGCCATCCGAACTTGAGCGTTATTTTTTTAGGCGGATGGGAGATACTGTAATAAAGTTAGGCAGCAAGGTGCTTTGCTGGGATGAAGCTGTTGAAACTGACCTTCCGCACGATAAAACAATAGTATTTTGGTGGCGGCAAAACAAGCCTCAAAGCCTTAAACTGGCGCTGAGTAAAAATTACCAGGTAGTGCTTTGCCCACGCCTGCCCATGTATTTTGATTTTGTGCAGGATAGTACCCATATATCCGGCCGTAAATGGGATAGTACAAAAGTTGTCGGTTATCAGTTACAGGGAAGGTTTAATACCGTACATGATGTTTACAACTTCCCTGATAAATACTTTAACGGCCAAGAACTGAACTCTGAAAATATTATTGGCATACAAGCCAACCTATGGACAGAAACTGTAGGTACTCAAAAAAGATTAGATTATCTGATATTCCCGCGTATAGCGGCGCTGGCAGAAGCTGCATGGAGTACGGCGGCAAATAAAAATGAAGCTAACTTAGATGATAAACTTAAAGCAGAAATAAAATGGTATAAAATGGCAGGGGTTTATTATTATAACCCATTCAATCAGGTAGAACACCCCGAGGTGATTGATTTTGCCCCAAAGAAAGCCATAAAAGATTAAATTACTTAGCCACAATGTCCGCGATGATCATATCCGCGTGGATGCGCGAGTTCTCGATAAACCAAAGGTGCGTATCTAACCCGCCTACAACAACCCCTGCCAGGTACAAGCCGGGTTGATTCGTTTCCATTGTATCGGGATTATAGGTGGGGATGAACTTATCTTCTGTTAGCCGGATGCCGATCTTCTTCAAGAAATCAAAGTTGGGTTTGTAGCCCGTCATGGCCATTACAAAATCGTTGGGGATGGTTACCTTGCCTTCGGGCGTATCAATATCAACCTCGTTTTGGCGCACCTCTGCAAGGCTCGAATTAAAATAGGCTTTGATAGTGCCTTCTTTAATGCGGTTAATAATATCCGGCCTTACCCAATATTTAACCCGGCTACTTACTTCGGCACCGCGGATAATTAAAGTGACCTCAGCGCCTTTACGGTAAGTTTCTAAAGCCACATCTATAGCCGAATTGCTGCTGCCTACCACCACAACTTTTTGCGAAGTGTAGTAATGCGGGTCCTGGTAGTAATGTTTAACCTTTGGCAGATTTTCGCCGGGGATATCCAGGTTTACAGCAATGTCATAAAAGCCTGTGGATAGGATCACCTTTTTAGCCTGATAGGTGTCTTTGCTTGTGGTGACCTCATACCCCCCATTGACCGGGTTAACATTTGTTACTTCCTCAAATAAGTTTAGCGGCAGGTTGTTTGAAAGGGCAACACGGCGGTAATACTCCAATGCATCATTACGGGTGGGCTTATTATGTACGGTTACAAATGGCACACCACCGATCTCCAATTTTTCCGAAGTGGAGAAGAACGTCATGGTAGAAGGGTAGTTGTACAGCGAATTTACCAGGCAGCCTTTCTCGACGATCACAAAACTTAGACCGGCTTTTTGGGCTGCAAGTCCGCATGCTAAACCAATGGGGCCACCGCCTATAATGAGTATATCGAGCATAGGGCGAAGATAGGCAGATTACGGCTAATTAATATCGAATAATGAATGTTGAATGTCAAATTTGAAGGGAACCTTCATTTGCTGAGGAGAGAGCAAAGTATAAAAAACAAAAATGGGATAAGCTACTTTTATCGCGCCGCTCAACTCTTTACCCTTGCTGTGTTCCCACCCTGGGGGAGTTCAAGAGGAGCTGGCCGTAAAAGACTTATCCCGCCGCAAAGATAGAAAAAGGATGCATTTTAGGTTAAGAAATTATTAAAAAATGAAATTTAGCAGTGGAGGGGTTGATAATCAGAGGGGTAAAAATCAAACAACTTGTCATGCTGAACGATAGTGAAGCATCTACTCGCCGATATGCATGTTGTAAATTATATTCTTCGCTATCGTTCAGAATGACCAAAAATCTCAAAACAAATCGATCTGTTTCTGTACATCGCCTTTTACACCTACTTCGTCCAAACCCTTCATACCTCTAAACCCAAAGGTTCTAAAAGAATCCCAGGTAGGCGAGCCGCCGAAGGTTTCGCGCTTAACAATTTTGAGCTCTTTGATCCAGAATGGCTCCACAACCTTTTTATGTTTAAAGTGCGGCCAAAGTGTATTAAAATGCCCCTCGGATATATTCCTGACTACCGTAACATGCGGCACCAAAGTTTTGCGGATGCTCAGGTTTTTTCTGAGCAGGGTAAACCAGGCATCAACAGCCGGGGTAATGCGGATGTGCGCGTAAATGGTGTATTGATTATGCAAATGGGCAAAATATTTAAACCCATCAATATGTAGCAAAACCGGCGGCATAATATTAATGGCCCGTTCAATTTGCGATACGGTATGATCGGCATAATAGGGCTTCTGCCGCTCCATGTGCATTACCGAAATATGCGCGGGCGATGCCATACTTTTAAATTCGCCAATATGCTTTACGGATGCTTTTTTGTACTTGCCAATAAGTATTTTAATGGGTTCGGGTGGCGAAAGGAGAAAAAGATAGTCGGCATAGCTTGTCATATATCGGTGAATTATCGATACAAATTTTACTAAATATTTTAGCAATTCAAATTATATTTTCATATTTGTGAATGGATGCTAAGCGGCATATTGTACATATCGATCTTGATTCGTTCTTCGTATCTGTAGAGCGGAAATTCAACCCATTGCTTATCGGTAAGCCTGTAATTATAGGCGGCTCTGCAGATAGGGGCGTGGTGGCATCTTGCAGTTATGAGGCCCGTAAGTTTGGTGTACACTCTGCTATGCCGACAAGGCAGGCGCTTAAACTGTGCCCGCAAGCTATAGTCATCCATGGCACACATGGGCGGTATTCGGAGGCATCACGAGAGGTTACCCAGATCATCCATGACATGGTGCCGTTATACCAAAAATCATCGGTAGATGAGTTTTATATCGACCTGAGCGGGATGGAGCGTTTCCATGACCCGTTTAAACTCGCCTGCGAATTGCGGCAGAAAGTTATCCGAGATACAGGGCTGCCTATTTCTTTCGGGATGGCATCGGGCAAAACGGTTGCTAAAATGGCAACCAACCAGGCAAAACCTAACGGGCAGCTTTGGATCCAACATGGGCAGGAGAAAGCTTTTTTAGCGCCGCTCAATATCAGTAAAATCCCCGGACTTGGTGAAAGCACCGCGCAAAAGCTTTATCAATATGGTATCGAAAAAATTGGTGACCTGCAGCGGGTAAACCTGAAATTCCTGGAAGCGGTTTTTGGCAAAATGGGATTGTATATTTACAACAAAGCGAATGGGATTGATGATAGCGAGATTATCCCGCATGGCGACCGTAAGTCAATTTCAACAGAAACCACTTTCCACAACGATGTGAACGATAAGCGCACCCTTGAAAATATGTTGGTAAGCATGACGGAAGAATTGGCGGGAAAGCTACGCCGCGAAAACAAGGTATCGTCCTGCCTTGCTATCAAGATCCGTTACGCCAACTTTGAAACGCATACCCAGCAAACCAAAATAGCCCTTACCGCTGCAGAACATATCCTAATCCCCGGCATCAAAAATTTGCTTAACAAAGCATGGAACCAGCATCGGCCCATCCGGCTGATTGGTGTGAAACTAAGCAACCTTTGCCCCGGCAGTTACCAGATAAACCTTTTTGAGGATAACGAAGAACGCATTAAACTTTACCAGGCGATGGATGATATCAATTTCCGATTCGGCGATAAAACCATTTGCCGTGCCGCGGGTATGGAGATAGGAGCACGGACTTTTAACCCGTTTTTGAAGGGATAGAATTAATGTGCAGGTAATTTATACATAATCTGCACATTTGCATATATTCTCATCTGCACATCTACAGAACCTTCTTCATCAAAATATCCGTTTGCTCATCATCACCAAGCATAAATTGGTGGCTGCCAAATTGTTCAAAGCCCTTACTTTTATAGAATTTAATGGCTCGGGTATTGTGTTCCCATACACCAAGCCATACGTATTTGAGGTTCTTTTCAACGGCTGTTTCCATAGCAAACGCTATCAGTTGCTGTCCTATTTGTTTCCCCTGAAATTCATCTAAAACATAGATCCGCTCCACTTCAACAGCTTTGGCGTCTTGCAGTTCTGTTTGGGCACTATTGTAATTTAGTTTGATGTATCCGCCAGGGGCGCCATTCACTAAAGCAAAGTAAAATTGCGAGTCAGGGGTGCTAAGTTCCTTTTCAAATTGGGGCAGGGTAAAAGCTTTTGAAGCGTACGCTTCCATGGCTGCCGGGCTGTTGGTGGGCAAAAAGGCATCAAAGAAGGTTTTACGACTTAGCGCCAATAGTGTAGCAGCATCGGCAAGGCCAACTGCCTTTATCTCTAAAATATGGGGCATATGTTTAATCGAACTGGTCTTGTAAACGAACAAGCCTGTCAATCATAAGGTTTAGCTTTTCTTCCTCATTTTTAAACATCCTTGGTTTTAAATAGAATGTAGTAAACAATAACCATACAATGATTGAACCGTACGTAACACCCTTAAATGTAGCCGAGGCATTCTGCAATACCTCCACAAAGTAAAGAGCAAGGCCGCCGCTTATCAGTAATGTGTAGATATAATAGAACCAGCCTATAACTTTACTGCGATTACGCTGGTACTCTTTTAGGCTATGCAGGTATTCGGTAGGGTTAACGGTAGCGTCGCGCTTACTCAAGATAAGGTAATGCCTTACAATAAGCGCCAAGTACATAAGCATCGTAATTAACACTATCATGATGCCAATAGTGGTAAGCCACGAATTGAACGCGCCAAACAGTGTGATGATAAAAGCAAACGCAATTATCACTATCATGGCCACAATACTCCAATATATACGGTTTGTTAAACCGCGCACGCCGCTTTTAACTTGCTTAAGCACTTCATCTACAGATAAATGCTCCTTTTTTGGCTGCGCTTGCCAAACCGTCATTAAATGATCAAAGTCTTTCATGCTGATTGTATAACTCTGTCAATTTTTGTTTAATGCGATAGATCTTCACCCTCAAATTCCCTTCTGATATACCCGAAACATCCGCTATTTCGGGGTACGGCACTTCATCAAGCACCAATGTTATAATAATTCTTTCCGACTCCTCCAATTTGGAGATACATTTATACAACAAAGCAACCTGCTCGTTCTTTTCCGAAAAAACCTCTGGCTTATTTTCGGCAATAGCGGGGGTCAGCTCGTCTTTTGCTTGTCGTTTTTCTGATCGTAGGTAGGTTAGGCACGTATTTACCGCTATGCGATAGATCCAGGTAGAAATAAGTGCCTGGTTACGAAATTTGTGCAGGTTTTGCCAAACTTTTAAAAAGGTTTCCTGCAGCAGGTCGTTCGCAGCATCGTCATCGCCGGTATAACCATAGCACAAATGGTAAATTTTCTTCGAATTGGCTTCGTATATTTTCCGGAAAGCGTCTTCTCTGTCTGCCACCTGGTTCAGTTAGTTTTTTAGTTGGACAAAGTAACACCATTAATGTTACAACAGGTAACTTTTTTTATTTAACCAAGGCAACTTTTCACCGGCGTCATCTAAAAATTTGTTATAGTCCTGGCTATAATCAAATTGCAGGTCCTCGTGCAATTTGCTGATGGAGGTTTTCACCTTTTCTATCTGCCTTGTTAATATCAGCCGGATTGGTTTGTATGATGTTTGGCGAACTACATATTGCAGGTAATTCTGACAAAAGTTCAGCAACAGTTCAATCTCCGCAGGCTTAGAGCCTATAAATTTGGTGTACTTGGTAAGCATTTTTAAGATCTTGCGCAGGCCTTTGGCTGTAAAGTAACTTTGGGCAGGCAACTGGCTAAACATAAATCCGGCCTCGGCCTTTATACTCTCTATAAAATCGTGTTCGTTATGGGCGTCGAACAGGAGGTAGGCAAGCAGTTCCTTATTTTCTTTTTTGTAACGTACCAATCGCAGGCATAATTCGGTCAGCTGCTCTTGTGGCAGGTGCTGGATCTCTTTTTTAATTTGCTGCAAGCCATAGGTAGTGATACTCATTGATATTAAAGTTTTAAATTTTGTAGTTTTACGCCACCAAACAAGCACATGCAGAAAAGCAAATTAACCCTGTACATCTTTGTAGCCCTGGTATTAGGCGTAATCGCCGGATACATTTATAATGCTACCGTTATAAACAATATTAATACCAAGATAAGCGCGGCCGAGGTAAATATAAAAACAATAGACGAGCAATTGGTGGCGGCTAAAGATACTACAACTGCCGTTTACAAAAGCTTAAAGGTTGACCGCGCCGCCCAGATAACGCTGCGCAAAGCGGCCGACACCAGCCGCGAAGATAAGCTTGTTGGCTTTACCATACTAAGTGATATTTTCCTTCGCCTGATAAAAATGATCGTGGCGCCGCTGGTGTTTACCACCCTTGTAGTTGGTGTTGCTAAGGTGGGAGATATAAGGGCCGTTGGCCGTATTGGTGGTAAAACGCTGCTATGGTTTTTGAGCGCTACGCTGGTGTCATTGGCTTTGGGAATGTTATTGGTAAACTTTTTTAAACCAGGCCAGGCTATGCATTTGCCTTTACCGGATAGCCATTTAGCTACCGGGATACAAAAAACTGCGCTTTCACTTCGCGATTTTATAGGCCACGTGTTCCCGAAGAGTTTTGTGGAGGCGATGGCTAACAACGAGATCCTGCAGATCGTGATCTTCTCGTTATTTTTTGGTGTCGGTACTGCCGCCATCGGCGAAAAAGGCGAAGTGGTTATTAAAGCGATGGACGCAATTGCGCATGTTATATTAAAAATAACCGGGTACGTAATGCAACTGGCACCTTTAGCAGTATTTGGCGCCATTACCGCTATTATCGCGAAGCAAGGGTTAGGCATTTTATCTACCTACGCAATATTTATAGGCGAGTTTTACTTCTCGCTATTGATACTGTGGCTCGTGATTATCCTTGCAGGGTCTGTAGTATTACAGGGCAGGGCATTTAGCCTGGTAGGCCGCATTAAAGATGCCATGCTTATCGCGTTCAGCACCTCAACAAGTGAGGCGGCCTATCCAAAAGTATTGCTGGAGCTGGAGCGCTTTGGCTGTAACAACAAAATAGTAAGCTTTGTATTACCGTTGGGTTACTCGTTTAACCTGGATGGCTCTATGATGTACATGACCTTCGCGTCGCTATTCCTGGCGCAGTCTTATAATATCCACTTATCCTTTGAGCAGCAATTATCCATGTTGCTTATCCTAATGCTTACCAGTAAAGGTATTGCCGGTGTGCCGCGTGCATCGCTGGTAGTTATTGCCGGTACTATCTCCATGTTTAACATCCCGGAGGCAGGCCTTGCGCTATTAATAGGTATCGACCCGTTGCTTGATATGGGCCGCTCTGCAACCAACGTGTTAGGTAACGCAATGGCGACCGCAGTAGTAAGCAAATGGGAAGGGGAGTTGAGTGGCGGAAATGAAATATCGAAAGTCGAATAAGGAGTCTCGAATAACGAAGTTTTATTAATAATTCTTTAAATCAATAATTCAGTAAATACACCATATGGTAACCCGTTCTAAAAAAATATTCCTTATCGCAAGCATCGTTGTTCCTTTTCTTTTATACTGTTTCTACTATTACGGTATGATGATCAAGAACGCGCCTTATAAATTTTCTGAATTTCAATCGTTACGGTTCGAGTATGGTTATGGGGATACGCTTAACAACACTTATGATTCTAAAACCGGCGAATACCAATTCACAAACAGGCGCGATTCGTTAGTGAAGATCAACCTTAAATTGAGCAAGGACGACCTGTTATACCTGCACCGTAAGGCTGCCGACCTGGGCTTTTGGGATTTCCCGGCAAACGAACTTAACCCAGATGTTAAAGGCCACGTGCCCAGGTTTGTAATGCAGTTTAACTACCAGCGCAAAACAAAAAAGGTAATGTACGATGCCTCTTATAACGGCGATGATAAATTAAAAGATGCCAACGAGAGGCTTATCAAAGAGATTCAAAAGATATTATCTGAAGCAGAAGCACGCCAAAGAAATAGTAAATAGGGCTTTGCATGTTAAAATATTAATCCATATATTTGCACATCAAAATTTAAAACAATAATTAATCAACAATGTACGCAATAGTAAGTATAGCCGGGCAACAGTTTAAAGTTGTGAAAGACCAGCAGATCTTTGTACACCGTTTACAAGGGGATGAAGGCGCTAATATTGAATTTGACAATGTGTTGTTAGCAGAAAACGAAGGTAGCTTCAAATTAGGTTCTGATTTGAAAAGCGCTAAAGTATCAGCTAAGATCGTGTCTCATTTAAAAGGTGATAAAGTAATTATCTTCAAAAAGAAACGCAGAAAAGGTTACCAGAAGAAAAATGGTCACCGTCAGCAATTTACCAAGATCGAGATCACCGGTATAACATTATAATTAAATTTTAACCGACTCGATCACAGGGTCACAAAAGAAATTAAGAAATGGCACACAAAAAAGGGGCCGGTAGTTCAAGAAACGGCCGCGAATCACATAGCAAGCGTTTAGGTATCAAAATTTTCGGTGGTCAGCCAGCAATTGCAGGTAACATCATTGTTCGCCAACGCGGTACCAAACATAACCCGGGCCTTAACGTAGGTATCGGTAAAGACCATACTTTATTTGCATTAATTGCAGGTAACGTAGTATTCAAAAAGAAAGCAGATAACCGTTCATACGTTTCTGTTGTTCCTTTTGAAGTAGCACCAGTTGCAGAAGATGCAGCACCGGCACCAGCCGTTAAAGCTGAACCAAAAGCAACTAAAGAAGCAGCACCTGTGGCAGTGGCAGACGTAGCTGAAGAAGCTCCTAAAGCTAAGAAAGCAGCAGCTCCAAAAGTAAAAAAAGAAGCAGCACCTGATGCTGAAGAAGCATCTGCAGAATAATTTACAGCAGAAAACTCACACAATATAAAAAGCCCTTATCAAAATTGATAAGGGCTTTTTTTGTGGGGTAAACTTTTAACTTCGTCGTTGCGAGCGTATGAATTCCGATATTATAATAGACCACCTGCATGACAAACCTGTTTAACTTATTCTAATATAACCTTCTTCAAATACCAGCCATCGTTATCTATAACCGGGGTGGTTTTGCTTTCAACTGTAATTCCTTTTGGTGTAAGCGTCATGCGCTTGGTGCCTGCATCTGTGGTAACATCAACAGGAAGTTCGGTGCCGATGTTGAGCAGGCTAATTAGGTACTTTTTCCTTGGCCTTGCTTTTACGCTTACCTCGAGCTTGTTGGTAGTGCGCAGGTAAAAATCAAACAGTGGCTTTAGCGATTTGCCATAAGCCGCGCTAAAATACTGCTCGGCATCATCGGTAACATTTTGATGGTCGTAGGTGAACCTTGGGTCGGTTGCAAAACCTTTAAGCGCCGGGAAGAAAAGGCTATCGCCCATTACGTAATGCAGCGTATGCATAAAGTATGCGCCCTTTACATAAATATCATTGCTGTATGCCGATGCTTCGTCAATATCCTTACCTAAAACAATAGGCTGCTTGTTTGCAATGCCAAAAACAGATTGCTTAAAATGGTTTATGTATGCTTGTTTACCTTCCAGGTCAAGATAGGGCAGGGCATCAGCATAGGTATCAATCCCTTCATGGATCCAGTAGTCGGCCCAATCGCGGGCGGTAACTTTGTTACCCCACCATTCATGCCCAAACTCATGAAACATTAGCCAATCGAAATCCTGCCCGCCAACTTTGGTGTACCTGAATTTGTTGCCATAAGCGATCATGCTCTGGTGCTCCATACCCAGATGAGGGGTTTCTACGATGCCCAGTTTTTCTTTAGCCCAGGGGAACTCTCCAAAATACCTTTCTTTTGATTGCGCGGCTTTTATAGCCATATTAACCAATGACTGCCCTTTATCTACATGGTATTTTAACACGTAAAACTCCACAGGCACCGTATTACCCGCAACCGACTTATAACTGCCTTTTACAACGGTATAATCGCCGGCATTAAATACAATACTGTAGTTATTGATGCTGTATTTGGTTTGCCAGTGATAAGTAGCCGTAGTGCCATTCTTACTCACACCTTTTAACAAGCCGGGGCCTGCAACAACCAGATCCTTAGGAATGGTTATCAGCACATCTGCTCCTTCATTTGGTTCGTCGCTGGGATGGTCTTTACAGGGGAAGAAGATCTTGCCGCCGGTACCCTCGGCAGTTACAGCCAGCCATTTGTGGCCGGTAGAATCCTGTGTCCATGTAAAGCCATCGTCCCAGGGTGGGTTTTTGGCGATACGTGGCTGGCCGGCATAAGTTACTTTTATACTGGCTTTCCCGGCAGCTAATTGCTTATTCAGGTTAATGGTGATCAGGTCGGACTGATGTGTAAATGCTTCCGCTTTACCGTTGACGGTGATGGCGCTCACGTGTAAGGCGTCCATCAAGTCTAACAGCAAAACCTTGGTGGGCTGCGCCATGATAACGTCCACAACGGTTGAACCATCAACAGATTTAGTTTCGAAATTGCAGTTAAGCGCGATGGTGTAATGGCGCACATCCATTATAGCTTGCTCGGGTTTAAGCTTGCCGCCAGATGTTTGGGCTTTTACCGAGGATAAACCTACAAGTAAGAGCGATGCGATGAGGTAGATCTTATATTTCATTCATTATCTAATTTAAAAGATATTGGTATTGAATATTGAACTCTTACCGGCCTGCCACCTTGAGAACCTGGCGTCCATTTCGGAGCTTTGGGGTCGGACATTAAGCGGATAGCCTCAGCATCGGTTTCGGGCGACAAACTTCTTTTAACTTTCATATCCGTAAGGCTACCATCGCGCTCAACAATAAAAGCAACTATCACCCGGCCTTCAATATTATTTTTTCTGGCCACTTTGGGATATTTTATATTCTTGTTAATGTAATTACCAAGAATATAAAAGCCGCCTAAAACCTCCGGCGGGGTATCTACAGCCACAAACTTTTGGGTGTCGGTTTTAGCTGTATCTGCTGTTTGTGCTTTTGCGGTAAAAGCATCAAATAAAAAAAACAGCACAATTGAATATACTCTGGCTTTCATAATTATAGGAATGTAATTGGCAACGTGTATTATACTCTAACAGGTTGATTATTTTGAAAACCCGGGTTCCATTTAGGCATTTTGTTTATCACACGTAAAGCTTCGGTATCTGTATCCTGAGATAAGTTCGTACAACTTTAACATCTGTAAGGGTTTCGTCTCTCTCAAACACAAAAGTGACGATAACCCTGCCGTGGGTATGATCATCAATAAGCTTACGTGTATTTTTTTTAAGATAGGCCGTTAGCCGTTTTTCGCCCCCCAACAAAAAAATGGACCCGCTCAGAGGTATCAATTTTAGGTGGTGCATCAGTCGCAAATTCGACAATCGGCAGTGGTTCGGGCGAGGTTTGCGCTTTAACGCCTAAAAAAGCGCCAATACATAAAACAGTAAATAATAACTTTTTCATTGCTATGATTAATATTCCCTCACCAACAACCCATCTGCAAAATCGCGGAGGTATTGTTTGTTTTCTTCGGGTAGGTTTATTTGGTCTAAGGCCGTAAAAGCTTTTTCGGCGTAGGCTTGCATTTCGGTTTCGGCATGTTGGCGAATGTTAACGCTGTTGTAAATTTTGGTAATGGCAGCTACTTTTTCGGGAGCGTTAAAAGTAGTAAAAGTTATCCAGCGAGCCAGTTCTTCGGCATCGGTACCTTTAACCAGTTCAAGCGCTTTAATAAGCAGGTAGGTTTTTTTGTTGGAGATGATGTCGCCGCCAACCTGTTTGCCAAATTTTTCCGGGTTACCATACACATCCAAAATATCATCCTGTAACTGGAACGCTATGCCCAGGTATTCGCCGAACTTGCAAAGCAGGTCGGCATCTTTTATATCTGCCTCGCCAATAAGCGCGCCTATCTTTAAAGCGCCACCGAGCACCACAGCGGTTTTAAGGCGGATCATATTGATATATTCTTCGATGCTGATATTGTTACTGGTCTCAAAGGTCATATCCAGCTGCTGGCCTTCGCAAACGCCTACAGCGGTATCGTTAAAAACATCCAGTACGGTACGCAAAATATTATCTCGCACCTGCATCATCAGTTTATAACCCTCTATCAACATTACATCGCCCGATAGGATAGCCACGTTGTTGTTCCACTTTTCGTGCACGGTGGTTTTACCGCGGCGTTTGGGGGCGTTATCCATAATATCATCATGCATCAGCGTGAAGTTGTGAAACACCTCTATAGCCAAAGCGGGGGGCAGGGCGGCTTCCACATCGCCACCAAACAGATCGCAAGCCATAAGCAACAGGGCGGGGCGCATACGTTTGCCACCCAGTGCCAGTATGTACTTTATAGGTTCATATAATTCCGCCGGGTACTCCGGGTATTTTAGTTCGGCTACCGAGCTTGCAATCAGCGACTGCAGGTCTTCAAGTTTTCTCATGTGTTTGAGTGTGTAAGTGCGGGATTAGAGGAGCGAAGAACGGATTAAACGCACCCCGCATTTATATCCCGCACCAATCACATATTAATTATTTACTAAACTAAAGTCTATCTGTTTTTTGGTAAGGTCTACGTTCTTCACGCGTATCTGCACCTCATCGCCAAGTTGGTAGGTTTTCTTTTTACGCTGACCGATGATGGCGTAGTTCTTCTCATCTAAAGTGTAAAAATCGTCGCTAATGTCGCGCAGGCGAATCATGCCCTCACACTTGTTCTGCACTATCTCTACATACATCCCCCATTCGGTAACACCCGAGATGATCCCGGTGAATACATTGCCCACCTGGTCTTTCAAGTACTCGGCCTGTTTGTATTTAACAGATGAACGTTCGGCATCGGCAGCCTTTTTCTCCATTTGCGAACTGTGCTTGCAAAGCTCCTCGTAATGGTCTGCGTTAACACTTTGGCCGCCGGCAAGGTAATGCTGTAAAAGGCGGTGCACCATTACATCCGGGTATCGGCGGATAGGTGAGGTAAAGTGCGTATAATGGTCAAAAGCCAAACCGTAATGGCTGCTGCTTTTGGTGGTATATATTGCCTTAGCCATAGAGCGGATAGCCAGCTGGGTAAGTACATTTTGCTCTTTTTTGCCTTCCACATCCTCCATTAAAAAGTTTAGGGAACGGGCGGTTTCTTTGTCAGATTTAGTGTTGATCTTATAACCGAACCTTGCTGCAAACTGCGCGAAGTTGGCCAGCGCATCGGGTTTTGGCGTATCGTGCACACGGTAAACAAAAGTGTATTTATGCTTGCCTTTACCCATTTTGCTTACATGCTCGGCAACCTTTCGGTTCGCTAAAAGCATAAAGTCTTCGATCAGTTTATGTGCATCCTTGCGCTCTTTTACATAAACGCCGATAGGCTTGCCGGTTTCATCCAGCTTGAATTTAACCTCGGTGGTTTCAAAGCTGATGGCTCCTGCTTTAAACTTGCGTTCGCGCAGTTTGTAGGCAAGGGCGTTCAGTTTTTCTATTTCTTCAACGTAATCACCGGTTTTTGTCTCTATAACGTCCTGTACTTCTTCGTAGGTAAAGCGCCTGTCTGAATGGATAACAGTTTTGCCATACCATTCCGTTTGGATATTGGCGTCTTCGTCCAGTTCAAACACAGCGGCAAGACAAAGCTTATCCTCATGCGGGCGAAGGGAGCACAGCCCGTTCGATAACCTTTCCGGCAGCATCGGGATAACCCTGTCTACCAGGTAAACGGATGTCCCGCGCTCGTAAGCTTCCTTATCCAGGGCCGAATCGGGGATGATGTAGTGCGATACATCGGCAATGTGCACACCAACTTCGTAATTGCCATTATCCAGTTTTTTGAATGATAAGGCATCATCAAAATCCTTGGCATCAAATGGGTCGATGGTGAACGTTAGCACATCGCGGAAATCTCGGCGTTTAGCAACCTCTTCGGCGCTTATCTCGCTTGGGATCTCTTCGGCATCGCGTTCAACCTCGGCAGGGAAAGATAGGGGAAACCCGTACTCAGCCAGGATGGCGTTCATCTCCGTATCGTTCTCGCCCTGTTCGCCCAAAATATGTTTGATGCGGCCTATCGGGTTTTTAGCGCCGGCAGGCCAGTCGGTAATTTCGGCTACAGCTTTAATCCCGTTCTTTGCCCCGTTCAAATCGCTGATGGGGATAAAGATATCGTGCATCATTTTACGATCATCGGGAATGAAGAACGCGAAACGTTCAGATAATTTTACCACACCGGTAAACTCCATTTTATGGCGCTGCAATATCTCTATCACTTCGCCTTCCTGGCGTTTGCCGCGGCTTTTAGCATACACATAAACTTTAACACGGTCGCCGTTTAGGGCGTTGCGCAATTTACGTGGGGCTACAAAAATATCGGTTTCACTGGGGTCGTCGGTAACGATGAATGCCGAGCCGTCATTGGTTAGATCAACCTTGCCTTCAACAAAGGTCTTTAGCTCCAGCAGTTGAAATTTGCCGGGCAATATTTCTTTCATTACACCTTTAAAGGCTTCGTTCTTCAATACATCCAGGATAACGCCGCGGGCATCAGGGTCGCGTACGTTTAGCTTGGCAGAAACTTGTTTATGGTTTAGCGGCGTATTGCCGTTTTGTTCAAATATATCCAGCACCATCTGCGTGAGCACCTGGTCTATGGTAGCGTTATTTTTATTCTTTTTTGACATTTATTATTGTTTGTTGCTAAGGTACGAAATGCTTAGGCTTTGTAGGGCAACGATTGCGAAACATTTACCACCAGCGTAAGCCGAATGTAAAAAATAGCGGATTTGTTGTGCTTTATAGCTAACCCGACTGATTTATGATAGTTTTACCGCATGAAAACTTTAGGGCTTATTGGCGGCACCAGCTGGGTATCAACTATCGATTATTACCGTTTTATTAACCTGGGCGTGAATGATAAACTGGGTGGTGTAAACGCCGCTCAATTGCTGTTGCACTCGTTCAATTATGCCGATATTGCTAAAAACCACGCGGAAGAAAGATGGGACAGAACCACCCAAATGATCATAGATGCCGGGATAGGTTTAAAAAACGCAGGGGCCGAGGGCATCATCCTTTGTGCAAATACGCTGCATTTGGTGGCTGATGAAGTAGAGCAAAGTATTGGCCTGCCCGTAATTAACATCGCGACCGCAACCGCTAAGGTTATTAACGCACATTACTTAACCAAGGTTGCTTTATTGGGTACTAAGTTTACTATGGAGCGGACTTTTTTTACCGATAAACTTACAGCAGCAGGTATAGAACCATTGCTACCCAACCAAACCGACCGCGACTTTATTCACCAAACCCTGATGGAAGAATTGGGCAAAGGTATTTTACTGCCTGAAACCAAAACCCGTTACCTGCAAATAATTGACGGACTGGTACAACAGGGCGCGCAAGCCGTTATTTTAGGCTGTACGGAAATACCATTACTGATAAAACCCGAAGACACTGACGTAATGCAGTTTGATACCACGCAGATCCACTCTGCAGCGGCGGTTGAGTTTGCTTTGGGGTAGGGTACACTGTCGCTTTTTTTCAAATATTTCTTAAACTCCAAAAATTGCATACTTTTAGTGTGCAATGGAAGAAAAAAATAACGACAGAACTATCCGGGCGTGGGCCATGTTTGATTGGGCAAATTCGGCTTACAACCTGGTGATCACCACAACCGTTTTCCCGGCTTATTACATTGCTATCACCGCAAACGCCGCAAACGGCAATCGAGTAAACTTTTTTGGTTTTAGCGTTATTAACACGGCTTTGCAGGACTATGCCCTTGCGGCTGCCTATCTCGTGATGGTATTCTTGCTCCCTATCCTCAGTTCCATTGCAGATTACCGCGGTAACAAAAAAACGTTCATGCAATTTTTCACAGCAATTGGCTCGCTTGCTTGCTGTAGCTTATTTTTTGTGGACGAGCATAACATCGAATGGGGCATTGTGGCCTTTGCCATAGCTGCCATTGGCTATGCGGGTGGCTTCGTATTCTACAATTCATACCTGCCTCAGATAGCCACGCTTGATATGCAGGATAAAGTAAGCGCCAAAGGCTTTACATATGGCTATATCGGCAGCGTTTTGCTCCAGCTTATTTGCTTTGTATTCATTTTAATGCCCGATACCTTTGGCCTTACAAAAGGCTCGGCCTCGCGCTTATCATTTCTGTTAGTAGGTATCTGGTGGATAGGTTTTGCTTTGATCCCTTTCTATATTTTGCCAAAAGGCAGCCCGAACGGTAAATCGCAGCACCAAAATATTATTAAGGGAGGGTTTGTAGAATTGGGGAACGTTTGGGTTAAAGTAAAGGGCATGCCGCTGTTAAAAAGGTTTTTGCCGTCTTTCTTTTTCTATTCGATGGGTGTGCAAACCATTATGCTGGTAGCTACCAGTTTTGCCGCTAAAGAATTGGGCATGCCAACCGAAGACCTGATCAAAATTATTCTTATCATCCAAATTGTTGCCATTGCAGGGGCTACGCTAATGTCGCGCCTATCTAATAAATACGGCAACGTACGGGTACTGATATTTGTGGTGTTCCTTTGGATAGGCATTTGTATCGCCGCGTACTTTACAAGAACTGCCGCGCATTTTTACATCGTAGCCGTATTTGTAGGTTTGGTAATGGGCGGGATCCAGTCGCTTTCGCGCTCTACTTATTCTAAATATTTACCTCAGAATATCCCGGATACAGCCTCATTTTTTAGCTTTTATGACGTTACCGAAAAGCTGGCCATTGTAGGCGGTTTATTCAGTTTTGGCTTTATTGAGGAGTGGACTGGTAGCATGCGTAACTCAACCCTTGTATTGGGCATATTCTTTGTTATCGGTTTGTTCCTGCTGTTTTCTTTGCTGGGTGCGGAGAATAAGATCAAGAAAAATGCTGAATTTAGTGGCCGTTAATATTTACCCGTACAGATGACAATTGAGTTATTTATCCCGTGTTTTATAGATCAGTTGTACCCAGCCACCGCTTTTAATACCGTTAAGGTGCTCGAAAAGGCAGGCTGTAAGGTAAATTATAACTCCGAACAAACCTGTTGTGGCCAACCCGCTTTCAACGCCGGTTTTTGGGACGACGCCAAAGCCGTTGGCAGCAAATTCCTGAATGATTTTCATGAGGATAGTATCATCGTTTCGCCATCTGCATCGTGTACCGGTATGGTGCGCAACTATTACAACGATCTGTTCACCAATACGGCATTGCACAATAAATGCCGCAATATCCAAAGCAATATTTACGAGCTGAGCGATTTTTTGGTAAACATCCTAAACGTTGATTACTTTGGCGCCGAACTGGAAGGCCGCGCCGTTTACCACGATAGCTGTGCGGGCCTGCGCGAATGCAAAATAAAGGACGAGCCGCGCCAATTGCTTTCCAAGGTATTAGGCCTGGAACTTGTAGACCTGAAGGATAACGAAACCTGTTGCGGGTTCGGCGGCACCTTTGCCGTTAAGTTTGATGGCATTGCCACCGCCATGGCCCAGCAAAAAGTAGACAACGCCCTTGCCGCCGGCGCCGAATACATCATCTCTACCGATGCATCCTGCCTGCTGCACCTACAAGGCTATATCGATAAAAACAACTTGCCCATTAAAACCATCCATATTGCCGACGTGCTTGCGCATGGTTGGGGGAATGTGTAAGAGGAATTTTCACCGCGTGTGATTTAAATGACCGTGGATTTACCTACAACTCGTAACTCACGCCCTTCTCCGGTATCGTAACCTTGTACCCGTCAACCTCCAATGCATCAGCCATGGCTTGCATGCTGGTGGCCTCGCCATGTACCAAATAAACGCCTTTAAGCTTGTTTGGAGCTTGCGACTTAATGTTGTTCACCAGGTCTTCGTGATCGCCGTGGGCGCTTAGTACGTCAGTTTGTTTGATGGTGGCGTAAACGGATAGGTCGCGGTCTTTAATATGGACGATAGGGTCGCCACGCAACAAGCGGAAACCTAATGTTCCTTTGGCACAATAACCTATAAAAAGAATGGTACAGTAGTAATTTTGGATATTATAAAAAAGGTGATCCTGGATTCGGCCACCCTCCAGCATACCTGCCGAGGAGATGATAATACAAGGCTCGTAATAATTAGATACCTGGCGGCTATCCTTCAGGGTTTCTACATAGGTGAGGTGCTCAAACTCGAACTCGTCGCCTTGTTTGTTGTAAAACTCCTGCGCTTCGGCATTTACCAGGTTATGGTGTTTGCGGTAAAGACTGGTAGCACGGGTAGCCATTGGGCTATCCACAAAAACCTTAACAGGAGGGAGCAAACCCGCGTTGAAGATCTTGTTGAGCGCAAAAACCAACGACTGCGTACGGCCAATGCTGAATGCGGGAATAATTAACCGCCCTTGCTCAACCACACAAACTTTCTCAATGGTTTCTATCAGTGTTTCCTGAACCGATTTGCCCTTGGTGTGCATCCTGCCACCGTAGGTAGATTCGGATACGATATAATCCACAGGTGGCAGCGGGTCGGGGTCGTTTAGCACCGGGTAGTTCTTGCGGCCAATATCGCCGGTAAAGGCGATTGATTTTTCTTCGCCGTTATCATTTATTTTAAGCACCGCAGCAGCAGCACCAAGCAGGTGGCCGGCGGGTATAAAGGTCAGTTCGATATCGCCGGTAATGCGGAACGGTTTGTTATACCCAATGGTTACAAAGCGTTCAACTGTATCCATTACGTGTTTTTGCAGGTAGAGAGGCTGAGGGCCGGCGCTGCTATGTTTATGCTTGCGGCCACGACTGCGGCCTTTTTGTGCCTTAGCTAAAAATATGTTTACTGAATCAAATAACAACAGTTCGGTAAGGTCGGCAGTTGGTGGGGTGCAAAGGATTTGGCCGTTAAAGCCTAAGCGCACAAGCGTAGGCAGGTTGCCCGAGTGGTCGATATGGGCATGGGTAAGGATCACTACGTCGATCTCTTCGGGGCGGAAACCAAAATCTTCGTTCACCATTACGTTATGGTCTTTCTCGTAATCCAGCCCGCAATCTACCAGTATTTTATATTGACCTACCTGCAGCAGGTGCATGCTACCCGTAACCTGGCGGGCAGCGCCGTGTATAGTTAGTTTCATTTATATAGTTCGCAGGCCACTAACAGGGGTGTTGGGCCTAATGCAATAATAACGATTAAAAGTTGGTTTTAAAGGCGAAAGCGAGTTCATCTTTTTAAGGTGTCCCACTTTGTGAGACACTACACAATATTTATTTAACATTATAACAATCAGCTAGTTACAAAACAGCTGATTTTTTAAATATTTAAATTTAATTTTTAAATAAAATACATAAATACCTGTAAGTTAGAAAACTATGTATTTTTAGAAGGGTGTCTCACTAATTAAAAAACGGTACACCGTGGGACACCCTGAGACAGCACTAATTTAGCTCTGCGCGGTCTCGAATTGCAACTGGCTTAAATATCGATACAGGCCTTGTTCATTAGCTATCAGTTCCTGATGGTTACCCGTTTCGATGATGTTGCCCTTCTCCAGCACGATGATCTTATCTGCCTCACGGATGGTTGATAAGCGGTGGGCGATGATGATAGACGTACGGCCTTTCATCAGCACTTCTAACGCCTCCTGCACCAAACGTTCAGATTCCGAATCGAGCGACGAAGTTGCTTCATCCAGGATCAATATAGCCGGGTTTTTAAGCAAGGCGCGCGCAATAGCGATGCGCTGGCGCTGTCCGCCGGATAGTTTTACGCCGCGCTCGCCAACAAGGGTATCATAACCTTCGGGGAAAGACGTAATAAACTGATCTGCATTAGCTTTTTTGGCTGCCGAAATGATCTCGTCCTTATCCGAACCCAATTTACCATAGGCAATGTTCTCTAAAATAGTACCCCCAAACAGCAATACATCCTGCGGAACAATAGCTACCTGGTTGCGGATATCGGTCAAGGCATACTCTTCGGCGTCTAAACCGTCAAAATAAATGCTCCCGCTTTGCGGATGGTAAAATTGCAGTATCAGCGCCGCCATGGTAGATTTACCAGAACCGCTTGGCCCAACAATAGCAACCTTTTGGCCCGCATTGGCGGTAACCGAAATATCTTTCAACACCGTAAGTTCTGAACGGGAAGGGTAGGCGAATACCACATTATTAAATGCCAGGTTACCGCTTATTTTTTGTTTTATGAGATTATCTTCGGCATTGATAGACACATCTTCGCCTTTTTCATCAAGGATCTCTAAAACTCGTTCGCTGGCACCAACCGCCTTTTGCAGATTGGCGTAAAGTTCCGGGAAGCTACCCATAGCAGCACCCACAAAAATAGAGTATAAGATAAAGGTGGTTAAGCTACCAACAGAAAGCTCGTGCCGGTGAACCAATATCGAACCATACCATATCACACCTACTATAGAACCAAACAAACAGAATACGATAAATGATGCGAATATCCCACGGAACACCGCACCCTTTACAGCTATCTTAACCACTTCGCGCAGGTTTTTGTTATAACGACCCGCTTCAAAAGCCTCGTTCACAAAAGCCTTTACGTTAGCAATACCTTGCAGGGTTTCTTCAATTATGGTGTTAGATTCCGCCAGTTTATCCTGCGCCTGCCTTGACAGGTTACGGATAAATTTGCCAAAGAATACGGCTACCACAACCAATACGGGCAACATCAACAATAAAGCCAACGTCAGTTTAAAGGATACGATGGTTAGTAAGGTAATGCCGCCAACCAATATAACCAGTTGCCTTATCATTTCGGCAAAGGTGGTGGTCATGGTATCCTGTATCTGCGATAGATCGGCAGAGATTCGGCTATTCAGTTCACCAACCCTGCGGTTAGCGAAGAAGTTCATGGGAAGGGTTATCAGCTTAAAGTAGGTATCGCGGCGGATATCAGCAAGTGCTTTCTCGGCAACCTGCACAAACCAAACCACCCTAAAGAACGATACAAACGCCTGTACAAATAAAATAGAGAATGCCAGCAAGCCAATAGCGTTGATGGTGGGCGGTAAAAAAGCATATTTCTGTTTGCCCTGCGCGGCATCGATCAAAGCACCCAATAATGACGGGAACGCAAGGCCGGTTAAACTCGACATAAATAAGAAGAACATCCCGGCGATGAATTTGCCCCGGTATGGTTTTATGTAAGAGATAAGTTTGCTGATGCGCCTAACGCTCTCCAGGTTTAATTTTGCTTTTGGTAATTCTGCTTCTGCCTTGCTGCCACTGTTCAATCTGCCTCGTGCCATTTATATGTGCTATATTATTGTATGTACAAAGCCGCTAAATTACACCTTTGTTTCGCGTTTGTTAACAGCAATGCTAAAATTGACGCAAGTATGAGGACAAGCGTCAAGAGGTACTGCTTAAACCGCTGTCATTTTACTGAAAATCAATAATAACGCTGTCGCCAAGGTTTAGGCCCAAAAGCCCGCTGGCGTTGCCTTTGTTAATGGCAATCTCCAGGTGGTCGCTGATACCGAAGAGGCAAAGCTTTTCGCCTTCGGGTACTTCATTATAGTGCCAGCTAAGATGATTAATAGTTTCGTTACGTTTAAAGTAGAGCACAAAACGGCGGCCTTGCTGCACGCGGTTAAAAAACTCTTTGGTAACGTTGGTGATCACGTTTTGGAACGAGTCGATATAGATCACCGCGCCCTTGATCAGGTTTTTTTCGATAACGGGTTGCAGGGTCATTTTATTTTCTACGCTGCTTACCGGCAGGCCGATCTCCGCAAGGGTACCGCCGTTTGCTAAATGGCAGGCGGCCTTCACAAAAATATCCGCCAGCGGGAAATGCAGAAACTTAAGGTCCTGCATGATATCTATTTCCACAATCTCATCCGGCTCATCATTAAACATCAACGAAAAGATGCCGTTATCGGCCCCCACAAAGTAGTGCGTTTTGTACCGCACGGCAAGGTAGCGGGTTTGCGTATTGTACACAGTATCAATGCCTATCAGGTGCACGGTATTATCCGGGAAATAGTAAAAACTGTTCTTTAAAATAAAGGCGGCCTGTTGCACATTAAAGGCGGCAACATTGTTAGTAATATCTACAATATTTACTGTTGGGAGCAATTTATAAATACTACCTTTAAGGGCAGCCTGATAAATATCTTTATCGCCCAGGTCAGTAGTTAAAGTTATAATAGCCATTAATTTTGTAAATATTTATTGCTAGTCTTGTAGAGTATTAAAGGTGCAAATATTCAATTTTTAATTCATAAAAATTCGTAAACTGTCAAAAATCAATTCCTATTGAACGAGCTAAAGTTAACAATTGAGCAGATTAGCCCCGCCGTATTATGGGGCCCTAACAACGACCATTTCGAGATCATTAAAAAGCAATTCCCTAAGCTTAAAATAGTTGCACGTGGCAGCGATGTTAAAGTTTTGGGTGATGAAAACGAACTAAACGTTTTCCAGGAGAAGTTTGACCACCTGGTACAGCATGTAGAAAAATTTGAGAGCCTTACCGTTATTGATGTGGAGCGCATATTAGGCAGCAAGCCTACGGCCAAACCCGCAGCACCCGGCGAGAGCACACCGGATAAATTTGCAAGCGGCGAAGTATTGGTTTTTGGCCCCAACGGTATCATGGTACGTGCGCGCACGCCAAACCAGCACCGCATGGTAGAGAGCCTTGCCAAAAACGACATCCTTTTTGCCATTGGCCCTGCGGGCACAGGCAAAACTTACACCGCGGTAGCGCTGGCAGTAAGGGCGCTAAAAAACAAAGAGATAAAGCGCATCATCCTTACCCGCCCGGCTGTTGAGGCAGGGGAGAACCTGGGCTTTTTACCGGGCGACCTGAAGGAAAAGATCGACCCATACTTACGCCCTTTATATGATGCGCTGGATGATATGATCCCGGCCGAAAAGCTGAAACTTTACCTGGAGAACCGCACCATCGAGATAGCGCCGCTGGCATTTATGCGTGGCCGTACGCTCGATAATTGCTTTGTAATTTTGGATGAGGCACAAAACGCTACAGATATGCAGCTAAAGATGTTCCTGACCCGTATGGGGCCATCAGCCAAATTCATCGTAACAGGTGACGTTACGCAGATAGACTTACCAAAAAAACAGCAATCGGGCTTATACACCGCCCTGCGCATATTAACCGATATAAGCGGTATCGAAATTGTTTACCTGAGCGGGGAAGATGTTGTACGCCACAAACTGGTGAAACGCATATTGGAAGCTTACGGAGATATACAATAAAGTATTTATTTAGTATCAAGTATCAAGATGTTTTAGGTACTTGATACTTGATACTCACTACTGAAACATGGACGCAATAAAAGAAACACATTTTAATTTTGAGGGGCAAACCAATTATTACAAAGGTAAGGTCCGCGATGTTTATACGATAGGTGATAAATGCTTGGTTATGGTGGTTACTGACCGCATTTCTGCGTTCGACGTGGTACTTCCCGAGGCTATCCCTTACAAGGGGCAAGTACTAAACCAAATAGCCGCCAAGTTTTTACAGGCTACATCAGATATTGTCCCTAACTGGGTTATCAACGTACCCGATCCATCTGTTACCATAGGCCGCATTTGCGAGCCCTTTAAGGTAGAAATGGTGATCCGCGGATACCTTGCAGGCCATGCCGCCCGCGAGTATGCTGCCGGCCGTAAACAGGTTTGTGGCGTTGCCCTTGCCGATGGTTTAAAAGAGAACGACAAGTTGCCCGAGCCCATCATTACCCCAACCACTAAAGCAGCTGTTGGGCACGACGAAGATATCTCCCGCGGGGAGATCCTGAAACAGGAAATTGTAAGTGAGGCGGATTATGTGCAATTAGAAAATTATACCCGCCAGCTATTTCAGCGTGGTACGGAGATCGCGGTGAAGCAAGGGCTGATACTGGTTGATACCAAGTACGAGTTTGGTAAGGTAGGCGATACTATCTACCTGATAGATGAGATCCATACGCCCGATTCATCAAGGTACTTTTACAGCGATGGCTACGCCGACAGGCAGGCAAGCGGCGAGGCGCAAAAACAACTTTCTAAAGAGTTTGTAAGGAAATGGCTTATCGAAAATGGTTTCCAGGGGAAAGATGGACAACAAGTGCCGGAGATGACCGAAGGAATTGTTAGTTCGATATCTGAACGGTATATTGAACTTTATGAGCAAATTACAGGAGAAGCCTTTGTAAAGCCCGAACTTGCCGATGTATTAAATCGGGTAGAAAATGCGATCAATAGAGCATTAGTCTCTATTTAAGTTTTTCAATTACAAAGAAAATAATTATATCTTAGCTTTTTAATTACGACAAAATGAAATTTCACGTTGACAAGCACGAGAAGTATATTCTGATTAAGCTTAACGAAACAAAATTAAACTCTTTGATCACCCCTCAGTTAAAATCTGAACTGATATTGATCAACACCGAAGGCCAAAGGAACATCATCCTTGATCTTTCGCAGGTTAAATTTGCAGATTCATCTGGCTTAAGCAGTTTATTGGTGGGGCATCGCTTATGTAAAAACGCAACTGGTTCATTTATCCTTTGCGGATTGAATGACGCGGTTTCACGCCTGATTACCATCTCCCAATTGGATAACGTTCTTTCTATTGTACCTACCTGCGAAGAAGGTATCGACCTTATTTTTATGGAAGAAATTGAGAAAGAACTGAAAAGAGAAATTAGATAATAACCCGCGCCCCCGGTATGAAATTTGAAGTTACTATACTGGGCAGTAGCTCTGCAACCCCCATTTTTAACCGGAACCCAACAGCGCAGGTACTCAACATAAACGAAAAGCTTTATTTGGTTGATTGCGCCGAGGGTACCCAGCAGCAAATGCTGCGTTTTGATGTTAAAGCCAGCCGCATAGATTATATTTTTATCAGCCACCTGCATGGCGACCATTATCTTGGTTTGGTGGGCCTGCTCTCATCTATGCACCTTAACGGGCGCAAAAAAGAAATTAAATTATTTTGCCCAGAGCCATTAAAAGAGATCATAGACCTTCAGCTAAAATATTCTGAAACTAAACTGCATTTTCCTCTTGAGTATGTGTTTACCGATGCTACACAAAAAGGTACTATTTTAGAGAACCAGGATATTTTTGTAGAAACCATTCCGCTCGATCACCGGATCCCCTGCACAGGCTTTCTGTTCCGCCAAAAGAAACGTTTGCGCAAACTTATCAAGGAAAAGATAGAGGACTTGAATATTCCGGTATCTGAATACAGTTCGCTTAAAAAAGGCAATGATTTTACAGCGGCAGATGGCACTGTTTACAAAAACGAAACGCTTACCACCGCCCCGCAGGAACCAAGATCATACGCCTACGTATCTGATACCCTTTACGTGGAAAAATACCTGCAGCAGATAAACTCGGCAACGTTGCTTTACCACGAGGCTACCTTTTTACATGACATGGTAGACAGGGCAAACCAAACCCACCACACAACTGCGTTACAGGCAGGGGAGGTGGCGCTACGGGTAAATGCCGAAAAACTCATCATTGGCCATTTCTCGGCCCGCTACAAAACGCTTAATGAGTTGCTGGAAGAAGCGCAAAGCGTTTTCCCAAACACAGAATTGGCTGTTGAGGGGAAGACGTTTGTTATTAGCGAATAAGATTCAGAATAACACCCAAAAGAAATTGAGAGAGGAATAAACTTTCATGAATTTATTCCAATATATTAACTGATTATTGCTCAGCAATCTCAATGAGCATTGAGCCATTTAATAGCAGCTTTAACATTGGTATCATTTTTTAAGGAATTGAAGTTTTCGGGTGCTTCTAAACGAATATCTGGTAGAATAGCATTAGTGTAAGAGTTGCCAATTCTGTCCTGGCCGTATCCGATTGAGAGGTTCATGAATGCAAATTTATTAATGGCGATGCCGCTGTTGACCGTAACATAACCTGCTGTCTCTGTCCCGATAAAAACTGTATTCTTTCTGCCTTTAAAAGCCATTGTCAAAAACTCCCCGGAACTTCCGGTGCCCGGCCCAATCAATAATACAACCGGGATTGATTGACCTTCAACATTACACTTCGGCTTAATTGCGGTCAATAAAGATGTATCAATGTAGAGACTATTATCCTTTATAACCCAGTCTTCTTTTCGTTTATTTAGAAATGAGCCAACTTTTCTGTTTCCCAATAGTTGTTCAACGCCAATAATCATAGGATGCATAGCTCCACCGCCGTTTATTCTCAAGTCAATAATAATTCCTTTGATGTTGGCTGTTAATATTTTGCAAAGGCTATCGTTAAGGGCTTGGCCCTTCTTATCATAATCATCCTTTCCGCCTCCGGGCATAGAAGGGATTCTTAAATACCCAATGTCTTTATCCAGTATGTCAGTTTTGATGCCAGACCGTTTGTTCCATTCCTTCATCACACTATCTGATACTGGTAAGTCTTTCCCATGCCACTGGAATGTACTATCGCGGTAAAAAAAAGCACCATGAAAGTCGCCAATAGATTTATAAAGCCCGCGCATAACCTTTCCTAATTCATAAGGGCTATTTAAATTGGAAGCCTTATTCAGCGCACTTTCTCTTAATACAGACCAGTCAACATTAGCAGCATTGACTGCATTATTCTTCATGATGATAATGGTAGTATCAATAAGGAATTTAACTTCCTGATTTTTAAAATTTTGAGATAAAGCCGTATTAATTAACGCAAATAATAATATAAAAATTAATGCAAAGCGTAGTTTCATTATTAGGAGTCTTAATATAAATTGCTGAGGTGACTGAGGATTAATTTATTATGTTTAAAATACTTTCTATAATCAAATATAAAAATTTGAATCTTTTAGTGAAATAAACAGCTGGTTAAAGAATTGGTTACGAGACGGAGATGCGCTGCGTGCAAACAGAAACGCCGATTTTAACTATTCCAAGATAGCTAAAATCGGCGTTCGTGCTGATTTTATTTTAAGGGTATCCTAAGCTAATTTCCCTTTTTACCGAATACCGAGAAGTTTACGTAACGGCTTGGGTGTGCCTTAATATCAATAAACAGGTTGTTAAGGTTGCCCGATGCCGTGTTTAAGTTATCGTACATCTTAGTATCATTCATTAATAAACCTAACGAACCCTGGCCGCTGTTAATCTTGCCAACGGTGGTCTGCAGTTCGCCCATGGCTTTGTTTGCGTTTTCCAGCGTACCCTTAATGTTTGAATTGGCCAGATCGGTGCTGAACTTTTCAAAGTTGGCAGAAATGCCGTTAAGGTTACCTGTACTAACTTTTAAATTACTTGATGCAGCATCGGCATTAGCCATAATACTGTTGATATGGCTGCTTTGCGCGCCTACAATTGCATCTATCTTTTTAGTAGTACCCTCTAAAGTTTGCAATGAGTTTGCAATGCTGGCAAAACTCCTGTCCACATTTTTTTGGAAATTAGGATTCATGATCTTGTTGATAGAGCCCAGGGCAGAGTCTACCTTGGTTATCAAAACCTCGGCCTTTTTCTGAATAGGTTGCAAGCTTTCTGCAAGGCTACCTTGAATATCAGCACGCAACGTATCCTGGGTTTCGGCATATTTCATGCTATTACCCAGTTCAAATACAATGGCCTTGCCACCCAAAAGGTCGGTGCTTTCTAATTTAGCAAGGGTATTATCTGGGATGTTATATTGTTTATCAACTTTAAATTCAACCGTGGTGCGGCCATCACCGCCTAATTGCATTTTAGATACGCGGCCTATTTGGAAACCGTTCACCAATATAGGTTTAGAAACGGTTAAGCCTTCTACACTGCGGTAGATGGCATAAAATTTATTAGACGATGAGAAAACATCATTTCCGCGGAGAAAGCTGTAGCCCAATATTAATACGGTGATGGCAACAGCTGTAAGCGCCCCAATTTTTGTTTCGTTTGATATTTTCATAAAGGTATATCGAAGTATATTTAATTTTCTGTGTTTAGTTTATTGTAACTTGTTCCATTTGTGTTTTGTACTTGCTAATTGCCCTTACGATCGAGTTAACTATCTCTTTTTGACCTTCTTCTGAGTTTAAATATTCCTCTTCTTCGGTGTTATTTATATAGCCGGTTTCAACCAATACAGACGGCATTGCGCTGTGGCAAAGCACATAAAGACCCTGTTCACGCAGCCCCTCGCTTCGTCTGTTGTCTGTCCCAACAATCTCATCGTTAATTAAGTTTGCAATTTTTATACTTTGTTTACGAAATTTACGCATGTATGCGTCTGTAAGTATTACTACTATGGGGTCGTTAGGGTCTAAAGCGCCGCCGTCTATGCCAGACTCATCCTCCACCTGGTTGTTTTTAATGGCGTTTTGTTCCTCGCGCGATCGGTGCAAACCATATACCAGCATCAACACCCCTTTACCCGAACGATCTGCCACGCGTACCGACTTGTAAACCGCCTTGCCGCGCCTGGTGCCAACACGATCACGAACCACCCTGTCTGACAGTGAATTACAGTGGATAGAAATAAACAAATTACCCTTGTTTTGATTGGCGATTTCGGCACGCTTTTCAAACGATACATCCTCTTCCGTTGTGCGGGTTAAAACACCTTTTACACCCGGCAAATCTTTTTCAATTGCTTTCTGCAATTTTAATGCAATGGCAAGCGTTACATTCCTTTCATTAGAAAAAGCGCCACCTGCACCAGGCGAATAATGACCCGGTGGGGCATTAGTTGGCTTAACGCCATGGCCTGCATCAATGATAACCGTTCTAAGTTTAAAACTGTTTACAACGGTGTCTTTTTCTACGAGATCTTTTGAGGTGAATGAAAATAATGAGAAGCAAATTAATAAAGCAGCAATGCTACAAATCGTTCTTTTCAACCTGTTCAATATTTTATTTTTCATTAGCTTTGAACGCTGTTAACTGTACCTGCAAAAATACTATTCATAATCAATTTTGAAATTAGTTAAGCCTTTTTTTACAATTTTACTAATATTAATGGGTAGCATAGCAGCGTCCGCAAATGCGGATTTCCGCCAGGCAGCTGTCCAAGATACAATTATAAAACCCGAAATCGTAAACGGCCGCCAAATCATCCAGCCAAAGAGCACCATTAAAGCTGACAATACCAAAACAAAGGGCCGTAATTTCACCGCCCCCAAAACAGCTTCGGTAAATACCAAACGGGATACCACGCCAAGTGCCGGGGGACTAAAATCTATTGTAAAAGCTACAGCCGAAGATTCATCCTTTGTTGATAACGATCACAAGATCAAATATCTGTATGGCAGGGCACGGGTTACTTACGAGGATTTTGAGCTTGATGCCGACTACATTCGTGTTGACGAAAACAAGCACCAGATATTTGCCCGCGGTTCTATCGATTCAAAAACCAGGCGATATATTGGCAGGCCACTTTCCAAATCGGGCACCGAAAAACCTGTGGCATCCGATTCGTTATTATTTGACTATAAATCCAAAAAAGGAAAGATCTGGAACCCCGCGTCTGAGCAGGAGGGGAACTTTATATCGGGCGGGCAGGCAAAACGCCTTAACGAAACCGAGGTGGCATACCGTAACGTAATATTCAGCACCTGCGATCTGCCTTACCCCGAAACACACTTTGGCATCGTAATTACAAAAGGTATCGGCCAAAAAAACCGCATTATATCCGGCCCGGCATATTTAGAGATAGCAGGTGTGCCATTGCCTTTGGGCATCCCGTTCGGGTTTTTCCCCAAGCCAGATTCGCGCACATCCGGTTTAATATTACCAACCTTTGGTGAGGACCAAAAACTGGGGTTTTACCTGCGCAATATTGGTTATTACCTTGCCCTTAGCGATTATATCGACCTTACCACAATGGCTACCTTGTACTCAAAAGGATCGTACGAGATAAACACAAATGCCCGCTATCTTAAAAAATACAAATACGGCGGTAGTTTAACATTGAGCTACGGTTCGCACAATTACGGCCTTTCCGGTGATCCGGCCATAAAAGATTTTAACATTGCGTGGACCCACTCGCAAGACCCTAACGCTAACCCCGGTACCACCTTTAGTGCGTCGGTTAACGCGGGTACATCAAGCTTTTACCGTAACAGCCCTGGCCAAAACAACTATAACTTAACCCAGTTAACGCAAAATAACTTACGTTCGAGTATCTCGTATGGTAAAACTTGGGCAGGCACGCCCTTTAATTTAAACGTGAGTTTAGGCCACAGCCAGGACCTTACCGCCAAAACCGTAACGCTGGAGTTGCCAACATTTAGCTTTAACATGGCTACGCTTAGTCCGTTTGATTCTAAAGACCGTGTGGGTGAGCAAAAATGGTATCAACGCATAACCGTTGGTTACAGCTTGGTAGGTACTAACAAACTAAACGCGGTACCCGAAGCGGAGCTGTTTAAAGCTAATACCTTTACGAAACGCCTTCAAAATGGTTTGCAACACAATATCCCCGTAGCATTTAACGCTACGTTTCTCAAATATTTCCAGTTTAATACCGGTATCAACTACACCGAACGCTGGTATTTGCAGAGTATCCGCCGCAGGTTTGACAGGGGTACTACTGCCGGGCAGGTATTGCCCGTTACCGATACCGTACAAGGTTTTACCCGTAACTACCAGTATAGCTTAAATGCGGGTGTTTCAACAAAACTTTATGGTACCCTTCCATTTAAAAAAGGGAATTTAATAGCTATAAGACACGTAACCACACCATCTATCAGCTTTAACTACCAGCCAGATTTTGGTGACCCGAGTTATGGTTACTATCGTACGGCCGTAAGCGCTGCAACGGTACCCTATCCTTATTACGCGCAACGCTATTCTATATATGAGCAATCTGTTTATGGCGGGCCGGGTATTGGTAAACAAGCAGGCATAGGCTTCTCGTTAGATAACACTATCGAAGCTAAGGTTAAGCCTAAAAGCACCGATACATCCGGTGTTGCCAGGAAAATCCCTATTTTGCAAGGTTTAACCTTTTCTTCATTTTACAACTTCGCGGCCGATTCATTAAAACTTGCAAACATTAACTTCTCGGGCCACACAGCTATCTTGAACCAGAAGATCAATATCAACTTTAGCGGTTCACTTGACCCATATACCACCCAGGTGCGCGATTCTATTTCTGGCAACCAAGTGCAAAAATATATCCGCAGGGTAAACCGTTACAGCTGGCAAGATGGTAAGTTCCCTTTATTACAAAGCTTCACCTTATCGGCAAGCGGTGCGTTAAACCCGGCTACTTTCAGGCCTAAAACGGTGCAGCCTGTAGGAAATACGCTCGAAACCATGGATCCTAACCAGGCGCAAAGGCTTGCAATGATCAATAGCGACCCGGGTGCCTATATCGATTTTAACATCCCGTGGAACATCTCTATAAACTACAGTTATTCGTACTCTAACCAGGTAATTAACAGCAGTACAAGCAACACCATAATGGTAAGCGGCGATGTAAGCCTTACTCAAAAGTGGAAGATCCAATATAACAGCAGTTATGATATTAAGGCAAGGCAATTGAGCAGCGCCACGTCATTTGCTATCTATCGCGATCTGCATTGCTGGGACTTATCAGTACAGTGGCTGCCATTTGGTTTCTACAAATCATATAACGTAACCCTAAAGGTTAAGGCATCAATATTGCAGGACCTGAAACTGAGTAAACGAAGCGACTACACAAATAACGCAGCCTTTAACTAATATGCTTGCAGAGATCATAACCATCGGTGACGAGATATTAATTGGACAGATTGTAGACACCAACTCTGCCTGGATGGCGCAGAAGCTTAACGGGGAGGGAATCCGTGTGAAACAGATCTCGTCCATATCCGACGATAAGCAGCACATCCTTAAAGCCCTTGCAGAAGCTGCCGGGCGTGCAGATATCATCCTGATAACCGGTGGCCTTGGCCCAACAAAAGATGATATCACCAAACATACCATAGCAGAATACTTTGGCGTCGGCTTGGTGCTGAATGACCAGGCTTTACAAAACGTTGAGAACATTTTTAAAAAGTACAACCGCCCGTTGCTTGATGTGAATCGCAAACAGGCCGAAGTACCCGCGAATTGCGAAATTGTGCTGAATAACAACGGCACAGCACCGGGGATGTGGTTTAATGTGGACGGTAAGATTTATGTATCGATGCCGGGCGTCCCTTTCGAAATGAAGTATATGATGGAGGAGGAGGTGATCCCTAAACTAAAAAGGACATTTAAACTACCGGTCATCATCCACAAAACCATATTGACTGTGGGCGAGGGCGAATCATTCCTGGCCGAGAAGATAGCAGACATTGAAAACGATTTGCCAGCCAGCATCAAACTGGCCTATTTGCCAAAAATGGGGCAGGTGCGTTTAAGGCTAAGTGCCTATGGCGATGGCGAGCCTTCGCTACAAGATGAATTAGATGAATTTGCAGCGCGGATAGTAGAGAGGGTAGGCATCAATGTGGTTGCACAAGAAGATATCCCGCTTGAAAAAGTTGTCCTGAATTATATGGCCGAACGCGGGCTTACCCTTTCTGTTGCCGAAAGCTGCACGGGTGGTTACGTATCTCATTTAATAACCCAACACGAGGGCTCGTCGCAGGTGTTTTTAGGCGGCGGCATAACTTACTCCAACGACCTGAAAGAAAACGTTTTAGGCGTCAATAATGAAACGCTCTATCAATTTGGCGCCGTTAGCCAGCAGACAGTTACCGAAATGGCCGAGGGTGCATTGCGCCAATTTAAATCCGATTTTTCGGTTGCGATAACGGGCATTGCAGGGCCTGGCGGAGGCAGCGAAGACAAACCTGTAGGCACCGTATGGATAGCGGCGGCAAAAGCCGGCAAAACTGTGACGAAGAAATACACATTTGGCAACAAGCGAACACAAAACATTGAAAGGAGTGCTGTAGCGGCCTTTTTTATGTTGATTACTTTACTGAAAGAAAATTAGCAGTACCGTTATATATTGTATAATTTTGATCAACGAACTATAGTTTTGCGTATGGCCAAATACCAATTATTACTGCCAAAGATGGGTGAGAGCGTTGCGGAAGCGACGATAATCAAGTGGACTAAAAAACCCGGCGATTATATAGAAGCAGATGAGGCAGTTATGGAAATTGCCACCGATAAAGTAGATTCGGAAGTCCCGTCACCGGTTTCAGGAAAGTTAGTTGAACAGCTTTGTAAAGAGGATGAGGTGGTACAGGTAGGTTCTGTAATTGCCATCATAGAAACTGAGGACGCCAACAGTAGTGACATCCCCCAATCGGCACCTGAAGCTACATCTGCACCTGAGCCTGAAGTTATTCAAACCCCGGAAACTGCACCGCAAGCAATTAGAGAACAAGCATCACATTTTGTAGCGCAATCGGTAGCGGAAGACCCTGCACCCATTGCCGATATACCTGGCATAAGCCAAATTGAACAAAGAGAGACCGCACCAATTGATAGCGTAAATTATAGCAATCGCTTTTACTCGCCATTGGTAAAAAACATAGCCAACCAGGAAGGTATTGGCAATAACGAACTTGACCACATACCGGGCACTGGCGCCGAAGGCCGTTTAACAAAAGACGACCTGCTGGAGTATATACAAAAACGCGGATCTACGATCCAAGCAGCACAACAAACGGATAGTACACCGCTACAACCTGCGCCGGCAATGGCTCAATCGCAGCCTGTAGTGCCTGCTTATACCGCGGCGCAAGCACCTGCTGCGTTACCTGAACCCGTACAACCGCCTGCGCCGCCACAGTCAACTGCTGCGCCACAAGCCGCTGCAGCTACTACAGAAGCTCAACCTGCTGCTACATCCGTATCGGGCGGGCAGGAGATCATAGAGATGGACAGGATGCGCAAGCTGATTGCCGAACACATGGTTTATAGCAAGCACACATCGCCCCATGTTACCTCATTTGTAGAGGCCGATGTAACCGAGCTTGTGTTATGGCGCGAAAAGATCAAGAACTCGTTTGAAAAACGCGAAGGCGAAAAAATAACCTTCACCCCGATATTTATCGAGGCTGTAGTGAGAGCTATAAAAGATTTCCCGATGATTAACGTATCTGTAAGCGGTACGCAGATCATCAAGAAAAAGGATATCAACATCAGTATGGCAACTGCTTTGCCAAGCGGCAACCTGATAGTTCCGGTAATTAAAAAGGCCGATCAGCTTAGCCTTATAGGCATCACCAAAGCGGTAAACGATTTGGCAACACGTGCCCGTAACAACAAGTTACAACCCGATGATGTACGGGACGGTACGTTCACTATAACCAACGTAGGTTCTTTCGGTAATGTGATGGGTACGCCAATTATTAACCAGCCGCAGGTAGCCATATTAGCTGTTGGTGCTATAAAAAAGAAACCGGCTGTAATAGAAACACCAAAAGGCGATGCTATAGCCATCAGGCACATGATGTTCCTTTCGTTATCTTATGACCACCGCGTGGTTGATGGTGCGCTAGGAGGCCAATTCGTGAGCAAGGTAGCCCATTACCTGGAAAATTGGGACACTAACAGGAGTTTATAGTTACAGGAATATATAGTTAATTTAATTTGTGAGTTCTACAAAAAGCTAAGGCTTCCATAACCGGAAGCCTTTTGCTTTTATTAGTTTGTTACAGTGCTTATCTGCAACGTTTCTTCGGGTTTGTCAAACTGGCGGGTGAGCATTTCATAGATTATCTTTAGCCAGATAAGCAAACATGGGAACGCCATTAATGAATATGGTATAAAATAATGCGATCTTAAATATGCCGGCATCAGATCGGATGAGGAAAAGCCTGTACCTACCAATGCGAATATGAGCAGGAAGCGTTCGTAACCCGTGATTGGTCGGCCTAAGTTAACATACCAGATCCCCACGCCAATAAAGGCTATACAATAGGTTGGCGGCTCGGACCCGGTGCTAAATATTACAGTAAATATCAATACTGAAGCCAGCAAAAGCAACTGGTATTTAACATCTCGCCAGTATTTTATGCGCAACATAGATGCGCCAAACAAAGCTAAAGCAGGTAGCAGGATAAACATGTTTGATAGTTTCTCTACGTGGAAGATCCTGCACACCATCCCCATCACACTCATATTTGCCCTTGGTGATACAAAGTTATCCGCATTTTTAGCAAGCAGATCCGGGTACCAATCGCGATATGTTTTGATAATGTACTCTGGCGATGAAACCAGCATTGGTAACACAAATAGCACGGCCGACCAAAACACAAGGCTTAAAATAAACTTTGGCTTGTTATCTGAGAAGAAGAAGAACGCAAGGCCCACAACACCATACAGTTTTATCGCGGTACCTAACACGATCATTGACGCAGCCCAAAAATCCTGTTTGTTCCTGATGAATATAAAGCTGAAAATCACCAGCGCGGTTATCAACGGATTTACCTGCACATTCCCCGATGAACCCATCATGCTGTTAATGTTTAGTAACAGTATAACTAACTTTTGCGCGTTATTTAAAGGAAGTTTTTCTACAGCATAGTATAGAATAAATGCGAGAAACATAGCCCAAAGCACAACCCCGATCTGGTTTGGTAAAACCGCGAAAGGCGCTATTATCAGCCCAAACAACGGCCCGTAATGGTTAAGATCGTGGTAAAACTCAGGCTCGGGCCCAAACAGCGTATGCTGGTGAATTAGGTTTAAAAAGTTGTGTTTGTAAATGATATAGTTGTTATGCGTGGTAAGCTTGTTATCGAAATGCGTGATAATGTCTTTTGCAACGGCGAAAAAACTCAAACCAAACCAAAGGATAAGTATAAATTTTTTGTTAAAAAGGATGCTTTTTAGTTTTTGCATACTGGGTAAAAGGTTTTGCAATGATACGTATTGCCGTTTATATTCAAGGTAGCAAACGGGCATAAAAAAAGGTTGGCGGGATAACCGTCAACCTTATAATTTATGTGCGATATAATTAAGCCTCGGCTTCCTGCAACTTTTCTGCGGCCAAGGTTACGCCTGTTAGCTGATCGGCAAATGCAACAAAAGCCTTTGTATCGGCAATGCGCTGCTGGTTATCTATCAGTTTCTGTAAGTTTATTTTACCAATGACGAATTTATAACTACCCGAGTAAAAACGCTCGTGGATATGTTCAAACTCCAGTGCATCAACCAAAGTTTCATCATCATAACGCAGATAAATATTTACTTCGACATTGTTAGTAAACTGCAGGTTGGTGGCGCCTTTGGCTTTTTTGTACTCATACTGGTAATCGTAACGAAGGGCCGCTATATCAGAAAGCACCGCCGAACCTGTTGGATGGCCTCCCGCACCTTTTCCAAAAAAGAATTGCTGGTCGGCAAAGGCGGCCTGTACCGTAACGCCATTGTATTCATATTCCACGTTGTATAAAAACTCAGTTTCATTTACAAATTTTGGCAGAACGAACAGGGTAACGTGTTTATCGTCGAGCTCTTTAGCAACCGGCACCAACTTTATCTTTAATTTCTTTTCGCGTGCATATTGCAGATCATTTGGCGACAGGTTTTGGATGCCGATATTCAACACATCTTCAGGGTTGATAACCACTCCATAAGCGTGCGCTGCCGCGATGATCAATTTGTATTTGGCATCGTACCCGCCAACATCCATGGTTGGGTCGGTTTCGGCAAAGCCAAGGTCCTGCGCTTGTTTAAGGGCGGTATCGTAATCAAGGTTCTCTAAATAGCCTTTTGATAAAATGTAGTTTGATGATCCGTTAAAGATCCCGCTGATAGAGTGCAATAACTCATTATCGTAATACTCCTCCAGGTTACGGATAATTGGGATGCTACCACAAACCGCGCCTTCGTATAACAACGAAGTGCCATGGATCTGTTGTAGTTCTATCAACTCATCCAAATAGGTGGCTATCATTTTTTTACTGGCAGATACCACGTTTTTACCTGTACTAAGCGCACGTGATACGATCTCGAAAGCAGCTTCAGTATCGTTTATCAGTTCAACAATGGTGTTTATTTCCGGGTTGTTCAGTATTTCGTCCCTATCGGTAGTAAACAATTCATTTGGTAATGAACGTTCTTTGCCCGGGTTTTTGATGGCGATCTTAACGATCTCTATATTTAGGTCTTTTGTTTTGATAATATCGTACAATCCCTGGCCCACTACTCCAAATCCGAAGAGGCCTATATTCAGTTTCTTGCTCATTAAGCTATTTTTTGTAATTCTATAATTTTTCCTTTTACATCTGTTTTAAAAAACGACGTAATAATATTTGTAAGATCTTCTGTTTCTATTAAAAATCCATCGTGCCCGTAAAACGAATCCAGTTCGGCAAAGGCCGATTTTGGGATATGCCTGAACAGGTATTGCTGCTCCTCGATAGGGAATAATACGTCAGATTTTATGCCGATAACCAATGTGCGTGCTTTTATCAGACTCAAAGCTTTATCAACACCGTGCCTTCCGCGGCCCACATTGTGCGAATCCATGGCCTTTGACAAGTACCAGTAGCTGTATGCGTTGAACCGGTTCACCAACTTTTGGCCCTGGTAACCCTGATAGGTTGATGCTTTAAAATTATCGGTAACCGTATCGCCATCTTCCTGTTGGGTGATGCCGTAAGTTTTGTAGGTACGGTAGGATAGGAGCGCTATGCTGCGCGCGGCTTTCAGGCCTTTAGCACCACCATCAGTGGCACCGGCATAAAAGGTACGGTCGGCAGTGATGGCTAAACGTTGTGATTCGTTAAAGGCAACACCCCATGGTGAATGGTTGGCGTTTGTAGCTATCAATATCAGGTTTTTGATACGTTCGGGCTCGATGATGCTCCATTCGATAGCTTGTTGGCCGCCTAACGATCCGCCCAATAATGTTTCTACATGGTCGATACCTAAATGATCGGCCAGTAATATATGCGCTTTTACAATATCCCTGATGGTAAACTCCGGGAACGCGAGGTAATAAGGCAAGCCGGTTGCAGGATTTGTGCTTAATGGATTATCAGTACCGTAAGGCGAACCTAAAACATTTGCGCAAACAATGAAATGCTCATCAGGGTTAAAGTGGTCTTCGGGGCCAAAAAAGCCTTTCCACCAGTCAAAAACGTCGGAGTTTGCAGTAAGGGCATGGCATACCCACACTACATTATCCCGGTTTTTATTGAGGCTCCCGTACGTATTAAAGCCAATTGTAAGTCCTTGCAGTTTCTGGCCGGATTCCAGTTCAAACGTTCCGGTATAGGTAAAACTTTGTGTGCTCATTTGTTACTCTTCGTTATTTGGGGGACGGCCGGCTAAAACAACCGCCCCCTCATAACATCACTTAAAAACTAAAAAAACTAAAAAAATCGTTATGCTAATTCAGGCTGCTTTATTTTGGCAAATGCCTGCTCAAAATCAGCCTTGATGTCATCTATATGTTCGATACCAACGGCAACGCGTAACTGGCCCGGCAAAACCCCGGCAGATATCTGCTCTATATCTGAAAGTTGCTGGTGCGTGGTAGCCGCCGGCTGTATAATTAATGTTTTGGCATCGCCCACGTTTGCTAAGTGGCTAACCAATTGCAGGTTATCGATGAGGTTATTGGCAAGTTCCTTATCACCCTTAATTTTAAAGGACAACACAGCACCGAAACCATTTTTCAAATACTTTTTGGCAAGGGTGTGGGACGCTGATGATTCCAACCCCGGGTAATTAACAGATTCTACTTGTGGGTGCTGCTCCAGCCATTTGGCAAGTTCAAGGGCGTTATCTACATGGCGTTGTACACGCAGCGACAAAGTTTCTAATCCCTGGATATTCAACCATGAATTAAACGGTGATTGCGACGGCCCAAAATCCCTCAAACCTTCAACCCGGGCACGAATGATAAAGTTGATGTTTCCAAAAGGTCCGTTTACACCAAATACGTCATTGAATATTAAACCGTGGTAGCCTTCGCTTGGCTCGGTAAACTGCGGGAACTTGCCGTTGCCCCAATCATAAGTACCGCCATCTACAATAACGCCGCCAATGCTGGTGCCATGCCCGTTGATCCATTTAGTGGTAGATTCTACAACCACATGGGCGCCATGCTGTAACGGGCGGAACAGGTATCCGCCTGCGGCGAATGTATTATCAACCATCAGCGGCAGATCGTGCTTGTTCGCCAATTTAGCCAGTTGTTCAAAATCGGGGACGCTGAAACCGGGATTACCGATGGTTTCGGTATAGATGGCTTTGGTTTTGCTGTCGATATGTTTTTCGATATTCTCCGCGGTATCATCCTCGGCAAAACGCACCTCTATACCAAGGCGTTTAAAGGCAACCTTAAACTGGTTATAAGTACCGCCGTACAAGAAAGGGGAGGTAACAAAGTTATCTCCGGCCTGTAAAATATTGTTCAAGGCGATAAATTGTGCTGCCTGGCCTGATGCTGTTGCCAAAGCCGCGATGCCACCTTCAAGAGCGGCAATACGCTTCTCAAAAACATCGGTGGTGGGGTTCATTAAACGGGTGTATATATTGCCAAATTCTTTTAGCGCAAACAGGTTTGCACCATGCTCGGCATTTTTAAACACGTATGATGTGGTTTGAAATAATGGTACTGCACGCGCGCCTGTAATAGGGTCAACTTCCTGTCCGGCATGTAGTTGCAGTGTTTCGAATTTTAATTTAGACATATTCTGTAGATTAAGGGTATTTAAATGAAATGTTAAAGGTTACGACAGGATAGAACTATCCTATTCAGCAGATCACGTATTTTTCAGGAAAACAGAAAAGGGAACGTGTTACCGAATCAACAGCAGCAGCAACACATACAAATACAGCCGTGGAATTGGTTGTATGCTAAGCTTTGGGCCGATGGGGCCTGCGATGTGTTTATTTGTACGTAAGTTAAACTTTTCATGATTAAAAATTTATATCCCCCGGTTAACTATTCTCCGGGACAGGAATTGGCACCTTCTACACCTTGTAGGGTTGCCAGCGGTTCTCTGAGCCTGATCTCTCGCCGCTTCTTTATAAACCAAAATCCGTGTGAGGGAAAATTGATCGTGGTATCGCTACCAAATAATGTTTCAAATATAGGCTAATCGGATTTTAAAATCCAAATTAAATTTTTAATAAATTATCATTTATATGTAAAACCGTTGTAAAGCATTATAATAATTATGCCATCGCCTGTTCCAGATCGGCAATCAGATCATCAATATGCTCCAGCCCTACAGATACCCTCAACAAATTAAACGGTGTTTTAGTGTCCGGCCCTTCAACTGACGCGCGGTGCTCTATCAAACTTTCCACACCGCCCAAGCTGGTTGCCTGGGTAAAAACCTTGAGCGAATTAACAACCTTTTTGGCCTTTACTTCACCACCTTTTAAAGTGAATGACATCATGGCACCGGGGTAATTCATTTGGGCTTTAACAATTTCATATTGCGGATGAGATGTAAGGCCAGGGTACATCACATCTTCTACCTCCGGATGGTTCACTAAAAAATTAGCCAGCAATTGCGCGTTTTGCACATGGCCCTTAACACGGTAAGGCAGGGTTTTAATACTGCGCACCAGGTAGTAACAATCCATAGGAGAGGGCACGGCGCCGCCCATGGTTTGTACATTGCGGATCTTTTCCCACCAGTCGCTTTTTTCGGCAGTAATTAATGCACCGCCCATCAGGTCGCTGTGGCCGCCAAAGTATTTAGTAGACGAATGCATTACCAGATCGGCTCCCAACGCGATAGGGTTTTGGCAAATAGGAGTGGCAAATGTATTATCGCACACTACTTTTATATTGTGTTCGCGCGCTATCGCCACTACCTTTTTTATGTCGGTAATTTTAAGCAACGGGTTAGATGGTGTTTCTATCCAAATAACCCCGGTATTGGGTTTGATATGCGCTTGTAAAACCTCGCTATCATTCACGTCAGTAAAATCAAACTCCAGGATCCCGGCAAAAAGTTGTTTAAGTTGGTTACGCAGTCCATGGTACATATCATCGGGCGCTATAATGTGCGTACCCGGCTCAAGTGATTGAAAAACAGACATGCCCGCAGCGTTGCCCGATGAAAATGCCGCTGCTTCTGCACCGCCTTCCAATTGCGCCAATACATGCTCTAGAGAGGTACGGTTTGGGTTGCTTGAACGGCTATACTGGTAGCCTGCTGCAAAGCCTCCATCTCCATCGCGCTCAAAAGTAGTAGCCATAACAATGGGCTGTATAACTGCTTTAGTTGAAGCGTCGGTATGGTTACCGGCGTGTATGGCAATGGTTTCTATTTTCATGACTGGGAATGTATGCCGCCAAATTAACTAAGAATTATTTTATAATTATAGCCGCATCTGTAAAAGTGTTGCGAATATTAAGATCGCTTCATCTGTAACCGCACTGTCATAGTTGCATGTTCAAACACTGGTTAAGTTGATACTTCCGTTTTAAACTTGCGGCATTTTGCTACATTTGCCCAAATATTTTTCTAAATGGAAGTATCAGATAATTTCCTGGTTTTGCTGAATAATCCCCGGCTTTTACCGGCACTAAAAGACATTGCTGAGAAGGTACTCCATAACCAGCGCATTACATTTGATGAAGGCGTTCTGCTTTACGAAAAAGCCGAACTGGGCTACCTGGGAGTACTTGCCAACTACATACGCGAACAAAAACACGGTGATAAAACATACTTTAACCGTAATTTCCACATCGAACCCACAAACCTTTGTGTTTATGATTGTAAGTTTTGCTCATACTCGCGCTTGATTAAACAGCGTGCAGACGGATGGGAATACACTATGGACGAGATGCTGGATATCGTAAAAAAATACGACGACCAACCTGTTACGGAGGTGCACATTGTAGGCGGTGTTCTACCGCAGTATGATGTCGCTTTTTATTCGGAGTTGTTTAGCAGGATCAAAGCCCACAGGCCTGATCTGCATGTGAAGGCGTTAACACCGGTTGAGTATCACTATATTTTCAAAAAGGCTAAGATAGATTATGCCACCGGTATGAAGCTGATGAAAGACGCAGGCCTGGAATCTATGCCGGGTGGCGGAGCCGAGATCTTCCATCCCGAAGTGCGCGACCTGATAGCCAAAGATAAATGTACCGGCGACCAATGGCTTGCCATCCATGAAGAATGGCATAAATTGGGCATGCGCTCAAACGCTACGATGCTTTACGGCCATATCGAGCAATACCGCCACAGGGTTGACCATATGGAACAGCTTAGGCAGTTGCAGGATAAAACCGGAGGTTTCCAAACGTTTATCCCGCTAAAATTCCGCAACCAGGATAACCAGATGAGCAACGTGCCGGAATCTACCGTGGTAGAAGACCTGCGCAATTATGCCATAGCAAGGATCTATCTGGATAACTTCGACCATATAAAGGCTTACTGGGCAATGATAAGCCGTACTACGGCGCAGCTATCCCTTAACTTTGGGGTGGATGACATTGACGGCACGCTTGATGACACCACCAAGATCTACGCTATGGCAGGCGCCGAAGAACAGAAACCGGCCATGAGCACACAAGAGCTGGTTGAACTGATAAAAAACGCCGGCCGTTACCCCATAGAGCGAGATACGCTATATAATGTGGTGACCGATTACAACGATTATCAGTTTGCAGAAACGGAGAAACATCGCTATTACAAGCTGCCGGTTATAAATTAGTTTATTGGTTCACTTGTTCATTAGTTTATTAGTGGACAATGTGCCTATGAACAAATGAACTATTGAACAAATGAACCAAATAGAAAAGACACTATATATAGTCCGCCACGGCCAAACCGATCTTAATAAGCAAGGTATTGTACAGGGCCGCGGCCGCGATACCGATCTGAACGATGAAGGCCGCCATCAGGCCGACATGTTTTACCAGGCTTATAAAGATGTTCCTTTTGATAAGATCTACATATCCGAATTAAAGCGTACACAGCAAAGCATCCAGCAGTTTATTGACCTTGGTTTGCCTTACGAAAAACTTGAAGGCCTTGATGAACTTGCCTGGGGAGTACATGAGGGGCAGCCTGCCACACCCGAAACTAAAGCTGCTTTCTTAGATTTGATGCGCAACTGGCTGGGCGGTAACCTGGATGTTAAATTTGAAGGCGGCGAAAGCCCTAACGAAGTTAAAGAAAGGCAACTGCAGGCGGTGGACATTATCATGAGCCATCCCGAGGAAAAAACGGTATTGGTTTGCATGCATGGCCGGGCGTTGCGTTTGCTGATGTGTATCTTAACAGAGCAGTCGCTTACGCAAATGGATACCTTCCCTCACCAAAACCTGGTGCTGTACAAAGTAACTTACAATGGCAGTAAGTTTGAAGTTGTTGAAGCCAACAACGCCAAACATTTAAAAAACGCATAGAGAGAACGATAAGTGAATAAGATTAGAATTTCTGCCGTTAGCTATACTAACACCAAACCCTTTTTATACGGTCTGCAAGACTCCGCCATTAAAGACAAGATTGAACTAAGCCTTGATATCCCATCGGACTGTGCACAAAAACTGATAGATGATAAGGTCGATATTGGTTTAATACCTGTCGCGGCTACGTTAAGTCTGCCAAAGTGGGAGATCATCTCCGATTATTGCATTGGCGCGGTTGGCGCGGTAAACTCCGTATTTATATTTAGCAATTGCGATATAAAGGATGTGAAGCGTGTACAGCTTGACCCCGAATCGCGCAGTTCAAATAATTTGGCTAAGGTACTGATGAAGAACTACTGGATGATAGCGCCCCAACTTATTGTAAGGGCTGATGATTACGCAGTTTCGCAGGATGACCAAACCGCCTTTGTACAAATTGGCGACCGTACTTTCGGCAAAAAAGAGCATTATAAATACGTTTACGACCTTTCGGAAGAGTGGCAAAAGTTTACCGGCCTACCATTCGTGTTTGCCGCCTGGATAGCCAACAAGCCAATCCCCGAAGATTTTATAAAAGAGTTTAACCAGGCGCTTCGCCACGGCCTTGCCCACAGGCATGAGTTATTGCAAACCTTGCCACAACGCGCAGATTTTGACCTGGAAGATTACCTGATGCATAAGCTTGATTTTGATTTGACCGAGGGTAAAAAAAAAGCGCTGTACTTGTTTTTGGATTACATAAAGGCGTTGTAGTTGTAAAAATTTAATTTTTCAAAACCATATTGTTTAAATAACATTCTTATTTACAATATGGACCCACAAAAACTTAACGGACAAATCGCCTTGGTTACCGGGGCGGATAGCGGCATTGGTAAAGCGGTAGCTATTGCTTTGGCCGCTGCTGGTGCAAAGGTTTTGGTAAACCACATCAGTAGCCCAGAAAAAGCTAATGAAGTAGTTGATACCATTGCGCAGGCAGGGGGCGAGGCCTTTGAGTTTCATGCCGATGTAAGTAAGGAAGAAGAAGTACAGGCCATGTTTGCCGCTATCGTCGAAAAATATGGCACTATAGATATTCTGGTTAACAACGCCGGCCTGCAAAAGGATGCCAAATTTGTGGATATGACTTTGGATGAGTGGAATACCGTTATCAACATTAATCTTACAGGGCAATTCCTTTGCTCGCGCGAGGCCGCCAAACTGTTCATCAAGAGGGGAGTGGTAGAAAGCGTTAGTCGTGCGGCTGGCAAGATCATCTGCATGAGCAGCGTACACGAGGTTATACCCTGGGCAGGCCATGTAAATTACGCCGCAAGCAAAGGCGGTATCAGCATGTTTATGAAAAGCCTCGCGCAGGAGCTTGCACCGCATAAGGTCCGTGTAGTGGGCATTGGGCCGGGTGCCATACAAACGCCCATCAACAAAGAAGCCTGGGAAACACAGGAGGCTTTAAATGAGCTTTTAACGCTCATCCCTTACAACCGCATAGGCCAGCCGGAAGACATTGGAAAATTGGCTGTCTTTTTGGCTTCTGATGATGCAGATTACATTACCGGTACAACTATTTTGGCCGATGGCGGGATGACGTTATATCCTGGATTTGCAGATAACGGTTGATAAACCCGCTATAAAAAACATCTTTTGTCATTTAAAAGTCACATAAATAGACTTTCTTTACATTAATTTAACTTAGTGTACTTTTTACAATAAGTATTTCGTATTTTATTTTACATATTGTTAAAAGTACACTAAGTAATGATTCGATTTTTTAAATTTCAATCAAAAACACGTATTAATTATAAAATATTCATAAAAATTAGCAATAATTATGAATATTGTCAATACGGATGTACATTTGTTATATAATTTAAAACAAACGATCATGAAAAAATTATTTATATCTACCGCTATCGCAGCATTGTTCACAGTAAATGTTTTTGCTGCTAACACAATTTCAAAATCAGAAGGTGATGCTGATGCAGTATCATACGCAGTTTCTTCAAAATTCAACAGCGATTTTGTTAGAGCTGAAAATGTAACCTGGAAAGTTAATTCAAAATTCCAGAAAGCAACCTTCACTATCGACGGTGTAAAAAAATCAGCTTTCTACAACCTTCGTGGTGAGTTGATAGGCATTACGGAGAATGTACAGTTCAAAGAATTGCCTGCAAAAGCTAAAAAAGAAATTGCCGCTAAATACGAAGGTTACTTCGCAAACGAAGTTATCAAATTAGATAACGGCGATAACGGTTTCGATTCTACAGTGTATTTTGTTGACTTGAAAAACGACAAAGAAGAAGTTTTAGTAAGGGTTACACCATCTGCCGGTGTTTACTTCTTTCAGCAAGTAAAATAATCCGATCCTACATATATCGTAATGAAAGTCATTGGTTTACGCCAATGACTTTTTTGTTTTTAAATTTATTTTACCTTAATAATAAATTTATTTGGTTATTATTAATTTTATATATTTGATACAGATAGTTGTACATTCCATATTGATTATTAAACCATTTTTATACTCAGTTGAATTACCTACTGTTCTTAAACACACAATTATTAATACAATTATTTTATTATTATGAAAACTGGAAAAGTAAAATGGTTTAACACACAAAAAGGTTACGGGTTTATTATTACTGATGATGGCAAGGACTTATTTGTACACTTTAAAGATGTACAAGGCGGTGTAAACGCCATTAAAGACAACGACAATGTTGAGTATGAAGAAGAAGAAGGACGTAAAGGCTTACAGGCCGTAAACGTAAAAAAAGTTTAATTAGCTGCTTTTAAAATATATGGCCCCTGTTAAAAAACAGGGGCTTTTTTTATGCGATTTAATTTATTTTTTGCCCGCATTTTATACCTTAGCCAAACCAATAATTACAACCCTGATTTATGACCGACACTGCTTCAGCAAAAGTTTCGCGGAATGTTATATTCCTGGTACTTGTAGCCTCCCTGGGCTATTTCGTTGATATATATGACCTTTTAGTTTTCTCCATAGTGCGTAAAGCCAGCCTGCATGACATTGGCGTAGCCGATGCCGATATACTATCTAAAGGGCAATTCATCATCAATGTGCAAATGTTTGGGTTGCTGCTGGGAGGCTTGCTTTGGGGAATAATAGGCGATAAGCTTGGCCGTATCAAAGTTTTGTTTGGGTCGATACTGCTTTATTCCATAGCCAATTTCGCAAACGCATTCGTAACAGACGTTAACACCTACGCATTGATCCGTTTTATAGCGGGTATTGGCCTTGCCGGCGAACTTGGCGCGGGCATCACCCTGGTAACAGAAACCTTAAGTAAGGAGAAACGCGGCTATGGCACCATGATCGTGGCTGTGATAGGCTTATTTGGCGCTGCCGCCGCTTATGAAGCGGCTAAGTTTGGCTGGCAACATGCTTACATGGTAGGCGGCGGTTTAGGTATCATATTATTGCTTATGCGTGTTGGCACGTTTGAATCGGGCATGTTTAACAAGGTAAAACAAAGCGGGGTATCTAAAGGCAATTTTTTAATGCTGTTCACAAGCGCGGAGCGCTTTAAAAAATATTTGTACTGCATACTCATTGGCGCGCCGCTTTGGTATGTGGTGGGGGTGCTGGTTACGCTATCGCCCGAGTTTGGTAAGGCATTGGGCTCGGCAGTACCGCTTAGCGCTGGCGAGGGAGTACTTTACACCTATATCGGGATCTCGATAGGCGATATTTTTGCAGGCTTACTGGCCCAGGTCACCAAATCGCGCAAACTTACCATGGCGGTGTTTCTTACACTATCAGTAGTAAGCTCATTTATTTACTTGGGCTCAAAAGGTATTACGCATGATAAATTTGTTTGGATCTGTTTCTTTATGGGTTGCACCGTTGGTTACTGGGCAACCTTTGTAACTATAGCTGCCGAGCAATTTGGTACAAACATCCGCTCTACGGTTACTACTACTGTACCAAACTTTGTGCGCGGCTCATTGATTCCCATCAACATGGCGTTTAATGCCTTTGTAGTGCACTACGGCATGGTTACAAGCGGTTATATCATGATGGTGATACTTACCCTCATCTCGTTATTCTCGCTCAGCCAGCTTAAAGAAACCTTTGGTAAGGACCTAGATTATATTGAAGAGGAAGCCGGGGTTAGTTAAATTTAATTAATGATTTAGCGAGTTAGTGAATTAGTGATTGGAAATTGATAAACGCATTCAATAGTTTGTTTAGTTTTGCAATGTATTAATCACTAATTCACTATCCCGATAGCTATCGGTACACTCATTCGCTAATTAATGATTACAAAAGAACAAATAGCTGCCGATTACAAAGAGATACAGGACGAGATTTGCGCCGCGCTTGAGGCTACCGATGGCCTTGCCAAATTTGAAGAAGAACTTTGGGAACGAGAAGGAGGGGGCGGTGGCCGGACCCGTGTTATTCAAAACGGCAACATATTTGAAAAAGGCGGCGTTAACTTCTCTGCGGTGTACGGCCAGTTACCAGATACGGTAAAAAAAGCGTTAAATGTAGTGCAGGATGATTTTTTTGCCACCGGCATCTCTATCGTTATTCATCCCAACCACCCGTGGGTACCTATCATCCACATGAACATCAGGTACTTCGAGATGCCATCGTCATTTAACAACAGCACCCCGCCGGTGCGCTGGTTTGGGGGTGGGATAGACCTTACACCGCATTACGTGGTTGAGGACGATGCATGTTTTTTTCATCAGCAGTTAAAAGACATTTGCGACCAGTTTAACGCTGATTTTTACGAGCGCTTTAAAACCTGGGCCGATAACTACTTTTACATCAAACACCGCGACGAGACCCGTGGCATTGGAGGCATTTTTTACGACCGGTTAACTGCTACCGATGATATCAGCTGGGAAACCGTTTTCGAGTTCAGCAAGGCGTTGGGCCGCTCTTTCATCCCAACCTATACCGAGTTGGTTAACCGCAGCAGGGATAGGGAATCTACGCCCGACCAGCAGCAATGGCAATACCAGCGCCGCAGCCGCTACACCGAGTTTAACCTGGTTTACGACGCAGGTACCAAGTTTGGGCTTGAAACCAATGGCCGTATCGAATCGATCTTGATGAGCCTGCCCCCAACAGCCAAGTGGGTTTACAATTACCAGGCACAGCCGGGCAGTGAGGAGGAAAAAACCTTGTCGTTATTAAAAAAAGGCATTAAATGGATTTAATTATCATGAAAAAGATCTTTCCCGCTTTTTTATTGGTGATAGCGTTTTGTGCATTCCGTATGCAAAATACCCTGGAAGGTAAATGGCAATACAGCGGTGGCGTGTACAATGGCAAAACCGAGCAGCCATCAAAAGATTACACTTTGCAACGCAATTACGATGCTACACATTATACCGCCCTATTGCTCGAAAGGGGGCAAGAGCCATACAATTACGAGCGGGGCGATTATTCCCTGAAACAGGACACATGCCGGGAAACCCAAACCTTTAGCGCAGAGCCATCTAAGGTGCTCAACATCCTCATAAAGTACCGCTACCATATCAGTAACGATACCCTGACTTTTAACGGCATGTTACCCAATGGTAACATCGTAAAAGAGTACTGGAAAAAGGTAAGATAACCCTGTCTTTTCCACATTGTAACATTCCAATAGTTTAATGCTTTAAAACGTGGAAAACATGCATAAATGTTAGTAAAAAACGCGGCTTTTTGAGTATATTTTCTTAAATTCGCACGTTGTATAAAAACACTTTTTTTACGCATTTACTGTTAAGATTTTCCACTAAGAAAAACCAATGGCTGAAGAAACTGAAAACGAGAATTCGCACCAAGAAGACAGAATAATTTCGATAAATATTGATGAAGAGATGCGGGCCGCTTACATTGATTATTCAATGTCGGTTATCGTATCAAGGGCATTGCCCGATGTACGCGATGGTTTAAAACCTGTTCACAGGCGTGTATTGTTCGGTATGCTTGATCTGGGTTTGGCAAATAACAAACCATATAAAAAATCTGCACGTATTGTAGGTGAGGTATTGGGTAAGTATCACCCGCATGGCGATACATCCGTATATGATGCTATGGTACGTATGGCGCAAGACTGGAGCTTACGCTACCCGTTTGTTGAGGGGCAGGGTAACTACGGTTCTATCGATGGCGACCAGCCGGCAGCAATGCGTTATACCGAGGCTAAACTGCAAAAGATAGCCGAAGAAATGCTGGCCGATATCAATAAGGATACTATTGATTTCCAGCTGAACTTTGATGACTCGTTGCAAGAGCCAACCGTATTGCCTGCAAAATTCCCTAACCTTTTGGTTAACGGTGCATCGGGGATAGCGGTGGGTATGGCAACCAATATGGCGCCACACAATTTAACCGAGATTATTAATGCTACTATCGCACTTATTGACAATCGCCAGATCGATATTGCGGAATTGATGACCTACGTTAAAGGCCCCGATTTCCCTACAGGCGGTATCATATATGGTTTTGAAGGCCCGCGCCAGGCATTAGAAACAGGCCGTGGCCGTATTGTAATACGCTCGAGGGCAGAAATTGAAACTTACGGCAGCGACCGCGAACGTATCATTGTTAGCGAGATACCTTACCAGGTTAACAAAGCGCTGATGATAGAGCGTACCGCCGAACTGGTTAATGATAAAAAAATTGAAGGCATATCTGCCATCCGCGACGAAAGTAACCGCGAGGGTATCCGTGTTGTTTACGAGATAAAACGTGATTCTAACGCGGCTATCGTATTAAACAACCTGTATAAATACACCGCGCTGCAAACATCGTTCAGTGTAAATAACATCGCGCTGGTACATGGCCGCCCAATGTTGCTTAACCTGCGGGACTTGATCCACCACTTTGTTGAGCACAGGCATGAGGTGGTTATCCGCCGTACCAAGTATGAATTGGCCGAGGCCGAGAAACGCGCGCATATCTTAGAAGGTTTGCTGATAGCGCTCGACCATATCGAGGAAGTTATCAAACTTATCCGTGCGTCATCAACACCTGATGAAGCCCGCGAAGGTTTAATAAGCACGTTTGGCCTGAGTGATATCCAGGCACGCGCTATTTTGGATATGACCTTAAGGCGTTTAACAGGTCTAGAGCGCGATAAGATCCGCGACGAGTTTGATGCCCTGATGAAAACTATCGATTACTTGAAATCTATCCTTGATGACGAAGGTTTGCGGATGCAGATCATCAAAGATGAGTTAACAGAGATCCGTGAAAAATACGGTGACGAACGCAAGACCGAAATGGTACACTCATCAGCAGAAATGCAAACCGAAGACTTTATTGAGGACGAGGATGTAGTTATCACCATCTCTCGAGAAGGTTACATCAAACGTACCTCACTTACCGAATACCGCCGCCAGGGCAGGGGTGGTAAAGGCGCCATAGGCAGCAACAGCCGCGATGCAGACTTTATTGAGCATTTGCTAATAGCAAGTAACCACAACTACATGCTGTTCTTTACCGAAAGCGGGCAATGTTTCTGGTTACGTGTGTTCGAGATTCCTGAAGGTACACGTACCTCAAAAGGCCGTGCTATCCAGAACATCATCAATATCCCTAAAGAGGAGAATATCAAGGCTTACATCAAGCTTAAATCACTTAAGGACAAGGAATACCTGGAGAACAACTTTATTATTATGTGTACCCGTAAAGGTGTTATCAAGAAAACATCTTTAGAAGCATACTCACGCCCGCGTGCTAATGGTATCAATGCCATTAACATTAACGAGGGCGATGCATTGTTAGAAGCAACATTAACAACCGGTAGCAGCGAAATTGTTATGGCGCTACAATCTGGCCGTGCTATCCGCTTTAACGAAAGCACTGTTAGGCCAATGGGCCGTACCGCTACAGGTGTACGTGGTATTAGCCTTGACAGCGAGAAAGACGAGGTTATTGGTATGATCGCTATCGACGATAAAGAAACTACCGTATTGGTTGTATCTGAAAAAGGATATGGTAAACGTACGGATATTGAGGATTATCGTGTTACTAACCGTGGTGGTAAAGGTGTAAAAACCCTTAACATTACTGAAAAAACCGGAAACCTTGTTGCCATAAAAGGTGTTACTGATAAAGAAGATCTGATGATCATCAATAAATCGGGTATCATTATCCGCATGGCTATAGCAGAATTACGAACCATGGGCCGCGCTACACAAGGGGTAAGGTTAATTACCCTGAAAGGTAATGATGCGATTGCATCGGTTGCAAAAGTTGAACACGAAGAAGACGAAGTGTTGGAGGAAGCGATCTTAGCTGAAGCAACTGAAGATAAAGCTATAGCGGATGCAACTGATGCTGACGTACTTTCAGAGACACCGGATGCACCGATTAAACCAGATACTGATATTGACACAGCTGAAGCGGAAGATGAATCTGCCGATGATGACAAAACTGAATAAATAATGCAAAGCCGAAAGATCAGTATATTGATTTTAGCGTTGTTTACCACATCTTTTGCCTTTGGCCAGTCCGAAGCGTTAAAGATTGTGGTAAACAACCTTGCTTTTTATAAGCAAAAGGGTGATCTTAAGTATTTAAGCAACGCAAAAAGATCTGCAGATAGTTTAGTGGTAACCCGTAAGGATTCTGCCGACCTGGAGAAGAATGTTTACCGCATTATTGTAAACTCCAGCATCCTTTACACTGACTCGCTTAACAAGCTAAACCAGCCGGAAACTTTTTTGCCGGAAACATCTGCCTTGCTTGATAAGTTTCAGGAAAAGGGCAAGATCTACAAATATCAGCCCGAACTTGATTATGCGAAACGTTGCCTGGCAAATGTTTATATCCGCAGAGGTTTCGCTTTGTCTAAAATTAGCGATTTTAAAAATGCTGCGGATGCTTTCCAAAAAGCTAAGAAGTACGCGCCTGCACAAAAACAGATCAATGCCTATATAGCTTATGCCAGCAACAAGCAAGGCAACTTGCAGGATGCTGCCAAATATTATGACAACCTGATAAATACAGATAGCACAAAACTGGAGTATCTTGAAACCGCATCAACCATTTATAAATCATTAGGTGATACTGCAAAGGCCTTACAAATTGTAAAAAAGGGGAGAAGGCTGTTACCGCAAAACAAACAGTTACTACAGGACGAGGCTAACATCTACAATAACAAAAGGGACTATAAATCGTTAGAACCCTTAATTGTTCCGTTGATAGATAATAACGCTAATAACCCCGAAATAACTTTTGTTGCTGCAAATTGCTACGACAATTTAAACCAATACGACAAGGCGGAGTCTTTATACCTGCGTGCTATTGAATTAAACGGCGTTGCTTACGAGCCGGTGTTTAATTTAGGTTTACTTTACTTTAAGAAAAGCACACTTAAGGTAAATGATGACGATAAAAATATTACAAGTGCTATATTGTGGCTCGAAAAAGCAAACGAAATGGTACCAAAAGATAAAAAGTGCCTTGAACTATTACAGTTAGCGTACTCAAAAATTGGCAATCAAAACCAGTTGGATAGGGTTAATAACAGATTAGAACAATTAAACTAACAAACTATATTTTATAGCTAAAACCAGTTAAAAGCTATAATCACATTACCAATTTAAAACACTGTTTAATGAAAATTAAATTTCTAATGCTTGGCCTTTTAAGCCTTGTTACCGCAACTACAACTTTTGCACAAAAAGGGGAGTTGAGCACCGCACAATCAGAATACGAAAAATTTGAAGGTTTGAAGCAAGCACAGCCTATGTTGGCTATACCAAGCCTGAAAAAGGCAAAAGAATCTATAGACAAAGCCGCCGCTAACGAAAAAACAGCTTCGTTACCGCTAATTTATGCTGTAAAAGCGAATATCTACGGCACACTTGCTGAACTCGATACTGTTGCGGCATCATCGCTGCCATTGTTTACTACCGGTGCCGAAGCTTTAGCTAAAGCAAAAGGATTAGATACCAAAGGCGAAAACAAAATGCTAATTGATAACGCCAATACTGTTTTGGCGCGTTACCAATTAAATAAAGGCGTAAAAGAATACGAAAGCGGCAAATATGAACTTGCTTATAAATCGTTTGATTTTTTCCGCACGGTAATGCCCGAGGATACTAACGCTATACTTTACACAGGTTTGGCGGCATTAAATGCTAAAAACTATCCGGCAGCGATAACTAACTACAGTAAATTGGTCACCACCAAATATTCAAAAGCAGAAGCTGCTTACAGCGACCTTGTAGGGGTTTATTTAGATAATAAAGATACTACCGGTGCTGTGAAGGCTGTAGGCGAAGGTTTGGCAAAATATCCAAACAACGCAAGCCTTAGAAGAACTGAAATTGAAATAAGCCTGCAACAAGGTAAACAAAAAGAAGTACTTGATAAAATTTTAAGTGCACAGGCAAATGATCCTAAAAACAAAAGTCTTTATTACTACGCAGGTTTGGTTTACTCTAATATTGGTGATGCAGCAGGCCAAAAAATAGCTAAAGCAGCAGCGGCAGCTAAACCAGCTTTACAAGCCGCTAAAGATCAAAATTTTGCCAAAGCAAGCGCAATGTACAAGAAAGCACTGGAGATTGACCCAAGTTATTTTGAAGCTAATTTAAACATGGGTTATATCATTATATCGCCTGCAATTGATATTTACAACGGTGCAAATAAATTGCCAACAAGCCAACAGAAAGCTTATGATGCAGCTATGGCCAAAGCAAACGCACAGTTTGATCTGGCAAAACCTTATTTGTTTAAAGCAGTTGAACTACAACCTAACTCATACGACGCATTAAACAACCTGCGTACTTATTACCAGGGAAAAAAGGATAGCGCGAACTCTGCCAAAATTACTGCGCAAATTAACGCACTACAAAAAAAATAACTTCGATAGAAGAGGTATAATTAACGCCTGCAAAATATGCAGGCTTTAATTAATGTTTTTTACTTAACATAATGTTAATTATCAGACTTTTGGAATTATCGAAGCAAACTCTTTGATTTCATGGTACTTATAATAAAACTATTATTTCTTTAGGCGAAAAAATCAATACTATTTTTTTCTGTCTAAAACTCTATACACTAACCTTTTAAACGCATGATGTATTACGATACGCTAATCATGTGTCTTAAAGGTTAAATGTTAAAGCGGGTTGCGGTTTGCGCTGCACCCGCTTTCAAGCGTTCTCAACGCTTTTCTTTTTCCAGTCGACTATGTGCTAAGGCACTCAATAAAAGTCCTCCAAATCAAATAATTCATTCAATTAACTTAAACCCTGAAATTATGATTTCACACTTTTACTATTGGTATTATAAAAAATTCGGGAACTGGCCTTCCCGAAAATATATCACTATTTTAACAATGATAGAATTGGCTGCGGGTGCGCTCTGCGGCCTCGGTATTCTTTACATTGTTTATTCCTTTTTCAACTTATTGTAAAATTTTATAAAACCCGTTAAACTATGAGAACCAAATTCCATCTTAGTTTGTATATCACAGATACATAACTATTTAACAATGAAAAAACCTATTGCTAATCCGCAATTCTTTTCTAATGCAGACCGTAAACGGCTGCTAAATTCTTTAGAAACCTATTATGTCACAAAACTCAATCAGTACAATTACAATTTAAAAACTTACAAATCCCCAAATAAAACCGTTGCCGAAAATTACAATCGGCGTTTTCGTTTGGAGGTCAAAGCAATTGAGTTGATTTTGCACTCGCTTGGGTCTCAATTCATGCAAAATGTCAAACCAAATCATAGAAAAACCACTGAACTTAATGCCCGAACAAATGGGCTTATTCAAGGTGAACTCAAACCTGTTGATAATTAAAATAATTTCTTGCGCTGACGGTCTTGTGAACTTCGTTTTTCCTTTACGCAATGACGGTAAGGTGTTAACCGCTTTCCAGCATGATATTTACCTTCCTTTAAAAGAGTTGGCTAAATATCCTGAACTTGGCTTAAAGTCGGTTAACCCTCCCCGTCCTTTCACACATCGTACATAATGCTTAAAACTTCCTCTAAACAACAAAAAGTCATACGTGGCACGGAGGCTTTTTCACCTAAGGCATATAAAGACAGTAAAAACCCTACAACTGGTAAGCAACTCTATTCTATTGGCTACGGCCATCAAATACAGAATAATGAACAATCCTTACTTTCTGCTACTATTTCTGTCGCTAAAGCTGAACAACTTTTTGCCTCTGACCTTGCACCCCTCGAAAACGCTATTAACTCAAAATGCAGGGTAAAACCTAACCAAAACCAATTCGACGCTTTAGTCGATTTCGGTTACAACTGCGGTGAGGGTGCTTTGAACAAGGTCATATCTACTTATAACGCTAACCCGCATAACATGGCGGCTGTTACGAATAATATGAAACTATATAATAAAACCCGCTCTAATAAAGATGGGTCGCTTTACGTTTCATCTGCTCTAACTGACCGCCGTAATGACGAGGCTTCGTTATTTAGTTCGCCTGTTGCTAAAGGTGCAATGTTGGCTGCGGTCGGCCTTGTCGTTGGCTACATGGTTCTGTCGTAATGGCAAAACCAAAAACTTACAACGTTATCATCAAACTTGCCCCTGCTGCCACTCGTGATGCTGAACAATGGACAAAATTCCATGGGCTTGTCGCCCCTGCATCGTTCCGCAGGCTATATGTTTGGCTTGATAAAAACCATCCTAAATGGTGTTACGGTAATGTGTTCTACTATAGGAAACAAGTCGGTTCTTTTAAAAAAACTGACCGTCCTACTTCCTTCTAATACATTTACCTGACTTTCCATCAAAAAAAAACTCTGCAAGTGAAACCCCTTTCTTATTGGCTTTAAAGCATTGACTACCCTTTTAAAATGGTAAGTAATATGCAATATGCGGTCATTGGTCAAAAATGGTCGGTCTTTGCTAAGCCTTTAAGATTGGCGTTTCCTTCGGATATTATCCTCTAATTCACTATTTATTAACCCTTTAACCCCCTCTGTTTAAATGCTTGACAGTTTAACAAGCGATACAGCCCGTATAATGGCGGGCGGTGTTGTCGCTTCCGTTCCTACTCAAATGGCCTCTCCATTGGAACAACATTCCTTAATTGGAACTGTTATCACTATTGTTGTGCCTTTTGTGTTGTCTGCGCTTTCGCAGCTTGTTTTAACCCTTATAAACAAAAAATACAATGCTAATAAGGCCGCGACATCAGAAAACTAAAAAGTCGCTTAAAACGCCTGAAAATGGCCTTAAATGCGACCTCAACGGCTACGGTAAGGTTACTACCTTAAAAATCGGCAAACTTCGCCTTAAACGGCGTGAAATTGCTGATACACCTTATGCCGCTCGCCTGTACGTTACACCCGATACAATCACCTTTCTCAACGCTCTGGGCGTTGACCTCGGCGTTACTTGGGATGAGGCGTTACGTGGCATTATAGAACTTCACAAAGTGAGTAACGACCCTATCAGCGGTCTACGCTTAACCTGTCCTGCTCTAAATTAATGTACCAAGTTAGTAACACGGTACATACAGTCCAGTCGACTGGACTATTATCCAATTAATTCATTTATTTCAATGGCACAATCAATCCGCAAAAAGAAACCTTCCATAGTTTCCCGATTACGTGCGAAAATTCGCCTTTTAAGTGCGAAGCGTAAAATTTCAAAAAAACCAAAAACAACCATGCGTTTCAACAACCGTTCATCTCGTCGTTCTTCATTCCGCTCTAACCGTTCATCATTCAGGCAACGCCGCTCGGGTGGCGGTGGTTTTTCCCGCCGTGTTCCTTTACTCGGCTTTCGTATGCCGTCCATCCTTATTTGGCTTGCCGTTATAGGTGGCGGTATGTTTTTCGGTAAAGACTACATTAAACCAATGATAGACCGCTTTACAAAAAAATAAGATTTCACAATCTTAACATTTCAATCAATTAATTAATTAAAAACCCTTTTTCCCTTCTAAAATGCAAATCAAACACTTAGAAATTAAAAATCAAACGCTTCAAAATATCAAGTTTGACGCTATTTCTGTTAAGGCTATGTTAAACGGCCTCGGTGATGCCGGCTCTCAACAAGTCGATTTTTCTAAAGCTAACATTCAGGTTATTTTGACACGTGACAGTACGCCGCACGTTATCATGCAATCTAACCTTAAAATTTTAGGTTTAGCTTCAACATTAAATACGTTAAACCAAGCGGCCTTTGCAGCGGGTGCCCCTATCGCTGAACAATTGGTTAACGGTCAATCCTCAATGGTTTCTTTTAACATCCCGCTGGGCGGCGTTATTGACCTTCATGGTGAAGATACTATTTATGTTGAGGTTCAGACAAATTCGGGTTTGTTCCTGAACCCTGCTTTAGAGGCTGCTTCATATCTTGAAGTAAAGCCAATGAAGTGCTATGGTGTTGAAAAAATGATACCTCGCATCCGTGCAATGGTTATCCAACAAAACGAAGCATCAAACCAGTACATGGTAGGTAATAACCTTATTCGCCTGGCATTGCTGAACTTTGACAAAACAGATTTTAAAAATAACGTTGTCAACAACGTTGTTTTTTCGTCTGACAGGTTAGACGATACTTACAACTTTTCAGATTTGATTGCCAAAAAGCAATCTCAATTTGGAAACCAGTTGATTTCTAACGCTGCTAACGATATTGCCGCACTTATCCAAAATGACCAGAGTTTCTTGTTAACCGATTTCCATCACGAATTTGATGCGGTTACATTGGATATTTCTTTCAATGCGCCAAACGTTACCGCTGCATCCAATTACATAGTTACATGGAACTATGATACTGATTGGACTATCATTGAAAAGGCGAATGCTAAAGTCGCCTCTTTTGACGAGCAAACTAAGAAAAAACTTGATCAGGCTACAACCTTAAAAAAGTAATTTCTTAGGTATCTGTTTACAAAACGGGCTACTTCGGTAGCCCGTTTTTAATACCTTAAAAAATGTCTATTTTTTCTTTTCTTGGTAAGGGCTTAAAGATCGTCGGAAAAACCGCACTTGGTGTGGTTGGTTCTACTGTCGGTCTTTCAGGCCTTTCAACTGTCTTTGACAAAAAACCTAACGCCAACGTTACCCCGCAGCCTGCGACTGTTGCGGCCTCCCTTAACATTGGCACTCCCTTTGACCCTAATAACCCCGCAGGCCAAAGCATTGGCGGTGCTATTACTGGCCTTTTCGGGTCAATGTCTGACTTCTTCTCTGGTCGCACTCATGTGCAAGCTGATGTACATACGGAAATTGGCGGCACTCGTGACCCTTACGGCTCTGCCCGTTCTTCGGGCTTGCCTTCTTGGTTAATCCCTGTCGGCCTCGGCGGTCTTGCTCTTTTGCTGCTTAGCAAAAGTGGTTCTTCTTCTCGTCGTTACTAAGTGTATGCCCTTAATCGGGCATACCTTTTAAACCTGTTTTTAACCTTTCTAATCAACACTATTAATTAACCCTAATACTTGCCGTCTTTCTTTATAAAGTGGCTTGTATCTAAAATTCGTTAAAAATAACTATTATGGAACTTCCTTCTTTAATTAACCAATTACTTCGCAAAGCTGCACCCACAACAGCTATGGAAAATCAGCGCATTGACGATGATTGTAAGCTATGGTATGAAACCCTTGCGAAAAAAATAAAAGATAAAATTGCCAAAGGTGAAAAACCCTCCATTTTTGAAATGGCCTTTCAACAGCTTGATAGCTGGTATGGCCGTCTGATACTGGCAATGTCTTACTTCTTTATCCTCCGCTTTATTCAGGACTTAATGAACCCTGCGGACGATCCTACCGATTTAGAAAATACTGACTAATGTCTTTCGACCAAGACTTTGAAGATTGGTCGGGGGGCAAAATGAAACTTACGGATTATCTGAATAAGCAAAGCGGTTCAGAATATCAGAACCTCCGTAAAAGTGATTTACCCCCTCACCCGCTTCGACGGTCTCAAAATCGTAACTCAAACACTATGGCGCAAAATCGTTCTACTTCTTTTAAAATGCCAAAATTCAACATGCCAAATATTAACATTGGTTCTGTTATTAATTTGGCTATACTCGGCTTTGTTGGTATAGCGGGATATAAGCTATACAATATGTTTTTTGGCGGTGCTTCTAATGTTATTGATGACAAAAAGGACAAAGGAGAAAGAGCCGCTGCCGCGATGTATGTTAGTTCTGATCAGGCTAAAGCGGATACGGCTAAATCAACTGCTGCTTCTTTGTCATCTAAAGGTCTCATAGCCACATCACAGCACGGAAAATTAGCTATTTATTACAATGATCTTTTTAATAATATGTTTCCAGATCACGGTAAAATTTTAGCAACTGTTAAGGGCCAGAACGTGCAAACCTTTAGGTTAGTTTCGGGCGTATATGGTAAAAGAGAAATTTATTGGTACACTAAATTTTCTGTTATTCATCTGACTGCTAAAGAAACTGCTTTTACCCTCGGTGACACTTTGAAGATGATACTATCTGAAAGTGAACTTAAATCTATTCATTCCTATATTACTTCAATTTAATGAAACCTGAAACTTTAAACAATCTCATTGTAAAATTCATTGATTACAATACGGAGGAATACGCAAAAACGCTGCTTACTAAAGTTAATTCTTCTCGTTCACTCGAAAATATTAACCCTTATGTTGGCGTATTGAACTACCCTTCCGATATGTTTTTACAGACAAATCTTGAATACCATAAAACGGTACAATTTCAAAATACTACCTATTTGGGATATATGGATTTTCTGTTGCCCCCTCTCGATGCCCTCGTCGATGTGGGCTTAACTTACACGTTACTCTCTTTTAACCTCGATGGTATTAAGCGGCAATTCGTTCAAATATCCTCGGGTTTAACTGTTAACGGTGGTCTTTCTTTCAAAGATTTTATTTTGAAAAAATACCCTAAGGGCGACCCTGCGGGTTTTGTCTTTAACCGCTTCGCCCTTCATTATATTACTGATATAGAAATTAGTGGCGGCAATGCTGTTCTTGACCCTGACGGTACTTTTACTATTATCTCAACTGGTACAGGCTCGTTTACACCTTCGATAGAATTTGAGATAGGTGTTTCGGGCTATGCCGCTATTATCCTGTAATGCGATATAGATCATTAATCAAATCATCGCTTCACGACATTAGATGTTGTGATGAAACAGTTACCTCCGACCCTGTGTCGGGTGACGTTATTTCTTGGCGTGGTATTATCCCCGCTGACCCTTGCGTTAAGGTCGGTGATGCTAATACGGGCTATATTCACATTATAACACTTGAAAAATTAATCAATGGTGTTGCTAATGGTGATACTAAGCCGAATGCACCCTCCGACCCTAACTACATACCTGATTACCTTAGTACTTTTACTTGTCCTCTCCCTGTGCCTACCGGTTCGCTGTACGCTCGTAATAATACTAATCGTTCTATGACCGTTCAGTTCTTTAAAGAAGGTACTACCAACTATCAAAACAGGGATGTTAACGCATCATCATCCATTACTGAAAGTCTTTCATCAGGACTTTACGATGTAACTGTTAGGGCTGAATTTACGCCACCTTCTAATGGTCCTACTTTGCACATGCAGTGCAATATTAACGGCATTACCCAGATAACAAATAATGGTTCGTTGTTTCATTTTCAACATGTGACCCTACCAATTGATATTTCGGTTATGCCTACTATCTCACCTACTAATTAAAATTTATGTCAATAATTTTCGGTACTCCTATCACGCTAACTTCACAAGAGTTGGGCGTGGTTAAACAGGAGGCAATAGACGCTTATATAGCTGCTAATCCTTGTCCTCCTGCTGCTCCCCTGCTCACTGCTGGTTTTAATGTTATGGACAAATCAGATGCCCCTGTTGGCTCTGTTGTTTGTCGCATTATTAATGGCAATGGTGCTTCATGGGTTGTTCCAAAAAGTAACCTATACGGAACGCTCGTCACTCCTGATGAGGTCGGTACGGAGGGTTCAATAGTTTTTGATATACCCGTTGGCTATGGCGTTGTTGCTGTGGCAACGAACATTCCCGCTTATAACCATTATTGCCAAGCTTACGCCGCTGAAAGTACTTTTTCTTATAGCTGCTCCTATGTTTCAAGCGGTGTATTTTTCTCTTTTATCATCGTTAAAGTATAATCTATGAATAAGGCAGATTTAGACGCTCGTTTAAAAAACGATGCAACGGAAAACAAATTTATTATCGACGGTGATTACATCGTTTTTGATAAGAAATCAAATCTTAGCTATGAAGTAATTCCTCATTTTACATTAAAGGAATTACTAACCGCTAACCCTGTGAGTAAAACGCGTCTTAGTAAAGGAATACTTCTTTCCCTTAATACACTTCGGGAAACGGTCGATTGTCCTTTTACTATTCGTGCTTCTTACCACTCACCCGAATATCATATCTTATCGTTCGGCTCCCATGATAGTGATCTCTACACAACTGGAAACGCCTTGTCAATCGGCGTTCCTGCTGACTTTGTAGAACCTTTATTGAACGCTGTTCAATCTGATATTAAAATTGGTGAGTATGGTGCTTACCCATGGGGCTTGCACATCGGTTACACTAAGGATGCGAAAACATGGGATTACCGAAAGGATGCGCCCAAAAACCAATTATTAACTAACTTTTTAACAAACGACAAAATGAAAAACATTGCATTGATCGGTGCTGCTGCTGCGGCCGTTTGGTTCTTTTTTATAAAAAAGTAGAACTCTTTAATTCCCCTAATTAACCTACTCCCGCTCCCTAATAAGGGGCGGGTTTATTATTTTAAAAATGCCACTTTTTAACTCGTCTTATAATAAGGATTACCACATTGTAATTTACCCCCTTGCTCGGTTTGGGAAAAAAAGAAAAGCCTTTAAAGTTTCACCTAACCGATTACATATTTACTTAGGCTCTGCTAACGCAAATACAGTCCTTCTAAAGGCTTCAAAAATGCGAACGGACAAACTCCGCTTGCTCTTTAGAAAACACGGTACGGTCTATATTTATCTTAAATAACTATGAGATTTTTATGTTATGATATCCAGTATCATCAAACATTTACAAAATTCTACTTCAGGGCTGAAACGGGTGACCTGAAAATTAACATTAGCATCCCTGCTAATAAAGATCAAACTTACTTCCTAAATAAACTTTATTCATTCGACCTTAAACCACCTCAAAATGGAGAATGTACTAATGTCGCAAACTCTTACTATAGAACTAATAATTGATAACGGCGTTGTCGATTTCAATTTATTTAATGTTCCAAAAGAAGTTTGTCTCCCACTTGCTAACGCTTTAAAATGGGATTATCAAAAAAAACTCGGTGCCTCGTGTGCAACTGAATTTCGCCGTGATCGTGCTTTACAGCATGACAGGCATATTGAGCACTGCAAAAAAAACGGTATCACACCGAATCAGATTTTTCTTGACTTCCCTATTGATTAACCATTTAAACCCTTAAAAATGTTACAATTTTTACATAAGGCTGCGCTGCTTATCGGCTGCGCTGCATCTGCCTTAATTATATTAAGGCTTCCCCGCATTCTGATTATTTCTATATCAGATATATTTAACCCTAAACCTTAGACCTTCCATCAATGAAACGTTTGACCAAAAAAGATAGGAAACTCATATTAATGAGATTTCTAAAACAGAAACAATTAACTCGCGGTTTCGTCGATTTTTATTCTATGCGAACTTCATTTCGCCGGTACATATTATCACTTTCTCAACGTTCTCACCGCTTACACTATTTCATAAATAATTCAAGCCCTTTAAAATCACGCTTTTGATATGCAAAATAAAATATATCCATACGTTCTTTTCGTTTACCCTCCTTCTCTCCCTCCCCCTGCTTTTAGTGAACCTAAAAAATGCGATAGCTTGGAGGCTATTAAACGCCGTAATAAACGTAATTCTAAACGCAGGTAACTAACTCAAATGATTGACACAATTTTATTTAAATTAAACAATGTATCAAAATATCCTCTTACGCTTACTAAATTCGAACACACAACCCGAACAGGAGAGACAAACTTCATGGTTGACAAAGATACTGGCGAATGCTTTGAAAATCACAAGGTTCGGGCTATACTTCATCATGATAGTGATAGTATTATTCCACTTAGCAAGCGTGCTAAGCTGCATATTCCTTCCAGTAATTATAATCTATCCTATTTCTATAATATTACGCAGGATTTCATAACTTTTGAATTTAGTATTCCGAAATATATGTTCGGTACTAATATTTTACAGTTTATTAAATATTTTAAACAGGATAGTACTACTATCTACAATTACCTTTTAGACTTTGTAAAAGGCTTTTTTATAAAACATACATACGATATAATCAACATGGCTGACGTTGAATTGTTGAGGCTCGATTTATGTTATAATCAATTCTTTAATTCTAAAGTTGATGCGCTACGGTATCTCGGTGAGCAAAAAGAACTATTGCAAAAATTTGCTATGTCGTCTAAAAATAAATATCGCTGCTATGATAGTAGCTTTATTTATACAACCAAAAGGTATTCTTTTAAAATCTATCACAAAGGTGAGGAGTTTAAAATTCATGACCGTAAAGAGTTAGCCAAAAAAAATCCTACTGGTCACTCTTTAAAGGATCTGCAAGAGATAGCCGATAAAGTACTTCGTTATGAAGTTACTTTCCGAAAGGCTCAAATCGATTACCTCTTTGAAAAAAACGAACTTCATACCAAATATGTTTCGTTTTTAAAAAATGAAAATGCCCGAAAGTCATTCAGACAAACTAACCGTTTGTTTTATGACAGGTGTATTACATTTTGCGAACAAAGCAAACATTATGTTTTTGCACATATTTCCCAGCATGACGCAATAGAAAAACAAACGGTTGCTTTTGATAGCACAATCTTTGCGGTTATGTTTAATTTCTTTTGGGATATAGTAAAGAAATATCAACTTGAACGGAAGACAAGCCTGGGCGAAGTAAAGTCAAAAATTATTGAACTCAATAATAAAAGAGATACCGCAACCTCTAAAGGGTTGCGGGGTAAGCTGTCATATAATAACAATATGTTAATGGCCTTAACTCTTTTAACAGAACACACGACCTTAGACGAACTTCGGCGGTCGGGTCTGTTTGGACGTTCTTCATTTTTTGTCTATCAGAAAAAATTAAAGGAACTCGGTATAACTTCAAATAACCGAATAACTGATATGGCAATTCCTGACCTCGATTATTCAGACTACCAACATTACTTCGGTCACCATCATTTAAAATAAATTATTATTTTAGCTAAAATTAAATTTATGAAATATTTTTTATTGCTTTTTATGATTATAACAATGGATGTTGTTAATGGTCAGTCCGTAACATATTATTCACACGGTGCGGAAGCTTGGCAGTGTATTACATTGGTTATACCTCCAAAAAATAATAAAGCAGGTAAAATGTTTTATACCTCTTCTAATTCTAAAATAGTAGAAACTATAAAAGAATTAAAAGATATAAGAACGGATACAATATCAGCTTCTTATATAACTATCGGATTATCTAAGCAAAGATATATTCTTGTCGCGCCTGCTGACGCTAAATACCTTATCCTTTCAGATGACAAGCAAATTACATCTACAGTATTTTACTCTGATAGTAAAATGCTTAATCCCGATAGTGTTACTACTTCGCCACCTTCTAAATCTTCAGTGAGTCAATTATTGTATTATGGTGCGAAACTGCTAAAATTTATGTTGTAGTTTAGCCGTAAATAAGCCCCGCTAAGACATCTTTAATATTAGGCAGTAAAACATACCTCCTAATCTTTTAAGTGTCTTATATCGCAAATTCGTTTAAAATAACTTTTTAAAATGCGATAGAGTGGGGGCGAAGTTTTTACACAAAATAAAAATTATTAGACTGACATTCAGGCAGTTATAATTTTGCTATTTTATATATGGTTTATACCTTATATATTAGTAAAACTAAATCGGACGTGATGTTAGATTTAGTGCATTTGCCTTTCTCGAAGGCAATATAATAGTTTCAAATAGTGTGTTTCGATACACTAAGTCTTTTTAAATTTTCAGTTACCATACTGTTAATTATTGGAATTAAATATAATTGAAAGTAGAAGCTGCAAGCTAAGATTTGAGGGATTTCACCGGTGCGTTTGGATTATATAAATATAACAAATTCATATCAGTCGTAAATTGTCTGTCATAGGCCATATCAATCTATAATTGTCAGTAATGGAACATGTTTAGCCAGATAATAGTAATACTAATAAAAGTATTTTAAGACTTGCTTAAATTTAAATCACACCATTATGGATTTACAACTCATAAATAAAATAGCATTAGTTACAGGTTCAACGGCTGGAATTGGATACGCCATCGCAAAATCATTAGCAACCGAGGGCGCAACCGTATACATCAATGGCCGCGATCAACCTAAGGTTGATACGGTAGCTCAGAAATTAATCGCAGAAACAGGTAACCCAAATATTAAAGGCATAGCTGCCAATTTTGGCAATATAGCGCAAATAAATGCTTTGATCGAAGCTTTGCCCGAGGTTGATATTCTGATAAACAACGTTGGCATATTTGAGCCCAAAGAGTTTAAAAACATTACCGACGAAGATTGGATGCGCTTTTTTGAGGTTAATGTTTTAAGCGGCGTGCGTCTATCACGCGCATATTTTGATAAAATGTTGGCCAAAAACTGGGGACGTATCATATTTATTTCCAGCGAATCGGGATTGCAGATACCAGAGGAAATGATTCATTACGGAACATCTAAAACCGCCCAGATAGCCGTTGCCCGCGGTTTGGCCGAACTTACAAAACACACTAATGTTACTGTAAATACCGTATTGCCCGGCCCAACCATGTCCGAGGGAGTTGGCGATTTTGTAAAAGCGCTTGCCAAAGATCAGGGTAAAACAGGTGACGAGATCGAAACTGAGTTTTTCTCTCACATGCGTGGCACATCCATCATAAAACGTTTTATAGAACCGACGGAAATTGCTAGCATGGTTACCTACATAGCCAGCCCACTTTCATCAGCAACCAATGGCGCTACTTTACGTACCGATGGTGGCGTTATTAAAACAGCGTTTTAGTTTTAAAATATATCAAAAAAAAATCCCGCGCAAATTGCACGGGATTTTTTTTTGATATAAAGACCCAATTACATTTTCTTGGCGGTATCTTTTACTGCAGTATCTGTTTTAGCAGTATCTGTAGTTGATGCAGGTGCTACGGCAGCTGCAGAATCGGTTTTTGTGCTGTCGCTGCTACCGGTTTTTTTCTCAGAACTGCAACCTGCTGCAATTGAACCTATCATTGTCGCGATTAAGGCGAAACTTAAAACTTGCTTTTTCATAATAGTATAATGTTAAAGTTGTGTGATTAAAATGTTCGTCATATTATAAACCCTTAAAAATCAACTTTGTTTACTAAAAGTTTCCTTTAAATGTTCAACGGATACACTAAATGGCATGTTTTCAGGGACTTTACATGTCAAAAAAACATTAATATTATTAAGCTAATCCAGTATTTTAAACGATATTTTTCTGATATTTAACGATGATGGCAGTATCAGAACGCGCTTTAAAATGGATTATGCGCCTCTACCCTCCTTTGTTATTTCAGCGGATCTGGGTTGTTGGTTTCGACAAGGATTTCAGAGGTGTTAGTGTTAAGGTTTATAAAAGTATATTTAACCAAAACTATAATGGCTCAATTTTCGGCGGGACAATTTTCGCTGCGGCCGACCCATTTTACCCGGTTCTGTTCGACAGGATATTGAAAGCGCCAGGTAGCAGGTTTCGTATCTGGTCAAAATCATCCAGGATAGATTTTTTAAAACCGGCCCTCTCCTCTTTATCTTTCCGTATTTTATTGACTGATGTTGATATTGAACTGGCCTTACAAGCGTTAAATACCACCGGTAGGTATGAAAAGGTTTTTCCGGTAATGATATATAACAGCAGCAACGAAGTGTGCGCACAATTAATGAACGAAGTTTATATACGCGACCTTAGTTTTAACCAGACAATAATCTTGTAATATGCCTGTTTTTATGAATGATGAGGCCTTCATCAAAAAAGGCTACCAGATCTCGATGGATGGCTCCCTGTTAGATTTTGAGATGATTTTTAATTATCTTGACGGACAATCGTATTGGGCTAAAGGTATGCCGCCCGAAAAATTACGCAAAGCGATAGAAAATTCGATGTGCTTTGGAGTTTATAAGAATAGCATCCAAGTTGGTTTTGCCCGTGTGGTTAGCGACAAAGCTACATTTGCTTATCTGTGCGATGTGTTTATTTTGCCGGCCAATCAGGGTGTTGGTTTATCTAAATGGCTTATGCAAAACATTATGGCCCACCCCGATCTGCAGGGGTTGCGCAGATGGTCATTAGCTACTTTGGATGCACATGGTCTATACAAACAATTCGGGTTTACCGAAATCAATAATCCCGAAAGATGGATGCAGATTTTTACGCCATATATTGCAGATTAACAAGGATTTGAAATGAATTTAAAGCGACAGATTTTTGAGGGCGAAGGCGTATCACTTGACTTTAAGAAAACTATAACCAGTTGCGAAAAAATAGCCAAAACTATGGTGTCGTTCGCTAATAACATTGGTGGCAGGTTATTAATAGGCGTGCTGGATGATGGTACTATTAAAGGTGTTAAGGCCGAAGATGAAGAACGTTATATGATAACAAAAGCAGCCCATTTTTTTGCACGGCCTGCCTTAGAGCCTATTTTTGAGGAAGTTTATTTTGATGGCAAACTGGTGCTTATTGTAGATATCCCTCAAAGTTCCGAAAAACCCCACTACTCACTTGCCGAAGATGGCAAATGGTGGGTTTATATTCGTGTTAAAGATAAAAGCGTATTAGCCAGTAAAGTTGTTGTTGAGGTGCTTAAACGTTCTGCCGATGATAAAGGGGTACTAATAGAATACTCATCTAAAGAAAAAGCCCTTTTAGAACACCTGGATAAAGAAGAACGTATTACCGTTAAAGAGTTTTGCTCCTTGCTAAACATTGGCCGCAGGCGTGCGCAACGTGTCCTGGTAGACCTCGTATTATCCGGCGTGCTACGTGTGCACACTACCGAGAAAGAAGAGTTTTACACAGCTTCCTAATTTACGGGACTATTCGTTACTTTTGCTCCCCGCAAATAAATGAAAGCCCTGTACCAAAAATATCAATTTTACTATCGCGATAGCCTGAAACTGGCTATCCCTATTGTATTGTCGCAGATAGGTCATACGTTGGTGCATTTTTCAGACACCGTCATTATAGGGCAATTTGCGGGTACAATTGCTTTGGCTGCTGTAGCATTATCTATCAGCCTGTTCATTGTACCCTTTGTAATGGCCTTGGGTATAAGCTATGGCATTACCCCATTAATTGCCCAACACAATGGCCGTAAAAATTACAGCGAGTGTGGCAGGTTGCTTAGCAATAGTTTAGTTTTGAACGTAATTACCGGGGTAGCATTGTTCACCATATTTTATGTCGCTGTCGAGTTTTTTATCGGCAAACTTCATCAATCGCCGGATGTTGTGCTGCAGGCTAAACCATTTTTGATTCTGCTGCTTGCATCACTTATGCCATTGATGGTTTTCAATACCTTTAAGCAATTTGCCGAGGGCTTGGGCTTAACCAGGCAGGCCATGTATATCACCATCGCAGGGAATGTAATAAATATAGTGGTTGGTATAGTTTTAGTGAAAGGCATGTTTGGCATAACGCCGATGGGCATTAAAGGCGTTGGTTATAGTACATTGATTGACCGTTGCCTGATGGCTGTTGCTATGTGCATCTATGTTTTCAGGTCACCTAATTTTAAGAAATATTTAACTGATTTTGCCTTTAAGAATATCGATGAACAACGGATCAAGCAGCTCTTGAAGATAGGCATGCCGGTTGCCATGCAGTCAACCTTCGAGGTAAGCGCGTTTGGCGGGGCATCTATTATTATTGGTACCATTGGCTCGGTACCACAGGCAGCGCACCAGATTGCGCTTAACCTGGCGAGTATGACTTACATGATGGCGGCCGGGGTTTCTTCGGCATCGGCCATACGGTCGGGTAATTACTTTGGCTCCGGAGATCATTATAAGTTGCGACTATCGGCTATATCAAACTATCATATTGTGATCGTATTTATGTGTTGCACAGCCATCATTTTCACGATGCTAAACCAGGTACTACCGTGGATGTACACTTCGGATTTAAGCGTGATACACATTGCACAACAGCTACTTATAGTAGCCGCATTTTTCCAGTTATTTGATGGTACGCAGGTTGTTGGCCTTGGCATATTACGTGGTATGGGTGATGTTAAGGTACCAACCGTGTTAACATTTCTGTCGTACTGGGTAATAGGTTTGCCGGTAGGCTATCTGTTGGGGATCACACTTGGTATTGGCGTGGTAGGTGTTTGGTTTGGGTTGGTGGCCGGTTTGGCCTCCGCATCATTGATGCTGTTTCTTCGCTTTCAAAAGATCAGCAGAAGTAATAACCTTTTTATTATCGACGATTTAAAAGTATAGATCGTTTGCTACACGATAAGTATTGCAATGCGCCTCCACAATATCTTTTATCTGCGGCGAATACCCGCCGCCCATGCTTACCTGCACCGGGATATTATGTGATTTACATTGCTCAAACACAAATCGATCACGCTGTTTGCAAGCTTCTTTCGAAAGTGCCAGCTTGCCCAATTTATCCGATTCCAAGATATCCACTCCTGCTAAATAAAAAACGAGATCAGGCTTTTGATTCTCGATAAGGTTAGGCAAAGCGTCATACAAAAGGTTTAAATAAGCCTCATCTCCTATCCCATCGTCCAGCGGTATGTCAAGATCCGACCGCTCCTTCCTGAACGGGAAATTCTTATCGCCATGCATCGAAAATGTGAATACCCGCGGTTCGTTCCCGAAGATCTGCGCGGTGCCATTGCCCTGGTGTACATCTAAATCAATAATTAATATAGACGTGGCTAAATCGCTATTCAACAAATAGTTAGCAGCGATGGCCTGGTCATTCAGCATACAGAAACCCTCGCCCCAATTGCTGCCGGCGTGGTGAGTGCCACCAGCAACGTTAAAGGCCACGCCATATTCAAAAGCATAGCGGCAACCATCGATAGTCCCCTGCGCTATCCGTACCTCACGCTCTACCAATTGCGCGGATAATGGGAAGCCTATCCTCCGTTGCTCTCTTGGTGGTAAGGTAAGGTCTTGGAGTTGATGCCAGTAATCAGCGTCATGCGTTAGCAGAATAGTTTGTTCATCAACAGGTTCTGGCGAGAACAAATTGTCTTGTGTAATTATACCTTCATGCAGCAGTTGTGCAGGTATCAACTCATACTTTAACATCGGGAAACGATGACCGGGCGGTAATGGGTGCGCGTATATCGGGTCGAAAGCTATTTTAAGCATCTGTTCTTAGTCGGCAAATATCTCGCCAACGTGTTTCTCTATGTTCTGGCAGATGCTATCCAACGGTAAATCGTTGGCATCGTAACCAAACGGGTCTTCAATTTCTTCGGCAATCAGTTCAATACTGGCAAACACAAACAGTATAAACCCGATGATCGGCATAATAAAATACTTCAGATCAAAAGCCCAGGTAAACGGTAGCGTCATGATATAAGTGAAGATAAACTTCTTGATAAACACACTGTACGAGAACGGGATCGGTGTTTTACGTATGCGCTCGCAGCCGCCACAAACATCTGTAAATGAAGTTATTTCGGCGGTTATGCTCACCAATTGCTCCGGGTTTATTTGCCCCTCTTTATTTAAACGGTAAACGTTTTTTATGATGGCCGATGCGATTTGGTTAGGAACATGTTTTGTACCATCAGTAGCTAATAAGGCTTGGTCGCCCGGCACATACTCATCACGTAAATGCTCCTTAAGAGAACGCGCGTAAAGTGGAATGGCATAGTTGAAGAATGCCGCGTCTTTATCATTTATAAGATGCTTAAGTTTCATAGCTAAATTGCGGCTATTATTTGTAAGGCTACCCCAGATCTTGCGCCCTTCCCACCACCTGTCATAAGCCGAATTGATGCGGAATGCCAGCAATAAGGAGAATACAAACCCGATAGTTTGATGTACGTAGATCACTTTACGCAGGATGCTGGTCTCCTCCAGTTTCCAAACATCTATCAGCAAAAAGGTAACAACGCCCGCATAGATGCTCACCGAGAGCATCAGCGGAAACAACTCGCGCAGCGTATCGGCCTTATTAAACCTGAATATAAGCGAGAACCATTGCTTTGGATTGTAGTATATCATTCTATATTATTTAACAGCTTGCAGGGCCTTAAACAAGCACTCTGCAGCTTTGTAAATATCAACATAAGAATTGTAAAGCGGCACCGGACTTAAACGGATCACATCGGGCTCGCGCCAGTCACCAATTACGCCGTTTTTTGCCAGGTAATTGAAAATCGCCCTGGCATCGCGTTTGCAAAATACCGATAGCTGGCAGCCCCGCTGTGTTTTATCCGTTGGTGTGATGATCTGATAAACATCTTCGCCGTATTTTTTATTTACCTCGCCTATCAGATACTCCAGGTAACCGGTAAGCGTTTCACTTTTGGCACGCAACACCTTGATACCTCCAACATTTTCAAACAGTTCAAGCGATGCGCGATGCAGGGCCATTAGTATAATTGGACTTGTGCTTACATTCCATCCTTCTGCACCGTTTTCTGCCTCAAAGCCGGGGGCCATTAAAAACTGTTTATCCTTTCGATACCCCCACCATCCGGCAAAGCGGTTTAGCGTAGTGTCATCAAAATGCTTTTCGTGCACAAATATCCCACTGATACCACCGGGGCCCGAATTCATGTACTTATATGAGCACCAGCAGGCAAAATCTACATCCCATTCATGGAGTTTTAGCGGTACGTTACCCGCTGCATGCGCAAGGTCGAAACCAACTATAGCACCCGCGCCATGCCCTGCTTTAGTTATGGCCTCCAGATCAAAAAACTGACCTGTATAATAATTGATCCCGCTGAACATTACCAGCGCCAACTGATCTGCATTATCAGCTATTTGTTTAAGGATATCTCCGGTACGTAAAGTGTTTTCCCCGGCGCGTGGCGATACCTCAATAATGGCATCTTTCGGGTCGAAACCATGAAAACAAACCTGGCTTTCCATGGCATATTGATCTGACGGGAAAGCGCCTGCCTCCATCAGTATTTTGAACCTTTTACCAGTTGGTTTATAGAAACTTACCATCAGTAAATGAAGATTTACTGTAAGGGAGTTCATTACCGTAATTTCGGTTTCTTTGGCACCCAAGATGTTTGATAACGGGCCGAGTAAAGACTTGTGGTATTTGAGCCATGGTTCATCGCCCATAAACCAGCCTTCTACAGCGTTATTCTCCCATGCGTCGAGCTGATCCTGCACATATTTTTTGGCTGAGCGGGGTTGTAAACCCAAAGAATTACCGCATAGGTAAACCGCAGTTTCGCCATTATGCTTAGGGATCAAAAACTCGTCGCGAAAGCTTTGTAAAACGTCCTGCTCATCAAGTTGAAGGGCAAAAGCTAAGGTGTCGTGATAAATCATTAGCCAATATTACAAAAAAAGCTGTTTCTAAAAATTAATTAAATAACAAGGCCACAAAGATATCTTTGTGGCCTTGCCCGAATAATTTTAATTAATTTAATATTATAAAGCTATATCTCCATGTTTACCCTCGTCATATTGCTTTCCGGTTAGCCTGGCTTTAAGCATATTGAACAAAACCACCATACTGCTACTGCTGCTATCCCAATATTCGGCATCGGTAGGCACAATTTTAAGCAAGGTAAGTTTTGGGTCATCCAATCCCCCGGGGAAGAATGCCTGTATAAACGGGTTCCACAATTCTTTCATTTTGGCTTTATCGTCTACCAAAGATGCTTCGGCCACAATGCTCAAATAAGTGTGGTTTTTAATATCAGAATAAGTTAACGAAACCGTATTCTCTACCGAGATCTCACTTGCCTTTGGCGAATATTCGTTGGTAAAGAACCAAATGTTGCCTTCATCATCAATATCGGCAGTGCCCATCGGCCTGCTGTTAAAACCTTTTTCTTCATTATATGTGGTAAGCATAGCTGTTCTTACCTCTTTTACTTTATCCTGTAAATATTTCAGGCTCTCTGTTTTTGACCAATCGCTGCTCATCGTGTGTTTTAATTGTTATCAGAATGTGAAGATTAAACCAACAAAAAAATTATTTGTTGGGCTTACTTACATAAATATTTCCTTTTACATAAAAACGATATGGCAGCAAAGCGTCAGCACCCGCGTAATCAACCCCTATCCGCGGGCCTGCAGCAACCTCTTCATCAGGGAAGGTTAGCCCCCTGTCTTCTATCCAAATCACATCGCTTTGCAAGCTAACCGCATTTATTTTGCGGGAGATGCCCAACGCCTTAGCAACAGACCCCGGTCCTTTGGTAATATTGGGTTTAAGTGTTTCCATATTGCGCCTACACATCATAACATCCAAACCATCAGTTGGTTGCACTGCCCTAATTAAAATAGCATGCGGGTGCCCTTCTTCTGATACCACCACGTTAAACATTTCGTGGATGCCATAGCACAGGTACACATATGATACCCCGCCTTGCATGTACATGGTTTGTGTGCGCGGGGTCACCCGGCCACCGTAAGAGTGTGCGGCCTTATCGTTAACGCCGGCATAAGCTTCTGTTTCAACAATATACCCACCGGTTAGTTCTCCCTCTATATTGGTGAAAAGATATTTACCGATCAGATCGCGGCTTATCGCCACTACATCGGGGTTATGGTAATAGCTGTCAGGTAGTTTCATTGTTATTTTAAGATATCGGCAAGCAAGGTGTTGATTTCATCGGCCCTATCAAACACCATTATATGCGTGCCGCCTACTATAACCGCTGTAGGGTTTTTAATGTTTTGGTGAGGGAAAACAAGGTCTTTATCGCCAATTATGTGATACAGGTTTGAAACCTCCATATCATTTCTCCAATACAATACCGCGCGCATAGCCCATTTTATAAACACAGGCGACGAGTTACGCAACATGCTTTTAAATAACGCCAAGTCATCGGAACTCATCTTACCAAACATTCCCCTTATTAAAAACCCCAGATGCGTCATCAGTTTACCGGGGATGGCTTTGTATACAGGCAGGTTCCTGAAAAAACTAAAATACCACGGCGCTTCGCTATCTGTCTTGATACTTGAGATTAATACGACCTTATCCAGCTTCACCTGTTTGGCGATCTCCACAGAGATCATCCCACCAAGCGAAACACCAATTACAATTGCTTTATCTCCTATATGATATTGATTTATGATACTTTGAGAATAAGTAGTTAAAGTATCATTAAGTTTCGGAACAAACCAATCTACAAATATTGCTTCATAACCTGCAGGCAATTTAATATTCTTAAACAAGCGGCTGTCAGCACCCAATCCGGCTATTAAATATACTTTATGCATTAAATTTTATTAATGAGATAATTTCATTAAGGTATTTGGCATCTACTGCATCAAACTGGTTCAGTTCCGAACTATCTACATCAAGTACACCTACTACTTCACCACGATGAATCAGTGGCAATACTATCTCGGACCGTGACAACGAACTACACGCGATATGCCCCGGGAAGTTTTCTACATCAGGCACTATCAATGTTTCAGCTTTGGCCCAAGAGGTACCACAAACGCCACGGCCTTTAGCGATCCGGGTACAGGCTACCGGGCCCTGGAACGGCCCCAAAACCAATTCATCCTGCTTTACAAGGTAAAAGCCAACCCAAAACCATTTAAATTGCTCTTTTAATGCGGCGGCGATGTTTGCCAGGTTTGCCACCAGGTCGGTTTCGCCATCTAATAAAGCTGCTATTTGTGGGATGAGCGATCTGTATTGCTCCTCTTTACTTGCTGATGTCGTGATTTGTAAGTCCTCTGCCATAAAGCAAATGTAATATGCCTGTGTTGAAAGTAAATAAGCCAAATCTCATATTTAATATTTTATTTTCGCAAACAGATGATCGTTAGCCTCAGCATAGTACGTTACCGGAAAGCTTTTATACCGTTTGCCCTGCTGGCCATGGCTGTACACCGCCTGCCCATGATGCTACAGAATGGTTGTAGCTTTTGGAAGTTATTGGGTAGTGGCCGTAACGGCACATTCGACCTGCAACCGGATTGGCAGCAATGGGGGCTTTTAGCAGTATGGGATAATCGTGAAGCTTACGACAGTTTCGCCAAAACATCGTTTGTAAGCAAATGGTGGCAAACCCTGGGCACTGAGAGTTGGACGCTTTTGTGTGAACCGGTACAAAGCCACGGCAAGTGGGACGGCAAAGAACCCTTTGGCAAACCCACTGTCAAAATTGAAGACGGGCCAATGGCGGTACTTACAAGGGCAACTATTAAGATGAGCAGGTTGAAAAACTTTTGGTCGCATGTGGATGAGGTAGCAAACCTAATGGTTGGTGCACCTGGCTATATAACCTCATTCGGCGTTGGCGAAGCGCCCATTTACCGGCAGGCAACCTTCTCGTTTTGGGAAAGCATGGAACACATGAAGGCCTTTGCCTATGGCAGTAAACAACACGCCGAAGTGATCAAAAAAACACGCAGCGAGGGTTGGTATAGCGAGGAACTTTTCGCCCGGTTCCGCATCATCGAAACCACCGGTACCATCAACGGAGAAGATCCATTAAGAGCGTTGTTAAAACAAGAATTTACATCATGAGAATAATAGCAGAATTACCCCATCCCGATTTTAAAATATCTATCCTGAGCATGAACCAAAAGTTTATTGTGAAGATAGAACAAGGCACATTGGAACAAACTTACAAAATCCCGGAAATGGATCTGACCGAGGGTGTAAACAGCGTTTTTGAATTGCTTGACGAAGCCTTTTTAAAAACAGTTTCGGCACGGTTTATAGAAATGGGCAAAAACTTTAGAGAGAGTTACTACAGGTGTAACTATTAGTATATATAAAGTTCATAAGTAATTGTAAAATAGTCTTTTGTATTTTACAAAATATGATAACAAAATTTAATTTGGTAAACATTTAAGTATGAATAGTTTTATATTGTGTTTTCATCATTAAGTGATAACTAACACCCCTGTAAGGTAAAACTCATAAAACGTTGAATATAAATTATATAAGTAAATAAAAAAATCAAAACAGAATAATATTTGGGGTTAAATTATGGGAGATTATCATGTTATTTGAGATATGAACGCCGCCAATGGTGAATTTAAAAAGCCGCGAATTGCGGCTTTCTTTATGACTTATTTTTCATTAATTCTTCTACCAGCAAAGGCACCCCTACCGTTGCTTTGTACGGCATTTCTACAATACGTTTATTGCTTGCCGTGGGTATGTTTGGGTCGATGATATATTGGGTTACATCGCGTTGTACATAGTTGATCAAACCGGCCGCGGGGTATACCGCGAGTGAGGTGCCAACGAGAATAAAAATTTCGGCATTAGCGCAGATCCTGGCAGCCTTTTCTATCATTGGTACAGCCTCGCCAAACCATACCACATGGGCACGCAGTTGCGACCCCAGTTCGCACTTATCCCCCATCTTGATCTTCCATCCTTCGATAGGATAGGTTAGGTTTGACTTGACGCTCGATTGCGACCTGGTGATGATGCCGTGCAGGTGCATAACGTTGGTTGAGCCCGCCCTTTCGTGCAGGTCATCTATATTTTGGGTGATGATGGTAACATCGTAATGCTCCTGCAATTTAGAAAGGGCATAATGCGCGGCATTGGGTTCTGCCGCTAAAACAGATTTCCGGCGCTCGTTATAAAAATGCTGTACCATCTCTGGGTTACGCTCCCAAGCCCCAGGCGTGGCTACGTCTTCAATGTTATATCCCTCCCACAGCCCATCGCTATCCCTGAAGGTTTTTAAGCCACTCTCAGCGCTTATTCCCGCGCCGGTAAGTACTACTACTCTTTTCATAATTAGGTTCTCTAAAATCAAATATTATAAAATGGGCACAAAAAAAGCGGTTAGCCAATGGCCAACCGCTTTTGTATATCGTATTATAAACCTACAAAGCCAGTTGCCTTTTACCGCTAAGTGCTTCGTACCTGCTTTTTGCCAGTTCAAACCCACCGAAAAGAATGGCGCCATAAATAGCATCAGCAATGAGCATGTTAGTTTCGAACGGGTATATTGCTTTAACCAACAACATACCGTAATTGGCCCAGTTATTTGGAATGCCGTAAACAAATGGCAAGTCCATAACTAACCAGTGGACCAAAACAGCTACAATAGACGCTGCAGCTACATTAAGCAGGTTTACTTTTTTAATAAGTGTACCAACAAATGTCATCAGCATAAAACAGCCATACATGAATAACGAACTGCTGTAAAATGTAAACTTACCAGCATAGATATAGTTGATAACAACATCGCTAATCAACAGTGCCAATAATGGCACCAGGTAAGCTTTCCATTTATCGGTAAAATACGCGCCGCCAAATAAGGCAACCGCACCAACCGGTGTAAAGTTGCTTAACGCGGGCACTTGAGTATTAACAATACGCATTGCAATGGCAGCAAGCACCATGGTTATAAGTACTGTTGTACGGGTATTGGTTTTCTGTAATGACATATTTTGTTACTGTAGCGCAAATTTATTGATAATACCCTGTAATATAAAATGCTATTTATTAACCAATATCACCCTTCCCGGGCTTATACCTGTAGCTATCGTATATTCCTTTTTTCCGTTCCTGTCAAAAGCGGTTAACGTGCCGTTCGAGTTAAAATCTTTTGCATCGGTAACAAATATTTCACCGGTAAGTTCATCTGCCGCAAGGGCAAACGCGCTGGCGAAGATTGTACCATCGGTTACAAAATTATTTCTTTCTGGCTTTTGTGTTTTGGCGTTATAAACGGCAATTTTATTGTCGGCGGTAGGGTAATATACAAAATCACCAAGGGCCACGATCGGGATATTGTAACCCAGGGCGACCGCAGGCTTTGATTTTACCAAGTCGGTTTTGTTATCGATAATGGTTAGCCCGGGTGCAATATCATTAAAGTTACCTAACGACAGTACGTAAACATTTCCATAAGTATCAGCGGTCATTGATACAGGGTCTTCAATAACATTTATCTTTTTAGTTTCGGTAAATGAGGTCAAGTCTACAACAGATACTGTTTTGTCTGGGTTACCAGAACTTAAACCGCCCGCGTTGGCAACATATAGCTTGCTATTTGATATCACCATCTGCTCTGGGTTACGGCCAACGGTGATATTTTTAGTGATTGTTAATGATGCTGTATCAATAACAGCCACTTTGTTGTCATATGATGTTACAAATGCGTTGCTCTTGTAAAATACAACGTTACGGCATTGGTTTAGCGCAATTTCTTTGATGAGTACGCCGGTTTTTACGTCTACCACCTTAATATTGCTTGAGTTATTTACGATGATGTACATTTTTGACCCGTATATGCCCACGTCATTCCCGGTGTCGCCTATTTTTTTGCCGGGGTTAGCGTTACCGTAAAAATCGCTGGTAAGCTGTTTGGTGGTGTAATTGTAAAAAGACAGGGTGCTGTTGTTAGCGCCATAGTTGCCCTGGTTTAAAATATACACGCCTGCCCGTTCGGCTGTGGGCTTGTCGGGTGTAACGTCAATGCGGTCCTTTGTACAGGCAGATAGTGCTGCTATTGCTACGGATAGAATGATTAGATTTTTTAGTTTAAATGATCTCATATCGATGTTGTGTTAAATTGTAATTTGAATTGATAAACGTACCGAACGGCCAGGCATTGGGTAACTCTGCACGATAAAATAACTTTTATTGAACAGATTATTTACTTCCATTGATGTTTGTAATGCTCTATTTCTAAAAGCTTTATGATAAACAATTGAGGCATCGCTAACAGAATATCCCGGTATGCGGTCGGCAGGCAAATTATTATTTGTGTAGTACCTTTCGGAAGCGTAAACCTGGTTATAATAAATGCCGAATGCGCCATGGTTAACACCTGCATTAACAGATAAGGTGTTTTTAGGCGTGTAGGGTAACTGATTTAAATACACCGATGAGGTGGCATCGGTTACGTTGAGTGCCTGTAAATAACTGTAATTTATAAACAGCGATGCTTTATAATTTGCAGCGATAGTAGCCTGCGTTTTCACCCCGGCATCAAGTCCCTCCATATCAACCTTACCAAAGTTTTGAATAGACCCATTATAAGCGTCCTTCGGGATAAATACGATCTTATTGGTCACATCATTATAATAGGCGTCGGCAGTAAAGGTTAGGTACTCGAAAAAGCCGTTTAGCGCTTTAGTATAGGTTAAGCCGGCATCATACTGATTGGTGTATTCGGGTTTTAGGTTTGGGTTGCCGATGCCGCCGTAATACAGGTCGTCAAACGTAGGGTTGCGGAAGATGCGTTTGTAAAAAGCCCGGATGTTAAAATTGGAGTTTTTAAACGGCTGCAAAGCGGTCATTATCGTTGGCGAAAAGTTATTTCGCGCCGGCGCACCTCTGCCGGTTTTAACAGTCTCGGTTATGTTGGTATTCAATAAACTACCCTGAAGCTTTAGCCTTCCTATATTGAAGTTACTTGCGAGTACGTTAAACAACGACATCCTTGTTGGATAAGTGAACTGCGGGTAAGGATAATTAAAATCGATATCAAGATGGTTAACAACCACGTCGGTAGCGTAAGATACCTGCCAGTTAGCATTAACTTGCCAGGAAAGTGCCGCTGACTGGTAAAACTCGCGCTGAGTAAATTGCTGGTCCAACCGACCCTGCACATTTAAAAAATTTGGGTTTAAGTACCGTAGGTGATTTTCTGTTAATTCGGTATTTATCAAAAAACTCAACCCGTTTTTCCAAATACGCCTATAACCGCCTTGTATAAAAAAATCACGGTTCCACAGCCTATCTTGTGACGGCACAGGATTATCTTGAATAACCGCTCCCGGCAATCCACGTTGCGAATGATAGTAATTAACATGCATGTTAAACTTGCTACTGTCGTTTTTAGCCCAATATAAAGCGCCATCAACTTGTTGTGCGGTAATGTCTGCATTGGTTCGTGTGCGCACCGTATCGGGCCCGTTAACGTTGTTGTGGAATTTATATCGCCCGTTGGCATTTTCGGTATAAGCATTTACAATAACCTGCCAGTTGCTACTTAGGCGTTGCTGCCATTGCAGGTATGGGTTTATTAGCCCAAAGCTCCCTCCTTTTAAGCCAAATAGTAGCTGATATGGTTTATTCGCTGCTAAATCTGGCTTTATGGTTTGTATACTAAGTACGCTTGCAGAAGTATAACTACGTGCCGGTTGTAAAATATCTATCGGCTGGCCGTTGTATAGGGTGATTTGCTGTATGTTGTTTAGATTTAGTTTACTAAGATCAACCTGGCCGGTTTGCGCATCATTGATCTGTACGCCGTCATACAATACCGTTGTGTGATTAGCCCCCATACCCCTTACCGAAACTGTCTTTAAACCACCAATACCCCCGTAATCCTTTACCGTAACCCCCGAAAAACTTTTAACCGCATCCGCAATATTGAATGCGCTGTATCTGGCGAAGTCTTTATTAGTAACCTGTTGTGTTGGGATAGGTAATTGCACTTTAGGCACTGGAGTGGCTTTTACCGCCACTTCTTTTAGTTTTTTGGTGGTATCGCTTTGCGCTAAAATAGCATTTGAAATAAACAGACAGATACACACAAGACATCCCCATTTCCCTATTACCGGGAACGTTGCTGACCTGAAAATATCAAAGTAACCGTTTACCATGCTGATGTTAAAACATCACAGCCCGCAAAAAGGAAAAATATAGGAATGGAAATACACCGCCTTATGAAGAGCATTCACACCCAAGCTTCAATCCCCGAAAGCTATGAATAATATGATGCTGAGGCAGGTATTCTGACTTGCTCCCCTTTTGCCCTGCCTTCCCATCCCGGAAACCCGGCACAGTGGCAATTTTGAACGGACATTGGTTAAACGGAGCTTACAGCTGCGGGACAGTTACAGATTTACACTGTATTCCCTTTTAATCCTGCTGTAAAATGCTTCACAGGCAGGAACCTAAAGCGCTGCAAATGTAGCATTAGAAACTGTAACAGCCAAAGCAATTATTATTGCCGGTTAAAATAATTTCAATTAAAGAAAACCCGCTGTAAGTTAACGTGTTTAATAATTACAAACGTATTTAACATGACAACATCAGCAATGCAAAACAGGTACCGCGGACCTGCCGAAAACCAGGAGCCAAGTTTAAACTTGTCTACCGCCGAGCGTACCATATCTATAGCAACAGGCATTAAACTTTCTTTATCTGGTTTTAAGGGATTGTTCAAAAGCCCATTTTCCAGTATCATCAAACTTGGCGCGGGCGGTTACCTGCTAAACCGCGGGCTTACCGGCCATTGCGAATTATACTCGCGCATGGGCCGCAACAGTACTGAACCCGTGAACGTGAACATCCGCACATCATACCACATTGATAAGCCAAGGCAAGAAGTCTACGATTTTTGGCGTAAGCTGGATAACCTGCCCCTATTTATGAAACACCTGGAGAGTGTGGATGTTATTGACAATAAACGGTCTCACTGGGTATTAAAACTCCCTATAGGTTCTGCTAAAGTAAGCTGGGATGCCGAGATCGTTCGTGATGAGCCGGGTTACAGCATCGGCTGGAGTTCGATACCAGATTCGTTGATAGACAATGCCGGTAAAGTACGTTTTCAGGATAGCGTGGATGGCAGTGGCACTTTAGTGGATATTATTATTAGCTACCGCCCGCCTGCAGGTGGTTTTGGAGGTGGCATCGCACATATACTTAACCCTGTATTTAAAAGCATGGTCGATAGCGATGTACGCAACTTTAAACAATATATGGATATCGATGGAGGCATCGCTTCGGATGTATCGTACATAAATGATAACGACTATGCCGAACCCGTAGCTATTGTGATAGAAGAAACTATTATAGAAGATGATGCGTCGGAATATACCCCATCTAATGACACTAACGAACCAATATCCCCCTATCGCTCGCATATTGAGCCGATTGAAAACAAACCTAACAGCGGTGCTGACAACGCGGTAATGTAGTTGTTATCACACTACAAGTTTATAAACAAAAAAGGCCTTCTGAATAATCAGAAGGCCTTTTCTTATGAAGTATGATGTTATTATTTTACAGCATCAATGATAGCTTTGAAAGCATCAGGGTGGTTCATCGCTAAATCGGCTAATACCTTACGGTTTAAACCAATTTCTTTTGCGGCTAACTTACCTATTAATTGAGAGTAAGAAATACCGTGCTGGCGTGCACCTGCGTTGATACGTTGGATCCATAAAGCCCTAAACTCGCGTTTTTTGGTCTTACGGTCACGGTATGCGTATTGCAAACCTTTTTCAACTGTGTTTTTAGCAACGGTGTAAACCTTGCTTCTTGAACCCCAATAACCTTTGGCGAGGTTCATGATCCTTTTCCGGCGTCTTCTCGACGCGACTGCGTTAACTGAACGTGGCATGTTGTGTTGTTTTTGGTAGTGAGTGTCCCTCTCGGAAGCTTCTGTACTCTAATACCTGGTTAAAAAATTTGTTTGATTACTTGCCTATGCAAAGCATACGTTTAACGTTGCCTAAGTCAGCTTTAGATACCAAGCTGGTGTGACTAAGGTTACGCTTACGTTTAGTCGACATCTTGGTTAAGATGTGGCTTTTGAATGCGTTTTTTCTGGCAATTTTACCGGTTCCAGTAAGCCTAAAGCGCTTTTTTGCACTGGAATTGGTTTTCATTTTTGGCATAACTCTATTTATTTGTTTTTAGATGATTTACGTTATCTCAACGTTTTATTTTAATTGCAGCTGCATACCAACGCACCTGCCTTAATTATTACTTTTTCTGCGCTTTTGAAGCAAGCGTTAAAAACATACGTTTACCTTCCAGCTTTGGTAATTGCTCTACTTTACCTAAATCTTCTAATGCCTGTGCAAAACGCAGCAATAATATCTCGCCTTGTTCTTTGTAAACAATTGCACGGCCTTTAAAGTGTACGTAAGCCCTTACTTTTTCGCCAGCTTCCAAAAACTTCTGCGCATGCTTTAATTTAAATTCAAAGTCATGGTCATCAGTGTTAGGCCCGAAACGGATCTCTTTAATAACGGTTTGCTTGGCGTTGCTTTTGATCTCTTTAAGCTTCTTCTTTTGCTCGTAAACGAATTTATTGTAATCGGTTACTTTACAAACGGGAGGTACTGCGTTTGGAGAAATCTCAACCAGGTCAAGTTCTTGTTCCTGAGCAATGGCAAGTGCATCTCTTAACGAGAATATACCCTGCTCAACGTTGTCACCTACAAGGCGCACTTCCTGTGCCCTAATAAACTGGTTGATGTTGTGTTCGGCTTCTTTTTTCTTAAATGGAAGCCTTGGTCCTCTGTTGAAAGGTTTGTTTAAAGCCAAGTTATACTGTTATTTCTTTAATTATTTGTTGTTTAAAATCCTCAATACTCATGCTGCCCAGATCGCCGGTGCCATGTTTGCGTACAGAAACCAACCCTTCGGCAGCCTCTTTTTCGCCCACAATAAGCATATATGGGATCTTTTTAACTTCAGCGTCGCGTATTTTACGACCGATTTTCTCATCTCTAAAGTCAATCAGCCCGCAAATATCGGAATCTTTTAACTCATCTGAAAGTTTTTTTGCATATTCTTCATATTTTTCAGATATGGGCAGGATAATAAATTGCTCAGGCGACAGCCAAAGTGGGAAGTTACCGGCACAATGCTCTATCAATACGGCAACAAAGCGCTCAAGCGAGCCAAATGGTGCGCGGTGGATCATTACCGGGCGGTGTTTTTGGTTATCGCTGCCGGTGTATTCCAGTTCGAAACGTTCTGGCAAATTATAATCTACCTGTATGGTTCCTAACTGCCATTTACGGCCAAGGGCATCCTTCACCATAAAATCCAGCTTAGGGCCATAGAAAGCCGCTTCGCCATATTCTACAATGGTGGTCAGGTTTTTCTCGGCAGCAGCCTCGATGATAGCGCTTTCGGCTAAAGCCCAGTTCTCGTCGGTTCCAATATATTTGGTTTTGTTATTAGGGTCGCGTAGTGATACCTGTGCAGTATAACTGTCAAAACCCAAAGCAGCAAACACATATAATACAAGGTCGATAACCTTTTTAAACTCTTCCTTAACCTGGTCAGGACGGCAGAACAAGTGGGCGTCATCCTGTGTAAAGCCACGTACACGGGTTAAGCCGTGCAGCTCGCCGCTTTGCTCGTAACGGTAAACGGTACCAAACTCTGCCAAACGAACCGGAAGGTCCTTATATGAGCGTGGTTTTGTTTTATATATTTCGCAGTGATGCGGGCAGTTCATCGGTTTTAAGAAGAACTCCTCTCCTTCCTGCGGGGTTTTTATCGGCTGGAATGAATCTGCACCATACTTTTCATAATGGCCCGATGTTACATAAAGGTTTTTATGGCCGATATGCGGTGTAATAACCTGCTCGTAACCAGCTTTTGCCTGTGCTTTTTGCAGGAAGTTAGTCAAGCGTTCGCGCAAGGCAGTACCTTTTGGCAACCACAATGGCAAGCCCATGCCTACCTTTTCGCTAAACGCGAATAATTCTAATTCCTTACCTAATTTACGGTGGTCGCGTTTTTTTGCTTCCTCAATCAGGTGCAGGTAATCGGTCAACTCACTCGCCTTAGGGAAAGTAACACCGTAGATACGTGTAAGCTGTTTACGGCTTTCGTCGCCACGCCAGTAAGCACCGGCAACACTCATCAGCTTTACAGCTTTGATGCTGCCTGTGTTAGGAATATGCGGGCCACGGCAAAGGTCGGTAAAGTTACCTTGTGTATAAAACGTAATGCTGCCATCTGGCAGGTCCTTCAAAAGGTCGAGCTTATACTCATCCCCTTTTTCGGTAAAATATTCAATAGCATCGGCTTTGCTAACCGGTTTGCGGATATATTCGCTTTTGGTTTTAGCAAGCTCAATAACCTTATCTTCAATTTTCTTGAAATCGTCTGACGAGAATGGCTCGTCGCCAAAGTCAACATCGTAATAAAAGCCGGTTTCGATAGCCGGGCCGATACCAAACTTAGTACCCGGGTATAACGCCTCTAAAGCCTCGGCAAGTAAGTGGGCAGATGAGTGCCAGTAGGTTGATTTACCTTTGGCATCGTTCCAGGTTAAAAGCTTTACTGCCGAATTTTCTTCGATAGGGCGGCTTGCATCCCAAACCTCGCCGTTTACTTCGGCTGCCAATACGTTACGTGCTAAACCTTCGGAGATAGACAGCGCTATCTGCATGGAAGTGATCCCTTTGTCGTATTCTCGAACGGAACCATCAGGAAGTGTAATACTAATCATCTACAACTATGATTTAAATTTTTAATAATAAGTGAATTATAACCAATCGCATACTAACGCGATCTATACTTAGCGCAAAAATAGGATTTTATTTATACAGGGAAAGTAAATTGTGCTTTTTGATAAAGACGGGCAACGGATATCAAACCCGCATCAAATCGCTTGTTAGATTTTCGAGCTACGGCTTTTTTTAAGTATTTTCATTGCAAATAAGAACCATCACAACAATAACACTTACACCACATGATCATTTACGGCACCAGATCCAAAATTATTAAAACGGAATATATAGCAGAACCTTGCCCTAATTGCAATACCCTCAACAGTATGCAAATGAATATTGCGCAAAAATGGGCACACATCTTTTGGATCCCTTTTTTTCCGATCGGTAAAACAGGCGTATCACAATGCACACACTGCCAGCAGGTTTTGGCGTTAAAAAACATGACGCCGATGTTGAAGCTGAGTTACGAGGACATGAGATCTGACACAAAAATTCCATTGTGGACTTTCTCTGGCATTGCCGTCATCATCGCGATTTCTATTTTCGTTGTTATCCATGAAAAGCAAAACGCCGAGCGGATAACCAAGATGATCCCCGCGCTGCAAAAGAATGATGTGCTCCATTTAAAACTGGCGAATAACGCTTACAGTCTTTCGAAAGTTACAGGCATACATGGAGATAGTGTATTTTTTGTAAACAATAAGTTTCAAACAGACGGCGAAACCGGTTTGGATGATCTTAAGAATAAGGAGTACGATACCGAGGAAAGGTTTTTTACCATAAGCGAAATAAAGGATTTATATAAAAAAGATGAGCTTTTAGATATAGATAGGAAATAGTTTTCAGCTGACCACAAACTCAAACACTTAACCATTATTAAATTATAGCTCCCTAATCAAAAAAGCCCCTCGCTATTTGCAAGGGGCTTAAATATGAGTTATCGTTTATTGGCAATATTATTTATTAAAGTGGCCGATAATTAGACTTGCCAATTCAACACCTATCCGCTCCTGGGCTTCGTTTGTGGCGGCGCCAATGTGCGGGGTAAGCGAAATTTTTGGATGAGATAAGATCTCGGCACGAGGGGTTGGCTCATTATCAAACACATCTAACGCAGCGTATGATACCTGGCCGCTGTTAAGCGCCTTGATCAGAGCTAACTCGTCTATTAAACCACCACGTGAAATATTGATCAATTGAACACCTTTTTTCATCTGCGTTAATTCTTCGGCACCAATAAGGGCTTTATCGATAAACGGCGTATGCAAGGTAATAAAATCAGCAGTTTTGATGATCTCGTGAAGTGTTGATGTTTTGACAGTTACGCTAACTTTAGTACCGCCTGTACCCAGAACAATTTCAACCTCGGGGTTGAACGGGAATAGATCATAAGCGATAACGTCCATACCCACACCTATCGCGATTTTAGCAACCTCGCGTCCAATGCGGCCAAAGCCTACAATACCCAATATTTTTCCACGCAGCTCAACACCTTTGGCATAAGCTTTTTTAAGATCGTTAAACTTGGTGCCACCATCAAGGGGCATTTTGCGGTTGCTATCGTGCAGCGAACGCACGCCTGTAAACAATTGCGCGAAAACCAGTTCGGCAACAGACAATGATGACGAGGCAGGTGTGTTATACACGCCCAGGCCTTTGCTTCTAGCATAGTCAACATCAATATTATCAACACCTACACCACCACGGCCAATAAGCTTAAGGTTAGGGCAGGCATCAATTAAAGCAGCGCGCACTTTGGTAGCACTGCGTACGGTAATAGCATCAAACTCCTGTAAACGCACAGGTAATTCATCCTGCGGGATGTTATTTGTTTCTACAAAGAATCCGGCATCTTCCAACATTTTTTTACCAATTGGGTCGATACCGTCGTTAGCTAATATTTTGATCATTTTGTTTGTGATTAGAGGTTAGAGACCAGAGGTTAGGAAAAGAGGATTAATCTCCAATCACCAACCGCTGATCACTAATTGTTATTTATTTTTCTCAGCAAATTCCTGCATGGTTTCAATCAGCACATTTACGCTGCTAATTGGCAATGCATTGTATATGGATGCGCGGAAACCACCTACACTCCTGTGGCCTTTTAAACCAACAATGCCTTTTTCGTCGCAAAGTTTCAGGAATGGTTTTTCGTGCTCGGGGTTCTCGGCAACAAAGCAAACGTTCATGCGTGAGCGGTCTTCATCAGCGGCAACCGCTTTAAACAACGGATTGCTATCAATTTCAGCATATAGTGCTTTTGCTTTTTCGTTGTTTTCAACTTCAATAGCAGGTACGCCACCCTTTGCCTTTAACCATTTTAGGGTAAGCATAGATACGTAGATAGCGAAACAAGGGGGCGTATTGTACATCGATCCACCTTCTATCTGTACCTGGTAGTTAAACATAGCCGGGATATTGCGGCCTGTTTTGCCTAAAAGGTCGTCCTTAACAATTACTAACGTAACACCTGCGGGACCCATATTCTTTTGAGCGCCTGCATAGATCAACCCAAAATCGGCAACGTTAACAGTTCGGCTAAAAATATCTGACGACATATCGCATACCAACGGAACAGGCGACGTAGGGAACTCCTGCATCTGCGTACCGTAAATGGTATTATTTGATGTGATGTGTAAATATGCAGCATCCGCAGGGATGGTATAACCTTTAGGGATGTAAGTAAAATTGCTTTCTTTTGAAGTGGCAACAACCCCTACTCCGCCAAAAAACTTAGCCTCTTTTAAAGCCTTGTTCGCCCACACGCCACTCTCCAGGTAAGCAGCTTTGCCACCCTCCGGTAAAAGATTGTAAGGCGCTAATGCAAACTGTGTGCTTGCACCACCTTGTAAAAACAAAACTGAGTAACCAGCAGGCACGCCGTAAAGTTCTTTAACCAAACTAACGGCCTCATCTAATACGGCCTCAAACTCCGGCGATCGGTGCGAAATTTCAAGCAGGGATAGCCCCGTTCCGTTAAAATCAATTACTGCTGCTGCAGCCTGTTGTAAAACTTCGTTAGGTAATATGCCGGGGCCGGCACCGAAATTGTGTTTCATAATATTGGATAAACTATATATTGGACTAATAACTAATTATCAACTTTTTATAAAGGAAGGCCGAAGATAATAAATCCGACAACTTTAATAGACTATTTTTTATAATTTTATAAAAAAGGAGTTTAAAATAGCATAACGGCTTTGTTTCTGAACATAAATTATCAGATTGATAATTATGGATGTTTTAGCATCGATATAGCCTTGGATGGATCTGCCGCAGAAAACACCGAATTACCCGCCACAAAAACGTTGGCACCGGCCGCTATCAGCTTTGCGATGTTCTGGTTTCCCACCCCACCATCAACTTCGATGTACAGGCTTGGATTGGTATTGGCGCTCATGGCCTTAACCTCGGCAACCTTGGTGTAAGTATGCTCGATAAACTTTTGCCCGCCAAAACCGGGATTTACCGACATTACCAACACAAGGTCCAAATCGGCAATAATATCTTTCAATAAAACGGTTGGCGTAGCGGGATTTATGGCTACCCCTGCCCTGCATCCCAACTGTTTTATGGCCTGCACGGTGCGGTGCAAATGCGGGCAAGCCTCGTAATGTACGGTGATACTATCGGCGCCTGCATCGGCAAAATCGTTCAGGTAACGATCAGGGTCAACGATCATCAGGTGCACATCCAGCGGTTTGGTAGCGTGCTGTTTGGTGGCCTTCACCACCGGGAAACCGAAAGAAATATTGGGTACAAACATACCATCCATCACATCAACATGAAACCAATCGGCCTCGCTGTTATTTATCATTTCAACATCGCGCTGCAGGTTTGCAAAATCCGCAGATAATATAGAAGGTGCTATCAGGTGGTTCATAGCGGTAAATATAGGGATATTGTTTTATAAGGAGTTGACAGTTTGCAGCCGGCATTTTCTGCAAACCGCCAACTATCCACTCCAAACTTATTAAATCACCATCTCCGGGATTTCACCTTCTATGATCAGCTTACCGGCCGTTGCAGCTTTTATTTCCTCTACAGTTACCCCAGGCGCACGTTCCAGTAGTTTAAAACCACCTTCGGGCAGTACATCAAGAACGGCCAGTTCGGTCACTATTTTTTTTACACACTTGATGCCGGTTAGCGGCAGGGTGCAATTTGGCAACAGTTTAGATTCGCCGGCTTTATTTACGTGCCGCATGGCCACAATAATGTTTTCTGCGGATGCTACGAGGTCCATTGCACCGCCCATGCCTTTTACCATTTTACCGGGGATCTTCCAGTTGGCTATATCGCCGTTTTCGGATACTTCCATAGCGCCGAGGATGGTAAGGTTTACCTTTTTTGCCCTGATCATCCCAAAACTCATAGCCGAATCAAATACCGCCGAGCCCGCCAACTTGGTTATGGTTTGCTTACCCGCGTTGATAGTATCCGCGTCCTCCTCGCCCTCAAACGGGAATGGCCCCATACCCAATAATCCGTTTTCAGATTGCAGGATCACATCCACATCATCGGGGATATAATTTGCCACCAGCGTCGGGATCCCGATACCCAGGTTAACGTAGTAACCGTCTTTTACTTCTTTTGCTATTCGCTTTGCTATGCCTGTTTTATCTAACATTAATTTGAAAATTTGATGATTTGAAAATTTGAAAATAATTTCAATTGCTCTTAGAACTTGAAATTATTTTAGAAAGGACTTTAATTATCATGGATAATTTGTCGAGCAATACTGGATTAAACGGATAGCTTTTTGAAAACTGACATAACAATAAAAAGTATTCGGTCTCATCAGCCTCTTTTGCTGAAATTTTTAATTTATGGATAAAGTCCGCTTTGCTCTCTGCATTTTGAGCCTCTCGTACATTTGCGCCAATAGAAGTTCCACATCTAATTAATTGACGCGCAATCGCAAATTTTTTTAATGCTTCTAATTCTTCACAAAACGCTATCACATCTAATGCAAATTCGAAGGTTAGTGTAACTATCAGATTGTCTTTATCATTCCTCATTTTCAAATCTTCAAATTATATCATTTTCAATTTTTTTTCTCACTGTCCTCTGCTCAATCCTCTTTTCATAATTCTCTCCCTGGAACACGCGGTGCACGTAAATACCGGGGGTATGGATGTTATCCGGGTCCAGTTCGCCGGGTTCTACCAGCTCTTCTACTTCGGCAATGGTTATTTTGCCCGCCATGGCCATTACGGGATTAAAGTTACGTGCGGTTGAGCGGTAAACCAGGTTACCCAGCCTATCTCCCTTCCAGGCTTTCACGATAGCGAAATCGGCATCAAAGGCCATTTCCATCAGGTAATCTTTTCCGTTAAAGTTGCGCACTTCTTTGCCAATGGCAACTTCGGTACCTATACCTGCGGGGGTAAATATCGCGGGCATACCGTAACCTGCCGCCATGCAACGGGTGGCAAGGGTTCCCTGCGGAATAAGTTCAACCTCCAGTTCGCCGCTCAACAGCTGGCGTTCAAACTCGGCGTTTTCGCCAACGTAAGAGGAAATCATTTTTTTAACCTGGTGTTGGTGCAGTAAAAGGCCGATGCCAAAATCATCAACCCCTGCATTATTGGAGATACAGGTAAGATTCTTTACTCCTTTTTTGACCAGGGCCATGATGCATTTTTCGGGAAGGCCGCACATGCCGAAACCGCCAAGCATCAGGGTGCTGCCGTCTTCTATATCGCGTATGGCCTCATCGGCGCCGCTCACAACTTTATTCATGGTGTATTATTGGTTGCGGTAAAATTAGGCATTTTGGTTGATGCACAATACTATGCAAGCATAATAAATAACTTCTTATTAATTTCCTTTTACTGTCCTGTCCCACTAATTATGACAGGGCGGTGAAACACTTGATTAAGTATTTGATAAACAATTACTTACAAATTATGAAATTAAAACCATACTTAAATAAATACTTTAAATTTTCAACATAATTACTTAACAACAAGTATACTATGAATTTTAAACACTTGTTTTAATATATAAAAAAACGGTACAGAATGGGACACCGTGGAACACCCCATAGTTAACTTCTGATTAATAAATCCAAACAATTACAACAGCCATTTCGTTATCAATATACATCAATTTTTAAAAGAAATGGAAAGCAATAACGATAACAACCAGCAAGATAAACCAACCGCTTACCGCGTTGAAGACGACGATAATTTGGAAGAAAAAGACCTTCGCAGAACCGCCTTTATGTTTGGAAGCGAGGAAAAGAGCGGTGATGAACCGGGTATGGAAGCTAATGGTGCAGGCGGACAACGTTTCGGCGAAAACGCTAATACTCCGTCCGGCGACGACAAGAACAACCCATCGCAAAACGCGGGTTACAGCAATGAATATTTCCGCCGTACCGAGCCATCTGACGAACATCCTGAAAACAATAATTTTAAAGACCCTAACCAGTTAGGCCAATCCAACTACACCGAAGCAACAGGCGCCGCCACCACCGGTCAATCGGATAATGAGCCGACAAAAGAGGGTTCAGAAAACGACCAAAAAACGCCAGAAAACGATACTAATGATACTGAAGGAAATCGCAACGAATCGCAGCAAAGTTACCAGGAAGGCACTGCCGATGGGAATGATAATGTAAATATCCCGGGACCGAATGAAACACCGGATCAGCAGAAGGTTGGGGAGTAAAGCCTGACCCTACTGTCATTTCGAGGGAAGCGCAGCGACGAGAAATCTTCTACGTGCGACTAAGAAACCGTTGAAAGTGTGTTGTAGAAGATTTCTCCTCGTACCTCGTTCGAAATGACATGGTGATTAGAATAGTTCGCGAATAGATCCTTCGCTATCGCTCGGGATGACAAATTTATCTGATACCTACCACTTAAACGTCTTTTCAATATACGCTATCAGGTCCTCTCCCATGGTTTGCTGCTCTTTAACACTTGGGTGGCCGTTTGTATTTTTGTAGGGAAAGAAATGGGTGTAAACATCTTTATCATTTAAGCCGGCAACGGCTTTTTCTATATATCCAGGCCATGCCGAACCTTCTTTGGTGGCATCCATAGCGCCAAGCGCACATACAATTTTCGCCTTGGGATATTTTGCCCGGATGCTTTTAATAAAGTCCTGATAATGGTTTATGATGAACTCCGGCGTTGGCGGGGTTGTACCAAAAAGAGCTTTAAACTGTTCGTGTTCCTCCTTTTTTGTTAACCACGAATCATTTTGATAAAGGTTTACCACAACCAGTTCGGGCGTAAATTTGCTAAAATCCCATTTGGCTTTATCGTGCGCGTAGGCGCGATCATAAATATCCGGCATCACGTAGTCGAACCAGCTGATAATGACGCCGATGCCACTTTTAGAGATTGAATTAAAATTGGCGTCAAAATGCCTTGCCGCTACATTTGCATAGGCGGCATAACCGTTCTCGTAATCGTTATCGCCCCTATCCTTGCCGGTGGTATCTTCATCGGCCATGCCGCAGGTAATAGAGTCGCCGTAATATTCAATAGTGTGTTTAAAGGTTGGCGGGGCAAGTAATTTACCGTTGATATTTAAGCCGTAGAACCAGGTGCGACCCCAATCGTATTCGGTACGCTTGAACAGTTGCAATTTGTGCTTACCTGTAGGCAAGCCCGAGATCAACTCATATTCCGTTTTACCCTTACTTAACTTAATCACCTTAGCTACCTTGCCATCTACCACTACGTTATAATAGTTAAGGCCGTTCTCGTCATTCATGGTGGCTTTTACAGCCGTGCCATTAAAGTTGATAATGACGGATGCAGCTGTCCATGAAAGCTCGGCAGTGCTATCTTTCATCGGCACTCGCCCCATGTAATGGATCTTTGGGTTATTAAAGTTTACAAGGGTTTGCGCGTGAGTGTTTAGCGCAGTGGTTAATAAAAGTATAAATGCAAATGCTTTAAATCTTATCATGATATTTATTAAGCGTATTAATCTTCCACTTCGTCATGCTGAACGTAGTGAAGTATCTATTCGCCACCAAGCATTTCCGATATGTATAGTTCGCTAATAGATCATTCGCTGTCGCTCAGGATGACAATTCTAATCTATTTTAAATAAACATAAGTTATCCCGTCGCCACCCCTATCCGGGTGTTCATCTTCCATGCGGTCTACCTGATCATATTTTTTAAGGTACTGGCGGATCATCTTGCGCAGGATGCCGTCGCCTTTGCCATGGAGTACCTTCAGCGTACCAAAACCCATCATCAGCGCCCTGTCAAATAATTTTTCAATCGCGAACAAAGCATCCTCGGTACGCTGGCCGCGTACATCAATCTCAGGGCTAAAGCTGGCTATATCGCCGGTCTGGCTAATGGTATTGCGCCTCGCTTCCTTCGGGATGGTAGATCTGGCTACCTTTTCCAGTCGTTTACGTTTCACCACGGTGCGCAGTTCGCCCATGGCAATCACTACGTTATCTTTAATCAGCTCCAGGATCTGGCCGGTGGTATCGCCGTCAATCAGTTTCACCCAATCGCCAACTTTAAGGTCTTCATCAATAGCAACCTTTGGTTTCGGCACATCAGTTTTAACAGTGTTTTTCCTAACCTCGTTATTCAAATTTTCCCGCAGGTTACGGGTTACTTCTTTATCAGCATTGCTGCTTTTGATCTCGGCAATAGTATTTTCTACAAGCTTATTAGCGTTCAGGATGATGTCTTTGGCTTCCTGTTTGGCTTCTTTAAGCAAGGTTTTGCGGTTCTCGTCTAAAAAGCTTTTCAGCTCCTCGTTCTCGGCAAGCAGGGCATTTACACGTCGCTGCTGTTTGTCCAGTTGCAGCTTAGTATCAAAAATATCCTTCTTCTCGCGTTCCAGATCAACCAATAAACTATCTACCTTTTTTTGCCCGCTGCTTATCTTGTTTTTAGCCAGATTAAGCACATTTTGTGGCAAGCCTATCTTTTGGGCTATTTCAAACGCATACGAACTGCCGGGTTTGCCAACCTCCAGCATATACATGGGCAGCATTTCGGTGTTATTAAACAACATCGACGCGTTTTCTATCCCCTCGGTATGGCTGGCGAAGATCTTTAGGTTAGAGTAGTGGGTGGTAACCATCCCCCTCACCTTTTTATGGTTAAGGGCCTCCAGCACGGCTTCGGCTATGGGGCCTCCAAATTGCGGGTCGGTACCGGTACCAAACTCATCTATCAGTATCATGGTTTTGCCATTGGCATCTTCCACAAACTTTTTCATTTTTGAAAGGTGCGCGCTGTATGTACTCAAATCGCTTTCTATCGACTGGTCGTCACCAATATCAACAAAAATTCGCTTAAACACCCCTACTACGCTATCAGCGGCAGCAGGGATAAGCAACCCTGCCTGTACCATCATTTGCAGCAAACCAACAGTTTTCATACAAACAGATTTACCGCCCGCGTTAGGGCCCGAAACTACAATTACACGCGTTCCCTCGTCTATACCTACATTAAGCGGCACAACCGTTTTACGCTCTTTTTTAAAGCTGAGATATAACAACGGGTGGCGGGCATTCAGCAATCTTAGCTTTGCCTCGTTAACAACTTTAGGCATCTCGGCCTCGATATCAATTGCAAATAAAGCCTTGGCACGCACAAAATCCAGCTTTGTAAGCAAGCCGTGGTACGATAATAAAAGTGGCACGTATGGCCTTAATTCATCGGTTAAAACGGTTAAGATCTTAATGATCTCGCGGCGGCGGTCAAACTCCAGATCGCGGATGCGGTTATTAAGGGAGAAAACTTCCTCAGGTTCCATATAAACCGTTTGGCCCGAGGCCGATTCGTCATGGATGAAACCTTTTAGCTTACGTTTATTCTCGGCAAGTAGGGGAATACAGATCCGCCCGTCGCGCACGGTTAAAGAGCCGTCGGCCGTCCAGCCATTACCGGTAGCGGCCTTAAATATCTGGTCTATCTTTTTACGGGCTTCCTGTTCTGCCTTGGCAATGCCCGATGTAATTTCCATCAGCTCGCGCGATGCGTTGTGGCGGATCTTTCCTTTTGGGTCAATAATGGCATCTATCTTTTTAAGGATGGCCTTCTCTATCGGCAAATGCTCAAACAAGGCCTCGAGGTTTGGGTAAACACCTGTACGCTCGTTAAAGTAAGCGATAACCGCGAACACCGTGGTAAGCGACGCCTGCACCTGGAAGAACTCGTCCTCAGACAAAAAAGAACCCTCTATCCTGGCTTTATTAGCCAGCGATTTGATGTCGTAAAAATTATTGATGGGCAGCGCGCCGTCGTTCTGCAAAATATTCTTAAACTCATTGGCCTGGTTCAGAAATTTGGCTATCAGGTCATAATTGCTCATCACCTGGATCTTATCCACCATCTCCTGGCCCATCACACTCAGGCAGTGCGCCTTTATTAATTGTTTAACCTCGGTAAAGCCAAGTTTATCCGCGCTATTTTGTGGGTACAGCATTATTAACGGGCTTTAAGGGTTTGTTTGATGCCTTATTGGTAGAATCTAATTTAGCTTTTATCGTAGCTTCGATCTTAACGTACATATCCTGCACTACATCGGGATGTACCGCATAGTACTTGAGGCTTTTTTTATATTCGGCATCAGTTGTGTGATGCTTTTTAAATACGGCATCGTATTTAGCCCTGCCATATTTAAATAAACTATCCGGCAGTTGCGGCGCTGTGTAAACAGCTCCATCAACTAAGTGGATATCGGTTAGCAGGCTTATCATTGCTGGCTGCTGTATAATATCTTTAGGCACATCTTTGTTGTCGCAGGCGGTCAAACAAATCAATCCCAAAAAAAACAAGCTTATATATTTTTGCATTCTGTAATTTAGCGGCGTTATATAACGCAAAATTACGATAAATGAGCATAGCCGATAATATTAAAAGTTTAAAAAAAGAAACCGGCGAAATAAACGTAGCCCTACTGGCCGTTTCTAAAACAAAGCCTGCCGAAGACCTGCAGCAAGCCTATGATGCCGGGCAGCGCCTGTTTGGTGAAAATACCGTGCAGGAACTGGTAGAAAAGCAAGAGCAATTACCCAAAGATATTGAGTGGCACCTTATTGGGCACCTGCAAAGCAATAAGGTTAAGTACGTTGCGCCCTTCATTAGCATGATACAATCTGTAGATAGCATTAAGTTACTGCAAGAAATTAACAAGCATGCCGAAAAGAATAAGCGTGTTATTGATTGCCTGCTGCAAATTTACATTGCCGATGAGGAAACCAAATTTGGTTTAGGGTTTGACGAGGCCATAGAACTTTTGCGCAGCGAAGAGTACGCGGCATTAAAAAATATCCGCGTCCGCGGATTGATGGGCATTGCCACCAATACCGACGTTGAAAAGCAGATAAAAGATGAGTACTACGAGTTGAAGACCTTTTTCGACGGGATAAAGGTTAGCTTTTTCCGCAAGGAGGAATCGTTTGATACGCTATCTATGGGCATGTCATCCGACTACAAAGTAGCCATTGAGCAGGGCAGCAATATGGTGCGCCTGGGCAGTACCATTTTTGGCGGCAGGGCTAAAAAGACCGTCTCAAACCCGAATTAACTGAATTAAAGATTTTAATAGAATATCATCATGAGTCATAATAACTCAGCCGATCAAAAGTTCGCTCTTCAGGGCTCCGGAGGGATAACCCGCGTCGCGGTAAAAGCCGATTGCCCGCGCCTGATGGAGCTGGTTAATGAGCTTGCTCTGTTTGAACGCGCACCCGAAGAAGTAACCGTATCGCTGGAAGAATTTGAGGATGCCGGTTTTGGTGCCAACCCCGTTTGGAAGGCTTTTGTAGTGGAAGCCGACAATATGATTGTTGGCTTTGCCGTGTACTACATTCGCTACTCTACCTGGAAAGGTAACCGTTTATACCTCGAAGACTTGATAGTGACCGAAGATTATCGAGGCAGGGGCATAGGTAAATTACTTTTCGACAGGCTGTTTGAGGAAGTGCGCCAACGTGGCTTTAGCGGCATGGTATGGCAGGTACTGGACTGGAACGAGCCCGCCATTAAATTTTACGAAAAGTACGGCGCAAACATTGAAGCAGGTTGGCTAAACGCATCGCTCTCTAAAGAACAAATTGAAAACTTGTAGATGTGCAGAGAGGATGTGCAGATGTGCAAATATGCAGATGCAAAAATCGAAATGAGGCAATCACAAAATCATATAATGATGAAAGTAACATCACTCCTGCTATTGGCCGCATTGGGCCTTAGCTCATGCAAATGGGGTAACGAAAAAAAGGTACAAACCGACGGAATATTCAGGGATACTGTTGCTTACACCTACCAGGCCATCCACGAACGTGCTGCAGATTGTGGCAGTAAACCCGATAGCACCTGTACCGTGGTAGATATCAAATACCCGGTTTTTAAAGGCAAGCCTGTTTTAAATGATACCGTGAAACATAAACTGCTAAACATGTTTATGCTGGGTGAAAAGGCTGATACAAGTTTGAATACAATGACTGCGGCTTTTATTAAATCATATGAGGATTTTAAAAATGATGATCCGCAAAGCAAAATGTATTACACACTGAACAGTTACGCCAAAGTTATTGGCCAGGATTCCGCATTGATAACGCTTGAGTATGGCGGTTATGCGTTCCAGGGAGGCGCGCATGGCGGTAGCTTTACCGGTTTTATAACCTGGGATGGCAAGCTGAATAAAAACGTTACCCTTGATGATATTTTGATAGCCGGTTATAAACCAGAACTTACCAAAGTTGCCGAGCGCATTTTCCGTAAGGATGAAAAACTTACTCCAACCAAGCCGCTTGACGATTACTTTTTCGACAAAAACAAATTCGCGTTGAACCAGAACTATTCGATAACGCCACTTGGGTTAAGGTTTATGTACAACCAGTACGAGATAAAACCATACGCGGCCGGCCAAACCGAGCTGATCATCCCCTATTCAGAAATTTCTAAACTTATGCGGCCAAAGTCTGTCGCTTCACAATATTTACATAAAAATGCTGGTATTTAAGTTCGGCGGTGCATCGGTTAAGGATGCGCAGGGTATTATCAATTTAGGTAACGTTGTTAAAAGCTACGAGGGTAACCAGATTTTGGTTGTGGTATCGGCCATGGGTAAAACCACTAACGCGCTGGAGCGGCTGACCAACGCCTATTTTAACGGCACCGATGATATGCACGGGATCTTCGAAGAAATAAAAGAATATCATTACCACATCGCCCACGAATTATTCGGCGAAAGCCACCCCGTATTTGACGATATTGCCAATACCTTTGTAGAAATAGACTGGGCCATTGAAGACGAGCCCCATGATGAGTACGACTTTATTTACGACCAGATAGTATCCATAGGCGAACTGGTATCAACCCGCATCGTGAACGCCTGGTTTAACCATACCGGCATCACCAGCAAATGGCTTGACGTGCGCGGTTACATTCATACGGACAATACTTACCGCGAAGGTGTGGTGGACTGGGATAAAACCCGTGCAGCAATACAAAAAGACATCCCTACAATGTTAAATAAAGGCGTTGTGGTAACGCAAGGGTTTTTGGGCGGAACATCAGAGAACTTCACCACTACGCTTGGTCGCGAGGGATCTGATTACACGGCATCGATTATTGCGGCATGCCTTGGCGCGGAATCTGTCACTACCTGGAAGGACGTGCCCGGCATACTAAACGCCGACCCAAAGCATTTTGCCAATACAATCAAATTTGACGAATTAAGCTATCAGGAAGCTATAGAGATGACCTATTACGGCGCAAGTGTTATTCACCCAAAAACGATAAAACCTTTACAAAACGCCAAAATACCGCTATTAGTTAAGCCATTTACCGACCCAACCGCATCCGGTACGCAGATAAAAGAAGGCGCGGTAAACAAATTTGATAAGCCGGTTATCATCATAAAGCAAAATCAGGTATTGCTCTCTATCTCGGCTAATGACTATTCGTTTATATCTGAAAGCCACCTGAGTGAGATCTTCGGGTTGTTTGCCAGGCACCATGTAAAGGTAAATATGATGCAAACTTCGGCGTTAAGCTTTACGGCCTGTATCGATTACGCTGCCGATAAATTTGAGAAGCTTTTGCAGACGTTAAAGGAATCGTTCAAAATGAAATATAATAACGAGCTTACGCTGATAACCCTGAGGCATTACACCACCGCCGCTGTCGACGAAGTAACCAATGGCAAAACAGTTTTAATGAAACAAACCAGCAGGAACACCGCGCAGGTTGTATTGAAATGATTTCTAAAGAAATATAAGTAAGGAACAGGCTATTACCGCGAAAATACCATTCAGGAAGTTAACTTCGTTATTGTTGATATAACCCCGGCGCTCGAGCACTGCACCCAAAACGGAATCGGAAAGGTTACCTACAGTACCTGCTATAATGATGCTGAGGAATAGGCTGTTCAACCCAAAATTGAGGGCAAATATCACCGCTATAATCACAGATCCTCCAAGGCCTATCAATATGCCTTCTATGCTTACTACCCCATCCCTGCCCCTTTCATCAACCTTGAAGGTGGTTATGTTATAAAAACGTTTCCCATAAATTATCCCCAACTCTGAAGATAAGGTATCAGCAGTTGCAGATGCAAATGCGGCGGCCATAAGGACGGTTGCCAGCAAAATATTTTCAGGCATGATAAAAGCCAGTAAACCTAATATCGCAGGCAGGCCCCCGTTGGCCAATACCTGTAGGGCATCACGCTTTTCGGGGTGCTCATCGCTTAGTTTGCGCTTCTCTACTTTTTTATGGGATGTTGCCAGGATGGAGAGCAAAAAAAACATCGCCAGCACTGCTATCCCAATATAACCAGTGCCAAGGTAAACAAGTGCCGCCACAACCCCACCTGTTACGGCACCTGCAAGTGTAAGCTTACCCGCTTTGTAACTGGCATAACTTGCAGCAAGTATGAGTAATGTGAATATAACGTGGAGTATTAGCATTTACATCAAACATATAAATTAGTTTACAATACGTCATTACCACATAAACGATGCGCGGAAGGGCTTGCTCCAACAAAAAAACGCCCTTAGTTTTCACCAAGGGCGTTTAAGGTATTAAACCAAAGCATTAATGTTTATTATCGTATTTACGGGTGTTATCCTTATTCGATGTTTGATCGGAACGTTGGCCGCCGCCATTGCTTATACCCTTTTGTTTTTGTGCTTCCTTAGCATCTACATAAGCGCGGTCGGAGGTTGACGATCCTTGTCCGGTTACATTGTTTTTTGTTTCCTGGGTTTTCATAACAGATGTATTTAAGTTTATAAATAGACCTTACAGCCTTAGTTATATCTTGCAACAACCATACCGTTGCTATCAGTTTGCAGTTATTAGTTTGAAGTTTGCCCGAAAAATTGCCTTTGCCCGGCCAGGTAAATAAGATACAGGTTTAAAACAAATGCCCGCGCTTATTTATTTATCAATAACATGGATAAGTCAAAACAGGTAGTATTAAGCGGACAGCTTAAATGGGTAGAGCGCATAGCATCGGTAATGGATGATAAATTTAAAGTGCCGGGTACAAACTTCCGTTTCGGCCTCGACCCTATCCTTAACCTGATTCCCTTTGCAGGCGATGTTTCGGGTTTTATCGTATCGGCCGCGTTGCTTTATGTAATGGCCAAAAACGGTGTTAGCCGCAAAGTGCTCATCCTTATGACGATCAATATCAGCATAGATGCCATCGTTGGCGCCATTCCTCTATTAGGGCAGATCTCCGATTTTTACATCAAAGCAAACACCCGCAACATTCAACTATTAAAAGAACATTACAGCGACGGCAAGCACACCGGCAGCGGCAACGGTATCATCGCGCTATTATTGATTGTCCTTTTAATAGTTTTCAGCGCGGTGCTGTACATAAGCTACTTGTTATTACACTGGTTATTCAGTTTGGGTGGCTGAGATTTCATAAGTATAAGGCATATTGGTTAGCGTACCGGCGGTTATGTTTGCTACATTAACAGATATTAGCTTAAAACCAATCTAAACATTTAACATTGAGCTGTTAAATATGTAAAGGTTACGCGTTGTAATTTGGGTGAATAGTTTCCTTACGGTATGGCTTTAGCGTACCTTTGCAGCAATGGACTATTTTAAAAACCTGCTCTCGCTGCTCAAAATTGAGCGCGACGAAGACAGGGGCGCATACTTAAAACTCACGCAAACCACATCAGTTACCGACAGGCGCGCGGCAGGCATTACCTGGTACCCTATCGCTATCCGTGGGTCAGAACCAAGCCGGGGAGATTACCTTACGGTTGAGCTTGAGCGCACCACAAATAAAGACATATCGCACCAATTTAAGTTTGGCGCGCCTGCCGTGCTGTTCTCCAACCATGATGCCGGTACCGACCGCGTGGAAGGGACTATAGCATACGCAGGCGGTGATCGCCTAAAAATAACCCTTTTTACCGATGAACTGCCTGATTGGACACGCAACGGCAAACTGGGCATAGAATTACTATTTGATAACAACAGCTACGATGAAATGCAGAACGCCCTTAAACAGGCATCTGCATTAGTTGATAAGCCGGAAGGGAAATTGATCCGTGTGTTGACGGGACAAGCGGAGCCTTCGTTCAACGAAATATATGAGGCACCCATTGATGGCATAAATACCTCACAACTTTCGGCAGCGCAAAAAGTACTGGCAGCGCAAGACCTTACCATTATACACGGCCCGCCGGGCACAGGTAAAACTACCACCATTGTACAGGCCATTAAACGCCTTATAAAACAAGATGGCAAACAGATTTTGGTAGTTGCCCCGAGCAACACAGCTGTAGACCTGTTAAGCGAGAAACTGGCAAACGAAGGCCTCAATGTTTTGCGCGTGGGCAATCCGTCGAAGGTATCAGAAAAACTTACGTCGCTTACCTTAGATAGCAAGATGGCGGCGCATGCCTACACAAAAGACATTAAACAGCTTAAGAAACAGGCAGCTGGCTACAAAGACATGGCGCATAAATACAAGCGCAGTTTTGGCAAATCCGAGCGCGACCAGCGCAAAGCCCTGTTTGATGAAGCACACCGCATGATAAAGGATGTGGGCAAGATTGAGCAGTTTATCATTGATGATCTGGTAAGTAAAGCTCAGGTGATAACCGCCACACTTGTGGGCAGCAATCATTATACCGTGCGCGATGTAAAGTTCAACACCGTGGTAATTGACGAGGCCGGCCAGGCGCTCGAGCCGGCCTGCTGGATCCCAATATTAAAGGCGCAAAAGCTCGTTATGGCCGGCGACCATTTCCAGTTACCGCCAACCATTAAGTCTAACAAAGCAGCTAATGAGGGTTTAAGCACAACCCTGCTTGAAAAATGCGCGGTACTGCACCCCAACGCCGTTACCTTGTTGGAAGAACAATACCGCATGAACGAGGATATAATGGGCTTCTCATCCAAAGAATTTTATGGCAATCGTTTAAAGGCAAACGCATCTGTTGCCAAGCGTTTGCTTTTTGATAGCGATATGCCTATGAGTTTTGTTGATACCGCAGGCTGTGGCTTTGATGAAAAGCCGGATGGCACAAGTTCCGTAAACCCCGAGGAGGCGGTGTTTCTGCTAAAGCATTTGCAGCAACTTGCTGATATGATTGAAGCAAAAGACTTGCCTTTCCCGTCGATAGCCATCATATCACCATATAAAAGCCAGATCCGCATTTTAAAAGAGCTGTTTGAGGCATCTGCCCTGCTACCCCATGCCGATAAGATCACTATAAATACTATAGACAGTTTCCAGGGGCAGGAACGCGATGTGGTTTATATCAGTATGACGCGGAGCAACCCCGATGGCATTATCGGTTTCCTTTCGGATATCCGCAGGATGAACGTGGCTATGACACGGGCGCGTAAAAAGCTGGTGATCATCGGCGATAGCGCGACCATTACCCGCCTGCCTTTTTATGCGGATATGATGAGTTATGCCGAGCAAATAGGCGGCTACCAAAGCGCATGGGACTACATGAATTAACGCTTCCTGTGTTTATAAGTTAATTGCATACTCTCCATTATTCTTTGGATATTTAGCGCTTTGGCTACAATAAATTACAGGTGAGCAACGTACAGGACAACCACATAACCGACCATGTTTTTATTTTGAGGGATATCCCCTTTCAAAATATCACCGGGGTGGTTATTGCTAATAATTCAGCATCCGGAGCTTACCCCGATGCCGACCAATATAAGGACATCGCCCCAAAACACATTGCTGTTAATGAGGGTGTTTTTATCAACCAAACCAACGGAACGTTCCCGCCAGTGGGTGTTGTGCAGCATGCCGATGGTTTGTTACTTACCTGCAATTGTGATAGCATACCGGGCAAACTTTGTGACCATCAGGCCTTGGTATTAGGGGCCATTACCCGCCGGGATGAACTGGGCATTTTCTTTAACAACAAGCTTCGCCACGAAAAACTGAAACGCTCGGCTTATGATTATGGATTGGAAAATGAACCCGATCTTGACCGTTATTTTAAACTTGATTATCAGCATAAAATAGTAACTGTTAATCCGTTAAGCAACTCGCTTATGCCGATAACTAAAGAGAGTTTATCTGGTTTAAATGACTTGATAATACCTACTGAAAATCAACATGTTAAAGAGAATGAGCGAACGGTTTGTGTAGTTATCAAGCAGCACAAGTATTACCACTATTTGTTCATCGAATTGTACTCGGCCCAAACAACTAAAGAGGGCAAGATAAAGAACCCCATGGCCCCTGTTAACCCCTTGGACCTGATCTGGGAAACGGACGATAACAATAGGCTTAAGTTTTATACGGGCATCAATAAATTTCAAAACCACCTCAACTCCAAACGCACCGAGGCCGATATAAAAGCCCTGCGTGCCATCGTTAAAAACACGCCCGACTATCCCTTTTATTATCACGATAGTGCTATCTCAGAAAACATAACAGCAACATCTGTAGTCCCGGTTAAAGTGACCGTGCTGCCACATGATGTGAAGCTAACGGTGGATAGCAAAGGGCAGTTCTTCGAGTTGTCCGGGTCCGTAAAGATCGGCAAAACGGATCATCCGCTTAAAGATCTCGACCTGCGTTTTAACTATTTTGTGTTGCTGAACGATACCCTTTACCTGGTAGATAACCTGCAGGTTTTGGCGTTGATAGACCTGCTTAAGAAACGAACAGATAATTTGCTTATCCATCAATCGAAATTCACGGAGTTTAAAGGCGGCTTTTTATCTAAACTGGAAGATAATATATTGGTTGCCTACAAATATATTAGGCCCGCCACGCCTGTGCAACTACAGCAGCAAGGTTTCGTAAAAGATACAGAGCAGATCATTTACCTGTCGGATTTTGGCAGCCATGTGATGCTGTTGCCGGTAATGCGCTATGGCGAGGCCGAGATCCCTGTACGTACAAAGCGTATGATCTACGGCAGGGATGCCAAAGGAAAAGAGTTTTTGGTGGAGCGTAATGATGAGGCCGAACTTGCGTTTACCGCCCTGCTCACCAAACAACACCCCTGGTTCCCGGAGCAATTGGAGGGCGACGACCTGCCCTATTTTTACCTGCACAAACGGTATTTTTTGCAGGAGGATTGGTTCTTAAATGTGTTTGAGGATTGGAAAACACATGGCATTACCGTTTTAGGCTTTAACGAATTGGAGGGCAATAAGCTTAACCCAAACAAGGTGAACATCACCATTAGGGTGTTAAGTGGTATCAATTGGTTCAATACTGAGGTGAACGTACGTTTTGGCCGCAAACGCGCTGCTTTAAAGCAGGTGAACAAAGCAGTACGCAACAAAAGCAAATATGTGCAGCTGGATGATGGCACCATGGGCATCCTGCCTGCCGAATGGGTGGAAAAGTTTGCCGAATACTTTAATTCGGGCGAGATAGTGGACGATATGCTACAGATCCCTAAATCAAACTTCCAGACCGTTAGCGAGCTTTTTGAGGACGCCATGCTGGATGATGAGGTAAAAACGGATATCCAAAACCTCCAGTTAAAAGTGATGGATTTTGAATCACTTAAGGAAGTTACGATATCGCCGGATTTTAAGGGGGTACTGCGCCCCTACCAGCATCAAGGCTTAAACTGGCTAAATTTTTTAGATGACCTGAATTTTGGCGGATGTTTGGCAGATGATATGGGCCTTGGTAAAACTCTGCAGATTATCGCGTTTATCCTGTCGCAACGGGATAGGGTAAAGCGCAATACCAACCTGCTGGTTGTGCCTACCTCGCTAATATTTAACTGGCAAATGGAACTGAAAAAGTTTGCCCCCTCCATCCGCATCCACACCATTTACGGTGCCGACCGGATCAAAAATACGGATGAGTTCAATACTTTCGAGGTGATCCTTACTTCTTATGGTACGCTGTTAACGGATGTGAATTTCCTGAAAAGCTATCGGTTCAACTATATTTTTCTTGATGAATCGCAGGCCATCAAAAACCCCGATTCGCAACGGTACAAGGCTGTGCGGCTATTGAAAGCGCGTAACCGTATTGCTATTACAGGTACGCCTATCGAGAATAACACTTTCGATCTTTATGGACAGCTTTCATTTGCTTGTCCCGGTTTATTGGGTACAAAACAATACTTTAAGGATATTTACGCGGTACCTATAGATAAATTCAAGAGCAATAAACGCGCTGCCGAACTCCAGACTAAAATTAAACCGTTTATACTGCGACGCACCAAGCAACAGGTGGCCGAAGAATTGCCTGATAAAACCGAAATGGTACTGTATTGCGAGATGCAGCCACAGCAACGTGGCATTTATGACGCTTACGAAAAAGAGTTTAGGGAGTACATCTCGGCTACTACGGATGATGTGCTCAAGCGCAGCCCGATGAATGTTTTGAAAGGCCTTACCCGCCTGCGCCAGATCTGCGATTCGCCCATGCTGCTTACAGGTGATAAGCCACCGGGCGATGAGTCGGCCAAGATAGCGATGCTGATAGAGCAGATAAAAAGCAAATCGCCACAGCACAAGATCTTGGTATTCTCGCAATTTGTGACGATGCTGGATCTCATCAAGAAAGAATTGATTGCTCGCGATATTCAATTCAGCTGGTTAACAGGCAGCAGCCGTAACCGCGAGGCAACGGTGAACAATTTCCAAAATAACCCGGAGATAAGGGTATTCCTCATCAGCCTTAAAGCAGGCGGTGTTGGCCTTAATTTGACCAAAGCCGATTATGTGTACCTGGTTGACCCATGGTGGAACCCTGCCGTTGAAAACCAGGCTATAGACCGTACCCACCGCATCGGTCAGCATAAAAATGTGGTAGCCGTACGGTTGATCTGCCCCAATACGGTTGAAGAAAAGATAATGGAAATGCAGGACAACAAACAACAGCTGGTTAAAGACCTCATTAAAACTGACGCGTCATTCCTGCAATCACTCTCCAAAGCCGACTTGCTTGGCCTGTTGCGAAAATAGCCGCCGACGTATCATATTATACACCTGTAATATCAAATAGTACAACATTAAAAAATTGCTTTTAAGTAGGTTTGTTTTATAAACCAATGTTACGGGTAAACCCAATCACCAACCATGAAGCATCTTTCGTTAAAACAACTTATCGGCTTTGCCATAGCTGTATTTGCATTTTTAGGCAGTACCAATATCGCGCTGTCACAGATCAAAAATTTTAATATAAACGGCGGCCAGATAACGCGCTTTAGTACTGTTGGCAACGCTGTGGATGCGCACGATGGTGAGATAGCCTACTTTGGCGATACCTACTACCTATACGGAACCAGTTACGATTGCGGTTTTCAATGGGGTAACAAGGGCGCGCCGTTTTGCGGGTTTAAGGTGTATTCGTCAAAGGACCTGAACAACTGGGCAGACCGTGGCTATCTCTTCGATGCCACCACCCCCGTTTGGCAAACGCGTTGCGATGGCAAAACGTATGGCTGCTTTCGCCCGCATGTTATCTACAATGAAAAAACCAAATTATACGTGCTGTGGATAAACGTTTATGATAACCAGGTTGGTTACCGCGTGTTCACCGCTAAAACGCCTATAGGCCCTTTTAATGAAGTTGCAGAACCACATTTATCCGTAAACAGCGACATGCCCGTTGCAGGCCTGAACAACGGCGACCATGATACCTTTATTGATGACGATGGCACTGCATACCTGGCCTTTACCGACTGGCGCACAAAAGGCACTATCGTGATAGAAAAATTGAGCCCCGATTACCTAACGGGTACTGGCGAATTTGTAAAAGGCATCACCGAGGGCGAAACAGAAGCCCCCGGCCTATTTAAACGCAAAGGTGTTTACTACGTAGTTTATTCTGACCCTAACTGCGGGTATTGTTCGGGAACGGGTACATCCTATCGAACGGCTAATTCACCGCTTGGACCATGGTCAAAGGCTACCAAGATCAGCGATAATTCTTGCGGCGGGCAGCCTTCATTTGTATCGACCATTAAAATTAATTCGGAGACCGTTTACCTTTACGGCAGCGACCTTTGGAACAATGCCGCCAAGAACGAAGCGCTTGCCAATTTTTACTGGGCGCCACTAACTTTCGCGGCCGATGGTAGCATTAACTCGCTTAAATGTTTCGAGACCTATAAAATGCCAAAAGCACGGTCTGCCCAAACCGACTACAGCATCAAAGGTGATATTGCCGGGGAAACAGCGCGCGCACAATCTTTTACAGCTAAACGATCTGGAAAACTAAGCACATTGAATATAACCGTTTTCAAAAACAACTATCCGGATGCACCATTGATGGTGGAAGTTTACAGGGCAAACGGTTTAAAACAACCTGTAGGCAAAGCTTTATTTACGGAAAACGTCCCGGCAGAGAAGATTGGCTGGTCCGCAAGGAACATAACGCTAAAACCTAATCTTCGGATTGCGAAAGGCGGACGATACGTGTTCATTCTTAAATCCGCTGCTACTAAAGGTTGCTATGGTTTTGCATATAGCGATTTTGCCCCTTACCCTGGTGGAATTGCTTTGTTAAGTTTCGATGGCGGGAAAACCTTCAAAGCCGAACCAAACCGAACATTAAAGTTCCAGACCTTTGTTACCAATTAAAGCTATATCGATTCTCTGATGATGGTGTTGAAAGGCACTTTAATATGGGTGTGGGTACTATTTAATACCAACTGGGCAGCATGTTTACCCATAAATTCAAAATCAGTAGATATGGTGGTGATTCCGTTTAGGATAAATTTTTTGAGCGGGGTTTCATTATAAGAGATCAGGCCAACATCCTCTTTCAACTTTAAGTTTTGTTGCAGCAATAGATTTATCACGGCAACAAGGTCATCCTCGGTAAGGGTAATATACAGCGTATCTTTACGAATCTTTTGACTGCTCAGGTCTGATAGGATATCGTATTCGCAATTATATTGTTTACAAAAATTAAGAAAACCTATTAGTATATCAACCGGGAAATAACTATTTTTTGGAAAGACAATGGTACATGAGTGATAGCGTTTTATTTGAGGGAGCAATTCCTCCAGCGCGTTAAATATATCATTCTCAAAATCTTCGTACACCGCACCAAAATCACCCTCGACACCTTCAACCAGTTTACCAAGCAATATCAATTTATCTTTGGGGATCTGGTTGATCACCTCGTGGGCATTGTCTATTTTATCTAAAAAATGGGGCACAACAACCACCTTATCGTAGCTATCCTGTTTCTCTAATAGGATCTTTTTGAAAAAATTAAAACTATTGTTATAGATGTAAAAATCGATGGAAGCCTGGTTACCAAGTGCTTCGGCAAAGGCATCGTACATGAGTTTTTTGTGGCTGCTAAGCTTATTGAACAATAGCAGCACCTTTACCGGCCTGTCCAGGTTTACGTTTGAAACATAATATCCCTTGCCATGCACAGAACTTATAATACCACTCTTTTTCAATGTATTATAAGACTTGGTTACAATATTCCTTGAAATATCAAGCGCGATGCTCAAATCATTAATAGAAGGCAGGATATCGTTCTCATCAATCAGTTTTTCATTTATACCCTGCAAAATACAGTTGCATAACTGCCTGTAATAAGGCGTTAACGAGTATTCATCAATCTTTAATATTTTAAGAAAATTCTTCATGTATAAACTTACGCTAAGCTAAAATTATAAAGGCCTGTTAGCAAACCTTAACCGTATCTATCTTTAATATGTGGCCCAGTTTTTTAATTTTTGAAGCGATATGCCCCCTACCTATAGCACAATGATGCGCGGGCCCCTGCGCGTTCCAGGCCTCCACAAAACCACGTGCACCTAACGGGAATTTATAACGGCTATTGGTATTGCCTATTTCCAAGATCTCGCCCGATACAGATTCTCCCTCGGCAACTAATAATTTCAGCCGCCCGTCCCCGGTTTCTACAACAGACAGCAAGGTAACCGACCCGTGCTGTACTGACATCTCTACCGATAACCCACTACCCACCTTGCCATGATATACTTGCAAGGGCTTTACTTTTATTTTGCCTTCGGCTATGCGCGGGTGGCAAGGGCCATCGTGCCCCATAAGCACTACATCATCATTAAAATCCATGGCGTAGTACTCGGTAAAAGAACCTCCGGCTCCAAAGCTGTCCATTATTTTCATGGCCTGGGCATTTTTTATCTCGTACTCGCCCGCTACCGGGATGTTCCTGCCCGTTAGTAACGAGTTACCCAGAATAATGGATGAAATGGTATTCTCGTTAACATTACCCGTCCCTTTGTGATAGTATGCGAGCGAACCAAGTTGATGCTTATTTACCAATTTATCTAAAGCTACGGCAGTTAGCGCGGCCCGGTTAAGTTCTTCACCCGGGCAATCAGCCTGAACATCAAATTCATTTGCGATCTCTGCGAGTTTAGCTTCAATTTCATCATCCGTAATCGTATCCCGCAATGCTGATAGTTCATCCACTTCTATTACTTCCATGTGGCCGCCAAAGGTTGCGCATTGCAGCGTTTGGTCGGTGTAAATATCCATCATACCGCCGTAGTAGTTGCCCATTAAGCCTAAACGGTTGTAATACATAATGCGGGCTACTTTAGCAGCATCTATCCATTCTTTTGCCTCGTTCCAAACCTGCGGGTCGTTTTGCAGCATACCTGTTATTTGATGGAACGGTATGTTACTGCGATTAAAAACATTGGCTATCTCGGGCACGGAGCATGATGAGCAATGTGCCAGCCATTCACCCGTCATAACGGTACGGTCTGTTAAAGCATTAAAGCTTTTATAGTCGATGCCGGCTTCCGGCGAAAGGTTCAATACAATAACCGGCACGCCAGCCTTACGCACCACCGGCAACACGGTGGATGATAATGCGTAGGTAGTTACATACAAAAATATGATATCAACATCTTCGCGTTTAAAGGCGTCGCCTGCTTCAAAGGCTTTCTCCGGGGTGTCTATCAATCCAAGGTTTACAATATCGGCATCAAAGGCTTCCATGCTTTTGGCTACCGCATTTACATAGCCTGTTAAGCGTTCCTGTAACCCTGCAAATTGTTCCCAATATGCTTGCAACCCTATGCCAAATAAGCCTACTTTGGCTTCAGTTTGTTTCATGCGATATCCTATTTGCTTTTGATTTCCTGAACTATGGTAACCGGCCCCATCAATCCCGACGGTAACAATGGCGATTTACCGCTATACTGTTGTGTGGTGGTAAATGTGTACCGCCCGCTGGTGCGTGGTTGGCCTTTAAGCAACCACTCCGGCCAATTATCATCTACAATGCCGTCGTATGGTTTTGACTCATCGCCTATCAGCCTGTTTGGCCAAAGGTTGGCGACTTCAATCTTCAGTACGTTATTTTTTTGTTTTAGGGACGATGATATATCTATCCGCCATGGTGCTGTCCATACCACGCCAAGGTCTTTACCATTCAAGATAACGCGGGCAAGGTTATTAACTTTACCCAGATCAAGATAAACCGGCGATGAACCAACAACCGATACATCAAATTTCTTGTAATAACTTGCTATACCCGAATAATATTTAATGCCATCTACCTGGCTTTTTGTCCAATCCGCAAGGCTGCCAAAAACGATATGCGCAGGGCCACCCCATTTAGGATCGAAATTTACATCCCATGGGCCGGTTAAATTTGTTAATGTCTTTTGAATAGTTGTATTAGATAAGCCCGAGGCTTTCCATTTATTGTTTGCCGAAAACACCACGAAGCAGCTTTCATAAGCGCCTAATTGTAAGGGTACAAGTGTTATACCTTTAGCAGTTTTAAATGCTCCAACCCTTTTTATTTTACCTGTTATGGCATCCCACAATTCCGGCGAACCTTTTATAGTTCTAAATTGCCCGGTAAAGCTAACCTGCTTATCGGTTTTGTTGCTCAAAAAGTAAACATCCCACTTTGCAGCGGTGCGATGGGTGTACCTAATCGGGCCATCGGCTACAAAATCTTCCCTAACGTTTTTAGCTTTCAGGATTTTGGCTACGGCATCATAAGTTGGATATAAATGGTCGATATTCTCGCTCAACGCACCGCTCCAAAACAGCGTGCCCTTGCCATATTGGCGACGCATTTCTTTAGTTGGTTTAGCAATAGAGCCCCAGATCTGTTTACTTAAAGCCTCCACCTTGCTATCGCACAGCGGATAACCAGCCAAACTTGGCGAGCGCAACGGCGGGCTGCCCACAACCGTTGCGCCCAGTTTTAAAAGGTTGCCAATTTTGGTAAGCAATTGAGGTGTCATGGCTTCATATACCGGCAGCACCAATACTTTGTAAATTGCTCCAGATGGAAAAACAATATTATTATTTACTACCGTAGCCTCCATCAACTGGCCCGGCGAGCAACCATCAAAGTTAAAGCCCCGCCTATCGCCTATGGTATCGCCCAATATGGCTGAAGATGGTGGTACAAACACGTGTGGCGAACCTTCTGGTGTTAAATAAAGGATATCGGCTACCGTGCGGCCCTGCTGCAAAATGTATTGGCAACGGGTAATATAATCATGGTAGCCGCCAACCATTGGCCACCAAGTTTGGCTGCGGTCCCAATGGACGCCATAAGGGCCCATTGTCGCGCCGGGTTTCAAGGAATCCGCCAGGAACTGGTTTTGAAATGTGTGATAAACAAAACGGTTGATACCTGCTGCAAACGCCCAGTCGCCTTGGTTTTTCATGGAGCCTGGGTGTTGTTTCCAACCCTCGTTGTCCTGCGCGGTAAAAGCCTCGGCAGGCACAAGCGATCTGCCCATAACATGCCCAATGGATGTAGCCTCTATAACACTGTAGGTGGAGTTAAAGCCAAAGCCCTTGCTCCAAAACTCGCCCATGGGCACATCGGCTACGCTACCTAATTCAAGGTCGGCAGTAGGGTTCATGTCATACGGTTCTATGGATAAACCAAGGCCGTGGCGTTTGGCGTATGCCTTTACATGGCCGGCATGGTTCGCCAGGATTAGTTCCTGCGAGGTTTGCCTTAAGTCCCATAAAAAACGTTCGCTCTCCTCCGGGCTACCCACAATAATGCCCGAGTAAACAGGGTAATATTTTAACGGATCATAGCCGCGTCGTTTTATAAACTCTTTACGGAAGTTGGCTGTCCAGTTTTGTGCGCCCATTTCCCAACTGTCCATGTGCAGGCGTTTTAAACCGCCGGGTTGATTTTTATTTACCGTACCTATTTTTTTTAGCAGCTTGCCTATATAGTTTTCAAGGTGCGCGTTTAGTGCTGTAGTATCAAACTTATCAGCTTCGAAACCCAAGCCTGGCACAGGCGCAGGGCGGGTAATAGCACCATTATTGCGGCTGCCAAAACGCATCACTATCCATTTGCCAGCAGGGGGCAACCAGTTCAGCGTACCATCGGCACGCATCTTACCCATAAGGTCAATGATCTTATTTTTGGCGATGGCAGTGCTTTTATCTGCATTATTAGAGGGGGCTGACAAATATGGTTTAACAACCGCCGAACTATATGGCGCACGCACGTACAATGCCTTCTCATCCAATTCAGCAACTCCATTATTTTTATCTGTAGTTGGAAAAGCTAAAACCGCCACATCCTCGTAATAATCCAGCCATTGTTTTTTAAATTCGCCGGTCAGGTTGTCCTCGCCGAAAAATGGCTTTTTAGGTTTAGGTACAGGCAGTACAATATTCTTATCGCTTGCAGAAACCACAACCTGGCTCGACACCAAATGCTTCATCGATTGATTGCCCTTAATCCAGGGGCCTCCGCTGCCCGTCCATCCCGGGCCAATGCCCAAAGTGATCTCGATGCCCAAACGGCGGGCTTCATGCTCAGCATGTACAAAAAGAGACGTCCATTTATCGCTTAAAAACACCACCGGGCCACGCGGTACGCCAACATTCACTTCCAAAAAAACAAGGTTACCTATCCCCGCCTTTTTCATCGACTCCAAGTCTTTGGTAATGGTTTCGGCGGACATATTCCCATCCATAAAATACCAGTAAACGCCGGGCTTATAAGCATCGCCGGGATGTGCAAACGACGCTTTCATTTTAGCCATTTGCGCGTTAGCAAAAACACTAAAAAGCATCAGGAGCAATACGGGCAAAATAGTTTTCCTGTAAATCATTGGTATTTGGCGAACGCCCATTGGCGGGTGCACATAACTGGTTATTCAAAACTACCTGATTAGCATTAAGTATAAATGGACTATTTGATAAATAAAATGTATATTTTGACTTGCGCGCCTGCGGTGTAAAACCATATTTAATTTTTTGTTGCTATTTTTCGGGACTGAAGCCATGATCAACTACTACAAATATCTACCGGTTAGTAAAGAAGACGAGCGCTGGGGCCTAACGGTGCTGAACGCCGGCTGTACACATGTGGGCGCATTAAACGCCTATCCTTTAAAAGAGCACCCGGCTCACCATAATTTTAGCTGGAACAACTGGCGGGTATTGCAAGAGTACCAGCTTGTTTATATCACTAACGGGCAGGGCGTTTTTGAATCGGAAAGTTTTGGGGAAACCGACGTTAAGGCAGGTACCGTTATGGTGTTATTCCCAAACGAAAGGCACCGCTACAAACCCGACAGCCAAACCGGGTGGGATGAGTATTGGGTGGGTATAAAGGGGGCTGTTGTAGACAACCTGGTTATATCCGGATACCTTAAACCCGATAGCCCCTGCCTCTATATTGGTTTTAACGAGAGTGTACTAAATATCTATAACAGCATCATAGCCGAGACAAAGAAAGAAAAACCCGGCTATCAACCCCTCATCTCGGGCGCGGTGATGCACTTTGTAGGTATTTGCCATGCAGCAATAAAACAAAGCGCAACAGAAAATAAAGAAGAAGAAATGATAATTGATAAAGCCCGGTTACTTTTCCGCTCCAACATCAGCAATGCATACTCGGCAGAGCAAGCCGCTATAGAATTAAATGTAGGGTATTCGCGGTTTAGGAAGCTGTTTAAAAATTACACGGGCCTGTCGCCGGGGCAATATTATTTGCAGTTAAAAATTGAACGCGCGAAGGAGTTATTAAGCAATGGTCATACCCCGGTTAAGGAGATCTCTATCGATCTGAATTTCGATTCGAGCTTTTATTTTTCTAAGATCTTTAAGGAAAAGACCGGCCTGCAGCCCACCGAATACAGGAAGCGCAGTAACAATTTGGTTTAATGATAATCTAAACCGCGAACATTATTGAACTTTTAACCCGCTGTTAAAAACTAATTGAGAGCGAAAATTTGGTTAGGTAGCTAATTTTTCATCATATTTATAATCAAACATAACCTTAAGTATATGGGCCTATTTAGTAGACTGCTGAACGAATTTATTGATGTAATTGAATGGGTTGATAACACCCAGGATACGCTGGTTTGGAAATTTCCGCGCAATGATAACGCTATTAAAATGGGTGCCAAGCTTACAGTGCGCGAATCGCAAGTAGCTGTTTTTATGAACGAAGGACGCATTGCAGATGTATTTACTCCGGGCTTATACGAGTTGCAAACCCAAAATATGCCCATACTCACCACCTTAAATAGCTGGAAATATGGTTTCAACAGCCCGTTTAAGGCTGATGTTTATTTTATAAGCACCCGCCAGTTCACCAACCAAAAATGGGGCACCAAAAACCCGGTTATGATACGCGATGCCGAGTTTGGCCCCGTAAGGTTACGTGCGTTCGGTTCGTTTAACTTTAGGGTACATGATGCTAAACAGTTCCTTACAGAGATAGCAGCCACCAACCCGCAATTTATAGTTGAAAATATTAATGAGCAGCTGCGCAACCTGATTGTGGCACGCGGTATGGATGCCGTAGCGCAATCAAAAATATCGATCCTTGACCTTGCTGCCAATTACGACGAAATGGGCCAGCTGATCTCAGATAGCATCCAGCCCGATTTTATTGAAATGGGATTAAACCTGACTAAGTTATTGGTAGAGAATATCTCGCTACCGCCAGAGGTAGAGCAAGTGCTTGATAAGCGGAGTGAAATGGGCATTATTGGAAACCTTGGCGCTTACGCGCAGTTTCAGGCTGCTAACGCGATTGAAAAATCGGCAGAAAACTCTATTGGCGGTAATTTGGGTGCGGCAGGTATGGGCCTTGGCGTTGGTGCCGCCATGATGGGACAAGTGGGCAACGTGTTTAAACCAACCCAGTTTGACCCCAATGCCGACGCGGCCGAAGCCGCCCCTCCTATCCCCCCGGTACAATACCATGTTGTTAAGGATGGAAAATCTGACGGGCCGCATACGTTGAGCGACATCGATAAAATGATAACTGCTAACGCGATAAGTAAAGATACTATGGTTTGGAAAAAAGGAATGGCGGGGTGGGCAACTGCCGGTAGCGTTGCCGAACTTACCGGCTTTTTTGATAACGAGCCGCCACCAATAGCATAACCTATACCGAAACCTTATTACATGAGCGACCTTACAAAGCCGTCGGAAATTAGCAATGAGTTAAAGTGCAAGGGCTGCGGTGCGTTACTACACTTTGTACCCGGCACTAATAACCTGCAATGCGATTACTGCGGCGAAAACAACCCCATAGAACAGCAAAAGGAAACGGTAATTAGATCGTTTGACTATGAGGATTATATTGCCGGCATTGATGCAAGTAAGCAGCTTGATGGCCATAAGGTTGTAGACTGTAATAACTGCGGGTCGCGTACGGTGCTCGATTCTTTTGTAACGTCAGATAAATGCCCGTTCTGCGCATCGCCATTGGTTTTAAACCTGGAAAGCGGTTTACAATACGTGCCGCCGCATTATATTTTACCGTTTGAGGTTACCAAACAACAGGGTGCAGCATTTTTTAACAAATGGCTGGCCGGTTTATGGTGGGCACCAAACGACCTGGCTAAAAAAGTAAGCAACAGTTCATCTGTACTAAACGGTGTTTACCTGCCCCATTGGGCGTACGATACCAATACCCTTACCGATTATACAGGCGAACGCGGCGATTATTATTATACAACCGAAAGTTATACTGAAACAGTTAACGGGCAAACGCAAAGCAAAACCCGCCAAGTACGCCACACCCGCTGGAGCGACGCATCCGGGAGGGTGCATTGTAAATTTGAGGATCTGATAGTCCCGGCAAGTACATCATTGCCCGAAGTAACGCTGGTAAAGCTTGAGCCCTGGAAATTTAGCAACCTGGTAAAATTTGACGAACGCTATACCAGCGGCTTCCGGTCAGAAACCTACCAATTGGACCCAGAGAAAGGATTTTTAAAAGCAGAGGAACAAACTGTTGCCGAAATTGAAGATACCATCCGGAGGGATATTGGCGGCGATGAGCAGCGGATAAATGACACCACTACCCAATACAACGATAAAGCCATAAAATACATTATGCTGCCGGTATGGGTAAGCGCTTACAATTACAACAATAAAGTTTACCAGTTTACAGTAAATGCCAGCACGGGCGAAGTTATTGGTCAGCGGCCTTTAAGCTACATTAAAATAGCGCTGGCTATTTTATTTGCTATAGCGGTAATAATCGCAGCGGTAATTTATTTTCAAAGCGTAAACGCAAATCCTCAATAGTCGGGCGGTAGTTATAAAGTAGTTAAAACTGCATGGCAAATTGTAAACCCAATACGCCATCCTGGTAAGATGGCAGTAATATCGAACTGCTTTTCTTTTCTTTTTTTAACTCATAAGGCACATCGCGGTTTTGCTCTTTATCCCGCCCGGCTTTAAAAAGACCGTTACGGATGTATGGGTACAGCAAATATGCCGCCTTGGTAGACAAAATACCGAAACCTGCACCTGCCACAACATCGCTAAACCAATGGTTTTGGTGGTAAATACGGAATAACCCCGTGGTAGTGGCAAAGGTATACCCGATGATACCGTAATAAACAGATTTCTCATTAAGCTCCTGCGCCATAAACTCGGCACCTAAAAACGAGTTTGAGGTATGGCCCGATGGGAACGAGTAATTATTGCTGCCGTTTGGCCTAAGGCGGTGGGTCGCGTTTTTTAATCCGAAAACGGCAAGGTTCATCATCCCCTGCGCCATTACGTAAATAAGCGTACGATCAACAAAGGTATTTTTGCCATGAACGCCAACCAGGTTAACGGCATAAACTATTACCACGGGTGCGTATTGAAAATAATCTTCGTAGTGCCTTGTAGTAGAAAAGTTATGCTCATTAGCTTCCTTATAAATATAACGGTCGAACCGTTGCAGGGGTTTAAGAGCGAGAGAGCTTAAGCCATAGCCAACCAAGATAGCAGGCGGTATCAATGCCGCGGTTTTACTGCGCAGATGTTTTACAGTATCTGGCGCGGTAAAAAGATCTATTTTAAGGGTATCAACAATGCTCACCTTCCTAACCGTATCGGTAGGTACGGTTTGCGCAGTCGCGTTAAAACAAATAAACAGCAAAACAATGTAGAGTGCTTTTTTCAACAGGGAGATATTATAATATTAAACCGTTCTTTAACAACGGTTAACACTGAACGGGAAAATACTATTTATGTTTTGACGGATTATTAAGTTTAAGATGACAACCTGCGGGGGCGTTTAGGCCGGTCGGGTGTATCAGCCGATGCAGCTGGTTTTGAGTATGGCCTTGGGCTTGGCGTTTTCTTTACGGGCTGGTCTTCGGTAATATTTAAAGTAAGTTCGCGGCCTTGAAACATAGTACCATCTAAAGCAATTACCGCATTTTCGGCACTTATGCGGTCTTCCATTTCTACAAAGGCATATCCTTTGCAAACGCGCGTTTTTTTATCACGTACAATTTTTATGGTGCTCACAGCACCGTGCCAGCTTATTAGCTGCACCAGTTCCATTTCGGTAATATCAAGCGGAAACCCGCCGACGAAGATCTTTGTCATAAGTAAATACAACGCAATATTAGCTATTCTTGTTATTTAACAAAAACATACGGGTAATTGTTACATGCAGATGGCTAAAACAATTATAGTAAGATATTTATTTAATAGCTATGATAACAGTAGTAGGGATCTTTGAAAAAGCCGAACTTGCCGAAGAGGTAAGCTCATACTTATTAGCAAACGGGTTTACAGGCGAAAATGTAGACGTCCACACGCATGGCGATAAGCAGGACGACCAGAACCGTATAGGTGATTTTTTTAGCCAACTGGTAGATGATGACAACCGGGCAAAGCATTTTGCATCGTTGGGGCGAAACGGATCTATCTTGACTGTGCATGCCAACTCCACCCGCGAAGCTCAAGAAGCGGCAGATGCCCTGAACAACTACGGCGCCATAGACGTTAACGCAAGCGACGACAGCCCTTCGCATAGCCAAATGATAGAACGGATCGTGGCGGATGACATGAGGTTGCGATAAATAATCTTATGAAGCCTGATGTTTATTAGGGCTTACGTAAGTATATATCTATTAATTTTTTGCTGTGTAATTACAACTTATTCCCCTTCTAATTATAACCGATGTTATCGCCGATACATTTCAGATTATCCTAAACGAAAAACGTATTTCCTTTTAAGGAACAGCATAATTTCAGGGTAATTGTCATTCAATTCTCATTAATTTTGTTCTGTTAAAATGTTTGGTTTGGATGTTCGTCATCATCTTATGGCAAAACGGCTTCCTCTTATCCTATTACTTTGGTTATTCACCGACATTTACTTTTTCCAGGTTGTAAAAACAATTACTGCAAATCCTGTCATCCACCTGGCTTATCGTTGTATAGACATCATTCTTTTATTCGGGGTAGTATTGATAATGTTATTGCCACGCGGCGGTAAAATCGCCCAAGTAATCATAACCGGTCTTATGGCATTTATGTTATTAACTTTTGTGCCCCGCCTGTTCTCGCTCCCGGTATTACTTATCGAAGACCTTATTCGCCTTTTTAGGGGCTTCCCGTCGCGCGCAATATGGGTGAGTCAGCTTACTGCAGTGTTTGCAGCAATTATATTGCTGGTTGTATTATTTGGCATTACGCGTGGCCGGCATTTTTATCGTGTACGCCGGGAAATACTATATTTCGCCGATCTGCCGGAAGCTTTTGATGGGTTTACAATAACGCAGCTCTCGGATATTCATTCAGGTAGCTTTAGCAGCGATGCAGGCGTACAAAAGGGTGTTGATATGGTTAATGACCAAGCCAGCGACCTTATCTTATTTACAGGCGATCTGGTTAATAACAAAGCTTCTGAAATGGACCGCTGGATTTCGGTATTTGCTAAACTTAAGTCTACCTATGGCAAATTTTCAGTATTAGGCAATCATGATTACGGCGACTACGTGCAATGGGAAAGCGAAACTGCAAAGCAAAACAATCTTGTCCGCTTAAAACAGGTGCATGGCGACATTGGATTTAAATTATTGCTAAACCAGGCCATCAGTATTAACAAAGACGGGCAGCACATTAGCCTTATTGGCGTAGAAAACTGGGGCAAAGGCGGTTTTCATAAATATGGCGACCTGGAAAAGGCGGCAGCCGGACTAAGCCCGAACAGCTTTAACATCCTGATGTCGCATGATCCCTCTCACTGGGACGCGGTAACACTGGGCCATCACAAACATATCCACTTAACACTTGCGGGCCATACCCACGGAATGCAATTCGGCATCGAATTGTTTGGCTTTAAATGGAGCCCGATCAAATATGTGTATAAGCAATGGGCCGGGCTTTATGAACAAGCCGGAAAATACCTTTATGTAAACCGCGGGTTTGGTTTTTTAGGCCTTAAAGGCCGCATAGGCATGTGGCCCGAAATAGCTGTAATTACGCTTAAACGCAGGTTGGCGTAATTTATAAGAAATCCCACCAAACGGCCCTCTTTGGCGGGTCACCCAAGGTATATGGCTCCCCAATACGCGGCACATTTACTTGTATGCCTAGTTTATCGGCAGCGGGTAACAGTTTTTTTATAGGTGCGTTCCAGGCATGGTCAGATGCCTCAAACTTTGCCCAGTGAATAGGTTGTAGTAAACCTGCCCGCAGGTCAACAGCTGCCTGGGCAGCTTGCCCAAGCGGCAAATGTGCCCATGGCCAATTGGGGCTGTACTGGCCACATTCAAGTAGCGCTATATCGAAAGGGCCATATTGCTCGCCAATTTGTTTAAATAGTGGCCCATAACCACTGTCGCCACTGTAAAATAACCTGTAGCAATCTGCCTGTATCACATAAGATGCCCAAAGTGTTTTATTTGCTTTAGTATAAGTGCGGTTACTACGATGCTGCGCCGGGGTAGCGGTTACTTTAAGGCCATTGGGCAACGTTACCGATTGGTTCCAATTAAGTTCCATGATCTTTTTAGGGTCATACCCCCAATAAACAAGATCAGCACCTACACCCTTTGGCACTATCGCCATTTTGATACGGCTTTTCAATTTTTTTAGGGTGTTATAATCCAGGTGGTCGTAGTGATCATGAGATATTATAAGCACATCTATTGGCGGCATATCCTCTGCATGGTAATTTGTGGTGCCTTTAAATGCCCTAACTACCCCAGGTATTGGCCCTGCATGGTTATTAAAAATAGGATCAATAAGTATGTTGCCCTGCCCGGTTTTAATTAGCAAAGACGAATGCCCAAACCAAACGATTGTTGGCGCAGGTGACGCCAGTGCCTTAAGATCGGTTTTTACCCATGGAAGTGCATGGGAAGGCCGGGTTATTTTAGAACGGTTGTGGAACAACAACAGTAATTTATTGCGCTTTACGGTAGAATCAGACAGTTCGGCTATATTTTCAAAAGCGCCATTTTTGAAATTAGGCAATGTGTCTAAACCGGCAAGCGATTCACCCTGCGGGTTTTTACCTACCGATTTCACCAAACCACAGCCGGCATTTACCATCAGCAATAGCACAAACGTAAAAATCCCCAAACACCAATACTTCATACACTAAAAGGCTAATAACGTTAAGCCCTGCCGATTATTTCCCGAAAACAGATAATACGGATGGTTTAGCCTGCAAAGACTGATTAATTTTCTTGAGATATGTTATCAAGCAAACGACTTTTAAAACCTGAACACGAAAAAGCCAAATCGATAACACGTCTTAAATTGACTCAGAAGTTTTTAATTAGGGCTTTACGGGTTCAGCATATCTAATTTATTTTCAATTGTTTAATGTATTATCTACTTTTATATACGTTTCAATTTACAAATCGTTTTACAGCCTTTAATTCAGTACCAAAAATGAAAAGGAAAATTTTTATTTCGAATGTGCTAACACTTGCAGCAATACCACTGGTTGGAAAATCTTTCGACAGGCAAAATAATATGAAAACAGGTAAAGGTTTTAAAACCAATAACGGAGAGGGCAGGCTGCATGGCCATATTAAACTAAAAGGTGTTAATGCAAATATACTGGATGTTAAAGTATCCGGGACAGACACTGATGGAAATATTGCAGTTTTTGAACAAACAAGTCTTTCGCAAGGCAGAGGGACGCCTTTGCATATCCATTATGCGCAGGACGAAATATTTTATGTTCTGGAAGGAGAATACTATTTTAGAGTGGGTGATGATAAATATCATCTTTCTACAGGTGATAGTATTTTCCTGCCGATGAAAGTTCCACATGCGTGGACTCAGGTTTCAGAAAAAGGTAAGATGACGGTTACTTTTCAACCCGCAGGCAAGATGGAAAATTTCTTTGTTACCCTGGCGGGGTTAGATCATGAACCAAATCATGATGAACTGGCTAAACTTTTCGCAGATAACGAAATGCAGATTGTAGGACAGCCGCTAAAAATTGAATGATATTGGCTATGGTCGGTGTTACCACCTCACTGTTTACTTTAAACTTTTCAAACAAAAAAAAGCCTCCTGAATTTCTTCAGGAGGCATCCGGGTAAATGATGGGGCTCGAACCCACGACCCTCGGTACCACAAACCGATGCTCTAACCAACTGAGCTACATCTACCGTATTGGAGGCTGCAAAAATAGAAATCTAAACCCAATTTGCAAAGCATTTTTTAAAATTACACTCTGCTTACCTGTTTAACAGGGCCTTAGATTAAATTTGTAGCTATGTCAGAGCAGTTAGTGGAGTTGAATGTTACCGGGATGCATTGCAATAATTGCGCGATGAGTATCCATAAATTATTGGAAAAGAAAGGCTTGCAGGATGTATTAGTTAGTTTTGCGTCCGAAGAGGTAAAATTTAGCACTGCCGATCAATCTATCCTGCCACAGATCATCAAAGATATTGAGGGCCTCGGCTTTAAAGTTGTTGATGAAGAGAACATCCAGCCCACCCCGTTTTACGACAAGGTGGAGAATAAATTTATTTTCTGCGCCATTTTTACCACTCCGCTTCTGCTTCACATGCTGTTCCCATGGCATTTTTTCCATAACCCGGTAGTACAGTTGATATTATGCCTGCCCGTTTTCGCGGTTGGCTGTCTGCACTTTGGTAGAAGCGCCTACAGTTCCTTAAAAAATGGTGTACCCAATATGGATGTGCTCATCTTCGTAGGTTCAACCTCAGCGTTTATATATAGCTTGGTAGGCACCGTTCAAAACCTTGGCGAGCATTATCTTTTCTATGAAACTTGCGCAACCATCATCACATTGGTATTGTTAGGTAACGTGCTGGAGAAACGTTCGGTTAACCAAACAACATCAGCTGTTAAAGATTTGATGAAATTTCAGCAGGTAAATGCCAACCGGGTTATCAACGGCGGTATCGAGGTGATAAGCGCTAAAGATGTATTATCCGGCGATACCCTTCTGATTAACGAAGGCGACCAGGTGCCTGTGGATGGCGAAGTTATATCCGGTGACGCGCTCATAAACGAAGCTATGATAACCGGCGAGAGCATCCCGGTGACTAAAACCAAATACGATAAGGTAATTGGCGGTACCATCCTGCAGCAGGGTAACATCCGTATTATGGCTACCAAAGTAGGATCTAATAGTACGCTGTCGCAGATCATCGACCTGATGAAAAAGGCGCAGGCCGCTAAACCGCCCGTTCAAAAACTGGGTGACAAGGTAGCCTCGATTTTTGTCCCTGTAGTGATCCTGATAGCCCTTGCAACCTTTATAATAACCTATTTTGCTACCGATGCCGGCCTGCAACAATCTATGATGCATGCAATAGCCGTGTTGGTTATTTCCTGCCCCTGCGCTATGGGTTTGGCTACGCCTACGGCGGTTATGGTGGGTTTAGGTCGTGCGGCTAAAAACGGTATTTTAATAAAGGGCGGCGATACCATCGAGGCGGTTGCCAATACCAAATATGTGCTATTTGACAAAACGGGGACGCTTACCACGGGTAAATTCAGTATCCATAATATTAAACCCGAGGAAGGTTTTACCATGGAGCACATCCGTGGGGTAATAACAGCTATAGAGGAACGTTCCAACCACCCGATTGCTAAATCTATGGTGATCGAACTACAATCGTTACCACAAGATAAACTGATACTCCGCTCCGTTAAGGAAGAAAAAGGCTTAGGGATGCGCGCCGAGGATGTGGACGGCAACAATTACTTCCTGGGCACAGCTAAACATAAAACGCTGGATAATTTTAATTTGACTTTGTACCGCAATCAGGTACGTATGGCGCAAATAGCGGTTGATGATACTATAAAACCTGATGCAGCAAGTTTGATAGCCCAGTTGAAAAAAGACGGCATTACCCCGGTATTGGTGAGCGGCGATAAAAAAACACGCTGCCTGGCTGTAGCGGCAGTGCTTGGCATTACCGAAGTACATGCCGAAATGCTGCCCGATGATAAGCTTAAGGTGGTTGACATGTACCGCAAAAAGGGTAAAACCATTATGATAGGCGACGGTATAAACGATGCCCCTGCCCTAACCCAGGCAGACGTTGGCGTATCTATGAACGATGCCAGCCAAATAGCTATCCAGTCGGCTAAGGTGATTTTGCTGAATACCGATCTGCAATCGGTAGTGAAGTTTTTGCAGATAAGCAGGCATACTCTACTTACCATCAAACAAAACCTGTTTTGGGCGTTCGCCTATAATATAGTAGCTATCCCGGTTGCCGCACTTGGCTTTTTAAACCCAATGGTTGGCGCTTTGGCTATGGCATTTTCGGATGTTATAGTGATAGGCAATTCGTTGCGGTTAAAGGTGAAAAAAGTAGATAGGTAATGGTTCATAGATCATAGTAGCTTCAATTCAGTTGTGGTTTCATAAAGTTTTATATTTTTGGGTTTTTATAAGCTGATCGTTCTCCTATTATCTAAGAACCATCAACCACAAGCTAACAAATGATAGAAATTTTTACAGACGGTTCGTCAAGTGGCAACCCGGGTCCGGGTGGTTTTGGTGTTATTATGCGCTCGGGGCAGCACTATAAAGAGCTTTCGGGCGGTTTCCGTAAAACCACTAACAACCGTATGGAACTTCTGGCCGTTATCACCGGGCTGGAAGCTATCAAATCTCCAAACCAGCATGTTACCATCTTCTCCGATTCCAAATACGTTATTGACGCGATTGAAAAACGTTGGGTAAATGGCTGGGTTACCAAAGGGTTTGTAGGTAAAAAAAACAAGGACCTTTGGATGCGGTACCTAAACATCGCTAAAGTGCACCAGGTAAAATTTGTTTGGGTGCGCGGCCACAACGGCCACCCCGAAAACGAGCGCTGCGACCAGTTAGCCGTAGCCGCCGGCAAACAAAAAGACCTGCAGATAGATTCGGTATTTGAAATGGAATCTGCCAAAGCGGGCGCGTAATATATTATCGTCCGTTTAATTCAATCACTTCCAATGCTTCTATTTTATTGCCATTAACGCTAAATCTTACTAAGGTACGCACCTTGTGCCATCCTTGTTTACCCGCTGCACCCGGGTTTATATGCAGGCAATTTATCTTTTTGTCAAAAATAACTTTTAAAATATGCGAGTGCCCGCTGATAAATAACCCCGGAGGCTTAGTGTATATTTCACTCTTTACATTGGGTGCATATCTATCGGGATAGCCCCCTATATGGGTCATCCAAACATCCACCTTTTCGCACATAAAACGCAAGTGCTCGGGGTACACCTGGCGAATGTCTTTTCCGTCGATGTTACCATAAACGCCTTTAAGCGGTTTAAAGGCCGCAAGTTTATCAGCAAGTTCAATATCCCCAAAATCACCGGCATGCCAGATCTCGTCGCAGTTTTCGAAATGCTTAAAAACGGCATCGTCAAGGTAACCGTGGGTATCTGATATTAGTCCTATGCGGGTCATGCTGATTACGGATTTAAAATGTACGTCGCGATAGCCATCGGGATTAGATTTAAAATATCGTTAAAAAATCCTTTAATAAATATTGATACTGTTTTGCGTAAACCTTTGGCTCATCATAAATAAACAACTCTTCCTGTAACAGGTCCTTTTGCTCTTTACCAAAAATGATTATTTCCCTATGCGGATCAGAATAAATAAAAGATTTTATTGAAACAATTTTCTGCAAGTATAACTGGTAAGTTGGCAATAACTTTCTGATCAGCGCACTTGTATCCAACGGCAAAATTAACTGGCAAGTGCCGGGATTTGTTAGATGATTGGCGGTGTATTTTAGCATTCTTTCAAAAAATGCAATACCTGTGTGCCGTGCCAGGCTTTTTTTATCATTTGCCGATATCAGCGAATCTAAAAAGAACGGCGGGTTTGATACGATAACGTCAAATTTAGTGCCGCCATGACTTTCAAAAAAATCTTCGAACGAGTTAAGATGTGAAGTTAACCTGTTATTAAATTTCGAATTTTTAAAATTATCACCAGCCATTTTTTCGGCATCCTGGTCAATTTCTACCGCATCAATTTTAGCGGTTTCAAACCGTTGTGCCAGCATCAGGGCGATAACGCCAGTGCCGGTACCAATATCAACAATATTTTGTGGGTTATGGGCATGGGCCAGTGCGCCAAGCAAAACGCCGTCGGTGTTCACCTTCATGGCACAGTCGGTTTGGTCTACATCAAATTGTTTAAATTTGAAGATACTCACTCTTACCTGGTTTTAAATAAACCATATTTCAGGATGCAGTAAATAGCGCGCACGCCATCCTTCCACCCTATTTTCTTTCCATCCTCGTAAGTACGTCCGTAATAGGAGATCCCCACTTCGTAGATACGGATGCGGGGGATGCGGGAGATCTTAATAGTTACCTCGGGCTCAAAACCAAAGCGCTGCTCCTCTAATTTAATAGACTGTATAAACTTGGTATCGAACACCTTATAGCAAGTTTCCATGTCGGTAAGGTTAAGGTTACTCATCATGTTTGATAAGAAAGTTAACCAGCGGTTACCTATGGTGTGCCAAAAAAACAAAATTCTGTGTGGATTGCTACCCATAAAGCGCGATCCATAAACCACATCGGCAAAGCCGTTGCAAATAGGTTTCAGCAGGTCGTTATATTCCGATGGATCGTACTCCAGATCGGCATCTTGTATAATGGTGTAATCGCCCGTTGCTTGCGCGATGCCCGTGTGCAATGCCGCACCTTTACCCCTGTTTACCGGGTGTTTAAGGTATTTAATGTCGATATCGTGATGTTGGGCTTGGTAACCGGCAACAGCTTGTTCCGTATTATCGGTAGAGCAATCATCCACAATAATGATCTCTTTTTGGATGTTATCAACCAGCTCCACAGCTTTTATCTTGTTCAAAATGAGGTGGATGGTGCCACCCTCGTTATAAGCCGGGATAATTATTGATAATTTACCTATTTTCATCATGGATTATAAAATGCCAAATTAATGCTATCGCGAGTAAAGCAAAGTCTCAAAAAGCCAAAAGTACTGATATTAATGGCTATTTTATTTGCTTTGCTGCTATGGTTTGCACTTTGTTTACCCAAGCCGTTATTTAGCAGCCCCACCTCCTTTGTTATCGACGACGACCAGGGGCAATTACTTGGCGCCTCCATCGCTACTGACGGCCAGTGGCGATTCCCTTACAACGCTGATGTTCCCGAAAAATTTAGTAAGTGTATTATCGCTTTTGAGGATAAAAGGTTTAATTACCACTGGGGGTTCGATCCGCTGGCGTTTGGACGCGCCATAAAACAAAATATTAAAGCTAAGAAGGTAACCAGCGGCGGCAGCACGTTAACCATGCAGGTAATCCGCCTGAGTACAAGAAATAAACGCACCGTATGGAACAAACTTGGCGAGATCTTTAGGGCCATGCGACTGGAAATTACCTATAGTAAAAAAGAGATCATGGCACTGTATGCCAGTAACGCACCTTTTGGCAGTAACGTTATTGGCCTGGATGCCGCATCGTGGCGGTACTTTGGCCGCGGACCAGATAAGCTCTCCTGGGGAGAGATGGCTGCGTTGGCGGTATTACCCAACTCCCCCTCATTGGTACACCCAGGTAAAAACAGGTTGATTTTATTACGCAAACGGAATACCCTGCTCGATAAACTTTTCCAACAGGGCATCATAGACAGCACCACGGCATCGCTTGCCAAATTTGAACCCGTGCCCGAAAAGCCTATGGCCCTGCCCCAAATGGCCCCGCACTTACTGCAACGTTTTAAAGCTGATTTTAAAAGCAACAAACAGGCTTTAACACGCCTAAAAACGACCCTCAAAAGCAATTTACAGGAACAGGTTGCCGATATACTGGAAAAGCATCACCAGGTTTTAAAAGCTAATGACATTAACAATATAGCCGCTGTAGTGCTTGATGTAGAAACTGGTGCGACACTGGCCTACCTGGGCAATATATCGCACCGCGAAAACCCTGAAATGGAAAGTGATGTGGATGTTGTGGATGCCCCGCGCAGTCCGGGGAGTACATTAAAGCCTTTACTGTATGCCAGCATGCTGCACGATGGGTTGATACTACCCAATAGCCTCATCCCGGATGTGCCTACGCAAATTGCAGGATATCACCCCGAAAACTTCGACTTGGGCTATGATGGTGCGGTGCCCGCATCTAATGCACTCTCCCGCTCGCTGAATATACCGGCAGTAAAAATGCTGCAGCAATATAAGTATGAACGTTTTTATGACAAGTTGAAAAAAGTGGGCATCAGCACCCTCAATCAACCTGCCGACCATTATGGCTTATCGCTAATTTTGGGTGGCGGCGAAAACACCCTTTGGGAACTTACGGGCGCTTACGCGGATATGGCGAGGATACTTAACCATTACAACAAAACAGCCAGGTACGACCCTTACGATTACCATTCTCCGGTTTATACCTTATCGAAAACAGAAAAACCAAAAGCAGAAAAGAACGGCTTGCTGGATGCCGGCTCGATATTTTATACCCTGCAAGCCATGGAAGAAGTGATGCGCCCCGGCGAAGAAATGCTTTGGCAGCAGTTCAGCTCTACCCAGCGCATCGCCTGGAAAACAGGTACAAGTTTCGGTTTCAGGGATGGATGGGCAATTGGCATCACCCCAAAATATGTGGTTGGTGTTTGGGTAGGCAATACCGACGGCGAAGGCAGACCGGGTTTAACCGGCATCCATACCGCCGCGCCGGTGCTATTTGATATTTTCCGCCTGCTGCCTGCCGCACGAGAGTGGTTTGATACTCCCACCGGCGAAATGGTAAAGATAAACGTATGTAAGGAAAGTGGCTATCGCGCGGGACCAAATTGCGAACACCCGGTTGAGCAATTAGTACCTAAAAGCGGTTTAAAAGCGCCTGTTTGTCCGTGGCATAAATTGGTTCACTTATCTGCCGATCAAAAATTTCAGGTGACGGGTAACTGCACTTCGCAGGATAATATGCTCAACAAAAGCTGGTTTGTGCTGCCGCCATCCATGGAGTATTATTACAAAACCAAAAACTACCAGTACCACACCCTGCCGCCTTTTGCCCCCGGCTGCGAACAGGCCGAAGCTAACCCTATGGAACTGATCTACCCGAAAGATGGCGCGAAGATTTATGTGCCGTTAGAAGCTGATGGTAAACGGGGCAGGTTAATTTGCAATGCCGCACACAGGCAAAGCGGTATCAAGATCTTTTGGCATTTGGATGATAAGTACATCGGCGAAAGCGGTGCCTACCACCAAATGGCTTTAAACCCGGTGCCGGGCAAGCATAAGCTTACTTTGGTAGACGCTAACGGCAACACCCTGCAAATAAATTTTGAGGTGCTGGATAAGAATAAATAACTTAGTACCATGCTTGAACAATACGACCTTAGCAACCTGATGGTACTGGATATTGAGACCGTACCTCAATACAGCAACTATGATGATATGCCCGACAACCTGCAGGAACTTTGGGCGCATAAATCGCAATACCAGCGTAAGGACGAAACGCCTAAAGAGTTTTACGAACGCGCCGGCATTTGGGCCGAGTTTGGGAAGATCATCTGTATCTCGGTAGGGATATTTACCAATGGCAAACGCCCCGGATTACGCATAAAATCTTTCGCCGGGCACGATGAGAAAGAACTGCTGGACGATTTTAGCAAGATGTTGACCGGGCAGCCACTAAGCATGATCCTTTGCGCACACAATGGCAAGGAATTCGACCTGCCGTACATTTGCCGCCGCATGCTGATCAACGGCGTGCAGTTCCCGCCGCATTTACAGATCCAGGGCAAAAAGCCGTGGGAGATCCCTCACCTGGATACCATGGAGCTTTGGAAATTCGGCGATTATAAAAACTACACCTCGCTGAGTTTGCTAACCGCGATATTTAACATACCCACACCTAAAGACGATATTGATGGCAGCCAGGTTGGCCACATTTACTGGGTAGATGACGACCTGCCGCGTATTTGCACCTATTGCCAAAAAGATGTGGTTGCCACCGCGCAACTCATCCGCAGGTACCGGGGCGAATATCTGATAACGGAAGATTGTATCACTATAGTTTAATTAAATATCAACAACATGGAACATAAAGGCATATCCCTCCGCCCGTTTATCGGCGCTAAAGATTTTAAAATTTCGCGCAGCTTTTACCGCGACCTTGGGTTTGAGGAAACGGTTTTATCGCACAATATGTCGGTTTTTAAAAGCGGCACGCTAAGCTTTTACTTACAAGATTTCTATGTAAAAGACTGGATAGACAACACCATGCTTTTTATGGAGGTAGATGACGTGGAAAGGTTTTGGCAGGAACTTGTGGCTTTAGACTTGCCCGGCAAGCATAAAAATGTAAGGCTAACCCCTATCAGAACCGAGCCTTGGGGCAAGGAGTGTTTCGTGCACGATCCATCGGGAGTGCTGTGGCATTTTGGCGAATTTGTGAAATAGACTATTCTTCAGTCTCCATCAAATGCCGCAAGTATGCTTTGGGGTTATCCAAAAATAATTTTGTCAGCGTGAAGTGCTCCGTTTCCTGGTAAGTGCTGGTGAGATCAAATTCAACATTCTTGAGCGATTGATAATAATAATTGTCAATCCTTCGCATACGTATGCTTCGCATGCCTATTACATTTTAAATGTTCACGTTCACGGCCGTGAACGCAGGGAAAAAATTTTAAATATTTGATAATCAAATATTTAAAATTTTGCATTAACTGACAAAATAGCGCCACCAAACTTGCGGGATAATATGCTTAAGAAACGTTTTGCCTATCGCGTGAAATAATTACGTACATTGTGGGACTACGCGGATCCTGTTACGCATATACATCTTTACTACTCCCTTCCAAATGAAAATTACTTATCCCAACAGCTTGGGTACTTCGGCTATTCGTACAATTTTTATCAATCAGTTAAGCATCTTATATGCGGCGAAACATCATCTTATTAAAAGCATCCCAACTTTGATCAGCCATGCCAATTTCGGGGTCCTTGTTCTTGCTTTAAGCGAGGAATTGGATGATACTAACGAGCAATTAAAATGCTTGAAATCGGTATTTTCGCAACTTAACGAGTCCGCATTAACGGAGTGCTGCCTTGGCATGAATGTAATTATCGAAGAAGCTTTTACCCAGATAATTTATCAGGAAGACGCGCATTATCAAAGTGATATGTCGATTATTTTTTACATGAATGTTGTAGAAAACATGCAAATAGGTGCGGGAAGGATCCTAAACATGATTGCCCAAAAATTAGCATACCAACAATACCAGCACCTAATAGCGCAATGCATGGATATGAGCCACGATAATGCTAAATTGTTCCACCACGTTGCGGAAGAATACTTAACGGAGGCTGTTTAAATGATAACTCCCTCCTCGTTAATAAAATTGAAAGCTCAAACAAATACATAAGAAAACCAAAATTGATTCGGTCAATCGGGCTTCGAATGGGGGGTGTAAAAAAAATAGAATTATGATTGAAGCTGACTTGCATTTTTTGCGTTATTTACTAAACCATAAGCCAGTTTGGGAAAGAAACGGTGAACAAAGTACAGCAATTTAGTATCCCCAACACGTATTGTAAAACGATCATTTTTAATACCCATGATAAGTGCTTTAACCAGTTTTTCCGGCGAGATCCCTTTTGCTTCCAGATTTTCTGTCATCTCCGTCGCTACCACCGGTGGCAGCAGCTCAAACACTTTTACAGTACTATTGAGGATCTTCAAATGATCCCTCAATGCTTCGGTGTAAAATCGCATAGCTACTTTGGATGCAGAATAGGTTGGCGAAAGATTGAAGGACACGTAACTTAAAACAGATGTCGTGTTGATAATTGCACTTTCTTCTCTTGACTTCAGCATCTCTATAAACAGGTTGTTCATACCAATTACACCCAGATAGTTGATGTCCATTTCATACTTTGCCACTTCAAAATGCTTATCGTTAGCTATCCCCAGGTTTTTTGGGCCGCCCATAACGCCTGCATTATTGTACAGGATATCGATTCCGCCGAGTTCTTTGATCCGATTAAAAAGTAACTGTGCATCATCGGCTTTAGCTACATCGCTATTGATAGCAGTTAGCGCAGGATAAAGCTTTTTAGCTGCATCCAATTTTTGCTGGTTTCGTCCTGTGATAATTACTTTTGCGCCGTTGGATAAGAATTGTTTAGCAGCTTCTAATCCAATACCCGCACCTCCCCCGGTGATTAATATTGTTTTTCCCTTTAATTCCATGATTTATTTTTCAGGTCTGATAATTAAATTTATATTTGCTTGCATATTGCAAGTGCAAATGTATTAATCCACTTTTAAATTGCAAGTTTTTTTTATTAATAATTTATCGAATGGAAAAATTAAAAAAAAGGTCAGATTGCCCGATCAGCGGCTCATTAGATATTTTTGGCGACAAGTGGTCTTTACTCATTATTAGGGATATGATGTTTTTTCAAAAATCAACCTATGGGGAGTTTCTAAAATCGGCGGAAGGAATTGCAACAAATATTTTAGCATCAAGGCTTCAGAGCCTGGAAGAGGCGAAGCTTATCGAAAAGTTGGATCACCCCAACAGCAAAGCAAAATTTTTGTATAATCTTACACAAAAAGCGGTAGCTCTACTTCCGGTTATTGTAGAAATCCATTTGTGGGCGGATAAATATTTTGACAATCCTGCCGACGTAAAAAAGAAAATAAAAGAGGTGAAAAAGGATAAGAATGAATTTATAAAATCATTGGCAAAACAATTAGAAAAGCAAATGGAGGCAACTACAAGTAGCAATAGAACATCAATAAACACAAATTAGAAATTTCCCACAAATAAAAAAAGTAGCCAATAAAATTGGCTACTTTCATAAATTGTACCCAGCGCCGGAGTCGAACCGGCACGGTTTCCCACAGGTGTTTGAGACCAGCGCGTCTACCAATTCCGCCAGCTGGGCATGTTCTTAAGCAAGTCTGTTGCTTAGAAGCGGGCTGCAAATGTATCTAAACTCTCTTTAATTCGCAACAGATATTTTTGCCTGTAGTAAATATTTGCAATGTGGTTTAGCCTGTCTTCTTTTGCGGTATCGTTAAGGGTTTCGTAATCGCTTGTAAAGCCGTTTAGCTCCTCGGTCATATCACCCTCAATTGCAGCAACTTCCGCACCAATAGCGCCAAATTGTTCTGCGTTTTCAATTTCCATAAGGCGTTCATTAATGTCCATCATCTCCATTAAAAAATCTGCCGGGAGCGCCGGTTTTGCACCTTCGCTTACCAATTCGTGGAGTTTTAAAATGTATTCGAGGGTCTTATTTGGGTCGCTTAAGGTTTGATAAGCTTTATTATTTAGGGTGGATAGTTCTAAAATTTCCTGCTGTTTCTTGTCATCCGAATTGGCATGGAAATCGGGATGAAACTGTTTACTTAAAGCGTAAAACTGTTTTTTTATCTGTGCGGCGTCCGGCTTAAAGGATTCCGGGATGTTATAAAATTCAAAATAATTCATCGGTACAAAACTACTCATTTTTGATGGCTGAAATTTAATTTACCTTAGCACAATAACAAAGCCGAAATTACTATATGCCGGTATTTTACGACCAGATGAACAATGCCGTTAATTTGCCCGATACTCCGCGGCGAATCATCTCCATTGTACCATCCCAAACCGAACTTTTATTTGACCTTAGCCGGGGCGGGCAAATTGTTGGCATTACCAAATTTTGCATCCACCCGGCCGATATAGTTAAACAGGTAGCCAAAGTTGGCGGCACCAAGCAATTAAACCTGCAAGCTATCTATAAGCTAAAGCCCGACCTGATCATAGCTAACAAAGAAGAAAACGAGCAAAGCCAGGTTGAAGAGCTAATGCGCCACTATCCCGTTTGGGTAAGCGATATACACGACCTGCACAGCGCCCTCAGCATGATTAATAAACTTGGCGAAGTAACCGGCAAACAAACCGAAGCCTCGGCATTATCTAACGAGATATTTAAACGGTTTGGATACATTAAACCAATAAGCAAACAAACGCGTGTAGCTTATTTTATTTGGCGAAAGCCCTACATGGCCGCAGGGCAAGGCACTTTTATAAACAGCATGCTTAAACTATGCGGCTTAACAAACGTACTATCGGCAGGCCGCTACCCGGAGTTAACCATTGATAAAATCAAAGCGGCCAGGCCGGATGTGATACTGCTCTCATCAGAACCCTACCCCTTCGTCCAAAAACACATTGAAGAGTTTAAGAAGATGCTGCCGGATGCCAAAGTATTATTGGTTGATGGCGAGTTGTTTTCATGGTACGGAAGCCGCTTATTGCATTCGCCGGGCTATTTTAATAAGCTTATAGATAAATTAACATCAATGTAATGAGGCAGATAAATAAAAAAGAACAATTGAATTTTAAAATGTTGCATTTTACGCTATCTTTGCACTCTCTTAAAAAACCAAACGCGGAAGTGGCGTAATTGGTAGCCGCACCAGACTTAGGATCTGGCGCCGCGAGGCGTGGGGGTTCGAGTCCCTTCTTCCGCACTAAGTTTAAAGCCGTTAACTGAATAAGTTAACGGCTTTTTTTGTGATTATAAAAACCACCGCTAACGAAAGCCAAAAGGTTACCTCATGATGCGGGCGCATTCGCTAATTCAAACGCACCATCCACTCATTGTATTAAAACCATTTAATTAAACCGCTCATATTGTGGTTAATATCAAAAAACACACTATGAAAACTTTAAAACTATTTACAAAGCCATTGCTTTTAGCAATGATGGCAGGCGCGATTATCAGTTCTTGCTCAAAAGAGGCAGGCCCAAAAGGCGATGCCGGAACGCAAGGTGCCCAGGGCACAACAGGCATTAAAGGTACCGACGGCAATACCGTTTTAAGCGGCACCGTAGCACCTGCAGCAACCACAGGCGCTATCGGCGACTTTTACATTAATCTTGCCACAAGTTTGTTCTACGGGCCAAAAACAAACGCCGGATGGGGCGACGGTGTATCTTTAAAAGGTGCTAAGGGTGCTACAGGCACAGCCGGCAGTAAGATCCTGGACGGTGCAGGAGCCCCTGCCGCAACCCTTGGCGCCACAGGCGACTACTACCTTGATAAAAACAGTTCGTCATTCTACGGGCCTAAAATTAGCACGGGCTGGGGTATTGCAATATCATTAAAAGGTGCAACAGGCGCCGCTGGCACTGCCAACGTAATGTACTCGGGCTGGAGTTTCGCAGCTAACTTTAAGGATAGCGTTGTGGATAATTCTGCAATTAAGGTGGGGCATCTTAACGTGCCGGCGCTTACTACTCCCATTCTAAATTCTGGTACGGTATTGTTGTATTTAAATTATGGCGGTGGCGTAATTCCGTTGCCTTACAACAGTTATGCAGGTGGTAAAGCAAATATCATTTCCTTTTTACCTAAGCTCAAGCAAATTGTAATAACCCGTTTCACGCTCGATAATTCTAACACTGTGCCATTATCAACGATAATCCAATACCGTTATATCATTATACCGGGTGGCACTGCAGCACCAACGGCAGCAAAACGGCCAAACTTAGCTAATTATCAGGAGGTTAAGGCGTATTACAATATTCCTGATTGATCAATGTGAGTTAATTAAAAAGCCCGGCTGCATGTTTGTGCGCCGGGCTTTACTGTTATTGATCTTTGGGGGATTGTCTATTTATCTTTTCTTCCACTGCTGCTCCAGCATTTTCATAAAATAACCGCCAACCACACTTCTCGCCTGGAAACCTACCTGTTTGCCGTCGGTAGTTTCGTGCCAGTCGCTGATAGGCACGCGTGACGGTGTTTCGATAGCATATTTATAGATTGGATCTGTTAATGCTTTAAAGTCTGCAGGATTGTCTGCAAGCGTTGCCGTCCAAATTATCCAGTCGGATTTGGTGTACGTTTTGCGGCTATCCAACGGCAAACCGTATTCATTTTGCTTGGTCAGGTAGTATTTTATCTCCCTGGTGTAAACCTCTTTCGGGAAAATATTAAGGTTTAGCAATTTGTCCCAAACCAGGTTATACTTTTGGCTCCAGGTATCTGGCTTTTCAAATACCAGCGAGTAGTGGTCGCCGGCATCAGCCATCTTCATCCATTTAGCTACAAAATCTTTAGCAGTTGCGTGATACTTTGCTGCGGTAGCTTTATCGCCCAGCATATCGGCAAGGATAGCGTACGCGGCAATGCCATTAATGGCTTTTAACGATAAATTTGCATTACGCGCCAAATGCCCTGCAAAGTCATCGGTACAAAGCTGGTTGGCCGGGTCAAGGCCTTCTTTAATCAGATAGTTAGTCCAGGTGGTAAGTGTTGCCCAGTGTTTTTTGGCGAATAAGGCATTGCCCTCTGCTTTAGCTATAGCCGCGGTAAGCAACAGCATATTGCCGGATTCCTCTACCGGCATACCTTCGCCATAAGTTTGGCCGTTGGCGAACGGATAAGTACCTAGATCATGCGCGGCAAACGGGTGTTTAAACTTACCGGTTTCGCTAAATTCAAAAATGCCGTTCAACATACCTTCGGCAAGTTTAGGGTTATAGATCAGGAACAATGGTGCCGATGGATAGGTAACATCAACCGTATTGATAAAACCACCGCTAAAGTTTTCTTTTGATAACCAAAGCACTTCGTTTTTTGGGCTGCGCGCAAGGATATGCGCGGATATAGCCTGGCGGTAAGCAATAGCACAAAGTTTGGCGTAAGCTAACCCACCCGATGCTGATGCTTTAACATTCATGGCGTTATCAAACGCTACGCATTTGGCCATGATGGCTTTGTAATCGATAGTAGCCTGTTTAAGTTCGCCGGCGATGGTTTTCTTGCCATCGCGGTTCCACCACGGCCTTAGATTTTTACCGAAGTATTGAACCGAGTATATATCGTCATAACCTAATTCAATAAATTTCTCTACAGATGCACTGCCTACCTTACCAAAAGGAATAACGGTATTCAGGAACACAGAAGTACCGCCGGGAGTGGTAGATATTTTTTTGTTATTGATGAAAGAGCTTGCAGCCTCATCATCATTGGTGATGTATTGCGATGCTTTGGATGCTAAAGGCGCCGCTACATAAAGGTATCCCCAATCGATACGCATATCATCACCTTTCTTTTGCAGGATGGGTTGCTCCTTAGTACCAACTTTAAGTATCGATAAGTTACCTGATGTCAATTTCTGAGCGGTTACTGCCTGGTTTGGTTTATAGCGCGCCAGATCTGCCGATGCACCTAAGTACACCTGTACGTTATGGCTTTTGCCATCATTTGCCTTTACACTGTAAGTAACATAGCTAACCGGGCGCGAAAGCAGGTTAAGATTATCCATTAATAATGGCGAGGTGAAGGTAACTTTCAGGTCGGCATCCCCACAGGAAAATGAATAGATCGTTTGTGTAGCATTGATGAGCACACCCGTTTGGCGTGCCATTTTAAGGCCTTTGGTATCGATAGGTTTAACTTCATCTGCGAAGCCGGCATCAAGCCATGCGCCACCACCTGTATTTACGCAATGCATAGCCAGCACGTTCTCGCCTTCTTTAAGTTTAGCGGCGACGCTTTCATCTATATTAACGGGTAATAAATCACCGTTTGCGCCTTTACTTACGTTGATTCGTTCGCCGTTGAGAAACACCTCGGCATCATCATCGTGGTGAAGCTTTAAAATTAGTTTATTTATAGGTTCAGATTTTGTGTAAGTAAACGTGCGGCGCACAAATATATCGCGGCTTTTCCAAAGCGTTTTTGCCAATGATGCATCATCGCTAAATGGCGCCGTGCCTATTTTCCATGCCTTATCGTCAAAACTTGCTTTCTCCCAGCCCTCGGCAGGGATCACTTCAGTGTATTTAACGCTGTATGGTTTGGTTTCGCCATCTGCCAAAACGGTGCGGTATGTTACCGGCTGCTGGCCCATAAACCTGTAAGTTTCGCCATCAACCTTTATTAGTCCCAATAAAGATTGGTTTTTACCTGTCCAATGATGGGTTGTCGACTCGTTTAGGTTATCGGTATTAGACCAGATGCTAAAATACGTGTTATGCGTTATTAGCGGATACGCCGGGGCCTTAGTAGCCTGCCCATGCGCATGCTGATTTATAAACGCACCTGCAAGCAGGCAGGCGATTCTCAAAGTGCTTTTCATAGTTAGATGTTAATTTGACAGTTTAAAATTGAACCGCAATTTAACGATTTAGCTTAATAATTGTGGCTTTTGTGTGTATGTTTCCCAAAGTAATTCGCCAAACAGCGTATTTGCCCATGCAAACCATTTACGGGTAAACTTAGTAGGATCATTTTTGTGGAACGACTCGTGCATAAAGCCTGTACCGCCATGCGTTTTGCGCAACATTTCAATACATTCTTTTATCTCGTTATCATCGGTACTGGTTAACGCCCGGATGGTGATACTGATAGGCCAGATCATATCTTTGCCAATGTGCGGTCCGCCTATGCCCTCGCCTGCCGTGCCTTTAAAAAAGAACGGGTTGTTAAGCGATAAAAGCATTTTACGGGTATTAATATAAGTAGGGTCGGTATTTTTAATGGCGTCTAAATACGGCATACCCAAAAGGCTTGGCACGTTGGCATCATCCATTAAATTATAACTGCCGAAGCCATTTACCTCATAAGCGTAGATCTTTCCATAATCCGGGTGGTCTATCACGGCGTGTTTTTGCAGGGCTGCATCCACCTCGTTTGCCAACGCAAGCAATTCGGCAGACAGGGCGTCATCCTTCGAAATAGCTTTTATCATCTCTGACGCTTGTTTTAAGCTGGTAACCGCGAAAAAGTTTGACGGCACCAGGTACGAGTAAATGGTAGCATCATCGCTTGGGCGGAAAGCCGAGCAAATTAAACCAACAGGCTTTACCGGGTAGCCGTAACCATTCATCGGTACGCCATCGGTAGCCCATGCGGTTTTACGCTGGAACGAATACGGGCCGTCGTTATCTTTACGTTGTTGTTCTTTAAATGTTTTAAGGATGCTTTGTATCGCTGTTTTCCATTTCGCGTCAAATGGTGAGGTATCGCCGGTAAGTTTCCAGTATTTGTAAGCCAAACGCACCGGGTAACAAAGCGAATCTATTTCCCATTTGCGTTCGTGCAGGCCGGGTTTCATATCAGTAACATCATCTTTCCACTCTCCCACCTTATTGGCGTCGTCGTAAAAAGCGTTGGCATATGGGTCGCGCAGGATACAGGTAACCTGGCGGTTTATAACACCTGCAACCAGTTTTTTCAGTTCAGCATCTTTATTTATAAAGGCAATGTATGGCCAAACCTGCGCGCTGCTATCGCGCAGCCACATGGCATCAATATCGCCGGTAATTACATAGGTATCGGGTTTGTTGTTAACCACTTTATAGGTAACGGTAGTATCAAGGGTGTTTGGGAAACAGTTCTCAAAAAGCCACCCCAGCTCCGGGTTTTTTACTTTCGATTTAAACTCTGCAATCGCTTTTTCTATCGATACATTTTTAAATTTACGTGCCGATACGGGTACACGCACAACTGGGAATGCTGGTTTCGCAGCAAACGAAAACTTGCTCATTAATACTCCTGCACCTAATATACTGGTGCTGCCAATAAATTGCCTTCTCTTCATGTTCTCAAATAGGTAAATAAAAAAAATCTTCCGGGCCAAATATAACCCGGAAGACCCAATTCTCAGTGCTTAAAATTTGCCGGCTGCTTTTAACGTGGCTGCGGCCTCCATCGTCGTAACCCCGCTTATTTGCGTGGTTAAGTCTGTTGTACCCGATGGTTTGGTTTTCCAATCCGGGCTAACCATAAAATCGGGCCTGCTGATACCTTTTGCAAATAAGGTTTCGGCATTGTATTTTAAAAATTTGGCGTATGCTTCACGATCTGTAGATGATACGTCTTCTTTAAGTGTCAATAAGGTTAGGTACCTAACCAAAATACCTTTAAATAAGCCACCATCGCCCTGGCCTTCGCTTTTTAGCAAGCCACCCGGTGAAATATCAAGGTCTTTAATGGTAGCGTTGGCCGTACGTACAGCATCGCTCAGGTAAGTACCATCACCTGTTACGTTGTAAAGTTCAAGCGCAGCACCAATAAACACGCCTTGGTTGTAGGTAAACTTATTTTTGCTGATCTGGCCGTCGTGGTCGCCGTTGATTCCATCCCACACAATACCGCTAACAGGATCAACTAATGTACCTTTTAACCAGGTATATAATTCTTTCGCAAGAGCAAGGTCGGCAGCATTTTTTTGCAGGCGGTAAAGGCGCGCGGCAAAAATAATTGCAGGCGCGTTTGCCGGTGTGTTCTTATAATCCAGCTGCGATTTACGCCAGGCTATACCCCCACCCTGGTTGCTGTTAACACCTGTTTTGATGTCTGTCCACAAAGTATTCGCGGCAGCAAGGTAATCTGCATCGTTTGTAGCTTCGTATGCACGCAGGGTTGACAATGCCAACCACTCCATATCATCATAGTACTCGTTCTGCAACTTGTTACCGTTAGTGGCTTTTGTACCGTTTAGTAACGATTTGATGCGCTGTTTATAGAGGTCGTTTTTGGTACGTAGATAGCCATCTATAAATACATCCATCGTATGCGCTTGCGGCCAATAGTTATAATTGGTATTGCCGCCGTTGCTTTGGATAAAATAATTTCCGTTAGATGACAGGAACGTAGTGTAAGTTTTTTCCTGCAAAGTATCGGCAGTTGCCGCAAAAGTATAATTGATCACTGCTGATGCTTTGTTTCCATACAGCGGGAACGGTTTATCCTTTAAGCAGGAAGTAAGCATAACAGGGATAAGCCCTGCCAGTGCTATTATTTTTATATGCTGGGTTACGTTTTTCATATAATATTTTTAATTTATAATGAGCGGCGGGCAAGCCCGCCGCCCAATAAACCAATTATTTAATTGTTACCACGTGCGTGTAAGCCGCACCGTCCGAATTAAAAATCACCGAGATATCCGCGTTTTTTGTATCGATATCATGGTTAAACTTAAAAGTGTAATCAAACACCGAATTATTAACAGGCACTACGTAAAAGTAAGATGCAGGTGTACCTGAGTTCGCCGCACTGTTATCAGAGTTTACACTCCCAAAATATTGCTCGGTGCTTGTGTTATCAGCATTTTTAAACGTAAATCTAAATTTGTAACGTTCCTCAAGGCCGTAGCTTACATGATCAAGCATAATCTTTTGGTTCTCAATCTTCCAGGTTCCGTTACCTGCGTATGGAAGTTCGAACCATATTTTAGCCTGATTAGAGAACCATAATCCTACGTTGGTAACCTCGGTAGTTTTATATGCGGCAACATTAAAGTCAACCTCAATTTTTTCAACCTTAGTCGCACCTGCAAAATCTGTATTGCCAGCTTCGGTTAATTTTGCACCATCGTACGAATACGTTGTTGGCGTTCCTGTTTTACGGTCTGCAAAATGGAAGCTACCGGCTTTTAGTGATGTATAAATTTCAAATTTACCAGGTGCCGTTTGTTTAAACTTAAGTGCTTTAGTCAAGTCGTCACCACCTTCGCTGGCTGTACCTGTAAGGAATAACTCCGTTGGGATATCTGTAAAACCTGCAGGGCGTTGAATTTCAATCACGCGGTTAACACCCGATTTTTGTACGTTAATACCTTTTGACGACATAACTGTCCAGATCACCTTGCCCGATTCCTGTGGTTTAACACCGGCAAGGGTGGCAATTTTATTAAGATCGCTAAAGGTTACGGTTAACTTGTTGTATAAACCGTTACCATCAGAAGGCACTGAATAAAGGGGTTTTGAAAAATCGCCACCCTCTTTATCAAATGCAACCTCATATAAAACTAAACCATTATCTTCTGCACGGGCTTGCTCCCACTCAAATGCTACCGAACCCGATGCACCTGACGCGATTTTTACAAACTTGCCATCCTCCGGTAAAAACAGGTTACTTACTGCCGATACGTTGGCGTTGCCAATTGTTTTGTCTTTTTTGCAGCCGGTTATAACAACCAGGGCTACCATACCCGCAAGCAGGCTATATAAAATATTTTTCATGATCTTAATTGATTATAATTTTTTCTATAAATAATTTTAGTTCCAGCCGGGGTTTTGTGTAAGGTTTGGATCAACCGCACGCTCATCTCTTGGTACCGGCCACAAGTAGTTTTTACTTGCATCAAATGTGCGCAGGTTGGCACGGATATAACCGTTATCTACCCCCGGTGCGCCAAATTTGGCACCGTGTGCCCAACCGTTCAATACGGTTTCGGCAATCTTCCAGCGGCGGATATCAAATATGCGTAAGCCTTCCATCGCTAATTCCACACGGCGCTCTTCGCGAATGGTAGTACGTAATAATGTCTGGTTGCCGGCAGGGAAGTTCAACGCTTCTGCAGCAGTAAAGCCTGCACGGGCACGGATAACTTTTATGGTTTTATCCCATGTGGTTGCATCCATCTGGCTTAACTCGTTCTTTGCTTCGGCGTACATTAGCAGTACATCTGCATAACGGATGAGGATCAGGTTTAAGCCCGAGCCAAAATCGGCAGTATTTGATGTAGGGTCAAAGTATTTGCGGGTATAATAACCGGTTGGCGATGATGTAGCACCCGGTGCATACTCGTCAAAACGTTTGGTAGGGTCCGGGTTAGGATCGCTGCCAGGTTTGGTGTAAATAGTGCTGGTAACGTTAGCCTGGTTTTTCCATTGATACAGGTGATAAACAACAGTATTGGTAAAACGAGGGTCGCGACCTACATATGGGTTGTTCTCGTCGTAACCGGATCCTGCGGCATTTATCTTTTTACCGTTTGCCATCAGGTAGCTGTCAACCAGTTCCTGTGTTGGTGCAATGGCGTTAAGTCTGCCACCGACAGATATCGGCGCCATATCCCTAAAGTCGGTATAGAACCTGTTACCGGCTGCTACCGGTGCATATTGCAAGTCGAATATTACCTCACTATTATACTCGTTCTGTGGTAAAAACAAACCTTCGTAAGAATTAAACAAAGCGTAGTTACCATTCGTAGAGTTACCAATCAGTTTTTCACACTCGGTAACCACTTCGGCCCAACGGCTGTCGTAAAGTAACACCCTTGCTTTTAGGGCAACGGCGGCACCTTTGGTTACGCGGCCCTTGTCTGCAGCGGCCAACGAGGTGTTTGTAGGTAAATCCGTTGCAGCCTCATCAAGTTCTTTCAAAATAAAAGTAACTACATTGGCTTTTGGTGTACGTGCAACGGTTTTTGATTCGTCGATAGTAATATCTTTCTCTATCAATGGCACATCGCCCCACCAGGTTTCCAGCAAAAAATAATGCCATGCGCGGATAAACCTTGCTTCGGCTTTCATACGTGCTTTTAACGTAGCATCCATCACGGTAACCTTGTCAACATTTTCTAAAAATATGTTACAGGTTTTGATACCGCGGTAATGATCGCCCCACTCGCCTTTCAAACGGCCCAGTGACGGATCATAAGTGCCCGCTGCCAATGATGCAACTCCGTTGTTGTCGCCACGGCCGTTGTAAGCATTATCAGACATTGCCTCCATCGAAAAGAAGTAGCCGCTGTTTGAAATCTGCGAATAAGCCGTATTTAAAACGTTGTTCGCTTTATCCGTAGTAGTCCAGTAGTTGGCATCTGTAAACCTGTTTTCGGGCGCCAGATCCAGCTTTTTACAGGCAGATAAGGCTGTTACCAGCATTATTGCCAAGCCTATTTTATTGATATTAAATTTTTTCATGTCTGTGTAGAATTAAAGTGTTATATCAATACCAAAACCATAATAAATTGGTGTAGGGTAAGAACGCGCGCTGTTAGCGCCACCATTTTGAGGCAATTGAGAACTGCCGTTTAATTCTGATGATTCTGGGTCGATAAACTTCAAGCCCGAGAACGTAAGCACGTTTTGGCCGGTAACATAAGTTCTAACCTTGCGCATACCAATAGCCTTTGCAACGCCTGTTGGCAATGTATAACCTATTTGTATATTTTTAACCCTTAGATAAGAGCCATCAAATAAATACATATCAGACCCCCTGCGGAAGTTATTTTCGTTTGACTGGCTTCCGCTTGCTGCAAGGCGAGGGAAACGGGCGTCAGGGTTGTTTGGTGTCCAGTAATCTAACTGATGCTGGTAAATAACCTGCGAGTAGTTGACGTGGAATGGTTCTACCTGCTCACCCCTTATAAACATACTGCGTTTGCCTACTCCCTGTAAAAATAGGTTTAGGTCAAAGCCTTTAACCGTGAGGTTATAAGTAAAGCCAAATGTTAAGCGCGGGAAGCCGCTGCCTAAAACAAACTTATCGTTCTCGTCAATTATGCCATCGCCGTTAACATCTACATAACGGTTATCACCCGGCTGCACGTTAAGGCCGGCCGGTTTAGGGCCATTGTTAATATCATCCAGGTTTTGGAAATAACCATCACGTTTAAGGCCAACGTATGAACCTATTGGCAAACCAACTTTGTTTATAATTTGCATTTCATCGCTGGTACGGAGCTGATCGCCACCCTCAAGTTTTAAAACTTTGTTTTTGGTATCGGCAACGTTAAAGGCGAAGCTGTGGTTAAACGCACCTGTTTTTAAACGGTAGTTGATGGTTACTTCCCAACCGCGGTTTTGTACTTCACCTGCATTATAATCTCCTAACCCTGCGCCAAATGTACCCGGTACAACGGGTGGCAACAGAATGTCGCGGGTAATTTTGTTGAAGTAATCAGCAGATACGGAAAGCGCGTTTTTAAAGAATGTTGCATCAAAACCAACGTTAAAGGTAGATGCGCGCTCCCAACGTATATCAGGGTTAGCAAAACCGATGGTAGCGGTACTTTGGGGCAAGTTGTTGAACGCGTAGTAGCTATCGGTAGATACGCCAAACGTGTTCAGGAACTGGTAATCGCCAACATTTTGGTTACCCAAAATACCGTAAGAACCACGAATCTTCAGGTCACCAAATCTATCGCGGTAACTCTGCATAAAATCCTCCTCGGTTAAACGGTAACCAATAGTTCCCGACGGGAAGAAGGCATTGCGATTGTTTTTAGCAAATTTAGATGAAGCATCCACCCTAAAATCGAACTCGCCGTAATACTTGTTTTTGAAGTTGTATGACGCGCGGCCAAATACTGAGTTAAGGCTGCTTTCAAATTTGTTATTATTTGTGGCTGATGACGAGGTTTCGATTATTGTACCGGTTGTTGGGGTTCCCAATTCCGGATCGGTAAACTTAAGGCGAAGGTAATTCGCATCATTAGTAGATGACTCGTTAGCCACACCTATCAGCACATCAACATTGTGATTCTTTGCAAATGTTTTGGTGTACTGCGCTAAAAACTGCGAATTAACAAATAGGTTCTTCTGATTCTCGTCAAAAGTGTTCCTGTCAGATCCGTAACTGCCTTTTGGCAAGTAGTTAACCTGTATAACACGGCCAAACATATGGTTGGACGTTAGCCTGCCACCAAACACGCCCTTTAGTTTCAGATCTTTGGTAATACCTAACTCTGCGGTAAGATTACCAAAGATATCATCATTATCGCGCTTGCGGTAACCACCTTTTTCAAGGATACCAAGCGGATTAAATTCTGCCAATACATCATTGGTTAAGTAGTTGCCCTGGTCGTCTTTAATTTTGTAGTATGTTGGCGTACGGCCGGCATCTACTATAAGCGTACCTGTTTGGTAAGAGTGTTCTTTGATCTCGGTACGGGTGTAAGCTAAAATGCTGGTTAACTTTAAGCGCCCAAATTCGGTGGCTAAGTTCATGCGGTAGTTGTAACGCCTTAAACCATAATCGGGGCCGACGAGGTTACTGCGCTGATCGAGTACACCGGCAGATACCAGGTAGGTAGAGTTTGCACTGCCTCCGCTTAAGCTAAGGTTATGGTTCTGCTGTACCGCATTTTGCAAAATAGCATCCAAAAACCATTGCTGATCACCCTGTGCCTGAAAATCACGGATTTGCGCAGGGCTGTAAACTGGGGTTAAGCCTGCATTTACAACCGCCTCGTTACGTAAAAGAGCGTTTTCGTAAGCGTGTACCGGTTTATAACCAACATGTGGTATTTGCACACCACCCTGGCCATTGTAAGTAAGAACTGCGCCGGCATTCTTCTTACCTTTTTTAGTGGTAACCAAAATTACACCGTTAGCAGCACGCGAACCGTAAATAGCCGCGCTACCCGCATCTTTTAATATCGAAATACTTTCGATATCCAACGGATTAAGCAGGTTAAGATCACCACCGGTAATACCATCAATCACGATAAGCGGTGTGTTATTACCAAATGTGCTGACGCCGCGTATGTTAATCAATTGCTGGGCGCCAGGCTCGCTGCTGGTTTGTTGGATAATTAAGTTTGGCGATGTACCCTGTAATGCCTGTGTTAAGTTAACGGCAGGTTTGCCTTCAATATCTTTTGTACCTATCTGATCTACCGCGCCAATAACATTCACCCGTTTTTGAGTGCCGTAACCTACCACCACAACCTCGTTCAGCGAACTTTGCGAAGCTACTAACTGGATATTTCCTACAGAAGTTTGACCGTTAAGCGGCACTTCTTTAGAGGTAAAACCAATAAAGCTGAATACCAAGGTGCCATCCGCGTTCGGTAGGTCTAAAACAAAATTACCGTTTACATCTGTAACTGTACCAAGGGTGGTACCCTTAAGCTTAACGCTTACGCCCGGCAATGGTTGGTTGGTATCATCCAATACCTTACCGGTGATTTTTGTTGCTTTTACAGCTACGGAAGATTGGCCTGTAGAAGCAAGCGTCTCGGCCTTATCGCCAATAACGATAACATCGTCAATTAGTTTGTAACTAAGGTTGTATGGAGTTAAAACCTCGTCAAGTACCTCTTTGATACTTTTATTTGTTACGTTAACGTCAACCTTAAATGTCGGCTTCAGTAAGTTATCCGCGTAAGCGAATTTTACTTTTTTATCGGCAGCAATTTTATCAAGCGCATCCGTAAGTTTTAAGTTTTTAAGCTTAAGCGTTACCTGTTGCTCTAAAAATTTTTGGCCATAAGAATTGTTTGCAACGGCGGTAAAGCACATTAAGCAAACAACGAAGCAGGCAAGCGAGGTAATTTTCATTAATATTAATACATAACGAACTACTCCATTTGAAAATAGAGATATATTCATAGATTTGAATAAATTAAAGTGTTTGAAATTCAAGTGCGGCGTTCTCTGAATTCGACCTCTGGAACGTACACTTAATAATAACCCGGCATTTTAATAACCCTGTTTCAATTCCCATTGATCAGGGTTTTTTTATGTATTTATGTCTTCATTCGTTTTTAATTTAGGTGAACTGATAATTGGTTTATCTTTCTATTATAATTGGTCTTGTTTTATTAGCAGCCTTTACCTTTTAATTGGTAACCCTGGCCATCTGCTACGGCTTTGCCCCTCACCAGCTTGGAAATTATTTTGATGATATTTTGCAGCGATACATTGGTAAAATTGGCCGAGATAGCGCATTTGGTAAGGTTAGCATCAGCCTTTACCGTTACATTGTAACGATGATAGATTGCGTTAAGCACTTCGGCCAATGGCATGTTCTTAACCACAAAGTCTCCGCTTTTCCAACTGGTAAGGTTTGTAATGTCAACACCTTGAGTGGAAACGGCGCTATGGGTTTTCTTATCCATTAAAACTTCTTGCGCCGGGGTAAGAAATACAGTTTTCACCGAAGGCGCAAGCACACCTACTTTACCGGTAGCTACATCAACCTTTACAAAAGCATCTTCGGGATAAGCCTTAACATTAAAACTGGTACCCAATACCTGCGTTTTAATCGTACCTGTGTGCACAATAAAGGCCTTTTCAGCGTCGTGCTCCACTTCAAGGAACGCTTCCCCTGTTAGCGTGATCTCGCGGATATTACCACGAAACTCCGCCGGGTAAGTTAATTTACTCCCACCGTTTAGCCATACCTTGGTACCGTCTGATAATGTAAAAGCAGCCACCTGGCCGTTTGCTGCTGTAAATTGTTTTTGGGGAATGGGCGATACTACATCAAGTATCTGTAAGCGATATTCAAAAAACAATGCCGAGAGCGAAGCCACCGCAACTAACGATGCGGCAACCATCCACTTTTTACCATTACCCGCGCGTTTAACCGGCATAGCATCAATGCTATTTATAATGCGGTTATATACCTCATCGCTGTTAAAACCTTTGTCTTTGCCGGCGGCTGGCTCATCGCTAAGCTGCATATCGTCAAAATATTTGGTCACAAGGTTTTCCTGCAAAGCGCGGTCTTTGGCCTGGATTTTTTTTCTCAGAAAAGTAAACTTTCTCATGGTTTATATATGTAAGATGCAATTGCAGGCGGCACCCCCTAAAGGGAAATAAAAATATTTTAGAGGGATAACTACGCGCTGAAGATCTGCACCAGAATAGCAGCAATTAATACCGGCAGGTAGTCGCTTAAGCCTATACGCAGGTAGCGCAGGGCAATGGTCATTTGGTTTTCTACGGTTTTAACCGAAATGTTTAAACGGGAGGCTATTTCTTTATTGCTAAGGTACTCTTTACGGCTCAGGGTGAAGATCTGGCGGCATTTTTCGGGCAGGCGCTCTACCCCTTCATCAAGCAAATGGCTGATATCGCCTTGCATTAATTTACTGTCGGCACTGTATCTTTCGGTAAGTGTTGCAATGGCCGACAGGTCAAGCGTGGCCTTTTGGGTGCGTATGTACATCAGCACGCGGTTTTTAATGGCTACTTTTAAATACCATTCCAGCGAATTGATCCATAAGGTGTTCCGTTTTGCCCAAAGATCAATAAACAACTCCTGAACAAGGTCTTCACAAACGTCGCTATCCCTAAAAAGATTATAAGCCACCTGGTAGGCCTTACCCGAATATTTATAGTACAGCGTTTCAAACGCCTTACGGTCGTCATGCCTTAGCAGTTCTAAAAGTTCTGCATCGGGCCACATTTGATATTCCTTATCTGGAAGCATAAAATGGACGGTAAATGGTTTGCTGTAATTGGTAAGGCATAATTACAAAGTTTTCTTCAAATAAAAAATAGTTACTTAAATTTCAATACACTAAGTACGCACAATTACGATGGCGGTAACCGAACAATAGTTTTACTGAAGCGTTTTTAGTAGGTTTACTTAAAACCTATAAACATGGCAACAGTTGCACTGGGCAGTAAGGCCGGCAAATGGATAATGGTGTCATCCATTATGGCATCGGCCATGGCATTTATTGATAGTACCGCCTTAAATGTTATATTGCCATCACTGCAAAAAAGCCTAAACGCCAGCGGCACCGATCTTTTCTGGATCCTGAATGCCTACCTCCTGATGCTTGCCGCCCTCATCCTGATGGGTGGTTCACTTGGCGACAGGCTTGGCCGCAAAAAGGTTTTCATGGTGGGCATTTTCATATTTATATTGGGTTCCGCAGCATGTGGGTTCGCGCCGGGCGTTACGCTGCTTATCGTGTTCAGGATGATGCAGGGTATTGGGGGCGCGCTGATGATACCGGGGAGTTTGTCGCTCATCTCCTCCTCTATCAACCCAAAAGAACGCGGCAAAGCCATAGGTACCTGGAGTGCTTTTACAACAGTAGTTACCATGGGTGGCCCCGTTTTAGGTGGTACCTTTGGCGATGCCGGTTTATGGCGATACATCTTTTTCATCAACATACCCATAGGCATTATAGCCCTCATCATATTAGCTAAAAACGTAAACGAAATAAAAGACGACAACAGCAAGCAAGGCCTCGATTTTGCAGGTGCTATAGCCATTGCGTTGGGCTTGGCGGCAGTTACATTCGGTTTTCTGCGCATCCCTGCGGTAGGGCTACACAACTGGCAAGTTTATACATCTTTAGGTGGTGGATTGATGCTGTTAATCGCTTTTGTATTCATCGAAAAGAAGAGCAAATACCCGATGATGCCTTTGCAGCTTTTTGCTAATTTAACTTTTAGCGGAGCCAATTTGCTTACGTTTTTCTTATATGCCGGGCTTGGCGCGGGTATGTTGTTTTTAGGTTTGAACATGGTGCAGGTGCAGGGCTACAGTCAGCTACAATCGGGCCTAACATTTTTGCCGTTTACGGTTTTGATGATAACCATTGCAAGGTTTGCAGGCGCATTGGCAGATAAGCATGGCCCGCGCCTGCTACTTATTGGCGGCCCTGCGGCGGCTGGTGCTGGTTTGCTCATCCTGTCGTTTGTGAAACAAACAGCCGGGCCATCTGACTATTGGACCACATTCTTCCCCGGGATATTGGTGTTTGGATTGGGAATGTCGTTTACCGTAGCGCCGCTAACCGCTGCGGTAATGGGTTCCGTAAGCGATCATTTTTCGGGGGCAGCGTCTGGCGTAAATAACGCGCTTACCCGAATAGCTAATGTTTTTGCTAACGCTATACTTGGTGCATTAGCCGTGTTGTTTTTTTCTGGCGCGTTACAAGGCCAGCTTAAAAATGGAAAGTTAAATGATAAGCAAAGAAGGGTTATAGAGCAACAGTCTGTAAATCTGGGCAACGCCAAAGTACCTTACGGGTTTGAGGTGAAGGATAAGGCGGCGATTGAAAAAGCTTACAAGAACAGCTTTATAGCAGCTTACGGTAATATAATGCGCATTGCTGCGGGATTGGGATTTTTAGGTGCGTTAATGGCCGTGCTGTTTATCCGCAATAGCGCTGTGAAGAAAGGTACAGAATAACGCAACATGACCTATAAATTAAAGTATCGTATAGTAGTTATCATAAAAAATGTGATATTACGCCCTCGAAATATCAATCGAATACAAACCCTCTTTACCATGAACAGAAGCAATTTTTTAAAAAATAGCGCATTGGCGGCAGGTTCTATGCTGGCCGGCAACTCGGTTTTGGCAAGTACTAATGCTAACCAAAGCATCGCCCCCGGCAAACCTTTTAACATGAATTATGCCCCACACGATGGCATGTTCAAAAATTCGGGAGGTGCCAATTTTTTAGATCAGATCCGTTTCATGTACGACCAGGGTTTCCGCAGCATCGAGGATAATGGCATGAGCAGCCGCAGCCCTGCCGAGCAGGAGAAAATTGGCGGCCTACTTACTAAACTTGGTATGAACATGGGTGTTTTTGTGCTGGATAAAGGGGGAAACGGGGCGAATACCTTAGCCGATGGAAAGCAGGAACATATCGATATATTTTTGAAAGGCTGCCACCAGGCGGTAGAAGTTTCCAAACGTTGCGGCGGCAAATTGGCCACCGTGGTCCCAGGCGATTTTGCCCGCAACTTACCGCTGGATATCCAGAACGCGAACGTGATAACTGCCCTGCGTAAAGGTGCCGAGATATTGGAGCCACACGGCATTGTAATGGTGCTGGAGCCTCTTAGCGATACGCCCGACCTTTACCTGCGCACATCGGCACAAACCTATATGATTTGTAAGGGCGTTAACAGCCCAAGCTGCAAGATATTGTATGATATGTACCACATGGCCAAAAATGAGGGTAATTTGATCAACAATATTAAGCTTACCTGGGACGAGATTGCTTATTTCCAGATAGGCGATAACCCAGGCCGTAACGAGCCTACTACCGGTGAAGTGAACTACAAGAACATCTTTAATTTTTTACACGAGAACGGCTACAAGGGTGTATTAGGTATGGAGCATGGCAACTCCCGCCCCGGTAAAGACGGTGAGCTGAGGATTATTGAAGCTTACAGGGAAAGCGATAATTTTTTATAGGGATTACCTAACCAACGGCTCATAAGCATATACCACCTGGTAAGGCGTGTTCTTTAATTTAGCAGACATTTGACCAATAATTAAGTTCTCTAACTGTGGGGTTGGCTCGCAGACCGAATAGGTTTTGCCATTGTAAACAATAGGTTCGCCTACCGGCTTGCTAAATTCTACCGCCATGGTAATGTGCGTTGGGTATAATAGCGCTATCATTGGCAAATTATAGATCTCCTTTACCAGGTAGAAAAATAAAGCTGCACGGTCATCGCAATCACTGTAGTTTGAGGCCAGGGTTTCTCCCGGAGAAAGGCGTTTTTCCTTGCCGAAATTTTCATTGTCGTTTTCATACAGGAAAGCGTAACGGGTAAAGCGCATTAGGTAATCAACACCTTTGTGTTCATCCATTCCTTTCATATTTTTCTTCAACAATGGGATAAGTGAACCGTAGGTTTCTTTACTCAGCGGGATATTAAAGTATGTTTCAAAACTTACACCGGGGTAATTGTTAAATGCCTTCTGCTGATCGATATTTACCTTTATTTTAAAATGATATTGTTTACGGTCATATTCAAACGACATTTGCTTTTCTATGTCATGCTCGGGTTTAAAATCGGGCATCAGGGTAACCTTGTACGAAAATGCCTTTACTGCTGCCGCGATGGGGATACTTACCGGAATAGGCGGGTAGTCGTTAAGGTCGGCCTTGGCATAATCATGATAGTTAAGGCAAACAAACTGTTTACCATCCACCATAAAATATGGGATATCACTAATATCCTCGTTATTGTAAACGTAAAATATCACTTTTTGATGGGCCAGTGCCAGCCTTGCGTCGTACCCGGACTTATTGAGCATAAACCATTTGTAAAAAGTATATGCACCATAGTTGGCCTCCTTAGGGCTAATCTGTTGCGCCACCCTGCGGATAAGCTGATAGTACATCCAATCGTTTAATTGGTGCTCTTGTTTGTAAGCTAAAAGGGAATCCACCACTACCTGGTATTTGCCCGCGTTTACAGTGGCATAATACTTTTTTAAAATATCGGCATTAAGCGGTTGCGGCAAATTTACCAACACCGAATCATCAACCTTAACGATAAAGGGGTCTTTATAAAAATCTACGCGTACATCGTGCCCCTGCCCGTTCGCAATTGCGAATGGCAATATAAAAAGCATTAAAAAAATAAACGTAACAGCCGTAGCATGGCTTATAATTTGGTTACATTAAATATACATTATATTAACGTTTAATTAACACTAATAAATATTTAATTTTTTATCCTTGATGGCGCCACGCCGTACTTGTTCTTAAAGGCGAATGAAAAGTGCGAAAGATCCTCGAAACCAAGCTCTAAATATACATCTGAAGCAGATTTACCTTTTTCTTTGATAAGGTAATGTGCCTCTTGTAAACGGCGTTGCTGCAACCAGCGGCTTGGAGTGATGTGGTAAATCTTCTCAAAATCGCGCTTAAAGGTTGCCAGGCTGCGGCCGGTTAGGTACGCAAAACGCTTAAGCTGCACATTAAAGTGAAAGTTTTTCTCCATAAAACCTTCCAGATCTATCTTGCCGGGTTCGCTAAAATCAAACAAAACATCCTTCATTTCGGGCTTACTTTGCAACAGGATTAAAATAGCTTCGCGGAGTTTAAGCTCCTGCAGTTTATCATCGATAGTGATATCGTTTGATTGATACGGAATGATGGATTCCATGAAGCTTTTGTACAAGGGTTGTGGCGGTAATACCATCACCGCATTTCCGGTGTAATGCCCTGTAGACTTGAAGCCGTACTCTATACTAAAATTGCGCAGCGTTTGCTGATCCAGGTAAACCGATACCGATTTAAAGTCGCTGTTTGGCGGTGGTACTTTCAAAAACTTAACCAGGTTATTCCGCATAATGAACCTAAAATCCCCCGGTTTAAAAACAGATTCCTTTTGCCCGTCATTAATTGTCATGGTCCCGGCTATGTGGTAGCTAAATACATGCTCGGGTACAAACTGCTCACCCTCGCGGCTGCGGGTAACGTAGCAAGAGTATGCTATTTTGGGGCGTTCGGTATGTTCTTGTTTGGTTGGCATGGTGCAGATTTAAAAAAAGGTTGATCGGGTGGATGGTACAAAGTTACAAATAGGCAACCATTCACCCGATCAACCGTCACTATTAATTACTTTTCAAACTCATGTATCGTTTACCGTATTCAGTTTCCAGGAAATTTTCGGCACCATCCGCATCGGTAGCAAGGCTGGTACTTTCCCATTTTTCTAATTCCCTAAGTTTAGCCGCTTCAGAATATTTTACAATACCTACGGCGTCGCTGCCGAGCAACAGGTGTAAAGGCGGCTCAGGGGTATTTACCATATCTATCATTACCTGGGCGGCTTTGCCCGGGTCGCCTGTTGGTGTAAAACTACCGCTTTTAAATGCATTTACACGAACGTCAACAGTGGTTTCGTAACCTTCTACATGTGGCGCATACGTCATCGAATCGCCAGCCCAATCGGTACGGAAACCACCCGGCTCAACACAAATAATTTTGATACCTAAAGGCGCAACCTCTACAGCCAAGCCCTCGCTAAATCCGCTAAGGCCAAATTTGGCTGCCTGGTATATACTTACACCGCCGCTACCAACCCTGCCACCTATCGAACTGATCTGCAAGATATGCCCGCTGCGCTGCTTGCGCATGTAAGGTAAAACTGCGCGTGTTATTTCTATCGGCGCGTATAAATTAGTTTCCAGCTGGCTGCGTACTTGCTCATCGGTATAGGCTTCAACCGCGCCGGTTATACCAAAGCCTGCATTGTTTACAAGCACATCTACTTTACCAAAATGTGCTACCGTATCTGCAATGGCTTTATGTACCCGCGCTTTGTCATTAACATCCAGCTTAACCGGAAAGACCTGGCCGGGATATTTATTTTCAAGCTCGTTTAAACTATCTGTATTGCGTGCCGTTGCGGCTACTTTATCGCCTGTTGCAAGCACCGCTTCTGTAAGGCTGCGGCCTAATCCGCGTGAGCTACCTGTTATGAACCAAACTTTTGTCATTGTTTTAATTATTATTGTATAAGACAAAAGTAGGTTGTAACGCATGACTGCGTTTTGTTGCAAAGCTCAAACCACTTTGCTGAAAAGTTCAAACAATATTAAAGATGATTGCTATTCTTTCAGTTTAAGATTATTCACATCGTCCAGCAAAAAACAATGGGTAAAATTGGTCATGCCGGTTTTTGGATAATAATTTACCGCAGCCGGTGCCGCAAGCAATATTAGCTTTGCCTTTGGAGAATGGGTCTTAGTTTCGGCAATTAAACGTACGCCGATACCCATTTTTTGATAGGCCTGGTCAACCGCCAAATCTGAAAGATAAGTACAAAAAGCGAAATCTGTGAGCGCACGCGATACACCAACCAATTTGCCATCTATACGCGCGGTTATAATAAGGTTGGCATTTTGAAGCATATCCTGTATGCGTTCGGCATCATCCACAGGGCGGCGCTCGGCAAGTGTGCTACGCCTTAACACGTCAATAAATTCGTCAGCACCAAGCGTTAATTCACGCTGAAATACAATATCTGAGATAGGCATTTTTAAGGATTTAAGGTTAACAATATCCAAATATGAAAACCTGTGGCTGTTAAGCCATAGTCCAATAAATATAAAGGCTTTAGTCCAGATATATAAACTAAAAAAGGCAGGCTATTTAGGCAGGCTTTCAAGTAAATATTGCCCACTATTGCGGCTTTAACTCCAACACAAAACCTCCTTTAGGCATCATGGTAATGGCAACCTTGTTATCCTTTTCCTCAACAATCTCTGTATGCACAATTGTACGCGGCGTGTTGCCATCAGTAAATAACGTGCCATGATAAACGTTTTTATTGTACAGGAATGGCAGGCTAAAGTTGTAATTTTTAGATGTATTCTCGCCGTTTATACCGGCTATATACCAGTTTTTACCTTTTCGACGGGCAATGATAGCATCCTTACCCGGCTCGCCCTGTATCAGTTTTGTATCATCCCATGTGTTTGGCACATCACTCAGAAACGCCTTTATTACATTGTCCTGGCTTAGGTATGATTTATCGCTATCGGCAAAATGCATCATCCCCGATTCAAATATCACGCTCAAAGCAAGCTCATGTGTGTTAGTGGTGGTATGTGGGCAGCAGGGAGAGTCTGAAAAAGTAACCGGCGTATAATCCATAGAGCCAACCACGTTGCGGGTGAATACATAAATGCTGTTTAGCTCGGCAGCATCCTTAGCGAAATCGTTAGACCAGCCGTAGTTCTCTGCACCACGTACAGATTCCATCGACAGCAAGTTTGGATAAGTTCTTGCCCAGCCGCGCTGCATGGTGCTGCCGTGGAATATTACCATTATCTTTTCTTTGGCTGCGTCCTTCAAAATATCGATGTATTGTTTGATGATGTCTTGCTTATCGCTTTGGAAGAAATCTACCTTGATGGCTTTTACGCCCCATTCATGCAGTTTTTTCATTTCGGCTTGGCGGGTTGCGGGGTTAAACATTATGTCGCGCGGTTGCTCGCCCACGTTATTATGCGGCCCGCCAGAATTATACCAAAGGGTAAGCTTTACATCTTTTTGTTTGGCGTACTTCACCAGGTCCTCTATGGTCCCACCTTCTGTAGGGATGTTCCAATTGGCATCTACTAACGAGTATTCCCACTTCATTTTCGCAGCGAGGTCTACAAAGCGTTTCAGGGTGGTGATGTTGCGGCTGCTTGCGTGGTCGCTCCACCAACTCCATGAAGAGCGGCCGGGTTCCACCCAATCCATATCCCCTATCGCGTTTGGCTGCGCCAGATGGTTCACCAATACCGACTGTACAACCGTTGCCGTGCTTTTACCGGCAATAATAACCCGCCATGCGGTAGCAAACGGTGTTTTAGCAACAGGGTATTGCTTGCCCTCACCCAAACCTTGGGTAGCCAATGGGAAGTCTATTTTATAAACCCCATTGTCGCAGTTTTGCTGCAGGTGCATAGCGGCATTATCCGCCGTTGTATTGCTTTCAGATATAAGCAACCAGTTATCCTTTGTATGGAACAATGCGGGAAACGCCCACCCGCTATCCTCTTTAGATGCCGTGCCCGTTGGGATGCCATTCTTAAAAACGTTTTCATAAGCAGGGTCGCGGTCATATGCTTGCATCCATGCAGATGCCTCCGGCACGGCAAATTCTGTTAACTCTTTGGTTAACGTTAAAGCACGGGCCGTATCCGGAAAACGGTAACGAAACGCTACCCCATCGTTATACGCTCTCAAATCAATAGTTACCTTGCTTTTATTTTTATTGGCAAACGTGATACTTGCCTGGTTAGCAGTGGCATGGTAAACATGGTACTTTCCGGTAGGGAGTGTGTAGATCTCGTTTATTTTACGGGTTAATTCGTTCAAAAAAGTCAAATCGACCGTAAATTTTTCGGTAGCACTTTCTATACCAAGCTTAGATTCGCGGATAACATCAGTGCTTCCAATTTGGGCATTATAACTTAGCTTACCATCCTTTAACGACAGGTTGATTTGCAGGGAATGATCAGGAGAGTAAACTTTCCAATCATTTTTAGCGGCTTGGGCATTCGCCTGATTTATAAACAGTGACCCTGCTGCAATCATTAGCGCAAGCTTTTTAAATTCGGTTTTGAATTTTTTGTGTGACAAGAGTTGGAGAATTAAAGGGAATATTATAATGTCTGTTTTACGTTTATCAATTGTTTAAGTTACACAAACCGGCCTGTTACGACAAATTTTTTACTTGTAAATTTAAACATTAACCAGAACACTATACATCTTAAATCCTGCCGGAGTAATTACGCTTGAATCCTGACGGGTTTTGCCCAACAATTTTATTGAACAGCTTATTAAAATAAGACAAACTTTCGAAACCGATGGCGTAGCAGGTTTCAGTAATATTTTTTCCCTGCATCAATAAATTCTTGGCCCGCTCCATACGATACTGGTTTACAAAATCAGTAAACGTCATATTAGTTTGGCGTTTAAAATAGCGGCAAAAGGCCGCGGTAGTGAGGTGCACTTTGGCAGCCACCACATTTACATCTGGCTTCCGGTGGTAATTAGCGTCTATGTATTCATATATGGCCCCCATACGGATTTTATCCTTAATAATAAAATCCTTGCTACTTTGGTCGGTGTTGAGTATTTCTATATCTGATGCATGAGCTAATATGTTAAAAATATCTACCAGTTCCATCAGTTGTTTATAGGAATTTAGTTCAATTAATTTCGCCAATTTTTCACCAACAATCGTCTTTGTTTCGCCTGTAAATGCAATCCCATTGTCGGCTTTTTTAAATAGCTGGCGAATGGCTGCAAACTCGGGAGAGATACGGATGGCTTCGCCCAAAAAATCGGTGCGCAGCTGGATCACAATTTGGTGATAGTCGCTTCTTAGCCGATAGTCAAAATTCAAATGCGGAATATTACTGCCTATAAAAACAAGGTCGCTTTGTGTATAGGTGGAGATATGTGTACCCACGTGCCTGATACCTGCATCAGCCTTAACATATACCAACTCTATTTCCGGATGGTAATGCCACAGAAAAGTGTTACGCAATCGCGGAGAAAATAGCTTAAAGGACTTACCTGGTTCAAAGTCTACCCGCTCTAATTGGATCTTATTCATCTTCCCGTTGCATTAACCGAAGGAATAAATCTACTTAAAATATCAATACAGAGCAAATATTAGTCATTGTACAGAATATCGGTGTTTAATTACCACCTTACTTTTGTTCTATCAAAACCAATAAATAAAAATGAGAACAGAAACTATGACACCAGCAATGGCCACGGGCGCAAAAGCTAACGAAGTGCATAAGGTTGTCCCCGGCAACCCATCAACCGCAACAAGCAGCCAGATAAAACTAAACGACCGCAGCAACAGCAAACCATTGCAGGTTTTAAGCGAGGCCGATTGGAAATTTTGGGTGACTAACGGTTACGTGATCATCAAAAACGCCGTACCTAAAGAACAGGTTGAAAAAATGGCCGATTACCTTTGGGAATATGAAGGTAAAGACCAAAATGATATGGAGACATGGTACAAAAAGCCAAATGCCCAAATGCAAATGGCCGAGTTGAACAATACCGGCATGGTAGAGATCTACAACCACCAATACATGTGGGATAACCGCCAGATGGAGAAAGTGCACCAGGCGTTTGCCGATGTTTGGGGAACCGAAAAGCTTTGGGTAACTATAGATCGCGCAAACCTAAACTTCCCGCTGCGCCCGGGGTTTGAATATAAAGGCTTCATCCATTGGGATTACGACCCGGAAACCAAACCACAAAACGTGCAGGGTGTATTGGCCCTTGCAGACCAAACAGACGAAACCATGGGCGGTTTCCAATGCGTACCCGAGCTTTACCGTACCTATGATATCTGGAAACTTACCCAACCCGAAAACCGCGATCATTACAAGCCAGATACCACAGGCTTTGATATAGAAAAGGTTAAACTGGAGGCTGGCGACTTGCTGATTTTTAACAGCCTTGAGCCACATGGCATCCGCGCCAATACCAGCGGTAACAAGGTGCGTGTGGCGCAATATATATCAATGATGCCCGCGCAGGAAGACAACGAAGAATTGCGCCAATGGCGCATAAACAGCTGGCAAAGCCGTGAGGCCATGCAAGGCTATGCCTTCCCCGGCGACCCCATGGAACGCGAAAAGAAAAACCCTGTTGCAAAACTATCGGCCCTGGGCAAAAAACTATTGGGACTGGATAAATGGTAGTTATAAATGCAAAAACGCTCAGTATAAATGCTGAGCGTTTTTGCATTGAAATAGTATCGATAACGTATAAGCATAACCAGTAAACTATGCAGCCACCGCTACATCATCAGTGCTTGTTTTTCGTTTTAATATAAGCGCCGTTATCAGCGCAACAATTATACCTACCGGTAGTATTTCGAGATAGGTGTACATAATAAAGCCGAAAACAGAATCATAAACACTTCTCATAGAATTTGCTTGCTCTATTTTCTCAGCTATTTCTGTGGCACTTTTTCCGCTATGCTGCGCCTTATTAACAAGCTGCGTAGCAAACTTGTCCATAAAATCGGGCATAAAAAAGTAATAGTCTATCATCCACGAAACAACATACATGCTGGAACCTATCAAGGCTATTAAAAGCCCCATTTTAAAAGCATTACCGAAACTTATTACGCCACCATTGTACTTATCGCGATAGCCTTTTACTGCGGGGAACATTAGGGAAAAGGCAATGATCATAGACGAAAACCCTATTATCATGTTGCCCTCGTAGGTGCCGCTGCTGTGGCACCAGCCCATACTGAAAAGCATCCATATAGATACAATAGCGCCAGACAGTAAACCGAATTTAATTACATTCTTTTTCATTTTAAGTGTTTAAAGTTTATGCTTCAAAGGTGGCGTAAGGCTTTGTAATTAAGCTCATACTTTAGGGTGATTTTGATAAAAACAACACTTTTAACACTAAAGTATCGGTAGTATTTATGGGATGAGGTTCAGTTTTTTAGCCTTATCAACAGCCTGGGTACGGCGCTGGACCTCAAGCTTTTCAAACACTTTCGAAGAATGTGTTTTGATGGTATTAAGCGATACAAATAACTTTTCGGCAATATCCTGGTTACTTAGCCCATCGGCCATCAATTGCAAAACTTCCATTTCGCGTTTACTAAGGCCAAGACGGGTAAGCGCGGCAGCGTCAAATACAAAATCGTTGGTTTTTACAAGCACATGCTTTTCTACCACCAATGTTTTAGGTTTGGCGATTTTTAAAGCCAACCAAACGCCCAATAGGGTAAAGATAAAGGCTGTTGCCCCCGCGTAAAGCTCAAATGAATAATCGACTATAATAAAACGCCACTCCAGCCACTTTATTAAAAACAATAAGGCAGCCAGCGATGCACTGTACAGTAAAACAGACCGGTTCTTTATCCAAAAACTTAAAGCCATAACCCTATTTATGGCTTTAAAATAAGGTAATTTACAGCGAATATCAAAGTGAAGTTAAAATTCGTCGCTAATAAGTAATTTATTAATATGTGCACCGGCGGCACTACCCGCTGCAACCGCGGCAGCTACCGAACGCATGGCGGTAGTGTTATCGCCCGCGGCATATATACCGGGAACAGTAGTTGCATAAAAATCATCAACCATGATATGCCCATGTTCGGTAAGGGCGCATCCTAACTGCTCCAGTATATTGCAATGCTGCTCAAAAGCAACCCGCGCAAATACAGCTTGTATTGGCTGTAATGTACCATCTACAAATTCTATGGTTTGAATGTTGCCGTTAACAGAGTTTATTGCTGCAATTTTTGTTTGGACGATGTTAATGTTATGGTCCTTAAGTTTCTGCTCTTGCCCGTGGTTAAGCGTTGATGGGCCATTGGTATCCAGGGTCAAATCATGGCTCCAGTTACTTATCAATTTAGAAAACTCAAAGCCATCGTTTCCGTTAGAAATCACGGCCAGTTTTTCCTGGTAAACTTCGTAGCCATGGCAGTACGGGCAATGGATAATAGACTTGCCCCAGCAGTCAGCAAAGCCAGGGATGTCTGGCATCAGGTCTTTAACCCCTGTAGCGAACAGGATCTTCTTAGCTGTGAATGTTTCTGCCAGGGCAGTAGTCAATTCAAAATAGTTATCTTTTTGTATCACAGCTTTTGCGGTGCCTGCCAAAAGTTTAACACTGGTATAAAATTCCAATTGCTTACGTGCTTTCAGTGCTATGGCAGCAGGGGTTTCACCATCCTGGGTTAAAAAGTTATAAGATTCCGGAGCCTTCTTGTTACAGGGCTCACCGCTATCTATCACCAAGACGTTTCTTACAGACCGCCCTAAAGACAATGCAGCAGATAAACCCGCAAAACTTCCCCCAACTATTATAACGTCAAATTCAATATTCTTCATAGTAATTTTCTTATCGTAAAGTAGTGCATGCCACAAACTATAATTTTGCCATTGCTTTGTCTGTCGCACCTTTCTACAAAAAACAATGTTGTAAATGTTATTGCATCAAAGTTGCATTTAAAAACCTTACCGAATGTTACCCGATTGCAATAATTAGCTTGATGATTTTAAGAAATCGGCGTTAAGCAACCACCTTTTTAGAAAACGCGCTTAGTGGCAAATATATGCCTGTAAATACAATTACAAGGGCTATCAGGTCCATCAGGGTGACGCCATCACTGGCGTTAAAATGGTATATAGTAAAAAGCTCAAAATATGGCGGTGCCGGCATTATGATCATGGCCAGGCCAAGGGTTATCATCACCGCCCCTATCACAACAAGCAGGTATTTTTTTATCGCCTCAAATTCGAAACGATGCTTTGGTGTATCTTTTTGTAACTGGTGGGCCGAGAGCAGCAATTCCAGGTCATTTTGAGGGCGTGATGATAGATTACCACTTTCTTTAAACGCCCTGTTAATTTTCTGATGGATTAATTTCGCATGGTCGGCATCAATCGCCCCGCTTTTAAGTAAAGCTATCAACTCATTTGCTTTAGCATCTAATAATTCGGCGTCTGTAATAACTTGTTTACCTTTCAAAGTTTTAAATACTTATATAATGCTTACTTTTATTAATATTATGGGATTAAAAATATCCATAAATATACTACATGAAAAGAGTATCTGTTGTAACCATAAATTTTAATCAGGATAAAATTACCGAAGAGCTTTTGACATCCATTGCCAAAACCAATACGTACGAAAATCTTGAAGTAATTGTGGTTGATAACGGCAGCACGGTAAACCCTATCCCCTTGTGGACGGCCAAATATCCTGACATTAGATTTATACGGAGCGAAGCCAACCTTGGTTTCTCCGGCGGTAACAATATTGGTATTGCACAAGCCACCGGCGACTATTACTTTTTAGTTAACAACGATACTGAATTTAGCCCCGGCCTTGTTCAAAAATTGGTTGATATTTTAGATACCCATCCAGAAGTTGGCATTATTTCACCAAAACTAGTTTATGATTTCGATCGTAGCATTATACAATATGTTGGTTTTACCCAGGTAGATTACTACACCTGCCGCAACCAGGCGGTTGGTAAAAACGAAAAAGATCTTGGCCAATATGATAATCTGCTTGGCCAAACCGGTTATTGCCACGGCGGGGCGATGATGGTGAAAAAAGAAACATGTGAAAAGGCCGGATTAATGGCCGATAACTTCTTTATTTATTACGAGGAGGTTGACTGGGGCGAACGCATCAACAAATCGGGCTACCAAGCTTGGGTACGCGGCGATGCTGTTATTTACCACAAAGAATCGATGACGGTTGGTAAGAACAGTCCGGTTAAAGAGTACTTTATGAACCGTAACCGTATCCTGTTCATTCGCCATAACGCTCCGGCCTTTAAGGCATTTGTTTTTTACATCTATTTTGTGCTGTTAGTGGTTCCGCGTAACCTTATGAGGTACATTAAAGAGAAGCGATACAATTTTATACTATTACTGTTCCGCGCCGTTTGGTGGAACATGACGCACGGTAAAAATAGTACCGAATTAGGCTACACCATTAACAAAATTTCATGATAATTGCTCTTTGGATAAGCCTTTTTATTGTTGCCTACACTTTTGTGGGTTATGGTTTTCTGTTGTATTTTATCATCAAAATAAAACGCACATTTAAAGGCAAACCTGTGTTGCCTGTTGTTAGCGATGAGGCCCTGCCAAGTTGTACATTGGTAGTTGCCGCCTACAACGAAGAGCATTTTATAGCGGCGAAAATTGCCAATACCCTGCAATTGAAATATCCCGAAGGCAAACTGAAGTTTATTTTTGTTACAGATGGATCGTCGGATAATACAGCGGAGATCATTAGCCAACACCCACAGATCCAATTACTCCACCGCCCGGGGCGTGCCGGTAAAATTGCCGCGGTACATCGCGCTATGGAGTACGTTGATACCGAAGTTGTGGTGTTTACCGATGCCAATACATTTTTGAATGCCGAAGCCATTACACGCATTTGCCGCCATTACAGCGATAAAACCGTTGGTGCCGTAGCCGGCGAAAAGCGCGTACAGATTGACCAAAGTGCCGATGCCAGCGCGGCAGGAGAAGGCTTTTATTGGAAGTACGAATCTGCCCTTAAGAAATGGGATTCGGAACTATACTCGGTTGTTGGTGCCGCAGGCGAGTTGTTCAGCGTACGCCGTAACCTTTACCAGGATGTACCTGCTGATACCGTGCTGGACGACTTTATGATATCGATGCTGATAGCCAGCCAGGGTTACCGCATTATTTACGAGCCGGAGGCATATGCTTTGGAAACCGCATCAGAAAACGTAGCCGAAGAATTGAAACGCAAGATCCGCATTGCGGCGGGTGGTATCCAATCGATCGTAAGGTTGAAGAGCTTGCTTTTGCCGTTCAAATTTCCAATATTATCTTTTCAATATGTAAGTCACCGGGTTTTACGGTGGACGGTTACGCCGTTCTTTTTGATACTGGCTTTCATAACCAATTTCGCCACAGCCTTTGCCGGCGATGGGGTTATTTACACATTACTATTTGCCGGGCAGGTTGTTTTTTATTCACTTTCCCTATTAGGTTATGTGATGGAAAAACGCCACATCCGTATCAAAGCCCTCTTTATCCCCTACTACTTTTGTGTGATGAACTACGCGGTAATGGCAGGTATAATCCGTTATTTCACCAAAAAACAAAGCGCTGTTTGGGAAAAAGCGCAAAGGAAAATGTAATCGCGATTAGGTTACTCCACTCCCTTGGCATTCATCCGCATAACATAAATAGCTTTAGATGCTGTTATAAACAACGTCCGCCTATCCTTCCCACCAAAACAGACATTAGCGCTCCAGGGCTCGGGGATATCGATGTGGGCTATTTGAATGCCTTGCGGGTTAATAATAGTTATTCCCTTGCCTGCCAGGTATAAGTTACCCTGCTCATCAAGCGTTATGCCATCGGCGCTCGCGTTCGCTATAAATAATTGACGATTGATGATGCCGCCATCTGGTTTAACATCATACTTATAAATTTTGCTATCGCCAATGTCTGATACATAAATGTATTTACCATCGGGGGTGCCGACAATGCCATTCGGCCTAACCATGCTATCTAAAACCATTGGTTTACTTTTGCCCTTCATCAGCACAAAAACCATCCTGGCAGTAAAATCTGGTTTGGTGCGGGTCCAGTAATCGCGTTGGTAATATGGGTCGGTGAAATAGATGTTATCGTGTTTGTCTACCCAAAGATCGTTAGGGCCATTAAACAACTTGCCTTCATAGTCTTTCAAAAGCACTTTAACTATTTTATCGGGCGATATTTGCCAAAGCTGATTATGTTCATCTGCACAGGCAACCAAGTTAGCTTTGCTGTCGAAATATGTTCCGTTCGGCCGCCCGGCGCTGTCCATAAAAACGGAGAGCTTGCCATCGATACCATACTTCCAGATCTTGTTATTAGGCTGATCGGTAAAAAAAATATTTCCTGCTTTATCTACGGCAGGGCCTTCAGTAAAGGCAAATTGATTGGAGATCAATTGAGGCTTTGCGTTTGTATCAAAAAGCGGCCTTTTTTGGCCAAACACCGACCCGGAAAAGACGGAAATAATACTTGAAGCGATTAATACATATCTGTATTTCATCTTAAAATTTACTGCCATTTGAATTGTCCATTAACGTTTCCATACCGTTTAATTTAGGCTCTCTGTAAAGCCCGAAATCGCTCAGCGCAATACAAACTTTTGCCTTGGTGATCCGCAGCCTAACCTTACTTGCTAATACATTGTTTGGCAACCGGATCAGCCTGTTGCCGCCAATGCTGGTGGCTTTTGCTATCTCCTCCCATTTACCCTCCTGCCAGGCATCAACCGCAACTTCATCTATCCGCTGGCCCAATTTGATGTTCTCGCGAAGGCGTATCACATTAAAAGTTCTGGGCTGACGCATGTCGATCACCAACTCCGGTGTTTTTACTTTATCATCGCTAGCCCAGTAGCTGTAACGGTTAGCATCCAGCAGGTTTGCCGCGCCGTATTTACGTTTATTATTGCCACGGATATTGCTGGCGGTAAGCGTTGCGCCTTTAGCCAGATTAACTGCAAATGTTTTTTTCAATATGTCGCCAAATGCCTTAAGCGAGTTAACATCGTTATTGTAAAGTTGCCCGGTCCTGTCGGGAGATAATCCAAGGTCTAAAGCTGCACCACGGCCAACACTTTGATAATAGAGGTTCAACAAAGCCTGCGGTGTCTTTACCGAGTCATCCTGCCGTTTGTGGTAAAACCATCCCGGCCTAAGCGACACATCGCACTCAGCAGGCATCCAAAACTTTCCATCCCGGTGGCCTTCCGTGCCTTCGTAATCTTTCACATAACCGTTACCGGGTTTCTTCCTCTCGTCGGGGGCGTGTGGGGTGTAGGTAGCCCAACTCGTTTCACCTGCTTGTCCGCGTTCGTTACCAACCCAGCGTACATCCGGGCCAACATCGCCAAAGATCACCGCGTTAGGTTGCATTTTACGGGTGATGCCCCAGGTTTCGTCCCACCCATAATAGTTAGATCGGTCTATCTTACGTTCCTGGCGCGCGCCGCCATAAAAGCCATCGCCACCATTGGCGCCATCATGCCAGGAAATAAACAACGGCCCATAATTACTGTACAATTCTTTCAGCTGCTCGCGGTAAACTTTGGTAACATATTCCGGGCTGCCGTAAAGCGGACTGTTCCTGTCCCATGGCGAGCAGTAAACGCCCATCTTCATGCCCAGTTTATCGCACGCCTCGCGGTACTCGCGCAAAATATCGCCTTTGCCATTTTTATATGGGCTTTTTCTGATGTTATGTTCGGTAGTTTTTGTTGGCCAAAGGCAAAAACCATCGTGGTGCTTAGCAACCACAACAATGCCTTTAAACCCTCCTGCTTGGGCCGCGGCCACTATTTGCATTGCGCTAAAGTTTGACGGATTAATAAGTTTGGGATCTTCATCGCCATAGCCCCACTCCTTGTCGGTATAGGTATCTACCCCCCAGTGGATAATGCAATACATGCCTGTTTCCTGCCAGTTTAGCTGACCTTGAGTTGGCAACGGGCCGTATGGCTTTGGGGCTGGTTGTGCAAATGCGCCAAGCTTTAATGAAACCAGCAATAACAACAACAATAAATTTTTCATGGTAAGAGGTGTATAAATCCGAAACTGAAATTCCTAAATCCCACATTGCTAAAGTAACATTTACAGATAAAATAATTGGCAGAGCGGGCTATTTCTTTTATGTTAGCCCTCCGTGATCATACCGCCTATGAAAACTCATTTTACTTACCTGTACCTGGTATTATTTGTGCCGATGATCTCGTTTGCGCAGCAAAACATCATTTATAAAGACAATAAACAACCTTTGGATAAGCGCGTGAAAGACCTGGTATCGCGCTTAACGCTCGAAGAAAAGATCTCCCTTTTGGGTTACAGCAGCAAAGCAGTTCCCCGTTTGGGCATCCCCGCTTATAACTGGTGGAACGAAGGTTTACATGGTGTTGCCCGCGCAGGCGAAGCGACCATATTCCCTCAAGCAATTGGCATGGCAGCCACGTTTAACGACGATCTGCTGAAACAGGTATCTACCGTAATATCTACTGAAGCGCGCGCCAAATATAATCTTGCTATTGCTCAAGACAGGCACCTGCAGTATATGGGTTTAACTTTTTGGACACCCAATATCAATATCTTCCGCGACCCGCGCTGGGGCCGGGGACAAGAAACTTACGGCGAAGACCCGTTCCTTACCTCGCGCATGGGAAACGCTTTTGTAAAAGGTTTACAGGGAGACGATCCGCGTTACCTTAAAACCAGCGCTACAGCTAAACATTACGCCGTACACAGCGGACCGGAAGCAGGCAGGCACGAGTTTAATGCGGTAATTGATGAAAAAGATTTGCGCGAAACTTACCTGTATGCCTTTAAATATTTGGTTGATGGTGGTGTGGAGAGTGTAATGTGTGCATACAATCGCGTAAACGGCGAACCATGCTGTACAAGCAATACCTTGCTAAGCAACATCCTGCTTAAAGAATGGGCTTTTAAAGGCCACGTGGTTACCGATTGCTGGGCTCTTGATGATATTTACCTGCGCCATAAAACCATGCCCGATGCCGTGCATGTAGCTGCGGCTGCGATAAAAGCAGGCGTAGACCTGGATTGCTCCACCATGCTGCAATCGGAAGTGTTGAAGGCCGTAAAAATGAATTTGCTAAAAGTAAGCGACGTGAATAAAGCACTGTCGGCCATATTGCGTACCGAATTTAAGCTGGGCTTTTATGACGACCGTACCCTGAACCCTTATCAGGCTTACGGCGCGGATAGCGTGCACAACACCACACACATAAACCTTGCCCGCAAAGTGGCGCAGCAAAGCATGGTGATGCTAAAGAACAACAATAACCTGCTGCCACTAAGCAAAAGCAAATACAGTGCTATTACAGTTGTTGGGCCTAATGCAACCTCTTACGATGCCATGGTAGGCAATTATCACGGCGTTAGCAAGGTGATCAACTTTGTGGAGGGTATCATAGCCGCCGTTGGCCCGGGCACACGGGTGGAGTATGACCTTGGTGCAGATAGTAAAGACACCACCCGTTTCGGCGGCGTATGGGCTGCCCAAAACAGCGATGTTACCGTAGCAGTGCTTGGCCTTTCTCCGGTTAACGAGGGCGAAGAGGGCGACGCATTTTTAGCGGAGGGCGGCGGCGATAGGCTTAACATTAGCCTCCCTGCAAGCCACATCGCTTACTTAAAAAAACTGCGTAAAGAGGTGAATAAACCCATCATCGCCGTAATAACCGCGGGCAGCGATGTGGATATTGAAGCAATCGCCCCGTATGCCGACGCCATAATTTTAGCCTGGTACCCCGGCGAGCAAGGCGGCAACGCTTTAGCAGATATAATTTTTGGCGACGTATCGCCATCCGGGCATCTACCTGTTACGTTTTACAAAGCGCTAAGCAACCTGCCCGATTATAAGGATTATAACATGAAAGGCCGCACCTATAGGTACTACAGCGGCCCGGTGCAATACCCGTTTGGGTTTGGATTGAGCTATACCAGTTTTGGCTACACCCACGCAGTTAAACTTAAAAGCAGTTATGCACCTGCAGATAGTATCAGCATTAGCGTAAATATTAGAAACACCGGAAATTTTAATGGGGACGAGGTTGTGCAGGCCTACATTCAGTATCCGCAGGTAAACCGCATGCCCTTCAAGGAACTAAAAAGCTTTAAACGGGTAAGCATAGCAAAGGGGTCGGAACAAACAGTGAGTATCAATATCCCCGTTAAAGAACTACAGAAATGGGACATGGTAACCCACAAATGGAAAGTGTATCCCGGCGAATACAAACTGGTGTTGGGCAGTAATTCGCAGGACGAGAAGTTATCTTTGCCGTTTATTGTTAAACTGTAAATAATGTACTCGAAAGATCAGGCATCACAGTTAAAGCAAGCATTTTGGACGGCGTTTGGGCAATACATGGCCCCGGTACTATCGGGCGAGGGCTTGCGCACCAACTGGATCAATTATAAAACTGGCGTTAAGAATATTTTTTTTAAGATGCAGGCCGACAAAAACACGGCCTCGATTGCAATAGAAATATCCCATCCGGATATCGAATTACAGCAACTCTTTTTTGAGCAATTTGGTTCGTATAAAACCATGTTGCACAGTACCTTGGGCGAAGAATGGCAATGGCAGCTGCATACTACTGATGATTACGGCAAAACCATCAGCCGCATTTATACCGAGATTTCGCCCGTAAATATTTTTCAAAAGGATAACTGGCCCACGCTTATCTCCTTTTTTAAACCCCGAATAATCGCGCTGGATGAGTTTTGGAGCGATGTGAAAGTGGCGTTTGAGGTGTAAGAAAGTTTGTCTGAACTCGAATTTTCAGAATGTGAGAAATTATTAGAATTTGCTTTTCCAAAATTCTTTAATTCATAAATTTGAGTTCAAACAATTTTGCTAACTTTGTTAGCATGAAACGTTCCGGAAGTGCCGACATGCCTTTGCATTATGGTTATGTGCCTGTTTGGCTTGCCGAGCGTATGGCCAAGCTTGGCCTTGCTGTGATGGAAACCATTGTGATGGATTACGGTAAAGATGAAGTCCTCCGCCGCCTTAGCGATCCATTCTGGTTTCAGAGTCTTGGCGCCGTGATGGGTATGGACTGGCATTCATCAGGTATTACCACTTCTGTTATGGGTGCTTTAAAGCGGGCTATCAATCCGCATAGCCGCGACCTTGGTATCTACATTTGCGGCGGTAAGGGCAAGCATTCTACCAAAACCCCGCAGGAGTTGATGGCGGTCTGCAACAGCAACGGACTTAACGGTGACCACCTGGTTAAATGCAGTAGACTGAGCGCTAAAGTAGATAATACAGCCATACAAGATGGTTTTCAACTGTACACCCATAATTTTATTTTAAGCGATACGGGCAAATGGGCCGTAGTGCAACAAGGTATGAGCGATGCCAGCAGCACCGCCCGTCGCTATCACTGGCATTCTGAACAATTAACCTCTTTTGTGGAAGACCCTCATACCGGCATCCAAGGCAAAAATAAGGGGTTGATATTGAATATGGCCGATAAACTGGCCCATCCATCCCGCACGGGCGTGATGCAAATAGCCGCCGAGCATCCCGACCGGATGCTGAAAGAGATAAGTCACTTAGTTATGCCCAACCACCACGAGGTAAAAGCAAAAGATGTAGACCTGAAAAGATTAGGCGCTGTACTTTGGCTGGCACACGAAAAGCAACCCCAAAATTTTGAAGAGCTACTTTTATTGCAGGGCCTTGGGCCGCGCACATTACAATCGCTGGCTTTGGTGAGCGAGGTGATACATGGCACACCGTTGAGGTTTAAAGATCCTGCCAGGTTCTCGTTTGCCCATGGCGGCAAGGATGGGCACCCCTTCCCCGTCCCTATAAAAGTTTATGACGAAACCATCGGTGTTTTACAGACCGCTATTCAAAAAGCAAAATTAGGTAATGGTGAAAAAAATGAAGCTATTAAGCGCCTAACTAATATAGTCCAGGCCGCAGAAAAGGATTTTACCCCTAATGCCAACTTTGATAAAGTAATTGAAAAGGAAAGAAATGATTCGTGGAAATACGGCGGCCGTACCGTATTTGGTAAAACTAAACCTTCTGTAGAGCCTCAGTTAAAACTATTTTAGCCCGGCGCCGGTGCAAAGTGTGTTCGCCTTGGTTAGGTGTTCCTGTAGTTTCGGAAGGCTTTTTGTTGCAAAATCTTTTAATTTTTTATCGTTGTTAGTTTCGCCTGTTTTAAAAACCTTAATAACGTTTTCGTGGTCTATCACCATCGCCTGGATGTACATCTTATCGAAGGCATTACCTGTCTTTTTGGTAAGGCTGTCTACTTGTGTTTGATGTACAGCGGTAAGTGTATCAGTGTTAACTTTGCTACCCGATACCGCTTTTAGCTCGGCATCCATAAAAGTATGGTCGGCAATAACCTGTTTAGCATATTCCAGCATCTGGGGGTTTTTAGAATTGGTAAGCGCCAGTTGCGATAGTTTTATTTCGGCTGCGCCGGACTCAAGCGCGCTTTTCACAAAGGAGATTCCCTCTTCGTTAGATTGCTTTATGTTGTTGTAGTTTTTTGCTTTACGGTTGTTACAAGCTTGTGTTAAAATCAGGGTGACCAACGCTAAAGCGATACAGAATGTTCTTTTCATCATAAAATGTTAAGCTTATAATACTTAGTTAACAAGTTTTATTACATTCTGTTTACAAAAGTTTAACGATTGCGAACTTAAACGGATTGATACCGGAATTATAAAGCAGTCATTAAGAGGAGCGATAGCGACGCGGCAATCTTCGATAGGCTCTTCGCCTGCTTTTCCACCGAAGATTGCCACGCTACGTTCGCTATGACGCATCATATTGTAGGCTTGGTGAGGTCTAAGCCAAGTTCCTGCCGGCATTTACAATACCGTACACGGTGCGCACCACCAGCTTATTGTAGATGCCTATCAATTCCTCATCATTTGTATTATTAAGGCATTGCAATGCGTAGTGTTGTACAATAACCAGCGGCAATACGATCTTTTCGCGGATGGCGATAGAGCGGCGATCTACCGGGAACTCTTCCATCAATACCTTGGTGCCGGTAAGTTCTAATAGCATATTGCGGGTTAGTTCGTACTCGGCTTTAAGTCCTTTCCAGAATGCGCCGAACTTTTTATCTTTTTCCATGTAAGCCGTAACCCTAAAGTCGGATTTGGTCATAGACATCATACAGTTATCCAGCATCGTTTTAAAGAAACCCGATTGTTGGTAAAGCTCCTGCACTTCTGCCCAGCTACCGTTATCCTTCATTTTTTTGAGGGCAGTACCCACACCATAAAAGCCCGGTATATTTTGTTTCAGTTGGCTCCAGGAGGTTACGAAACTAATGGCGCGCAAATCTTCAAGTTTAAGTTTAGCGCCTGCATTACGTTTGGTTGGGCGACTGCTGATGTTGATCTGCGATAATAATTTCAGCGGACTAAATTTCTCCAGGTATTCCACAAATAGCGGGTGTTCGCGAAGCGCCAGGAACAAGCCGTGACTTTCTTCGGCCATTTCGGCTATTAAAGCTTTATGTCTTTCGTCCAGCAGATCGTGATGGTTCGGGTGCAAGGCGCTGGTAATGCCCGCGTTGATCAATTGCTCGGTATTGAACCTTGCCGTTTCTATAGAACCATATTGCGAACTTACGGTTTGGCCTTGTATAGTCAATTGAATATGGTCGTTAGCGATCTCTTTACCCATCGAGGCGTAAAAGCGGTGCGTTTTACCACCACCACGAGCCGGCGGGCCGCCCCTGCCATCAAAAAAGGCGAGGGTAATGTTATGTTTGCGGGCTATGGCGGTAAGTTCAACTTTGGCTTTGTAAATACTCCAGTTTGCCATCAGGTAACCGCCATCTTTAGTACTATCGCTAAAGCCGAGCATGATGGTTTGCCTGTTGCCGCGTTTTTTAAGGTGCGATTTATAGAACGGATGCGTGTATAACTTCTCCATTATATCGCCGGCTTGTTTCAAATCGTTAACGGTTTCAAACAGCGGCATAAAATCAACACTCAATTTATCTTTTTCCCAGCCGCTCCACAAGAACAATGCGATCAGCTGCAAAATATCCGAAGCTTGCTGGCAATTGCTGATGATAAAACGCTGACAACCTTTTTCGCCATTGCTGTGCTGAATTTGTTTCATCAGCCTGATGGTATCCAGCGTATCGCTTATCAGAGGATCGGCATTGGCAGGGCATTTGAAATCGGCCTGGTTAAACGGAAGGCTTTTTATTTTCGACTCCTCGTTCATCTCCGCGTAGTTCTTAGGCACGCCGGTATAAACCTTCTCGGTGGTATATTTAAACACATCGCGCAGCACACGGCTGTCCTGGCGGATATCCAGCGTAGCGAAATATGAACCAAACAGTTGCACCTTTTGCAACAAGTTATCTACAATGCCTACAAACAAGCTATCGTGCTCGTTAACCAAAGTTTCACGCATTGACCTCAGGAGTTTTAATAACTCTGGCTGTAGATCTTTAGGGGTTTCTTGCGGATTGAAAGCGTTATCGTAAAGCAGTTTCTCCAGTTTGCTCAGCGTATCGGCAAAGCCACGGAAAGTAATGCGGCGTTTTAGGTTACGAAAATCGCGGTAGTAGCAACGATAGATAACCTGCCTCAATAGTGACGATACCGAACGCGTGGTTTCCATATGTACGTTAGGGTTACCGTCGCGGTCGCCGCCCGGCCAAAAGCCAAGCTCTAATACCTGCTGATTGCCTTCAATATCAAATTCTTCCTCCAGCTTTGCCTGGATGCCTGATAACGCATTGTAAAATATATTCTCCAGGAACCACACCAAACTAACGGCCTCATCAACCGGGGTTGGCGAGGTTTTATTGAAGAAAGGAGTTTTGCCCAATTGCTGTAAAAGGCCATCGATTGATGGGATGTCATTTGTTTTTAAGGCTTCGATCAAGTCCGTCATGATCCCCAGAACGGTGCCGGGGTAAAACTGGGTTGGGTGAGCGGTAAGCACTAAACGAAGCGAAAAATCTTTCAATTGCTTGCTGATGTTTGCCCTTGCCTGTTCGCTTTGAGATGCCTGCTGCACCATGCTTTGTAAAGTACCGGTATCATCCACACGGCCAACTTTGCTAAACGATGAATCTTCGATAGCGTCAAACAAAACTACCTGGCGTTCAATATATTGTATAAACCTAAATAAACGGTTTAGTTGCTCGCGGTGGTCAACATTAGGCACATATTTTTTAAAGAAAGATTCGATGATGTCGGTTGGTGACGCCTGGTCGGCCGCGCCTTTATCGCAATGCGAACTAAAGAACGGCAGTAAAATACCTGTGTCCTTAACCTGATAAAAAGGCAATGTTTGAAACAAGCTGTTGTACAACTCAAAACGTTTTACAACTTCGTGATTAAAGATAGATTCTTTTTGACTGAGCCTTAAGGTTGATGGCATGTTAGAACAGGTTACAAAAGTTTTACAGGAATAATATCGCCGTGAATTTAACTATCTAAAATTAAAATTAGCTAAAAACTGAAAATTAATAACATTAAGTACATTTTAATGCAATAATGGTTATTGCAAAACCTAACACGTTTTATTTGTTTAATTTTGCACAACAAATCCCCAACCCAATATATAGTAAATGCAAAGCCACAAAAGAGAAATAAAAAGCTTTTTTCACAGTCAGTATTTTTCTGATGGCTTGCGAATGACCATTGGTATCATTACCCCCGCCCTGGTAATGATGCAGTTAGGCTATTTCGATTTAGGCCTTACCCTTTCACTTGGTGCGCTTTGTATTTGTACCATAGACGGGCCGGGGCCTATTTCGCACAAACGCAATGCTATGGCCGCGGGCAATGCTATCATGCTGGCTGTCGCTATTATTACAGGTTATGCAAGATTTAATGTAATCACATTAGGGTTAGAGATCACCGTTTTTTCATTCCTGTTTTCGATGCTCACGGTTTACGGCAACCGGGCGGCATCTGTAGGTACATCGGCATTGCTGGTAATGATATTTATGATGGATAAGGCCGTGCCACCACCGGAGGTACCCATCTTTAGCCTCACCATTTTGGCGGGCGGGCTTTGGTATATGGTTTTCAGCCTGGTATTTTTTGGTATCAGGCCATACCGGGCCGCGCAGCAAACTTTGGGCGAGAACGTGGCCGATATAGCCCGTTTCCTGCGCATAAAAGCCGATTTTTATTTAACAGCGACGGATGTTGACGAGAATTACCGCAAGCTGGTAATCCAACAGATCCAGGTGAGTAACCATCAGGATGCGGTAAGGGAGATCTTATTCAAAAGCCGTTTGCTGGTCAAAGAGTCTACCGCGGCCAGCAGGATATTGGTGCTTACCTTTATTGATCTGGTGGATATGTTTGAGCAGATCATGGCTACACACTACGATTATAATTACATCCGCGAGAAGTTTGAGAGCACAGGTGTACTATCAGAAATTGCAGATTTTCTTCATCACGTGGCCGACGACCTGGATAATATCGGCTATGCGGTACTTGCCAACCAGCGCCCAGAAAAGTTAAGCAACCTTGAACTTAGACTGGAGCATTTAAAACGGCGTATTGATAGCATTGGTGCCGATGATAAGGAAACCAGCAACCTGGTGCTTAAGAAGATTCTCATTAACCTGCGCGACCTTAGCAAAAGCATTTCCAACATTTATAAATACTATCATTCAAAAGCATCAGACAGTTTAGTGCAAAGCCCCACCAATGTGGAGTATTCTAAATTTGTGACCCATCAGGACTTTGCGCCGCATATCTTTTGGGATAACATTACTTTTAAATCCGGCGCGTTCAAGCATGCTTTAAGGGTGGCATTGGTATGTTTGGTGGGTTTTATTACAGCAAAGAATATATCGCTTGGCGGGCATAGTTACTGGGTGTTGTTAACCATTATTGTAATATTAAAACCCGGTTTTAGCCTTTCTAAACAACGCAACTATCAACGTTTGATAGGTACTATAGCGGGTGGGGCTATCGGGATCCTAATACTGAATTTTATCCCCGATAAAACAACGCAGTTCATCATTTTAGTTGTGCTAATGATAGGCACTTATAGCTTTTTAAGGGTAAATTACATTGTGTCGGTGATATTTATGACCCCGTACGTACTTATACTATTTAAATTTTTGGGCTTGGGTACTATAAATATTTTCCAGGAAAGGGTTATAGATACGCTCATCGGTTCTGGCATCGCATTCATAGCCAGTTATGTGTTGTTCCCAACGTGGGAGTTTCAGCAGATAAACGAAACGCTTAAATCGGTTATTACGGCAAATATCAACTACCTGCAAAAGATCTCGGAAAGTATTTCTGGTAAAGTAGTGGAGATCACTGAATATAAACTTGCCCGTAAGGATATTTACGTAAACTCGGCCAACTTATCGGCTATGTTCGAGCGGATGACATCCGAACCGAAAAGCAAGCAAAAAAGCGTTAAAGATCTACATAAGTTTGTAGTGCTCAATCATATCCTTGCTTCCTACTCGGCCAATATAGCATCGGCATTAATCCAATCCGGGCAGGTGGCACCGCATAAGGATATGCTGAAACTGGTTAAAAAGAGCATTGCAGTGTTAAAAGATATCAACAAAAAACTAAGCGGCGAAAGCATTACCCCGGTTGATGCAGCACCAAAAAACAACATGATACCGATACCTGACGCACAGCCTATCCCGCTAACTGAGGATGATGTGCTGATGAAAGACCAGTTAGGGTTTATCAATAAAATCACACTGGATATCGCTAAGATAACAGACAATATTTTAAGGTAAACGAAACTTACTCCGCATTATCATCACCTGCAATAAAACCTTCCTCCTTTTTATTATAAAATTTAGTTTTACCTACATTTAAGGAGCCGGGAGCTATTGGTGCACCTGCTTCCACTTTATCTAACGCAAGGGCTATTTCCCTATCGGTTTCGTGGTTTATAATGCGGCCTTTTTCATATAGCGGCAGGGCCAGCAGGTTAGTAACGCTTATGCCGGGCATCCTTACTTCATCGTTCTCCAAATCAAACTCCACGTTTTCTATAGGCACAAGCACACGGCCTTCCTCCAGGTCAATGTCGTTGCTTTCCATATCGACCACAATGTAACGTACCTTTAAGGTATCCTCGTCGAATAATAACTCGTACACCTCGCCTACCTTGTTCTTGTGGGTATCTTTTACATCCCATCCAAAAATTTCGGGCTGCTCGTCAACTATTTCAAAATCGCTTTCGCTTAGTTCGTATAAATCGTAATTTGTTTTATTATCTGATGCCATGATTATAGGTTATATGGTTATTACTTCTCGCCTTCGGCATATGCTACTATCTCTACACTACGGTTTTGCGCACGGCCTTTTTCGGTCGCGTTGGTAGCAAGAGGCTTTTGCTCGCCTAAAGAATGGATAGAAATTTTATCGGGAACGATATCTGCCTTGGTAGATAGCCAATCCTTAACGGCATTTGCCCTATCCTCGCCAAGTTGTTTATTAGCGCCTGCCGTGCCGGTGGAATCGGTGTGGCCGTAAACCGCTATCTCGGCAGTTTTATAACGCCTTGCCAGCGATGCAGCTATCTGTTCCAATTTGGATTCTGCCGATGGTTGCAAAGTGCTTTCATCTGCGGCAAACAATATATTTTCGCCAAGGCTGTATATGGTGTATTTATCATTGCCTTTTACTATAATGGCGGTATCGGTAACCTCGTCATATTTAGATCTTGGGATGTCAAAATCGATGGCGTTCCAATTTGGTTGTGTAGTTACAATAACATTACTGTCGCTTTTAGCAGAGTCGGTTTGGGTTGTATCGCTGGTATCCATTTTTATCGGGGCCGATTTATTACACCCGCGGTAAAGCAGAACTGCTGTGGCTATGGCTATGATAGCGAAGATGATCCATATAAATACTGAGCCTTTGCGCTTGGGCTGAACGTCGAGTTGTGCCATTTTATTATCGCTTGTTTATTTAATTTGTGATAAGCATTAATCAGGCCAATAAGCATATTATGGCTTTGATCAGCATAATTCAACTTTAACAAACTTGTTACACCGCCGGTCCGAGTATGATTTAAGGCCTGTATTTTATACATTCGCTGTATATAACTAAGCCCTATATAAACGAAATGAAAAATTTAACTAAACTTTTTTTTGCTTCCGCCCTTCTTGCCGGGAGCACGGCCTATGCACAAACAAAAAACGCGGTGGTTGATAACATTGTAAAAGAAGGAACTGATAACTCCCAACTGGAGAAACTGGCCCATGAGCTTTTTGACGGTGTTGGCCCGCGTTTGGTAGGTACCCCGCAGTTTGATAAGGCCGGTAAATGGGCTTTAGACAAATATAAAGGCTGGGGCATTACCGCCAAAGAAGAAAATTGGGGCCAATGGCGCGGCTGGGAACGCGGCATATCACACATTGATATGGTTTACCCCCGTGTAAAATCGTTAGAAGGCACGCAACTTGCCTGGAGCCCCGGCATGAAAAAAGCGGTTACCGCCGAGCTGGTGATATTGCCTGAGTTTGCCGATTCTACCGCTTTTCAAAAATGGTTGCCTGCTGTAAAGGGTAAATTTGTGATGATCTCCATGAACCAGCCAACCGGCCGCCCGGATGATAACTGGAAGGAATTTGCATTAACAAGCTCTTTCGACAAAATGAAAGCTGCCCGTACCGAGCAAACCGCCGCATGGCGCAAACGCATCAGCAATACCGGTTTAACTAACCGCACGTTGCCTGTAGCGCTTGAAAAAGCAGGTGCAGCGGGTATCATTACCTCAAACTGGAGTGCCGGTTTTGGGGTAGATAAAATATTTAGCGCATACACAAAGGTTGTACCTACGGTTGACATCGCTTTAGAAGATTACGGCATGCTTTACCGCCTAACCGAAAGCGGCGACAAACCGAAGATCACTATCCAAACAGAATCAAAAGAGCTTGGCGTTGTGCCGACTTTTAATGTAGTAGGTGAAATTAAAGGCAGCGAAAAACCAAACGAATATGTAATGCTTTCTGCCCACTTCGATTCGTGGGATGGTGGTACGGGCGCTACCGACAACGGTACAGGTACTATCACCATGATGGAGGCTATGCGCATCCTGAAGAAAGTTTATCCGCATCCAAAACGTACTATTTTAGTTGGCCATTGGGCAAGCGAAGAGCAGGGCCTTAACGGTTCGCGTGCGTTTGTAGAAGACCATCCCGAAATTGTTGCCAACCTGCAGGCCCTGTTTAACCAGGATAACGGTACAGGCCGTATTGTTAACATTGGCGGGCAAGGCTACGAAAAATCTGGTGAGTTTATAAACCGTTGGTTACAGGCTGTGCCGGATACTATCCGTCATCAAATAAAAACCAGCTTCCCGGGTTCGCCGGGCGGTGGCGGGTCAGATTTTGCATCATTTGTTGCAGTAGGTGCACCAGGCTTTTCCTTAGGTTCAAACAGCTGGTCGTATGGTAGCTATACCTGGCACACCAACCGCGACACTTACGACAAATTGGTTTTTGACGACGTACGCAGCAATGCAATTTTAACTGCCATCCTTATTTACATGGCTAGCGAAGACCCTGCAAAATTCCCCCGTGATAAAGCAGCGCTCCCTGCAAGCAGCACAGGCCAGCCATCAAAATGGCCTGAGCCGGTTAAAGCAAATCGCCGTGGCGGTTTAGATTAGTTTTTATTTCGAATATTATAAGAAAGCCCGTGTCATACTTTGAAGCGGGCTTTCTTTGTTTAATTCCCTCTTGTGGCGACGGAATTTTTTGAACCTACTTTTTCCTTATTGCATACTTAATGCCACCCAAAATATGTTTCAAATAAAGCGGATCGGCATATGAGGCATCGGTATGGCCGAGGGCGGTGTAAAATGCGCGGCCACTGTCGTAATTATGATACCATGCCATAGGATGATTGCTGCCGTTCTCGCCGCCCTGGTAGCTTTTTTCGTCTATTTTGATGAGTACCTGCAGGTCGGGCGCCATCCATTTATAGTTGTACCACTCATCTAATCTGCGCCAAGTTGCAGGCAGGTGATTGGTAGCCGGAAAACCACGGTCAACCACATTTAATTTGGCTTCTTGTTGTTTAGCCGGGTGGCTTTTAAAATAGGCGCCCACAAGGTTACCGTACCAGGGCCAATCATACTCTGTATCGGTAGCAGCATGGATGCCTACAAAACCTTTTCCAGATCTGATGTATTGCTCAAACGCAGTTTGTTGTTCATTATTCAACACATCGCCGGTAGTGCTCAGGAATATTACTGCTGCATATTGCTTTAGGTTTACTGCCGTAAACTTTGCCGAATTGGTAGTGGTATCCACATCAAAATTATTCTCCCTACCCAACTTTATTATAGCTGGGATTCCCACAGCTATCGACTCGTGGTGAAAGCCCGCGGTTTTACAAAAGATAAGTACTTTGGGTTTTGGTTTGGCACAGCTAATGACTGTAACAAAGCATATAAGTATTAAAGTGGTTATATTATTTTTGATTTTCATGATTTTGTCTTGATTCTTATCTCTTGTTTCTTATCTCTTGTTTCTTGACTCTCCCTTAAAGGTTCCCTTTTTTCAACTCATCTGCCGCGAAATTTGCGGCCCGGGCAGTTAAGGCCATGTAAGTTAAAGATGGGTTTTGGCAAGCCGACGAGGTCATACTGGCACCATCGGTAACAAAAACGTTTTTAGCATCCCAAACCTGGTTATGCTTATTAAGCACTGATGTTTTCGGATCTCGGCCCATGCGTGCGGTACCCATTTCGTGGATGCCATCGCCAATATTATGGCCGCTATCGTGCGTTTCAACGTTTTTAACGCCCGCGGCTTCCAGCATGGCTTTGGCCTCTTTTACAATATCGATGCGCATCTTTTTCTCGTTATCCTTTATCTCGGCATCCATAGATAGTACAGGCAAACCCCACTTATCTTTCACGGTTTTATCAAGAGTGATCTTATTCTCATGATAAGGCAACAGTTCGCCAAAACCGCCTATGCCTATGCGCCAGCCCCCCGGTTCTGCAAGGGCATCTTTATAAGCACCGCCTATGTTTAGTTCGGCAATTTCGCGGCTCCAACCGTTGCGGCTGGCACCACCCTGGTAGCCAAAACCACGCAGATAATCGCGTTTATCATCGCCTATGTTCGCGAAGCGCACAACGTACGGGCCGTTTGCACGGCGGCCGTAGTAATATTTATCATCATAGCCTTCCACATCTCCGCTTGCGCCAAGGTTATAGTGGTGATCCATAATATTGTGGCCCAATTCGCCGCTGCTGCTGCCCAGGCCGCCCTGCCATATATCAGTCGCACTGTTCATTAATACCCAGGCGCTATTCAAGGCCGATGCATTCACGAACACAACTTTGGCATAATACTCATAGGTTTGGTTAGTAACCGCATCCAGCACCTCTACCCCTTTAGCCTTTTTGGTATCTTTATCGTACAATATTTTGGTAACGATAGATTGAGGCCTCACGGTTAAGTTGCCTGTACGCAAAGCAGCCGGCAAGGTTGACGACTGGGTGCTAAAGTACCCGCCAAAGGGGCACCCCTCCCAACACCTGTTCCTGAACTGACAGGCGGTGCGATACGGGATAGCCTTTGTTAGGTTAGCCACCCTGCCGATGATCATATGCCTGCCAAATTTCTTTTTGATGCTCGCGGCCACGTCCTTCTCCACCCAGTTCAGATCCATGGGTGGTAAAAACTGTCCGTCGGGTAAATTGGGGATGTTTTCAATAGAACCGCTGATACCCGCGAATTTTTCCACATGGTCGTACCAGGGCGAGAGATCTTTATAACGGATAGGCCAGTCTATCGCCCACCCATCTTTATCATTCGCTTCAAAATCAAGGTCGCTCCAGCGGTAGCTTTGTCGCCCCCACAAAATAGAACGGCCGCCCAAGCGGTAAGATCGCCACCAGTTAAAAGGTTTTACCTCGGTGTATGGCGACTCCTGCTCGTTTGTCCAAGCATCCATAATAGCTTCCTGCGCGCCCCAGTTACGGGAAATTACCGGGCGCTCCTTGCGCTGCTTTTGAGTTGCGTTGCCACGGTGTTCAAAATCCCACGGGTTATAATTAGCTGTTTTATAATCTTTTATATGCTCGTAGTTTGAGCCGCGCTCCAGCATAATGGTTTTAAGGCCGCGTTCGGTAAGTTCTTTGGCAGCCCAGCCGCCGCTGATGCCCGATCCTATCACAATTGCGTCATAAGTATTGTTAGCCGTAGCCTTGCCATTAATGTTGGGTGCGTTTACTGACATGATTTTCTTGCTTTAAACCGGCTAAAAGCCACCGGGATGATAATTGGTTTAACAATACTATCAATTAACAGCCAATAAATCAAATGTATCTGCAACAATTATAATTCGCTATAAATTGACGGGGCAATGCCTTACATTTGCGTATGCTTCTTGTTAGTCAGCTGTTTATTTACCCCATAAAATCGTTAGGTGGCATATCGTTAGATACCGCCCAACTAACCGACCGCGGCCTTCAGCATGACCGCCGCTGGATGCTGATAGACGAGAATAACCGCTTCCTGTCGCAACGCGAAAACGCCCAACTTGCCCTGTTTAAAATTGAGGTTTTAACAGACGCTTTAAAGGTTGTTTATACTGCCGACGGCACATTTATAAATATCCCATTCGTCCCGCTTAAGCCGGACATGCTTGAGGTTGTTATTTGGGATGATACCTGCGCCGGGCAACTGGTGAGCGATGCTGTTGACGCATGGTTTACGGTTAAACTGGGCATCCCCGCACGGTTGGTTTACATGCCCGATGAAACCCATCGAGCTACCGATCCACGCTACACAAATTCAGGGTCGATAGCTTCGTTTTCTGATGCATATCCCGCCTTAATTATCGGTCAGGCATCGCTAAATGATCTAAATAGCCGCTTGGCAGAACCCTTACCCATGAACCGCTTTCGCCCTAATATCGTATTTGAAGGCGGTGACCCGTACAATGAAGACCACATGAACCACATCCGGATAAACGGCATAGATATGTACGGCGTAAAACTTTGCGCCCGCTGCGTAATGACCACTATTGATCAGGAAACCTTGGCTAAAAGTAAAGAGCCGCTAAAAACCCTGGCAGGTTACAGGCGCAAGGGCGCTAAGATCCTGTTTGGTCAAAACCTGGCATTCCGCAGCACGGGGATTATTAGTGTAGGTGATGAATTGAGTGTGCTATCCACCCATACCGACGAACGCTTTTTCATTAACGATCCGGCTACTTAGGCAGTTCAAAATGTTTTTATTAATTGAATGATATATGAAGAAATACGCAAATTCTCTTCTATAAAATATTTCTCGCCCCAAACGGCTTAACTTGAAATTTACTTATTAAAATTGCGTTGTTAATTATTGTCAATTGCCCATTATGATTTGGGTGCTTAATTTTACATCTTTACTCAATGTTCAGAGAAATAAAGAACCGCTACCTAAGATATCTTTCCATCTTCATATACGCTATAATTATATTCTTTTGCGCCATAGAAATTAACTTTTTGTGGTTGTTCGGCTACTCACCGGATATGCAGGAGATCAAACAACCCACCGTATCAGTAGCATCAGAAGTTTATACAGCCGACGGAAAACTGATTGGTAGTTTTTATAAAGAAAACCGCTCCCCCGTTGAATATAAAGCCCTATCCCCCAATATTGTACACGCATTGGTAGCTACCGAGGATGTGCGTTTTTACAAGCATGGCGGGGTAGATTTTCTGGGCTTTTTTGGCAGTCTCGCATCTACCGCAACTGGCGACCGCCGCGGTGGCAGTACCATTACGCAACAGCTAGCTAAAAACCTGTTCAGCACCCGTAAACGTAAATCTCAGGGGTTGATACGCCACATCCCGCTTTTGCGTACCGTTGTATTTAAATGTAAGGAATGGATAACGGCCTATAAGATAGAACATCAGTACAGCAAAGACCAGATCCTGACTATGTACCTTAATACGGTACCGTTCGGCAATAATTCCTTCGGTATAAAAACGGCTACTTTAAAATACTTCAATAAAATGCCTGATGCGGTTAACCCCGCCGAAGCCGCGACGCTTATAGGTATGCTAAAGGCAACATCAACTTATAACCCTAAAACCAACCCCGCCCGATCGTTGGAACGCCGTAATGTGGTGCTAAGCCAAATGCTGAAGTACAACTACATTGACAAAGCCGCTTACACAGCAAACACCACACTCCCATTAAACCTCGATCTAAGCTATGTTGACCGAACAGGCCAGGGCGACTCATATATCCGCCGCGCGGTTGAAAAGTGGCTGGACAAATGGTGCAAGAAAAACGATTACGACCTTTACGAGGATGGGTTGAAGATCTACACCACTATAGATTCCAAATTACAGCAATACGCCGAAGAGGCTGTTGCAACCAAAATGAAGATGCTGCAAAAGCGTTTCAATAATTTGTGGGGGAATAAAAACCCCTGGAGGGACAGTAAAGGCGTGGAGATAAAAGATTTTTTGTTGAAGGCTGAGCAAAGGTTGCCCATCTACAAAATGCTGACCAAAAAGTATAAAGGCGATACCACGCACATCAACAGCTACTTTGAGAAAAAGAAACGCATGAGCGTGTTTACCTGGAACGGCGATAAAGACACCACCTTCTCCAGTGTAGATTCAATAAAGTATTACACCAAGATCCTGAACACAGGGATGATGACCATGGAGCCATCAACCGGCAAGATCAAAGTTTGGGTGGGCGGCATTGACCATAAATATTTTAATTACGACCACGTAAACCAGGCCAAACGCCAGGCAGGTTCTACATTTAAACCTTTTGCCTACGTAACCGCTTTGGATAATGGCTTTACCCCTTGTGATAAGTTTACCGATAAACCGGTGACCATTAAGTTTAAGGACAATGGCAAGGATGATGTTTGGCAGCCAAACAATGCCGATTTCCATTTCTCGTACCGCGAAATGTCGTTGCGTTGGGCTATGGGTAAATCGGTAAACTCGATAACCGCCCAAGTAACAGAGCATGTGGGTTGGGATAAGATTGTAGAATATGCGCACAAAATAGGGATCGAGAGCCCGCTAAAATCGGTGCCTTCGGTATCATTAGGCTCTAACGATGTTTCTGTTTACGAAATGGTGCGCGCATACAGCACATTCCTTAACAAAGGCGAAAAGGTCGACCCATTATTGGTTACCAAAATAACCGACCAGAAGGGTGATGTGATCGAAGAATTTACACTGAAGGCTGAGCGTGTTTTAAGCGAAGAAACCGCATGGCTGATGCTCTACATGTTCCGCGGTGGTATGGAAGAACCGGGCGGCACATCACAGGCCTTATGGGAATACCCAAGCCTTTGGAAAAAGAACAACCAGATAGGCGGTAAAACAGGCACCTCAAGCGATTACGTGGACGGCTGGTATATGGGGATCACTAAAGACCTGGTAACTGGTATATGGGTTGGTGCCGATGACCGTAGCGTTCATTTTACCAATTCAGAAACCGGCGAAGGTTCTCATACGGCACTTCCGATTTTTGGAGCATTCATGGAAAAAGTATATGCCGATCCTAATTCGGGCTATACTTACGGCCCATTCCCTAAGCCATGGGTTAAGATCACTAAGGAATATATGTGCCCGTCGCCGATAATACATGAGGATACCACATCAACAGACAGCCTGATGGAAATGCCTATGGATACTACAGCCGCGCCGGTTAGCGTGCCTGCAACCGAGGAAAATAAAGAGGAGACACCGGAAAATAAACCGCCGGCTGCGAAATAATTGAGGCAACCCGGCTTGCTTGGGGAACGTATTTAATATAAATTAGCAATATCGTATAAACCGCTATGTATGTATAAACGTTACCCCTGCAATTTATCCATCAAGTATCCTTTTATATTATTATGCCTTGTAGCCGCGCTATTATTTAATCAACAGGCCAAGGCTCAATACTTTGGACAAAACAAGGTACGGTACAAAAACCTAAAGTTCAAGGTTTACAAGACCCCCCATTTCGAGATCTACTACTATCTGAAAAATGATAGCCTCATTAAACGATTCGCGCAAGAAAGCGAATTATGGTACACCGTGCACCAGCAGGTTTTCCGCGATACATTTAACAGGCCCAACCCAATTATCCTTTACGCCAACCACCCCGATTTTCAGCAGACTACGGCTATAGATGGCGAAATTAGCGTCGGCACGGGTGGTATTACCGAGGGTTTAAAAAACCGTGTGGTGATGCCGATAATGGAAACTAACCAAACCACCCGCCACGTGCTGGGGCATGAGTTAGTGCACGCTTTTCAGTATCACATGCTGCTTGGCCGCGATTCTTCCAACTTCGAAAATATCGGCAACATTCCCCTATGGATGGTTGAGGGTATGGCTGAATACCTGTCGTTAGGCAAAAAGGATGCCTACACCGCAATGTGGATGCGAGATGCTTATCTTAACCACGATATCCCTACTGTGCGCGACCTTACCCAAAGCAACAAATACTTCCCCTACCGTTACGGCGAGGCTTTTTGGTCGTTCCTGGGGTCTACATATGGTGATACTATTATTGTACCCTTTTTCAAAAACACAGCGCGTTTTGGCTTAGAGTATGGCATCCGCCGCACTTTGGGTTATGATGATAAAACCCTCTCCCGCCTGTGGCAAAACTCTATCGAGAATACTTACAAACCCTATTTAAAAGATACCGTTCAAACGCCGGTGGGCAAACGCATTATCGATGCTAAGGTTGGCGGTGATCTTACCGTCGCCCCTTCAGTTAGCCCGGATGGTAAGTATCTGGCCTTCCTTTCCTCAAAGGGTTTATTCAGTATTGACCTTTACCTGGCGGATGCTAAAACGGGGCGGGTGATTAAACGGCTTACCAGTAAAGTATCTAACACCCATATCGATGAGTTTAACTTTATAGAATCGGCAGGCACCTGGTCGCCGGATAGCAGAAAATTCGCGTTCAGCGTATTCAACAAAGGCCGCAACCGGATGCTGGTTGTGGATGTGCCGGATGGCAGGATAGTGAACGATGTTTCAATGGGCAAAGCAGAGCAGTTCAGTAACCTTACCTGGTCGCCGGATGGTAAGTACGTCGCTTTCCAGGGCATGTCAGAAGGGCAGGGCGATTTGTATATGTACAATTTCGAATCGAAAAAAGTTATACAGCTTACCAATGATAAATACTCAGATTATCAGCCAAATTTTTCAAAAGACAGCAAGCATATCATCTTCTCAAGCGACAGGGCAACTTACGACACCAAACTTTCGCAGAATATTACCTTTAACTTAGCCGAATTAGACATTACCACGGGTAAAGTAAACGATATAAAAGTATTCGACGGGGCTAACAACCTTAACCCCCAATACTCATCAGATGGTAAACAGGTTTATTTCCTGTCTAACAAGGATGGTTTCCGCAACATGTACCGTTATACTTTTGCAGGTGGCAAAGTAGAGCAAATGACCGACCTGTTTACCGGGATCTGTGGCATCACAGAATATTCGCCCGCGTTGAGTTTATCCGCTAACGATGATGTGGTTTACTCTTATTATCGTTCACAGAAATACGCCATCTACAACGCAAAAGTATCCGATTTTAAGCCTGTAGTGGTTGACCCGGGTTCAACAAATTTCACTGCAGCCATGCTGCCGCCATTGCGCTCGGTCGGTGTCGACCTGATCAATTACAACCTGAACAATTATTTGGCATACAGTAAGATACCGCTCGATTCTATCCATGCCGTACCATACAAACCAAAATTTAAGCTGGATGCATTGGGCAGCAGCGGAGTTGGCGTCTCGGTAAGTTCGTTTGGTACAGGTTTATCAAGTGGTGTGCAGGGGATCTTTAGTGATATTTTAGGCAGGAACCAGATATATGCAGGGCTGGCTGTAAATGGAGCGATCTATGATTTTGGCGGCTCGGTATTGTACATTAACCAGCAGGGACGCTGGAATTTTGGGCTGGGTATATCGCATATCCCCTATCAATCGGGTACCTACGGCTACAATTTCACTAACATCGATGTCGGTGGTACATCAACGCCTGTTTATGAAGAAAAGACAGACATCATCCGCACATTTGAAGACCAGCTGCAGGCGTTTGCATCATACCCATTATCGCGCGCTCTACGCACCGAGTTTGGAACAACTGCTTCGCGATACTCTTACCGGGTAGATAGGTACAGCAGTTATTATGCCTACACCAATACGCCCGATGCAAATGGCGTGGACCAGTTAGCTATAGGCGGGTTGTTAGATTATAAAAAACACAAAATTTCACGCGCGCAGTTCCTTGCCGAAAATGGCATCGACCTAAAACCGTTTAATATTTATGGACTAAGCGCCGCACTGGTTGGCGACGATTCGTATTTTGGTATTGCAGCACCATTGAACGGGCATCGTTTCCGTATCGAGGCGGAGTATAATGTAGGCACTTACCACTTCTTCTCGCCTACTGTAGATCTTCGTAAGTATGTACGTGTGGCGCCGGTAACCTTTGCTGCAAGGCTATATGGCTACGGTCGTTTTGGTAATAATGTGAGTGGATTGTACCCGTTATACGTGGGTTACCCCTTCCTGATCCGGGGTTACGAGGCGCAAACCTTTTATAATTCAAAAACAGCAAATAAAAATGGGTTCACTATCGATCAGCTTTCGGGTAGCCGCATCGCGGTAGCAAACTTCGAGATCCGTTTACCATTTACCGGGCCGGAGAAATTGGCGGTTATCAAATCAAAATTCCTGTTTAGTGATCTTAACCTGTTCTTTGATGCCGGTTTAGCCTGGAACAAGGGCAACGACATCAAGTTCCAAAAAGCGCCTGACGCTATCGGTCAAACGCCTGTGTTAGGTACTAATGGTAATCCGGTGCTTGATGCTAACGGCAACCCGCAAACACAAACCGCCTACAATACCAATCAGCGTGTGCCGGCACTTAGCGCGGGGATCTCGTTAAGGGTTAACTTTTTTGGCGCTTTTGTGCTGGAACCATACTTAGCTGTTCCGTTCAACCGTACTGATATTAAAAAACCTGTATTTGGGTTGACATTTGCTCCGGGATGGTAGGTTGTTCAGTTAGCAGGTGTAAGTTGGCAGGGTGGAAATATTAGGAGATTTAAAAATTCGGCAATCAATTATCCTGACAAGTAAAGGCTATGAATGCAAACTGCTGATATTGACTGCCAACTGAAAACTGCAGGGCAAAGGCTATAACTGCAAACTACCTACTATAAGCCATCAGCTGAAACTGCAAACTGTTTACTGCAAACTGTCAATTACATGACATCCGCGTTGGCACAATATTCGTAACTTAAGTATTATGAAAAAATCGATCTTAGCAATACTGGTAGTTAGTATGTTAGCAACCTTTGGGTGCGGTAACAGCAACGGACAAAATAAAAAACCGCAGGAGAAAAGGCCAATGGCTAAACCTGCATCTGAGTGGAAACAAAAGCTTACTGCCAACCAATACGAGATAATGGTTGAGCGCGGCACCGAAACGCCTTTTAAAAACGCTTATTACAACAATCACCAAAACGGTATGTACGTAAGCGCGGCAACCGGCGAAGCATTATTCAGTTCGGCTGATAAATTTGAAAGCGGTACTGGCTGGCCAAGTTTTGTAAAGGCTGTCGACCCAAACAAAGTAGAAATTGTGCACGACAGCAGCTTTGGCATGAGCCGTGACGAGGTTATTGAAAAAAGCACTGGCCTGCACCTTGGCCACGTGTTTAACGACGGCCCTAAAGACCGTGGCGGCAAACGCTACTGCATGAACTCGGGCGCATTGGTATTTGTTAAAAAGTAACCGCCCTTCGTGCTGCTTGTATAGAAGGCCTGCCGTAAATGGCGGGCCTTACTCTTACACCACTTTCGTAGTTAAGGCCTGCGGTAAGGTCAACCCAGTCCGGATTTACGGGGCGGATCATTTTTTCTTTTTGCGCGCGGGTGTAAGTGCTCACCATTTTAAAACGTTCCATCGCCTGCTCCTCGGTATTTATCTCTTCAAAATAAACCAGTCTGTTGAGTTGCTGCGCGCTATCAAAAAACAGGGTAGGCATTTCGCCGTAAAACTTAAGGGTTTTCAATAGATCTGTGCACATCCCTACGTGCAGGTTTTTCCTGTTTCTGTCTGTGATTATATATACGAACCTTTTCATTTGATAAAAAAATTTGCTGATTAAAAAATAATTACTAATTTTATGAGCATAAAAATACTAACTATTTTAGCAATTCCAAATATTTATGGCAAATATTTCACAAAATATTAAATTCCTTCGCAAAAAGAAGGGCCTAACCCAGCAACAGTTTGCCGACCAGGTAGGTATAAAACGTTCATTAGTAGGCGCATACGAAGAAGAACGCGCCGAACCCAAGTATGAACTACTAAAACAATTAGCAATATTTTTTGACATATCAATTGATGATTTTATTAATGAAACCATCGATGAGAAGTGGGCACCGAAGCCAAAAGGCAATCCCGCAAACCTCAGGGTGTTAAGTATTTCGGTAGATAAGGAAGATAATGAGAACATCGAAATGGTTCCTCTAAAGGCAAGTGCAGGCTATTTAAATGGTTACGCCGACCCGGAATATGTGGGCCAGTTACCAAAGCTTTATCTGCCAATGTTTAAACAGGGTACTTACCGTGGTTTCGAGATAAAAGGTGATTCGATGTTGCCACTGCAATCAGGCACTACTATAATAGGTGAATACCTGGAGAACTGGGCCGATGTTAAGATTGGCGAGACGTATGTTATTATTTCTAAAAACGATGGCGTGGTTTATAAACGCGCGGGTAATAAATATAAAGAAGGCCGTAACATGAAGCTGGTATCTGACAACCCCGTTTACGAGCCCTATGAAATAAGCGCCGATGATGTGCTGGAAGTTTGGAAAGCAAAGGCCTATATATCTACTCATATGCCGATGCCTACCGCCGAACCTACCATGGAAAGCCTTACCAGTATGATGGCCCAAATGCAGCGTTCGATTGCTAACCTTAATAAGGACGTAAATTAAAAGCGGCAACATTTAAGTTACGTTGTGCGGATCTAAACCGGGTTATAGCAACAATTAAGTTACAGTGCAACAGGTTAAACTATTCGCTGTTATCTTTATCTATAACATCAGTTAAACTAAAAATTATAAAAATGAAAAAGATTATGATGATCTGCTTATTCGTATTAGGAATATCAGCAGTAAGCCACGCACAAGGTGGCCGCCAAAGAATGACCACCGCAGACAGGGTTAAAGCCATGAAAGAAAGCTTAAAACTTACTGACGACCAGGTTGCAAAGATCACCGTTGTTTATGATGCGCAAACCAAATCTATGGATAGCCTTCGTACTGCCGGTGGCGATATGCGCACACAAATGCGCCCGATGATGCAAGCTACCAACGATAAAGTTAAAGCTATTTTAACCGCAGAACAGGCAGCAACATGGCAAAAACGAATAGATGAAATGCGCGCGCAACGCCAAAACGGCGGCGGTGGTGCACCATCTAACAAGTAATAAAGTATATGCTAAAATAAAAGAAGCGGCTATATAGGCCGCTTTTTCTATTTTAGCAGAAATTTAAAAGTGTGTCATCAGCAGAAAAATATATCCAAAGCAAACTTGATGAACGCGAAGCGCTGGGCACTTACCGCGGCCTGCGCCCCGAAACTAAGCTGGTAGATTTTTGCTCTAACGATTACCTCGGCTTTGCCCGCTCCCATGTTTTAAAGGAAAATATTCAGTGGGAACTTGATAATTATCCGCTAAGTTTAAACGGTGCCACAGGTTCAAGGCTCATCTCGGGCAACATCGCGTACACCGAAGAACTGGAGCAACAGATAGCTGGTTTCCATCAAAGTGAAGCAGGGTTGTTGTTTAACTCGGGCTATGATGCCAACGTGGGGTTGTTCTCTTCCCTGCCACAAAAAGGTGACACCATTATTCATGACACGTTGATCCATGCCTCTATCATAGATGGTGCGCGACTTAGTCACGCAAACCGATATACCTTCCGTCACAACGATCTAGAGAGCCTGGAGGCTAAGCTAAAGCAGGCGAAGGGTATTTGTTACGTGGTGATAGAAAGTGTTTATTCTATGGATGGCGATACCCCGCCTATTGCAGCGATATTAAAGCTAACCGAACAATACGGCGCTAATTTAATTGTTGACGAGGCACATGCCGTTGGCTTATATCCCGCAGGGTTAATCTCGCATTTAGGTTTACAAAATGAAGTATTTGCCCGTGTGGTAACCTTCGGCAAAGCATTGGGGTGCCACGGGGCAATTATATTGGGCAGCAATTTGCTGCGCGAATATCTGATCAACTTTTCGCGTGCCTTTATTTATACTACTGCGGCATCATTTCACCAATTGGCCGCGGTGAAGATGGCTTATGAGTTATTGACCAAAACATCAGCAGAAACAGAGACACTGCACCATAACATCAGTCAGTTTAAACAGGGCATTCAACAAAACATAACTTATCCTTTACTGCAAAGCGACAGCGCTATCCAATGCATCATTTTAAAAAGTAACGAAAAGGCTAAACAAGCGGCACAGGCACTGCAAAAAGCAGGGCTGGACGTACGGGCAATATTAAGCCCAACTGTTGGCAAGGGAGCCGAACGCATCCGCATTTGTCTCCACTTCTATAATACTGCCGAAGAGATCAGCTTGCTTACCTCGACCATCAACAACATTACCTATGAATAAACCGCTATTTGTAACCGGCATTGGTACCGATATTGGCAAAACGCTTATATCGGCCGTATTGGTAGAAAAATTAAAATGTGATTACTGGAAACCTGTACAATCGGGCGAGTTGGATAATTCTGACACCATGAAAGTACAACGCCTGATATCAAACAAAACCTCTGTTTTCCATCCCGAAACCTACTGCTTAATCCAACCCTATTCGCCGCATAAATCGGCAATGCTGGATGGTATTACCATAGATGAATCAACCATCATCGCCCCAAAAACTGATAACCAATTGCTGATTGAAGGTGCCGGTGGATTAATGGTTCCCCTTAACGACCATTGCCTGGTTATTGACCTCATTAAACAGCTTAACGCCGAAGTTATATTGGTGTCGCAAAATTACCTGGGCAGTATTAACCATACGCTGCTATCAATTGAGGCGTTAAAAACTCGTGGCATCCCGGTTAAGGGCATTATTTTTAATGGCGAAGAGAATGCTTCTACCGAGGAATATATTATCAAATACACTCAAATAAAACATTTAGGCCGTGTACCGCAGTTTCCAACTATCGACAAAAGCATTATTGCTGATGCAGGTAAGTATATTTCCTTGTAATTTGCAGCAGATTTCCATCCCAATGGGAATAAAACCAATTATACCATGAAGAACATTACAGTTATAGGATCGGGCACAATGGGTAAGGGGATTGCCCATACTTTTGCACAGAACGGGTTTAACGTGTCACTTGTTGATATCAGCGATGCCGCCCTGCAAAAAGCCCTGCAAACCATAGCCGGTAACCTTGATAGGCAGATAAAAAAAGGTGCTATAGACGAAGCCGCAAAAATCACCACCCTCGGCAACATTAAAACTTATACTGATGTATCTGAAGGCGCAGTCAATGCCGACCTTGTTGTGGAAGCCGCTACTGAGAACCGCGAGATAAAACTAAAACTGTTTAAACAGCTGAGCGAAGTTTGCAAACCTGATGTGATACTGGCGTCAAACACTTCGTCTATCTCCATAACTGAAATCGCAGCGGTTACGGCCAACCCGGCCAATGTTATCGGCATGCACTTTATGAACCCGGTGCCTGTTATGAAACTTGTAGAAGTTATCCGTGGATATGCGACCACAGACGAAGTGACCCATACCATCATGGAACTTTCGCGCCAGCTGGGTAAAGACCCGGTTGAAGTGAACGACTACCCTGGTTTTGTAGCCAACCGCATTTTGATGCCGATGATAAACGAGGCGGTGTACACCCTGTTTGAAGGTGTCGCAGGAGTACACGAGATTGATACCGTGATGAAACTGGGTATGGCCCACCCGATGGGCCCGCTTCAACTGGCCGACTTTATTGGCCTTGATGTTTGCCTGGCTATATTAAGTGTACTGCACAACGGCTTCGGTAACCCTAAGTATGCCCCTTGCCCACTACTGGTTAACATGGTTACAGCAGGTCACCTTGGTGTTAAAAGCGGCACCGGGTTTTATAAATACACAGCAGGCAGCAAAGATTTGGTTGTAGCAGATAAATTTTTATAAAGCTAATAATATGGACACCTCTTTAATAGGTCTTCGACAAGTCCAGAACGACAAAATATTTTAACCAAAGAAGCACCGCTAATTAGCGGTGCTTCTTAATATTAGATCAGATTGGAACCCTTAGGTGGTGTAACCTAAAATTTTCAATACTTGTTTACTGTTTTGTTCTTCGCCAAACACCTCAAAGTTAAAGGTCTCGTCGCGGTTGCGGCGGATAATAACGTGTTTAGGCGATGGCAGCAGGCAATGGTGGATACCACCATAACCGCTTAACACTTCCTGGTAAGCGCCGGTATTAAAGAAACCCATGTATTGTACTTTACGCGTTTTCGGCATAAATACACTGTTCATGTGGGCTTCCTGGTTGTAGTAATCCTGCCCGTCGCAGGTGATACCGCCAAGGTTAACACGCTCGTATTCGTTATCCCAGTTATTTATCGGCAATAACACATATTTTTGGTTTAACGCCCAAACATCCGGCAGGTTGGTAATAAATGATCCATCAAGCATAAGCCACTTTTCACGGTCGTTTTGTTGCTTGCGGCCCAATACCTTGTACAGTATACCCGATGCTTCGGCCACGGTGTATTTACCAAACTCGGTAATAATATCCGGTTCCATGGTATCGTGCTCGGCGCAGATCTCTTTGATCCGGCTCACGATCTCGTTGATCATGTACTCGTAATCAAAATCAAACACCAGCGAATCTTTAAACGGCATACCACCGCCGATATCCAGCGTATCGAGCGCAGGGTTTATCTTTTTAAATTTGCAGTATAGCGTTACATATTTCTCCAGCTCGTTCCAGTAGTATGGCGTATCAGAGATACCCGAGTTAATGAAGAAGTGTAACAGCTTAACCTGAAAATTAGGGTTGTTCTCTATTTTATTGTGGTAAAAGTCGATAATATCCTCCATACGAATGCCAAGGCGCGAGGTGTAGAACTGCGAATCAGGTTGCTCCTCTGCAGCTATACGGATGCCCAGGTTGCATGGTGTCTCCATTTCAACCTCATCGTCGTAAAGGTTAAATTCCTCCTTGTTATCCAGCACCGGGATAATGTTGGTAAAACCATCGTGCAGCATATCAATAATGTACTGCTTGTACTGGAATGTTTTAAAACCGTTACAGATAACCGTAATATCTTTGCTTACAGCGCCTTTTTTTTCCAATGCGTCAATCATCGGCATATCAAAAGCTGATGATGTTTCCAGGTGGATCTCGTTCTTCAGCGCTTCTTCTACAATGTGCTTAAAATGCGAGCTTTTGGTGCAATAGCAATATTTATAGCTACCGCGATAGTTGGTTTTGATGATAGCCTGCTGAAAAAGCAGCTTAGCCTGCTGTATTTTCTTGCTGATGATAGGCAGGTAAGTGAAGCGCAACGGCGTACCGTACGTTTCGATCATTTCCATCAAATTAAGATCGTGGAAGTATAATTCATCATCTATTATCTCGTAACCTTCCTGTGGGAAACCAACGCTTAGGTCAAGAAAATCCTGGTAACTCTGCATTCTTTAAAATTTGTGCAAATGTATATTTTTAACGGATTTATTTTGTATTTGTTGGGTGGAAATTTTATAGTAACAATGTAATTTGTTTGTGGGGCGATTTGCACCTTATAAATGTCATGGTGAGCTTGTAGAACCATTGGCCGACATTACAGAGCGTTTAAGTCTTCGACAGGCTCAGACTGACAGATGGTTTTGTATAGAAAAAAATCAACAATGGCGTTCCCTGCGGGCCAGGCTTTTCGCTCATACTGCGCACAGGCATTAGGCTCGGGGCAGGTATCCGCTGCAATCCTTAACGCAGGATGGTTGGTAAAGGCACTGCGGAACGCGTGCGCGTCAGCTGAAAAAAGCACCCCATCGACTACGGTCTTGCCTTCCTTAATTTAAATTTCATAGCTTCTGAAATTAGAAACATTAATAAAGAAACAGATGCTAAAATATACCATAACACAAATTGGCCATTTGATTTAATGCTTTTGCCAAAAAATATATCACCTAATGCTAATAGTATACCCAACAGACCGGATATATTTGACATCTTAGTCCAGACTCGAAGTTTATTCATTTTATTAATAACGCTCATGCTTGTAGCCGATGGATAGCGCGAATGCATGGCGGCTTGTTGGTGACAACACCAACAAGGGCTGGAATGAAGAATTTCTCATAAATCTGTCTTCTTAAATCTGATAGGGAAATTTAATTTTTAAACGTATTTTAACGACACAAAATCATAATGTAAACTAATACTTATCATAGATAAAAATTCAGATAATGGAAGATGTAGTTATGAGCTTTTATTCAAAATTCAAAGAGTTAAAAGCCATTGAAGAAAAATTAATTAATTGGGACCTGTCGATTGTCGAAGGAGGTGGGGAATTTATAAAATCGATCAATGGTGGTTATGGGCATATTGAATTAAAAATTTATAGCGATAATCGTGAAAAAGTTATTTGGTCCGTAAGTGAAAAACAACTGCCAGATATTTATAAAATTAAAGAACACATAATAGACACTATTAAGACCTTTCACGGACACCTTGTAGCACTTCGTGGAGAAAATCTTAATTTAGTCTACGAGGTAACCAAAAGTAGCTTTCACGCCATTGATTCACATCCACAGTATTATGCGATAGCAACAATTTATGCTATTATAAATTGCTTTGACAAGAGCTATAGGGAGTTTGACAGTGAGAAAATAATGAAAAGAGCAACTACTTGGGGGTCTAATCTCTAACCGCCAAATACACCTCCGCCATCATACACCTGACGCTACCGCCACCATTGGTTTCGATGGTATTAATATCGGCATAAATCAACTTACCATATTTTTCCAAAGTATTTTTCTGTTCTGCGCTAAGCGAATTATATGCCGTTCGCGACATCACAATTAAAGTTCCCCCATCGTTGTTCTTCACCTCCAGCATATTACCCGCGAAATTGTTCATCTGGTCGAAGTTGATATCGACAACTTCTTTACCGGATGATTTAAGCGAGGCGATAACTGCTTGCTTTTCATCGGCATCAGTAATACTATCCAAACAGATCACCGCGAATTTACTGCCTATAGCCATCAGTACATTGGTATGGTAAATGGCCTGCCCACCCTGGTCGAAGGCATCGAAGGTTACAGCATTGTAGCCGGAATGATCACAAAAAGCTTTCAGTACTTCCGCATTGGTACGGGGCGAGAGGCAGGCATAGGCGATCTTATTTTCCCTATCCAGCACCATACTGCCAGTGCCTTCCAAAAACTGCTCTTTAGCCTCAAACCGACTCAGATCCACAACATGGTTAGCTTTGAAATGCTCCTCCAACTCGCGGATTATATCTTCGCTCCTCTCCAGCCTGCGGTTTTCAGCCTGCATGGGGTACAAAAATATATCGCCATTATCATGAAACGACACCCAATTATTCGGGAAGATCGAATCGGGTGTATGCGGTTCAATAGTATCATTTATCACTGTAACGTTCACGCCGTTGTTTCTCAACACGGTTACAAAAACGTCAAACTCTTGTAGTGCTTTTTGCTGCACGGCTTGCTGGTCGGCGTCCTGTTTCTGGAAGGCATTACTTTCGGCAGTTTGCGCGTTAAAGCCAAACGCCACCGGGCGAATCATTAATAGGTTATTGGTGCTTTGTTGGCTCATGTCTGAACTCGAATTGAACGAATTTGCTTAATTGAAAGATTTTAAATTAATGTCTTGTCGGCCTCAGATTTCTAAAAATTAGGTTCAGACTTTGTCCCTTTTCAACGGCATGCTCATGCAGTGGAACCCACCGCGGGCACGGGATAGTTCGGCGCTTGGCATCAGTATCAGGGTATCTTTCATTTTTTCCGGGTCAATTTCGCCGCTTTCCATTTTGGGCAGCAGGTCGGTAACGTGGATCACCGCAAAACCACTTTGTTTAAAGGCTTCCACCGTTTTATCGTTCCGGTCGTACCCAACCACTACCCCATCTTTAAGGGCCAGCAGGTTGCAGCTATCCGTCCATTGTTCGCGGGCATCAAACGGGAATTCATCGTTACCCGAGTAAATGAATTTTGTAGGCTCGGTGCTTTCCAGGTCCTTTTGGCTAATGTTATCAAGCAGATCTTCCAACGTATTAAACGTTTTTGGTTTCTTATCCTTCCTAAACTGAACTATCTCGGGCTTGTCTTTATTCTTTTTATCGGCAAACCAGGCGATTGGTTCGCTTTGCGATTGCTCGGTTTCGGTGATAGTTAACGAGCGCAGCAGCACCCACACATTCCTTTTTACCTGGGTAAAAACGGTATCGATGTGCATATAATCGCGCTTATGCGGTATCTTCACAATCGTGATCTTATTTACCACATTATTCTCAAACAATAGTTTAATAGCCTCGTTGGCACCGCTGATTGACGTGCGTTCGCTGCAACCAATTATCAGGTGCTGCGGACTAACCATCATCACATCTCCGCCCTCGATAGTGGTTTTCTCCTCGTTCGCTTCGCCGGGGCGTAAAAAATGCTGCTTGTTTTCAGAGATTTCGATGATCTTCTCGCGGTAGCCGGTAAATAACTGATGATTAAAAAAGATATAGCGCATCAGCAACGTTTCGCGTGAGCGGGCCTTTTTGGCGGGTTTGTTGAGCAGGATATGATCGTTAATGGCAATACCCAGATCGCGCGAAAAGATAAGGTTAGGTATTGGCGCGAAGATCATCGTATCATCAGCCAGCGAGCCGGAGATAAAGATCTTAGCTAGTTCTACCGGGTCGGTATCTATCAATTGCAACTGTAGCTTGTAATTACAGCTTTCTATAGCGCAAACGGCAGCCACCAGTTTCTTGCGGATATCGGTTTGCTGCAGAATATCGCCCAGCAGGGTCTGGATCTCGATAACCTTTGTAGAACTATGGAATCCGGCGTTATCTGGTTTAAAAAAATCGCGGTTGGCTGCCTCGCTGTCTATCTCGGTCAGTTTACCTTTTATTTTATCGGGATCAAGAAAGTACATTAGCAACTTAATGTAGTAATCGTACTCCTTGCGGCGCATGGTATCCAGATGTACAATATCCTCAAAAAGCCAGTCCTGCGCCTTAGAGGGCACAACTTTGCCCAACCCGCTATCTGGGCTATGCACTAAAAGTGTGCGCAGGTTACCAATTTCAGATGTTACATCTATTTTAAAATCGTTGTCATTAAGTGTCATAAATGGTTATAAAGAAGAAACAAATCTATCGTTTTTAGTTGGAAAATACAGCCTCTCCCCGGCTCTCTCCTTCGGAGATCGTTCGGGTGAAGCTGTACTGTCCCACTTTTTTATAACATAGTGTGGAACACTTTCACAAAATATTGATTTACAATTAAATAAGAAATTTGAAAATAATTATTTAGTTAAAGCAATCATTTCAAATTCTATATTAACTATTTATTAGACAAATACTTATACAAAATATTAACCTGTCTCATTTTAAAAAAAGTGGGACACCGTGGGACACCTATTTTAAGCGGCTTTACAGGTGTTTTTCCAAAAAGACCATCAACTATGAAACATCAACCATAACTATTATTAATTTTGCGCGATGGATTTTATTATTGAGGCTGTTGTTGAGGCCGTTAAAGATTTATACCAAACCGATATTGCCGCCAAAGATGTAAGCCTGCAGGAAACCCGCAAAGATTTTGACGGGCAGGTTACGCTGGTAACCTTTCCCTATACTAAAGTATCGCGCAAAGGCCCTGAACAAACAGGCGCCGAAATTGGCGAATATCTGCAAAAAAAACTACCCGAAATCGCCTCTTTTAACGTTGTTAAAGGCTTTTTAAATATAGTAATTAACGATAGTTACTGGCTAAACACGCTGCGTACCCATATCCTTACGGATAACTTCGCGGTAGCAAAACCGAACGGCAAAAAGGTAATGGTAGAGTATTCCTCACCCAATACCAACAAGCCGCTCCACCTTGGGCACATCCGTAACAACCTGTTAGGTTTTTCGCTGTCGGAGATCCTGGATGCGGCAGGTTACGATGTGGTAAAAGCCAATTTGGTTAACGACCGCGGCATCCATATTTGTAAAAGTATGGTGGCCTGGCGCGAATTTGGACAGGGCGAGACCCCCGAAAGCAGCGGCTTAAAGGGCGACCATCTTGCCGGTAAATACTATGTTTGGTTTGATAAAGCCTATAAGCAACAGATATTGGAATTGGTTGAAGAAGGCCAAACCGAAGATGAAGCCAAAAAGAACGCCCCCCTGATAAAAGAGGCGCAAGCCATGCTTTTACAATGGGAACAAGGCGACGAGATGGTTATCAACCTATGGAAAACCATGAATGGCTGGGTTTACGAGGGCTTTGATGTTACTTATAAAACCCTTGGTGTTAGCTTTGATAAGTACTACTACGAAAGCAACACCTATTTATTAGGTAAAGATATTGTGGAAGAAGGCCTTGCAAACGGCGTGTTCTTTAAAAAAGAAGATGGATCTGTTTGGATAGACCTTACAGCGGATGGGCTCGACCAAAAACTTGTTCTGCGTGGCGATGGAACTTCGGTTTACATTACGCAGGACTTGGGTACCGCACAGCTAAAGTACGACGATTACCAGATGGACGAGTCTATCTATGTAGTGGGTAACGAACAGGATTATCACTTTAAAGTGCTGTTCCTGATTTTGCAAAAATTGGGTAAAACCTGGGCGCAGGGCCTGTATCACCTGTCATACGGCATGGTAGATCTTCCATCCGGCAAGATGAAAAGCCGTGAGGGAACGGTAGTTGATGCCGACGACCTGATGGCCGATATGTTTGGCACCGCTAAGGAAACTACCGAAGCAATGGGCAAAGTGGATGGCTTTAGCGAGGACGAGAAGAACAAGCTTTACCGCACCATTGGCATAGGTGCTTTAAAATACTTCCTGCTAAAGGTTGACCCTAAAAAACGGCTTTTATTCGACCCTAAAGAATCGATAGATTTCCAGGGGCATACCGGGCCTTTCATTCAATACACCCATGCCAGGATCAAATCGGTACTCAGCAGGGCCGGTTACGTTGCCGAAGCCGGCACCAACGATATTGCTGAACTGGATGGTGTAGAGCGCGACCTGATCGTGACCCTCACCAAATTCCCGCAATCCATTGCAGAAGCCGCCGCTAACCATAGCCCGGCGCTAATTGCTAACTACGTGTACGAACTGGCTAAAAACTACAACAAGTTTTACCACGAAAAGCCAATTATGCAAGCTGAAGAAGAAAATTTAAAGCAGTTCCGCTTACAACTATCGGCAGCATCAGCAAAGGTCATCAGCAAAGCAATGAGCCTGCTGGGGATAGATGTACCGGAGAGGATGTAAAAAAGATGTGCAGATATGCAGATTACAAATGTGCAGATGAGCTTCGGATAAAGCCACCTGCACATTTTTTTTATCTGCACATCTGCACATTGCCGTACTAAAAAAAATAAAAATGTTCAGGTAAACTTAAAACAAAGCATATCTGAACATCTCTTTTCATCTGCACATTCGCATATCTGCACATCCCAAATGTGCTGATGAACTTCGGATAAAGTCACCTGCACATTTTTATTATCTGCACATCTGCACATTCGCATATCTGCACATCCGTGGCTTACCTCCAGTGCCCTTTTCTCCAAACGTAACCCCTTGAGCCGCGTACCCAGTTACCTTGTACATACACACGGTTGGCATGTGGGCGCACATAATAGCCATTGCGATAAACGTAACGGCGACCGCTATACACCCATTCGCCGGGTACCCAATAGGCATTAGCATAAGGCGACGCAGGACGAACGTACACAGGTTCAACCGGTTGCTCGGCCACATAACCCTCAGTTGCACATGATGCCAGAAACAGCGATCCCGCCATTGCTGCCACTATTCCAAATTTTGATAATGTTTTCATCTGTAGATTGTTTTGGTAAATAAGTAAGACGGTCACAAAAGCAAATGGTTTATTGGGGGAAGTGAGTAGAGGTAAAGGGCGAAAGGTTAAAGGTATTAAAATTCGAAAACCGTGTTAACCCGGCTAATCGCAGAAACCCCTCCCCGCCCTCCCAAGGGAGGGAATTAAAAAATGCCAATAGCCTAACAATACCAATAAATGCGGCATAGTGTAACACACGGATAGCACCACAACTGATAAAGCACTAACGTACAAAGGGTGTTACCAAGCCGCGACTTTTCTTTGGTTCGTTTCTTTTGGGAGAAAAGAAATGAACATCCACTGACGATTCATGTTAATCATCGACCCATTCCTAACGAAGAACTAATTCGCGACTTGCCTAAGAAGATTGCCTTGAAATTGACGCGGTGTCGATAATTCAATTCCGTCATCCAAACATCACATCTGCATTTTTTTAAATAATTTCTACTAATTCCCTATACTTTGTATATATTTGAAACAGAAAAATGAAACAAATAGGATTTACATATCATAACAATCTGATTAACTGCTGTATGCGAGCAGAAACATCGTGGTTGTAAGTGTGTAAATAAATAATATCCGCCTCTTCAGCCACAGCAGAAGGGGTTTTTTTTTGAGATAACTAAATTACGTACCGAATATGCAGAGCTTCAGAACAGAACTGGAGAACCCGATAGTGGAACAAGACATCATTGACCTGGAAAGGAAGATCCGTGCGTTCCGCGACGGCAAGATACACGACGAAAAATTCCGCAGCCTGCGCCTTGCGCGTGGCGTTTATGGCCAAAGGCAGCCGGGCGTACAAATGGTGCGCATTAAATTGCCATTCGGTAAGGTTACCTTTAAGCAACTTTTAAAAATTGCCGATATATCTGACGAATATGGCAGCGGTAACCTCCACTTAACCACCCGTCAGGACATCCAGATCCATTACGTAAGCCTTGACCGCACACCTCAGTTATGGGCCGAACTGGAACAGGACGATATCACGCTTCGAGAAGCATGTGGAAACACGGTAAGGAATGTAACCTCGTCCCCTACTTCGGGCATCGACCCTTTGGAGCCGTTTGATGTTTCGCCGTACGCACAGGCAACGTTCGAATATTTTCTACGGAACCCAATCTGTCAGGAAATGGGAAGAAAGTTTAAAATTTCGTTCTCATCCAGCGATGCGGATACCGCTTTCTCTTACATCCATGATATTGGCGCGATACCTAAAATAAACGAGGCCGGCGAACGTGGTTTTAAAATTTTGTTAGGCGGCGGCCTGGGTGCCCAGCCCTTACTGGCAAGCCCGGTAGAGGACTTCCTGCCCGAGGATCAACTGATCCCTTACATAGAGGCCATAATCCGCGTGTTTGACCGTTACGGCGAACGTAATAACCGTAACAAGGCACGTTTAAAATACCTTATCCAAAAGATTGGATTAGAGGAAGTGCTTCGCCTTGCAAAAGAAGAACATACCGCCCTTAAGGTAAAAACCTATAAAATAAACCGTGATACCGTTCCGCAACCTCAAATCCCGGAACTTCTTACCCCGCACTCAGCAATAATCGAAAACCCATTGCGTTACGAGCAATGGCTGGCTACAAACGTATTTGAGCAAAAGCAAACCGGTTTTTACGGCGTGTATATTAAAGTTCCCGTAGGTGATATCCCAACCGCTAACGCCCGCAAATTGGTGGCTGCCATAAAACCCTACGTGGGCGACGAGATCCGCATTACCCAAAACCAGGGCTTGCTGTTGAAATTTGTCCGCAAGGAAGCATTGCCTGCTTTATACGCCGGCCTGCACGAGTTAGACATGGCAGCACCCGGCTTTGATAGCATGGCCGATGTAACTACCTGCCCCGGCACCGATACCTGTAACCTGGGCATCAGCAACAGCATGACCATGGCTAAGGTACTGGAGGATGTGATCTACAACGAATACGAAGACTTTATCTATAACCGCGAGATCAAGATCAAGATCAGCGGCTGTATGAATAGCTGCGGCCAGCATGGTTTGGCGCACATTGGTTTCCACGGCAGTTCGCTAAAAGCGGGCACCAAAGTATTACCATCTGTACAAGTGATGTTAGGTGGTGGCACCGTGGGCAACGGCGTTGGCCGCGCTGCAGAACGTGTGATTAAAGTGCCATCAAAACGTGCTACACATGCGTTAAGGTTTGTGTTGGACGACTATAAAACGTTATCTACAGAAGGCGAAACTTTCCACGCTTATTACGACAGGCAGGGTAAAGATTATTTTTACCGCCTGTTAAAACCCCTTGCCGACCTTACCACCTTAACCGACGATGAGTTTGTAGATTGGGGCCACCAGGAAACCTATGTATCGGCGATTGGTGTTGGCGAGTGTGCAGGTGTCATCATCGACCTGGTAGCTACGCTGCTGTTTGAAAGCGAAGAGAAACTGGGCTGGGCAAATGGCGCTTTCGAAAAAGGGTTATGGGCCGATGCCATCTACCATTCATACAATACCATGGTGAGCGCGGCTAAGGCATTATTGCTTGATAAGGGCGTAAATAGCAGCACCCAAACCGGCGTAATAAAAGAATTTGATAACAACTACGTAGCAACCGGCGATTTTGACCTTGAAGGTACTTTTAGCAACCTGGTGCTGCAAATAAATAAAAACGAACCATCCGAAGAATTTGCTACGGCCTACAAAAAACAGGCAACAGATTTTTTAGAAGCGGTAAAAACGAAGAGAGAGGCAGTGCTGCAATCATGATACATAACGAACCTAATAATATAAAAGTACCGCGCGTAACCCTTGTTGGCGCAGGCCCGGGCGATGCCGAGTTGATCACTTTAAAAGGCATTAAAGCCCTGCAAACTGCCGATGTGGTTTTGTACGATGCATTAGTGAACGACGAAATTTTAGACTTTGCCCCTGCTAACGCGGTAAAAGTTTACGTGGGCAAACGCTCCGGCGATCATTCGTTCTCACAAGATAATATTAACCGTTTAATGGTTGATTACGCTTTGAACTACGGCCATGTGGTGCGCTTAAAGGGCGGCGATCCGTTTGTATTTGGCCGCGGGCACGAAGAGTTGGATTTCGCCGCGGAGTATAACATCCCTACGCAGGTAGTACCGGGCATTTCAAGCTCTATTGGCGTACCGGGCTTGCAAGGCATTCCTGTTACCCATCGTGGATTGAGCGAAAGCTTTTGGGTGATAACAGGTACCACAACAGATGGCAAAATATCCGCGGACCTGTACGATGCCGCCAAAACTAATGCTACTATTGTGGTGTTGATGGGTATCCACAAGCTGGCAAAGATCGCGGAGATCTTTCAAAACGAAGGCAAAGGCCGGTTACCTGTCGCCGTAATACAAAGCGGCACCACCGTTAACGAAAAAGTTGTTGTTGGCGTTGCCGATACCATTGTGGCTTTAGCTTCAGAACAAGGTATCACCTCTCCTGCCCTGATTGTACTGGGCGAAGTGGTTTCCCTGCACCCAACATTTAAATTGGTAAAAGAAGTTTATGACGTTGTTGCCAAAGGATAATAGTTTAACAGACGTTCGGCCAACCGAAACGCAGGGCAACCAGTTGTTCCCCGTGTTTTTAAAGTTGAACAACCTGCATACCGTACTGGTTGGCGGGGGTAATGTTGGCCTGGAAAAGCTAACCGCCCTGCTCAACAACAGCCCGGCTGCCGCTGTTACTGTTATTTCTAAAGATTTTTTACAACAGGTGCATGCACTCGTAGCCCAGTATCCGCAGGTAAATATCGTGCAAAAATCTTTTGCAGATACCGACCTTGACCCTGCCGATATTGTTATTGCGGCTACCAACGACAGCGAACTAAATAAATACGTGCGCCAATCGGCACATGACCGTAAGCTGCTGATAAACGTCGCGGATAAACCCGAGCTTTGCGATTTTTACCTCGGTTCCATCGTACAAAAAGGCGATCTGAAGATCGCTATTTCTACCAACGGAAAATCGCCAACCATAGCCAAACGTTTAAAAGAAGTGCTGAGCCGGTCGTTACCCGGCGAACTTGATATTACCCTGCAGCAAATGGCCGAGGTGCGCAACACCCTGTCGGGCGATTTTACCCACAAAGTAAAAGAGCTTAACCGCGTTACCGAGATCTTGCTTGGCCCTAAAAAAGCACCGAGCAACAACCATATCAAACTGCTGGTTTGGGGTACATTTGTAGCTTTCTTGGCTGTAACTATTGTTGCCTTATGGCTTAAAGACCCGGCGTTTAAAAGTTACCTGGAGAACATTTCTCCTATGTTTTATTACTTCTTGGGGGCGGGTTTTGTGTTCGCGCTGATAGACGGGGCCATTGGCATGTCGTACGGGGTAACTTCTACAACGTTCTCCCTTTCTATGGGCATCCCTCCCGCTTCGGCGAGTATGGGTGTGCACTTGTCCGAGATCATGAGCAATGGTATCGCCGGCTGGATGCATTACCGCATGGGTAATGTAAACTGGAAGTTATTTAAACTATTGCTACTTCCCGGTATAATCGGCGCGGTAACGGGGGCATATCTGCTATCGTCGTTAGAACATTACGCGCAATACACAAAACCGTTAGTATCGGTTTACACACTTATATTAGGCACCGTTATCTTTAAAAAAGGTTTAGACCTTAAAAAGAAACGCACTACGGATAAGATCAAACACATACCGCTGCTTGGTTTAGGCGGTGGTTTTATTGATGCTGTTGGCGGTGGTGGCTGGGGTTCTATCGTGCTATCAACGCTGATAGCAGGCGGGCGCCATCCAAGGTTCTCGTTAGGTACGGTGAAACTATCAAGGTTTTTTATCGCGCTGATGGGTTCGTTAACGTTCATCACCATGCTTAACAGCGGGCATTGGGACGCGGTGGCGGGACTGGTTATCGGCAGTGCGTTGGCATCGCCTGTGGCGGCACGTATCTCTAACAAGATCTCGGCAAAAGCCATCATGCTGTCGGTATCGGTTATCGTTATCCTCATCAGCATCCGCAGTATTGTTAACTTTATTATAAAGGTGATATAATGGCCGATACTACCTACATATTGAAATTAGTAAACGGAAAAGACCCTGTGGACGCTTTACAAGCGCTTGCAGAACAGTTTGCCGGCAAGATCGTATTCTCTACCAGTTTTGGCTGGGAAGACCAGGTAATTTCGCACATGATATTTGCCAACAACATCCCCATAAAAGTTTTCACGCTAGAGACCGGCCGCCTGTTCCCCGAAACCTACTACGTGTGGAACCGCACCATGGAAATCTATGGCAAACCCATCCATGCTTACTACCCTGATAATAACCGGTTAGAGCAAATGGTGAACGCCAAAGGCCCAAACAGCTTTTACGAATCGGTAGAAAATCGTAAGGAATGTTGTGGCATCCGTAAGATAGAACCCCTGCACCGCGCGCTGGCAGGCAACCAATGTTGGATAACCGGCATCCGTGCCGAGCAATCGCCAAACCGCGAGGACATGAGCAACGTGGAATGGGACGAGGGCAACAAGCTTATTAAGTTCCACCCTATTTTTAATTTTAGTTTAGACGATGTAAAGGCTTACATCAAACAATATAATATACCCTACAATACATTGCATGACAAGGGCTTCCCCAGTATTGGCTGCCTGCCCTGCACAAGGGCGGTACAACCCGGCGAAGATTTTAGAGCCGGCCGCTGGTGGTGGGAAGACCAAAGCAAAAAAGAATGCGGTTTACATGCTGTACAGTTAAATGATTTAAAAGAATGAGTAAATACCGGTTAGATTACCTGGACGAATTGGAGGCAGAGGCCATTTATATTCTGCGCGAAGTAGCGGGGCAATTTGAAAAACCTGCGCTATTATTTAGCGGCGGTAAAGATTCTATCACCCTGGTGCATTTGGCGTTGAAGGCCTTTCGCCCGGGTAAGTTCCCTTTCCCGCTGGTGCATATTGATACAGGGCACAATTTTGAAGAGACCATTACCTACCGTGATGATATGATAGCCCGCATTGGCGAAAAACTGATCGTAGGGCACGTGCAGGATAGCATTAACGAAGGCAAAGTGATCGAACAAACTGGCAAAAATGCCAGTCGCAACCCTTTGCAAACCGTTACCTTGTTAGATACCATTGCCAAACATGGCTTTGATGCCTGTATTGGTGGTGCCCGCCGCGACGAAGAGAAAGCCCGCGCCAAGGAACGCATCTTTTCGGTACGAGATGAGTTTGGCCAGTGGGACCCGAAACGCCAGCGACCCGAGCTTTGGGATATTTACAACGGTAAAATTCACAAAGGCGAGAACGTACGCGTGTTCCCGATAAGCAACTGGACGGAGCTTGACGTGTGGAACTACATCCGCCGCGAAAATATACCCCTGCCTACCATATATTTTGCCCACCAGCGCGAGTGCATTACCCGCAACGGGCAGCTGATGGCAGCATCGCCTTTCCTGAATATGGATGAGGCCGACATCATTGAGCAAAAGAATGTACGTTTCCGTACCGTTGGCGACATGACCTGTACTGCGGCGGTAGAATCATACGCGTTTGAGATAGATGACATTATCGATGAGATAGCATCATCAAAAATAAGTGAACGCGGCGCCCGCATCGATGATAAAGTAAGCGAAGCCGCCATGGAAGACAGGAAAAAAGGGGGATACTTTTAGCCTCTCCCCGGCCCTCTCCTTCGGAGAGGGGGCTAAAATCTTCACCCTCGTTGCGTAGCAGAGAGGGTCGACCAGCGAAGCGTAGTCGGGGTGAGTAAACCAACCGAAGGCAATAAAATCTAAAATCGTAAATCTGATATCTAAAATCCAAAAATGGATATACTAAAATTTATAACCGCAGGCAGTGTAGACGATGGCAAAAGCACATTGATCGGTCGCCTGTTGTACGATAGCGAGGCTATCCTTGCTGATCAGCTGGAAGCCCTGCATGCATCAAACCGTAAAAACGACGACGGCTCCATTGACCTTGCCATATTAACCGACGGTCTTAAGGCCGAGCGCGAGCAGGGCATCACCATTGATGTGGCCTACAAATACTTCGAGACCGATAAACGCAAATTTATCATAGCCGATGCGCCCGGCCATATCCAGTACACCCGGAACATGGTTACCGGCGCAAGCAATGCCGCACTTGCCATTATCCTGATAGACGCCCGCAAAGGCGTTATCGAGCAAACCACCCGTCACTCCTTTTTAGTGTCGCTGTTGCAGATCCCTAAAGTGGTGGTTGCCGTTAACAAGATGGATATGGTTGATTACAGCGAAGAAGTGTTCAATAACATTGTAGCCGATTATAAAAAACTGGCCACCAAGGTTGGTTTGGATAACGTTACCTATATCCCGGTGAGCGCGCTTAAGGGCGATAATATCGTTTACCAATCATCAAACATCAGCTGGTACACCGGCGACAGCTTGCTGCAGCATTTAGAGAATGTGGAACTGACCATTGATGATGCCTCTGACCATGCACGTTTACCTGTACAATGGGTTATTCGCCCGCAAACCGATGCCTTGCACGATTACCGTGGTTACGCAGGCCGTGTCTCAAGCGGCTCGTTTAAGGTAAACGATAAGGTTACCGTTCTGCCATCGGGCTTTAGCTCCACCATCTCAAAAATTGAATTGTACGATAAACAACCTGAAGAAGCTTTAGCAGGGATGTCGGTAACGGTGCACCTTGCAGATAATATCGATATCAGTCGTGGCGATATCATCGTGAACAGCGCCGGCCAACCGCAGCTATCCAACGTGATCGAGACCGACCTTTGCTGGATGGATACCCGCCCACTGGATACCACCATGACCTACCTGGTGCAGCACAATACCAAAACCATCCGTTGCAAAATTCAGGAGATCATCTACAAGGTGAACATCAACACGCTTGAAAAAGACTTTGACGAAGATTTTAAACTGAATGACATTGGCCGCATCGTGATAAAAACAGCGGAGCCGCTGGCATTTGACCCATACCAGGTAAACAAAGCAAACGGCGGTGCCATTATCATAGATAGCCGCACTAATGTAACCGTAGGCGCGCTGATGCTGCGCCAGTCGGTAGCTTAAACAGAATAATTTCCAATTATTATATAAACCAGTTAAGTGAAGTAAGATCAACCCTGCGCGAGGTGCAACTCGTGCGGGGTTCTTGCATTTTAATACATCCCGTCATCCTGAACTTGTTTCAGGATCTCTCAGGATAGCTATTCGAATAAGCGTAGGCGGGGATTGTTAAATAAAAGTTTTTTTACCTTTAATTTGTTTCTAAGATCAATATATGCCTAAAAATTTAATCACATTATTAATTACAGTTGGAATTTTCCTCGGTTTACTTGCCTGTGATTCAAGCAAGAGTACCGCTAAAAAAAACACCACAAAGGAATTTGAAGGAATAATAACTTATCATGAAATAGTTAAGAACATTGATAGCACTTTTAACACGGACGACACCGTGCAACTTTTTTATTCTCATGGTAATTATGTTGCTATACACTCAGAAAAATCGCCAAAATTTCATTTAATCAAGGATTACTATTTTCACAATAAACCTTTGAGGTTATTGCTTTTCAACGACTCAGATACTTTACGAAAGTTGAATTTATATTATCCAACGGAAAAGCTAAATAGCTTTAAAGTGAAAAAAATAGCTGATCGGATATTATCACAACGATGTGAGAAAATTAATATCAGCACAAGTTATCCTGAAAAGGGATCAACAACTTATTCAGATTTTACTTTAGTTTTTTCGAGAGAATATCTGAATGTAGATAAAGAACATTTTAAAAAGTGGCGTTTAGGCTTTTTTAATAAAGTAATTGATGAATCCGGTGCCTTTTATCTAAAACTAAAAGCAGTGCATTTCGACAGTACGCACAAGAATATATTATCAAGCAAAACCTACGATGTTATATCAGTAAAAGAACAAGTCATCGATGCTGAGATATTCCAGATTGATGCGACTAAGATTAAATAATTTCACTCGCGCTTATTTAAGCGCAATATTATAAGTTGTAAAAATCAACGCATAAAAAAAGCGGGCAGCTCGCCCGCCCGCTTTTAGAAAAACTAAATTATACCTAAAAAACAAATAGGATCTTTGTAATAGCTTATAGTTAATGGTTGATAGTTCATCGATAATGTTCACTATAAACTATCAACCATAAACAATCTGCTATTTGCTCAGCAAGCCATCCAGCGTAACCGATGCGTAGTAAATACCACCAATGGTTGGGCCGCCTGCATATTGTATGTACCTTTTATTGAAAATATCAGTCGCGCCAATTTTAAACGTGGCGTTATAAACCGGCACGCGGAAAGTTACCTGTGCATCCACCGTATGGATAGCCGCAACGTTACCGGTTACCAGCGGGCTCTCCCACAAGAATTTTTGCTGCCATTTGTAAACCACGTTAAAGCCTACATTTTTCACCACCTCGCGGTTACCGAACGAGAAGTTACCGCTCCACTCCGGGGTGTTAAAGCCCGTTACGAAGATATCCGAGGTTTGCTGTGCCTTCAGTTTGTTAAAGCTTACGTTGCCCGATACTGTGTAACGCCTGTAAAAATTATAGCTTAACCCTGCCGATGAGCCGTAGTTGTTATACACGTTTTTAGCATTGGTGTACACCCGGTAACGGCTCTGGCCCGCGCTTGCCGCGTTGTTGGTGGTTGCGGTTGTAGGGTCGCGGTTAATATCCAGCATACTTAATACGGATGCATCTGAGCCAACAGTAGCCCCGTTCGGCACAAACACTTGCACCTGTCCTAAAAAGCCGTTGTAGCGGTTGGCATAAGCATCTATATCAAGAAAAACCTTGTTATCAAAAAAGATCCCTTTGTAACCAACTTCAAACGAGGTGATCTGCTCCGGTCGGGCCTTTGGCAGGTCGGCTACTTTTAGCAAGTCGCGGTTTGCTAAAGCGGTTGCATCATCGCCGGTTGTAGATTGTGCCTTTACCGCGGCGTTAAATGCTGTTACCGATTGCTGGGTGTAGCTGTTATTAAGGTAACCCAGGCCATCATTTATAAAATCTAAACTCCCCACACGTTTAACACGGCCATTGTTTACGTATGATAAAGCCTCGAACAGCGACGGGAAACGATACCCATTCTGGAACGTGAACCTAAAGTTATGATTTGGGTTTGGCGAGTAAACCGCTGCCAAACGCGGTGTAAACTTGGGGGCGAAATATGGGTTACGGTCCCAACGTACAGAGCCGAACAGTTTCAACTTTTCATCAAAAAAGGTTTTGGTAACCTGTGCGAACGCACCATACTTTTTGTAGGTAACATTATCGCCAAAGCTGCCATCGGCAAGCGGTGTGTTACGGTCGGCAATGGAACGGGTAAAGTCTACAAAATTATTACCATCCGGCGTTATCTGGTAAACGCGGAAATCGGCACCAACCAGCAGATCGATAAATTTAACGTGTTTGGTAAGGTCCCACTGGGCTTCGGCATTGTACATTTTACTTTTTTGAACCAGGGCGGCCCCACCTGTAACAGGTGCGTTAGGGATCAGGCTCGATTTAATATCCCAGTTATTAATGCCGATGATGGTTTGGCGCAGATCGTTAAAGGCTTCCGTACCGGGTTCTACCCTGCCAACATCCGCAGCAGCACGAGCCGCATCATTAGCAGCTGCGAGGTTTGCAGACGTAAGGGCACCCCCATGCGTATTGGCATAAGCCGTTAAAGCGTTTTTGTAGGATGTGCCCCATGCCGAGTTGCTGGCGTGGTTTAGGTCAAGGTTATCGGCCAGTGGTTTTACGTTGAACGATTTGCCTGTATTTTCAATAGATTCGTAAGCACGTACCAGGAAATCACTGCCTTTTAATTCTATTTTATGGTTTTGTACAGATGCACCATTCAGTGATATTTTGTTACCGCGTTGAAAAACACCATCCATGTTGCCATAGCGGTAAGTATATGATAATTGAGTGTGTGGGGTTATTTTGTAAGCCAGTGTACCATCCAGTTTTAGGTTAGTAACCTTAGGGTCTACCAGGTCCACTTCGTTATATCCGGTACGGGCAACGGTTAAATTAGGCCTTGCCACGCCGTCAACAACAATGCCTTTTATAGATACCGTGTTACTGCCGGCCAGCGCGTCATCGCCATACTTGTTCCAGCCATCGTAAGCAGCGTTGCTTGTGCCTGTAAGTTCGGGGTATGCCGGGTTGGCTGTCTTCAGGTTGCCGGAGTTTTGATCAAGGCGGGTATTTGATTGCCAATCTTTACCTGTTAAATAACTGGCGTTCACTTTAAAGGCAAATTTATCGTTCCAGGCTTTTGCGAAGCGGATGGCGGTTTCGTTGATAGCACTCGGGCTTACACCTATCCCATCCACGTGGTTTATGCCCGTGCGGTGGTAAAAGCTAAGTCCCTGCGATTTAAAGGGGTCTTTTGTGAACAGGTTAGATAAACCGTTAATGGCATTGGTACCATATAAAGCAGCCGCTGCGCCGGGGGTAATCTCTATACTGGCAATATCAAGTTCGGTGGGGCCAATGGCGTTACCAAGCGGCACACCAAGGGTTGCCGACTGCATATCCACGCCATCTGCCAGTTGCATAAACCTGAAATTATTGGGGCTGTTAAAACCACGGGTATTAGGTACTTTGAGGGTGATGCTGGTGGTGGTCATCTGCACACCTTTTACGTTTTCCAGCGCGTCGTAAAAACTTGGTCCGGGCGATTGTTTTAACGCCGTAATACTCAATTTTTCGATAGCTACCGGCGAACGCAGCAGCTTTTCTTCCCTGCGGGATGCGGTAACTACCACCTCGTTTATTAATAAGGCTTGTGTTGATAACTGGATATTTACCGCGCTGTTGGCATTGCGGATAGTAAACTCCTGTGTTTGGAAACCAACGGCGCTAAACACAAGCGTAAAAGGCAACTTGGCATTTGTTTGTAGGGTGAATTTCCCTGTAGTATCTGTAGCGGTACGGTTTTCGGTACCTTTTATGGATACGGTTGTGCCTATTAGTGGCTGGCCGTGGTCGTCGTTCACTTTACCGCTAAGGGCGTAATTCCCGTTAAGTTGGGCAGATGCCACAGCGGGGACAAGGGCTAAAAAGAGCGCAGTAAGTTTAAAGAAATTTCTAAAAGATTTCATGAAGTAAGGTTGAAAGAAAATTGTAAATGAGTTTGTTATGTGTTATTATCCGGGTGGAATTAACAACAACAGCATGCAGTTAGGCGCTGCATTCGTAACACTGAACTTGAAAGAAAGGCAATTAAATAATACATTGTCTATAGAATAAGTAGTCAAAAGTATCAAATCTTTTATGCGCTCCAAAAAAAATTACAATATTTTTAAAATAATATTTACCTCAAAGCTTAAAAAGCCGCCGTTTACACAGGAAAACCGTATTATTGTCGACTAAATTAATATACTTTAATGTCGTTCAATTACCGCCGCGTCATCGTTAAAATAGGATCGAATGTTATTACACGTACCGATGGACTGCCCGATGTGGAGCGCATTTCGCATTTGGTTGACCAGATTGCGGCCATTAAAAAACAAGGCATCGAGGTGATATTAGTATCCTCGGGCGCGGTGGCATCCGGCAGGAGTTTGATCTCGGTTTCCGAAAAGTCGGATGCCGTTGCTATTCGACAGCTGCTGGCATCTATCGGGCAGGTAAAGCTCATCAATACGTATTCGCAATTGTTCGAAAAATTTAAGATCCTGTGTTCGCAGGTATTGGTAACCAAAGAGGATTTCCGCGACCGGTTGCATTACCTTAATATGCGCAACTGCCTGGAGATACTGCTGCAACACCAGGTTATCCCCGTGATAAACGAGAATGATGTGGTATCGGTAACCGAACTCATGTTTACTGATAATGATGAACTGGCGGGGTTGATAGCCGCCATGCTGAACGCGCAGGCTTTAATTGTACTAAGCAACGTTGATGGCATTTATACCGGCGACCCAAAATTGGAAACTTCATACGTTATAGAAGTGGTTGGTGACCAAGGCTTAGATTTTGCCTCGTTTGTAAGCTCGGGCCGTTCGCAGTTTGGCCGTGGAGGGATGATCACCAAGTCTACCATCGCGCAAAAAACTGCTAAACTGGGCATTGCGGTGCACATCGCCAACGGCACCAAAGAAAACGTACTGACGGACGTGCTGGCAAACAAAACGGTACACACCCGCTTTACCCCTACCAAAAAAGCATCGGGCAAAAAGAAATGGATAGCCCATTCAGAAACCGCGGCTACAGGGGTAGTGCAGGTTAACGAGGGCGCTAAAACAGTGCTAATATCCAGCAAAGCATCCAGTTTGCTGCCGGTGGGCATCATCAATATCGTGTCCGAATTTAAAAAAGGCGAGATCATTAAGATTATCGACGAACAAAACAAAACCATAGGCCTTGGCCTGGCCGAATATGGTTCAGAAAAAGCGCGGGAACTAACCGGCCAAAAGAACCAGAAAGCCCTGGTACATTACGATTACCTTTATTTACAGGGATAACATGAGCTATAAACACTTCTTCGAGAACGCACTGATAGCCGGGCGGAACGCGGCCCTATCTCCCGTTACCATAAATAAGGTATTGCTTGATGTTGCACAGGCAGCCATTGACCAAACGGATTACCTGCTACAGGAAAACCAAAAAGACCTGGCCCGCATGGAACCCACCGACCCAAAATACGACCGCCTTACCCTTACGGCCGAAAGGATAAAAGCCATTGCCGGCGATATGGAGAATGTGGCAGGATTAGATAGTCCGCTGGGTAAGGTATTGTCTGATAACACCCTGCCTAATGGTTTACAGATCAAAAAAGTGCGTGTACCGCTTGGCGTAGTAGGCGTAATTTACGAGGCGAGGCCAAATGTTACATTTGACGTATTCGTACTGTGTTTTAAAACAGGCAATATCAGTATATTAAAAGGTGGCAGCGATGCGGATAACTCCAACCGTGCCATTATGAAAGTGATCCACGGTGTTTTATCAGTACATGGTATCGATGCAAATTTCGCTACCCTGTTGCCAGTAGAACGCGAAGCTACCGAAGCCTTGCTTAATGCGGTCGGCTATGTAGATGTGCTGATCCCCCGGGGCAGCCAGTCGCTCATCAATTACGTACGCGAAGGCAGCAAAGTGCCTGTGATTGAAACCGGAGCGGGCATCGTACATACCTACTTCGATGAAACCGGCGACCTCAAGAAAGCTGTCGCCATTATCGATAACGCCAAAACCCGCCGTGTAAGCGTTTGCAACGCGCTGGATTGCCTCATCATCAACAGCAAACGCCTCGGCGACCTTGTGCATATCACCGAACCGCTTGCCGCCAAGCAGGTGCAGCTTTATGCCGATAAAAAAGCCTTCGAAGTACTGGACGGCCATTACCCTCCCGAATTTTTAGCAGAAGCAAAACCCGAGCATTTCGGTACAGAGTTTTTGTCGATGAAAATGTCGATTAAAACGGTAGATACTTTGGAGCAGGCACTACAGCACATCGCCGTTAACAGTTCCAAACACAGCGAGGCCATTATATCGGAAGACGAGCTGAATATCGAAACTTTTTTAAACCGGGTGGATGCCGCCGCGGTTTATGTTAACGCCTCCACCGGCTTTACAGATGGCGCCCAGTTCGGCCTCGGTGCCGAAATTGGCATCAGCACCCAAAAGCTGCACGCCCGCGGCCCCATGGGGCTGGAAGAATTGACAAGTTATAAATGGATAGTAAAAGGAAATGGGCAGGTAAGGCAATAGTTATATTTAAAATCTCATCACAATGGGTTACTTTTAGTCCTGCCATGTAATTAAGGATAACTAAACCAAAACCATTGAAAAAATTCTTTAAGATCACACTGCGTGTAGTTTTAGGCTTCATAGCTTTTATTGCATTGTATCTGTTGGCTGCATTTGGCCTATCTAAAATACCTGTGCCCGCCGAGCCGGCTACCGCGCAAACCATTGATATTTATATCCTTACCAACGGCGTGCACACCGATGTGGTTGTCCCGGTAAAAAATGAGCAGATGGATTGGAGCAAAGAGGTGAAATTTGATAACACCCTTAAACCGGATAGTACTGCCACACTGATAGGTTTTGGTTGGGGCGACAAGGGCTTTTATCTCAACACCCCTACCTGGGCCGAGTTGAAATTTAGCACAGCGATTAAAGCCGCTTTCGCGCTGAGTACCTCGGCTGTCCACGCAACTTTTCATAAGCAGCTTACCGAAAGCCCGTCATGCAAAAAGATATCGATAAGTAGTGAGCAGTACGGCCGGTTGGCGAAATATATCAGGTCCAGTTTTGCAAACGATACCAATGGTCATGCCGTCGTTATCAAAACAAACGCTAATTACGGTGATACCGATGCCTTTTATGAAGCTACCCGCAGGTATAACCTTTTTTATACCTGCAATACCTGGGCCAACAACGCCCTAAAAGCATGCGGGCAGCGCGCCTGTTTGTGGACGCCGATGGACAAACCAATATTTGCGAAGTACTAAAGTTGGTAAAGATAATATCGAACACTGAATTTCGAATAATGAATATCGAAGTGCCCGGTGCTTCCATACTTCATTATTCGACATCCAACATTCATCATTCGATATCCTTCGCTCAACTCATTTTACCCTCCCCTGACCCAAGCCTTAACACAATAAAGGGTAAAACATTATCTTTGCAGCCAATATGAGTAAGCACGGTAGGATCTTGGTGGCAATGAGTGGCGGAGTTGATAGTTCTGTAGCGGCAGTAATGCTGCATGAACAGGGCTACGAGGTCATCGGCCTTACCATGAAAACCTGGGATTACGCCGCAAGTGGCGGCAGCTCTAAAGAAACCGGCTGCTGTAGCTTAGATAGTATCAATGATGCCCGCGCCTTGGCTGTTGGTTATGGTTTCCCGCATTATATATTGGACATCCGCAACGAGTTTGGCGATTTTGTGATCGATAACTTTGTTGACGAATACCTTGCCGGCCGCACACCTAACCCCTGCGTGCTTTGCAATACCCACATTAAATGGGAAGCCCTTTTAAAACGCGCCGATAAACTGGATTGCGAATTTATCGCGACCGGCCACTACGCCAATATCCGCGAGCAGGATAACGGCCGCTACGTAATATCAAAAGGTAAAGACGAAAATAAAGACCAGTCATACGTGCTTTGGGGCGTATCGCAGCAAAACCTTGCGCGTACCAAATTCCCGCTGGGCAGTTTCTCTAAACCCGAGATCCGCCAGATGGCTGTTGATATGGGTCAACTGGAACTGGCAGGCAAAAGCGAAAGCTACGAGATCTGTTTTGTGCCTGATAACGACTACAGGGCGTTCCTGCGCCACAAAGTAGAAGACCTTGACGAACGTGTTGGCCCGGGTAATTTCGTGTTGACCAACGGTACCGTTGTAGGCAAGCATCTTGGCTACCCTTATTACACTATTGGCCAGCGTAAAGGCTTGGGTATTGCTTTAGGCATGCCGATGTTCGTGACCAAAATCCAGCCGGAGAATAATACGGTTGTATTGGGCACCATCGAAGAACTGGAAAAGAAAGAGGCATGGGTACGCAACCTTAACCTGGTTAAATACGAAAGCATTAAAGAACCTTTGGAAGCCGTTACCAAGATCCGTTATAAGGATGCAGGCACCCAAAGTAAGATCATGCAAATTGGCGACCACATGAAGGTATCATTCGATCACATGGTATCTGGCATCGCCCCGGGCCAATCAGCCGTGTTCTATGAAGGCAATGACCTCTTGGGCGGTGGCTTTTTGATATAACTTTATGTTATAAAGTTTGAATGTTGTAAAGTTGTTTACTTTACACGCGTACAGCTATAACGGCTCATAATTATTGCTTTTTTAAACGATAATGAAGCCTTAAACTTTTCAACTTTAAAACATTACAACCCTTCAACAGTATAAATAATTGCGTTTCTAATGCATTTTATGTTTTCTTTGCAAAAAAACACCCGCTTAAATGGCTAAAAATTTACTCATAGTTGAATCACCGGCGAAAGCTAAAACCATTGAAGGATACCTGGGCAAGGACTTTACCGTAAAATCGAGTTACGGCCATATCCGCGATCTGGTGAAGTCTGAAGATGCCATCGATATCAACAATAACTTTAGTCAGCGATACGAAGTGCCTGCCGATAAGAAGCAGATAGTGAGCGAATTAAAGAAATTAGCTAAAGAGGCAGACATTGTATGGCTCGCATCCGATGAGGACCGCGAAGGAGAAGCCATATCATGGCACTTGTTTGAAACTTTAGGATTAAAAGAGCCCGATACCCGCCGAATTGTTTTCCACGAGATCACAAAACCGGCGATAATGAAGGCGATTGAAAATCCCCGTAAAATAGATTATAACCTGGTAAATGCACAACAGGCCCGCCGAGTTTTAGACCGTTTGGTGGGTTTTGAGCTTTCGCCGGTGTTATGGAAAAAGGTTAAACCATCGCTTTCTGCAGGCCGAGTACAGTCGGTAGCCGTGAGGTTGATTGTAGATCGCGAACGCGAGGTGAATAAGTTTACTGCCGAGGCCGCCTTTAAAATAGTGGCCCTGTTTGGCAAAGGCCGCGACGCTTTTAAAGCCGAACTGCCAGAGCGTTTTACAAAACAGGAAGATGCTGAAAAGTTTTTACAGGATTGTATACAGGCCATCTTCGAGATAAAATCATTAGAGACCAGGCCAACTAAACGTTCGCCTGCCGCGCCGTTTACTACATCTACCCTTCAACAGGAGGCCAGCCGCAAATTGGGTTACTCGGTAGCGCGTACCATGCAGGTTGCACAAAGGCTATACGAATCCGGTTATATCACCTATATGCGTACCGACTCGGTAAACCTAAGTGATACTGCGTTGAACGCCGCCCAAGCAGAAATAACATCTGCTTATGGCGATAAATACCATCAGCACAGGAAATATAAAACTAAGAACGCCAGCGCGCAGGAAGCCCACGAAGCCATTCGCCCTACGTATTTTAATAACCATACTATTGATGGCGAAAGTAACGAGAAGCGCCTTTATGAACTGATCTGGAAACGTGCTATAGCATCGCAAATGAGCGAAGCACAGTTTGAGAAAACCGTTGCAAAAATCAGTATATCAACCCGTAATGAAGATTTGGTTGCCAATGGCGAGGTGATGAAGTTTGATGGTTTCCTGAAAGTTTACCTGGAAAGCAACGACGAAGACGAAGACGCCCAAACCGCTGATGGCGAAAACGCTATACTGCCACCATTAACCAAAGGCCAAAAATTAGATCTGCAGGAACTATCGGCTACCGAAAGGTATTCGCGCCCGCCCGCCCGTTACACCGAGGCAAGCTTGGTAAAGAAATTAGAAGAACTGGGTATAGGACGCCCATCTACTTACGCCCCTACTATATCTACCATACAAAACCGCGGTTACGTGGTTAAAGAGGAACGCGAAGGCCGCCAGAGAAATTTCCGTGTGTTAACGCTTAAAGGCGGTAACATCAGCAAAGAAACTAAAACCGAGAACACAGGGGCAGAACGGAACAAACTTTTCCCTACGGACATTGGCGCTGTAGTGAATGACTTTTTGGTACAGCACTTTAAAGGCATTGTCGATTTTAACTTTACCGCAGGTGTAGAGAAACAATTTGACGAGATAGCACAGGGCTTGCAGGACTGGACAAAAATGATCCGCACGTTCTACGACCCGTTCCACAAAGATGTACAAAACACGATTGAAACGGCAGATAAAGCAACCGGCGAACGCGAATTAGGCGTACACCCGGAGAGCGGCAAAAAAATGTCGGTACGGATAGGCCGTTACGGCCCGTTTGTGCAGGTTGGCGATAACCCAAGCGACGAAAGTGAAGAGAAACCTTTGTATGCAAGCTTGCGCACAGGTCAAAGTATAGAAACTATCAGCCTGGAAGAAGCACTGGAGCTTTTCAAACTACCAAAGATATTAGGTGAATATGAAGGCAAAGTGATGAAGGCAGCCATAGGCCGTTTTGGCCCTTACATTAGCCACAACAGTGCGTTTGTATCGGTACCTAAAGAGATAGATCCGCTTGATATTACGCAGGAACAAGCTATTGAACTGATAGAAGCCAAACGTAAAAAGGATGCGGAGAGGTTGATCAAAGCATTCCCCGAAGATGAAACCGTAAAAGTTTTAAACGGGCGCTGGGGACCATATATCGAATTTGGGAAGTTGAACGTTAAGATCCCTAAAGACATTACCGACCCAACAACACTTACTTACGAGCAATGCAAGGCTTTAGCCGATGCCATGCCCAAGGATGCTAAAAAGGGGCGTTTTGGTAAAGCTGCACCGGCGGCTAAGCCCGCAGTGAAAAAAGCGCCTGCCAAGAAAAAGGCGGCGGCTAAGAAAAAATAAGTTATTGGTTTAAACGTTTAATGTTGGAAAGTTGTAAGGTTAAGATAAAGCAAAGCAACATTTAACTTTGTAACGTTCCAACCTACAACAACCAACACAAAATGATTAAAGATCTTCCTCCTAACGTGGTAAAAGATATAGCGGTTGCAGTTGCCTTAGAGGGCGAAAATCCTGAAAGTAAGATCTGGTACGTTTACCTCATCAACCTTAAAAATATACCCTTAGAAAATGTCCTGGTAACCTCAAAAGGTTATGGCGAAAAAGACGGCGAGCTGGTTAAAACTTCTGTACTTCGCCACTCCTTCCCGGTTGTAGATGCCAATTCTTTTAAACTGATCGAGCCTATTGATGAGCAGACCTTTGGGCTGAACAACGAATATTGGTTAAGCTTCTACATCGGCCGCGAGATCTTCGACAAAAAGTTCATATTCCTGCCGGAAAGCATTGTAGATGATAACTTTATCAAGTTACCCGTGGTGAATAAACCCGGCGTTATGATCCGTTAATTAACCAGATCATGCAGTTGGTGCATGGATGACTTCAAGTCCGTGTAAAGCTTTTTATATATCGGGAAGATCTTGCTGTAAACGGCGTGCGCCTCTTGGTTTGGAGTTACCACCACCCTATCTTTTGCTTCTTTATCCGCGATGCTTTTATAATCAATGCCCAATGCTTCCATCGCCAGATAAATTGCGCCGATGGCCGATGAATCGCCGGATTGCAGCATCACCAGTTTTTTGCCGGTGATATCGGCGAGCAATTGAACCCACGTGGCAGATGATATAAAGCCACCACTTATTACAATTTCATTTATGGGCTGTTCTGTACTTTCCACAGCCTTAAGCACATCATTAAGCGCGAAGCAAATGCCTTCTAAAGCCGCCCTTAAAAAATGTTGTTGCTGATGTTTAAAGTTGATATTAATAAAAGCGCCCGAAGCCTTCGCATCCCAAATTGGCGCGCGCTCGGCATATAAATAAGGTAAAAACACCAGTCCATCGCTGCCAGGTTTAACGTTATCGATGGCTTTGAACAGGTATTTATAGTTCTCATCAGATACATAGTCCAGTTTCAGGAAATCTTTCAGCAGCCAATCTACCGCCGCGCCGCCGTTGTTAACCGCGCCGCCGCAAATAAATGTATCAGCATTTAACAAGTAGTTAAAGGTCATGGCCCCATAATTATAAACCGGGGTTTTACTGCCTACCCGTACCGCGCCGCTGGTACCAATGGTTAAAGCACCTATCCCGGGTGTAACGGCATTGCCTCCAAGGTTGGCACAACAGCCATCGCTGGCTCCAATCACAAAGGCGGTTTGGGTGTCGATACCCGGCAAAATATGTGCTGATGATATATACCTTATATTACCCGTATTTACGGGCGTCGATAATTTAGTGTCGCTAATTCCGGCAAGACTCAGGGCTTTATCATACCATTTTAGTTTCAGCACATCAAACATCCCCATGGCTGATGCCATAGAATAATCCACCTCAAACACACCGAAAAGCTTAAACCAAACGTATTCTTTGATGGAAATGAATTTATAGGCTTTATTAAACCGCTCTGCCTCATTTTGGCGCAGCCACATAATTTTGCACAGGGGCGACATGGCATAGATGGCTGTGCCCGTGTGCTTATATAACTCTTCGCCATCCACGCTATCCCTTAACTTCTGCGCTATCTCTCCGCTCCGCGCATCAGACCAAAGCATAGCATCTGCCAGTGCATTGCCTTGCTCATCTACCGGCATAATGCTGTGCATTGCGGCGCTAAAACTAATGGCAGCGGGTGGCGCATTTAAATTCGTTGTTATTTTACTGATGCAGTTTATAAATGCCCGCCAGATAAGGTCGGGGTTTTGCTCGCTGTAGCCGGCTTTTGGGTTGCTTGTAGGGTAAAAACTTTGAGCTGTTTCAAGGGTGCTGCCGGCTGAATCAATAGCTACAGCTTTGGTGCTGCCTGTGCCTAAATCGATACCAACAAAATATTTTTGTATAATCATGTAACCTATTTAATCCGGTTGCGTAAACTCAGTAGAAGATAATGGAAACTAATCCACAATGGCAGTATTTGTCAACAATAACATCCCGAAATGCGCAATTTAATTCACTCTCGTTTTTTTTACCTTACTTTTAAATATAAATCTAAATCAATAAAAACAGCGTAATTGGCTATTAAATAGATATTTGATATTTATAATCCCAAAAATAGGTCAACTGGCATAATATTGTCTCATAGACCAGATATAAAAATATCACATTTATAACCGAAACCACGATTAATCGGCATGAAAAAAACTTTACTGATTGTTGATGACGATTTGAGTATCTTAAAATTGCTTAACTTTATCCTATCTAAAGATTACGAAATTGTTGTCAAAAACAACGGCATCGAAGCTTTTAGTTGGTTAGAAGACGGCAACATGCCCAAACTCATAATTTCTGATTTACAAATGCCATATTTTGATGGACAATCCTTCCTGAAAAATGTTAAAATAAGTGGCTTTTATCGCCATATACCTGTTATTATGCTTTCGGCAGCTCATGACCTTGACGCGCAAGTTGCCAAGATGCCCTTTAAGGTGGATGCCTATATGCACAAGCCCTTTAACCCTAACAGCCTAAAAACCGCCATTATTCAGGCCTTAAAAGTTTATGATGAACAAGACAGCAACTGATTGGAACGAAAACTCTCATTCCCAGATCAGGATTGCATATGCAGGCTTGGAATTGAAGGACTTGATCGCAAAGGACCTGGCGAACTTTGAGATAGATTTTAACGATACCCTGCAAGATCTTGAGAATTATATGGGCGATCAATCCATCTTAACTATTCCTGATATTATTTTGGTGGAGGTTGATATGGACGAGCAATGCTTTGAACTGGTTAACCGCCTTCGCCAAAACTTTTTGATGAACGGGTTGATCATCGTATTACTATCTACCCGTAAGGATAAAAAACTGGTACAAAAAGCCATGCAGATGAAACTGCATGATTTTTACACCTACCCTTTCGCTACATCAGACATTCGTGAGCGCCTAAACTTCCTGGTGAAATTTAAATTGATTAAACCCCGTTTGCAGGAATTATCGATAAAAGTTGATACCACTTATAAAATGCCTTTCGGTAAGCGTTTTCTTGATCTTGCTATAGCGGGCGGCATGTTTGTTTGCCTAATGCCGGTTATGGCGGCAGTTGCCATAGCCGTTAAGTTAGATTCTAAAGGGCCGGTATTTTACACAAGCAAACGCGTAGGTACAGGTTACAAGATCTTCGATTTTTACAAATTTCGAAGTATGCGTACCGATGCCGACCAACTTTTAGCGCAAATGGCTGTTACAAATAACCAGTACGCCGCCGAAGAAGAAGGCGCGTCAAAATCGGCCTTTGTTAAAATTAAGGACGACCCGCGTGTTACCAAGCTTGGCAACTTTTTACGTAAAAGCAGCCTGGACGAGTTACCGCAATTGTTTAATATCATCAGAGGTGATATGTCTGTAGTGGGTAACAGGCCGTTACCTGTTTACGAAGCTGAGATGCTAACCTCTAACGAATGGTCGATGCGGTTTTTAGGCCCCGCAGGTTTAACTGGGTTATGGCAGATAAGTAAACGCGGAAAAGAAGATATGAGCGAGCGCGAACGTAAAAAACTTGATAATTTTTACGCCCAAAAATACTCTTTATGGCTGGATTTGAAGATCATTGTTGGTACGGTACCTGCCTTGTTCCAAAAAGAGAAAGTTTAAAAAACATCAATACAACTTTGAAAAAACTAAACATATTAATCCTCTTTATACTAAGTACAGTAGCCCTGCACGCGCAGGAAAGCTTTGTTAACGAGGTGAACTACCCCTATCTAGATAAACTTATCGCTACAGCTAAAAAGAATTATCCCGAAGTAAAAATACGCCAGGCACAAATAGAAGCGGCAAAAGCTACACTTACCCAATCAAAGGTGTTGTGGCTGGATGCGATAACAGCCTCGTACATCTACAGCCCAAAAAACTCTCTTAACCTTGCCAACCCTACATTTTTTAACGGTTATCAGATAGGTTTATCGGTAAACGTCGGCCAGTTGTTATCAAAGCCGTTTGCAACACGCGTGGCGAGAGAGAATGTAAACATAGCCCAGTTTCAGCAGCAAACCTATAACTTAACTCTTGAAGCAACAGTAAAAAGACTTTACTTTCAATATCTTGAAGCACAGGCCGATCTGCGGAACCGTGCAAGGGCTGTTACCGATGGCGAGATTGCTGTAAAACAATTAAAATACACGTTTCAGAAAGGGGAGACCACTTTTCATGATTATAACGAGTCTTTGGTAGGTTTATACAATCAAAATTCATTTAAAGTACAGGGCGAACTTGCCATGTTAACGGCAAAAGCAAATCTCGAAGAATTTTTGGGTGTTAAATTAGAAGAGGTTAAATAGCCATGGAGTTAGGAAATTTTTTTAAGCTTTTATGGAAGCATAAGAACCTGCTGATCATTATTCCGCTGGTTACAATCATCGTCTCTTATTTCCTGGTAAAAAACCTGGCAGATAAATATGTATCAACGGCGCAAATAGCCACCGGCATAGTAGATCAATCGCGCCACTTACTTGACGCCGATCCATCAGGCGCCACCAAAGAACAATCAATAGCGCACGAGTTTAGTAACCTGATAGAGATAATGAAGCTTAAAACCCTCATTAACCAGGTATCTTACAAACTTATCCTGCACGATCTTACTGATAGTGTTCCATTTAAACCGCATAGCAAGCTTTTCAATACCATGAACCCGGCAGCTCGCGCGCACGCTGTCGAGCTTTTCACCAACAAGTTTAAAACCATGCAGCCCCTATCCTATTATAATAAGGATGAAGAGGGGTTGAATGAGCTTTTACGTAGCATGAAATATGACGAGCGATCTTTACGCAAAGACCTGCTTATTGTTCGTTCCGAGGATAGCGACTTTATTTCGGTAAGTTATGAATCAAGTAACCCGCAATTATCTGCTTTTATTGTTAATATACTTTGTACCCAGTTTATTGATTATTACACACATACCGTTAGGCAAAACGAAACAGACGCGGTTAATTACTTAGCCAATTTATTAGAAGCTAAACGCGATACCCTTAATAAGAAAACCGCCGACCTGCAAGACTATAAGATCAAAAATGGCATCCTGAATTTGGAAGAACAGTCAAAATCCCTGTTTGACCAGATCATCGTTTATAACGACCGTAAACAACAAGCCGAAAAGGACGTAGCATCTTACAACGGTGCTATAAAAAAAATAAACAACAAGTTTGAGCCCGGCGAACGCCAGTACATCGAAGCCACAATAAGCAAGTACAACCAGGATGTGATCAACTCGCAAGATCAGCTTCATATCCTTACAGATAGATATGTGCGCAGTGGCTTTAATCCAAAACTTAAACCCGCTATAGATTCATTATCGAACAAGCTGTCATCGCAGATAAACCAAACATCAGATAAATACATTGTAAACCCCTTAACCGCCAAGGATGATTTGGTTAAACAAAAGCTTACGTTAGAGGTAACACGCGACCTTGCCAAGTACAGCATACAATCTATAAACAACGCGGTAAGCGATCTTAATGGCAAATTTAAACGCCTGGTACCGTTTGATGCTACTGTTAAAACCTACAACTTTGATATTGATATTGCCAGCAAGGAATATTTGGATGTGCTGAATAAGTATAACCAAACCAATCTGCAATCTACATTTTCTATCAGGTTGCGTCTTGCAGAGTCGGCCACGCCTGATGCTGCCGAGCCATCTAAAAAGATGCTGCTTATTATCCTGAGCGGTATAATTGCCTTCGCGTTTTGCGTTATTATCCTGTTCGGTATCTTCTTTATGGATGATACCATAAAAGAACCGGGCGACCTGGTTAAACGTACCAATTTACCGCTATTAGGTCACCTAAACACCGTAACGGGCTCGCTGGACCTCAAGAAACTTTGGGATGTGGAGCACCGCGATAAAATGCGACTGTTTAAGGAGCTTATCCGCTCTATCCGCTTTGAGGTTGACCAGGAATTGCGCGGCGAAAAGGTATTGGGTGTAACCAGCCTTGCCAATCACGAGGGTAAAACAGTTTTGGCTATCAGCCTGGCTTACTCTTACTCCATGATCAACAAAAAAGTGTTGTTGATAGACGGTAACTTTGATAACCCCACTATAAGCAACACGGTTAGCCCCCGGATCTACCTGGAGGACTATTTTAAAAACAACCCCGATAACTACGAAAGCTTTAGCAATACTACTAATGTAATGGGCAACCATGGCGGCGATGTTACCCTGCTTGAAATTAGCGACGAAAATTTTATTCGCAGCAAGTTTAACGAGCTTAAGATGAAATATGATATTATCATTATTGAAACACCGCCGTTATCGTCGCTCAATAAATCAAAAGAGTGGTTGTTATTCACCAACAAAGTTATTTCTGTTTACGAGGCTGATAAAGGTATTACCAATTGGCAAAAAGATGATGTAAATTACCTTCGTAATTTAAAAGGCAAATTTGCCGGCTGGGTACTTAACAAAACCGACCCTAAAAAGGACAGGTTTTAAATATAACCCGGCATACGTGCCTCCTGTAAACCTTTAATTTTTTCATTATGAGGATAAAACCTGCCGAAAAAAAGGGTAATGTTTTTGAAGACCTTACCCCTATGGAACAAAAAAACCGCAAGGCAGCCATTGCATTTGCTTTTATAGGTGTATTTGTTTGGGCTGCTAAAATTTTATTCTTTTAACCAAAAGCATCGAATGCTTCATAATCAGGCACAAAATAACTTTATTGTAAACTTTTCCCGTAAGCTAATGTCGGGGCGGGTATCTATGGTAAAACTTATTTTTATTTTGCTGCCTGTAGCTATTTTCATTGCGGTTGCCATCTCCATGTTTGGCATACTGGCAGCTGGTGCATTGTTGGCTTTATTTATTGGTATACCCGTTGTGTTGGGTATTGTGGCTTATCCTATTTTCGGCATAGCGGTATTGATGGTCGTCTCGTTTTTCCTAAATTACGTATCGGAATTTGTACCGCCGGATACCCCTACAGGGATCCTGCTCGATGCTATCACCTACCTGCTAATCTTCGGTTTCCTGCTTAAATTCAAGTACGATAAAGATTGGTCGTACTTTAAAAACCCCATCAGTTATCTGATACTGGCATGGCTGGCCTATAATTTTATAGAGGTTATAAACCCTGCGTCGCCATCCATACTGGCATGGGTTTATACCGTGCGTACCGTTGGCTTTATAATGCTGATGTATTTTATTTTTGTGTACCAGGTACGCACCATGTCGCAAATCAAATTTTTGGTCAAGCTTTGGTTGTTGCTGGCGTTCTTGTCGGCCATCTCAGGTTTCCAGCAAGAGAACTTTGGCCTGTTCCCGTTCGAAAAAGCCTGGTATTATTCAGATCCCTTACGACTAAGTTTCCTGTACATTAACGGGCACCTGCGTAAGGTGGCCATATTCCCGGATCCGGTTACGTTCTCATATAACATGGTGGTAGCGGCGGTATTATGCATGTGCATCATGTTCACTAAAATTAAAATGTACAAAAAGGTGTTGCTTGGCTCTGCTATCCCATTCTTTTTCCTGGTGATGTTGTATTCGGGCACGAGGGGCGCGTTTGTATTGCCGCCGGCTGCTTTGGCCATGCTGGCCATTATTAACTTTAATAAAAAGATGTTGATGTTTGTTGTCGGCGCGGCAGTTGTGTTGTTAGGGCTTATATTTATGCCGACATCCAACCAGTTTATCAAACGCTTCCAAACGGCCTTTAAACCATCGGACGATGCCTCATTTAACGTGCGTGCCGAAAACCAAAAGCGTATTAAACCGTACATATTATCACACCCTATCGGGGGCGGTTTAGGGTCTGTTGGGATCTGGGGAAGGCGTTTTGCACCCAACTCTTTCCTGGCAAAATTCCCGCCAGATAGTGGTTACGTGCGTGTGGCAATAGAGATGGGTTATGTAGGTTTGATACTGTTTTGTTTTTTGATGTTTACAATATTAAAAACCGGCATCAATAATTATTACCTCATCAAAAACCCTGAGCTCAAGATCTATTGTTTAGCTATGATATTGATCATTTTTGTGTTTAACATTGGCAATTATCCGCAGCAGGCACTGGTTCAATATCCGTCGAATATTTTATTCTATTTTGCATGTGCGTTATTAAGCGTTACCTTACGTATAGACAGGCAGGAACAGAAAGAACATGCTGAAAAACAACGCGCCGAATTAAGCGCCTGAAAATATTATAATGTCGTTACTAACAGTAGTAAAATCTAACCCCCGTTTAAAAAATTTTGTACACTGGATGGTCGTACAATCCAGGCGTTCTGCGCCAAGGTTGTGGGTTAAATGGTTTGTTAACCCGTTTATCCACAAGCGAGGTAAACGGTCGATAGTTAGCTTTTATTCAAGGTTGGATATATTCCCTTTTAACAATTTCGAGCTTGGTGCGTACAGTATTATAGAAGATTTTGCCGTGATAAATAACGGTGTTGGCGATATTATTATTGGCGAGCATACCGGTATCGGACTAAGTAATATTTTAATAGGCCCCGTAACATTGGGCAACTATGTTACCCTTGCGCAGCACATCGTATTATCGGGCCTTAACCATGGTTTTGAAGATGTTACAGTGTCTACCCGCCTGCAAAAAGTGGTTACCAAGCAGATCACCGTTTGCGATGATGTTTGGATAGGTGCCAACAGTGTAATAACAGCCGGTGTAACCATTGGCAAGCACTCGGTAATAGGCGCGGGAAGCGTAGTTACCAAGGATATCCCAGAGTATTGTGTGGCTGTGGGCAACCCGGCAAAAGTTATAAAAAAATATAATTTTGAAACTGCTACCTGGGACAGGGTTTAGCCGTATAAAGGATTATGCCCAATTTAAATAAACTTGTAAATAAGCATACCATATCATTAGCCACAAGTGCGGCCATGCCGGTTATAGGTATGCTTGTGCTTTCGTTAATGGCGCATAATCTGCCCGCGGCCGATTTTGGCAACTACATATTCCTGCTCATCACTATTTTATTGGCCGATACCTTCAGGAACGGTTTTGTACAAACATCCCTTATTAAATTTTACGCGGGCACCAGTAAGAAAAAGGCTTTTGAGGTCGCCGGGTCGGCGTGGTATGTTGGTTTAATGCAGGCAGGTTTATTTGTTGCAATAGATGCCATAGTTTACCTTGTTTACCGCAGCAAAAGCGTTGATGCCGAAACTACCATTCAATGGTTTGGCATTATTTACATAACTACCCTGCCCTCTGCCGTAGCATCTTACATCTTACAGGCCGAAGAAAAATTTGGGCGGATGCTGATCCTGCAGGTAATTAACCAGGGGCTGTTTTTGGTGCTAATACTTACGCTAATATTCATGCATAAGCTATCGTTCCAAACAGCAGTATACGCTTATTTTGCGGCTAGCACGGTAACATCATTGTTTACCATTTTTAACGGTTGGTCAAAGATCCGGACACTAAAATACCGAAGCAAAGAAACAATAATCAAGTTGGTACATTTTGGCAAGTTTAGTGTAGGTACGTCCATCAGTTCGTACCTGTTGCGCAGTTCAGATACCTTCATTATTAAAATAATGTTTAACCCGGCGTTACTGGCGGTTTATTACATCCCGCAACGTTTAATGGAGATCTTTGAGATCCCGATGCGTGCAGGAGTTGCCACTGCCATGCCCGAGTTATCGGCCGCCGTGCACAAAGGCAATGAGGCCGATGTGGCAAGCATTATGAAACGCTATGCCGGGATGCTTACCGTAGCCATTATCCCTATAGCTATAGTGGCATTTGCCATAGCAGGGCCCGTTATAACTATTCTTTTTGGCAAGCAATACCAGAATACCGAAGCGGTTAATATCTTCCGCCTGTTTATGTGTTATGTTATGCTAATGCCTATCGACAGGTTTTTTGGCATCACGCTGGATATTATCAACAAACCACATTTAAATATGCTAAAGGTTGTGTTAATGCTGGTAGTAAACGTAGTTGGCGATTTTGTAGGCATTTGGATTTTCCATAGCCTTTACGCGGTTGCCATAGCATCGCTCTTTACCTTTTTCTCAGGTGCGATATTTGGTTACTGGGCGCTAAAAAAACATCTACACTTTACCATCAGGGATATTTTCAGTTTGGGTTATACCGAGTTAAAAAGCATTGTAAACCATTTACTTGAAAAAAGCAAAACAGAAAAGGCAGAAGTTTAATTATTAAAAGCAACATGGGCATCATTGTATTTATTCTTTCGGTAATTTTCACCCTGGTATTTATTTACCTGGGCGTTTATAGCCTATACCTGTTTGTGTTTTCTGTTTTAGGAAAACTGATCAAACAGCATACCCCTCCTGTTGCTACGTCGTTCAGCAAGTTTGTGATATATATTTGCGCTTATAAAGAGGATGCCATTATCCTGAGTTCAGCGGCGCAGGCCTTAACAATCGACTATCCAAAAGACAAATTCCACGTTTGTGTTATTGCCGATTCGATGCAGCCCGAAACTATTGAACAACTGAAAATTATGCCCTTACAAGTGATTGAAGTTGTATTTGAGAGCAGCACCAAATCTAAAGCCCTGCACGCGGCCATAGCGGCCACGCATGAAGACTTTGACGCTGCCGTTGTATTCGATATTGATAACGTTGCCGCACCCGATTACCTGCACCAGATAAACAATTACCTGCACGATGGTAACCGAGTTATACAAGGCCATCGCGTAGCAAAAAATACCGAAACCGAAATTGCTGTATTGGATGCAATCAGTGAAGAAGTGAACAACCACATTTTCCGCAAGGCACAGCAGGTGTTTAAACTTTCGGCCGCGATTATAGGATCGGGCATGGTGCTGGAGTATAGGTTATTTAAAGAAACCATGGCACAGATTGACGCCGTTGGTGGTTTTGATAAAGAGATGGGCCTGGTACTTACCCGCCAAAAAATCCACGTGGCGTACGCCGACAAAGCTTATGTGTACGACGAAAAGGTAAGCAATCCCGAGGTGTTTAAAAAACAACGCCGCAGATGGTTGTCGGCGCAGTTTAACCTGTTAAAAACATATGGTCTAACAGGTTTTACGGAACTATTCGCCCGTGGTAACTTCGATTACTTTAACGAGATCTACCAAACGGCTATCCTGCCCCGTATATTAATGTTAGGGCTAATGCCGTTCATGTTATTAGTGTCGTTGTTAACGCCGGAGATTGGCCCAAGCTGGCAAATGTGGCTTTCGGCAACGTCTTTGTGTTATATTGGTATATTAGTTGCAGTACCCGGCCAGTTCTTTAACAGTAAATTGCTTGGTGCCGTACTTAAATTACCAATGATATTTTTCGCGATGTTTGCCCTGCTGTTTAAATTAAAAGGCGCGAACAAGAAATTTATTCATACACCGCATAACCCGGGCGCAAATTAATTACGTATACAATTAGAAACGGGGAATTGCTACCCGCAACATTAAGTAGGGCAATCATTTATAAAACACCGCTCAGGGGTCTTAATAAAATATGGAAGTAGTATTAAATAATACCACAGTAGATTATCCAAAAGAGAAGCCGCTTCACAGCCTTATCCAGGAGAGTGCCGTAAAGCACCCCGATAATGTTGCGCTTAAATTTCACGACACCTCGCTTACCTATACCCAGCTTAATAATACTGCCAATCAACTCGCCCGGGAACTTATCAAAAAAGGCATTAAAACCGGTGACATCATCGGTATTGCCCTCGATCGTTCAACTGAACTTGTTATAGCACTTTTAGCTATACTAAAAAGCGGTGCTGCCTATGTACCGCTTGACCCCGAATACCCCAAGGACCGAATCGAGTTTATGCTTGATGATTCGGCTGCTACTATACTTATTACGTCTAATAAATATAAAGGCCACTTTGCATCAAATACCACCGAGGTTTTAATGGAAGAAGCATTGACCGCTTCAAAAGATCATCCTACAGAAAATCCGGAGGTAAACGTAACCGGCCAGCAGCTGGCTTATGTGCTTTACACATCGGGCTCTACAGGCAAACCAAAGGGTGTGCAAATAGCGCATCACAGTTTGGTAAACCTGATGTACAGCTTCCAAAAAACACCGGGCATCACTTCAAAAGATATTACGCTTGCCGTTGCAACCATTTCTTTTGACATTGCCGGTATAGATATTTACCTGCCTTTGTGTAGCGGCGCACAGATCATTATGGCCGATTCTATCACGGCGAAGGACGGCCGTGCGTTATTGGATATTGTCCGCAACGAGGGAGTAACCATCCTACAGGCTACCCCCTACACCTGGCGCATGATGCTGGAAGTAGGCTGGACTGAACCATTACCATTGAAAGTATTTTGTGGAGGCGAAGCACTTGCCAAAGACCTTACCGAAAAGCTTATTCCGCTTTGTAAAGAGCTGTGGAACCTTTACGGACCTACCGAAACTACCATCTATTCGATCATAAAACACGTTATCGACCCCAACGATATTACCATTGGCTGGCCGGTTGATAATACGCAGATCTACATCCTTGACGAGGAGAAGAACAACCTTACCAACGGCGAGATTGGCGAAATTTTTATAGGTGGTGTTGGCGTGGCATGGGGCTATTTAAACTGCCCAGAATTGACGGCCGAGCGTTTCATCGACAATCCCTTTACACCCGGCGAAAAGATTTATCGAACCGGTGACCTTGCCAAACTAAAACCTGATGGCGACATTGTGTACCTTGGCCGCATAGATCACCAGGTAAAGGTGCGTGGTTACCGCATCGAATTGGGCGAAATAGAACATAACCTTGGTAAACAGGAAGGTATCAAACAAGCCGTTGTTATTGCCCGCGAAGATACGCCGGGCATTCCCCGTTTAGTGGCTTATGTTGTTTTAGAATCCGGCCAAACCGGCATCCCAGAAAAAAGCATGCTTGATAAATGGGACGATGCCCTGCTTGGTGTATTGCCCGAATATATGATGCCCGATGATTATGTGCTGATGGATATAATCCCATCTACCCCCAACGGCAAAATAGATCGCAAAGCCTTACCGAAACCCGATTACAGCCATATAAACCGCTCCGACAAATACGTTGCCCCGCGTACCAGTAACGAAAAATTGGTTACCGAGATCTGGGAAGAACTTATGGGGCTAAACCAGATCAGCATCCTCGATAATTTTTTCCAGTTGGGCGGCCGCTCGTTAATTGCCGTAAAGATAATGGCCCGTTTAGAGCAGGAAACCGGTAAACGTTTACCGCTGGCTACCCTGTTCGAATATTCGACGGTGGAGAAACTGGCTTCGCGTTTAGAGATTGATGCAGAATCCATCACCTGGGAATCGTTGGTGCCGATAAAACCCCAGGGCGATAAAATGCCGCTCTATATTGTCCATGGCGCAGGCTTAAATGTGCTTTTATTCAATGCCCTTGCTATGAATATGGACGACCAACAACCGGTTTTTGGCCTGCAAGCCAAGGGTTTGAATGGAATTGACGAGCCATTAGATGTGATGGAAGAAATTGCCGCTAACTACGTAGAAGAGATCATCAACCATGACCCTATTGGCCCTTATGCTGTTGCGGGTTATTCATTAGGCGGGTTGATTGCCTACGAAATGGCTAAACAAATGCTTGCCTTGGGTAAAAACCTGAAGATGCTGGCCATGTTTGATACCTATGCCGACCAAACACAAAAATACCACTCGCCATTAAGGCGCACTATTGATAATACCTGGACGTTGGTGAAACAGGTTGCCTATACGCCGGTATTGTTTTTAGAAGACCCTAAACGTACTGTCGAATATAAAAGCCGCGAAGTCGGCCGCAGGATCCAGAAGATCTTTAAAAAGGTTTTCCCTGATAAGGTGAAGAAAAAAGAAGGTTTTTCAGCTTATACAGATGAGATCCATGACCGGAGCCTTACCGCGCAAAAGAATTACCGTTTAGAACCTGTAGACGTGACTATCGAACTTTTCCGCGCTAAAAAGAAAACGTTTTACATGGACGATTTTAAATTTTTGGGATGGAAACCCTTTGCTCTTAAAGGCGTAAACGTCCACGACATCCCCGGCGAACACAACACCATCTTCGCCCCGCCGAACGACAAGCAATTCGCCAAGGTATTGCAGGAATGTTTGGATAAATCAGCAAAGGGGAAATAGGTGTTTTCACTACCATGTCATTGAGATGAGCGATAGCGACGTGGAAATCTCTTTAGGCCGTTCCGCTATGTGACGCGTACAAATGAATTAATGACATTGCTTTATACCTGGAAATGTTGACTTATCTATTCAACGGCTTCCCGATTTCCCAATGATGTCCATACGGATCGATGAAATGCCCTAGACGATAACCGTAAGGCTGATCGGCAACGGGATAAACGGTTTTTATGCCTGCTCCAATAGCCTGTTCCGCAAGGGCATCAGGGTCATCAACCATCAGGCCGATGCGCACACTTATCCCACCCAAAAGTTCAGGCGAAAAATTACCATGATCTGGCGACGCGTCTGCCACTACTATGCGTGCGCCTTGTACGGATAGTTCGGCAACAGTGTGACCATCCGGGTCGGTATTACCGGTAATTACTTCTGCACCAAAGGCCTTTTTGTAAAATTCGATAGCGGAAGTGCCGTTACTCACACTTAATGTTGGGATGATAAAGCTTTGCATTACAGGTTGATTGATAAGGTAAACCTATCAAAATAAAACCGTAAAAATGTGAGCAAATATATTTTGGCAGGTACATAATTCTGCCGAAATTTTTATAAATTCATAGCCATTTACCATATCACATATGAATTACCTTGCCAACCTTTTCCGTTCACGAAAGGGACAGATTATTGTATCAATATCTTTGATACTTATCGCTTTAGTCATATTTTTTGCAAGGCAGCACCAGCGCAACAAGCAAATAAAAGTTGATGCCGAGTTCAGCAAATACATCGAATCGTACACCACGGGCGTTATTTCCAAGCAAAGTACCATCCGCATAAAACTGGCCGGCGAGGTTCAGGTTTCGCATGCGCAAAACGAGGAACTTAAAGGTGACATCTTCGATTTTTCTCCATCTGTAAAAGGTAAAGCCTATTGGATAGACGACCGTACCATCGAGTTCCGACCGGCGACAGCAATGGATATCGACAAAAAATACACTGCCGATTTTAACCTTGGTAAGATCATTAAGGTAGAAGATGATTTCGAACATTTCAAGTTCGGTTTCCAAACTATTAAACCCGATTTTAGTATAACATTCGCGGGCTTGCAAAGCGAGAGCGCTACATCAGGCCAAAACATGAAACTTACAGGCAACATACAAACTGCTGACGGTGAGGACCAGGTAGCAGTAGAAAAACTGCTCGATGTTAATTATACAAGCCCTGTTAAAGTAAGCTGGCAGCACAACCCGGTTACTAAATCACACCAATTTACAATCACCAAAATAACCCGTACAACAGCCGCCAACCCGCTTACCATAAACTGGGATGGCGACAAGTTGGATATCGACAAAAAAGGCAACCAGGAATTTCGTGTGCCTGCACTTGGAGAGTTCAAAGTGCTGGATATAAAAGCCGTGCAGGATAATGACCAGTACGTTTCCGTACAATTTTCTGACCCTATTATGGTTGGGCAGGAACTGAGCGGATTAATCGGTATCAACAACTCATCCGACCTCGCATACACCATCGACGGCAGCATTGTAAAAGTATATGCGCCCGAGCGCATGCAGGGAAACTTCAGCGTTTTTGTAAATGAGGGAGTGCAAGATATTTATCACCGTAAAATAAAAACCGCCTTTACAGCAAACGTGTTTTTTGAAAACCGCGAGCCTGCGGTAACCATACCGGGTAAAGGTGTGATCCTGCCCGATTCTGGTAAACTGATGATGCCATTCGAAGCAGTTAACTTAAACGCAGTGGATGTTACCATCATTAAGATCTATGAAAATAACGTACCGCAGTATTTCCAGAATAACGGATTTGACGGTGGCTACGAACTGCGCCATGTGGGTAAGCCTATTGTGCAGAAAACCATTCGTTTAGATGCTGACAAAGGTCTTAACCTGACCAAGAAAAACCGCTTTATGCTGGATGTTGACCAGCTGATGCGTGCCGAGCCGGGCGCTATTTACCGTGTGGTTATAGGGTTCAGGAAAGATTACTCGCTGTACAATTGCAGCGCTGGCAAACTTGTTGCCAAAAGCGGCGATGATGACGAATATGGCGATGAAGGTGGTGAGTACGCCGGCGATAACACAAGCAAGGCAAACGACGAAGACGACGACTTTTGGCAGCGATATGATAACTACTATCCCGAAGGTTACAACTGGCAGGAACGTAACGACCCATGTACCGAATCATACTTTAGCAAGCAGCGTTGGGCAACGCGCAATATCATCGCATCAAACATTGGCCTGATAGCCAAACGCGGCAATGATAACAACATGACCATTGCCGTAACCAACATCCTGAGCGCAGAGCCAATGAGCGGGGTTGAATTGGAATTGTTGGATTACCAGAAACAGGTAATTTTTAGAACAAAATCCGACGGTGACGGGATGGCCACCTTTAGTCTAAAACGGAAGCCATACCTGTTGGTTGCCAAGCAGGGCAAAGAGCGCGGCTATTTAAAACTGGACGATGGCAGTTCGCTCCCACTCTCCCGCTTTAATGTTGGCGGCGAGCAGGTGCAAAACGGTCTCAAAGGTTTCCTTTATGGCGAACGCGGTGTATGGCGGCCCGGCGACTCTATCTTTACAACCTTTATTTTAGAGGACAAATTAAAAACCTTGCCTGCAGACCACCCTGTTGAGTTTGAACTGTACAACCCTAACGGACAATTATACCGACGGATGACCCGTACAAGCTCCGTAGACGGTTTCTACAGTTTCCACGTCGCTACAGAAACTTCCTCGCCTACCGGTAACTGGAACGCGCGGGTAAAAGTTGGTGGCGCAACTTTCGAGAAAAAGATAAAGGTGGAAACCATTATGCCAAACCGCCTCAAGTTAAAGCTTGATTTTGGAGGCGCTACAGAGCTGACCAAAGGCAGCGGTGCAAATGGTACGTTGAGTGCTCAGTGGCTCTTCGGCGGTATAGCGCAAAATTTGAACGCCAAGGTTGATGCCTTCCTGTCATCGCAAGCAACTAGCTTTAAGGGTTACGAGGATTATAACTTTGACGACCCCACCCTTGCCTTTAATACCCAAACGCAAACCGTTTTTGAAGGTAAACTTAATGAAAGTGGTGTGGCGTCGGTTAACACCAATATCAATGTAGAAAAGCAAGCGCCGGGCCAGTTGCGTGCCAACTTTGTGGTGAAAGTATTTGAACCGGGCGGCAACTTTAGTTTGCAGCAGGCCAGTATGCCATACAATGTTTACGATGGGTACGTGGGCGTAAAAACACCAAAAGGCAGCGACATGAGCGGCATGCTGGTGACAGATAAAACACACGCAATAGAAATTGCCGACGTTGATACCAAAGGCCATGGCTTTGCAAGTACACGCAACGTAGAAGTGGAATTGTACAAAATTCAATGGCGCTGGTGGTGGGACGAGACCGGTAACGAGCTAAGCAACTTTACGCAAGACCGTTACAATAAACTCATCAAAACCGAAACCGTACAGTTGCAAAACGGTAAAGGCAAATGGAACCTTAAAATCAACCAGGCAGACTGGGGCCGTTACCTTATCCGGATAAAAGACCCGCAAACGGGGCACTCTACAGGTAAAATAATTTATGCTGATTGGCCAAACTGGTCGGAGCGTTTGCAGAACACCGACCCTACCGAGGCTGCTATGCTATCGTTTACATCCGATAAGCCAAATTATAAAGTTGGCGAGGAAGCAACCTTAACCATCCCTACAGGTGGCGATGGCCGTGCTTTGATAAGTTTTGAAAACGGCAGCAAGGTTTTAAAAACCATTTGGATAGATACAAAAAAAGGCGAAACGCGCTACAGCTTTAAGGTGGACGAAACCATGGCGCCAAACGTTTTCGTGAACGTTACGCTATTACAACACCATGCCCAAACCGTTAACGATCTGCCTATCCGTATGTATGGTGCCATCCCGCTAAATGTTGATGACCCGGAAACCATTCTTAAACCGGTGATAAGCATGCCGGATAAGATCAGGCCGGAAACACAATCGGCCATTACAGTGTCTGAAGCATCGGGCAAGGAAATGACCTATACCATTGCTATTGTAGATGAAGGCTTGCTGGATATTACCAATTACAAGACACCAGACCCGCACGAGGCATTCTATGCCCGCGAAGCATTGGGTGTTAAAACGTGGGACCTGTTCGACTATGTAATCGGCGCCTTCGGCGGCGGACTTGAGCGCATCCTGAGTATTGGCGGCGACGGCACAAACGGCACAAATAAAAATGTATCAGTAAACCGGTTTAAGCCGGTGGTGAAATTCCTGGGCCCATTCCATTTGGCTGCCGGCGACAAGCAAACCACCAAATTTACCCTGCCACAATATGTAGGCTCGGTTAAGGCGATGGTAATTGCAGGCCATAACGGCGCTTACGGAACAGCAGAAAAAGCAGTCGCCGTTAAAAAACCGTTGATGATATTAGCAACCTTGCCGCGCGTGCTCGGGCCGTCGGAGAGTGTACAGCTACCCGTTACCGTTTTCGCGATGGAGAACAACATCAAATCGGTAAGTGTGCAGGTGCAATCGAACGCGTTTAGCAACCTGGGAGGCAACAACCTCAAAGTTGTAAAATTTGATAAACCGGGCGACCAATTGGTAACCTTCGATTTAAACGTGAAAGATTTTGTAGGTGTAGGCAAAGTTAGGATCATTGCCAAATCGGGTAACGAAACCTCGGCTTTTGATGTGGAACTGAACGTTCGTAACCCTAACCCACCTGTTACCCGCATATTAGAGAAAGAGCTCAAACCAGGCGAATCTTATAACACAGCATATAGCGCTATCGGTATCAATGGCACTAATAAAGCATCGTTAGAGATATCAAGTATCCCGCCGTTGAATATGGCTAAACGTTTGGGGTATCTTATCAGCTATCCGCATGGATGTGTGGAACAAACCACGTCGGCAGCGTTCCCGCAATTGTATTTGGGCCAGCTGCTTGACCTAACGCCAAGGCAAAAAGCCGAAAGCGAGCGTAACATCAAACTCGCTATAAACCGGTTGAACGGCTTCAGGGTGCAGGGTGGCGGCCTTAGCTACTGGCCGGATGGCGGCCAGGCCGATGAATGGGGCACCAACTATGCCGGGCATTTCCTGCTCTCGGCACAGGCTAAAGGTTATAGCCTGCCATCCGGATTTATCGACGAATGGAAGAAATATCAAAAACAAAAAGCCGTAAACTGGTCGCCGGATCCACGCAGCAATATCCACGGCTATTACTATTATACCGACTTGGTGCAGGCATACCGTTTATATTTGTTGGCACTATCTGGTTCGCCCGAATTAGGTGCGATGAACCGCCTGCGCGAATACCAATACATTAGCGTCGAAGCCCGCTGGAGATTGGCGGCCGCTTACAAACTGGCAGGCCAACCAGAGATAGGTTTACGCATGATAGCAGGTTTACCAACCACCATCAAACCTTACAGCAGCATGTACGGTACTTACGGTTCCGACTTGCGCGACGAGGCCATGATACTGGAAACCCTTACCCTGCTGGACCAGCAGCAAAAGGCATCGGGCATGGTGCGATCAGTAGCGGCCAAACTATCGCAGGATAGCTGGTACAGCACGCAAACCACGGCCTATTCGCTCATCGCGATAGCGCAATATTGCGGTGTAAACAAAAGCGGCGGCAAATTGTCGTTCAACTACAATGCGGGTGCTGCTAAAGGCGATGTAAATTCGGCATCATACTTATGGCAGCAGGAACTTGCAGCTAACGGCGGCAAGGTTACCATGAAGAACACCGGCAGCAATAAGCTTTATGTAAGGTTGATACAGCAAGGGCAACCTTCCTCCGGGCAGGATGTTAAAACTTACGTGAACCCCGATGTGATGCAGATGCGTATAGCGTACTTTACCTTGGGCGGCAAAAACATCGACCCTACATCTCTTAAACAAGGCAGCGATTTTGTGGCACAAGTAACCATCAAAAACCCTGGCAAACGTGGCAGGTATGATAATTTAGCGCTAACGCAAGTCTTCCCGTCGGGATGGGAAATATTAAATAGCCGCATGCTAAATAATGATGAGGCATTTAAATCATCGCCATCCGATTACCGTGATATTCGCGATGATAGAGTGAATACTTATTTCAGCTTAGCCGAAGGTAAAGAGGTTACTTACTACGTAATGCTGAACGCCGCCTATGCAGGTAAATATTACCTGCCTGCCGCGTATTGCGAAGCCATGTATAACCATGATATTAACGCACTGATAAAAGGGCAATGGGTTGAAGTGGTGAAGTAATACTTTCACACGTTATTGCGAGGCACGGAGCAATCTCTTTGCTTTACAGGGCCGCTCTGCCTATGTAGAGATTGCTTCGTACCTCGCAATGACGACTTTTAATAACGCTTCTTACTTCTCATACAACTCCAACGGCAAACCGTCCGGGTCGGTGAAGAAGGTGAAGCGTTTGCCGGTGGTTTCGTCTATGCGGATTGGCTCGGTTATTACTTGGTATTCGTTTAGGTGGAACACGGATTCTTCTATATTATCCACCTCGAAAGCCAAATGTCGCAGACCAAGGGCTTCGGGTTGGGATGGGCGGGCTGTTGGCGGGCCGGGGAACGAAAAAAGCTCGATCTGGTATAGTCCGTTGACTTCCAGATCGAGCTTGTATGATTTGCGGGCTTCGCGGTAAACCTCGCGGATCACCTTAAAACCTAATACTTCGGTGTAAAATAGTTTAGACTGCTCATAATCCGAACAGATGATAGCAATGTGATGTATCCTGTTCAGCTTCAGCATATTATTCGCCTAAAATTACGTGCAATACGTTATTGTGTACCATTTTGATGTCCGTGATGTTACCAAATAGCTCATCATCAATATTTGTGTTACCGGTACCATTTACAGTACCCAGCATGCTAAATTCAATTTCGCTGGTGGCCATCATTTCAATAAAACGTTCCTGATCATCGGGTGCAACAGACACTACTACCCTGCCCTGCGCTTCACCGAACAGGAAAGCATCTTTACGCACGCTGCTATCGCTTTCGATATCGAAACCTAAACCATTTGGCATAGCCGACTCAACTAAAGCAATGTATAAACCGCCATCGGCAACATCATGCGCCGACTGTACAACTTTATGCTTTATCAATTCTTTTACGACTTGGTGCATAGCGTATTCCTCATCTATATTAAAATAAGGCGCAGGTGCTTTAGATATTTTATGATATGATGCGAGGTACTGCGATGATGCAATATCATTTTGTGATGCACCAACCATATAAATTAAGTCGCCCGGTTGTTTAAAATCAAGGGTCATTAGATTTGATTGATCATCCATCACACCCAGCATACCAATGGTTGGCGTAGGGAATACGGATCCACCATCTGATGATTGGTTGTAAAAACTTACATTGCCACCTGTTACCGGGGTTTCGAATTTCAAACAAGCTTCGCCCATACCTTTAATGGCGCCAACAAACTGCCAGTAAACTTCCGGCTTGTATGGGTTACCAAAGTTAAGGCAATTAGTTATTGCAACCGGTTCGCCACCTGCGCAGGTAATATTACGTGCTGCTTCGGCAACGGCAATGGCCGTACCTTTTTGAGGATCGGCATATACATAGCGCGAGTTACAATCGCACGTTAAAACAATAGCTTTATCGGTATCCTTAACCGCGACAACAGCCGCATCGCTCGGGCGATTGGTGGTCATGGTGGCGGTACCTATCATAGAATCATACTGGTCGGTCACCCAACGTTTCGATGCCAGGTTAGCGTGGCCTATCAGGTGCTCGGCCACGTCAACTAAGTTGGCAGGCTCGGCAACATCTTCAATTTTAAATTTCTGGTTCTCGGCAAAGTAAGCAGGCTCGCGATATTCACGTTCGTAAACCGGGGCACCACCACCTAACACAAGGTCATCGGCTGGCACATCAGCAACCTTAACGCCGTTCATAAAGTACTCCAGGCGCTGGGTATCGGTAACCTCGCCAATAATAGCGCAGTTAAGGTCCCATTTATCAAACACAGCCTCAACCAAAGCCTCTTTACCTTTTTCAACCACAATAAGCATGCGTTCCTGAGATTCGGAAAGCAAGATCTCGTATGGTTTCATGTTCTCCTGACGCATCGGTACACGATCAAGGTGGATGATCATACCATGCTCGCCTTTGGCGCTCATTTCTGAGTTAGAGCAGATGATACCTGCCGCCCCCATATCCTGCATGCCAATGACGGCACCGGTTTTAATTACTTCAAGCGTAGCTTCTAATAACAATTTCTCCTGGAACGGGTCGCCTACCTGTACGGCCGGCAAATCGTTTACAGAATCTTTAGTGATATCTTTTGAAGCGAATGCCGCGCCGTGGATACCATCTTTACCAGTGGCAGAACCAACAATGTAAACCGGATTGCCAACACCGTATGACGTAGCAGAAACGGTTTCGCCGGCCTTAACAATACCTGCCGAGAAAGCGTTTACCAAAGGATTAACGTTGTAGCACTCATCAAAGAAAAGCTCGCCGCCAACGGTAGGGATGCCAAAGGCATTACCGTAATGGCTGATGCCTTTTACGACGCCTTTAACCAGCCATTTGGTTTTATCCAAACTAAGGTCGCCAAAGCGTAAGGAGTTCATTTGCGCGATAGGCCTTGCACCCATCGTGAAAATATCGCGGTTGATACCGCCCACACCTGTTGCAGCGCCCTGGTATGGTTCAAGTGCTGATGGGTGATTATGTGATTCAATTTTAAAGGCACATCCTATGCCGTCGCCAAGGTCAACCAGCCCTGCGTTTTCCTCGCCTGCTTTGGCCAGCATGCGCGGACTATCTTTAGGAAGCGTTTTTAGCCAGGTGATAGAATTTTTGTATGAACAGTGCTCGCTCCACATTACCGCGAATATCGAAAGCTCGGTAAAGTTGGGTACGCGGCCCATTATCTCTTGTATACGTGTATATTCTTCGGGTAAAAGTCCCAGATCGCGGGCGGTTTCAACGGTGGTTAATTCCTGGTTCTCCAATGTGTTGTTGTTTATGTTGAAAGGATGCGCAAAATTAGGAAAAAAGCGCAAAGCACGAAAGGAAAAAGGACTTAAAAGGCCGCAGGAATAAGGGTAAATGGCGAATGCTAAAGGTAAAAGCCGGTAATGTTTAAATTATAATTATAAATCATAAAAAATGGCGATGGATATGATCCATTGCCATTAAAACACATTTACCACAAATCACTATCTTTCTCACAACACTACTTTATTCTTCATTCATCTGGAAGTTTAACGGAATGGTGTACCTAACCCTTACTGCCGATTTGTTCTGCATCCCTGGCTTCCACGGCTTGGCAAGCTTTAATACACGCAAAGCTTCTTCATCCATACCATACCCGGCCCCTTTAATAATGGTTATATCGGTTAGGTGGCCGTCTTTTTCTATTACAAAACTAACGATTACCCTTCCGCCTTTACCGGCTTCCTGTGCCTGGGCGGGAAAGTGCAGATTTTTACTTAGGAATTTGCTCCATGCCGCATTGCCGCCAATTGGTTCTGGCATAAACTCAAGGCCAAAGGTATCGTGAACGGTCTTATCCTCTACCGGGGCAATACCTGTACCACCGGTAACTGGTGCAGGGTCTTCAATTTGCGGCATTGTACCTTTACCTTCGGTAGTTTTAGGCCCTATTTCTCCGGTAAGTTCAGTTATTTTGGGTGGATCAGTGGTAACAGGGGTATTGGTTACAACCGGCGTCAAAAACAGCTTGGTTGGGGCGGCAGGCATTTGCTTTGCAGGTGATGAAGCCTTAACCGGCGGTTCAATTTTTTTGGGCGGTTGCATAATGGTTGGTGGATCAGCCAAAGTCACTGTCGTGGTTTTGATAATTTCTCCCGGCGTTTTACCAACGATGTAAGTGTAGGATGCGGCGGCAGTAACAATTGTTGTAAACGCTATTAACATAGCCTTTACCATTGTGCTCCCGTAATGTTGCCTCAGTTCGAAAGCGCCATAAGATTTGTTCCTGTTGGCAAATACAAGCTCGATCCAATCGGGATTGTATAAATTAAGTTTTGTGTTTAGCATAGCGTTTAAAATTTTATTTTACTAATTAACGCATTTGCCAAATAATATATTGTATTTATTTTAATTTTTACAAATTAATGAATTGAATATCCTATTAAATACAATTTTTATATTGCAAATAACAGTTTATTACAAATTATATTTGGTTAAGATAGAGCAATGTGATGACGGGTGCTTACCAGTTTTGGGTTGAGATCTTTTTAACAGGCTCGGTTTTCACTGTTGCAGGCAGTTTATCCATAGCTGCTTTAAGTTTTGCACCTGTACTGGCACCGAAAGCGGCAATTTGATCGAGGTAAGTTTCAGTTTCTTTTTTGCCGTATTTGGCTTCCATTTTCTCCAACGGAACTTCTACCCCGGGAATGGGTACCATATTGCCAAATCGGTCGCGCTGGTAGGGTTTAAATATAAAATTACTGATGCGGTAACGGTAGCGGCTATCTTTAGTTTGGATGTTTAACGTGTAGCTTACCTCGCCGCCCTCCTTACGAATTAATGATACGCCGTTGTACACCAAAAGCTTGCCAGATATATTCAGCGTACTCGCGGCTTGCCCTTTGGAGGGCCTTGTAGCTTTATTAAAAGAAGTTGCAAAAGCCCATGCCCTGTTATATAAGGTATCAGCAGTTACGGCAGGTTTATCAATAACCCGGTAATAGATGTAATTGTTGCCTTCGTCAAAAGCTAACGAATCTTTTTGTGCCGATGCTACCTGCACGCAAAACAAACAAACCAGGCTAAAGAATATTTTTTTCATGTTATAAAGATAAGCCATCCGCAGGTTATACGGATGGCTTAGATAAAATCAGATCGTTTGAAATCTAATAATTAGAATGCGTATACCGCAGCAAGTACAAATTGTGATGCATTTTTAGTTGGAGCGCCGCTTTTATTTATAAAGCCATCATTGATCTCTTTATTGTTATCTAACCTAAATTCGGGGATAACAGTAAGCGGGCCGGCTTTAATGTTAGCAGTTACAGTTGTGGCAAACACCGAGTTGCCCGGTGATGGGCCCAAAGTTGTATAGCTACCTGTTTTAGTTTTAAAATATTCGCCTCTTAAGCCGAAGGTTACATCTTTAGATACAGCCAATTGCGGGTATAAGGCAACGCCTGTAAAGCCGCCTGTACCAACTGCCTCGGCGGGTTTAAATGTAGCCGCGTTCAGGCCTAACTTAAAGGCATCGGTAATTTGGTAGCTGGTTGTTAAATCAAACTCGGTGCCTGATAGCTTACCGCTTAAAACGTTTAAATAGGCCGTCCAGCCTTTAACAGGGGCTACCATTAACTGTGCACCGAAAGTATTTACCTGGTTTACAGAAGTATAATAGTTCCAGCTATCGTTAAAAATACCCGCCATTAAGCTAACCTTGCTTGTAAATGCATAAGTTGCTTTAAAGCCGGGGTTTTGGAACGGGCCATTTGTAAACAGGTACGAAGTTGAGTAATTAAAGTTACCCACAGGGCTAATTACTTCGTAACCCATAAAGGTTGCCATATAACCACCTGTTAAATTGAATTTATCTGTTACATCATACGATACATATAAATTCTGGATGTGGAAACTGTTGTTAGTTTCGTCATAAGTACCCGCAGCTGTAGGGATAGATTGTGCCTGGCCACGCGGGCCGAAAGACAATTCGCCTACAAATGAAGCTTTACCTACTTTTTTCTTTAAAGCCAAATCTATCATACCAACCGATATAGAGTTATTGTCTGATGCGAAACTGGTAGGGATATTACTATGTTTAGAAAAATCGTACTTGTAATAAGTATCAACCGAACCCGAGATAATAAGAGGCGGATCGGCCTTGGTCGTGTCCTGCGCACTGGCTGCTAAAGCTGAAATAGCAAAGAAAGATAAGAGTAAAAGTCTTTTTTTCATGATAAGGATTTAGTTAGTGATTATTTATTGTTAATTGATTGTTTGCTTATCTAATAAGTATGGTATTATTATCAATAACCATAGCTAAGAACGTCTATATAAATACTATACTTTTTGCATTTATTTAAAAAGTATGTAAATAAACTAACGAAACATTGTAAATTTTGGCAAAAATTTACCGTTCTATTAATTATTTACTAAATACATCAAAAAAAATTAAAAAAACAAACATTATTTTCAATAAAAAACTAAATCAATTGACGTTTTATTAATATAATTAGGTTTTTAACCATATTTACGCAATAAAAAAGTTAATTTTTTATCTTTTGGAAATTAAAATGACTTTTAAGGCGGTCACAAGCGAGTATTTAAACATAATAAGCAAATCATCATAATATTTAATTGATATTTTTTTAGCCGCTAACTCCTACTCGTTATTTTCCTGGCTATCGGATTTTTTAAGTTCGAAACATAAATCTTTGTAAAAGGCCTACTATTTTAAATGATTTCATAATTTTGGGCTGAACCAATTATAATTGCCATGCCTAACATCCGTTTTCAGGCCATAGCGGCCGTATTAAATCGCGAAATACCTGAAACAAAGCTGCCATCAGCCAAAATATCCGACTACTTTGGGGTAAATGTTTTTGATAAGCTAAAAATGAAGGAGTTTCTTTCAAAAGATGCTTATACCGTAATTATCGATTCGATAGATAACGGCGTACCTATCCCCCGCGATATGGCAGAGCAGGTGGCCTCATCTATGCGGTCATGGGCAATGGGCAAGGGTGCCACCCACTACACCCACTGGTTTCAACCATTAACCGGCACTACTGCCGAAAAACACGACGCTTTTTTTGAGCCTACCGGCGATGGCGGTGCAATTGAACGCTTTAGCGGTGACGCCCTGGCACAACAGGAGCCGGATGCATCCAGCTTCCCGAGTGGTGGCATCCGTAATACTTTTGAAGCCCGCGGCTATACCGCCTGGGACCCATCATCCCCTGCTTTTATTATAGGCCGCACGCTTTGCATCCCAACGGTATTTGTATCGTACACGGGCGAAGCACTTGATTATAAAGTACCGTTGTTAAAGGCCCTGAGCGTTTTAGATAAAGCCGCTGTTGACGTTTGCCATTATTTCGATAAAAGCATTGAGAAAGTAAATGCATCCTTAGGCATCGAGCAAGAATATTTTTTGGTAGATACGGCATTGTTTAACGCCCGCCCCGATCTGTCACTCACCGGCCGTACGCTTTTTGGGCACATGTCGGCTAAAAACCAACAATTAGAGGATCATTACTTTGGATCGATACCGGCACGGGTTTACGCCTTTATGCAGGAAATGGAGACAGAGGCCCTGCAATTAGGCATCCCGTTAAAAACCCGCCATAATGAAGTTGCGCCATCGCAATTTGAGTGCGCCCCGGTATACGAGGAGATCAACCTGGCTATAGATCATAACCAGCTACTGATGGATATTATGGACCGTGTAGCTAACCGCCATCATTTTAAAGTATTATTACACGAAAAACCGTACGCCGGTATCAACGGATCCGGCAAACATAACAACTGGTCGCTGATAACCAATACAGGTAAAAACCTGTTATCGCCGGGTAAAACACCAAAGAACAACCTAATGTTCCTGACGTTTTTTGTTAATACCATTAAAGCCGTGCATGACCATGCCGACCTGCTGCGTGCATCTATCGCATCGGTAAATAACGACCACCGCCTGGGCGCTAATGAGGCCCCTCCTGCTATTATATCTATCTTTTTGGGCAGCCAGTTAAGTGAGTTGTTAGATGAGATTGATACATCGCGCCTGAGTAAAAAAATTAAAGAAGAGAACTCGCTTTGGCAGGGTATCCCTAAGATCCCGCAGATCCTGAAAGACAATACCGACCGTAACCGTACCTCTCCATTTGCCTTTACAGGTAACAAGTTTGAATTACGAGCGGTAGGTTCGTCGGCAAACTCGGCCAGTCCCATGACAATATTGAACCTGATCATGGCCGACCAGCTGAAGAAATTTAAGATAGACGTAGATAAGCTGATCAAAAAGGGAGAGAAAAAAGACGTAGCCTTGATGACCATCCTTAAACGCTATATTAAGGAATCGCGCAACATCCGCTTTGAAGGAAACGGTTACAGCGAAGAATGGGAAAAGGAAGCGGAAGCACGCGGCTTAGCTAACATTAAAACCACGCCCAAAGCGCTCGATGCTTTTATATCAGAAAAAGCAGAAATACTTTTTGCCGAAACAGGTGTGTTCACCAAACGCGAGGCACATGCACGCCACGAAATATTGCTGGATAGCTTTTACAAGAAGTTACAGATAGAAGCCCGTGTAATTGGCGAACTGGTAATGAATATTATTATCCCGGCTGCTATCGAGTATCAATCGAGGCTAATAGCAAACGTAAAGGGGCTAAAAGATATAGGCATGGAGCCGTCAACCTACGAGGCGCAGATGGATATCATTACCCAGATTGCGGGCCACATCAACTTCACCAAAACCAATGTGGAACAAATGATAAACGCACGTAAACTGGCCAACAAAATTGAAGACCTGCGCCAGCGTGCTATTGATTACGATGAAAAGGTAAAAAGCTATTTTCAACCCATCCGCTACCACGTAGATAAACTGGAGCAGTTGGTTGACGATTCGTTATGGCCGCTGCCTAAATTTAGGGAGCTGTTGTTTATTAAATAAAAGAAACGCCCGGGCAAATTGCCCGGGCGTTTCTTTTTATATTATCTCGCGAAAATGTCCGCTTGATTATGCTCGTTAATAATCACCTCCCTGTATTTATTTATTATTTCCCTATTCGGTTTAAACTTCCCCGATAGCGTCATTGCTTTTTAATATTATGGGGTCTTTTTTGGATATCGCATCCATAGCTTCGATATCTCTAATATACTGAGTTTTTAGATGATCGTAAAGGGAATGTTTATCAATAATTATAGATACAAGACTGGCTATCATACCAGCCAATATCAAGTGGAAAATAACGCTGTGCCTGTCGGTCATTTCAAGCACTAATATAACCGACGTGAAAGGCGACCGGGTAACACCTGTTAAAAACCCAACCATGCCTGCCAGTATTAGCAGGTTTGAGTTTGTTTCTGACAAATGAAACCAACCCGAAACCAGTGCACCAACGCTTGCGCCAGCGCCAAGGGCCGGTGCAAAAATCCCGCCCGCTGCACCCGTTGTAAACGACAATAAAGGGCCGGCTATCCGCAGTATGGGCATATACCAAACCGAATATTTCTCTGGCGTAAAAAGGGCAGTTTGCATTAACTCTTTACCCGAGCCCAAAATCCCGGTACTAACAAAAAATGCCAACAAAGCCATTATAGCCGAGCATCCAAAAACATACAATACGTGATCCCTATTTAGCTTAAATTTAGCCTTCCATGCAAATAAAACCAATATAACTTTTGACATACCGCTACCTAATAATCCAGATAACACCGCAACTAATGCCACGCCTAAAAATATAAACGGAGATAAATTATCAATTTTTGGATAACCCAAGTAAAGATAAGGGCCCAATAATGCTTGTGCCGACAATCCGGCTATAATAACTGATGAGAATATTGCTGTCTTAAAAAAACTAAAGTGTGTTTTTGTAAGTTCTTCTATAGCAAATACTATCCCCCCGAGTGGAGTATTAAATGCGGCGGCAAGCCCAGCGGCAGCCCCGGTAACTATCATATTACGTTTGGCAATTTTTGGCCACCATTTTGGCAATATGCTATAAACAATTTTAAATACCGATGCAGAAATCTGTATCGTTGGGCCCTCTCTGCCAATCGCGCCGCCCCCTAATGCCATCACCAAGCTCGACATTACTTTTATAATGATAACCCTGATGCCTAAAAACCGGTTTACTTTATCGCCATTTTGAGGGCTCATAATTTGTATTGATGCCATAACCTGCGGTATCCCACTGCCTTTTGCATAAGGGGAAAATTTTTGCACCAACCACCACGCAGTTAAAAAACAAACCGGCATCAAAATAAATATTAGCCAGGTATGCATGCCTATGATATAGGCTGTTAAGTTTTCGGCTGCTAAAAACAACTTAGTGTATAAAACGGCTATCAACCCTGTTATTATTGACGCTATCCAAAAAGGGATAGCTGTTAGCAGGTTCTTTTTTAGGTTTTCATTACGAATCCTGTCAAATGTATTTTTTAGATGAAGACGAAGCCAGTAGATAAATGCCATATGCGTTTTGGTAAACTGTTGATACAAAAGGGGCCTTTTGATACATATCAGCCAAGATTTTGCCCAAAGATAGCAATCATATTACTAACAAAAGTGTTTAAGCAGTATATTTGCCCATGACTTCTCCGCAAAGATACGATCAACGGGGCGTTTCTGCATCAAAAGATGATGTACATAATGCCATTAAAAACATTGATAAAGGGATCTTCCCAAAGGCTTTCTGCAAAATCGTACCCGATATTTTAACCAACGACCCCGAGTATTGCAACATTATGCACGCCGACGGCGCGGGTACAAAATCGTCATTAGCTTACACCTACTGGAAAGAGACCGGCGATATCTCTGTATGGCGCGGGATTGCGCAGGATGCCATTATCATGAACCTGGACGATCTGCTTTGTGTGGGCGCTACAGACAACATCCTGCTATCATCAACCATCGGCCGTAACAAAAACCTGATACCAGGTGAAGTTATTGCAGCCATTATTAATGGTACCGAAGAGATTTTAGCCGAGTTGCGTGATGCAGGCATCGGCATCTACTCTACCGGTGGCGAAACCGCCGATGTGGGCGACCTGGTGCGCACCATCATTGTTGACAGCACTGTTACCTGCCGCATGAAACGTGCAGATGTAATATCAAACGACCGCATTAAACCCGGCGATGTGATAGTTGGCCTGGCATCATACGGGCAAGCCACTTACGAGAAAGAATACAACGGCGGCATGGGCTCAAACGGCCTAACATCTGCCCGCCACGATGTATTTAATAAAACCATCGCCAATAAATACAGCGAAAGCTTTGACCCTGCCGTTCCGCAGGATTTGGTTTTTAGTGGCAGCAAAACCCTTACCGATAAAATTGACATCGGCAATGGCGAAACTATTACCGCGGGTAAATTGGTATTATCGGCAACGCGTACCTACGCCCCTATCATTAAAACCATTTTAGATAAATACCGCGCCCAGGTAAACGGCATGGTACACTGTAGCGGCGGCGCGCAAACCAAGGTGCTGCACTTTATAGATAACCTGCATATCATTAAGGATAACCTGTTCCCTATCCCACCGCTATTTAAACTGATCCAGGAAGAATCAAACACCAGTTGGCAGGAAATGTACAAGGTATTTAACATGGGCCACCGCATGGAACTTTATGTATCGCAAGAGATTGCTGACGATATAATAGCCATATCAAAGAGCTTTAATGTAGACGCCCAAATTATTGGCCGTGTAGAAGCCGCCGATAAAAAGCAGGTAACGATAACATCACCTTACGGCGAGTTTATTTATAACTAAGGCTTCAAAATATTTCTATACAAAGAAAGCCACCCGAATTGAGTGGCTTTCTTTGTATAGAAATATTTAAAATTAATAATAAAAAAACCTCCCGAATTGGGAGGTTTTTTTATTAAGCCTAAGCCGTATTAGTTAAAGATGTAACGAACACCTATCTGCGCCTGGAAGCGAGAAGCAATGTTAATATCATTTTTGTAAGATGACTGCAAAGGCACAGCGTTATTAGCATCTAAGTAAGGGAACGCATAAGTAGTCCTGCCATCGGCATTTGTACCTGCATACCTTAACACTGTTGATGCACCGTTGCTAAAGCCTGTGAATGAAGTTTGGTATGTACCCCAGTTCCTGTTAAGCATGTTAGCAAAGTTGATAACATCAAAAGTAAACTCTAACGTGTTTTTGCTTTTACCTACGTTGATATAAAAGTCTTGTGCAACGTGCAAATCAAGTCTTTTGTAAGTCGGTAATATAGCACCGTTTCTTTCAGCAAATTTACCCCTGTTAGCGTTAAGATATTTATCCTGGCTAATAAAGTTATTTAATTGGGTCCATAACTGGCCAGGTGTACGGGTATCCTGGGCATTGTTAGGTACCAATATAATGTCTGCAGATGTTTTAGGAATGTACATCAAATCGTTGGTAGCACCGTCGTTATTAGGGTCGCCACTGGTGATGTATGATACCGCACCATTGTTAGATGCTTCAAACACTAAACCAACAGTAGTAGCAGCATTTTTCCAGTATTGTTTACGGTAAGATACTGTAGCTATGATACGGTTTGGCTGTACGTATGAGCTGTTAGAAAGGTTATCGCCGTTAGGGTTACCTGCAACATAACGTGAACTCCAGATAGTACCTGCGGTTGATCCACCGTCGTTAACATCTTTAGATTTTGTGTATGTGTAGGCTGCACTTGCTGCAAAACCGTTTGTAAAGCTTTTTTGTAACTGGCCCGTAATAAAGTATGAGAAACCTTTATTAGTGTTCTTAAGGTAGTATAAGCCGGTAATATTAGGGTTTGTAGCGGTTGTTGGGTTAGCTACAGTACCCACAGTGGTATTTTTTGAATCGTAACGGATCTGACCTTCCGGACCTTTAAGTGTAGTAAAATTATCAGACAGAACAAGATTCTGGTGATAGATAGCCTGAAGATCTTTAGTGTAAGCACCTTCAATTGTACCTATAACACCACCAGGTAATTTCTGATCGATTGCAAGGTTTGTTCTCCATATTTTTGGATAACGCAAGTTTGGGTCTGTAACGTCTAACTCATAAGATGAGTTGGCAGCACCTGCAGCAGGGCGGTTAGCGTTAACGTCCGGTTTAAAGATCAACTGAGCGTTTTGTGCCGGTGTGTTTGTGGCTACACCTTTAGCAATGGTGTATGAACCAAATAACAAACCGTTGTTTGATGCCTGGTTAGAGATCCATACAAATGGAACCTGGCCGGTAAACAAACCTGTACCACCACGTATTTGGGTAGTTTGGTCGCCTTTAACATCCCAGTTAAAGCCGATACGTGGAGATATCTGGATACGGTTTTTAGGAAGTTTAGAAACATCAACATGTGTACCACCCTGGAAGGTTAACGCAGCTGCGTTAGCATTAGGGGCTAATGAATTAGGGAATGCCGCATAATCAGCCCTTATACCATATGTTAACCTAAAGTTATCAGTAACAGTGTATTTATCCTGTAAATAAACACTGTATAATGATGCCTTGATTTTTGCATAAGGGAAATCATTACCTACCGCAGAATAGCGTAAGGTATAAGCAGCAGCCGGTAAACCATTAATAAAATCTGATGCTGAATTATAAGTGTATAAGCCGTTGTAATCTGGTGCGAAACCGTTCACGTAGCTTTGGATCTGATTGCTGGTACCTAATGTAATTTCGTGCCTGCCTTTGTAAACAGTGAAATCATCAGCAAACTGCCAGATATTTGTACTTAGCAGGTTACCTGCGGTAAATAACTCCGAACCAAAACTTGTAGCGGTCGCGTTAGCACCGGTAATGACTGTACCATCAGCAGCAGAAGTACCGTTACCGATATCAACCATTGGTACCGATCCGTTACCTAAAAAGCTACGATAATCTCTCAATGCAGAGTAACCAACAGTTAACTTGTTAGACATGGTATTACTTATCCGGGTGTTTAACTCAACTATACCTATGTTAAAGTTGTTGTTGATAGTGTATCCCGAACCAATGAACGGCAATGAGTTCTGGCCCGGTGCACGGGTTGTGCCAAAACCAACACCAGCGTTAGTAATACCTGAGTTACTTGCCGGCTGATCCCTGAATGATTTAAGGTAAAAATATTTTGCGCTTAAAGTATTGTTTTTGTCGATGTTCCAGTCAAGCTTTACGGTTACCTTATCACTTGATGTTTGGTAGTTGTAACCTTCGTAAGCACCCGGATCGTAACCAAGGCTTGTTAATTTGGTTTTGATGGCATCGAGCGTAGCGGCTTGTACGTTAGATACGTTTGCGCCACTTAAGCCCGGACGGCCAGCTACCCATACAGCGCTTGGCGGTTGGGTGATTCTTTCCTGCTCGCCGGATACGAACAAGAACAATTTATTCTTGATAATTGGCCCACCTACTGCAATACCATCTGTGTGATAGTTAACAGGAGTTACACCAAGGTTGGTTGGGCCAACATGGTAACCCTGTAATTTCGAACCACGTGCAAAATAGTAAGCAGTACCTTTTACAGTGTTTGTACCAGACTTTACTACAGTGTTGACACCCGCACCTGTAAAGTTACCCTGGCGTACGTCATAAGGTGCAATGTCAACCTGGATCTGGTCAATAGCATCTAACGAAATTGGCTGTGAGTTGGTTTGGCCACCTAAAGTACCCGATAAACCAAATGAGTTGTTGAACAATGCACCATCAACAGTAATGTTGTTATAAGTGCTTGAACGACCACCAAAAGATAAACCATTTGCAGACGGGGTAAGTTTTGTAAAATCCTGCAGTGAGCGGCTAATTGTTGGCAAATTTTCAATTTGTGAACGGGTAATGGTTTCGCGGGCACCTGTGCGGGATGAGTTGATAACCTTACCCTGGCCGCCGGTAATGGTTACTTCTGCTAAACTTGTAGTGTTGTCTTCAAGCTTGGTAGAGATCCTTTGATCCTGGCCAATAGATAATGTGATGTTTTCCTGTACATAATCCTTAAAGCCAATAAAGCTTACTTTGAATAAGTACGGACCGCCAACCCTTAAGTTAGGGATGTTATAGCGGCCATCAGCCCTTGTAACTGTGGAATACACAGTACCTGTAGGCTGATGCGTAATGGTAACTGTTGCACCTGGTATACCACCCTGTTTATCGGTGACAACACCGTTAACAGATGCTGTGGTAACACCTTGTGCATTCACATTCTTTTGTATAAAGAGCGTGGATACAGTAAGTAATAATAAGAGTAAAAACTTCCTCATACTTGTTTTTTTAAATTTAACTGTTAAGTGAATTAATGATGCAAAGATATATATTGCCTTCATTTAGTATATTAAGTTAATGTTAACAATAATTATATATTTTACAACACTTTACATGTTATTTAAGCAATAATGAAATTTTGATGAATTACTGGTGTAATATTTACATTACATGTGTCATTTTTCCAATAAACTTTTTGATTGACAGCTATTTATATTATATTATCTGCTCTGTTTTTAAATCACTTTCCAATTTTTCATTTCCACCGCTTTTTAATTAGCTTTGGCATTCCAAAATCATAAAAGATACATACTATATGGATTACGATTTAATTGTTATTGGTTCGGGCCCGGGCGGCTATGTTGCCGCTATCCGCGCATCGCAATTGGGTTTAAAAACCGCTATTGTCGAAAAAGAATCACTTGGGGGCATCTGCCTTAACTGGGGTTGTATCCCTACTAAAGCCTTATTAAAAAGCGCACAGGTTTTTGAATATTTAAACCACGCTGCCGATTACGGTATTAAAGTTGATGGCGGCGAAGTTAATTTTGAGGCCGTTATAAAACGTAGCCGAGGCGTAGCCGATGGCATGAGCAAAGGCGTTCAGTTTTTAATGAAAAAAAATAAGATCGACGTTATAATGGGTTACGGTTCGCTAAAATCAAAAGGGACAGTTACTGTTAAAATAAGCGACGGTTCTACTAAAGATTTTACCGCTACCAGTATCATAATTGCAACAGGTGGCCGCTCGCGCGAATTACCAAATCTTAAACAGGATGGTAAAAAAGTAATTGGTTATCGCCAGGCAATGATACTGCCTAAGCAGCCTAAATCGATGGTTGTGGTAGGTTCGGGTGCCATTGGTATCGAGTTTGCTTATTTTTACAACGCCATAGGTACAAAAGTTACCGTGGTTGAGTTCCTGGATAACATCGTGCCTTTAGAGGACGAAGAGATCTCAAAAGGTTTGCTGCGCATCCTTAAAAAACAGGGCATCAATATCATGACAGGCTCTACTGTAGAATCTGTTGACACCAATGGCGAAGGTTGCCGCGTGAATGTTAAAACGGCAAACGGCAACCAGGTGCTCGAGGCCGATGTGGTATTGTCTGCAATTGGCATTTCTACCAATATAGAAGGTATCGGCCTTGAAGAAAACGGCGTTAAAACTGATAAAGGCAAGGTATTGGTTGATGATTTTTACAAAACCAACGTTGAAGGCGTTTATGCTATTGGCGATATTGTTAAAGGGCAGGCCCTTGCCCACGTGGCATCTGCCGAAGGGATCATCTGCGTTGAAAAGATAGCGGGTAAAAACCCCGAGCCTTTAGACTATAACAACATCCCGGGCTGTACTTACTGCTCGCCGGAAGTTGCTTCTGTAGGTTATACAGAAAAAGCCGCTAAAGAAGCGGGTTACGAGGTTAAAATTGGTAAGTTCCCATTCTCAGCATCGGGTAAGGCAAGTGCCGCCGGCGCTAAGGATGGGTTTGTAAAACTGATATTTGATGCCAAATACGGCGAGTTCCTTGGCGCGCACATGCTAGGCTTGAATGTTACTGAAATGATTGCCGAAGTGGTTACGGCGCGTAAGCTGGAGACTACCGGTCATGACATCATCAAATCTGTACACCCTCACCCTACCATGAGCGAAGCTGTAATGGAAGCTGCTGCTGATGCCTACGGCGAAGTAATACACTTGTAATATCCACCACATAAAAAAGCCGCTCTGAGATATTAGAGCGGCTTTTTTATGCTTTTAGGCGAATAGCTATTTCGAATACTCGCCATCCAAAAATACATATCTGCCTTTAAGTTGCGGGCTTTCTTTTTCCTGCATACTTTTTACATTTAAATTCATGAAGTTTACCGGGCCGCCTTTTAGGTTAGCATCCCATTTTGGCAAACCTTTTCCATTAGGGTTTCCTGTTTTTATAAAGTTGGCGAAATAACTTTCCATCGTGGCCGATACTTTGTAGTCTTCGGCAGTCCAGGCGTACATCTTATTGGTAGCAAGGTTGCCCATTGCATATTCTATCTCAAACGCATGTGGTGCACCATTATAGGGTTGCGGGCCTTTTGTTTTCGCGGCGTCGGTAGTCTTATTAACACCGCCTGCAAGCCCGGGGGTTAAATTGGCCATTGCAGCAGTGACTGGTGGTTTGGCTTTCGAAAACACATATCTGTAAACCGGCTTTCCGCTGGTTTTTGCATGGGTATCGGTCCATTTCCAGGTAGCATATACAATAAACCTGTCGCTGGCCAGTTCTGTAGCCGACTTAATTACCTCTTCTTGGGTGCTACCGGGGTAAAGCTTTAAAACCTCATCGGATTTTTCAGCATATAACAATTTCACTTGGCTTGCATAATTTTCGGGGTTTGGCGTTTTACCATACATTACCGCCTGGTAGGGTATCTCGGCCGAGTTCCATCCTGCCAGCAAAGGCACTTTAGCCTGCTCGCCTGCCATAAACGTTTCTGATGGCATTTTGTCGAAAAAATAGCCATCCATAACAAAGCTCGTTGGCGGGTTGCCGGGCTTTGAAGCCAGGTCCAACAACTGGTCGGCCGGAATAGCGCGTAATGCTGCCAAAGTATTAGCCTCTGCTTTTTCGCTAAACTTAACGCCATTGCTTTCGGCAATGTTAAGTGCGACAGGTGCCAACGGTTTAAACATAGCACCACTTTCGCCAATCGCGCCGGATATCAGCTCTTTTGATAATGGCGACACCATTTGTGCCGATACCGACATAGAGCCTGCCGATTCGCCCGCTATGGTTATCTTATCAGGATCACCGCCAAAGGCAGCAATATTTTTCTTTACCCAGCGCAGGGCGGCATTCTGATCCAACAGACCATAATTACCAGATGCATGGTGTGCAGATTCTTTTGTCAATTCGGGATGTGCCATAAAGCCAAATACGCCAAGGCGATAGTTTACTGTTAAGGTGATAATGCCGCGTTTAGCCATGCTCTCGCCATCATAACGCGCCTCAGAACCATCGCCGGCAACAAAACCACCACCATAAAAGTAGAGCAATACTGGAAGTTTGGCTTTTGATACTTTTGCAGGCACCCATACATTAAGGTACAGGCAATCCTCGCTCATGCCGGGCGTACGGAAACCCATATCACCGAATACCTTTTTCTGCATGGCATTGTAACCAAAGGCATCACACTTACGCACGCCGGTCCAACTATTTACTGGCTTGGGTTCTTTCCAGCGTAATTCTCCAATTGGTGGCTGTGCAAACGGGATTCCCTTAAAACTGTTTACGCCCGATTTTTCGGTAACGCTCTCCACTGTGCCGTTCTCGATTTTAACTTGTACTCCTTTTTGAGCAAACAATGGCGCACAAGCAACTTGCAGTAGCAGAAAAAATGTTATTTTTTTCATGAAATATGTTTTATAATTGGTTGGTGTTTGATTGTTGAAATTAACAAAAAATATCCACCAACCAACTATTGTGTCTAATTGACGTATTGAATACAAATATGTTACATTAACCCCACTCGAATGAAACCCACCATTACTATAGAATATTGCCCAAAATGCAACTGGCTTTTGCGCGCTGCCTACATGGGCCAGGAACTACTCACCACCTTTACCGATGACGTGTACGGCGTTACCCTGCAGCCCAGCGAAACACCAGGCAAATACAACATCAGGATAGCTGAGGCTGTAATTTTCGACCGTAAAGAACATGGCCGATTCCCCGAAATAAAGGAACTTAAACAACTGGTACGTGATGTAATTTGCCCGGATAAAAACCTGGGACATTCTGACAGATCCACTACATAAATTACTATGCATACATATTATGTAGTATTAATTTGTTTATGTAATTTTGTTCGTTATATTTATAAATGCTATCCAAAAAAACTAAATACGCGATAAAGGCACTGGTTGTCATGGGCAAAAACATGGATAAACCGCCAATGCAGATCTCAAAGATTGCTGAGATGGAAAAGATCCCAAAAAAATTCCTGGAGCAGATCTTGCTTGATCTTAGGAACGCGGGTTATCTGTACAGCAAAAAAGGCGCTGGCGGTGGCTACAGCCTTAATAAAGACCCTAAAGATATTTACCTGGTTAGCATTATGCGTATTACCGATGGCCCAATTGCCATGGTTCCCTGCGCCAGCCTAAACTTTTACCACCGTTGCGACGAGTGCCACCAGGAACATACCTGTGGCATCCGCGATGTATTTATTGAAGTGCGCGATGCTACACTTAAAATATTATCTGAAACCAGCGTTGCGGATATTATTGGCCGCGAAACCACTTTGATAAGTTTAGATTAAACAATCTCTCAATCTAACCGCTAAATTCCAAATAAGTCAAATTTTAAACTTCGAATAAAATCCCTGATTTTGAGTTCTCTTGTAAATAGGGCGTAGCCCCCTATTCGTCGTTTAGCTTTTCGGAGATATTTTTGATCGATTCATCCAGTAGGGATGCCGATTTTTGCAGGTATTCTTCCATCTGCTCGTATTCCTCCAGCTTATTATCAGTGTGTTTAAGGATGTCTATTATCCCTAAAATATTAGTAAGGTGTCTGCGTACCTCGTGCGAGTTGATAAAGGCAAGTTCTTCGCGTTTAGCGGCAAACAACAATTTTTCGTAATGGCGTTTTTGTGTTACGTTGCGATAAATAAGCGCAATGGCCGCAATAATTAACGCCGCCACTACAACCGTAAATATCAGCCACAACCGCTCGCGTTTGTAAGCCTCCGTGCGTTGAATGTATGAGTTCTCCGTTTCATCTATCTTCATTTGCGAAGAGATGTCACCCACCTGCGTTATCCGGGCATTATTCTCATGCGATTCTTTCAATGCAATTTTATAGTTATTTGCCGCCCCATTTGCATCGCCATTTTTTTCAGCTATCTGGGCCAGCAATTCATATAAATGAAACCTTATTTCGGGGTGGTTATTACCGGTGCTATTAGCCAATAACTTAATGATAAGGGCTTTTGAAGAATCTAACTGGCCGTTCCTAAAGTAGGCGTCAGCCAGGTATTGGTTCTCCAGCTCGTTGGCCACATATCTTGCATCGGTTTTTAATTCATTGATCTGGTTAATGGCAATAGAGTAATTGCCCATAAGTAAGTTTAAATAATAAGCTGTACGGAGTCTATAAGTGTATATTTTGTAAGATCTATTGCTTGTATCACTCAATTTATCGTGGTAAGCTTTCAACGAATCGTAATTACGCATCCTGAAATAGTTTTCAGATTTATTGTATCTGATAATGGTGGTAAGCGGTGCTCTGCGGCTTGGGGTTTCATTACTTAAGAGCTTTTCCGCTTCATTAAGGTAACTTATAGATTGATTATAGAAGCTCGCCTTATAATACAGATCTGATATGTTAACATCAAGCAAAGCCTGAAGGTAATCATCATTTAATATCAGCGCCTCCCTTTTCGTCATCCTGTAGCTATGCACAGCGCCGGTAAAATCCCCTTTGTCCGTTTGTATAAAACTAAGGTGGCTTAAAAATTGATAAAGCAGGTAACTGTCATTTTGCCGGCGGGCTACCTCAACAGCCTTATGCATATACGCTTCGGCACCTGTAAGATCATGCGTTTTGTTGGAAGATAGCCCCTTTATAAAGTTTATAAAAGCGTCTTTTTCGTTTAAATTATACCGATTAAATAAACTTATAATAGTGTCCGTTCCGCATGTTGCAACATCCGGGGTTACACCCTGGATATAAGTTTTTATAAACCTTACGAGGCGTTTATGCTGTGCTTGCTTATCTTGCTGTTGAATAATGTTTACGAGCGTATCTTTATTAATACTTATCTTTTGCGCATGCAAAGCACAGGTAGTTAAGTAGATAAAAGCTATAATGAGGTAAAGCTTTTTGTGCATACGGTTTATTTCCTATAAATCTACTACAGAGAACCGTAAATACAAACAATTGCGTAATATAAATTTTACAAGTTTAAATGCCTTTTTTAGCTGTCAAACTTCTCTAATAATTTAAGCAGCGTTTCAAAATCTTTAGGGTACGGCGCGTGCACAGTGATGTCATTGCCAGATGGCAGTTTAAAACTAACCTCATAGGCGTGCAGGGCAAATCGTTTCATGATAGGTAGTTCCTCTTGATCTTTACCTAAAATGTATTTACGTTTTAGTTTAGAAAGGAAAACAGGCAGGCCTTTGTACATCTCATCTCCTGCTATCGAAGCGCGTTGGGTAGCCAGGTGGATCCTGATCTGGTGCATGCGGCCGGTAACCGGGCGGCATTCAACCAGTGTATAATGTTTAAAATATTTTAAGGATTGGAACCATGTTTCGGCACGCTTACCCTCTTGGCGGCTAATAGTAACGTTACCCTTACCTACATTCAGTATAGGTAGATCTATAAGTAACTCCTCGAAAACATGGGTACCATCAATAACCGCGTGGTAAACCTTTTTCACCTTACGTTTTTCAAACTGCATAGATACTGTACGGTAAGCTTCAGGATTTTTGGCTATAATTAGCGCCCCGGAGGTTTCTTTATCAAGGCGGTGGCAGATCTGTGCATCTTCGGTATATTGTTTGGCCAGGCGCAGCATATTTATTTCGCCGCCCTCGCGCTCATCTAACGAACTGATGAACGGCGGTTTATTCACCACAATTACATCTTCATCTTCAAACAGTATCAGGTCGGCAAACTTTGGAAACTTCATAGCCGGTAAAAATACAGTTAATAATTTAATTGCGACGGCCTTACTAATGTTACCCAAGCGAGAGGCTCAAACAAATTTTATTCCTCAATGTTAAATATCTAACAATCATATACCTAAATAAAAACAACATGAGCACAAAAAAAACACAGCCCGAAGAAAAAGGCTTTTTCGAGAAGATAAAAGAAACCATTGAAGAATTTTGGGACGGCACCAAAGAAACTGCCGAAGACCTGAAAGACAAAGCAGAAGATAAGATAGAAGACATTAAAGAATCCGTAACCACTAAAAAGCCTACTGCTACTAAAAAAGTTGCGTCAGCTAAAGCTACCGTAGCCAAAAAAGTTGCTGATACTACCGACAGTGTTAAAAAAGAAGCGGCTGCTGTAAAGGAAACGGTAGCTAAAAAAGTTGCTGATACTACCGACAAAGCTAAAAAAGAGGCAACTGCTGTAAAAGCTACTGCCGCGACCAAGGCTAAAGCGGTTACCGATAAAGCTAAGGTTACTACTGCCAATGCTAAAAAAACTGCTACTGAAGTAAAAGCTAAGGCGGCTACAAAAGCAAAAGCCGTTACCACCGAAGCAAAAACCAAGGTTGCTGCGGTTAAAAAAGCAGCAGCACCTAAAGCAACAGTGGCGAAAGCTAATACTACCAAAACTGCAGCAACTCCTAAAAAGAAAGTTGCTGCGGCTAAATAAGCCCCTCAGCCATTTTAAACAAAAAAGCCTCCGTTTATCAACGGAGGCTTTTTAATTATGCTTCAAATTTGTAACCAACTCCTTTTACGGTAGATACACAATCGTCTCCAAGTTTTTCGCGCAGTTTACGTACGTGTACATCAATGGTGCGGTTGGTAACCACTACCGAGTCTTCCCAAATATTTTTCAGGATCACCTCGCGAGTATAAACCTTGCCTGGCTTTGAGGCCAGCAGGTATAGTAACTCAAATTCTTTTTTGGCTAATACAACTTTAGCACCTGCTTTATAAACAAGGTAAGCTTCGCGATCTATCACTAAATCGCCAATTTCAAGTTTATTGTCGGTAACTTCTTCCGGTGGTGCGTTTCGGCGAAGAATGGCGTTGATGCGGCTAACTAATGCACGTGGCTTAATTGGTTTGGCTATATAATCATCGGCACCTACGTTAAAACCGGCAATTTCCGAGTACTCTTCGCTGCGGGCGGTAAGGAAAACCATGAAAGTGTTTTTAAACTCGGGCATGGTGCGCATAATACGGCATGCTTCTATGCCATCCATTTTGGGCATCATTATATCTAAAACGATCAGATCGGGCTGAGTACGCTTGGCTTCGGCAACGGCCTCCTGGCCGTTACGTGCCGAATATACCTGGTAGCCTTCTTTCTTAAGGTTATACTCAATCAGTTCTAAAATATCGGGCTCGTCGTCAACAATTAATATCTTCTGTTTGCTGGTGCTCATGTATATTTAATTTTGCATAAATGTATAAGCTTAATAGAAGCTAACGGTTAAGCCAATATTAACAAATTGTTAAATAGTATCATAAGTTAACCTTTAATTCAGGTTATTTAAATGTTTTCTTTAAAAATTCTTCAAGATCAGCACCCGTAACATTTTTTGCAACGATATTTCCCTGTGGGTCTATAATGAAATTTGAGGGGATAGCTTCAATATGATAGAGCTTTTCTGTAGGTCCTTCAAAACGCTGTAAATCTGATACATGCGTCCAGCTTAAGCCATCGGCGTTGACAGCCTGCTTCCAGTCCTTTTTCTCGATATCCAACGAAACACCCAGGATATTAAAGCCTTTATCTTTGTAAATTTTGTATTGCTTTACCACATTAGGGTTTTCCTGGCGGCAAGGCCCACACCATGACGCCCAAAAATCAAGCATCACATATTTACCTTTATAGTCGGATAGTTTCACTTCCTTATCATCAATGCTCTTGATGGTAAACTCCGGTGCTTTGTGCCCTACCGAGATCGGTTTTACAGCAGCCATTTGGCGCAAAAAGGTTTGCACGGCAGGGTTATCTTTAAATTCGTCCTTAATATCATCGGCGTAAGCAACCATTTGCTGCTCGTATTTGTACTGATCTAATGACGTTGCTGCATAGAAACCTGCAAGCGATTTTTTATTATCGCCAACAAATTTTAATATCTCTGTGCTGTAATCAGCAATATTTTTCTGGAATTGCGGGATATATATCTTCAACAATGAATCCGACTCTTTACCCAGCGCTGCGGATTTGTTGGTGTACTCGTCAGATAGTTTGCTGTTTTTAGCACCATACATGTTGCTTATTTTATTAAACTCCTTGATTTTTTCGGAAGTTTCGGAACCGCTTATCTCGTATTCGTGATTAACATTTGCGATATCTGTCTTAAAAGTAATGGCATCCCCGTTCTTGGCAACGAAATCATAAATATTACCGCCAATTCGCAGTTTATACAAATTAGCGTAAGGTGCCGACCGTTTAAAGGTGAAATCTTTACCAGCGCTTACATCCGTTGAATCTATTATACTTACCTGTGCGCTATCTGCAGCTAACAGGTACACTTTTTTAATACTGCCCGGGTTATCTAACTTACCCGATATAGTAAAGGTAGTAGCTTCCTTGCACGACGAAATAGCGAACGCTGCCACAAATGCCAGGCAGGTAACAATACGGTTTTTCATGATCTTTATTTAGATTCTAATTCTTTTATCAAAAGCTGATTGGTTTTTTGCGGGTCTATCTTTCCTTTAGATAGCTTCATCACTTCGCCCATAAACAAGCCTAAAACGCCTTTTTTACCCTTTTGGTACTCTAAAACCTTGTCGGGGTATTTTGCTATCGCCGCGCGGATAAATCCGTCAACCTCGCCGGTGTCTTCGCTAATCAGCAAATTCAATTCTTTAGCCAATTGGTCGACAGTTTTATTATTTCCTTTCAACATTTCGGGAAATAATTTCTGGGCGGCAACAGAATTATTTACTTTGCCTTTATCAACCAGTTTTATAAGCCCGGCTAAATTTTGTGGCAGTAGACCAAAATTAGCTATACTGATGCTATTATCGTTGATGTATGAGCGTATAGCCCCCATAACCCAGTTAGCTGCCGATTTGTAGTTGGATGTATGTTTTATAACCGCTTCAAAGTAAGCGGCAAAATCCTTATCAGCAATAATTACCGCGGCATCATAATCTGACAGGCCAAGTTTGGTGGTGTATTTTTCGAATAACTCATTTGGCAATGCCGGCATTTTACTGCGGATCTCGTCCAGTTGAGCTTCTGTGATTTGCACAGGCAATAGATCAGGCTCCGGGAAGTAGCGGTAATCGTTCGCCATTTCTTTTGAGCGCAGTACCGACGTTTCGCCGGTATCGGCGTTAAAATTTAAGGTATTTTGGTCGATATGGCCGCCTGCTTCTATCACTTCGATTTGGCGGGTAAATTCATGCTCAATGGCACGCTGCACATTGCGGATTGAGTTAAGGTTTTTCACCTCGCAACGGTTGCCGTATTGCGCCGCGCCCCTTAAACGTACCGATATATTGGCATCGCAACGCATGCTGCCTTCTTCCATGTTACCGTCACAAATATCAAGGTAACGCAGTAAACGGCGAATTTCGATCAGGAACTGGCCGGCTTCTTCGGCACTGCGCAGGTCTGGTTCAGATACAATCTCGATAAGCGGTACCCCTGCCCTGTTCAGGTCAATTAGGGAATAATGATCGTGCTGATCGTGCGAGCTTTTCCCGGCATCATCTTCCATATGAATGTGATGGATGGCAATGGTTTTTGAAGTGCCATCAGCCAACTTTACGGTAACACCACCACCAAGACAGATAGGTTGCTGATCTTGCGTGGTTTGGAAACCCTTGGGCAGATCTGCATAAAAGTAATTTTTACGTGCGAAGGTGTTTTGCAGGTTGACAGAACAATTACAGGCCAAACCCATTTTTACTGCATACTCTACCATGCGTTTATTGATGCGCGGCAACGTACCGGGGTGACCCAGCGAAACCGGACTTACATGATGGTTTGGTTCGGCGCCAAATGCTGCCGAATCTGATGAAAAAGCCTTACTTAAAGTAGATAACTGCGCGTGAACCTCTAACCCAACAACCAACTCGTACTTATCACTCACGCCGCCTTGTAGAACTGCCATAGTATATATTCAGCTGTTATTCAGCATTGATGAAACATGCCAAATATAGTTTATATATATGTTTTTCATAGCTATTTTTTAAAATGCATGCCGCTTGCGGAAACAATTTGTTAAACCTTTTATTTAATGAGGTGTCTGTTACATTAGCATACAGAATTACATGCACTTACAACAAATACCATGAAAAGAACAATTTTAGGAATGCTTGCCTGGATGTTTATCCTGGCGGCATCAGTAACCCCGGCAAAAGCGCAGGTAAGCGTAAACCTTAATTTGGGCACCTGGAGCCCGCCGACAGAATATTCTGACGCGAATTATTATTACCTGCCGGATGTTAACAGCTATTATTATGTACCAACGCACCAGTACGTTTACCTTAACGGCAACAACTGGGTATGGAGAAATAATTTGCCCGCACGTTATAATTATTACAATATTAACGATGGTTACAAAGTGGCTGTTTACAGGCCAAACCCATATCGCTATTATAGTTACGACAGGACACGTTATGCCCGTTACCGGGGTGTTAAAAACGTAATTGTGCGCGATAGGTATTACCGCCCGCGTACTGTAGTAGTAAACCGCAACCACTACGTTAACCGCCCGGTAAGGGTAGTAAACCATACAAGATATGTTAACAGGCCGGCAAGGGTTGTAAACCATACAAGATACGTTAACAGGCCAACAAGGGTTGTAAACCATACAAGGGTTGTTAACCGCCCGGCACGCGTTGTGAACCACACCCGTGTTGTAAACAGGCCATCGCGCACAAATGTGAGGACTGTTACCCGCGTTAGCCGCCCGGCGGCGCATCATGAAGGTGGTGGCGGCCATGGACGCGGCAAGCATTAACCAAAATTTCATATAATAAAAAAGACCGCCATTAAAGCTGTCTTTTTTATTATGCACCCTTTTGGCCAATTAGGCGTTTGTGTAATTATCGAGGTAATTAAACATTTGCAACATTTATATGTCTATAGTTTGTACCTATTAATGCACACTTAAATTTTATTTGAAGAAATCATGAAAAAGTTAATCTTAGGGGTGTTTGCAAGCCTTTTTATACTTGCAGCATCCGTTAATACAGCTAAAGCACAAATAAGTGTCAATTTAAACATCGGCAGCTGGACACCTCCCGCAGAGTATTCAAATGTAAATTACTATTACCTGCCGGATGTAGAAAGCTATTACTATGCACCCAAGAAACAATTTGTTTACTTAGACGGTGGCCGCTGGGTTTGGAGAAGCTCCCTGCCGGCAAGATACAGCGACTACAGACTTGATAATGGTTATAAAGTTGCGGTAAACAGGCCAAGGGCTTATACTTATTTTGAAACCGACCGCGTGCGTTACGGCAAATATAAGGGCTCAAAGGAAAAGGTTGTGATACGCGGTAACTCTTACAACGCACACAATAAAGTAAAATACGTTAAGGTAAAAAGCAACAACGGAAACGGACATGGCAATGGACACGGGAACGGAAAAGGCCACGGGAAACACTAAATAAACTCCTCTATAAAACAGAAAGACCGCTTTATGAGCTGTCTATCTGTTTTATAGAGTTTGCATTTCCTACAAGGCAGCCTGCCCGAACATAAATCCCACCCGTCACAGCAATGGCGCGCGGAGATAATCTGGCTTATTGCACAAAGCTTTTGGCTTTTGCCAAAGCATTATCAATACCGCTAACATCGCTGCCGCCGGCAGTAGCGAAGAATGGCTGACCGCCGCCCCCACCTTTAACTTCTTTAGCTAACTCTTTTACAATGTTACCTGCATGCAGGCCTTTATCTTTTACCAAAGCCTCATCTATCATTACCGTGATACTTGGTTTACCGTTAATATCTGCAGCCAGTACCAGGAACAGGTTAGGAACGATATCTTTAAGGTGGTAAGCCAAGGTTTTAACGGCATCGGCAGTTGGTAATTCCACCCTTTGGGCGATGAAGTTGATGCCGTTGATATCTTCGGCGGTTTTAGCCAACTGGTCTTTTAAGCCTGATGCTTTCATCAGTACCGCTTTTTCCAGTTCCTTTTTCATACGGTTATTATCCTCTATCAGGCTTTCGATGCTTTTAGAAAGATCCGCAGGGTTTTTAAGGAGCTCTTTTAGGCCTTTGATCTGCCTTGCCTGGTTCTGGATATAATCTTGCGAATGATAGCTGGTGATGGCCTCGATACGGCGAACACCCGCGGCAACAGCACTTTCGCCTGTTATTTTAAAGAAGCCAATTTCCGCAGTGTTTTGCACGTGTGTGCCACCGCAAAGTTCCTTGCTAAATTTATCATCAAAGGTTATTACGCGTACCCGGTCGCCATATTTTTCGCCGAACAGGGCGGTAACGCCGCTGGCAATGGCATCGTCATAACGCACACTGCGTTCTTCTTTTAATGGGATAGCTTCGCGTACTCTTTGGTTTACGATGCGCTCTAATACTTCTATATCATCATCGGTAACTTTCTGGAAGTGCGAAAAATCGAAACGCAGCTGATCCGGGTTTACCAATGAGCCTTTTTGGTTTACGTGTTCGCCCAAAGTTTCCTTCAACGCGGCATGCAGCAAGTGCGTAGCCGAGTGGTTGGCATTGGTCATGATACGGTTCCCCATATGGATGGCAGCCTGGAAACGGGTTGGCATAGGGTTTGGCAATTCCCATTCTTTATATTCATTTGCTTCTACCGAGTAATACGGCAGCAGGTTTGCATAATGAATTATCAGGCCGTTCTCTTTTTTTGTATCGTTTACTTCGAATCCCAGGTTGCCCTTGGTTTCGTCGTACCATTCGCTCATGAGGTTACCGGTATCGCCTACCTGGCCGCCACCTTCTGCGTAAAACGGCGTACGGTTAAGCACGATTTGGTATTGCTCTTTACCCTGCGCGGTTACCTTGCGGTATTTCAAGATCTCGCAATCGGTGTACATTTCATCGTAACCCACAAACTCGGTATTATCGCCAGCTCTAAGTACTACCCAATCACCGGCGCTTACCGCTGTAGCAGCACGAGAACGGAGTTTTTGGCCTTGAAGGGCTTGATTGTAGGCCCCGATATCAACTACCCAGCCCTTTTCTCTTGCCATTAATTCTGTTAAATCAATTGGAAAACCATAGGTGTCCGAAAGTTCGAAAGCAAATTCTCCAGAAAATACTTTATTTTCTATCTCTTGAGGTGTAGCAGTTGGATCAATTGAAAAAACCTGATTGTAAAAATTTACTGTTTGATATTCTTCAAATCTTTTTATACCAGCAGATAACGTCCTCAAGAAAGAAACCTCTTCCTCCAAAATCACCTTCTGTATAAAATCTTTCTGCGCATATAATTCATCGAAAACACCTTTAAATTGTTCGGCCAGCAATGGCACTAATTCGTTAAAAAATGGTTCTTTAAAATCTAATGTTTGGTAGCTGTAACGTACCGCGCGGCGTAGTATCCTGCGGATGACGTATCCGGCCTTATTGCTTGCAGGCAACTGCCCGTCTGCAATAGCAAAACTAATGGCACGGATATGATCTGCCAATACGCGCATAGCTACGGCATCGTTCCAATCGGCATCACCGGGTTTGGCGGCACTGTTGTATTTTTTACCGCTTTTTTTCGCGATGAACTGGATCATCGGCTGGAAAACATCCGTATCGTAATTAGAGGTTTTGCCCTGCAGCACACGCACCAAACGTTCAAAGCCCATCCCGGTATCTACATGCTTGTTTGGCAATGGCTGTAACGAGCCATCCTTCAACCTGTTAAACTGCATAAAAACGTTATTCCAGATCTCTATCACCTGGTCATGGTCGGCATTTACTAAAATAGCACCGCTAACTTCGGAACGCTCATTATCCGGGCGACTGTCAAAATGGATCTCCGAACACGGTCCGCAGGGGCCTGTTTCGCCCATTTCCCAAAAATTATCTTTTTTATTGCCCGGCAAAATGCGGTCTTCGGGTACAAACTGTTTCCACAGGTCGTAAGTATCGGTATCTTTTTCAAGGCCCTCTTTATCGTCACCTTCAAAGTAAGTAACATATATGCGGCTTGTATCAAGCTTGTAAACTTGGGTAAGCAGTTCCCAACTCCAGGCAATCGCTTCTTTTTTAAAGTAATCGCCAAAGCTCCAGTTGCCCAGCATTTCGAACATGGTGTGGTGATAGGTATCTATACCCACCTCTTCCAGGTCGTTATGCTTGCCGCTAACACGCAGGCAGCGTTGGGTATCGGCAACGCGCGGGGCTTTAGCAGGCGCTTCGCCCAAAAACACATCTTTAAACTGGTTCATCCCTGCGTTGGTGAACATCAAGGTTGGGTCGTTTTTTACAACAATAGGTGCGCTTGGCACAATAATGTGGCCTTTAGAAGCGAAAAAATCAAGAAAAGCCTGGCGTATTTCTTTAGCGGTCATAGTGTGCAAAGGTAAAAAATTGTCTGAACCCGAATTAATAGAATTTTGGAATAAAAGGAACTGAGTAAAAAACAGAAAAGGCGATGAATTTATCATCGCCTTTTCTTATCTAAACGCCACCGGCTTATTTCTCCAGCAAAACTTTTAAATTATTGAGGGCAAAGGCGGCATCTACCACTTCAGCAACTAATGGCCAATCGGCGGCTTTCTCAAAGTTGTTGGCGTAAACGCGGTTAACCACTATAGTTAGCAAATTGCCGTTAACGGTAGCTGTTGATGTGAACAAGCCTGTTTTGTTTGCCTTTTTAGTATTAAGTTCTTCTACCCCTTTTATCTTATATCCTTGCGGAATAGCTAAGTTTATAGTGTATTTTAGACTGCGTGCAGCAGGCATGTAAATATCAAGTGTGCGTTTCCTATCTTTCTCCTCAAGCTGCATAAAGCTACCTGTAAGTTTCCCTGCATCTATAATATAACTATTACCTGCTTTTTTTACCATGTTGTTAAGGGTAACGGTTGAGGCAAACTCAAACACAGGGCTGCTATTCTCAAGCGCGGGGTTTATCACCTTATAATCGCTAATTTGCAATGGCTCCTGCCCAAACTGGCTTCCGGCTTCGTCCATAAAACTTTTACGTATCTCCGCCTGCGATTTACCCATGCCGCTCAAAAACGCATCAGCTGATTTTTTGGTTTCATAATTTTTTGACAGGCGCTTTGCAAGCGGTTCGCCTTTTACGAGCTGCATCAGGCCGTTATCAATATCCATAGCGCTTAATAAACTCTTTTGGTCGTCGTGGCGCATATAGCCGGTTTGTTTAACCGAGCGCTGCACTTTTAATTTTTGCATATCTGCAAGTAGCGAAACATCTACTCTTTCTTCAACATGGTTTTTATCGGCAGCAACAACAGCGATGGTTGTGCTCGTTTCATCAAACACATATTTAGACGCGTTTTTACGCTTAGGCACCAGGCTGATGGCCTTCTCGCCCTGAAATTTCGCCGGGATCTCGTTAAAGTGGGTTAAGGCATCGTCAAAACACATATACAGTGGCTTGTTACCGTTATAGATCCGGATAAGAGCATCCATGTCAGAAAAATTGTAAACATTATCCAGGGAACTGGTATTGCGGGATGATACCAGCAACACCTCATGTACAATATCCATTTCTGTTAAAATACGGCTCATGTTAATGGTCGCTATAGTACCTTTCGCAGTGCGGTAGTTCAGGCCTTTTAAATTATCGACATCGTCCTTATCAAAATTGCCAAACACGCGCAGTTTCCAGGCATCGTATAACACCTTCATCGAACTATCAAGCGGTGCGGCCTTCAGGTTTTTTTTACTGTCGAAATAATCCTTCATTATTTTCCTGGGCTCTTCGTCAATAGGGTTATTTACCTCGCTAAAATAGGTTTGGAAAAGGTTTTTGTTATCGGTGATGCCCCCTGCCCTTGCAGCAGGGTTATTCATGGTCATCATTTTTGATTTGGCAGCGCTGCTTATTTCAATATAAGGGTATTGGCGGTAAACCGACACCCATTTTTGGCTTTGATATTTTGGCAGTTCTTTCTTGTTCATTTTAAACACCAGATCGCCGTTGGGTAAAACACTTTCCTCCAGCCTTGGGGCGCCATTTGCAGGGATGTAATAAACCGATGTTTTGCTGTTGAATTGAAAATAAAGCGAATAATTAAGTATGGGGTACTCATCTGCCAACACGTAAACCTGGTCGTTCTTTTTGTAAGAATCTTCCATTGCGTTTTCGGACAGATCGTTGCTGCTGATGTAGTAATCCAATATATCGCCAACCTGCAGGCCCGGAATCGCAAGTTTGCCTTTTTGGTCTTTACCGGTATTTTTCAACAGTACTTCTTCGCCGGTATTAACCACGTTTTCCTGGCCGTTGGGTTTAATTATTTTGGCACCGATATATGTATTATGCACATCGTTCATCTTGGCAATTAAGAACGAAGTGCTTTTGTCCAGTTTTTTTTGATACTCGAGGGTTGTGTAACGCTCCAATGCCGATTTATCGTTGATCTTAACACGTTCGTGCAGGGTTGAAACCCGTGTAACCCGGTTGGCAATACCGGCCGTTATAATCATAAATTTGAACTTAAGATTAGATGTGCGCTGGATGTTATATGATTGCGCGAGTATCACCGCGCTTTCGTTTGCGTATTTGGCAGGCACTTCTTTCAAGGCAAACTCGGGAGAAGCTACGCCCCATACCGTTTTTTGGATCTCGGCGGCTTTTTCATCATAGGTTTGCGCATAAACGGTACTGCAAACCGTAATTAAAAGTGATAATAAGAGTAAAGGTTTTTTCATTCAGAAATAGGTTTTATGGTAAGGGCGTCGTTATATGTTTTCATCAGTTGTTCAACATCTGCGTTCCATTGGGCAAAGCTTGTTTTTGGCAGGTAGGTGTTTTTGATAATGATGCTTTTTTTATAAGTGACCTTATCGGCAGTGGATGCATACTGCACATGAAATTCGTAGTTGGCGTTTACTAAGTTTAAAGCGGCAGGCAGCGAAGCAACTTTATATCCCTGTGGGATAGCAAGCTCTGCGGTATGCGTTAGGTTTTGTTTATGGCTAAACCAATAATCTTGTTTGCGCTCATCGGTTTTAATTGTACCGTTCATAAACTCCTTGGTATTATCCAAATCTATGTAATAAGTTTTGCTGAATAATGAGATGCCATTTTTGGTGGTCACGGCATAATTAGCAACCAGATCTTTATCGGGATTACTTGTGCCTGATAAGGCAAGGCCGGTTACGTTGTAATCATTATTATCGCCGGATAAGAATCTGATCATGGCATCTTCGGTCTTTTCACGCTTAATACTGTTTATGCCGGATAGGATTTCTTCCTTATCCTCACCCTTCCACACATAGTTGACAGTGCCGGCCAACGCTCCGCCACTAATGGCCAATTTTGCAGTTTGGATGTTTGCATTTTGCCCGGATAGCGCAGTGGGGACTTTGGATAATATGTATTTTTCACCATCTTCGATCAATACCTGCCTGCCCTGGATGCGCTCGGCATATTCATCAAAACCAAGGTAGCTTTCTGTAGCATCTAAAAAGTAAGTTTTTGCCTTGTAATTAAGGGCACATATCATGTGGTTATCTACCGCAAGGGAAGGTGTTTGGTAATCGTAAGCGATGTGTTTTGTACCCAGCCAGCAAAGCCTTGCATCGTACCCAGACGCAGTAAGCAAAGCCTTTGTGAGGTTAGCCATCCCTTTACAATCCCCATACTTTTTGCGCAGCACCTCGTCTGCGTTCTCCGGTTTAAAACCAGCCATCCCATCTTCAAAAGCGATATACCTGATATTGTCCTGCACGTAGTAAAATATAGCCTTTATCTTTTCTATGTCGGTATTTAAGCCGCCGGTAAGTTTCTTTTGCCTTAGCTGTTATTGCGGCCTGGTCGGCCACGTTGTTTTTAATGAGGCTGTGGTACCATTTGTACTGATCGTCAAGTGTGTTAAAATACGTAAAGGTTTTACCACCGGCAATTGCCGATTTGCAAAGCACCATTAGATGCGGGTAAATGTATGTTGGGCCGGGGCTATTACTTTCCTGTTTGGTAGCCGGCAAATTTTTGATGGTGTAAGTAAATACATCTGCATCTTCGCCGCTAATGTATTGCGTGGTTTTTACAATGTTAAATCCGTTAAAGTTATACTCCTTTAGCTCCAGTTTCATCCAGCGCGGAACCTTTACCACTATCTGCTTTTGGTTTACCGGGTAGCTTTCAGAAAAACCGATGCTGGTAAAATAACGCGGATCATTAACAGTTTGGTCAAAAGTAACTACCCCAAACCCACCCTTTTTAGGTATGGTTAAAGGGAAATAACAGATCTTTTGATCGGAGTAAAAAATATCCTCGCCACCGTAGTAGGAGTATGTTGGTTTAAAGCCGAACGGCGTACGCCCGTCAACTTTACATTCGACATTGTTAATGGCAAAGTGATTGTTGTAGCCTTGTACAACTGGGATAGTGGCCTGGAAATTATTAGCGATGTAGGTGGTGGTAAGCTTTTGCTTAACCTCTACCGATCCGGTTTTGGTGTTGTAAATAAACTGATAGCTTTCTGCCGCCGAATTAATAGTTACAGCAGAATCGGCCGTATCGCCAAAGGCAATTTTGACACAAAACATGCCTATTGCACACAGAATAAAGGATTTAATCATAATTAATTAGGTTACTAAAATAACATTTTTTCTGATTTTGCTAAATAGCTTTTTGAAATACAGCCACTTAAGGTTGCGTTTATGCCCATATAATTAAATAATTTACACCTTCAGCACTTGCAGACTTACCTACTAAAACTTTACATTTGCATATGCCTTACAAAGACCGCGAGATCAGCAAGATGTATTATACAATGGGCGAAGTTTCGGCCATGTTTGAGGTAAATCAATCATTGATACGTTTTTACGAGAAAGAATTTGATTTACTGACGCCTAAAAAGAACAAAAAAGGCAACCGCTATTTTACACCCGAGGATTTAGAAAATTTCAAGATCATCTTCCACCTCATAAACGACAAAGGCTACACCCTGCAAGGCGCTAAAGACCATCTGAAGACCAACATGGGCGATACCCGCGATAACCAGCGTGTGATAGATTCGCTCGAGAGTATGAAAAAATTCCTGCTGGAAGTGCGCGACCAACTGTAATTATTCTATTTTTATTCCGGCCCACCAAAACCCTCCCCCCGAAGGAGAGGGCTTAACTAAAAGGGGCTGATTAATAAACCCATGATTGCTAAGCACAAGGGCGAGATCCCCGTTGTTGTATTACTCTTACCCTTTTTAGCAGGCATCACCGGCGGGTTTTTCTTTTTAGATACATCCAACAATTACATTTTAGCAGGGCTGATAGCATTAACGCTATTATTTATCAGTCTTAATTTAGCCTATAAACCGCTACGCATCTACAAGGCACGCTGGCTTGGCGGGTTGCTGCTATATCCAATATTGTTTTTGCTGGGGTGGTTTGTCACAACAGATCATAATGAACTTGGCAAAGCAAGCCATTTCTCGAAAGCCAAAGCCCAAAAACTGGTGGCCATAATTACGTCTGAGCCGAAAGTAAAAGATAGCGTTGTGCGCTTTACGGCGGAGATCAGGCAGGTGATAGATAGCGGTAGATCTGTCAAATCCAGCGGCACTTTGCTCATCACTATTAAGGACGAACTGGCTAAGAATCTGTTTTATGGTGAAGCCTTGCTTATACAGGCAAATTACACATCGGTCGACCCGCCGTTTAACCCCGGCGAATTTAATTACAAGCAGTACCTGGCTAATAAGAACGTGCACTACCAGGCATTTTTTTATCCGGGCCAATATAAAGTTATTACCGCCGGGCAAGCTAATCCGTTAATTGTGCATGCGCTTCGCATCAGGCAGAACCTGGTAGATAAGTTTAAGCGCAACATGCACGACACCACGGCCATCGCGGTTGCATCAACCTTAATACTGGGCTACAAGGCCGACTTGAGTAATGATGTATTGCAGGCTTATTCTAAAACAGGCACTATTCATATCCTGTCGGTTTCGGGCGGGCATGTGGCTATTATTTATTTGCTGTTGGGCTGGGCACTAAGCTTTCTCGGTACTACACGACGGGGCAAGATCTTGAAAGCGGTATTGATTATCGTGTTGATCTGGGTGTATGCTTTACTTACTGGCTTGTCGCCAGCTGTTTGCAGGGCAGCGGTGATGATCAGCCTGGTGATAACGGGCAAAACCTACAGCAAGTACATCAACACGTTAAACCTGTTGGCCGCATCGGCCTTCGGGCTGTTGTTTTACGATCCTTTTTTGGTGTCGGATGTTGGTTTCCAACATGTATATTTAACTGTAAAAATCGGTTAACTAACTCTATATTAAAACACTTGATTTGTAACATTCTTGTGGTGTCTCGACATGGTGTCTTCAAAAAATGGTGTCTCAATTTATCCCTATTGTCAAATTCATATACTCAATCTATCTTTGTATCGTCGAAAGACATATACATAATCACACATTAAATAGCGCTGTTCACTGTGTGATTTCGAGATATAAAAGAAGAACTCTCGGCACGGCTTGACCATGCAAATCCCTACTTCTATTTTTTTAATCACACTTACTTTAAATTACAACAAGTGAGTGTTCAAAAATTTAGAACATGAAAACATCTTACATTCAATCAAACGCAGTAGTTAAAGTAAAAACATCTGACTTATCAATTCACCCAGTACTATCTACAATCTACACTTATAGTGATGTAGATGCGATTGAAGAACTGGGTCGGTCTATGTTAGAAGTGGGGCAATTACAGCCTGTTACCGCTGATTCTCAAATGAGAATTCGTTCTGGTGGGCGTAGATTCAAAGCTGCTTTAAATGCAGGTATTGAGTTTTTGGATGTGATAATTGTTGACACTGACAATTCAAATGAAGCTCTTGTAACTGTGTTCAGTAATCAACACAGAACAAAAACATTGACAGAAAAAATAAACGAGGCTGAAATATTACTTGAACTTATAGGTAAGAACCAAGGCAAGCGAAATGACTTGTTAAAAGAGTATGATAATGTTTTGGGTAAAGGTAACCGGTTCGATAAAGCGGCTCGGGTTATAGGAGGAATTTCTGAATCATCGTTGAGAAAACTATTTGCAATTGTTGAATTTGAAAAGATCTCTCCAGCACACAAAGAAGTTGCTTTAATCGAAAACATGATCACAAAAGATATTTCGATTGACAGAACCCATTCAATGATGGAATCTGTCAAACCAACGTTAGCAGCTCAAAAAATAGTTGGAAAAATTATCTCCTTGAGTAATGTTATAGAGCCTCGATTAACTTCATTTTTAGCTCCTAAAAAGGAGACAAATAATGAAAATGCGACAGTTGTATCGCTACCAGTTGCTGACAGAAGACGACCATTTATTACAGAAAATGTTAGACTTTATAATCAATCTTGTATTGACCTGTCTGTGATTGAACCGGAGAGCTTACAGGTTGTTTTCACTAGCCCGCCATATTCGGGCCTAAGGAATTATTCTAATGGGCCAGATGAATTGGGATTAGAGAATTCAGTTGACGAATATGTTAAAAATCTACTTAACCATTTAAGAGATGTTAAAAAGGTACTTAAAAAAGATGGTTCATTCTTCTTAAACATTGGTGAGTCGTACGAAGACGGATGCGCCCAGATGGTTCCTACAAAAGTAGTACTGGCTTTGGTTGAAAAAGAGGGCTGGAAATTAATAAACGAAATCGTATGGGCTAAAACCAATTCAATTCCAAACTCAAACGATAAAAGATTGAAACCAACTTGTGAAAAAATATTTCACTTGGTACTTGACACAAAATCATATTACTATAATGAATTTAAGGTATGGAATGATAGTGAAATTAAAATTGTATCTGCTCCGAATGACCGTAACACTAAAGAGACTGGCAAAAAGAAAAGTGGTTATACTTTAACTAAACCATATTTTAAACTAAAGGATTTTATGGATGGACAGAATGTTGAAAATGTGATCAAAGGTCATAATGCCTCGATGCGCCAAAAGGAATGCAAAAAACTTGATAGTACTAAAGATCATCCAGCACTTATGCCTACGTACTTACCTATCATTCCAATTCTATTAACCTCACGCCCTGGAGACGTAGTACTCGACATTTTTAGTGGGTCGGGTACTACTGGTGTTGCCGCTTTGGCTTTGGATAGAAATTATATCGGTATAGAACTTAACCCTGACAATTTTGATTTGAGTATTAAACAGTTTACTCAAAACAATTACGCTGCTATTAAAAATGCAGCTTAAAATTAATTACAATAAATAATTAAGACATGAAAGATATCCACTTTTATTTTGATGATATGTTAGTTGGGCAAGACGGGTTAGAATTAAGTGAAGATATAATACGGCTACAACGGGAATTTGATGATGCTGAATTTAATAAGGCATATATGCTCGTGGATGAGTCCGTTAAAAATAGAGACCTTCAAATTCTATGTTATGATACCTTCATCTAACCACATGATATAACTATCATTATAATAAGATATCCCAGTCGAAAAAATGGGCATCATGATAACAAACAAATTTAAAAGATAATATGACAGATATTTCAAAAGACACAAAAGTAGATTTCTTACCATCAAACTCTGAAAATTCACCTAAACTTATTGAAAACGGAGATCTTTATTTGCAAGTGATGTGGCCTCAATCAGGCATCCTTTATATCGCTTCAAAGCCGACCGTTGTCAATAGAAACGGTATGGCCAAGTTATCAATTGCGAAATCAATGCAATACAATTTCTATAAGTCTAAAAAGAATCCACTTGGGTTGTATCAGCGGATACATTACTTGAACAAATAATAATAAACATAAAAACTTCCAGTAGACTTAAATAAAGAGAACCCTTTATTGAGCTAAATAATTAATAAACTCCTTATCCTAATAAGAATGTGGGCATCTTTTTTATTTAATCATGCGGCACGGAATAAAAAACATCCTTACTATTGGCTTATAATCAATAAGTTAATAACTAAAAAAAAGAAATCATGCCAACAATTAAATCCGAAAAAGAAACAAAATTATTATTAGAGTCAAGAAAAGGTGGAGCTAACAAACCTATACTATTTGCAACCGAAATAGAAGGATTGAAAAAAAATGAAAGCTTAATGATAACGTTAGCCGAATTTCCTTTAAAGACCTCGATTCCGGCTTACTATTATGCCAAGTATTCTAAAGGTAAAGAAGTTAAAACCTTATCCATCTCTAAAGTAGAAGGAGGTTATCTACTTACCAAAATTTAAAATCTCAAGTATCAGGCTTCTATTCTCTCGAATAGGAGATTTGGTATGCTATAAAGATTCGTAATCCAAATCTTTAAGAAGGTTTTCAACATTAACCTCTAAAACCACACAAATTTTCTTTAATAATAAAATTGTAGGGTTTGTATTACCAGCCTCAATTCTGCTCATATTCGACTTCTCAATATCTAAAAGCGAAGCTAATTCAACTTGGAGCATTCCCTTCTGCTTACGTAAGGTAGATATTCGTTCTCCCAATTTTTTCAAGAAAACAACATCATCTTTTTTCCTCACTTCCATTGTGGGGAAATTGTAAATAATAAGTCCACTTGTGGTTATCATATATGATAACTTTGCCTTATTTTAGCTCAATAAAATTATATCTCAACCAAAATCATGGAATTATTTAACAATGGAAAAATCTTCGTTTCAGATAGCGAAGTAAACATCAAAGGATTAATAAGCACTACTAAAATTCAACGTAGACACATTAAAAATATCTCGTATATCAAAGGATTTTCAAGGGTCGTGTCCGGTATTATAAACTGCTGTCTTATAGTGAATATGGTTAGAGGCATTCGTATGTTATCAGGTAAGATTTACACTACGATATGGCTACACAATGGCGATAAGTATAATTTTTGGTTGACAGAAAGTGAGTATAATAATTTCTCTAACATAGTTTAATAATAGCATTATGAATATGGAGAATTCTATCAGCTGTTTTGGTGATCTAAATTGTCAAATCATTATTAAGAAACTTATTATTAAATAAAATCATTAAATCATGTTTAACGGAAGTTGTGAAAACTGTGGTAGAGATATAATCCACGAAAAATCATTAAAATTAGGGGGCACTTATTGGATCACTACATCAGGCAAATGGTTTTGTAGCAGTCGATGTAAAAATCAATTTGTAAGTATGACTAATGCTAACAATCAAGTTCCTGAAATAAATACTGATGTCATTAATCGGGTACAAGCAAGCGACAATAACGAAAATGAGGCCGAGCTGCAACGTTTAAGATTAGAACGGGAACAGGAAGAACAATCTCAAAGAATGATAAAAGGTCAACGGTTTCGAGATAAAGGTCGTCCAGTTGCTGCCTGGCTGACAGAATTAAACCCGGTGTATTCCTCATGTATTATTTTAGGAATATTAGTCTCATTTATTATGGATGGGGTTTACCCAGTTATTGGTTCGATAGCACTAATTGTGTTTTCATTTCTATTAATACGTGAAGCAGTAAAAAAGTCATAATCCATAAAGTTCATTTACAAACAACTAAACCTTATAAACAATGTCATTATCAAAAATCGGGATAAGTACGTCTATCCCACAAATGAAGTACAAAACAACATTATTAATTAGTTTAATTGGGATAGGTTCTATAATAGGATGTAGTAAAAGTAGCGACCCGGGAACAAGTTCTAATAATCAAGGTCAAAACTCCAATCCTACTACACCAACAATAACAATTCCTTTAGCACCCTCAAGTTTGATAGTCGATTCTGTAAGTAATTCAAAATATTCCTATCATAAAGTTTATTTATCATGGACTGATAACTCGACCACAGAACAAGGGTTTAAAATAGAAAGAAAAACGCTATCGACTAACTTTACATTGGTCGGAACGGTAGGAACTAATGTTATTGGTTTTATTGATAGCACGGTATCTCCTAACATACAATATTCTTATAGGGTATATGCTTACAATACAGCCGGGAGTTCAACCAACTATTCGAATGTTGACACAGCCAATGTATTTGGACTTGCTATAGGTCAATCTTATCAAGGCGGTAAAATAGCCTACTTTCTTCAATCAGGTGATCCGGGTTATATTAATAATCAAGTTCACGGCTTAATTATTCCATCCAGTGACCAATCAGGTAGTACCGGAACTGCTTTAAAATATACAGGTCAAACTTATACTGAACCATGGGCGGGAAGTACTCCATTTTTGGCGACTTCCACGGCGATAGGAACTGGTGCTAAAAACACCAGTCTTATGGTTCAATATGGATATTATCAGGCAATTGGAGGAAAATTAGGCAGGCCAAGTGGATCAATCGAGAATGATAAATCATTTTTAGAAAAACCTAAATCTTTGCAGATTATGAAAGGTTTACGAAAAGGATTGACAATACGTGAAATTAGTAAAGTGAATTCCGTTTCTTCTTCAACGATTATGAAGGTTAAATCGTTGATGGCAGGCAGCATTACATCTGCGATTTTACAATTCATTTTTACAATTTCTGTAGTTACACTTCTTTAATTGCATTTATTTTTCAGAAGTATATAATAAAAAAGTGCACCTCCCTTTTAATTTAAGTTAAAATAATTTAAAAGACTATCTTCGATGTTCAACGATAACATTACACAATGAAACTATCTTTAAATAAATTATCGAAAATCATTGCACCACTTATTATAACATTCGCCATTGTATCTTTCTTGAATTGTGAAGCACAAAACCTAAAGACATTTCACGGCAAATACGACAATGGTTTAGCAGATTATACCTATTACGAAAAAGACTATGAAAGATTTTATGAAGGTCCATTTTCGTTCAGTCAAACATTGAGTATCACAAATGATTATAAAGAAATTACAAAAGTTTCGGGCAAGTTTCACCAAGATTTAAAACAGGGTTTGTGGAAATATACTTTTACAAGAATCTCGAAAGGTAAAAGTTCTGTCGAAACTGTTTCAGGTTCGTATGTCAATGGAGAAAAGGTTGGACAGTGGATAGATATTTTGCTATCAAAAACGGGAAGGGCAGTAAAGAAATCCTTGGTTAATTTTGCGGCAAATAAATTGGTTGGTCATTTTTTATATTCATATGATTCAGATGAAATGTTTGTACCACCAAACACAAATTATGTTATCGAAGGTAATTTAACTGAAAACGGATTGTTAGATGGTACCGTTATAATGAATTACACGGAATATAATAAAAACAAATTTCAAACAATTTATAAATACCGAAAAGGCCTATGCTACTGGAATTTAAGCAGAAATTTAAGCACTGGAGAAATAACTAATAAAACAGACAGAACCGATTTAGTTGAAGACATTTTTAAAAATTCAAATTTAGACCAAGTTTTAAAGTCAAATAAATCTGATACCTCAATAGTTTACAAGAATCAGAAATACAATATATCGTTTTACAGAAAAGTTGATTTTAGTATCCTTTCTGACATATTTGAATATTGGGAAACCAAAACATCTTTTGGATTTGACGAAGGCTTTTCAAAAAACGACTTAACATCTGCACTTCAACACGGCAGCAAGCCTGTAGAAAACATTAATCCTCTTGTATTTATTGCTGTATTACTTGAAAAGTAATTTATGTACTTATTGTAAATTATAAGAAGTTCTTACCATAAGTGATTGAACCCTTGATTGACTTGTTATCAACTGAATCCTTTTTCCTGATATTTTCAATATCATAGCTATCATTTAAGCTAGCCATTGACTGATTAGCCTTATGGGCTAAATATCTTGGCAGATACCTATCTGTAATACTCACAGACGAATGACCTAACAACCTACTGATGGTGTAGATGTCAAAGTTCTTTTCAACCATAAGGTAAGTAAACGTGTATCTGGCCGTGTGTGTTGAAATTGGTATCTTAAAGTCAAAGTGAGTTCTTACTTTCTTCAATAATTCATTGTACCTTTTACTTTGATTCATATATTTAAGGTACTGTTCAGGAGAAATTTTATGAAAATCATTCTCTTGATTTACATCTTTGAAATCTTCATCTTTCAGCATCTGAAATATAAATGAGTTGGGTTTTGTGCTTGAATATTTATCAAATACCGCAATCAGATGTTCATTCTTACTTTTGATATAACGCAGTTTTATACGCTTCAATGTTTCCAAATACGCTACAAAAGTTTCTTTATGGGCATTGAAAGTGTTTAATCGCTCATCTGATTTGTCTTGGTAATATTTGTTAAAATAATCATCAATTTTGATCCGGCGCTTATTTTCAAAGTAGGAATAAAATGCTCTATAATAATCGTTCCTTTCTTCATCAGTAATGTCTAACCTGTCATTTCTTAAAAGGTCAAAAAACACCAAATACTTAATAGTACTGGTTTCAATGATGTTTTCTAATTCAAGTATCTCATTGTTCAGTTCATTAAAATAGATGTATCCAGTGTCTTTAAACTTCTGATACAACGATGTTTTTAAAGGTAGCGACCGTTCTAATCTTGACCTTCTTAAATCAATCGGTAAGTTTTTAGAACCATCATCAAATTGTTCTAAATTGAAACTTAACATTTCGGTTAGGATCACTGGCTTTCTTTCAGTCTTATTGACGTTCTGAAAAGTACGGTTACAATCTTTGCATCGAAGTGTGAGTTTAATTCCATTACCGTTATTGTAATGTCCACCAGAGATAATATTTTCAGATTCACAGTTTGGACAGGTCACTTTTTCTGCTGGTCGGAATTCATCCTCAAATCTGTCATCAGTATCAACGAAGTGTTGTAGTAGCCAGATAAGATTATTAGTAAGATTGAAACCCATCATTTCCTTGGTTTTGTACATCCTGTATTTAATCTGCGGATGTTTATCTCTAAAATCTAGATTGTTCCATCTTAAAAAAAGAATGTCTGATACTCTCATACCATTTGAAAATATTTGAGTGATAAACATCAGTCTTGCTTTCTCAATGGGTTGTAAAGACAGGCAGCCGTTCTTATCAAATTCCTGATAGTGTCCACGTACGGGGTTAGTCAAAGCTTTTGATGTTATCAGTTTTTCAACTTCTTCTGGTAACAAGAAGCCTTTATCAGTTTTACTACCTTCGAACTTTCTTTTGTAAAAGACATTTTTAGAAGGTAGGTAAATATCTTTAGCAATCGCCTTTTCGTAAATTGCTTTAAACTTATACATACGTACACTGATAGTACTTTTCTTTAAATTCCTAACACCGGTCAAGTAAGTTTCAAAGTCATCAACAAACTGTGTAGTGACATCAGGAAATAACATTCGGGTCCGACCATTATCTACTAAAAATGCTGTGAGGTCTTTCTGCAGTGTTATGTAACTATCGCGGGTACCGTACTTTTTAAGTACCATCAGTTCATCAATCTGCTTTTGCAAAAACCCTAAAAAATCATATTTGGTCAACACGCCATTGTTATGGCTTAACCTTGTGATCCGTTCTAATTCAAGTGAGAATGATAGATTAACCTTTTCAGCATCTTCAATATTAGATTTTACATATTGACCTTGTGAACGTAGAACCTCTAATTTTCCTTTTTCTCTTTCATTTTTACCGCCCCAGTTAATATGACTTAATCGAAAGTTTTTGTTCAATGATTGAAGTTTGACCTTTTTCTTATTGTCTTCAGTCACTGAATACTTAACATAGGCATAGTATTCTTCACCGCCATTCTTGTTTTTAAATATGATACTTGGTTTCATGGTGTCTCGAAAGTGTCTTGATTGATAGGTTAAATCAGGCAATTGTTGTTGATAACTTTATTACAAATCTAAATTTTCGACTATAAATCAAAGATAATAAAATTATACATACGTCGGGTTTCAGCTCTCCTACCTTGCTGTTGGCGGCCTGGTGATTTTCCAACCGATCGTATATCAATGGTTCACCTTCAAAAATAACATTGCAGATAAAGTATGGCTGGCGTGTTCGGTATCTATCGCGGCGCAGGTAATTACCTTCCCGCTAAGCGCGTATTATTTCCACCAGTTCCCTGTTTATTTTTTAGTAAGTAACCTGTTAATCACCATCCCCATATTTGTTATCATGTATAGCGGGCTGCTGCTTTTATCGCTGCCACAGATACCTTATGTATCCTTAGCGCTGGGTTATTTACTGGAGCAGAGCATCCTGCTGATGCACAAAGTGCTGGCTTTTATAGAACAATCTCCATATGCAAGCATTGGCAAGATCTGCCTTACAAAGCCTGAACACTTGTTACTGTACGCAATAATTATCCTGCTATTTTATTACCTGCATGATAAACGGAAGTGGAGGATAAAAGCCACGCTGGTTTGTACACTGGTGTTCAGTATAAGTATAAGCTTTAAAAAGTTCAGGGCCGATGAAACCAGTTCCGTTACATTTCTTAACCTGCGCAAACACACGGGCATCGTTTTTAAGAATGGAAGCCGGGGTGTGGTAATTACCGACTTGCACGAAACGGACAAGAACTTTCAGTACGCCATACAACCGGGATTAGATAGCAGCCGGATAACCGTTTATAAAGTTTACAATATTGCCGACGCAGTTAAATTGCCCTGGCTGGTAAAACAGGGTGGCCTTGTAGTGTTTGAAAATAAAAAACTGCTGTTATTAAACGATGGCAGTAATATCCAGTCTATCCCGCAGCAAACAGGTATTAAATATTTAGTAGTGAGTAATAATACATTTTTAGATACCCCGATGTTAAGAGACAGAACTGTTATTATTAACGCCGATAACTCGAATAACTACATCGAAAAATTTAAAGAAAATGTAAAAGGGATCAGCGTTAATTACAAGATACTAAAACGTAACAAATCGGTCAGTATCGTATCTAATCAGCATGAATATTAAAAAAATATCCTAAAAAGCTTGCACACGAATTAATTACACACTAAATTGTATCAATTAAATTAAAACTATGAAGAATAAACTATTTACTGTTGCCTTTGGTATTGCACTTACCGCAACAGCTATGAGCGCAAGCGCACAAAAAGCTTATAAAGAAGGTGTTGCTACCATCAGCATGAACGCTATGGGACAGGCTATCGAGGCGAAAAATTACTTCAGCGTAGATTCGTCTGCTGTTTCTTTTACCACCGGCCCGGCAAACATTAAGGTTTTAACCGATTCAAAAGGCACTTATATGGCCGTATTGGTTGATGTAGCCGCTGCCTCAATGAAAAAGGCAGCTATTTCTACACCTGCAGAAATTGAAGAAGCAATGTCTAAAATGCCAATGTTTGATTTCAAACCCGGCACCGAAACCAAGGTGATCAATGGCTTCAATTGCAAAAAAGTTATCGCAACCGATCCTAAAACCAGCAAATCATACGACATATGGGTTACCAATGACGTAACACTGCCGGTAAATTCAGCATCTAAATTTTATGCTAAAGCCGGTGGTTTCCCTATCCAGTATGTAACTTTTCAAAACGGACAAGCATCTGAAGTAACCATTAAAAGTATTGTTGAGCAAAAAGTACCTAAAGGCACTTTCAGCGTTCCTGCTGATTTCGACAAGATCACGATGGATGATTTAAAATCAATGAGCGGCGGCGGTAACTAAGCCAACCGTTTTATAATATTAAAGCCCGATAGTTGTAGACTATCGGGCTTTGTTTTTTATGTGGATCGAGATCTTAATTCAATTCTGATGAAAGGCTGTTAACCCATTGCCCAAACAGGCGGGTTTCCATATCAACGGCTTTTTGCGCGTGGCCCTCCCAATCCGGCGAGAACTTTTGCAGCTGGTTTATCATTTCTTCCAGGTGGCCTTCTTCTTCTAAAATAATAGATTTTACGTTGACTTTACTGTTTACCGCATCCAGCGCGTCCTGGTAAATTGGGTAAAGTTCATCGGCACGTACTTCAATGGCATAGGTTACTAAAAGGTAGGCCGCAAAACGCAGTTCGGCGCCCGTTAGGTGCAGTTCCTTTTTCAGGTAACGGCACACATCGATATCCAATTGGTTCAAATAGTATTTACTGAACGCGGGGGCAATCAGGTATTGCGCAGCATAGGTTGGTAATTCTTTACCTGTTTTTTCTATCTGCTTTTTTAGGTAGAACGCATGGCGATGTTCTTCGGCAGCGTGTTTTAGTATGATGTATGTAACCGTAGCCGGGTCTTCGCTTGCAGAGATCTTACGGGCACCCGTGTTCTCCATTAGCGATAGTGTATTTAACCAACGCGCGTGCAGCTGGTTATCGGCAATTATCTGAGGTAATATTGTGTTTAGTTCCATAGTTTAGATCTCATCAAGGGCTTGCCCAATGGTGGTGTAAATGTAATCGAGTTCGGTATCAGTTATGCAATATGGGGGTAAAATGTAAATAATGTTACCCAAGGGCCGCATAATTATGCCTTTGTCTAAAAAGTAATGGTACAGCCTATCTCGCAAGCCGCTAAAGTAAGATGTATTGTTACCCGTTTCCCATTCCAGTGCCAGTATGGTACCTGTTTGGCGGGTGGTACGTATGGATTTATGGCCTTTAACCTTCTCTGCAAAAACCATGTGCATAGTAGCTATCCTGTCAATATTTTGTTGGGTTGTTGGCTCCAGGAACAGGTCCAAACTTGCCAGTGCTGCCGCACACGCTATGGGGTTGGCTGTGTAAGAATGCCCGTGAAAAAGGGTCTTCATTTTATCATCAGACAAGAAAGCATCGTAAATTGCCTGCGTACAGGTTGTAAGCCCGAAAGCCATAGTACCACCACTAAGCCCTTTAGAAAAGCACATGATATCCGGCTGTGCTTGCAGATGGTTGCATGCAAAAGGTTTCCCGGTGCGGCCAAAGCCTGTGAACACCTCGTCATCAATTGTTAGCACACCTTCTTTTTTGCAATGGGCCAATAACTCATCCAGGTATTCCGCCTCATACATGATCATCCCTGCTGAGCCCTGCACCAATGGCTCGAATATAAAAGATGAGATCTGAGATTTGAGATCCGAGATCTGAGCTTTCAGCGCCTCAATGTTATCGGCGGTTGGTAAGTCAATAAACTCAACTTCAAACAAAAGGCTGTCGAAAGCTGCGGTAAAGGCACTTCGGCCGCTTACCGACATGGCGCCAAAAGTATCACCATGATAAGCATTTTTAAACGCCATTATCTTAGTACGCTGCTCGCCTTTGTTATGCCAGTATTGCAGGCACATCTTTATGGCGACTTCGATAGCGGTAGAGCCGTTATCCGAGTAAAAAGCCTTGGCCTGGTTATTTGGCAAGATAGTCAGTAAACGCTCTGCCAGTTCAACCGCGCCTTGATGGGTAAAGCCCGCAAATATGGCATGCTCCAAAACTGTTAATTGTTCTGCAACTTTTTTGGCGATGTATGGGTGCGAGTGGCCGTGAATATTTACCCACCAGGATGATATGGCATCGATATATTTTTTACCATCCTCGCCGTACAGGCAGGTGCCCTCGCCCCTAACAATGGGGACTGGCGGCTGTGCCGTTTGCATTTGGGTGTAAGGGTGCCAGATAACTTTAAGATCGCGTTCGGCTAAGCTCATATTGTTTTTAATAACAGGTCGGCAACGTATTGGTCGGTTGGGAAGGTAAAGGCATCAACGGTAAGATCGCTCAACTTTACCCAACGGAAAGATTGTAGAATATCACCCTCTCCCTCAAAATCAAACACCTCCGTTTTTGTATTAAAACGTAAATCGGAAACTGCTTTAACAAGATAGTAAACGCTGATGATCTGCGAATCGTTAAAGGCCGATTTTACAAAAAAATCGGTCGTGTAAAAATGGCTGATCACTTCAACTTCGGTATCACATTCCTCAATAAACTCGCGCTTAAGGCCTTCGATCAATCCTTCGCCATACTCCAATCCCCCACCGGGGAATTTGGTGAATTGCATACCGTATTCTTGCTCATCGCTGATCAATACCTCATTAGCATCGTTTATAAGCAACCCATAAACCCGTACGTTGAAAAATTTCTTACTCATAGTGCTTTTTGTTGCGCATCACTTTATCCATCGTCCAGGGGATATCCTCTGTTTTGGCCTCACTCCTGATGGGACAATTAGGCATACTGCAGTAGTGGCAGCAATACGGCAGGCACGGGTCGGTGTGGATAAAAAATTCGGTTACGATTCCGGCGTTTTTATTTACCAATTGCTCTACCAGTTTAACCTCCTCGTGCACCCGGTTCAAATCGAAATAATTGGGTAACGTAAGGTGGCAATCGATATGCAGTTCGTTACCATATTTTTGGGCGCGAAGATTATGGATATCTATCCACTCTTCGCGGCGTTGTTCGCCTAAAACCCGCACTACATCACTTACAATAATAAAATCGGTCTCGTCCATTAACCCGGCTACCGACCTTCGGATAAGCTTATAAGCCATATATAAAATATACGCACCAACAAGTATAGACAGCGCGCTATCCAGCCAAAGTATCTTTGTAAAATGTATCAGCAACAGGCCAACAACCAGGCCGCTGCTGGTAACAGTATCAGTTAGCAAGTGATGCCCGTCGGCTTCTATAGTAATAGAATGCAGCGATTTCCCCTTACGGATCATATAGTACCCTAAGCCGCCATTTATAGTACCGGTTATGCCTATAATCACAGCACCCAGTAACAGGTCGTGAATTACCTCGGGATAAAAAATACTGTAGGTAGATTTGATGATGATGATAAGACCTGCTATACCAACAAGCGCACCTTCAATAAACACTGAAAAATACTCAACCTTACCGTGGCCGTAAGGATGGTTCTCGTCCCGTGGTTGCGATGCCAGGTAAATGCTGAAGAACGCGAACGAACTTGCTACCACGTTCACAATGCTTTCGGCGGCGTCAGTTAAAACAAAATTGGAGTTTGTTAAAAAATAGGCGCCAAATTTCATCACCATGAGGACTGCCCCGGTAATTAGCGACATTAAAATTATCCTTTTATGCTCCTTCAAAACCTAACCTTTTTAGAGAGGCCAAACTTACGATTTTTAACTTTTACATCCGGTTAAAATGTAACATGTTTGGGTTGAATTAGTCTGGCACCATTTATTTTATTGTAACACATTGGTAATTTATCCTTCAATACATAATAGATATAGTTTATAGGATATCGCAAAAGGTGTGCAAACAAATTTTCTATATTTGCCGCATCAACAAAAACAACAATATGAGCGCATTAAGTAACAGGATAAACAACCTGTCAGAATCCCAAACCATTAAAATGGCTAAAATGGGCCGCGAATTGGCTGCTAAAGGTGTAGATGTAATAAGCCTTAGCTTTGGAGAGCCCGATTTTCATACTCCCGAGCATATTAAAGAGGCCGCAAAAACAGCTATGGATAAGAACTTTACTTACTATACCCCTGTTGCCGGCTATCCTGACCTGCGCAAGGCTGTTGCTGGTAAGCTGAAGAACGAAAACAACCTGGATTATACAGATACGCAAATTGTAGTTTCTACCGGTGCTAAACAAGCCCTTGCCAACACGGTTTTGTGTTTGGTTAATCCCGGCGAGGAAGTTATTATCCCTACCCCTTACTGGGTTTCATACTCCGAGATCGTAAAACTTGCCGAAGGTGTTAGCGTTTTTATCGACACCACTGTTGAAAGCAACTTTAAAATAACTGCCGAGCAATTAGAGGCTGCCATCACACCGAAAACTAAATTGTTCATGTTCTCTTCGCCATGTAACCCTACGGGCAGTGTTTACAGCAAAGAAGAGTTGGCGAGCCTTGCTAAAGTATTTGAAAAATACCCGGAGATTTACATCCTGAGCGATGAGATTTACGAACATATCAACTTCATTGGCGGACACGAGTCAATCGCCCAGTTCGAGAGCATTAAAGACCGCGTGGTGATAGTTAACGGATGGTCTAAGGCGTTCGCCATGACCGGCTGGAGAATTGGTTATACCGCATCTAACAGCGAAATTGCTGCCGCTTGCGATAAGATCCAGGGCCAAATAACATCGGGTACTTGTTCAATCACCCAAAAAGCCGGCGTTGCAGCTTACACCGGTGGTTTAGAAACGGTACATCAAATGCGCGAACAGTTCCAAAAACGCCGCGACCTTGTTTACGGTTTATTAAAAGAGATACCGGGTGTTAGTGTTAACCTGCCCGATGGCGCTTTCTACTTCTTCCCTAACGTTACTTCATTCTTCGGTAAAAGTTTTAACGGTAAAACCATTAACGATGCTGATGAACTAAGTATTTTCTTATTGGAAGAAGCACATGTTGCAACGGTGGGCGGTGATTCATTCGGCGATAAAAAGTCGATCCGTATATCTTACGCCGCCGCCGAAGATAAATTGATAGAGGCTGTAAAAAGGATAAAAGAAGCGCTGGCTAAATTGGTCTGAACCCCAATCAATAATTGATTGATTCTGTCGAATTCAGCTGTTCAGTAATTGTTTAATTCTCTAAATTCCTATTCAGACAGAAGCATAAAAAAGCCCCTCGCCAAATTGACGAGGGGCTTTCTGTTAAGTAGAATACCGGAATATTATAAACCGAAACCGTAAGCTAAACGAAGACCAATAGCGCCAAAGTTATTGCTTTGACCAGAATAGTTTTCATAACGAACACCTACATCCCATGATTTGTTAGCCCAACCTACACCTGGTGATGCCAATAATTTTGTATTAGTACCACGATCAGGGCCACCTTCATACTCAGCATAACCTGATGTTTCAAATGCAGCACCTACTTCACCGCTAAAATATATGTTTTTGTTAACAAATGCTTTAATACCGGCCTTAACTGGTATCATGCCATATGATTTGCGATTAATACCTGAGTTTTCAACTTCTTTACCAAAAAAGTTTAAATAACCAGATGTTAGGGTAAGGCCAATATTATCTGCAACGCCATATTGTAAACGCGGTGTAATACCCACACCTACATTTGAAATATCGCGTAATCTACCAGTTGGTAATAAACCTTCTACACCTATACCGAAACGTAAACCGCTTCCGATAGTTTGTGCATTAACATTTGTCCCGATAAATAGAGCTGCTACTGTAAATGCTGCTGCTATTAATTTTGTCATTTTTTTCATTGTTGTGTTTTTTTGTAATACAATCATTAATTGTTATACATCGCCTTGTTCAAATACTTTGCCATTGTGCAAAAAACACTCAAATCATTGTTTTTATACCGTCATAAAATTTGGTATGACAAAACAAGGGAAGGCTTACGTGCTGATAGTCAACGAGATTTTTGCTTATTATTTGTCCTAAAAAAGCTGTATTAAATTTACGTTTTCGACATTTGTTAATAACATCATGACATATTAGCAGATTATAGAATGGTATTATTGGCAATAATTAATAGGACAATTGACAATATTACATCTATTTATCACCCTAAATTTCATCCGTTTTTCATGCCATTTTTATCTGTGCGATAAAATTTAATAAAAAAAGCCCCCGTTGGTTAAACGAGGGCTTTGTGAAATCATGATTGGGGGTCCGTCTCCGCGTCGGGTTTATAATCCTTCTCCATTTCGGCGAGTTTAGCGTCGCCATAAGAGAATTTAGTGATGATGTAATATAATACCGGCACTATAAATATGGCAAGCGATGTTGCCATAAGCATACCGCCAAACACGGTCCAGCCAATGGTTTTGCGGGATTCGGCACCTGCGCCTGATGCAAACAGTAACGGTAGCACCCCCAATATAAACGCCAACGACGTCATAATGATCGGCCTTAAACGAAGCCTTACGGCTTCAAGGGTTGCTTTCTCGAGGTTCATGCCCCTATCCACACGTTCCTTCGCAAACTCTACGATCAGGATGGCGTTCTTGGCCGCCAAACCTATCAGCGTTATTAAACCAATTTGCGCGTAAACGTTATTTGTTAAACTTGGTTTAAACCATAAGAACAAGATAGCGCCAAATGCACCCAGTGGCACGGCCAGCAATACCGAAAATGGTACCGACCAGCTCTCGTACAGCGCAGCAAGGAACAGGAACACAAAGCCTATAGAAAGGGCAAATATGTAAATGGTTTTTGAACCCGATAACAATTCTTCGCGGCTTAAGCCAGAAAACTCGTACCCATAACCCTGCGGCAATGTTTCGGCAGCAACTTCTTTCAAAGCTGTAATGGCGTCGCCACTACTAAAGCCCGGTTTGGTACTACCATTTATCTCAGCAGAACGGAACAGGTTATAGTGTGAAATTAGTGGCGCGTTCTCGATAACCTTATAACTAGTTAAAGTACTTAAAGGCACCATAGCACCTGCCTCGTTACGTACAAAGTACTGGCCTATATTGGCAATATTGGTACGGTAATTTGTATCGGCCTGCGCCACTACCCTAAAGTTACGGCCGTAAACGGTAAAGTCGTTTACGTAAGCACTACCCATGTAAGTTTGCAGGGTGGCGTTCACATCCGAGATCTTGACGCCCAATTTTTTGGCTTTCTCCCTGTCTATGGTTAACTGATAAGCCGGTGTATGCGCTCCAAAGAAAGTAAATGCTTTTGCAATTTCGGGGCGTTTATTAACAGCGGCTACAAAGGTGTTCAGTACCTTTTCAAAGTTCTTGATATCGCCACCTGCTTCTTTTTCCTGTAATATGAACGAGAACCCGCCCGTGTTACCTAAACCCGGGATGGCCGGCGGAGATATAACAACCACGCTGGCCTCTTTAAATTTGGCCAGTTTTTTTTGTATCAAAGCGATAACACCATTTAGTTTGTCTTCATCTTTTGTACGTTCTTCCCAAGGTTTAAGCTGCACAAATATGGTTGCACTGTTACTTTTGGTAGCAAAGTTAACCGCGTTCAATCCACCTAATGCCGCGTAATGGTTAATAGCCTTTACGGTTTTAAGCGTATCCATCATTTCGTGCAACACCGCTACAGTACGCTCGGTTGATGAACCCTCAGGTAAATCATAAGTAACATAGATACGCCCCTCATCCTCTAAAGGTAAAAAGCCCGATGGTTTGCTTCTGAATAACAGGACTGTCCCTATGACAATACAAACCAATATAATTACAACGAATTTAGAGTTTTTGATCCCCTTATCAACCGTGTTACGGTAACGGCCGGTAACCCGGTCAAACCATTGGTTAAATTTGTAGAATAACTTATTTAAGCCGGTTGATTTTTCGTCAATTTTATGCGGACGTAATAGTATGGTACACAATGCTGGTGTAAGTGATAATGCCACAAAAGCCGAGATCAGTACCGATATGGCGATGGTTATCGCGAACTGCTGGTATAAACGGCCAACAATACCCGGCACAAAACCTACCGGTACAAACACCGCCGCAAGGATCAATGCGATAGCGATAACCGGTGCCGAAATATCTTTCATGGCATGGTGCGTTGCATCTTTGGGCGACATGCCCTCTTCGTCCATATAATGCTGTACGGCCTCAACAACCACAATTGCATCATCTACCACAATACCAATTGCCAGTACAAACCCGAATAAGGTAAGCGTGTTAATGGTGAACCCTAATGGAATGAAAAAGATGAAGGTACCCACAATAGATACCGGGATAGCCAGTACCGGGATAAGTGTTGTACGCCAGTTTTGCAGGAACAAGAATACCACCACAATTACCAGCAGTAATGCAATCCCCAAAGTTTCGATAACCTCACGCAATGATACCTTTACCACAGTAACCGACTCGAACGGAACTACGAAATCGATATCTGCCGGGAACGATTTTTTAAGCTCGTTCATAGTAGCGGTTATATTATCGGCAGTTTGGATAGCGTTACTGCCCGGTGCCTGGTATATTAACAGGTATGATGCCCTTTTACCATCAACAAACGAGTTACCCGCGTAATTAAACTTACCCAGCTCTACACGTGCAATATCTTTTAAATGTACTACAGCGCCAGTTTGTGGTATAGTTTTAACCACCACATTCTCAAATTCCGATTTATTAGTTAAACGGCCTTTTACCAATACCGAATACTCAAAGGTTTGCCCCTTCATTTGCGGTGTAGCACCTACCGTACCTGCAGCTACCTGGGCATTTTGCTCGGCCAAGGCAGCCGTAACATCTGCCGATGTCATATTAAGGGCAGCCAACTTATCCGGCTTAAGCCAGATACGCATACTAAAGTCATCGGCACGCGTAAACACGTCACCCACGCCTTTGGTACGCAATAGCGCATCCTTAATAAATACGTTGGTATAGTTGTCTGTAAACGTAACATCGTGCGATCCTTTTGGCGAGTACATGGCCACCAGCATCAAAATACTTGGGTTACGCTTACGTACTATCATACCCAAACGCTGTACTTCTTGCGGCAGGGTTGGCAGGGCTATACCTACACGGTTCTGCACATCAAGCGCGGCATTATTAATATCTGTACCAACTTCAAAGTTAACGGTCATGCTCATGGCGCCGTTACCTGTACTGTTACTTTGCAGATAGGTCATACCGGGAGTACCGTTTACCTGTACCTCTACGGGGGTGGCAACGGTTTGCTCAACCGTTAGGGCATCGGCACCGGTATAGGTACCAGTTACCTGTACGGTAGGCGGTGTAATTTCGGGGTATTGCCCTATGGGCAGGCTCGACATGGCCAGCAACCCAACGATCAGTATAACCAGTGAAATTACTATAGCGGTTACCGGGCGTTTTATGAAAGTATCTGCGATCATTATATATGTCTTTTGCTTAAAATATTTGGGGCGGGCCCCATTTTAAAATTATCCCTTAAACTATTTTGCAGGGGCAGCACCCGGCGCTGCAGCCGGAGGGCCAAGCGTTATTTTACCACCATCGCGTAAGCGTTGGAAACCTTCGGTGATGATCTTCTCGCCCGGTTTAACACCTTCCATAATAACTACGTTGCTTTGTATGCGGGGGCCTAATTTTACCTTAACCTGCTTAGCAATGGTATCCTGAGATACAAACACGAAAAACTCGCCCATTTGCTCGGTAATAGCTTTGTAGGGCACCTGTACACGGTCGCCCGAGTCATCATTCAATACCTGTAATACGCAGCTCATGCCGTCTTTTAGCTGGTCATCAGCATTAGGGAACTGCACCCTTACTTTAATTGTACCTGTCTGGTCGCTAACGCCACGGTCAATAGCGAATACCTTGCCCGGTTTGTTAAAGGTTTGGCCATCGGCAGTCTGTAGTAAAAAGGTGGTGTCTGTACTTGCTTTCTGTAGTTTGTAAAAGCGGTTAATATCCTGTTCGTTTACTACCACATCAACACCAATTGGGTTCCCTGTTGATATGGTGTTTAACAAGGTAGTACCCGGCGATACCTGAGCGCCTAATTTTACTTGTGAAATACCTATACGGCCCGTGAACGGCGCCCTGATGGTCGCGTAAGATAGATCGGTAGCTGCCGATGCTACCCCGGCCTGTGCCACAGCAACCTGGCTGCGGCTGGTTTCAAAAGAAGCGGTAGCCTGGTCAACCGTTTGGCGGGCCACAGCGTCTGCCTTTAACAACATGTTGTAACGGTCGATATCTTTTTGTGCTTTGCTTAAGTTTGCTTTGGCGCTAAGCAAGTTTGCTTTGGCCTGATCATAGGCAGCTACATATTTACGGCGGTCAATTTCGTACAAAGGGGCGCCTTTAGTTACCACGTCACCTTCTTTAAAAAAGATGCCGGTGATAAAACCACCAACCTGGCTGCGCAGTTCAACAGAGTTAAGCGCGGTTACAGTGCCCTGGTATTTATCGTAATAAAGGGCGTCAGATTTTTTGGCCTCTACTACATTTACAGGTGTAGGCGGCAAAGCGGCGGCGGCATCCTTTGGTTTTTTGTCACCGCATGACGATATGGTTATTAATGCGATGGCGGCGATGCAATAGGTATATCTATTTTTCATTATGAGTGTGTGTCGAGTGATGTTCGTGGTTATCTTATTAATTCAATAAAACTTAATATATTATTGTACAGTTTCAGGTTGTAACGTACCCAGCGACCTCTGCAGATCTATCTTGCTGGATAACAACTGGAACAACGCGTTATAATAATTAAGCTCCGCGGTACGCAGGTCGGCTTGCGATACAATTACATCCAGATAAGTTTTGATACCCTCCCGGTATTGCAGGTCAACCACCTTATATACATCCTTCGCCAATGTGACGTTCTCGTTCAGGATTATCCAGTTGTTGTAGTTGCTTTTATAATCTGCCAGTGCCTGTGCATATTCGGTATTAATAGTGTTACGGCTGTTGATCAGGTCAAGGTCGCTGCGCTCTACCTGTAAACGTGCTTTGGCAAGGTTTTGCAAACGTTTACCACCCGTAAAAATCGGGAAAGTTAACGACAGGCCCGCAAATGATGTTGGGTACCCGTTGTTATACAGTTTAGAAAAACTATCGTTAAAATAAGCCAGGCTGTAACCGCCAGTTGCGGACAACGATGGTAAGAAACCCCATTTGTAATAAGATATATTTAAGCTTAACAAGTTCTTTTGGGTTTGCAATAGGCGGTATTCTACACGGTTGGTGTAATTTAACATTTGGTTCGTATCAATAACCGCCTCCGATGTTAAATGTGCCGAATCGTAAGTAAGCGCTAATCCTTTTTCAGGGTTGAAACCCATTATTTGTTTAAGCAAGGCGGTTTTACTTTTAATAGCCTCCTGTGTTTGTTTTTGCGATGCAAGCGAATTGTTTAATGCGATCGTAGCTTGCTTGTAATCTGTTTTATCAACCACACCCGCCTGGTAGCGCGCGTAAGCATCCTTTAAACTACGGCGCAGCCTTACAATATCTTCCTTTATAATATCCAGCTGGCGCTGTGATAATAACACGTCGTAAAACGCTTTGCTCACGTCAGACACTACATCTATTTTACTGCTCTCGGTATTTTGTTTATAATACTGCCTGGAGTATTTGGATGCACGAGATGCCTGCAACACATCATTATTATAGATAGTTTGGCTGGCATTAACCCCTATTGTAGATACATTGTGTGCTATGGCTAAGTTCTGTTGGCTTGTACCGGTCCCGGTACCTGTCCCCGTGCCGCCTGTAGATGTACCTGCTGCAATTTGAGTCGGCCTTTGAAAATAATGCTGGTACTGGTTGCTGCTGTTTATTTGCGGTAACCATGCCGATAATGCTATTTTTATATCACGTTCGTTAATTTGTTCATCGATATTAGCCTGCTTTAATTGTGGCTGGTTGCGCAGGGCAAATTCAATACTTTGTTTTAAGTTTACTACAGCTGTAGTGGTATCGGCCGGGGCCTGGGCAAATAACACTACCGGCGAAAAAAGTAGTATATTGTAAATGAATAGGTATCGTAGCTTTTTCATAAATGAGTAGATGCAACAAAAACGAAAATAAAAGAGAAAGGTTTCTCGTTATTTTCTGTGTAACTAATAGGAATGCCGAATATCTTATTTATCTAACCTAAATAAAAATCGACAACAGGATTATTACGTAATTAGGATATTTGAATGATAATTGATGCTATTTTCAATAAATTTCAAACAATTACAAAATAATGATAGCAATTAAATAAAAATTTTAATTAATTTGCCTGTTGGAAGTATATTAACATACTATTAAGGTAGTGTGTAAAAAATTTACATTCTCCATGCAAGTTGTAAGCTTATTCATGGTATTTTTACGAAAAATTTAAGAAGCGTTTATAAATGGTTAAAAAGTTACACGAGAAAATTGCCCAGTTCCAAGATGCAAATTTGATCAGGGCACAGGGACTGTATCCTTTTTTCAGGCCTATAGAGTCTGCCCAGGATACTGAAGTAATTATCGATAATAAAAGAGTCTTAATGTTTGGCTCTAATTCTTATTTGGGGCTAACTAACCATCCCCTTATAAAAGAAGCTTCAAAACAGGCTATTGACAAATACGGAACAGGCTGCGCAGGTTCCCGGTTTTTAAATGGCACACTGGATATTCACATTGAGTTAGAGAAAAGGCTTGCCCAGTATGTTGGGAAAGAGGCTACCGTATTATTTAGTACAGGTTACCAGGTAAACCTTGGCGTACTGTCATGCATCACCGGCCGTAACGATTATTTGATATTAGACGAATATGACCATGCCTGCATCATAGATGGCAGCCGTTTGTCTTTTTCTAAAGTTATTAAATATGCCCATAATGATATGGATGACCTGGCCCGCAAGCTGAGTATCCTGCCCGAAGAAGCTGTGAAGGTGATTGCGGTAGATGGTATATTTAGCATGGAGGGTGATATTGTTAAATTACCACAGATAGTTAAGCTTTCCGAAAAATTTGGTGCTAACATTATGGTAGATGACGCCCATAGCCTGGGTGTAATTGGCCATAATGGTGCCGGTACAGCATCTCACTTTAACGTTACCGATGATGTGGACCTTATTATGGGCACATTCAGCAAGTCTTTAGCATCGTTAGGTGGTTTTATTGCTGCCGATGCCGACACTATCGATTACATTAAACATCGTGCACGTTCTTTAATGTTTAGCGCAAGTATGCCTCCGGGCTCTGTAGCGAGTGTTATTGCTGCTTTAAATATCATTGAATCTGAACCTGAAAGGATGCAGAAACTTTGGGATAATACAAATTATGCCATGAAGCTTTTACTGGACGAAGGTTTTGACCTTGGCCCTACCGAAAGCCCGATATTACCTATCTACGTACGTGATAACTTTAAAACTTTCGCGGTTACCAAGCACTTGCAAAATGCAGGCGTATTTGTAAACCCTGTGGTATCGCCGGCTGTACCGTCAGACTCATCTTTATTGAGGTTCTCATTAATGGCAACCCACACGTTTGAGCAAATTGACGAAGCTGTTGAAAAACTGGTGCAAGCATTTAAGGTTGTAGGCGTAAACAACGATGCTGTTAAAGAAAATATATAACTCTTTAAAATATATGTAACTGCACCGTGCATGCACGGTGCAGTTATTAATCCCAACCATCATAAATGAAAAGAATTGTACCGGTGCAGTCAAAAAAAGACCTCGCTTCTTTTATTGATTTCCCGCATGACCTGTATAAGAACGACCCGCTTTACGTACCGGAACTGTTTATTGCCCAAAAGGACCTGTTAACCACACACCCGTTTCACAAGCACTCGTCATTACAAACCTTTTTGGCTTACGATGGCGATAAAATAGTAGGCCGCATAGCAGCCATATATAATACAAACCATAATAGCTTTAACAAAGTGAACGATGGTTTTTTTGGTTTTTTTGATTGTGTAAACGACCAGGAAACCGCTAACCTTCTGTTTGATACCGCTACTAAATGGGTTAAAGAAAAAGGCGCTCAAAATATCATTGGGCCGGTTAATCCGTCTACCAACGAAACATGCGGTTTATTGGTAAAAGGGTTTGATAAATCGCCGGTGGTGATGATGACCTACAATCCGGAATATTATATAACCCTGTTAGAAACTGCCGGTTTTAAAAAACAAACGGACCTGCTGGCCTGGTACTGGGATGGCGAGAACTACAATGATAAATCTTTAAAAATGCTGGATATGCTGCAGGAGCGTTTAAAACGCAACAGCAATGTGGCTATCCGCAAAATAAACCTTAAAAACTTTAAGCAAGAGGCCGATGCCCTGCGCGATGTGTATAATAAGGCCTGGGATAAAAACCTTGGCTTTTTCCCGATGACCAACGAGGAATTTGATTATACCGCTAAAGACCTTAAAATGATACTTGACCCCGATTTTGCCTTCGTGGCAGAGCAGGATGGTAAAATTGTAGGTTTTGGTGTAGCCATACCGGATATTAACCAGATCCTGAAAACGATTAAAAAAGGCCGCTTGCTGCCTACAGGTATCTTCAAATTATTATTAAATAAAAAGAAGGTAACCGGAATCCGTATCATGCTTTTAGGCGTAATTGATGGGTACCGTAAACTGGGCATCGAGGCATCGTTATACGGCAGCATTATTAAAGAATACAGGCGCAAAGGCTTAAAATATGCCGAAGCATCTTGGACGCTTGAAAACAATGACATGGTAAACCGTGCCATTGAAGCCATTGGCGGCGAGCAGTACAAAACGTACAGGATATACGAAAAGGCGATATAGTTGGCCAATCTTCATTTGCCTGTAATCTTTATACATTTATAAATTTTCAACCAAAAATTTATATTCTTTTGCCACACAATTACGGCTCCCCTATTGGCTTTAATTGTAATACTACGATAGTAACCGTGAGCGATCACTACTATAAAAAGCAACAATAAACTAAATAACCTATCACAAGTCTTATAAACTGCTTGTGACGGGTGGCATTATCCTTTAAAAACAACAGTAAGTAATGAAAATTAACATTAAACCTGCAGAAGGTAAATTAGGTATTTTAATACCCGGTTTAGGCGCAGTAGCTACTACACTAATTGCCGGTGTTGAAGCTGTAAAAAAAGGCATTTCACAGCCTATAGGCTCATTAACCCAAATGGGTAGCATCCGCTTAGGCAAACGTACCGAAGAACGCCATCCAAAAATTAAAGATTTTGTACCATTGGCTAACCTGAACGATATCGTTTTTGGTGGCTGGGATGTGTACGAAGATAACGTTTACCAAGCAGCTGTAAACGCTAAAGTACTTGAGCGCGACCTGTTAGATTCTGTTAGAGAAGGTTTAGAATCAATTGTGCCTATGAAGGCGGCTTTTGATAAAAACTACGCTAAAAACCTTGATGGTACACACGTTAAAACAGGTACCCGTCACGAACTTGCACAACAAGTTATGGAAGACATCAAAAACTTCCAGAAAGACAACGGTTTAGACCGCGTTGTATTGGTTTGGTGTGGTTCTACCGAGGTTTACTTCGAAGGTTCTGAGATCCACCAAACACTTGCCGCATTTGAGCAGGCTTTGTTAGACGATGACAAACGTATCGCGCCAAGCATGATATACGCTTACGCGGCATTAAAACTTGGTGTACCATTTGCTAACGGTGCCCCTAACCTAACGGTTGATATCCCTGCCATGATAGAACTGGCTAAGATCACCAAAACACCAATTGCAGGTAAAGATTTTAAAACCGGCCAAACTTTAATGAAAACTGTATTGGCACCAGGCCTTGCAGCACGGTCGTTAGGTGTACACGGTTGGTTCTCTACCAACATTTTGGGTAACCGCGATGGTTTGGTATTAGATGACCCGGATAACTTTAAAACTAAGGAAGTATCTAAATTAGGTGTGTTAGAAGATATTCTTCGCCCCGAGGATAACCCGGAACTTTATGGCGAGATCTTCCACAAGATCCGTATCAACTACTACCCGCCTCATGGCGATAACAAAGAGAGCTGGGATAACATCGACATTTTTGGCTGGTTAGGCTACAAAATGCAGATCAAGATCAACTTCCTTTGCCGCGACTCTATCTTGGCGGCACCTATCGCTTTAGATTTAGCTTTATTTTGCGATATGGCTAAACGTGCTAACATGAGCGGCATCCAGGAGTGGTTATCATTCTACCTTAAATCGCCGCAAACCGCGCCGGGTTTACATGCCGAGAATGACATCTTCAAACAATTGATCAAACTGGAAAATACGTTACGTTACTTAATGGGCGAAGACCTGATCACGCATCTGGGCCTTGACTATTATGACGATATGTTCGCCGGTCAGTAATTTTATAACAAAACACATTAAAACTGGTTACTGCCTTTACGGGCGGTAATCAGTTTTTTTATTTTACAGGTTTTAGGTTTAATTTAACCTATACGCATTAATCAACAATATTTTCCTATTATTGCTTCAAACCTAAACTAAGCAATAATGAAAAACCCACCTGCCTATAACGGCAAAGCTATAGCATACTTGGTGCTCTTGTGCCTATTTATGCTACAAGGCTGTAAAAAAGACCTGCTACAACCCCATTCGGCAGTTATTAAAAATAATTTTTCAATAGATGAAGCCCGAAAGTATTTCGATAAAAATCTAAAACGCTCTGATAAGTTAACAAAGACATCGTCAGTTTCCGCACACGAATTTTCGCCTGAAGAAATGATAAAAGATAAGCAGCCACTTTGGGACTACGCTTATAGTCAACTTCTTTCAAATGGCGAGGCTGTAAAAATCCCAATTGATTTTGGCGACGTTTACGTTGAAGTCACCAATACTACTAAGGCTTTCCTTCCTTTGGCAAGCCTTAATTATTTGTTCATGTATAAAGACAGTCTGCAAAATATTCATGCCGAATGGGTTATGCTCAAACCAGATTCATCCTGGCTTTTTGGCAATCGGGACACTTATTCGGGTGGGATATCTATACGGGATTGGGATGGAAAAAGCTTGAGATATTATAGCTACGCTAACGGGCAGGTTGTTGCTAATACTAATCCCATTGAAAAACAGCGGACAAATAGCTCAGGCGAAATTCAAAACATTGAAAACAATGGGGATATTATTCCAACTCAGCCCTACTGCCTTCTTATAGCCAATGGTGAATGTCCTAAGCAGGCACCTTGTTCAGCAACATCCTGCGATATGTGCTTTAAATATTGTGCTAAAGCATGGTGTTCATGGATTCCGCCTGACTGTACAAATTGTGATCCGCCGACCCCACCAACAGGAGGAAGCAGCGGCTCGGGAGGAACCGGCGGAGGAGGTGCCGGTATCCCCGGTAGCTCCAGCCCTAACCCCGCTGTTTATCCACCAAATTACAACCCCGATCCAAACTATGTAGTCCCAAATTATCCGGCTCCCCTGGGTTATTCATGGGTACTACCTTGCGGGCCAGTGCCGGTACCAAGTGTTCCGCCATTGACCGGCTCTGTATTGCCAATTCCTCCCGGCATCGACGGAGCGAGTATTTATACCGATCCGCAAACAGGTGCAACATTTACTTATGCTAATGTACTATCCGAGTTCATAAACTCCCCGGAAATTATAGATCAAATAGAAAGTGGTGACCCAATAGCGGGAGGACCCATCATCATGTCAAGAGTCGGGTTGTTGATATCTGTTAATTGTATAAGGGAAGCAGAAGTTTTAAAATACCAGCATCCTGATTGGACGAAAGTACAAATTTATACCACCGCATTTTGGAATGTTTTAGGAGGGAAAATACATTTTATACTGGACGTTGCCGGGTTTGTACCTGTTATAGGTGATGCAGCTGATTTAATAAATGGCGGGATCTATTTTATTGAAGGCGATAAAATTAATTGTGCTTTAAGTGTAGCTGCTGCTATACCCGTTGTCGGCTGGGTATCTACAGCTGGCAAATGGGTTAAGGTGTCTGTACAGGCAGTGCCATTGGTAAATGCCGCCGGTAAAGTTGCTTATAAAGCGATCAAAGTTGGCAAAGAGCTTCGCCTGGTTAAAATGGCGGTTAGTGTATTTGACCACGCCGCTTTAATAACTTTAAAAACCATAAAGCCAGCTGATAAAACCCTGTCGAATATAAGTAGTTACTTAGTTAATAAGTTTGGGTTACGCATAGTTCCTACAGAAAGCACTTTGAAAAATCTGGTTGATGATATCGTACAATTTGGAGATGCCACAGGCACCAAAACAGAGCAACTGGCAGATGCTTTATTACAACGTAACGGGTTTGTAAAATACGAATCAAAAATTGCAAGCAACAATGGCTTTGACGGTGTGTATATTAAAGGCGGTTTAACAAACCCAACAGAAATTGTTATTAACGAGGCAAAGCAGATAGGAAGTATGGGAAACATTAAATTAAATCCCGGCAACATAAGCACCGGCCTATCATCCCAAATGAGTGATGCTTGGATAAATAAAACTGTTGATTTTATGATTGCCAGTAGCAGTTTATCAGTTCAAGGAGTTGGAAAGACTTTATTTAACAACAAAAATCTAATCAAAAAAACAGTAACTGCTGTTGATAAGAGCAACCATGAAATTGTTATTTTAAAATTAGAAAGCTATTAACAACATGAATAAAAACCTTCAACACTTATTGCAAGTATATGAATTCAGGAAAGATGACGAGAAGTTAGTTTTTGAAAAAATAAAAGACCAAGCTAACAGGTACTACTTTATACCATCTCTGGAAGGAACAAATCAAATTAATGCTCTTTATCATATATATATCGAGCAGGATTATAACAAAGCCAAGTCATCATTTTACAAAGCGGCTTGTATTGCAGAATATATGAGTACTACCTATGATTGGCGAGTGATGGACAACGGCATGTTTCAGATATGTTATGCAATGTTTTCAGATAATAAAACTTTGATAGATCGATATAGTAAATTAAAAAATAAAATCAATAATGATACGACTATGCCATATCAATATTCTAATTGCATACAAAATATATTAGCAGAAGATTGGGACAAGTTGGACTGGAATATACATTGTATGAACCGCTTCGTGAAGATGAAAAAGTTTGAATTATATGCCGGCATTATTGATATATTAAATGGCTTTAAGCAAAAAAATGAAGCGTTGATAAGAAAAGGACTTGAAGATTTTACTGCAACAGCTAAGAAGAGAAACAAAGACGATATCATAAGCAAATTCTTCTCTATAGATACCGCAGGATTTTGCAAACTGGCTTGGATAAAAGGACACGAAATTGATTTAAAAAGCCCTTTGGTACCACAAGAATTAATGCCAATTAATCCATTAGAGCATTACCCCGAATATGATTTTTTGAAAGAGGAATAGATATTTATAACAAATTGCATTAAAACTGGTTACTGCCTTTACGGGCGGTAATCAGTTTTTTTATTTTACAGGTTTTAGGTTTAATTTAACGATATTCGCAACAAACACAAACCTCCCCCCGAGGGTATTTTTGTTTAGTTAAACTAATTATAGTATTTTTTACGTAGATAGTAACAAAGTGATAACAACACCGTCTACTACGTTGAATTAGGTTAACTAATAACCTTACGGCAAGGTTAAAACGTATTAGCCGGATTATTTAAAACATGAATGGCAACATTTGTTAAGGCGCAAGCCTCTTCCTTTATAGCATCATTAATTGACTTTCTGACTACGATAGTATGTAAGGAGGTTTTTTTGATTTGGTATGTTACGGCCAGCTTTATAGGAACAATAGCCGGCGGCGTTGCCAATTTTGGATTAGGCCGTAGCTGGGTTTTCAAGAAAAAAAAGAAAGAAAAAGCCATACCGCTGCAGGCGTTTAAGTACCTGTTGGTTTGGTGTGGTAATTTAGCATTAAATACATTGGGCGTATTTTTAGTTACGCACTATATAAAATTAGATTATAAGATCTCAAAGATCGTTGTATCATTTACAGTAGGGATAACATACAATTATTTCCTGCAAAAGAAGTTTGTATTTGCATAATATAATACCGTTTAATGAATTTTAAATACCCCTTTAAATACACATTTCTTGTATTTTTTTTATTGGTAGGTTTCACGGCGACAGCCCAAACTACTATTGTGACCGGTAAAGTTACCGATGGCGGCAACCGCGATGGCCTCCCATTTGTATCTGTAGGTTTTGTTGGCAGTAATATTGGTACCGTTACCGATAATACAGGCCATTACAGGCTGCGGGCAACAGGCACTTATAATCGCATTAAGGTAAGCTACATTGGCTTTAAAGATGCTACCTACAACGTTGCCCCGGGTATAGAGCAGGTGGTAAATATCCGGATGATACCTACCTCGACCTCGCTTAACGAGGTTAACATCCAATCGAAAAAGAAACCCAAATACGATAACGTAAACCCTGCAGTAGCGCTGATACGTAAGGTTATTGAAAACAAAGAAAAGAATCGGCCTGAGGCCTATAATTACGTAGAGTACAAAGAGTACGACAAGATGCTTTTCTCGCTCAGTAACTTATCTGATAAGGTTAAAGAGAAAAGGCTTTTCCGCAAGTACAAGTTCGTGTTCGAAAATAAGGATAGCACAAGTTACCCGGGTAAAACCATATTGCCTATTTATCTGAAAGAGCGTTTATCGCAGGTATATTACCGTAAAGCACCCGAGGCTACCCGTAACGTGATACTGGGCGAAAAATCAGTTGATTTTGGGCCGGGATTTGATACCGAAGGTATAGGCCAATACTTTAAACACCTTTACGAAAAGGTAGACATTTACGATAACAGCACCTTACTTTTAGGCCGCGAGTTTTTAAGCCCGATAGCCAACACCGCGCCTAACTTTTACAAGTACTTTATTACCGATACAATAACACTGGAAAGTGGTAAAAAGCTAGTGCAGTTAAGCTTTACCCCGCGCAACACCAACGATATTTTATTTGAAGGCGAGATCTATATCACCCTTGATGGTAATTACGCCGTACAAAGGGCCGGCTTAACCATCAACAAAAACATCAACGTAAACTTTGTGCGCACCATGCACGTTGACCAGGATTTTGAGTTGAGCGCAGATGGCCGTTACCACTTAAGCAAAAGCAACACCTTTGCCGATTTTGGTATTACAGCCAAGCGCAAGAGTGGGTTATTTGGTACGCGAACGCTCACTATCAAAAATTTCGAGATCAATAAATCGCACCAGGACACTTTGTACAAAGCAAGGGCTGAACTGGAGGACGAAGACCTACGCAACCGCCCCGAAAGTTTCTGGTCGGAGAACCGCCTGGATACCCTTACCACTGCCGAATCTAAAGTTTACAAGAACATCGACAGCCTGGTGCATATGCCATCGTTCAGGCGTACGGCAGATATTGTTAATTTACTGTTTGCAGGCTTTAAAAACTTTGGCAAGTTTGAAATTGGCCCTGCAAGTACCTTCTATAGCTTTAACCCGGTAGAGGGTTTCAGGCTGCGCGTTGGTGGCCGTACAACTGCCGATTTTAGCAAACGCGTATTTTTTGAAAGTTACGGCGCCTACGGTTTTAAGGATAAGAAATGGAAGTACTTATTTGCCGGTGCCTACTCGTTAAACGGAAAAAGCATTTACAGGTTCCCGCAGCATTATATCCGCGGTAGTTTTCAGCGCGATACAAAGATACCGGGCCAGGAGCTTCAATTTATACAGGAAGATAACTTCCTGCTCTCCTTTAAGCGTGGCCGAAACGATAAATACTACTACAACGACATTTACAAAATTGATTATCAAAGTGAGTACGAAAATCACTTCTCGTACCACGTCGGCTTAAAAAAACTGATGGAAACCCCGGCGGGCAGCTTATACCCGTTCATTAATACACAAGGCACAAATACCTTTAACACCTTAACCACATCAGAGGTTACCATTGGGGTACGGTACGCGCCGCACGAGCAGTTTTACCAGGGTAAATTATTCCGCGCGCCAATCATCAACCAATACCCAAAGCTATCGCTTGATTACACCAAGGGCTTAAAGAACGTGCTTGGTGGCGAGTATGGCTACGATAAAATTGCCTTTAGGGGCGATAAACGCTTTTATTTGGCGCCGTTCGGATTTTCGGATGTGGTGGTTGAAGGTTCAAAAACATTCGGACAGATCCCTTACCCGTTACTAAACATCCACCGGGCCAACCAAACATTTTCCTACGTGATAGATTCATATAACTTGATGAACTTTTTAGAGTTTGTGAGCGATAAATCGGCAAGTATAATTATCGATCATCACTTTGGCGGCTACTTCTTCAACAAAATACCTTTGTTTAAAAAGCTAAAATGGCGCGAAACAATATCAGGTAAAGCATTGTGGGGCGGTTTAAGTGCCGAGAACACACCATCGTTGCACCCCAACTTATACCAGTTCCCGGTTGATGAAAATGGCAACCCTATTACTTATGGTTTAGGCAAAACGCCTTATATTGAAGGAAGCGTGGGCATCGAAAATATTTTTAAATTTATACGTGTAGACTACGTTAAGAGATTTACTTACCTGGACCACCCCGATATTGCGAAGTGGGGCATCCGTGTAAAAATCAAATTTGACTTTTAATCAATATTTAGTAATTTTCATTTACATACATTTGCCACCGAAATGGAATCACAAACATCAGTACGCACAAGCCTTCAACTGGGGATATACAAAGTTATCGACCCATTTGTTAAGCTCCTGATCAAGATAGGTTTAACGCCTAATGCGGTTACTTCTATCGGGTTTGTTTTAAATGTTGGCGTGGCTGCAATATTTATTATTGGTGCCGAGGATGGCAACCGCGGCGACCTAAGTTACGTAGGTTGGGCCGGTGCCCTTATCCTGTTTGCCGGCCTATTTGATATGCTTGACGGGCAGGTAGCCCGTTTGGGTAACATGAAATCGGTTTTTGGCGCTTTGTACGATTCTGTTTTAGACCGCTACAGCGAACTGATCATGTTTTTAGGTATCTGTTACTATCTTGTTGCACACCACTACTTCTTAAGCTCTATTTTCGCGTTTATAGCCCTTATCGGCTCCATGATGGTTAGCTATGTGCGTGCCCGTGCCGAAGGCTTGGGTGTTGACGCTAAAGGCGGCCTGATGCAGCGCCCCGAGCGTGTGGTTACAATAGGTTTATTCGCTATTTTTTGCGGCGTTGCCTCATCATACCTGCCCGCCGATTACAAATTATATATCCCCGGTATAAAATGGCACGTTTTTGAAACCATGACAATCTTCACCTTCCCTATCGCTGTGCTTGCGGTTTTAACAAATTTAACAGCCTTTAAAAGGTTGGTTAATGCAAAAAAAGCATTGGACGAGAAAGAGAATGAATAAAAGCCTGTTAAAATGTTGTACTATACTTTTTGTGGTTTTTGCAATGGCTATATTTAATGCCGCTGCTAAGCACGGTACAATACAGCAAACAGATACTGCAAAGACGCGCACCGATGATAAAGGCCTTGCGTATCCTACCCCGCCGCCAAACCCTAACCGTTTATTTTATCTGCAACGGTCGCCAAATATTAACGCGCTTTCTTACGATATCAATATTGATAAGGCAACCGGCAAACCCGATGAAGATTCGCCCCTGCACATCTATTGGTTAAGGTATGCCGAAGGGCACGGAGAAACATCCGAGTTAACTTATATACAGCGTAAATTTGCTTACGGCGTAACCTCGACCAACCTGGGGAACGATAAATATGATATCAGATTAATGTCATACAAAAAATTTCCGCTTACTTTAATGAAGGCAGCCGACGGAAAATATCATATCTTCGCATTTGTGTCCAAAAAGCAGATTCAGCTTCAAAATATATTTATTAAAATAGAAGGTGGTTCTATGTGGTCGCCAAATGTTATTTTTGTAGAAATGAATGGTAAGGATCCGGTTAACGGCAAACAAATTACCGAACGTTTTAAACCCTGATTACTATGGCAAAGAATTTTGTATCAAACTCGCAGGAGAGTGTGAGGATGTTTAAAAGCAGTTTTTTAGAAAGCTTATCAAAAGTGCACTACTTTGTGCCTCTTATAATTTTTGTACCCGTTATTTTTGTAAGCACTTATTTTGCTTATGATAAAGGCATTGGCGTTGGTAACTACATTTGGCTGTTTATAGCCGGCCTTTTCATCTGGACGCTTACCGAATACATTATGCACCGCTTTGTGTTTCATTTTGTGCCAAAACAACAATGGGCGCTGCGTTTGCACTTTATTTTCCACGGTGTACATCACGATTATCCGAGCGATGCAAAACGTTTGGTGATGCCACCATCGGCAAGTATCCCGTTGGCTACAGCATTTTACTTTTTGTTTAATGCGTTATTACCGGCCAACTATATTTTCGGTTTTTTCCCGGGCTTTATTTTAGGCTACCTGATTTATGATATATCGCATTATGCTATACATCACTTTAACTTTAAAGGGAGCTTTTGGAAAGCCATTAAACAACACCACATGCTGCACCATTACCAGGACCCTACCAAAGGTTACGGTGTAAGTTCACCACTGTGGGACAAGATTTTCAATTCAGATTTCATTAAAAAGCAGAATGGCTAACGCTGTTGGCAATGATATACAGGTAAATGCAAAAACTATAAGTATTGTTACCGGTGTATCAATTGCGTACCTCATCCTATCGTATCTTTTAGTCGGTTTTAAAACCGATCAGCTTATTCTGCTTGGCATATTTAACTCATTGTTTTATGCATCGGTAGTTACGCGCAAGTTTATTTTGGGCTTCACCATTTTTATTGTATACTGGGTTATCTTCGATTATATGAAGGCGTTCCCCAACTATAATTATAATGATGTTGCTGTAGGCGGCTTGTATCGTGCCGAAAAAGACTTGTTTGGAATTGCCTACCACGGCACCGTTCTTACCCCTAACGAGTATTTACGCCTGCAAGGCACCAATGTTTTAGATACCATGGCAGGCCTGTTTTATCTGTGCTGGATCCCGGTACCGCTTGCCTTTGCAGCTTACCTGTTTTTTAAGAATAAACGCCAGTTTTTATATTTTTCGTTAACTTTTGTGTTGGTGAATATGCTGGGTTTTGTAGTTTACTACATATACCCTGCTGCACCACCCTGGTATATCCAATTTCACGGCTTTAACTTCCATCCGTTAACACAGGGCAATACGGCCGGTTTGGCAAGGTTTGATAAGCTTTACAATGTAAACCTCTTTAAATCTATTTACGCCAAAGGGTCAAATGTGTTTGCTGCTATGCCATCTTTGCATTCTTCATATCCGGTTATTGTGCTTTATTACGGTATTAAGAACCGCCTGGGGCTTATCAATTGGTTTTTTGGCGTAGTTATGATCGGTATTTGGTTTACAGCCGTATATGCCAGTCACCACTATGTGCTTGATGTTTTAGCGGGCATAACCTGCGCCTCGTTAGGTATCTTGATCTTTAACCTGGTGCGGTCCAGATCGGCCCGGCTTAACGCCTTCCTGGATAGGTATGAGCGTGTGATACAATAATTGTATCAATATGCCAATACTGTACACTTTTATATACTGCCATATTTAACTGTTAATAAATTTATTAATGTGGACATCTATTTATCGGGCATATAAGTGGCTATAAATCAATCTTATTGTAATATTATAGTAGTTTATTGTACCTTGCACACCCCGCAGCAAAACAGCGGTAATAAAGGGCATACATTTTGAACAGCGTATCATGTCTCACAATTGAGATGAAGCAGATGAAAAAACTTTTTATACTTTTCACATTTATTTTAGCCGCTACAACATTTGCCGCGCGTGCCTATGACGTTGATAAAGACAGCATCGACAGCCTGAAACAAAAACTACAGCTTACCACCAACGATACGCTTAAAGGTGTTATCTATACCCAAATAGCTTCAGAATACTTAAAATTTGACAGGCAGCCAAACCGCAACCTAAAAGCTTATTACCAAACAGAGGCTATTCACTACACTTTACTTGCCCTGCATAACTACAGCTACTACGAAGATACCACCGGCATCCGCGGAAGCTTTGATGACCTTGCGCATGTGTATGTTGCCCAACGCAAATTCAGCGAGGCCAAATGGTTCACGTTGCAATCGAATAAGATCTCGCGTCAAATTAAAGACATCCCAAATATCATCAACTCCCTGGTAAAATTATCAGCCATTAAAATGGAGCTGAAAGAATATAAAATGGCTTTGCGAGATTTGAATGAGGCTTTAAAATGGTCGTCAGGTAACAATATGCCTAAATTAGAGGCGGTGGTACAACAAAATTACGCCTACCTCTACAACCGCCTAAAGGATTACGAAAAAGGCGACGCCGCCGAAAAACGCGCTACCGAATTAGGGGCGCAAGCACAACTTGACGATGAAAAACCAGTTAGTATCAGTTTTGATAATACTATTGCAAAACCTGTTGTAGTTAAAAAGAAAAAGGTATTAGTTTCCACAAAAAAAAACGCAAAGTCAGTTGCCGTAGGTAAGCTGGCATCGTTGTAGTCTCCCCCCAACCTTCATAAATAATTATTGCAATGGTTATATATTTAAACCATAACCAGTCAATCGTGTCATATACGATATGAAGAAATACATTTTTGGCGCGATAATTTCCGTTTCTATACTCACCTTTAGCTCATTCACGTTTATAGGCAACAGCGCCAATAACGCTTCTTTTAAACAGGAGTTTTTAGACCTGATAAACAAAACGCGAGGTAAGGGCTGCAAGTGTGGCAGCACATATTATCCCCCTGCCCCACCCTTGGTATGGAACGATGACCTGGAAGAAGCAGCTAATGGGCATGCGAAGGACATGGCCAAACAAAATTATTTTAGCCACGAAAGCAAGGATGGCCGAACCATGAATACCCGCATTGTTACCGCCGGTTATATATTTAAAGGATGGAAAAGTTTTGCAATTGGCGAGAATATTGCCTTTGGACAAACCAGCATCCCCGAAGTAATGGCGGGATGGTTTAAAAGCGAAGGCCACTGTAAAAACCTGATGAACCCGGGCTTTAAAGAAGTTGGCGTAGCCGAATATAATAACTATTGGGTACAGGATTTTGGCGGCCGCGAAGCGTTTAGCGAGGAACAGCAAAAATTGATTAAAAGCGGCAAGTACCGTTTGATACAAAAAGGGCCCGGATATTAATTATTCGGGCTTTTCTACTTTTTCTACTTTTGGGCCGCGCAAGTGTAGCACTAATCCATTCAAGAAATTACGCAGTAACTGATCTTTACATGGTTGAAAGTTTGGATGGTCTTCGCTCCGGAAGATGGCGCTCAACTCCGTTTTAGTAGTGCGAAAATTAGCCAGTTTTAGTATCTCGACGATCTGGTCATCGCGAAGCTGAAGTGCCACGCGAAGCTTTTTCATGATATCGTTATTGCTCATGCTGCAAATATAAGTTATTGTTAGTTATCCATCCAACCCATCAACTGCATAACCCGCGTAAACTCGTCTTGCAATTTCGCCTTTATAATTACCTCTTGCCCCGTAACCGGATGCATAAAGCTCAACTGTGAGGCATGCAGCAGCATGGTTTCCATCTCCCAGGTTCCTTTAAAAAATTTGTTCTGCTTATTGCAGCCGTGTGTGCGGTCGCCAATAATTGGGTGGAATATGTGGGCAAAATGCTTGCGGAGTTGATGCATCCTTCCCGTCTCCGGCGATGCTTCTATCAGCGAATATCTTGAGGTAGGATGGCTGCCAAAAGGCACATCCAGTTCTGCCCTTTGCAGGGTAACGTATTTTGTTAACGCTTCCTGCAAGGTGCCGTTCTCTTTACGCAGCGGGTAATCTATCTCCTCGGCGTCGGGCGTATAACCACGTAAAACGGCAAGGTATTTCTTTTTTACGCGGTTATCCATAAAGGCTTGCTGCATGGCTATCTCGGTAGGCTTATCAAAAGCGAATAGCAATACCCCTCCTGTTTTCCTGTCTATGCGGTGCGCCGGGTTAACCTTTTTGCCTATCTGATCGCGCAGCATCTGCAACGCAAATTCTTCGGCATCGGCAGCGATGGCTGAACGGTGCACCAGCAAACCATGTGGCTTATTAATGGCAATTAAGTTATCGTCCTGGTATAGTATTTCAAGCATAAATCAGCGTTAAAAATGGAGGTGTCTCAGGGTGTCCCATTGTGTCTCACAGTGGGACACCCGCTTAAAACATATAAGTAATTTATATACATATAGTTATGAATATAAATTAAAGTTTAAAATGAAGCAATTTTTATTTTATTTAAAACGCAAATATTTGATTACCAGCATTTTACAATTTACAAATACATCTTGTCATAAAAAGTGGGACAGTACAATGCATCTATCCAATCGCAAACTGAAATTGCCCGGTAATTTGGTTAAGCACATTGCTCTCGCCCGGTGTCCTCGGTAGCGGGTCTATCACAAAAACGGGGCTTTCCTCGTATCGCGAAGCAACACAAATATGCGTATCGCCGGCATGCTCGGCAAACATTTTAAGTGCAAGATCGGGGCAATTGTTATCCTTTGATAAATGCGCCAGCAAAACGTGGCTCATGTAATCAGGTTTATATTCGATGAACATATCCAGTGCCTGCTTATTGGATAGGTGCCCCTTCCCGCCGCGGATACGGCGTTTCAAAAAGAACGGATACCTGCCCTGCTCCATCATTTCCTCGTCGTAGTTAGCTTCCAGGAAAATCGCGTGGCATTGCGCTAAATGGCGGATCAGGTGTTCGCAGGGAGCGCCGATATCGGTAAATACCCCTATGCGGGTATCGCCGTTGCTGATCATGAAACTGTGCGGTTCCACAGCATCATGGTGTTTGGGGAAAGGCATCACCTCCAGGCTGCCTATCCTCACCGACTCATACGACCGCAAACTAACGCAAAGTTCACGGGGTACATCGCCGCAATGGTGAATGGTGCCATCTGTAACATAAACCGGCAGGCGGTATTTCTTAGCCAGTACGGCAAGGCCCTTTATATGGTCAGAATGCTCGTGTGAAATAAAGATGGCTTTCACCTTTTGCATAGATAGCCCAAGGCGCAGCATCCGCTTTTCGGTTTCGCGGCAGGATATGCCGGCATCAACCAGCACGGCTTCGCGCTCGTTACCAACGTAATAGCAATTGCCGTTACTCCCCGAATTCAATGACGCTATAAACACCGGCATAATTACAAAGTAAACCATTTTAGCCAAATACTAAAAGCTTTAGCGCAGTTAATTTTCAACAGAATAATATTTCGTTAAACAAATTTAACTTACATAACATTAACACTAATGCCCGCGGATATTAACTATTATTGTATTGAAAAACGTTTGTACTGATGCTATCTGAACCCACCTACCTCCCGGCCCGTATAGTTGCACCCGAAATTGAGGCGCATTTTAAAAAGCACCAGTTGGCAGCACAAAGTATCCCCGGTAATAATGTGGCCACAGCACCTGATGAACATATTGTTGAAGTGGTGATAGATACCGCGTTTTGGGCAAGCATGAGGCGCGAGGAAGGGCGTTCTCCTAATATTTCGCTGGCGTTGTTGCAACCTTCACAATCCGACAAACCCTTGATCTTTGGAGAAAAGCTAAGATTAACCACACAAAATCTGATCAAGCTGGCCCCTGCGGTTGAGCAGCCTGGCATTCACCTGGGTGTTTGGCCGGATGGCGACGACCTGTTTATCTGGGGAACCACCCATAGCGTGCCTGCTATCTGCTTTGTGTTAGAAGTGATAGAACCGGGACTGTTGGTGATAAAACACCGACGGGTTGATGGCTTTGGCAAGTTTGTTAACGTGGCCGTTTTGCAAGGCGACCAAATAAAAGTATTAGATGAAGCCACCATGGGTGTAGCCGATTGCCCGCAGTTGCTTAAATCGCTTGCCAATATGCCGCTGCCATCCTATATGGGCGAGTCATTTAATGTATTGGTACAGTTGGCGGCATCTATGCGCCAGCATAAACGCGGTGGCTTGGTGCTGATGGTACCCGCAGGCACAAGCAAATGGAAGGAATCTATCGTACAACCTGTAAAATACCCAGTGATACCCGCCTATGGTTCAATAGAAGAACTGATGGCGCTAACCGAACAAGAACGCAAAAAACTGGAATGGCAGGAATCATTACTGGAAGCTATTGACTTGATAGGCGGGTTTACCGCTGTGGATGGCGCAACCATCATCACCGATAAATACGACTTGCTGGCGTTTGGCGCAAAAGCCGCGCGCTCTGAAAGCAGCATACCGGTGGGACAAATTATCATGACAGAACCCGTTGCAGATGGTAAGGCAGTTAGGATGCACCCTGCCCAAAGTGGTGGCAGCCGCCATTTAGCAGCCGCCCAATTTGTAAGCGACCAGCACGACGCGGTGGCTTTGGTAGCCTCGCAGGATGGGCAGTTTACAGTATTTGCATGGTCGGTAGAATTGAACATGGTGCATGCCCACCGGATAGACGTATTGTTACTTTAGAAGATAATAAAAAGCGAACTCCGCTCCCGTTGTTCCAGGTTGCTGCTGCGGTGACCTTTGCCTGTGGTATCTTCCATTAATAGCACCTCGCCCTGTTGAAAGTCACGCTTTTCGCCGGTTGAGGTTTCTATCTGTACACCGCCATCCAACAAAACTACGTATTGCTTTTGGGGCGCGTTATGCAGATCATTATATCCCGCAGGTACTTTCCTGAACTGTACTTGCTTAACCCCTACATTGTCTGACAAATGCCCTATCGGCCCTTTATCTGTTAACGGATATTCGATCTTATCGAAGCAGCTTTCGCCATGCTCATCTGTATATACGCGGGTTACTTTAAACGTTTCCATGCAGGACTAAAATTCTTTCCCATTCAGGATGGCGCTTCAAAAAGTACTGCACGTATGCACACATTGGCACAAGCTTTAAACCCTTCTCGTCTATGTATCTAAAAACCTTTTCTACCATGGCAGCTGCAATGCCGCGGCCTTCCAGTTCGGAAGGCACCTCAGTATGTACCAGGTATATCTTGCCATCCTTTAACCTGTAATCGATAAACGAACGTTGGCTGTCTACCACAACTTCAAAGTTGTGGATTGCTTCATTATTAACAAGTTCTATCTCCCCGTAATTCATTTTCTTACTTTTTTAAACTGGCGCGATGTCCATAGCGCCAGTAAATAATCGATCAATTTCTTCATTTGAACACAAGTTGATTTGCCAATGCAATTTCGTCAAAACTTATGGTATGCTGGCGCCCTTTGTATATTTTTAAAGTCACGTTTGCATTCATGCCTTTTACCACTGCTACGCTCTCCTGTACCCTGCTTACCGGCACATGCGGGTCGGGGTCTCCGGTGGTAATCAGTATAGGTGTACCTGCAAAATCGCCTTTGTAATTGGCAATGTTCAGCTCCTTGCCTATCAGCCCACCTGTAAAAGCTGCCGCGCCGCCGTATTGTTTGGCGTTACGGGTAATATATTCCAATGTTAAACACGCCCCTTGCGAAAACCCTGCGAAGTAAATTTTATCCGCGGTAAAGCCATCGGCCATCGCCTGTGCTACCACTTCATCAATCACCGCTAAAGCGGAACTTAATGCCGGTTCATTGTCTTCAACAGGGGCTAAAAAGCTGTAAGGGTACCAACTGTTATTCGTGGCCTGGGGTGCGTAAATAGCTATATCCTGCGCGCTAAACTCGCCGGCAAGCCGCATAATATCTGGTGCAGAAGCGCCCCTGCCATGTAACATGATGAGGGCAGCTTTCGCATTGGCGACTGCTGCGCCGCCAATGCTTATTTGTTTGCTGTGTGCGTACATTACTTAGTCTAATTTTGGTAACGTTTTTTCTAAATGGCTGCGTAAACGTTCGTGTTGCTCAGGCAATTTCAGGTTTTGGCCTAACTCTTCAATCGCTTCGTCAGCGCTAAAGCCGGGGTTATCCGTAGCAATCTCAAACAATACGCCGCCCGGTTCGCGGAAGTATAAGGAGTAGAAGTAGTTTCGGTCTATCTTATCGGTAATGTTTAACCCTAACGCGGCAATTTTATCGCGGTATTGCATCAACACTTCCTCGTTTTTAACCCTAAAGGCCACGTGGTGAACAGAGCCACCTGCGACATGCCCGGCAATTTCGCCCTGCACTTCTACCAGGTCTACTATATTAGCACCATCCACCGCATCGGTTACAAAACGGTAGCGGTTTACGTGCTGCTCCAGTAATTTATAGCCAAACACATTGGTCAGAATATCGGCGGTTGGCTGCATTTTGTTGGTAGTGACAGTCACATTGTGGAAACCTTTAGTAGCGTTATCCGCCTTTATGTCGTCTGTTTCCCATGGCAAACGGGTGTCTAATGACTTTGAGGCTATCAACTCCAGTTTTAAACCATCAGGGTCTAAAAAGGTAAGGTATTGCTCTCCAAATTTTTCAGCTACCTTGTTGTAGGTTACATTGTGTTTTTCGAAACGTTTCAACCAAAAGTCAAAGCTTCCTTGCGGCACAGAGTAACCAATTTCAGTTGCCTGCCTTGCGCCTCTCCTGCCTGTTTGTACACCTTCCCATGGGAAGAAAGTTAGGATTGTGCCGGGCGTACCCTGCTTGTCGCCATAGTATAAGTGGTAAGTTTCGGGATCATCGAAGTTCACGGTTTTTTTAACCATGCGCTGGCCCAATACTTTTGTGTAAAAATCGTAATTGCGTTTGGCATTGCTTGCAATTGCTGTGATGTGGTGGATGCCGTTTATTGTATTTTCCATGATTGTGTGTGTTTTATATTTATGTGTAAGTTTCTGTTTAAAATTCAAGTGTGCCGAATAAGCCATTTTTATAGTCCTCAATGGCTTGGTTGGTTTCTTCGATGGTGTTCATTACAAAATTGTCTTTAGCGGCAACCGGCTCGTCAATTGGCTCGGCGCTCAGGAACAGGATTTGCGTATCTTCTTCGGTGGTGAGGATTATCTCTTCATTATCCTGTTCAAATACCACCAAATTATGCTGGCCAACTGTTTCCTGATTTACGGTTACGCCGCCTTTGGCTATGTAAAGCAATGTCCAGTATCCTGGTGTTGCTATCATTTGTACCTGTTTGCCCTGCGCTATTTCGCCCACTATTGATACAACCGGGGTTATGCTTTTTATCGGGCCGACTTGGCCGTCATAATCACCGCTTGCCAGCCTTAAGTTCACGCCATCTTGCAGCAAAACGTTTGGCTGCTGCATTTTAGTGGCCGATTGATAGCTTGGCTCATCCCATTTATTTGCTTTGGGTACGTTTATCCAAAGCTGGATCAGTTCTTGCGTGCCACCGTTCTTCAATAGCTCGGCTGTTGGGCCTTCGCTGTGTAAAACGCCTTTGCCGGCAAACATCCATTGCACATCGCCTGCTTTGATGGTGCCGCTGTGGCCTGCGCTATCCTTATGGTAACCTTCGCCCTGTAGCTGAAACGTAACCGGTGCAAAGCCGCGGTGCGGATGCGGGTGAATCCTTAACTCCTGCCCCGGCGTAATTTGCTTTGGCCCCATATGGTGCAGCACAACAAACGGATTAGCAAACCTGAAATCCATGTGAGGCAATGGCTGCCTTACGGTTTCATCTTTAGTTATTTGCTTTTCCCTGCCTGCAAGTATGTGTAGGATTTTCTTTTTCATATCTCTTTGGATTTGATATAACAAAGATAGCCTGCACACGCACGCAGCCCAATAATGTAGGTTAAGGCCAACACTTATGGCAGATTAAGAAGAAAACTTAATGTAGGTTAAGAGGGAAGAGCAGACTTTTGTTTGGAGTGAGGAACGTTAAAAGTATAATTTTATATAGGTTCTTCGATGGTATCTCGCCCTCCGCTCCTGCCCCTCGCAACCGCCAACCTTATTTAACAATCTGCGTGTTCAACATCTTGCTCAAAAACTCGGGGGTAACACCAATGTATGATGCCACCTGTTTTTGCGGAAGGGTTTTGATGAGCGACGGGTAAAGCTGGCAAAAGTTAGCGTAACGCTCCATTGCCGCAAAGATGGCATTGTCTATTTGCCTGTGCTGATACGTGGCAATGGCGTTTTGCCCTATAATACGGTTAAAGCGTTCAAACTTGGGGACTTTAATATTCAGTTCTTCAAAGTCGTTTTTATTGATGAAGATGTATTCGCTATCGTCAATCGCGTCTATATTGAGGCGGGCGGGTTCGGCGGTAATGTAGCTGCGCATATCGGTTATCCACCAACCCGCGGGGGCAAACTGCAGCTCGTGCTCAGTGCCGTTCTTGTCAACCGCGTAACTGCGCAGGCATCCGCCGGTAACAAAAATTATTTTGGCGCTGATGTCGCCTTCCTCAAGTACAAACTGCTTGCGTCTGGCTTTTTTATAGTGGAGTATAGATAATAGCATCTGCTCTTCCTGCTCATCAAGCGTTACGTATTTGGCAATACTATTAAGCAAAAGGCTATTATCCATCGGCATAAATATATTAAAATTAGCTTACACCTTTTTAAATAAGGCAATACCATTATGGCCGCCAAAACCAAACGTGTTACTTAAGGCCACGTCGACTTTTTTATTGATAGCTTCTTTAATTACGATATGCAAATTAGAAGGCACCTCAGGGTCTATCGTGTGTGTATTGATGGTTGGCGGGATAATGCCATCTGTAATAGCTTTTATAGCGATGATAGATTCTATCGCGCCGGCAGCACCCAACAAGTGACCGGTCATAGATTTTGTCGCGCTTACGGCAAGGTTCTCGTTACCGCCAAACACCGCGCTTATCGCCTTAGATTCGCTTAGGTCGCCCACTGGGGTCGAGGTAGCGTGTGCGTTTACGTAATTTACCTGATCCGCATTCAAACCTGCATCATGCAGGGCATATTTCATTCCCTGGATAGCGCCTTTACCTTCAGGATGGGTAGCGGTAATGTGATAAGCGTCAGATGTCATAGCTGCCCCGGCAACCTCGGCATAGATCTTAGCGCCACGGGCAACAGCATGCTGGTATTCTTCAAATACTAATACACCAGCGCCCTCGCCCATCAAAAAGCCATCGCGGTCCACATCAAACGGACGGGAAGCTGTTTCGGGCGAATCGTTACGGTTTGACAGCGCTTTTAAAGCATTATAACCACCAATAGAAGCTTCACTGATAGGTGCATCGGCACCACCTGTTATAATAATTTTGGCTTTACCCCAACGGATATAGTTAAGGGCATCCATTATAGCGGTATTGGCAGATGCACAGGCCGATACGGCAGAAAAGTTGATCCCCATATAACCGTATTTGATAGAGATAAGGCCCGAAGCCATATTCACCAAAGTTTTAGGGATAAAGAACGGATTGAAATGTGGCTGAAAGCCATTAGCAGCATAATCACGCACCTGCTGTTCAAAAGTTTCGAACCCACCCTGTGCCGACCCCATGATAACGCCTATGTCAAACGGCGACATTTTATCCAGATCAAAGCCCGAATCCTCGATAGCCTCTTTGGCAGCAACCAAGGCGTATTGGGTGTACAGGTCGTTACGTTTTATCTCGTTACGGTCCAGGTGCTCCAACATTGTAAAATCTTTTATCTCTGCGGCAAAGTGGGTTTTGAAACCGCTCGCGTCGAAACGGGTAATGGGCGCTGCATTGCTGCGGCCGTTAACAATGTTTGTCCAAAAACTTTTAATATCGTTCCCGGCAGGAGATAAAACGCCCAGGCCCGTAATAACAACTCTTTTCATGCTTAATATACTGCTAAAAACCGGCCAAAGTTTTAATACCCCGTGCCGCTGCAATTATGGGCGCAAATGTAAATGAATATGCGCTTAAATAAGCAATCGATCAGTAAACTTTTCGGTACGTTTTAGGGCATTATTTGTAAAAATGGTAAATTGCGCCTTTATTATTATACTATGCAAGAGTTACAAGACCCATTTGACGTGTTAGTAAACGGAGTTGTTTACGCCGTTTTCCCCGAAGAAGATAATATTTATACCATATTTAAAGCCGGCACCGAGTTTGGCAAAATAGAAAAGGATACCGATAATGTTTGGCTAATGCTAAACCCAGAAACCGATACTCCCATGTTTGATAACAACGCCGAGGTTGATGCGATAGGCCAGGCCATAACCAACTATGTGCCCGAAGAGGAAGACGAAGATGATGAGGATTTTGAATAAGAAACATTATATTAGGCCCACCAATCAATAACTCAAATGCAAAGACGCTCATTCGTTAAAGGATCATTAATAAGTGGCGTAATTGCTGCTGTAGCTCCTGCTGTTGCCACGGCACAATCTAAACCACATTCAAACAAAACACATTCGGCAGAATATTATGAACTAAGGGTTTACACTTTTAAAGATCAGAAGCAACAACAACTTACCGAAGATTTTTACAAGGATGTTTTTGTCCCTCTTGTAGCAAAACAGTCTCACCAGCCCGTTGGCGTTTTTACCGAAATGAACCCAACCGGCCAAACAAAGCTTTATGTTTTTATCCCGTACAGTAGCCATACTCAATTAGAGGTTTTTAACAATGAGTTGGAAAACAATAAAGATTACTGGAAACTTGGCTCGGCTTATTTAAATGCCCCTGCCAGCGACTCTGCCTTTGAACGCCTGGATACATCTGTTTTAAAAGCATTTAAACATATGCCCAAAAAACAACTGCCACCACGCGAACAACGCATATTTGAACTTCGCCAATACAAGAGCGCCAGCGAAGCCGCCGGTAAAAAGAAGATAGAGATGTTTAACGACCAGGGTGAAGTGGATATTTTTAAACGCCTTGGATTTAAACCCGTATTTTTTGGCGAAACCATTATAGGCGATAACCGCCCAAACCTAACCTACATGGTCACATTTAAAGATATAGATGATAAAGGCGCCCGTTGGAAGAGTTTTGGAGGTGATGCCGAGTGGAAAAAAATAAGCTCAGTGCCTGAATATACCGACGCCCTACTGGTATCAAAAATAACCTCAACTATGCTGGTACCTACTGCCTATTCGGCGATATAATTAAAGATTGCAAACGTAGCCCAGAATCTTTTCCCTTGTTTTAAAGCCTACACGTTCGTAAACCCTAATAGCAGGATTATCGGCAAGCACATGCAAGAAAGGGATCTTACCTGCTGCCATAATGCGTTTGATCTGTTCATTAAGTAATATGCCAGCGTAACCTTTGCCGAGATGATGGGGATGGGTGCAAACCGCGCTGATCTCAACATAAGGCAATGGCTGCATCCGCTGGCCTGCCATGGCAATTAATTCACCATCCAAGTGTATGCCTGTGTATTCGCCAAACTCTATGGTGCGTTGCAGGAACGGGCCCGGCGCGGTTAGCGTAGTTAAAGCGATCATTTCGGTGATATGGGTATTATCCAGTCCGGTTATCGCTACCCTGTTTTGGGTAGGCGGCACCGGGCCTTCATAAACCATCTGTTTCATTTCAAAAGCCTTAACAACTTTCCATGGCTCGGGAAATTTTATTTCCGTCTGTCTAAAGAAAACGTACGGGCCTTTATCTGGTACCATGTCCTTTAAAGCATCAAAATCACCGTCGGTATAATCTTTTAAACCTGCAAAAGGCGCTACATCCCTTTGAAAATAAACCATGTTACCATTCACAGCAGCAAGGCTTTTGCTGCCAGTTGCAAGGGCATTATAAATGGGATTATCGAGTAAGTGCTGCATATAAATAATTGATGTGCAAACTTAATCGATAGCTGCATATTAACCAACATTCCCGTGTAAAGTAGTTTCATTGCTATAATTTGCAGGCAGTTAATAATTATATTAGTATGCTAATTAACGTTACCTTTATGTTGGTTACTTTTATCTGTAATACCAACTTTTCTGCAATTATAATTGTAGTTATATTTCATACTAATAGAATTCTAAGCCGATCCGATGACTAAAATAATGCCGCCGCCGGCAAATACCTATTCTGCTATTTTTAAAATAGCAGATGAAGTTATTATCGCCAAATACGCACCAGCCTGCGTTGTTGTAAACGATGTATTCGATGTGATCCAATCCCGTGGCAAAACCGATAACTGGCTTGCCCCTGTTGTGGAAGGCACACAGGTAAACCTGCTTAAAACAGCACGCGAAGGTTTGGTCTTTGAACTACGCTACTTGCTTCACCAGGCAAAAAAAACTAACATCCCATCTTTAAAACACAATATTTTATTCCTGCGACCGGATGGCCAACAGTATGTTGACATAGAGGTCACCCCTATTATTAATGCTGATGGCATACACTTTTTGGTAGTATTTAAAGAGGGTACGATGTATGCAGACAAGGCACAATCGGCAAAAACACAAAGCCGTTTGAGGATAGAACAGTTGGAAGATGAGCTTAAGCAAACGCATGCCGATATGGCATCGATATCTGACGAACAGGAAGCCATTTACCAGGAACTGCAAAGCGCAAACCTTGAACTATTAGCCAGCGGCGACGAGAAGCAAATTATAAATGAGGAACTGGAAACCTCTAAAGAGGAGTTACAAAGCACCAACGAAGAAATCATGGCTATCAATGATGCCCTGAGCGACCGTAACGACGAACTCACCTACGCCCGTACCTTTACCGATGGCATTATCAATACTATTGGCGATCCGCTTATTATATTAGACGAACACCTGCGGGTTAAACAGGCTACCAACGGCTTTTACAGCAAATTTAAAGTGGATGAAGCCGAAACAGAAGGCCGCTATATTTATGACCTGGGCAACCAGCAATGGGATATCCCGGCGCTGCGTACCATGCTGGAGAATATTTTGCCACAGCAAAAGGTGGTGCTTAATTACGAGGTTACGCACATTTTCCCTTCTATCGGCCGTAAAATAATGAATTTGAACGCCCGGCAATTGGAGAAAATGAACGGCGAATTGCTGATACTTTTAGCCATTGTTGATATTACCGACAAGCGCAGGATTGAAGAAGGCCTGGCCGAAGTTGAAAAACTTTTTGCAGAAAGCAAAGAACGCTTAAAACTTGCTGTTGACGCCGCCGGCCTGGGCACTTGGGATTACAATTCAATAACAGGCGAACTGATCTGGGACCATCGGTGTAAAGAAATGTTTAACCTGCCTGTAGCAGATGAGATAACGTATGACCGTTTTATTGCGCTGATATTAGCTGAAGATAGAAAGAAAGTAGATAAAGCACTTAAACGCGCCTTGAACGGGCTTGATGGTGGTGAGTATGATGAGGAGTTTCGTACCACAGGCACAGATGGCAACAAGCTAAAATGGCTAAAATTTAAAGGCAAGGCGTATTTTGATGAAGCAGGTATAGCTTACCGCTTTGTTGGCACTTCGCTGGATATTACTGTGCAAAAGATGCTGGATGAAGCAACTATCGAATTGCTTAAGCAAAAGGACGACTTTATGAGCATTGCAAGTCATGAGTTAAAAACGCCCATTACCAGTTTAAAGGCATCGCTGCAACTGCTGGATAAAATAAAAGATGCCCCGGCATCGCCTATTCTAAGCAAACTGATCTCCGTTGCCAACAAAAGCATGGAAAAGGTAAACAACCTGGTTACCGACCTGCTGAACGTAAGCAAATTAAACCAGGGGCAATTGCATATCCTTAAAAGTGAATTTAGCATAGGCAGCGTTATTGATGCCTGCTGCCATGATGTACGCGCGGAAGGTTTATATAGTATCATTACTACCGGGAATGGATCGTTAAAGGTTTTTGCGGATGCCGGGCGAATAGAGCAAATTTTGGTAAACTTTGTAAACAACGCTATCAAATATGCCCCGCTATCTAAAGAGATCATTATTACTGTAGTGAAGATGGATAGCACGGTAAAAGTATCTGTAAACGATAAAGGGCCGGGCATCGCTGCAGATATGGTCCCTCACTTGTTCGACAGGTATTACCGGGTTGATAAAAGCGGCACCCAATATTCGGGTTTGGGCTTAGGTCTGTACATCTGTGCTGAGATCATCAAAAAACTTGACGGCGACATTGGCGTAGACAGCGAAGTTGGCAAAGGCAGCAGCTTTTGGTTCACTATCCCGCTGGCACAATAAAAAAAGCCCGCAACTTCTCAATTGCGGGCTTAAACCAAATATAAAATTAACCAATAATCTTTATTGTACTAATACTATATGCTGGTATGGCTGCAAGTATAAGTTTCCACCTAAAGTTACAGCCGCATTTGTAAAAGCGTTTTTCCAGCCTGCGCCTGCCAATGCAGGGGGCACTGTATAAGTGGCGTTATTGCCACGTATGTTAGCTATCACCAAAACCTTTTGTTTATCGTTAGATTTTGTGAACGCCGCCACATTATCGCTGCTGTAAACGCTCAAGTCGCCGGTTTTAACCGCATCGCTGCCCGCGCGGAAGTTTAGAATGCTCTTATATTCGGCAGTCATATCCGGGTTGGTGCTCCAGTCGATAGGTGTATTGTAGAAGAAATCGATCTTTTGGGTAGTACCCACTTCCTGGCCATTGTAAATCATCGGCACACCTTTCATGTAAGCCGTTACCAGGAATGCTGCCATGGAACCTGTTTTGCCGCCGTAAATATTAACGGGACTACCATCGCTCAGGTAAACATCGTGGTTGGTTGTGTACCTAACTACCTGCGAACCTGGTAATGCCGACGCATACTCCGTAGTGTTTGTGTTTTGCAGCACGCTTAACGAGTTGGATGCATCAAATACTTTGTTTTTAAGGTCGTAGTAGTAACCCATCCCATATACCATCTGGAAACCGGCCTTAAAATGATCGGCACGGGTACCTTCGGCAAGCATCATTAGCTTGTGGGTGGTAATGCTTTTCATGGCGTCATTAGCTTCCTTCCAAAAATCAAGCGGTACAAAATCGGCGGCATCGCAACGGTAACCATCTATATTGGCATTATAAACCCAGTATTTCATGGCATCTATCATCGCGGCACGCATTTCTTTGTTAGTGTAATCGAGCGCTATTACGTCAGTCCAGTTGGTTCCTGCGGGAGGTATAAAATTGCCTTTATCATCCTGCTTATACCAGCTTTTATTGGCTGTCCAGGCGTTATCCCATGACGTATGGTTGGCAACCCAATCAAGCATTACGGCCATACCTTTTGCGTGCGCGGCATCAACCAAAGCACGCAGGTCATCAAGCGTACCAAATTCGATGTTAACAGCTTTGTAATCTTTAACTGAGTACGGCGAGCCCAAGCCACCTGCAGATTTTACAACCCCTACCGGGTAAATCGGCATCAGGTAAACTACGTTTATGCCAAGGGCTTTTATGTTATCGAGTTTTGCGGTGACGCTTTTAAAATCGTGGTTCTCGCTGAATGCACGCAGGTTTACCTGGTAAATCGCGGCATCTGTTGTGGTAGGCACGCCGGCAAAGGGCGTACCGTACTGCGCGTAGGCAGGATCAGTTTTAACGTTATTGTTGCTATCCTTTTTACAAAAACTGAAAATGGTAACGAGCGATAAAAGCAGCAGTTTCATTAGTGTTGGTTTGAATTTCATGATATCAAATTAAATAGGGCGATGGCTGGCACCGCCCCATAAATTAATTTTTCTTTAATTTAAAGTTGTAGTTTGAAGGGTCGTGCAGATCAAGCGTGATAGTGTAGTTACCATCGGCGGGCACCGTAATGTTGTTTACCTTATCGTTATAGCCATATACCGGGCTATCTGCATAAGCAAGGTCACCATCGGCATTCACACCAAAATCTATCGCCCAGGCGTTGTTAGCCCTAAACTTGAACGAACCATCTTTCTTCATATCGCAGGTTACGCTCCAAACTTGTTTTGCAGGGTCGTAAGCAAGCTGGGTATCGGTGTTCCAACCACCGGGTGAAGCATCACCCAATATAGACCACGTAGTAGGCACTGCCGACCATGTGTTGGAATTTAAGTTGATAGATACCTGCATGTAACCGGGTCCCGGTGCTACCATACCACCTGCTAAACCATCTTCGGTAACGGTGTTGTTGCCGCTATCGCCATAGTTTATGTGGTTCCAATCCTGCGCGCTGGTAAATTTAAAGTAGTAGTTATCTGCCACAGGCATATAAACGTAGCCCTCATAAATCTTCGGTTTTAGGGCCGCAGCAGTTGGTGCCTCACCGGGGTTCCATCCCTGGTAATTGCCAGGAATATAAACCAACGGATAAACGGCAACAGGCTGGTAAGCCGTAACCTTTAAAGTAAGTGCTTTTGTATAAGCGTACTGATCCTGATACGATTGGATCCTGACTACCATTGTGCCCTGTGTGCCGGGCACTAAACCCATGGTAAGCGCCATAGTGTTAAGATCTTTACCTAAAAAAGATTTGCTCAGTACATCTTTGCCTACCACAACTGTTTTGGCGTTCGCCCAGGCATTGTTACCAACGGTATCGGTAGGTACATCTATTTGCAAGGTGTACGTTACCGATGCCTTAACCGGGTATTTAACTGCCGGCCATGAAAACGATACAACTGATGTTGTATCGTTAGACTTAGCAAGGGTTACCGCGCTTGTGGATACAGTTGGCTCGGTAACAAATGAAACTGTTGCCAGCTTGGTTATCTCAGCCTCCTTTTTACATGCCGCAAGGCCTGCGAAAAGTACAATTGAAAGGTATATTAATTTTTTCATGTCTGTTTTTTGATTAATAACCGGGATTTTGTTTTAATGTAGGGTTTGCATCAAGCGCGCCTGTAGGAATAGGGAATATTTGCTTGTAGGCAGGTGTTGTTGGTACGAAACCATGCGCTAAAGTAAACTTGCCAAAACGGATCATATCCTGCCTGCGGTGGCCTTCCATGTTTAGCTCAAAGCCACGCTCGTCGTAAATGTTATCAAGCGTTGGGCTGGCAATGGTGCCCAACCCCGCACGTGTGCGGATCTGGTTTATGAACGGTGCAGCTGCACCGGGGTTGCCTAAACGCACATTACATTCTGCCTGCATCAGCAAAATATCGGCAAACCTGTAAACCGGGAAATCGTTTGAAGCGCCACTGGCATCAACAGGTGCAGCCGGGAAAAACTTAACATCCCTGATGCCATCATCGGGTGCTGCACCGGGGTCGATGAGTGATGATACATCTTTGGTGTAAGTTACACTGCCCGCCTGCGCGCCAACAAGGAATTGCTTTTTACGTACGTCTTTATCATCAAACTTATCGTAAAATTCTGATGGGATAACAGTACCATTCCAACCGGCAAAGCCAATTAAAGCTGTGCCATTGGCGCTGTTTAAGCTGCGGATACCTATAATATTACCACTAATAACGTTTTCGGTTATGAATAACGCCAGGATGGTTTCATCATTAGGGCACACATCTCCAAACAATTCAAAGTATTGCGAACCCAACGGGCTGCTTGCGTTTAACGCGCCACTGTGTAAGGTAAAGCCACCTGTTGCTACTTTATTACAAACTGCAAGTGCATCGGCCCAACGCGGCGTACCAGTATAAACCTCCGCATTCATGTAAAGCTTGGCCAATACAGTGTAGCCTGCCCATTTGTTAAAACGGCCATAGTACTGTGTACCACGTGTTTCAGATAACAGGTCTACGTTTTCCTTTAATTCTTTCTCAATAAAGGTGAAAACTTCGGCACGTTTTGCCTGCGGTATTTTGGATACATCGGTATTGTTATCGGTATAGAACGGCACATCGCCAAAATCATCTATAGCCAAATAATATAGCCATGCCCTTATCACCTTTGCTTCGGCAATTTTGGCCGGGTCGGCCTTTGCTGCGGTAAGTTGGGTTACAGCAAGGTTAGCACTGTAAACAGACGAGTAGATCCAGTTCCAGGTATTGTTTATGATACTAAGGTTTGTTTGTGCGGTACGGGTATAAAGTTGCGCGAAATCAAGCTGCCAGTCGCCGGTGTTGCGGTGAGGTATCACCTGCTCGTCGCTCGAGTATGAGTTAAGATCGTACCAGCAGTTATCGCGGCCTGCATAGTTGCTGCCCCAGCTGCCTGTTACCTTGCTGTAAACGTTTGCCAAAGCAACATCGGCACCCGCCGGCGACGCGTAAAATTCGTTAGTGCTGTATTTATCGTAAACGTTCTCGTTAACCTTGGTACAACTCTGGGTAACCAGGCCAATAATTGCGGTAACTATTAATATTTTTTTCATGATTGGTTATTTTAAAACAACATTTAAGCCTACAGAAAAAGTACGGGTACGTGGGTAGATCCCATTATCTACACCTGATGAACTACCGCCGCTTGCATCCAATTCGGGATCTAAACCGCTGTAGCCGGTAATTAAGGCAAGGTTTTGGCCGGTTAACGATACACGGAACGCACTGATGTATTTGGCCTTCACGTTTATACGGTAGCCAAAAGATAGGTTTTCCCATCTTAAATAAGAGCCGTTCTCTAACCAAAGGTCCGATCCATATTCTGTAGAAGCGATGCCCAGTGGTACCGAGCTTTGCAGCAGGTTTGATTTACCCAGGTTTTCTAACAAGCTAAATTTTTGCCTGATGCTGTTGTAGATCTTATTACCACCCGATCCGCGCCAAACCATTGATGCATCAAAGTTTTTATAGCTAAAGCTTGGGGTAAAGGCGTAAGTGTATGTAGGCAAAGCCTGGCCTTCCTCTATCCTATCCGGGCTTTGAACGCTGGTATCAAACTTGCCGTCCTTGTTTTGATCTACCACGGTTTCGGCATTGTTAGCATTTTTGCCGTCGTGTTGCAAGATCAGGTAAGTACCAATCGGCTTACCCTGTATCAGGTAGGCATTGGCACCCCAGGCAACGTAGTTGGTAGGGATATCGTACCCCTGGATGTTACCACCAAGGCTTACCACTTTATTCTTCATAATAGACCCGTTCCCTGCAAGGGTTAAGGTCATATTGCTGTTACGTATTACCGCGTAACTTAAAGCAAGCTCTAAACCCTGCTTTTTTAAACTACCCACGTTTGCAAGTATATTACCTGTTAAAAACGGCCCAACAAGTGGCACGGTGTAGTTAAACAAAAGGTTATCTGTCCGTGACGAATAAGCATCTACGCTACCGCTAAGCCTATCGTTAAACATCGAAAAATCTAAACCTAAGTTGGTTTGCTTAACTGTTTCCCAACGTAAGTTAGGGTTTGAGTTTTGGGTGGCCGCATAGTTAGGGATAATGGCACCTCCAAAATAAACCGAACCTGCCTGGCCCACCAACGGGATAGAGTTGTAAGGAGTAATACCTTGCTGATTACCTGTTACACCATAACCGCCACGCAGCTTCAATGAGCTTACCAGGTTTTGATCCTTCATAAAATCTTCCTGATCTATGCGCCATGCAAGTGATGCCGACGGGAAGTTGGCCCATTTGTTATTCACACCAAATACGGTTGAACCATCGCGCCTAAAGCTTGCGGTTAACAGGTATTTGTTGTTGTAGGAATAGTTTAACCTGCCTAAAAACGACACTAATCTTCTTTGATTTTTGTATGATGAAATATCACCAACGGTAGCTTTTGAAATATCGCCTAACTGCAACGCGTTGTAGGTGGCAATATCATTAATAAAGCCTTTGGCCTGGGCAAAATTACCATTGTATGTCTGGGCTTGCCATTCATAAACTGCAGTTGCATCAATATGATGCAAGCCTAAATCATGTTTGTACGTCAGGTTGATATCCATTAACTTCTCATCGGTATGCTTGTTGTTAACATTGGCAACACCTTTAAAATCAATGGCCGATTGTATGGTTGATGAAACCGGCGCGTAATAGCCCGAGTTTTCATCTACCTTTCTCCAACTGCCGAACCATCCTGCCGACAAACCTTTATAAAGTTCCAGGTTAGCGCTTAAGCTTCCAAAAAGGTTATTGATATTATTATCGTTTTTGATGGTAGTAGCAACCGCATATGGGTTGGTGTACTGGAACACGTTAGGGTCGCGGTAAAAAGTACCATCGGCGTTTAATACAGGGTCTGTTGGCCTTGCTACGTATGCCTTGCTTATGAGGTTTGAATTGAACGCGACATTACCCACCCCGGTTGGGCTGTAAGTAGTCTTGTTAATACCGCTGTTCAGGTTCATGGTAAGCGTTAACCTGTTATCTAACGCTTTTTGGGTTGCTATGATACGGCCTATATATTTTTTGTAGCCCGAGTTGATAACAATACCCGTTTGATCTATAGCGGTTACCGACGCACGGTAATTAAAATCGTTAGCGCCACCGCCAAATGCCAGCGTATGGTTTTGCGTAACACCGTTTTGGGTAAGGATGTTATACCAATCGGTATTTGAGCCGTGGTTGGCAGATGCATCTACACCTTGTGCAGCAGCTTGCGCTGACCAACCGGCGGCGTCTAAAAAGTTCAGCTTTTTAGCAATTACATCTAACGAGGTATTCTCGGTAATTTCCACACTGGTTTTGCCCGCTATACCTTTTTTGGTAGTAACCAATATAACACCCGGCGCACCACGCGAACCGTAAATGGCCGTTGCAGATGCATCTTTTAGGATGTCTACTGATGCTATCTCGCTTGGCGGTACCTGGTTTAACAGATCAAGGTTACCCTGTATCCCGTCAACAACAACCAGTGGGTCGTTACCGCCCTGTAGCGATGTAATACCACGGATCCGCACACTTGGCGATACACCCGGCTCGCTACCTACCTGCGAAATATTAACGCCGGCAGCTTTACCGGCCAGCTGTTGCAACGGGTTGGTAATTGGGCCGGGGTTTAAGTCCTTAGCGGCAATGTTAGATACTGCTCCGGTAATGTCCGACTTACGGCTTGTACCATAACCCACAACTACTACTTCGGACAGTGATTTCGAATTTTGCGCCATCTGGATGGTGAGCGGCGTATTGGCAACCATTGTTTTTTCGGTTACGTCATAACCAACAAAGGTTACACTTACCACAATGGCCTGCTGCGCGCTCTTTACTTCAAAAGCACCGTTTACATCTGTAGCGGTAGCAATTTCAGTACCCTTTACGCGCACAACTGCCCCCGGTAAAGGCTGGTTGTTCTCATCAACCACTTTACCCTTGAAGGGTGCATTTTGCGCAAAAGTAAGGGTAGCACAAAGAAAGAAAAGCACGGTCAAGCCGTACTTGAATAAGGAAATGTGTTTCATTTAAAACGGTTTAATTGGTTTAATAATTGGGCTGCCGTTTTGAGAGCGGCAACAGTATCAAAGTAAAAGAGCTTTACCTGCACATACAATATGTATGGAAACCAATATTAAAAAAACCAAGCGGCTTAATATAATAAATAATTGATAATCAATAATTTATACGACTGTCATCTAAGGGTTTGTATAGATTATTACGAATCCAATATCAATATAGACCGTCTTTAGCACACTATACACCAGAATTTTCGGGAAAAAATAGAGCATATTGCTGCCAATAACACCGGGTTTGTGAACAAAACAAAAAATTAAATTGTTACCGGCAGATCTTTAACCGCTTTAATGCTCATCACCTTTTCTTCAAAAAGATCGTTAGACACAAAGGACCGGTTCTTTACTTTGGTTTTGTAAGTGTAAATGGTATTAACGGAATAGTTAAGGATCTTGGCGATAGTTTCGTTCTCATCTATCCCTAACCTTATTAGCGCGAAGATGCGTAACTCGTTATTCAGCAGGTGCCCTTCGGCAAGGTGCGTTTGATGGTCGGCATCAAATAGCAGATTAAAATCTTCTACAAAGTTGGGGAAGATGTTCAGGAATACTTTATCAAAGCTATGCGAAAGGTTCTCGCGCTCAAAGTTAGTATTAAGGCGGTTCAGCACCAATTGCACTTCGTCGTAGCGCTTCTCTTTCACTATCTTCTCTATCGAGCGTTTCAGTCTGTCTATCTTCTCGATATAATCTGAGTGAATGTTGAAGAAGTTGCCGATGTATTCATCCTTGATCATGTTAGCCTCATCCAGCTTTATATTAATATGCGTAAGCGAGCGGTTGGCTTTATCCAGCGTAACGTTAACTTTCGTTAACGATTCGTTTGCGGTATTAAGGTCGTTGTTCTTTTTTACAATGATCTCGTCTGCAATACGTAGTTTCTTTAACTGGCGCGATGTAATTACCGAGAAGATGATAACCACCACAATCAACAAAGTAATGATGGACGCATACATCATCAGCGACCGCTTCTGCTTCTCTATTCCATTTATCTTTTCGTTTTCGATAATGGGCAATATGCTGCTTATTTGTGCTTCGCGATGGCGGGCGCCGTAAAAGGTAGCATCACTTATAGCGTTGTGAATGTAGAGGAATGCATTTTTTGTGTCACCTTGCTCATACAATCTTGTTGCTAAATTTGTAAGCGCTACCGATTCTTTAGTGGAGTGTACGTTATCGATGATGGCTGCCTGAAACAAATGCTGCATCCCCATATCATTATTCTTATTTACAAAGTAGATATAGCTAAGGCAACTGAGGTTAACCGCGCTATCCTGATAGGTTTGCGGTAATTTCATAATAGCCAGGTAAGGCGCCAAAGCTGCTTTATAATCTGCACTGCGTAAGGCTTTTAGCCCGGCTGCCGACAAGTACTCATAGGTATCCGGCTTGTGTGCGTTTAATATCGAATCGCAATATTTGAGGCCTATAGCGCTGTAATGGTAGTAATAATCGTCTATCTTATCAAAATCGCCAATATCAAAATGGCTGCGTGCCTGTAAAAACAAGTATTGAAATTTCTGCTGATCATTCAAGTAACGGGTATTTACCTTGCTCAGGGTATCAAGCCCCTCTTTAAACATCCCGGCAGATACCAGCACAAAACCCATATCAACCTTGGCGTAATTTATCTTGTTTTGGTCTTTAAGTTGGTAGGCACAAGCGTTCAGCTTTTTGCTATACACATAAGCAGAATCGTGCACGAAAGATTTATAGGCGTCAAAAAGTTTCTGGTAGTACCCATACCTCGCGTTAAGCGACGAATAGTTTGCCTTAAGTTCAAGTTTGATCCTGTCAATTGCAGCGAACCTTGCCTGATCGTTTTGCTTTTTATTATCGAGGATGGTATTAAGCACCTTTTGCAGGCTATCAATTTTATCTGCAGCCTTCACCGCTCCTGCCTGCATGAACAGCACAAGCAAAATACTGCAACAACTTAGTATAAATTTATATCTGGCACCGGTTCTCATTCACTAAACTTTACAATAATTGGTACTGCAAAATAAGTAATTTATGTGATGAAAGAGAAGATGCGCCGTATTTCGCGTGCAACAATTATAAACAGCAAAGCCCGGAGAATTTTCCAGGCTTTGCTATTGTATAAAAATAAGTTTGCTTATTTAACGCGTTCAACATATTCGCCGGTGCGGGTATCAACTTTAATTTTATCGCCTTGGTTTACAAACAACGGCACTTTAACTTCAACGCCATTTTCGGTAGTAGCGGCTTTTAACGCGCCCGATGATGTATCGCCTTTAACGGCAGGTTCGCTGTAAGTAATTTCTAACTCAACAAAGTTAGGGGCCTGCGCCATAATAGGCTCTTCGCTTTCAAAAGAAACAATCACGTTCATCCCCTCTTTTAAAAATTTAACAGCCGGGCCAAATAATGATTTAGGGATGTTATGCTGATCATAAGTAACATTATCCATGATCACCATAGATTCGCCTTCTTCATACAGGTATTGAAAATCGCTGGTTTCTACCCGGCAAATCTCAACTTGCTCATCAGTAGCTAAACGTGCTTCAACGATTTTACCGGTTTTGATATTGCGGAATTTATCCAGGTAAAACGCACCGCCTTTGCCCGGTGTACGGTGTAAAACTTCGGTAACTGTTACCAATTCGCCGTTAAAGCGTAATATATTTCCTACTTTAATTTCAGATGCCTTTGCCATGTAAATACTATTGTAAAATTTAAGCCCCAAAGATATATTAAGTTATGATAATCATCACCTAAAAAATTTCGCCCTTGAAAATAGCTGTTTTTTGTACCGTAAAATACCGTTCAGCTGTTTAATACTTTGTTCACAAAATGCGCCTCCCGTCTAAAATATACTACATACGCATCGCATTGGGGCTTTTTCCCCGGTTAATAATCTTGTGGCACAATTTTGGAATAGCTAATATCAATGAAACAATTTAAAGAAAACGCCTCTGTTATTTTCACCGATAGTGAAGGCAGGCAGATAGATACCTTCGTAATTTTTGACACTGATAAGTTAACCGGCTTAACTCACATCAACCACGAGAACCTCAAGGTTAGTGGGGATAGCCTTGTGCTACACTCTAAAACTGTTGGATTATACCATATGCCGTTGACAGATGCCTTTAGTTTTGAGATGCTTAGCAAATTAAAAGCTAAATACAGCAAAGCTGACGCTAAAATAAAAACAACACCGATATCTGAAAAACAAGCAAATGCGATGTACGTGTTGGCTAAGGCATCTTAATACCGCCGACAACTATTTTCCGGTGATCACCTTGCGATGTTCCGTTCCCCACTCAGATAGGTTGTTAATTATGGTTTGTAACGTTTTACCATACTCCGTTAAGTGATACTGAACGGTTATCGGATGCGTATCTAAAACAACTCTGTTAATTAGCTTATTCATTTCAAGCTCTTTTAATTCTTTGCTCAACATTTTGTTTGATATGCCTTGTACATCAGTCAAAATATCGGAAAACCTCCTTTTGTTATAATAGCAAATAGACGATATAATAGAAATTTTCCATTTCCCATTCAATACGTCCATTGCATCATGTACAGCCATGATCTCTTTTTTGTGCCCTATTTGGCAAATATATTCATCCATAAGTTACTTTGTTACCCAAACGTTACTGTTACTTTTTGTTACAAAGTAACTAAAATAAATTTATGTTAGCTAGATTTGCATCGTAAACAATTTAAAATAAGCGATGAATTTCACAAACAAAAATGTAGTTATAACAGGCGGCACAACAGGTATTGGCTTAGCAACAGCGAAAGCATTTATAAAAGCAGGTGCAACTGTTTGGATAACTGGCAGGAATGCTAACAACCTGCAAAAGGCAACTGAACAGATAAACAGCTCAAATTTGAAAACTGTTGTTTCCGATACTTCTAAATTGGAAGATATTCTGATCTTGGAAAAAGCATTTGCACAAGGCGGTAATAAGTTGGATGTACTTTTCTTAAACGCTGGCATTGCGGTGTTCACACCTATTGAACAAACAACAGAAGCAGATTTCGACGCACAATTTAATACCAACGTAAAGGGGCACTTTTTCACGTTGCAAAAATTAATACCTTATTTGGTAGATGGTGCGAGTGTAATATTTACTTCCTCTACAGTGGCAACAGCTTCAAACTTAGGCGCTAGTGTGTACTCTGCTACAAAAGGGGCGTTAAACAAAATTGCCCAAATTGCTGCGAATGAATTGGCAGATAGAAAAATCCGCGTAAATATTGTTAGCCCCGGCCCGGTTCAAACGCCCGGTTTAGAATACGCCGTACCTGAAGGAGCCAAAGAATACTTAGCTGCCGCAACTGCCCTACAAAGGTTAGGCAATGCTGATGAGATAGCAAGCACAGTATTATTCCTGGCATCTGATGCTGCAAGCTTTATTACTGGGACAGAGATTATAGCTGATGGCGGTTACCTTAACTACGGTCTAAAATAATAGGAAACACCGTTACATTAAACAAAGAAAGAGGCATTCGCCGCTTTTTTTGTTTACAATTATCAAGTAACAAATCATCAACAAAGTTGTGAGACGTATTGCATCCATTAAACGCCGATTCGTTTACTATTTGATCGTTTTCAAAAACAGATTTTATGAAGTCTTACTTCCGAAATAGCCAAATCGTCATAAAGTTCATGAAATAACGTCGAGGCCTGATCCGGCATTTGAGTAAAAATTTGTTTATAATAATCTATACCACTTTGAAGCTGGTCTATAAATTTTTCAAATTGCTTTCTTTTTTTGTCAGTCAGATCCTTAAGTTGCGCCTGGATGTCCGTTTGCAAATAGTCAATATATAAATTTAATTCTTTGATAAACATGTGCGGACGGCTAATCTTTTTTAACAAATTGAGTTTGCCATAAATATGCTTCACCATTTCGTCCAGCGAATATACTCGGTCAAAATAGGCCAGGTTTGGCCCCGGGCAAATAGCCACAGCCCTATTTTCCTTAGGCTTAACAATATCGTATTTGATATAAGCGGATGAACACAGGCCTTCGCATAAACATATCTTTTCTGTAACAGCGCTGCACTGCTCATTGAATTCAACTTCATAAAGACCAGAAGCTTGTAATTGGTTTATTTTCAGGTTCTGATATTCCCGGGAGGCCGTGCAAATAGGTTGAATGGTAAATTCCGTATTAGTACAAAGGTATTTTTTGGTACACGGGCTACCCGGCTTTCCTGCTACTATACGCGCAATTCTTTGCGTTTCGCTGCTTGCCGGCTTAAAATTATTGAATAAGATACCTAAAGGTGATGATGCACTAAGGTAGTAATCAGATTCCGCCGCATCAGATAATTCCATCAAGGTCTCCTCATCTACATTTGTGGCTTCGGGCACTAAAAGGAATGGGCTCCCCCATCCGGTGGCATCTACGCTATAATTTTTAAAAAGAAATTTATTTTCTGCGGCAGTACCTATCCCACCCTGAACGCTCAATTTTTGTATTGGAGGGCGGGCACACGTAATACCTTTTTGGACAAGCGCCTGGTGATAAATCTCAAAAAGCTCTGCAATCATTAACTCTCTTTTCTGCTTAAACTCTTCTAATATCGGCCCTAACAAAAAACCTTCTGTCGCGAATGCATGCCCCCCGCAATTAAGGCCAGATTCTACCCTGAATTCCGATACCCACAGTCCCTTTTTTGCCAGAAATTTAGCTTGTATCATTGCCGATCTGAAGTCGCTAACCTTTAATATTATTTTCTTTTTAAAAAACCCGTCCGCTTTTGGGAAAAAAGCGTCAAAGGTTTCCAGATAACTATACAATCTGGGATTCATCCCTGCCGATAATATAACAGATGCACTCAAAGTGCTATTCATAAAACCCCGCAGGGCAGCTTGTGCATCAGTATTCTCATCACCCAGGTACGTGCCGTTAGCACTAAAATTCATGCGGTCTACTTTCGACATAATATTTACATCTATAGCGCCTTTGACAATCATCTTTCTAAGTATCTGCTGAAAAATCACTTTGCTTTCACCTTCAGGATATTCGGTCATTAAATCATAACCTGCCTTTAATTGTGAATCATCGGGTAAAAGTTCAAAATACCGGCAAATATCACTACCCGTTTCAAAGGGTTGGGTTTGTAGGTAATCAAATTGTTTATTAACCAGCAAATCCAATAAATTCAGGTAAGCGGTTATCCTTCGTGCCCTTGCATCCGGTTCTTTTTTGTTGATTTTTAAAAAGGGCATTTCATTTTCTGCAGAATGATATTCCCGCATTCGTTCTATCAATTCATCATCAACTATTGATACAACAGATGATATGCCGTAGCGGGCAACTTTAAGCGGGGTATCAATTGAAAAACCCAAACCTAAAACCGGGATATGGAAAGTATGGCTCATGATAGAATTTTATGCTTATTAAAAAAGGTAAATACAGCATTTACAATCGCCAAAGTTAGCCACAGGAAAACGGCAAAAATTGACGAGCGTCACATTTTAGCGTATTGGTGGTCACTCTTTAAAAAAAACGATCTGTGCAGATTTGAACATAATTTCAAAGATGCTCCAAACCAAAACATTAAAAAAAACTGCCTGCTATCATTGTGGCGACGATTGCCTGACAGCAAAATACGTAATTGAAGAAAAAAGCTTTTGCTGCCACGGTTGTAAAACCGTTTTCGAGATATTGTCGGCAAGTAAGATGGGAAATTATTACAGTTATAACGACCATCCCGGGGCTACCCGATCACGTACAGATAAACGTTTTGATTATTTAAGTTCCTCTGACATTATCAGTGAATTAATAGATTACACCGATAGCAAGATAACTATCGTCACTTTTTATATTCCACATATCCATTGCAGTTCATGCCTTTGGTTGCTGGAACAATTGAACAAAATTAATCCGGCTATTCATTATTGCCGGGTCGACTTTTTAAAAAAACAGCTCAATATACGCTTCGACCATCAAAAAATAAGCTTGCAGCAAATAGTGGAGATCTTATATGACATTGGTTATGAGCCGCTCGTCAGCCTGCAGGATGTCATCAAAAAACAAAACCTGTCAACTAAAGATAACCTGCTACAAAAAATAGCCGTTGCAGGGTTTTGTTTTGGGAATGTAATGCTGTTGAGTTTCCCCGAATATTTTGGAATTACCAATACCGAAAGCACATTTAAGTTTTTTTTTGGATGGCTCAATGTTCTGTTTTCGATACCGGTGGTATTTTATAGTGGCCGGGGATATTTTGTTGCCGCATGGCAGAATTTAAAGAAACAGGTTTTTGGGATAGATTTCCCGCTGGCTCTGGGTATAGCAGTTTTATTTATACGTACAATTACAGAAGTATATACCCGTACCGATGCGGGTTTTGCCGACACACTTTGCGGGCTCGTCTTTTTCTTATTAATCGGCAAAAAAGTTCAGCAAAAAACCTACCATCACATTTCTTTCGAAAGAGATTACCGCTCATTTTTCCCTGTCGCGGTACAGATCATAGCAAACGAGATTCAAAAGCCCATACCCCTGGCACAATTACAAACGGGCCACAGGATGCTGATACGGCATAACGAAATTATCCCGGCGGATTCAATATTGCTAAAGGGGGAAGCGCTGATAGATTTTAGTTTCGTTACCGGCGAGAGCATCCCTGTGAAGAAAACGCTTGGTGAAATAGTTTATGCAGGCGGCCGTCAAACGGGTGGTGCAATTGAACTTGAAGTAGTTAAACCCGTTTACCAAAGTTATCTTACCCAGCTTTGGAACAACGAAGCATTTACCCGGCAAAAAGATAACCGGATGCAAACCTTTAATGAAAAGGTAAGCAAATACTTTACTATCGTGCTGTTAACTATTGCGTTTGGTTCCCTAATATTTTGGCTTCCTACAGATATCAGGCGGGGCTTTGCGGCATTTACCGCCGTGTTAATTGTTGCCTGCCCCTGTGCGCTGGCTTTAAGTACCCCTTTTACCATGTCGGCAGCGCTTTCCATTTTCGATAAGAATTTTTTCTATCTGAAGAACATTACCGTTGTAGAACAGATGGCGGCGATCGACACCATCGTATTTGATAAAACCGGCACTATTACAACCGGCAGTAGTGACGAAATTATCTTAGAGGGCGTTTTATCAGCAGCCCAGCAGCAACTCATCTACAGTGCGTGCATTAATTCTACACACCCGCTAAGCCGTATGATCTGTCAATACCTGGGCAATCAACACCGGCTTTCTTTTGAGCATTACGCGGAGATACCGAATCTGGGCATATTAGCTACCATAAGCGGCCATAAACTAAGGGTGGGTAATTCTAAGCTGGCACTTGGTTATAAAAAAAATGTGAATTATGCCAGTAAGGTGTACCTGGTGATAGATGATGAACTGCTCGGTTATTTTGAGTTCTCTCACCGGCACCGGGAGGGCATGAATAATTTAAATGGCCTGGAATCATACTACAAAACCTTTTTATTGTCAGGCGATCAGGATCATGAGCGCGATGAGCTGCTGCAATACTTTACATCACCAAATGGTATGCATTTCAATCAGTCACCGCAACGCAAGCTGGATTTTGTGCAGTCACTACAGCAACAAGGCAAGCAGGTAATGATGTTGGGCGACGGACTTAACGATGCCGGCGCATTAAAACAAAGCGACCTTGGCATCGCTGTTACTGACGATGTAAATAATTTCACCCCGGGCAGTGATGCTATTATGGACGGGCGTTCTTTTAGCAAACTCCCGGATTTTTTGCGGTTTTCAAAAAACACCGTTAATATTATTCGCTTTTCGTTTTTAATCTCCCTTACTTATAATATTATCGGGCTTACCTACGCCGTCACCGGTAGGCTTTCGCCCCTTATGGCAGCAATATTAATGCCTTTAAGCACCGTAACCATCATTTCTTTTACAAGTTTAGCTACTCGCGTTGCCGCACGTTGGCGGAATTTAATATGAATATTATTTATTTCCTTATTGGTTGCAGCATATTGCTCGCCATGCTTTTTTTAGCCGCGTTTTTTTGGGCGCAAAAGAGCGGGCAAAACGACGACCTGTGCACCCCTGCTATACGGATACTTCTGGAAGACGAACCGGAAACGCCGGTTAAAAAGTGACCGCCATCATTTTCAGATCTAACACCCGTCATTCCTGCTCGGTTCATCTCTATTTAATTTTACAACATTATTAAACACATATGCAGCCCGATAAATTTTACTACGATAATAAGATCGTCCGCAATTTTGGTATAGCTACTGTTATCTGGGGAATCATCGGCATGACGGTCGGCCTCATCGTTGCCATACAGCTTTATGCCCCCGGCATGAACATGAATAACCAGTACACCACTTATGGTCGCATCCGCCCATTGCATACCAACGCGGTGATCTTCGCTTTCGTTGGCAACGCCATATTCATGGGCGTTTATTACTCGCTGCAACGGCTTTTAAAAGCAAGAATGTTTAGCGACTGGTTAAGCAAAATCCATTTCTGGGGCTGGCAGCTCATTATCGTATCCGCTGTAATTACTTTACCCTTGGGGTTAACCACATCTCACGAATACGCGGAACTTGAATGGCCGATAGATATTGCAATTACGCTCATCTGGGTTGTATTCGGGATCAATATGTTTGGCACCATAATTAAAAGGCGCGAGAGGCATTTGTACGTAGCCATCTGGTTTTACATTGCAACCTTTGTCACCATAGCCGTTCTGCATATTGTCAATTCTGTTGAGCTACCGGTATCGGCCTGGAAAAGCTATTATGTTTATGCAGGCGTACAAGACGCACTGGTACAATGGTGGTACGGGCACAATGCTGTAGCCTTTTTTCTTACTACCCCCTACCTGGGCATGATGTACTATTTCCTACCCAAAATGGCTAACCGGCCAATCTATTCTTACAAGTTGAGCATACTGCATTTTTGGGCGCTTATCTTTATTTATATCTGGGCAGGGCCGCACCATTTACTATATACCACACTACCGGGATGGGCACAATCATTGGGTATAGCATTCTCTATTATGCTGATAGCGCCAAGCTGGGGAGGGATGATCAACGGCCTGCTGACGCTTCGCGGAGCCTGGGATAAGGTGCGTGATGATGTGGTTTTGAAATTTATGGTGGTGGGTTTAACCGCCTACGGCATGGCTACTTTTGAAGGCCCTATGCTTTCATTAAAACAAGTGAACGGGTTTGCCCATTTCAGCGACTGGATAATTGCCCATGTGCACGTTGGCGCGCTGGGCTGGAACGGTTTCTTAACCTTCGCTATCCTATACTGGGTTATACCGCGAATTTATAAAACAGAACTTTTCTCCAAAAAACTCTCTGCCTTCCACTTCTGGATCGGCACCTTGGGAATCTTGTTCTACGCCATCCCGATGTACTGGGCAGGGTTCACCCAAAGCCTGATGCTGAAAGAATTTACACCCGAGGGGATGCTGAAATACCCAAACTTTTTAGAAACAACTTTACAGATTCTGCCCATGCATATGATGCGTTCTGCAGGTGGCGCTATGTACCTGCTGGGTGTGATTGTAATGGCTTACAATCTGGCCCGCACCATGCTGCAGGGAAGTTTGGTTGCCAATGAGGCGGCACAGGCAATGCCACTTGCGCCGGCAAATACAGTGGTAAAAGAAAGCACCTGGCACCGCGCGCTCGAGCGTAAACCTATAAAGATGATGATCATTGCGCTGCTGGTTATTCTCGTTGGAACTTTTGTGGAGCTAATGCCGACGCTCACCATCAAATCTAATATCCCAACCATCGCCAGCGTTAAACCTTATTCTCCTTTGGAGCTGCAAGGGCGCGATATTTATATCAGAGAAGGCTGCGTAAACTGCCACTCGCAAACAGTGCGGCCATTCCGTTCAGAAACAGAACGTTATGGCGAATACAGCAAGGCCGGAGAATTTGTATATGACCACCCTTTTTTATGGGGATCTAAAAGAACAGGGCCTGATTTAGCACGGGAAGGCCAAAAATATGGTAATGCCTGGCATTATAATCACCTGATGGATCCGAGGCTGATGTCGCCCGGTAGTATCATGCCTAATTACGATTGGCTCATCTCTCAGAAATTGGACACCACCACCACCGCAGCGAAGATAAATGCAATGCGTAGCCTTGGGGTTCCATATGCTTTAGACTATGACAAAACTGCAAACCGGGATTTGCACAAGCAGGCAAAAGCCATTTCGGACGACCTGGCAAAAGACCACATTAAGGTAAAGAGCGACAAAGAGATTATTGCCATAATAGCTTACCTCCAAAGGTTAGGCGTAGATATAAAAGCTAATAAATCCGGCACCAAATATTAGATTCATGTTTAGACAATTTACAGAAAACATCACCGCTAACCAGAGTTACCTGCTTTTTTCGCTGGCTATATTCTTCGTCTTTTTTGTCGTAGTCACTATTATGCTCATCAAAATGAATAAGAACCATGTAATCAATATGAGTGACATGCCGCTGCACGACGGCAATGAAGAAACGCTTAATGAAAATGAATTATGAGAGCGTTCCGTATCATTTTATCGGTCCTATTATTGGGAACCTCCGTTGGCGCCAGCGCTGCAGATGACAGTATGATATCCGGCGATATACAGAACTATATAGGATATGGGGCATTTATGACCGTTTTGATCGTTGTCCTTTTAGCAATGCTAATGTTGTTACGAACATTTACCGTAATGACAAAGGTCGCGCTAAAAGCACAGGGGTATACGAACGAGCAGATAAAGGCCGAAATGTATCCTGCCAAAAAAGAGAAGAAACCAAAAGGCGAGGCCTGGAATAAATTACTGTCGCTAAGGCCAATGGCTGAAGAAAAAGACTTACTGATAGCACACGATTATGATGGCATCCAGGAATTAGATAACCCCATTCCGGGCTGGTTTATGTACTTATTTTATGCAACAATAATTTTCGGCGTCGGGTATCTGCTTAATTATCACGTATTCAATTTTGGGCAACTGCAATATGAAGAATATAAAACCGAAATGGCCCAGGCAGACGTGGCAAAAAAATTGTACCTGAGCAAAGCGGCAAACCAGGTAGATGAGAATACAGTAAAATTGGAGAATGACCCTGAACGATTGAAAGCCGGGCAAGTGATATTTATTCAAAATTGCAAACCATGCCATGGTGAACATGCCGAAGGAAACGTTGGCCCAAATTTAACGGATGATTATTGGCTGCATGGCGGAAAGATCAGAGATCTGTTTAAAACCATTAAATATGGTGTATCGGCCAAAGGAATGCCAACCTGGGAAAAGCAGCTGTCGCCAAAGCAAATAGCAGACGTATCCAGTTATATAAAAACCCTACACGGCACCAACCCTGCGGGTGCTAAAGAACCACAAGGCACAAAAGAAGATGCCGGTGAAAAAATAGCCTTAAACAAATAACATGGACGCATTACTGGCCGGAAAGGAAACAAACGAACGGAAGTGGATGTACCCGCTGCTGCGTAAAGGGCCTTTATATAAATGGCGCAGTTGGGTAAGTTATGGCTACCTCATTTTCTTCTTCGCCGGGCCTTTTATACGGGTAAACGGGCAACCTTTGCTGCTATTAAATTTTATGGACCGGCAGTTTGTGATACTTGGCCAGGTTTTCTGGCCGCAGGATATTTTCCTGTTTGTTCTGGCCACACTGGTTTTCCTTGTATGTGTTGTGTTATTCACCATTGTTTTTGGGCGGGTATTTTGCGGGTGGATATGCCCGCAAACCATTTTTATGGAGATGGTTTTCCGTAAGATAGAATACTGGATAGAAGGAGATGCCGGCAAACGTAAGATACTGGATGCCAGCCCATGGGATAACAAAAAAGCCACAAAGAAATCAGCCAAGCACTTGCTTTTTCTGCTCGTTTCGTTCCTAATCTCTAATACTTTCTTAGCTTACCTTATCGGTAGCGATAGTTTGCTTAAAATAATTACCGAACCGGTTACCAGCCACCCAGTAGGCTTCATTAGTATATGGGTATTTACCATTATATTTTACCTGATTTACAGCCAGGTGCGGGAATTAGTTTGTACAGTGATTTGCCCCTATGGCAGGCTGCAAGGCGTGCTGCTTGACCGCGACACACTGGTGGTGGCATACGATGATAAGCGTGGGGAGCCCCGGGGTAAGCTATCTAAAAACCCTGAGGCAATCTCAGTAAAAGGTGATTGCGTAGACTGTGGTTTATGCGTAGCCGTTTGCCCAACAGGTATAGACATTCGTAATGGCACACAGATGGAATGTATTAACTGCACGGCTTGCATTGATGTTTGTAATGAGGTGATGATCAAAATAAAAAAGCCCTTAAATCTCGTTGGCTTTTTTTCTGAAAACATGATCCAAAATCAGGTGAAGCCCACTTTTACCACCAAGATGAAAGCATACACCGCCGTAATTGTTATCATGATGACTGTACTGTGCTACTTCATCTTTAGCCGCAGCGATTTAAATATGACTGTAATGCGCGGAGCAGGCATGCTTTACCAGGAACAACCCGGTGGCTATATCAGTAATATCTACAACGCCGAGATCATTAACAAAACAAAAAACGCGACAGAAATAATTTTACAGCCGGTTGACCCGGCTGTAAAGGTTAAATACATCCAGGCACCAGGTACAATTAACGGAGGAACGTCTGTAAAAACAGTTTTCTTTTTACTCATTCCGGCAAGCCGGATCCATCAGGCAAAAACGACCGTTAACTTACAGCTTTTACAAAATCATAAGGTTATACAAACAGTAAAAACTGCCTTTGTAGGGCCTGTAAACGATTAAAAATATGAATTGGGGAAAAGGAATAATTGGGGGAATGGTGTTATTCATGCTCTTTATATTAAGTATGTGCGTTTATATGTTTATGGCTCCGGAAGATGGCTATGACCACCAGTACTACGAAAAGGGTTTGAACTTTGATAAAGACTTTAAAAAGGAACAACAGGTACAAACCGATAACGCCCGGCCGGTAATCACCGTTTCTGGAAAAACGATCAGGATCCTGTTTAGTAAACCCGCTGCAGGCACCATCAAATTTGTACGTCCTGCAAATGAGGCGTTAGATAAAACAATTCAACTGGACAGTACGGCCGGAAAAGACATTGCTGTACCTGCTGCATCCATGGCTATCGGCCGCTGGCAAGTTGTGCTAAATTGGAAAAGTAACCATAAAGCGTATTTATACCAGCAAAATATCGACCTCAAATGAACCCGAATAGCGTCGCTTTTTTTATTGGCTTGTTTGGTAGCGTGCACTGTATAGGTATGTGCGGACCACTGGCACTGGCTATCCCATCCTTCCAAACTAAGTGGTGGCTAATCGTGAGCGATAAAGTGTTATATAATATCGGCCGTATTATTACCTATTCTTTTTTAGGCTTTCTGATCGGCCTGTTAGGCAAGCAAATTTGGCTGGCAGGCTTCCAGCAAGGCGTTAGCTTATTCAGCGGTGCGCTTATAATTTTGGCGGGTTTATTGCGTCTGCTTAAAATACGTTTCGGGCAGGGTACCTTCCTATCTAAGTATTTATCTCCTGTAAACAAACTTTTGTCTTATGCGCTTAAACATAAAGCGGGCCACCTAATAGTAGGTGTACTGAATGGTTTTTTGCCTTGCGGTTTTGTATACATCGCTCTCATTGGCGCCGTTAATACACTTTCTGCTCCGGCTGCTGCGCAATATATGTTTTGGTTTGGCATGGGTACCTTTCCTTTGATGTTGTTGGCTACCGTAAGTTCCGGGCTCGTTGGCATTGGTCTTCGCAGGCGCATTAACCAAATGATGCCTTATATAATGGTTTGTCTTGGCATTTGGTTTTTGTTCCGGGGGATGGATCTTGACATTCCCTATCTCAGTCCCAGGATCAGGTCCTCGGGAGTAAGTATCTGCCATTAAAATCTTGATATGTTACGTCATACCGGCACGAAACGAACTTACAGTCACAACGTTAAACTTGCTTCTCTACTTGGTTTAACCGCTGGTTTTGTGAATGCAGCCGGGTTTTTAGGATTCAATGTACTAACTACAAATGTAACCGGGCACGCTGCCTTGTTTGCCGAAAGCATAGCTTTGCAAGACTGGAAAGCTGCGCGAGCTGTGGCTTTATGGATGTTTCTCTTTTTTGCCGGCGCGTTTTTATCCGGATTGATTGTATTTCGAATAGGGCGAAATCAGCGTTTTTCCTACGTTTTGCCCATCCTTATTGAAATCGCAATTCTACTATCAGTTACGCTGATGGGTTACCATTATGACTATAGCCTGGATGCAAAAGAACTTTTTGCCGGAGGTTTATTATTCGCAATGGGCCTTCAAAACTCGCTTGTCTCGATGGTATCCGGATCTGTGGTTCGAACAACCCATCTCACCGGAACATTTACAGACCTTGGAATTGAGCTGGCCCAACTATCTCAAAAGATTAAAAGTGATCGTACGGTTTTAATATCTCGCATAAAGTTACGCCTCGTTATTATTTTCTTTTTTATGGGCGGTGCCTTATCAGGAGCCTATTTATTCCGATCACTAAAATTCTATTCCTTTTTCATTCCGGTGATATTGCTTTGTTCTACATTAATGTATGATGTATTTAGGATTACTATTAAAAAGTATTACAGGCAATTTAGTAATTACAAAGAATTTGAATAGTGATCAAGGTTATATCCTGTAGCGATGGCGGTCATGGTAAAAAAGCAGTTGCCAGTCCATATTTGAAGTATTAAATAAACACACCATGACAACCTATAAATTTCACACACTCAACTGGTCAGCACCAACCGCAACTCCTGTTAGCACAACTGCTTTGTGGAAAAGCTGGCTGACATTAGCCGATAGTCAGGCACCAAATAAAACGATGTGGTTCCTGGTGTCGCTAATGCTGCAGGGCGTTCTATTACTGCCTATCCCGGCGGTTTTAATATATTATTTCAATGCGCCTTTAGCGGTACTTGCCGTAACCATGGCCCTGTTCTTCGGAAACATTATAGCTGGCATGGGCGGATCAGGTATCAGGACATTGTTAAACTTTTTCGCCGCAAGCGTAATCATCCATTTGGCTATGCTTATTTTCTTTATCGTATAAACTCCAATCTAAAATATATGCTTCCCAAAACAATGAAGGCCGCTGTGATCCGTGAATTTGGACAAGCCTTACAAATAGAAGAAATGCCGGTGAAAGAACCGCGCGAAAATCAAATAGTGGTAAAAGTGATCGCCTGCGGCGTTTGCCATACTGACCTGCATGCCTGCCAGGGCGACTGGCCCGCCAAACCAAAACTACCGCTGATACCCGGGCATGAAGCATTGGGTTATGTGGTGGCATTAGGCCGCGGCGTTAAAAACGTAAAAGAGGGCGATATTGTAGGCGTACCCTAGCTATTTAGCGCTTGCGGCTGCTGCGAATTTTGCATTACCGGTTGGGAAACCCTTTGCGACACCCAGCAGAACGGTGGCTACAGCGTTGATGGTGGCTTTGCCGAATATGTTATTGCCGATTCGAGGTACGTGGCGCATTTTCCTGCCAAAATTAACTTTACCGAAATGGCGCCGATAATTTGCGCTGGTGTCACTGTCTATAAAGGGATCAAGGAAACTGAGGCCAAGCCGGGCGAATGGATAGCAATATCGGGAATTGGCGGTTTGGGGCATCTGGCTGTGCAGTACGCCAAGGCTATGGGCTTACACGTGGCGGCAATCGATATTGCAGACGACAAATTACACCTGGCTAAAAGCCTGGGTGCCGACCTGACCGTTAATGCAATGGAACAAGACCCCGGTGAATATCTTAAAAAAGAAACCGGCGGCATGCATGGTGTGCTGGTAACAGCTGTTTCGCCAATTGCTTTTAAACAGGGGCTCTCAGCACTAAGGCGTACGGGCACTATTGCTTTAAATGGCTTGCCAAAGGGAAGTTTCGACTTGCCTATTTTCGATACGGTGATCAATCGTTATACCGTTCGCGGATCCATAGTAGGCACCCGGAAGGATATGCAGGAAGCTATTGGTTTTGCATTGGAAGGGAAAGTTAAGGCTACCGTGCATACCGCCAAACTGGAAGACATCAATTCGGTATTTGATGAGATGAAAAAAGGAGAAATAGAAGGCCGCGTAGTACTGGAAATAGCCAAATCTAATTAATATTACAATTCTATATAATAGAAAAGGAGAGCTTGAACGAGGTTCTCCTTTTCCGTTATATGGCCATGCTAAATAATTGTGTGCCCGGTTTATCTGCCCAAAGCCTGGCATCAAGCGCCATGCAGATGTTTCGTAAAAAGCCATTGCCTAAGGGCGTAACTTTTAATCCGATGGAACATAATTCTATAATTCCATCATCTGCCAAAGGCTGCAAACGCTCTAAACCGGAAAACAGAGATAGGCAGGGTTCGAGGTGATGATTCCATGAGGTTTTGCCTTGGCACATTATATTGTTGATGTGTTTGCGAATAACAAGGTCTTCATTAGTAAGCAAATGCCCTTTAAATACAGGTAATTCGCCGTCTGCAACAAGCAGCAGGTATTCTTCCACATTCTTTACATTTTGTGCAAAAGCATATCCGGAATCGCTTATAGCGGATACCCCGAGGCCGATCAATAGTTGGGTGTGCTGATCTGTATAACCCATAAAGTTGCGGTAAAGCACACCTTTATTCATTGCTGTAAGTAATTCGTCGCCCGGGAGGGCAAAATGATCCATACCCACCTCCAGGTATCCAAAGTTATTCAGCAGATCGCGCCCGGTTTGGTGTAACGCCTTTTTTGCGGCCGCATCCGGCAGGTGCTGTTCCGTAAAACTTCGCTGGCCTGGTTTTAACCAGGGCACATGGGCATAACTATAAAATGCGATCCTGTCTGGCATCAATTGCGATACCAGTTTAATAGTTTTGGAAAGTCCGGCTTTAGTTTGCAGCGGCAAGCCGTATATCAGGTCGAAATTAATTGATGTATAACCGATGCCCCGCGCAGTTAAAGTAATCTCCTGCACCTGTTCAAAGCTCTGCTCCCGGTTGATGATCCGCTGAACATCCGGGTCAAAATCCTGGATCCCTAAACTCAGCCTGCGAAACCCAAGATCGTACAATGTATGTAAATGTGCTTTGCTGGTGTTTGCCGGGTGAGCTTCGAAACTGAAATGAGCATCCGGATGGATTTCCGTATTCAATAGAATAGCATCCAGTAAAATTTTTAAGTGCCCGGCGCTAAAAAAGGTAGGTGTGCCCCCGCCCAGGTGAATTTCCTTTATTAAAGGTTTTGTACCGAACATGTTACGGTACATCGTCCATTCTAATATCAGGCCATTTATATAAGGTTGCTCAACCGCGTGATTTTTGGTGATCCGCGTGTTGCAGCCACAGTAAGTGCACAAATTTTCACAAAACGGCAGATGGATATACAGACTGATCCCTTCTGTGCTATTGCTTTCTTCGTAACTCCGCGTTGCCGACAGTTTCCAGTCATCACCATTAAAAGCGGTAACATCCCAATAAGGCATAGTTGGGTAACTGGTATAACGTGGCAAGGCTACATTGTACTTTGCCGCAAGGTCAGAATTTTCAGGAAATGACATGGCGAATTAATTATGCTTGGTAAATAGCTTTGCAATCTTTTTGGCAAACGCAAGCTTTACCTATGGCCTGTAGTGAATAAGACGGACCATTGGACAATTTGATCCTAAATTTAGCTGTGGCAGCTTTATTAATATGATCGGCACCGGTAGATCGCGTAACAATATACTTTATACCGGAAGCAGCTGGTTCTTTTATAACCTCCGCACAAACATCATCATTGGTAAAAACGATTACTGCGTCCTTTCCATCAGCATAAACTGCCGCTTCACGGGTAAGTGCGTTTGAAATAAAGGTTATATCGTGCCTTTTGAAGTTGGCTTTAGCCAGGTACTCTTTCTCAAATGGTTTTATACTATAAGCGACCGCTTTCATTAAACTGTATTTAACTATTTCAAATTTACAGTTAATACTGGGGGTACATTATGTTGTTAGTCAGCCAAAAAAATGATTCTTATCAGTTTTTTGTTTTCCGTATGAACGCAAAAAGTTACCGAACAGGTATTCATGCCTCCCGCCGTGGCCTTAGGGAGACGGAACAATTACCTATCATTCAGCTATCATTATCGGTAATGGCAATAAGATATTAAAGGTACTTCCTTTTCCTATTTGACTTTCTACAGTCATATTGCCATTAGCCGCGTCAATAATTTTTTTGGCCAGATATAATCCAATGCCCTGTCCCTCCAACTCCTTATTTAACCTTCCGTACATGCTGAAAATGACATCCACTTGATTTCCGGCTATCCCAATACCCTTATCATTGACGGAAATATTGATATTATCGGTATTCTTTGTGCTCTCGATATGGATCAGAGGGCTGTTTACGTTCGTAAATTTGATAGCGTTGGCTACCAAATTAAAAAGGATACTTCGCAGGTTCTTTTTAGAGAACAAAACTTGTTTAACCTCCAGGTTTTTGGTAATAACTGTGCCAGTTTGTTTGATCCTGCCTTCCAGGCTCCATTCAATATTGGCAATAATTTCCTCAATGTCCACCATTTCCATAGTGAGCATATCCCCTTCTATCCTGGCAATTACAGAAATATCATTAATAAGTGTACGGAATTTCTTCACAGAAGAGTTAATGATGGTAATGAATTTTGATAACCCCGGATCTGTTATTTTGATCAGGTTCATCACCCCGATACTTGTTTCGATATTAGCCAATGGCGCCAGCAAATCGTGAGAGGCCGTTTGGACAAAGTTATCAAGATCGCCATTAATACGCTCAAGACTTTTGTTTTTACGGTCAAGCTCCACCTGGGTGGCTTTCAGTTCCGTTATATCATTAAAAGTAACTATAGCCCCGTTCCTTTTTTCATCAACCAACTGAACATACGGCATGGTCATGATCTGGTACCATTTGCCATTATTGGTTTCAATTTCCTTAGTAATAACATTGCCGTCTGCCAAAACCACTTTAATATCTTCAATAATAGTCTCAAATTTAATATTGGTAGATATATTACTCAGCGGGCGGCCAATATCTGTTTCCAATAAATTGATCTGTTTGACCGCTCCCGGTGAAAATTTCATTAACAGCAAGTCATTATTAATAAATAACTGTCCGTTAACATTACTCCGGAAATAGTTGTTCAAATCATCATTCATCTCCAGCAATTCCTTGTTTTTTAGCTGGTAATCTGCATTGATAGTGTGCAATTCCTCATTCACCGACTGCATTTCCTCGTTCGTGCTTTGCATTTCCTCGTTAGCTGAGATCAGTTCTTCATTGAACGACTGCATATTTTCATTCGAGGCATCTAACCTTTCGTAAGCCGAATGCAGCTTAACCTGCAATTCCTTCAACTCTTCTTCCAGGTTCAAGGTATATTGATCATGGTATATTTTTTCGTCAAAAACGGACTCGTTTGCTAAATCGGCCTCTTGCGGAGCATCTTTGCAAATAGTTACCATTAACAATTTCTGTTCGTTTTTATTAACTTTAAGCTGACTAATTACCAAGCTGACCGCAATCACCCTACCTTCGTGCTTGATCTTTATCCCGTTCAATTTGGATGTTTCACCTGTTTGATCAACTTTTCGCTTCAGTGTGCTGAAAGCGACAGCGAGCGGTTTGGGTAACTGTTCCGAAAGGTTTAAATTAAAATTCTGTTTGAGCAGGTATTTAGTATTACCGTATGATTTTACCACAGAATTATTATCATCAATACACACGGCGAGATAATCCTGCTGCGCAGATAATTGGGTATTCATTGCCTCAGACACCATGTTGCTCACGCTAAGGTTATTCTCCTCTCGCCGAATTGCGGGTGTGCGCTTAATATCCAGCAATTCCGGCAGCGTAAAAGCGTCAAAGCTAACTTCACGTCCTGCTTTTAAATTCTTATATATCTTCCATTTCTTATTGACTACTTCCAGGTTTTTAATAATCGGCATCGGGTTTTCACTGGAACCGAGAAATAAATAACCATTCATCTTTAGCCCGAAAAGCATCATGGAAAAAATCTTTTTCTGCAACACCGTGGTCATGTAAATTAGCAGGTTGCGGCAGCTGATAAAGTTCATATTGCAATAAGGCGGATTTTTTACCAGATCGTGCTGGGCGAAAATGACCATATTTCGTATTTCCTTCTTCACCCGATAGCAATCTCCTTCTTTTATAAAATATTTTTCCAGCCGATCCTCCGACACGTTTTTGGCGATATCAATGTTGTATATGCCTTTACCGGCATAATCCATAGCCACACTGTCAATATCGGTCGCAAAGATCTTAACAACCAAGTTTTTATACTTGCCAATGAGTTGTTCAGCAACCAAAATAGCCATCGAATATGCCTCTTCACCAGTGGCACAGCCAGCTACCCACATTTTGAGCTCCTCGCCAGGTGTAACATTTTCCAAAATGACGGGCAATACCTTCTTTTGAATTAAACCAAAGGCTTCTTGATCCCTAAAAAACGAGGTTACGCTAATTAGGAAATCCTTGGCGAGCGCCTCAACTTCTTCCGTATTCGACTTTAAAAAGGACAGGTATTTTTCCAGAGATAAAAAGTTCCCCTGGTTCGCCCGCCGTTTGGTCCGTCTGAGTATGGTGGGCAATTTATAATCAGAAAAATCAAGCGGCGACCGTTCTTTAATCAATTCAACGATCTCCTTAATGTTTTTCTCATCGTGCGGATGTTCTGTAAGTATGGTCAATCCCTCCTTTACATAGTCTTCTATCGCGTCCGGCATTGCGGCCGGCTCCAATATAAAATCCACCAGGCCCGTTGCGATCGCGTGTGAAGGCATACTGTTGAACTCTGACGTTTCCGGATTCCGGGCGATGACCATCCCACCGGCTTTTTTGATGTTCTTTACACCTTCAGTACCGTCAGCTCCTAAGCCGGATAGCACAATACCAATAGCCTTATTGCCGCAATCTTCGGCCAGTGAGTTGAAAAATGCGTTGATCGTCAAATGCGGGCCTGTAACTTTAGACTTGTCGCTCAGGCGTAAACGACCGCCAGATATGGTCATAAACTTATCATTAGGAATTAAGTACACCTGATTACTTTTTAACTCCGAGCCATCTACCGCTTCTGAAACGGCCAGTTTACTATGTTTACCCAAGAGTTCCACCATCCGGCTTTTGAAATCAGCCGACAGGTGCTGGATAATGACATAGGACACCCCATCTAAAGGGGTATGATCAAAAAATGAATTTATTTCTTCCATTCCCCCTGCAGATGCGCCGATAGCAATGATGTGATGAGGAATGATTTTCTGCATGGTAAAGGATTAATTAATGTTTAAAAAAGCAATATTGATCCTGACAAACGGGAAAGGGGCATACCAAATGTACGACTATTACCCAGTAATATCTTTTTTATCAATTGTTTAACATTTAATTAATGTCTTTGGGGCCCAACATTGTTATACTTCAAAGTTCTGCTGAAAACAAAAACTGCTGTTATCATATTGCCAGTCCAAGATGAGCTTCCATTTACCTGCCTGACAGGTGCCGATAGGTATCTCGAGTAAACCGTCGTTATCGATCAGGATCATTTGATTGTTCGGTTCAACGGTATTCAACTGGATGAGACTGGCCCGGCCTTTAAAGGGGTGACTAAAATTGAATTTTAAACATTTCATGCGTCGTTTATTTTTCAGGATAGATACAAATATGAATGATACCCCCCTGCTAAAATATGATGGGGCACATTAAATAGCCTGACGCTGGTCATTAGCAGAATGTATTAAAATGATGAGCTTTACTATATGAAAAAAATCCTTGTTCCCACAGACTTTTCAGCCAATGCCACACATGCCGCTGAATACGCTTATAAAATTGCCAAACAATTAAAGGCGGATGTGGTACTCTGCAACGCGGTCATCATCCCGTCGGAAACCCCGCAGGCAGGGCTTGTTGTATGGCCGATGGAAGAAACAGACCTGCTGCTCAGCGATGGTGAAGAAGGATTAAAAAAATTAAAGGCGAGCATGCAGCAACATGATCATTCTGATGAATTCCGTCCGGCTATTACTTTTGTTGAGGAGGCCGGAATTGTCACCGATGTGGTTAGCCGGATCATGAACACCCAGCATATTAGCCTGGTTATTATGGGTACCCATGGCAATGATAGCCTGAGCACTTTTTTGATGGGCAATCATTGCAGTAAAATGATAAACAATTCTTTAAAGTCATTGCTACTGGTACCACCGGCTGCGAAATTTAAACCGGTAAAAAAAATCGCTTTCGCGATAGATCTGGAAAGTGCTGAAGAAGACCTGAAAGAACTTTACAAGTTGATACCATTGGCTAAATCATTAAATGCAGAAATCCTGATTACGCATATACAACACGATAAAAAACCATCATTCGCATTTGAAAAACAAATGGACATTTTTCTGGCTGAGCTTCCCAATAAAGCCGATTATGCTAATATCCATTATCGAACCGTGACCAGTGATAACACCGAGAAGGGCTTAAAATGGCTTTGTGAACACGGCCAGGTAGATATGCTTGCGATGCTGCACCGCCACCACGGCTTTTTCGATTCGCTGTTTAATGGCAGTCATACACAACGAATGGTCAGCCGTATAGCCATCCCGCTGCTGGTCATCTCAGCCTGACCGTGTCCAGTGTCATTATCCGGGGTGGTAGCTATCACGCTTTAAGCGAAGGGCATAAGGGATATTTGCATACAAAAAAAACATTATGCAAAAGCCACTTCAACTGATTCCCTGCTGCAAGATATTCGCTCAGGTAAGTGTGATCATTGGTATTATCTTCCTGATATTAGCCTTAACAGGCAATGCAAAAGCGGCCGGCGCCAACAAAATACGCCAATATCAGCGACCCTGAAGGCCCAACTGGCCGATCATCCCTTTTGAACTACCCGCAATCGGTTGAGCGGTTTTACACACAAACCCATTATCAGAAGTTCACTCCGCCTGCAAGTGTAAACCACGGACTTATTTAGAGCAAAACGGAACCAATCTAACTCCGCGGCTTAGGCCGCAACGGGCTTTGGGATCAGAGATATTTATAGATAAAGGGGCAACTTTTGGGGAAGCTGCATTACTAAACAATAAATAAACACATTTAGCTGCTTTTTTCTGTTACAAAATCAACCAGCTGTTCTTCCAGCAATGCGGTATTATAAACATGGTCTACCGCGTTATTTGAAACAGTGATCTCGTCATCGGTCACCGTAATTGTTAAAGCGACGCCTTCAATCACTTCCGGGAACAACACATTGATCACATCATAGACGTGCGCGAAATCTATAGCCAGGCTGGAATTTAATTTCGAATTGATATAATCCGGAAATTCTTTCTTTAACCTATCGAATAATTTCTCAGCGCTTATGGGCTGTACATTGTTAATTGTTTTCATGTTGGTTTATATTAGTAAGTGTGCTGTAATATTCAGGAAACGGGTATTAGCCGGTTATCATCGTTTGCCATATCAAGGCCTTTGATCATTTGTTCGGCAATATCTTCCAAATTGGCAAGGTTATCACTGGATGGCCGGGTGATAATATACTTGAGGCCCATCCTGCATAACTTATGCGTTATCTCATCGGGTACTATAAAATCTTCAGGCACTATCACGGCTTCCTTTCCTTCCGCGTAATGAACCGTGTCCATACCCAGCGGGTTAGCAATAAGTGTAATATCATGCTTTTTTTTATTGGCTTTGGCGAAATATTCTTTCTCAAAAGCCAGGACGCTATAAGCTACCGCTTTCATATATATAGTATTTATCTATACAAAATTAGGTTTCGAAAAGCAGATAAACCATGCGCATGATCTTATATAAATGTGACGCTGGTCAATTTTTCATTTTGGCAAGGCCTTCCAAATGCAGTATCGTTATCATACTTCCCTTTTTATCGATCAGGCCTTCATCTTTAAAATCGGACAAAGTACGGCTAACGGACTCGCTGGCCATACCGGTTAACGCGGCCAGGTCTTCCCGGGAAATTTTAAATCCCAATCCCGATTCCGGCTGTTGCTCCTGCAGGCGCACCATCGCTTCTGCCATTTTCTTTCGTACCGAATGATAAGCCATTTGCAGCAACTGCTCCTCTTTTTCACGGACATCATGCGCCAATATTTTAATAAACTCCCTGGCGACATCTGGATATTCACTTAACAATTGTTCCAGTAAATCTTTGGGAATCATGCACAACAAGCAGTCTTCCATCGCTGTTGCCGTATCAGAGTGTTCTTCGTTCAGCAGCACTGCGTTGATACCTAAATATTCATCCGCACCATATATACCGGTCATCAGCTCACGACCGTCTTTAGCCAGTTTAATACTTTTAACCTTTCCGCTTATAAGCAGGTAAAGGCCGTTCCCTTTATCGCCTTCATAATAAATGACCTGGTTCTTTTTGAATTCCCTGGTGCGGCGCTCCCGGACGATCTTTTTAAGTTCAGAAAGGCCATCATTCTTGCTGATCAGTTTATTCAGCCGGTCAAGAGACTTGCTGTAAAATTTTTCCTGTGCCGCCTGTTTTTTAAGCCTAACGTCAATAGCGTTCAACAACTCCAGGTCGTCAAAGGGTTTGGTCAGGTAATCGTCAGCGCCCATCTCCATTCCTTTGCGCAGGTCAAGCCGTTCTGCCCGGGCCGTTAAGAAGATAAAGGGAATATTTTCTGTTTCGGGATTTTTATTGAGCATATACAATACGCCGTAGCCATCCAATTCCGGCATCATAATATCACAAAGGATCAAGTCGGGGCAGTGCTTTACCGCCACGTCCACCCCGGTTTTACCGTTAGGTGCCTGGTGAACGTTGAAACCAGCCAGTTCCAGAATTTCGACCACATTCTCCCGAATGTCATCATTGTCTTCAATAATTAATACAGTCTTACTCATGATTTGGAAATGAAATGGTAAATAATGTTCCCTGGTTAACTACACTTTTAAAATCTACAGAGCCATTCATAAGGCCCGCATAACGGGTCACAATGTTCAGGCCCAACCCGGTACCGGGAATGGTGCCGGTATTGTGTGCCCTAAAAAAGGCCTCAAACAAATGTTTCTGATCCGCTTCAGGAATACCTATCCCGTTATCTTTTACGGTAATGATACAATGTGTTTCATTGATCTCGGTATTGAAATCGATAAAGGTGTTCTCGCCGGAGTATTTGATAGCATTGGTGATCAGGTTATTAACACAATTCTTAAGCAGGTTCTGGTCCAAACGGACCATACTGTTTGTTCCCTCGTGCAGGTAAATAATATTTTGGTTCTTTTTGGCCATTACCTGCATCTCTTCGGTAATCTCCTCGGCAAATTTTACAAGGTCAAAATCGGTATAACTTACTTCTTCTTTACCGGCTTCCAATTTTTCGAGGGAAAGGAAATCATTTAATATGATGGTCAGGTTGCCAACGGCATTTTTTATTTTTCCGACATGCTTGGAAATATGTTCGCTTTTAAGCGGTTCGGCGTATTTTTCGATAAGGGAGGCGGATAGTTTGACGGAGGTGAGCGGCGTCCGGAACTCATGAGAGGCCATGGATACAAACCGGCTTTTTAACAGGCTCAGTTCTTTTTCCTTGTCAAGTAAAACATTAAGATCATCCTGGGCGACCTGTAGAGCCTGAACGGTCTTTTTTAAAGTCAGCGTACGCTCCTCTACCAGTTCCTCCAGGTGTGCCGAATAATCTTTCAGCTTTTGCTCCGCTGCTTTTTCCTTGCTGAGGTCATGGATAAAACCGGTAAAGATCCTGCGCCCTGAAAACTGCACTTCGCTCAAACCTAAACGAAAAGGAAAGATCGTGCCATCCTTACGGAGCCCCAATACTTCCCGGCCAACGCCCATGATGTTTGCTCTCCCGGTGGCCAGGTAGCGATAAAGAAAATTGTCATGCTGGTCCTTGTCGGGATCTGGCATCAGCATTTTAATATTTTCTCCGATCACTTCGTCCGGATCGTAATCAAATAGTGTACAGGCAGCCGGATTTATCAGCTCAATTGTGCCTTTGTCATCGATGGTAATGATACCATCGATTGCATTTTGAATAATGGCAATTAATAGCGTGGTGTTTTCCATAATTGGTGAGGACCTGAGTATATGAGTATATGATCGCCGAAACAAATATCACCTAATTCCAGGAGAGAGTTGGTTGACAAATCGCAGGGAAATTAATGACGCTCATCATTATAAGCAATTGAAAGCATTTTTGTTACAGCTGACACTGAATTAATGACCACTGTCACTTTTCCCAAAGGCGGTTGTCACTTAAAAAAGCCCCCCCTCGTTGTAGGTTTGTTTTGATGACAAACCGATCAGACCTATATATTTTGGTAATTAATTGCGGATCGTCCAGCCTGAAATTCAGCCTGTTCGAATCCACTGGTTTCGAGATCGGAATATCAGGTGGTATCAGTGGTATAGGCGGAAATTCCTGCCAATTCAAGATAAGCAATAATCAGGGGCAGGGAATATTTAATCAGCAGGGCACTTACAATAATATGAAAGATGCGGCCGGCGCAGTCATCCGGTGGTTTAAAGGCCAGTCGTATGGCATAATAGCCATAGGGCACCGGCTGGTGCAGGGTGGGCCGGATCACCGCGAACCGGAACTTATCACGGACAATCTTTTAATGCGGCTTGAAGAATTTATTTACCTGGCACCCAATCACCTGCCCGATGAACTGGGCACTATTAAGGCCTTTGTTTCAGCATTTCCTAAAATCCCTCAAGCGGCATCTTTTGACACTGCTTTCCATAAAGATATGCCGTCCTTTATAAAACATTATCCCCTGCCTGAAATTTACCGAAGCAAAGGGTTGATTAAATACGGCTTCCATGGTTTGTCCTACGCTTATATCCTGCAAAAACTACTAAAAGAAGATTCCGACACCATTAACAAAAAAATCATTATCGCCCACCTGGGCAATGGAGCCAGCATGGCAGCAATACAAAACGGAAAATGCCTGGACACCACGATGGGCGTCAGCCCGATCGGTGGGCTGGTTATGAGCACGCGTTCCGGCGATCTGGATCCCGGCGTCATCCTGTTCCTGCTAAAACAATATCGGCTCAATGTAGATGAACTCGACGAACTGCTGAGTAAAAAGTCCGGCATGACCGCAATCGCCGGTACCGGTAATATGGAAGAACTATTAGCTAAAGAAGCGACAGACCACAAAGCAGCGTTAGCGATACAAGTATTTTGCTACCAGGCAAAAAAGCAAATCGGCGCATTAGCAGCGGCGCTGGGCGGCCTGGACTTGCTCGTTTTTACGGGTGGCATCGGTGCAAACTCGCCGCTCATCAGGGAGCGTATCTGCCGGGACATGAATTTCCTGGGTATTGAACTGAACCAACAGGCTAATCTTAAAAACGAGGAAATTATTTCATTAAAGACGAGCCGGGTATCGGTTCGCGCTATACCAACTCACGAAGAACTGATGATCGCACAAGCCGTGCGAAAAGTCTTAGATCACGTTATTAAAAACTAAAATATGGAAACCGAATTGATCAACATAGAAGCCGAGGCTCTGTCGCCAGAATTTTTACAAAAAATAGACGCCTACTGGCGTGCCGCCAACTACCTTTCGGTAGGACAACTTTATTTACGCGATAACCCGCTGCTGAAAGAACCCTTAAAGCTGGAACACATCAAAAACATGTTGTTAGGCCATTGGGGAACCACCCCCGGCCAGAATTTTATTTATACCCACCTGAACAGGATCATAAATAAATATGATCTGAATATGCTGTATGTTTCGGGGCCGGGGCACGGTGGGCCTGCGGTAGTTGCAGGGACTTATTTAGAGGGCACCTACACGGAAATTTATCCTCGTATTTCACAGGATGAGGACGGACTGAAAAAGTTGTTTACTCAATTTTCACACCCGGGCGGTATTTCCAGTCATGCCTCACCGCAGACACCCGGCTCCATTCATGAAGGCGGTGAACTGGGTTACTCCCTTAGCCATTCTTTCGGTGCAGTAATGGATAACCCAGATCTGATCGTTGCCTGCGTTGTGGGCGATGGCGAAGCCGAAACAGGCCCACTGGCTACGGCCTGGCATTCCAATAAATTTCTGAACCCGCTAACCGATGGAACAGTGTTGCCAATTTTACATCTCAACGGTTATAAAATATCCAATCCTACCCTGCTGGCGAGGATACCTCACGAAGAACTTTGTCAACTATTTAGCGGTTATGGCTGGAACCCCATATTTGTGGAAGGTGACGACCCGGAAACCATGCATAAGGCTATGGCGAAGGCACTCGACTATGCCGTTGAAAGGATCAAACAGGTAAAATATGAAGCCGAACATCGCAACGCCACACGAGCCCGCTGGCCGATGATCATCTTGCGTTCACCAAAAGGCTGGACCGGGCCAAAAGTAGTGGATGGTTTCCAGATCGAAGGAAACTTCCGTTCGCATCAGATTCCGCTTTCAGTCTCCGCATCCGCGCCCCCGGAACATTTACAATTATTAGAAAACTGGCTGAAAAGCTATAAGCCAGAAGAACTTTTTGACACACACGGAAAATTGCGACCGGGACTGGCCGAACTCGCTCCTAAAGGAGACCGACGTATGGGCGCTAACCCTAATGCCAATGGCGGGCAATTACTGCGCGACCTGCGCCTGCCGGATTTCAGGGATTACGCCGTTACCGTAGCCACACCGGGAACTGAAGGTGAGGGTGATACTTATATTTGCGGCAGGTTCCTGCGCGATGTGATCCAAGCCAACCTTGAAAAAAGGAATTTCCGCATCTTCGGGCCGGACGAAACCGTATCCAACCGGCTGGACGCTGTCTTTAAGGCCACAGACCGTCAGTGGAATGCCGCGGTTGCTATTCATGATGAGTTTTTAGCACCCGACGGCAGCGTGATGGAAATGCTTAGCGAGCACCAGTGCGAAGGTTGGCTGGAAGGTTACCTGCTGACCGGCAGGCACGGCCTGTTCAACTGCTATGAAGCCTTTATCCATATTGTCGATTCCATGTTCAACCAGCATGCCAAATGGTTAAAAACAAGCCTGGAGCTCCCCTGGCGCAGAAAGATCGCTTCGCTGAATATCCTGCTGACCTCCACCGTTTGGCGTCAGGATCACAATGGCTTCACTCACCAGGACCCCGGATTTATCGATCATGTGGTCAATAAAAAAGCTGCAATCGTCAGGGTTTATTTACCGCCCGACGCTAACTGCCTGCTTTCGGTGATGGATCATTGCCTGCGCAGTTATCATTATGTCAACGTGATCGTCGCGGCCAAACATGCCGCGCCGCAATGGCTTACGATGACCGAAGCCGTAGAGCATTGCACCCGGGGTATTAGTATATGGAACTTTGCCAGCAATGACCAGGACTGTGAACCGGATGTAGTGATGGCCTGCTGTGGCGATGTGCCGACCTTAGAAACGCTTGCCGCAGTTACCATTCTTCACGAACATTTGCCAGAACTGAAGATTCGGGTGATTAACGTGGTCGATCTTTTTAAATTGCAAAAAAGTTCGGAACATACCCACGGCCTGCCCGATAAGGAATATAACGAACTGTTTACTACTGATAAGCCGGTCATTTTTGCTTTCCACGGATACCCTTACCTGGTGCACCGCCTAACTTATAACAGGGCTAACAATGTAAATATGCACGTGAGGGGTTACAATGAGGAAGGAACGATCACCACTTCTTTTGATATGACGGTGCTCAACCAAATGGACAGGTTCCATTTGGTAATGGATGCGATCGACCGTTTACCGCAAACCGGCAGTAAAGGCGTATATCTGAAACAACACCTGCAGGATAAGCTCACCGAACACAAAGATTATATCCGGATGCATGGTAAGGATATGCCCGAAATACTGGACTGGAAATGGAAGCGATAGCGTAAACGCGCGCTAACCAGAACATTATAACAAGCATCACTTGTTATAATGTTAACTATCATTGCTTACAAAAAGTAGTAGTTCACCTTTGGGGCTTACAAAAGCAATTTAACATCATGTGGTATGTGCTGGGAATAGCAGGCTTTTGCCTGCTATCCATCTTAATTAAACGGATACGTGCTGCTAATGAATTTGAGCAGGAAGTGGTCGAATTATTTGCCTTACGGGATAGCCTGTCCGATCAGGCTTTCAGTTACGCGCAATTGGTCGGCCTGCCCGAACCAGTACAAGCTTATTTCCGGCATGTGCTGAAAGAAGGTGAACCTTATATCAACTACGTCAGGCTCAAACATAACGGACAGTTCAAAACAGGCCTGAATAACAAGTGGGTTGACATTGTAGGGGAACAATATTTTACGGTGAAAAACCCGGGTTTATCTGGAAAGGAACAACGACGCTGTTTACTGCACGTGATATGTATATATCAGATAAGGGCAGGCTGGTAGTTTCCCTCTTTTCCCTTTACAATATCGTGAACGGAAAAGGTAAAAAATTTAACCAGGGTGAATTGTTACGCTGGCTGGCCGAAAGTGTCTGGTTCCCGACAAATCTACTGCCCAGCGAAAGTCTGCAGTGGTTAGCCATGAATAAGAATACAGCCAAATTGATCTTTACGTACAGAGGTATGTGCTTATCTTATATCGTAAGTTTCAGCAATGACGAAATCACCCAGTTCCAAACCAGCCGTTATATGGGCAATGAAAAGCTGGAAACCTGGATCGGGAAGCTGGGGGCTTATCAAAAGATCAATAACATTATGGTTCCCACCAAAATTGAAGCGATATGGCGGCTGGCTAACGGCGATTTCAGCTATGCTAAATTTAATGTTCTGCGCATCGATTATAACCTGCCGGAAAAGTTTTAAGTACCACATAACAGGTCTTAATATAAGTAACCGCACGCATTTTACTGACGGGCATCATTTATTCAGCAGCCTTCCCGGCTTAGGTTTGCTAACCAACGAAAAGCAATGCTATGAAAAACTCAATTCCAACTATTCCGCATCGTCACATCTATTTAGTCGGCGCCGGTATAGCCTCCCTGGCCAGTGCCGCTTACTTTATCAGGGACGGCCATATTCCCGGCGATAGTATAACGATATACGACGAATTGCCTGTCGCCGGCGGGAGCCTGGACAGTGCCGGCTCGGCGGAAAAAGGTTACGTGATGCGCGGCGGGCGGATGCTTAATTTCAGCTACCTGTGTACTTACGACCTATTTTCTTTTATTCCCTCGCAAATCGACCCGGCTGTTACCGTGCTGGATGAGATCAAAGCTTTTAACGAGAAAATAAAGACGCACTCTCAGGCCCGCGTGGTAGAAGATGGTAAGATCTTAGATGTCTCTTCCATGGGTTTCAGTGCCCGCGACCGGCTCGACCTGATCGAAATGATGGCGGTAAGCGAAAGCCACCTGGGTACCAAACGGGTTAATGAATGGTTTGCGCCTGAATTTTTTAAAACCAATTTCTGGTTCATGTGGGACACCATGTTCGCTTTTCAGCCTTGGCACAGCGCGGTAGAATTTAAACGCTACCTGCACCGCTTTTTACACGAATTCGAGCGCATCAATACGCTGGAAGGTGTTGACCGCACTCCATACAATCAATTCGATTCCCTGGCCATGCCGCTGATTAAATGGCTGAAATCGCAGGGCGTTCATTTTGAAATGGGCGTTAAAGTAACGAATATCGATTTTAAAGCCATCGGCGAACAAAAGATGGCGGCCCGGATGCACATGCTGAAAAATGAGCAGCCGCAGGAATTGGAGTTAAATATAGATGACCTGCTGGTGGTGACCATCGGTTCCATGACCGCAGATTCGTCTTTGGGTGCGATGCATAAAGCACCGGAACTCATCACCGATAAACGCGACGGCAGCTGGTTGTTATGGGAGGCTATTGCCAAACACAGTCCGGAATTCGGCAGGCCCTTTGTATTTGATAACCGGGTGGATGAATCCAAATGGGAATCTTTTACGGTGACCAGTAGTGGCCATTTGTTCTTTGAATTGATGGAAGAATTTTCGGGAAATGCTGCAGGCACGGGCGGCCTGGTGACTTTCAAAGATTCTAACTGGCTGATGTCCATTGTTCTGGCTTATCAGCCTCATTTCATAGGCCAGCCGGATGATGTGACCGTTTTTTGGGGATACGGCTTGTTCCCGGATCAGGAAGGCAATTTTGTTAAAAAGCGTATGGCCGATTGTACGGGTGAGGAGATCCTAACGGAGCTGATCTATCACCTTCACTTTGACCATTTGCTGGATCAAGTCTTGGAAAATGCTAACTGTATTCCCTGCATGCTGCCTTATATCACCAGCCAGTTCCTGACCCGCGCGGAAGGCGACCGGCCACAAGTTGTGCCCAAAGTTTCCAAAAACCTTGCCTTTATCGGGCAGTTCGCCGAAGTGCCGGATGATGTCGTATTTACGGTTGAATATTCTGTCCGCACAGCGCAAATAGCCGTTTATGAATTGTTAAAGCTGGATAAAGAACCTACCGCGATGTATCATGGCGACCATCATCCAGGCATACTGTTCCATGCTGCTGAAACCATGTTCAAATAAATCAAAATGGCACACTTAAGATCCCAATTGAACAGGCTAACTTGGCTGACCGTAGCGCTGATTTGCAGCACCTCCTACAGCGGCTGCAGCCAGGAGGTAAAAAAAACACCAAAAACCGACAGTCTGAAACATGACTGGGATAAAACAATCCCGGGCAATTTTAGCGGGCAATCTAAAACAGTATTTGACAGTACCCGGATAGCTTCGTTCTTTAAGCGTTACCCCGCTGTAAAAACTTATGAGCCAGAACTCCGTACCTTTTACCGGCAAAGGAAATATGCCTATGCCTGGTTTGATGACGGGCAATTGATTGAACAAGCCAGTAATCTGGCCAACCGGGTCATGAACTTGGAGAATGACGGTATTTACAAAGCAGTGCCTTACCAGCAGGCACTGGACTCTTTGTTACATGACCAGGGAGGCAAAGGAAAAGACATTCAGCAAGATGTTTCAACTGAATTAATGCTGACCACTCAATACTTTGTGTTTGCGAAACTGGCCTGGCGCGGCATGAATACGGCAACGAGCAAATCTTCGGGCTGGTTTATGCCGAGAAAGAAAATTGCCTATCCGCAATACCTGGACAGCCTGCTGAAAGAACCGGCAGATAACCGTTCGACTACCGAACCGGTCTATCGTCAATATGATTTATTACGGGGGTTTTTAAGAAAGTACCGGGCATTAGACCAAAAGGATCAATGGCTGCCAATTATATTAACAAAGAACAACCTGAAAAACGGTGATTCATCCGACGTCATCAGGCTATTAAAAGCCCGCTTATTTAAACTGGAAGATTACTATGGCGACACTTTGAGTGCCGTGTATACCGAGGAACTTTTAACTGCGCTTAAGGTATTTCAGGAGCGGCACGGCTTGTTGGTTAGCGGCCTGCCGGATAAAGCCACACTTGCCGGATTAAATGTTCCGTTAGCCTCCCGAATCAAACAGATCCTTGTCAATATGGAGCGCAGCCGCTGGTTGCCGGTAAAATTGAATAGCGATTACCTTGCTGTCAATATCCCGGAGTATCAGTTGCATGTTTACCATGCGGATAGCCTGCTGTGGAGTTGCAAAGTGGTAGTGGGCCAAACCGTGCACCCAACCACTGTGTTTTACGGTGAGGTTAAACAGGTGGTCTTCAGCCCCTACTGGAATTTACCACGTGGCATCACCCGGAACGAAGTGCTGCCGGGTATCCGGAAAAATACGCGATATATTGCCGAACACCGAATGGAGATTACCGGGACCCAAAACGGCCTGCCGGTGATCAGGCAAAAGCCAGGACCGGAAAACTCGCTGGGATTGGTCAAATTCCTTTTCCCTAACAGCTATAATATTTACCTGCATGACACACCCTCTAAATCGCTATTTGGTGAAACGAGCCGGGGATTCAGTCACGGCTGTATCCGGGTGAGCGAGCCGGCTAAACTGGCAGATTTCTTGCTGAAGAGCAACGGGGATTGGGATGCAGAAAAAATCAAAGCAGCGATGCACGGCGGTAAAGAGCGCTACATCAACCTTACACAAAAAGTTCCTGTTTTCATTGCTTATTTCACCGCATTTACTGACAGGGATAACCGTTTGAATTTTAGAAAAGATATCTATCAACTCGACGCGCGCCTGGCGGCGATGATCCTGTCAGGTAACGGAGCCTATTAAAACATCACATGAGAAATTAGAAAACAAGGTCGTATTTATTACCGGCGGCAATTCCGGGATCGGACAGGCCTGCACATTTGAAGGTGCACGTAAAGGTGCCAGCACGGCACACAGTTTGTACTGATGTTGGAGTAATGTACTGAAATAAGTATTATAAAACAGCACCCTCATTAATAAAATTAAATAAACAAACCGAAAATGAAATCAAACGACGAACTTACAAAAGACGTTCAGGACGCAATTCATTGGGAACCAATCCTGCATGCGGCGAAAATTGGCGTAAATGCCGAAGGCGGTATAATCACCTTAACAGGTACCGTTGACACCCATTTGAAAAAGACCAAGGCAGAAGACGCGGCCAAAAATGTAATTGGTGTAAAGGCGGTTGTAGAAAAATTAGATGTTACGTACAGGGATGAACACGAAATAACTGACGATGAGATAGCGCAGGAAGTTTTAAATGCTTTAAAAACGGACTTGGAGGTTCCTGATGAACTGGTTAAAGTTCAAGTGGAGAACGGATGGGTAACCTTAACAGGGGAACTCCCGTGGAATTATCAAAAACAAGCTGCGCAAATAGCGATCAGGCATTTGCCCGGAGTTAAAGTTCTTTCTAATGATATTTCAATACAACCGGAAGCGGATGACGAATTAGAGAAAGCCGCAATTGAAGGCGCATTCAAACGCAGCGCTTCAATAGACGAAGCTAATATCCACGTAAGTGTACTTGGCAACAACGTACGGTTGACGGGTGTGGTCAGATCCTACAGTCAACGCGATGAAGCGGAACGGATGGCTTGGAACGCTCCCGGTGTGCAGGCCGTGGATAATGAGATCGCAATAGACTTCGACGAATAAAAATATGACAATCTACCTCCAAATTATCTGGCTGTTATTACTGGCCATACCCATCGCCTGCGTGGCCTGGACGGTTACGCATGAAGAGGTTTTTCGTGAACCACGGGAGTATTGCGTTCGACGAAGTAAGGAAGGTAAAACCTTAGTGGTACGGAAGTTTTTTTATCTGTTTACCTGTGAATACTGCTTCAGTCATTACGTAACCATCATCTTTCTCTTTTTAACCGGCTACCATTTATTAATGACCGACTGGCGTGGTTATCTGATCGCGGGCTTTGCTTTAGTTTATGTAGCTAATGCTTACATGAGCCTCTTTGGGCTGATCCGTCAGGATATCGCAAAAGAAAAAGCAGAGATCAAATGCCTTAATGAAGAAGTGGAAAAATTAAAATCCGCTGCCCGTGATTGAAGTTATGCATGCGAATGTGCCCGGATCGGCTATGCATTTAAAAGGTAACTGTTTTTAAACATATTCCCAGGTGACGAACGTCATTACCCCGGTAGGTGATTGTCTGCACCTTTGATGTATCAGGAAGCCAAATAAGTTAAAGCTCCTGAGAACATCGAAAATGAGAACAAATGAAGAATTGCAACAAGACGTTGAAAACGCGATCAAATGGGAACCGTTATTGAACGCCGCTGAAATTGGCGTAACTGCCAAAGACGGTGTGATCACGCTAACCGGAACTGTTGACAATTACCTTAAAAAAAAGGAAGCTGAAAATGCTGCCAAAAGTGTTGCCGGCGTAAAAGCGGTAGCAGAAGACATTACCATCAAATTCCCGAGCGATTTCAGAAAAAGCGATACAGAAATTGCCAAAGAAGTAATCGACGCTTTAAAAGCTAACTGGATACCAGATGGCAAGGTCAAGGTAGTTGTTGAAAACGGATGGGTAAAACTGGAAGGTGCCTTGCATTGGAACTTCCAAAGAGACGCAGCTAAAAACGCGGTCAAACCGCTGATGGGTGTGATCGGCGTAACTAATGATATCAAGATCCAGGCCGAAAGCCATGACGAGATCGAAACGAAAGAGATTGAAGAAGCGCTTGCGCGTAACTGGTCTGTTAGTGACCAAGGTATTGAAGTAAAAGTAAACGGCAGCCGGGTTACTTTAACAGGCTCGGTACATTCACTTTATCAAAAAGATGAAGCGGACCGTATTGCCTGGAACGCTCCCGGTGTTTGCATAGTGGATAACGAGTTGAATATCGACTATTACGAAAACTAAATCCTGGCTGGAGGCGGGCCTCCAGCTTTAATAATCATCACTCATCTTTTAATCAATATCAGGCATGTTGCTTCAAACACCACTATACCATAATGTATTCGAGACAAAACGCTGCCAGGAGATATCGGCAGTATTAATTGAAACGGAATTAGCGCAGGCTGAAAAAAGATTGGAAACGTGGGAAAATAAAAGCTACTATCAAAAAGTAGCCTCATTAGCTAAGGTAGCTGACCTGTTACCTGACCACACAGATAAGCTTTCTGTGCTGATCAAGGCAGAGATCGATTTCCTGCTGGCCCAAAGTTACCGCGAGATCGCGCTTTTATAGGCATAATACCGGACGCCAATTACCTAAATAAATATAGAATATGCCTTTACTGACAAATACGCGGGAATTCTTTGACGAGACCGGAAACATTACCAAATTCACCGGGCGCTTCTTTTCACATGGGATGAAACCCAAGTATGAGCTAAAGGAATTGATTGCGCAATGCTATATCATCGGCTATAAGTCCTTACCGCTGGTGGGCCTGACCGGGTTTATCATGGGCTTGGTATTGACCATGCAGTTAAGGCCTTCGCTGGTCGGCTACGGTGTAGAATCCCAGTTACCGGTGATGGTGGGCATCGCCATTGTACGCGAAATAGGGCCGGTGATCACCGCGCTTATTTTTGCGGGCAAGATCGGCAGCAGCATTGGTGCTGAACTCGGCTCCATGAAAGTGACCGAGCAGATCGACGCCATGGAAGTAAGCGGGACTAATCCGACTAAATATTTGGTGGCTACGCGTGTCATCGCTACTACCTTTATGCTGCCAATACTCACCATATTAGGCGATGCCATCTCTCTGTTAGGTGCCTACATCGGCGTAAATATTAATTCAGTAACGAGCATCAAATTCTTTTTCAATCAAGTCTTTCAGAGCATCGGCTACAGTGACGTGCTCCCGGCAGTAATCAAAACAATCTTCTTCGGATTTGCAGTGGGTATAATCGGCTGTTATAAAGGCTTTAACTCTACCAAGGGAACAAGAGGTGTAGGCAGTTCGGCGAATTCAGCGGTTGTATTGGCTTCTGTACTCATTTTTGTCATCGACCTTTTAGCGGTACAGTTCACCAACTTATTAGGCTTAAATTAAAAATAATGAAAGCGCCCGTTCAAAACGACGAACCGAAAATTCCGGTTATTACGATCTCACATGTTTTCAAGCGTTTCGGACCAAATGTGGTCCTGAAGGATTTTAACCTCGTTATCAATAAGGAAGAGAACGTAGTGATCCTGGGCAAATCAGGTTCCGGTAAATCTGTCCTAATTAAATGCATTATCGGGCTGTTAAAGGCCGATAAAGGAAGCATCGATGTATTTGGTGATGATGTCACCAAATTAAGTGACGATGAACTGGATAAAGTCCGTACAAAAATGGGGTTTCTGTTTCAGGGTAATGCCTTGTATGATTCTATGACCGTCCGCGAAAACCTGGAGTTCCCCCTACGCCGACATTGGACGGACCTTACCCAATCCAAGGTCAACTCAATGGTAAAGGAGGCTTTGGAAAACGTGGGCCTGGCTCACACTACAGAAATGATGCCTGAGGAATTATCCGGTGGGATGCTGAAAAGGATCGCGCTGGCCCGCACAATGATCCTCAAGCCCGAGATCATTTTGTACGATGAACCGACGACAGGGCTTGACCCGGTTACGGCGCGGGAGATCGATCAGCTGATATTAACCTTACAAAGAAAATATCTTACGTCTTCAATCATTATTTCACATGATATGAATTGCGTAAAAAATATATCCGACCGGGTGGTGCTGTTATTGGACGGCATATGCTACGCGGATGGCACTTACCAGTCACTTGAAAGTTCAGGAGACAAGAAGATTAAACAATTTTTTGAATCATAGACCATGGCAAATAAAGGTGAAAATAATATTAAACTGGGTGTGTTTGTACTGGCAGGCTTGCTGGTGCTCATGGCATCCTTTTATATGATCGGCAAGAACAGGAATATCTTCGGCAGCGGCTTTGAATTGAAGGCCCGCTTTAATAACCTTAACGGGTTGATGGAAGGGAACAATGTACTGTTCTCAGGTATCCAGGCAGGGACCGTCAAAAAAATTACGATGATCAACGACACGCTGATCGAAGTGACCTTAGCGATTGACAATAAAACAAGTGCTTTCATCCACAAAAATGCATTAGCAGCTATAGGTACAGAAGGCTTAATGGGGAATAAAGTAGTTAACATACAGGCGAAACGAGGCACCAGCCCGATGGTAGAGACCGGCGATATCCTGGCGGCACAAAAAATGATCAATACCGATGAAATGCTGCTGACGTTGTCCAAGACTAATAACAATATTGCCACCATATCCGAAAGCTTGAAAAACGCAGTACTGGGGATCGACAGCAGCGCACTGGTTAAATTGTTGAACGATCAGCGGATAGGGACCAGCTTGCGCTCCTCCTTAAAAAGCATCAATCAAGCGAGCGTCAACGCGGACAACATGACGCGGGGATTAAACGATATGATCGTACAGATCAAACAGGGCAAGGGCGCAGCTGGCGTATTAATTTCAGATCCGGCAGTGGCGGGTGATCTCAAAACTGCGATAAGCAATATCCGCTCGTCGACTGAACATGCCAACCAAATGACGAGGCAACTACAGGAGATTGTCCAAAACGTCAATCATGACCTTTCTAATGGGAAAGGACCATTGCATGGCCTGCTTAGAGATTCTACAATGACCAAAAAGATCAGTTTGAGCCTTGATAACGTGCAAAAAGGCACTGATGGCTTCAATCAAAACATGGAGGCTTTAAAACATAATTTCTTTTTTAAAGGCTACTTCAAAAACCTGGCTAAGCAACAAAAAAAAGACAGCCTGGCCAGCACCGGCAAATGATTGTGAAAGAAAAACTTAACCTATCCATCATGGTACCGCGCATTTCTATGAAAATAAAACAGGACCTTTCAATTAAACGGATCGATCAGCTGGAATTGGAAAACGCGCAACTACACGCGCTGCTGCAAAAGCAGATTGATATCAACCAATCGAAAACCGTTTTCCTGGCCAAAGTATCTCATGATTTGCGTTCCCCGTTAACTAATATTCAGCTTTCCGCCTCGCTGATCGAGCATTACTACAAGTACATGAACGAGGAAAAGATATTCGGTCACTTAGGCAAAATAAAAGACGCGGTGAGCAATTTCGTCGTGATCCTGAATAATTACCTTCTCACTGAACAAGATCAAAAAGTTGACGAAGATCAGTTTACCGGGTGACCGGTGACATCGGTCCAACGGCCTATTATCAGCAGTTTTGCAGAAAGACTTCGTGACCCTAATACCAGCGGTCCTTTTATATAAAAACTAATTATGCCTATAGCAACCATTAATCCCTTTAACAACAAAGTTGTTAAAACATTTGAAGAAATGAAGCCGGAGACCGTCGATGCCACCATAACCCAGGCAGAAGATACTTTCAAGAGCTGGAGAATCAGCTCCTTTTCTCAAAGAGCGGAAGTATTACACCGTGTTGCGCAGATGATGCGTGACAGATCAGATCAGCTTTCAAAGCTAATTACTTTAGAGATGGGTAAATTATACGCGCAAAGCCAGGGCGAGATCGCTTTAAGCGCGGATATCATCGACTATTACGCCACCAATGGAGAACAATTTTTGGCTGACGAGCATTTGAAGCCTGAGTTTGGTGAGGCATACATTCAGAAAATCCCGATAGGCGTACTCCTTGGTGTAGAGCCGTGGAATTTTCCCTTCTACCAAGTCGCCCGTTTCGCAGCACCAAATATTATGGCCGGCAACGTGGTTCTGGTTAAACACGCCTCTAATGTACCACAATGTGCGCAAGCCATTGAAAATATATTTTTAGAGGCAGGGGCTCCAAAAGGACTATACACAAACCTATTTATTTCCGGCGCCAATGTTTCCCAATATATCGCCGATGAACGCATCAAAGGGGTTTCCCTGACGGGCAGTGAACTTGCGGGTGCGAGCTTGGCCGCAGCAGCAGGAAAAGCATTGAAAAAATCTGTTTTGGAATTAGGCGGTAGTGATGCATTCATCGTTTTGGAAGACGCCGATATTGACCAGGCGGTGACCTGGGCGGTAATAGGCCGCATGAATAACACCGGCCAGTGCTGTGTTGCCGCAAAAAGGTTCATCGTAGTGGAGGCGGTCGCAGATGAGTTCTTGACCAAGTTCAAGGCACAACTAACAGGGTTGAAAGTTGGTGACCCAATGGATAGTGAAACACAGCTTGGCCCTTTAAGCAGCGAAGCTGCGGCTGTGCAACTTGCAGATCAGGTTAAACGCTCAGTAGATGCCGGAGCTAAGGTAATCCTTGGTGGCAAACGCATAAACCGTCCGGGTGCTTTCATGGAAGTTACGATATTAACGGATATTGAACCAGGCATGGCTGCTTATCATGAAGAGTTGTTCGGACCGGTGGCGTCATTTTATTGCGTTAAAGATGAAGCACATGCCATCAGGCTGGCTAATGACTCGCCATTTGGCTTGGGTGGTACAGTATTTACCGCTGATAAAGAAAGAGGCAAAAATGTCGCGGCCATGATCGATACCGGTATGGTTTTCATCAATCACCCTACCTGGACACAGCCTGATCTTCCTTTCGGGGGCACTAAACGTTCCGGTTACGGCCGTGAGCTATCTGCCCTTGGGGTAGAAGAATTTGTTAATAAAAAACTGATCAGGTTCAGTGAATATGCAGACCCTTTTTAGAACCGGACAGAAGTTAAATATTTTCAGATCGGAGACTACTGCTGTAGCCTCCGATCTTTTTTTTGCAATAATCAGCTAAGCCAATTAAATGAGTATGTGTTGCGAAACACTTTTTACCCTGATTCGCATCATCGGCACTTACACGGCGTTTCCTGAAATTTACACCATCAATACACCAAGTACCGTCAATGCGGTATCCCAAATTAAATCAAATGGAAAACGTAACTGAAATGTCCAACCGCGCAGAGCAATACTACATTAGCACCAAACGCTGGGTATCTGATCTTGAATTCTTTCAAATTGAAACTGATTTCCTGGAACATTTACAGCAGGATTATTTTATCCGCTTATTTGAGCCAATTGACGTTGCCAAATTAAAAGATGTTAGCAATAAGCTCTTGAAACTGCAATTAGACATGAAAGATGCCCATATGCAGTGCAGTATGCAACTGGATCGTTTAAGCCTGATTGCTGAAAACGAAGCTACTGAAGACATCTCCTATTTAGCGATCGAGAACAATACCTTATCCGACCTGATCAGCATGCTGACCACGGAATATTATGATGTAAAAAAGGAACTCTTCAAATTGGCGGAAGGTGTAATGCGTGAAAATAAATTCTTGCTGTCTTAAAAATATCAGGAGAGCTAAAACAAGCGATGATTGATCACAAGAAATCGTCTTAATTTATTTAAAGAATTTAAATCAAAACAATGTTAAGAGAACTCAACGATACACAAATAGAAGCCTTATTGAAAAATGAACTGACCGGAAGGATCGGGTGTCAATCAGAGGGAGTGGTCTATATTGTTCCGGTAAATTATGTTTATGACGGGGCGAACATTTATTGTCATTCCGCTAAGGGGATGAAGATCGACATGATGCGGGAAAACCCCGAAATTTGTTTCGAGGTAGAAAACATTAAGGATGTAACGAATTGGCAGACGGCCATTGCCTGGGGAAGATTTGAAGAGATCACGGACATGGCCGAAAAGCAAAAAGTACTGCAACAATTGACTAATAGGATCACGCCTTACATCATCGACGATTCTATTACCCGTGAACATGGTTTTGCGGATGAGGAAAGCGATATCGGTACAACCATCGAGTTGATCATATATAAGATTGTTGTCCATAAAAAAACCGGCCGTTTTGAAGACAGATAGTCTATAAATGGCGAAGATCGGATTAGTGCTTTCGGGTGGCGGCGTAAAGGGAATAGCCCATCTTGGTCTGTTAAAGGCGCTGGAGGAATTGGGTATTAAACCAACAGTGATCTCAGGCGTTAGCTCGGGCGCGGTTATCGGGGCTTTATATGCAGCCGGTTATACACCCATGCAAATATTAAGCATGGCAAAGGATCATTCGCCCATGAGTATCATGGCTGTAGTCCTTACTGCCGGAGGTCTTTTTTCACCTGAAGTTTTAAAGGACGTGCTGATGGAAGCCTTACCACAAAATGATTTTGCGCTGCTAAAGATCCCATTATTTGTAACGGCTACCGATCTGAACAATTGCAGCAGCATAACTTTTTCTGAAGGCGTTTTGAATGAGGTTATCGTCGGTTCATCAGCAGTCCCGGCAGTATTTGATCCGATTCCCCATAAGCATTTTTTGCTGGTAGATGGCGGCGTACTCAATGATTTTCCGGTAGATTGCCTGACTGGCAAATGCGATAAGATCATCGGGTCACAAGTCAATAAACTGGTCAACAGTGAAGGGATCAAATTGTCACGGCTTCAGGTGCTGGAACGATGTTTTCATTTGGCAAACGCTGAGAATTGTGCTTCCCAGGCAAGGCTATGCGATATATTGATAGCGCCGCTGCTTACGCCATACAATATGGTTGAAATGAAATATGCAGATGAGATCTTCGAGATCGGGTATCAGGCCACTATGGCTCAAAAAGAAGATCTTTTGTTACTTATTAATTGAGGCCAGCTTGCAGAAACCCGTCCTGGATATCTTTGCGCCACCCCGATACAATTATCCGACATCCCATATGAAAATAGTGAGCCCGCTCTTTATCTCGGTAGCTAAAGTTGGTTTAACCTTGACCCCGTTCCTGATCGGTGGCGGTTTGTCGAGAATTGTGTTAACAGCAGTAGGTTTTAGCCTTTGTTTCAAGGTGTGGTGCTGGATCGCTACATCTACAGCGGTTGTATGCGGTGATGCATTTGGCGTAATGCAACTATGATTGGAATCAGCTTCCTGCCAACGGATATCCTTTAGCGATCCAATTGGTTTGCAGGTTTACCGGAAGATTTAACAGCTTTACGTTTGTAAAGCCCATTTTCTTCAATTCCTGGAAACCCGGCCTGATGTTCGGACATTTTGGGAAAGGGCAACAGCCGCAATAAATTACGATAGCGGTGTTTTTAGGTAGCACAGTTACTATGCTTTTTAGCGCTTTCAGGTTTTCTATTTTACCGGCTGCACCAATATGTTTAGCTCCTTTAATGTCTTCAACCGCACCAATGTTTAGTATTAGCGGTAATTTACCCGGGTTTCCTTTAATGCTTGCAGCAAGTATAGCAGGCTCCATCAATTCACTGTTTGTCCAGGGATAGTTATTAAGTACGGAAGGTACAGCTACCGGGGATGTCTGCGCTTTGGCTGTTGAAGACCATAAGCCGGCTATTAACAGGCAGCAAATTGTTAGGATTGTTTTAATTTTCATTGAGGTGGAATTATGGTGCTTTATTACAAGATCAAATGTATTCATAAAAGATAATCAAAAAGCAAATGGGTTTATATTGAAAAGCAGGAACGCCCTTCTAAATAAAAGTAATTAGATTACTGATATCAAAGCACCACCACTATCTGGTTGTTTTAACCAACCAATAGGCACTAAAATGTGGCCAAGGTCTTGTAGCTCTGCTTCAAATCTTGCAGTTCCTTCTTCTGCAACAGCTACCAGCAGGCCGCCGCTTGTTTGCGGATCGGCTAATATATGTTTCTGTTCTTCGGTCAACGGGCTAATCTTGCTACCGTAACTGTTCCAGTTACGCTGTGTACCGCCCGGAAAACACTTTTGTTCCAGGTAACCCGCTAACAATGGAATAACCGGTACTTTATCAAACTCAATAATTGCCGCTAAACCGCTGCCTTCGCACATTTCTGTGAGGTGGCCTAATAAGCCAAAGCCGGTTACATCGGTCATGGCCTTTACATTGTCCATCTGGCCAAATACTTCGCCAAGCTTATTTAAGGTGGTCATGCTCTTTAATGCGATAGCTGCATCTTCTGGCAGTAATACCCCTCGCTTTTGAGCGGTT
>NZ_JBEPPE010000004.1:0-382132 GCF_040547175.1 Mucilaginibacter sp. UYP27
TTGTGCATATAAGAAAGCGTCAGATACTCTCTTAAGATACTGAATTTCAGTATCATGCACAACTTATTTGATCTTTTTTAAACCGCACAACGGGTTAAAAAATGAAAAATTTCAAAGCACTAGCAGCACAAAGAAAAAAACGCATATCACTATGGATCATATTGGGATAAATGTACCTGAAATTGACTTTGCAACTAAATTCCTTCAAGAAGCATTTGGCGCAGAAGTTATATACGAGTCCTACAGTAAGCAGCAACCGCCCTTAAATCTTTCTGGCATTGAAAGCACATTGAACGTAGCCCAGGGAACGAAGATTTACGCATGCCGAATGATAAAAATTGGATACGAACCAATAATCGAACTTTTTGAAATTCATGTTGATGGTCAACGAAATGCCATAATGTCCAGCGATCTGGGATTACAACATTTATCTTTATATACGGATGATATTTTCCAATCAATTCAACAGTTTGAACTGGCCGGTGGAAAAATGTTGTCTGCTCCAAATCCTATTTTATTCCTCATGGAAAAAGGGAACCTTAATTATTTCTGTTATTTGCCCCTGGGGAACTTCAATAGAATTTATTACGTATCCGGAGGGGATGCCGTATGAAGTCAATACCTCATTGCGAAGATGGAAAGGTGGTTTAGAATATATGCTTTGAAGTCTGTTGTATTATCCTTAACCAGTTAAAAATCCCTTAAGCCACATGACCTAAGGGATCTTCTTTCGATAAAATCATTATTGAAATGCCCCTTTTTTCGCAGCTGCAATAATTACAGCGGAGACTTCGGTTGGATGGGTTATAAAAACCACGTGGCTGCCTTTTATTTTAGTAACTATACTTCCCGATCTTTTATACATATTCATCGTAATTTCAGGGTTGATGCTTTTATCATCTGTCGAGGAAATGCCAAATGTAGGTTTGCTTTTCCAAGCTGCTTCAGTAACAGGTGTGCCGAAGGCAGCCCCGGGGATGAATCCTTGTGAAGCGAACATAAATTCTGCAAGTTCCTTGCTTACGTCAGCGCAAAAACCTGCATGAAATTTTGCCTTGTCATAATAAACGTTGCCCTTCGCATCCGGAGGCAGAAGACCGTTTTCTGGCTTAGCCGGCAAACTGCTTGCCCAGGTTACTGTATTTTCGCCGCTATCAGGCTGAAAGGCGTTAACGTAAACGAGGGCAACTACCTTTGGGTTGACCCCTGCCTGTGTAATCACAGTTCCGCCCCAGGAATGACCGACAAGAACTACGGGGCCATCCATTTTGTCGATTGCAAAATTGGTGGCATCAACATCTTCCTTAAGTGAGGTGCAGGGGTTTTGAACAACTGTTACGTTATAACCTTTTTCGGTTAGGATTTTAAATACCCCCTGCCACCCCGAACCGTCGGCTAGCGCACCGTGAACGATAACCACGTTTTTCACGGGATTTCCCTGAGCTTCCACCCTGCCTGCAACACCAAGGCAGATAATTAGTGCCGTCAGCAATAACAGATGTCTTGACCACTTGGTCAGTTTTTTTGTTTCCATTTTAATTAATTTTAAGATTTGTAAACCATGTGATATTATCGAGTAACAGTAGTCAAACCAAAAGCCAAATTGTATTTATCACATATACAGATAATTAAGCAAATTATTAACGAATACATGTCGTGATATTTCGATATTATCTACTTTTTTGTTCAAATATCAATCGGGGAGAAATGTCTTATTGACTGTTTCACAGCCGTTTCGGCCACTAAGGTTTTCAGGCAAGATAACCAGTTAATTTAACGACGACTTTCCTGCAGCCAACACCGCATGTTATAGAATACTATCCTTCACCTTCAATCTCAGCAAATTGGCGGTATTTCAAGCTTAGGTTAGCAATTCGTGAAATATCGTATACAGCACAATCGATTTATTCCAATAAATAACTGATTATCAATTATATAATTTTCGGCACTAAAATTCTTTAAAAATATATGGAGGCATAAGAGATATCCGACTATTCCTTTGTTTCGCATATTGATACCGAAACTATAAAAGGGAATGGCTCTGGGCTCAAGGAATGAGAAAACAGAATTTTGAAGCCAATGGGTTGATGTAAAAATATTCGCAAGAATTGATGACATACAAATCAAAGAGAGAAATTGCCACTGTGGAGTACCGAATTATTTAAAATACGAATATATCTTGTGCTTATCATTATCTCCATATTATTATGACCCTATTAGTATTTAAAACGTGTAAATTATGAAATATAATCAACGACTAAGTTTTCTTGAATTTTTGCCTATAAGCCTCTTTGGAGGCGTTATGGCGTTGTGTGGGTTATGTTTCTCTTGGCGCCTGGCCGCAACGCACTGGCATATGAATTATTTGATAGGTGAATCGATCGGTGTACTCGCCGTTGTAGCCTTTATAACACTAACTGTTACGTATTTCATCAAGTGCTTAAAATATTCGTCAAGCGTAACTAAGGAATTTCAAAACCCGATATCTGTTTGCTTCTTTGCGACTTTCATTATTTCCGTGTTGTTGCTGCCCGGCGTTTTATTGCCTTATTTCCCAAAAACGGCCGAAGTAACCTGGACCGTTGGCGCAGTTTTAATGTTTGCTTTTGCATGGTATGTATTACGGAAATGGTTCGATCAAAGACAGGAGTCGGAAAACGCTGTTCCGGCATGGCTACTGCCGGTAGTTGGAACTTTAGATATACCCATTGTTGGTAACCATTTACCATTAAAGGGCGTTCATGAAGTATCACTAATTGCATTTGGTATAGGATTGATTTTCTCCATCATTCTTCTAACAATTATTTTTTCGAGATTGCTTTTTCAAATTTCTTTGCCTGAATCGGTTCAGCCAACACTTTTGATCTTAACAGGCCCGTTGGCCCTTGCTTTTTCAGTTTACCATGGATTGACTGGTGTGTTGGATCTGTTTGCAGGAGTACTATTTTATTTTAACTTATTTATATTACTGCTATTTGGCAGCAAGATCATGTTAATACCTGCCGCCTGCCCGTTCAAGGTTTCCTGGTGGTCTGTGAGCTTTCCTCTCACTGCTGTTACCTTTTCAACCCTGGTTTATTCAGAATACCACGCAGACCTGGCGCATCAATTATTAGCGATATCAATGCTATTTATTACTACAATAGTGATCGCGTACATTCTTTTCTTAACTATTTATATGATCATCACTCAAACGTTCGCACCACTGATAAACAATTAAGCATATGGTCTGCTCATTAAAAATTGTGGTTATATTTTTTGCAAGCATCATTTTCATTCGCCTTGCAATGATTTTTACCAAGCCTGGTAGCGTGTTGCACATTACACGAAAAAATCAAATCAAAACAATTTATAAAGCAGATCAAACCGTCAATAAGCGACACGTAATATTGCTATGACCAGATACGTGCAGATAGCAGTCTAAACGTGGATATTCACAGCATTTTTCTGATTGTCCCCACAGGATTTGATAGTTAGGTTCTGTTTTATCCATTTAAAGAAAATCTCTATCTGCCATCTGTTTCGGTATAATCTTGTAACTTCCAAAGCGGAGACATCTTTGCCCTGGTAATAAAAGATGAACCACAATTTTGGATATTGTATAACGCCTTACAATCAACATAGGCTTTATCATAAGGTATATTGTCCCCGTAACCAATACATCAAGGACGTTGCTGTAATGATATTTCCATCAGTAACCAGTATAAAGGCAGGTATATTGCTCCTTAAGTCCAATAACGTATGGATTTTGATCACACCAAGTGAATACTTTCCGGGTGCCCAACTGAAAAGTTTCGGGCTTAGGGAATTGTTGTGGAATCCAAAGCGAATACATCGTTGCTGGTATCTACATTAGCAATAGGTTCATTGACATACATAGGCCTCACCTCTCCAATCAGGCAATTACCAAAATCGGCGAATATCTGACAATTCCTGTTTTAATTTGCACGGGACAAGGTAGACTGGTTTACATATTTCCTGATCCCCAAATGGTACAACTTGCTTCCATGGGCCTTGAGGCAAACACCAATATCCCGGAGCGAGTTACGAGAAGTTAACTGGCCAAAGAACAGTTGGATGAACTGCTTCCATCAATTAAAACACCTTGTCCTCAAATCACCGTTATACTTTGTAACGTATTTCTCAAACTTATACCTGTCTATAAACTGCAAAAGTTGCGCAAAAACATATTTCCCTGAATTCATAGCCTTTAAATAAAAAGGCCAAAACTAAAAGGTCAAATCAAATCAAAAATGTCTATAATGTATTTATTTTTAGATATTTAAAACGATTTAAAAAATCTTATCTGTAAACATTGAATATCAAAACCGCATTCGAATAGGCGATCCGAATTTTCCGGGCTATTAAAGGGGTAATATTAAATTGTTTCACATCCTCGGACTATACAAAATCACCTAAAAAAGAGGTAAGCAACTGAGCATAACCGAAAATAATCTTCAATAAAAGCAACTTAAAGGGTAAATTCGCGTCATTTGCCTCCTATCTACGGGAGATCGCTGCAAGACCGGTTGGGAAAAGTTTACCTCTCATCTGGTATGATTAGTTTTTTTTGTATGGATAGCAGGCAGGATTGAACATTCGAATTCAGTAACTCTACCGACACTTCGAGTTGGCGTAGTAATACAGCACGTATTTGTAAATCACCTTCGGAATAACTACCGCCATTTTTAAAAAGCAAATCAAGCGTACGGCTATCCGCCCCATTTAACTCGATACCCGACCATCTTTTTTTATATTTTGCTGTACAGACAACTGGCTATTACCGATATTGAGCTCTTTTCTATTCATTAATTGCCAGCTAAATTCAGGATATTGGTTTGAAAATTGCGGCTCTGTCCAAATATCTGAAAGCAAGTTCCTTTCATATGTAAAGTTTACTTTATTGTGCCCGGACGTCAAAACCTTTGCACCTAAATAGGCAGATAAAATTGCGCCCCCAATAACTATCGTATTTTGGGGCTTGATGTTTTTCACAAAAATGGGTGCGGCGGTAGTTACAGATCCGGCGAATATTGCTCCTATAGTTAAATTATTTGTCCTTTTCTTTTCGTAGCCTTCCAGGTAACCAGTGGCTCTTTTAGTCCTTTCCGTTTCGCAATTAAGCTCTGAAATAAGTTCATCGAAAATTGATTTCACCTCAAATAAATGTTCCTGTAATTGTACCAGTTGTTTTTGGGCGGTTATCTTGTCCGCTGCAGACTGATTTTTTTGAATAATAAATAGCTGTTTGACGAGCGGTAAAATCCCGGTTGCGTTTGCTACCAGAATCTCCCTCCGTGAAATTATACCGTTCAACAATGAGTCATTTTAAATAATGAATCCGGGCTGTTAAAGTAAGGCGTAATTCCTATAAATGCGGCATTAATATTTGAAATGCAATAATAATCCTTTAAAATCAGGCGAAAGTGTGATGCTTGCTTTGTTACAGTACATGAAGTGTTTAGTGTCGAAAAAAACATTAATAAACCGGAGCATCCAAGTAATTTTATCGACTTCATCATTTCCTGCATATATAAGTATTGAATTCAATCCTGCCTTACTTTTGACAACCACCCTCCACCTCTACCTAAACAGGATATCTCTACATTAATACATTATCGAGCCAAAATCTAATTGACTGATTAATAGTGCAATCAATCACATTCTGTAAAAATCAGGTAATGAAATTTCGCAACTTTCCTTAAGAATAATGTTATTTGAACAACTAATATTATTTACACGCTCCATTACTTCATCCTTTTCAACTGTCCGGGAGGTGAATAAAGGGCTTGAAAATAGATGGGATTCAGATGGCTGTTAAACATATAGATCACCTGATTTGTGCAAGCCTAAGACGCTTCCGTCCATGGTAGATGCCTATCCTTCAAGGTATTTTTGAATAAAAACAAGGACATGAAAACCCATATAAATGTACCCTTACCAGAAGAGGTAAGCCCCGAATCCCAGATACTGTTAGAGAATATAAAAAAGCGCGCGGGTAAAATCCCAAATCTATACGCAACCATAGGCCATTCTTCACATGCACTAAAGGGATTTTTAAATTTTGAAGAATCTTTAAATAAGGGAGCCTTCAGCGCCAAAGAACGAGAAGCTATAGCCCTGGTTGTTTCTGAAGTAAATCATTGTGATTACTGTTTAGCGGCGCATACAATTCTTGCCATTAAACATGGATTCAGCAAGGAACAAACCTTATTGATACGCAAAGGGATCGCAAAAGAAATGAAACTCAATACCATTATTCAATTGGCTAAATCCATTGCCGAAAATAAAGGAGAGGTAAGCCCCTTACTGCTCGATTCCTTTTATAATGAAGGTTATACACAAAGCGCTTTGGTTGAGCTGACCGGCCTTGTAGCCGTTCGAGTTTTCACCAATTACGTATATGCTTTGTCTGACATTCCGGTGGACTTTCCAGCTGCCGATGTTTTATTTTATAATAGGTAATGGTACAAATGCAAATTGGTCTAATCAATAATTTCTTATTTCACATCAAGTTTTGATTAAAAAAATTAGAAAAATCTGATGAAAGTACAATAAGCCACCTTAATGGTAATTCATAATTAAAAAAAACCGCTTTACCGCTAAACTGGACCGTCTCTCCGTTTGAATAATCAATTATCAATATCCCAGCGATGGGGTTTATATGAAAATTACCCAGCATATTGAACATGCTGTTGCCCTCATAATCTGGCAACCGGATAGCTCTCTCATCGAGAAATGTTATAAAATCCGTCTCACCGCCCCTGTGCGACATATCCAAATTACCCTGACAGTCTGTACTGCCAACAAATATGGTATCCGCCTTTTCGATCCATAACCTTATTTCTTTTGGTGATTCCCTATGGTCAGCCTTTTCAGTGACCAGTTGCCTACGTTGAATATACTTAGGACAATTCGGGTAAGCTTGTTCGATCTGGATAGGCCACCTTCCACTATCATAGCTGATTTTACCGTTTATACGAACGCGGCAACGTGTCAGTAAATCAATGAAAAGTAAACCTATCCCAGATGTGGTGCGTATATTTTGCGAAAAAACATCGTTTAGGTTGGAAGGTGTGATGCAGGGTCCAGATAAAGTTGTTGATTTTCATCAAATTGCAAAAAACCGGGTTTACCCACTAAAACAGAAGACCATAGCATTCCATCCCTATCCAAGGAAGAAACGTAGAAAAAACTTTGGCTGTGTAAAAATGTCACCGCACTCGCAGACAGCTGATTGCTGATCATACCGCCGTTACGAAGTGCAATATTTCTTTCGCCGGATTGTTCCTGGACAAATTTCTCGACTGAGTGAAATATACTTTTTGACATATAACATATATTTGTTTGGTATCAATTATAGCGAAGGAGAACCCAAAACCCTTTGTGCCCCTAAGCAGTGGCTTAAAGATGGTGCCAGGTTATAAATAACTAACAATCAACATCCTACATAAAACCAATAAAAATACCGCAATGATATTCCGATAATCTTCACATAATGATGAAATATCAATAATAACAATGACGGTCATCAAAATAGTGTCACGTTGCGTATTGCGGCACAAATAGAAAGTTCAGATAATTAAAAAATATCGCCTAATCCCGTATTGTTCAAATATGTATCTCCTTTAGTTGTATAGGCGGTACTGAAAATGGTGATAACGCATCCCGCCATAATAAGTCTTGTTACTATAAAAATAAATGTTTCCATAATTGAGGATTTTTATAAGTGCTACAGATAAGAAATAAAAAGTCCCGTATGAGTTTCTTCTTTCCATTTCTAGGGTTGGTTATTTTAGTTTAAATGATTAGGCAACGCAGTTGAATACAAGTCATCCTACAAAGAAATACCCTCGGCACATAGCCACCAATTTTTCAACGATAAACGTCATTAAAGCTCTTACAGCTAATGATTTTTAGGTGAATCATTGGTTAATTACCTATATAATATATAAAGCAGTTCAAGACAATACAGGTAAATTGCTAATAGCCTACTGACAATGTATTTTATCAAATTCTCGATATAAACATCAGAAATTCGAGAAAGGTATTGTGGTCTTCGGGTAAAAGGCAAACGATACCTTTCGCGGGTATCAACCTGATCATTCGGCGACATTAACATTACTGTTATTGTGACTTGTGTGCTTTCCATAACTGACATTTTCTACTTGAGAATTCTTTTCGGAATGTCTATTCACACAGCGTGCCGGTTTCTTAACTAATTATACTACAATACTTTATGAATCTATCTTTAGTTTTGACCTAATGCTATATCATTGATTGACAGGTATTCGATGATATTTAAACAACAATATACCATTGCATAGCAAGTCAAACCGGTATCGACTATGATAAATTATTGCGAACAGGTTTAAAACTTGTCCAATAGGCGTAGCCACAACCTGAACCGCGTAGTGACATTTCGCTAATGGGTTTGTTATTAGCGATGTACAGTCAGATGAAAAAAAAATGAATTGAATAAATAGCTCATTATCAATAGATTAAAAACTGGCATGTATTTTTAATTGCATTTAAGGGCTGTACAGGTCTGCATTGGCCACAATATTTAATCATGACTAATTAAAACTTAACGATATGAAATATTCAAACACAAAAGCAGAGGTGATCATCAGCTTGCAAAAAAAGGGTTACGACCTTGACTTTACCCTCAATAATGAATTTCTTCGTTGCGTTCAGGACGACGAACTGATCAGCCCCGACGACTTTGAAGTTGCCGAGACCTATTTATTTGAAAGCGAAGATCAACAGGGAATACCTTTTGTAATCTACGCGATAGTTTCCCTGCAAAACGGGATAAAAGGCATACTGATGACCTCCTATAGTGCTTTCACCAAGGGGCTTTCGATTCATCTGTGGTCAAAACTGGCGAGAAAACTTAGTTATGCATAATCAGAATTTAGCTCTGATAAATTTCAGGTTATAAGCCTCTTCCCTGTTCTGTTTTATATAATCGCAGGCTTGTTAAAAATTGCGCAGGCTTTTATACCTAGTTAAGAAACAAAGATAAATGGGTGGGAGAACATTCGCCTTGAATATGATGATTTAAAAGCCCTGTAAAGCAATTTATTACACAATTATTGATTTATTAGGCAGAATTTGAATTTATAAGGGAAGAAATCGGAGGTGGTGTTCGATGAATGGCATATCATTATTCACCAGGTTCAGCTAAGAAATTATGCCAGTTTAGTTGAGTAAAACCGAGCCTTTTATACCTGCTTTATATAAAATCCCAGACGCTCTTATTGACTTTAAATATTCTAATAATGGAATTTATAAAAACTTGCTTTACCTATTGCATATGTTTTTCGACCATCAATATCAACGCGCTGTAGAAATACTTATTGAGGAAATAGAGATCCGGTTAACTTACAGGACATAGGATATCTGAAACAACCAAGTGAATTTTAGTATTACTCCTTAGAGCATTTGTCTTATCAATGATAACTGGTGATGGCCCGCAACTTAAAACGCTGAAGGACGAGCCATGCCTGCTTCAAATTCTTTCAGATTTTCATATCGCTATCTTTATCAATATTTCCCACAATCACGAAGCCGGCTGATAAAAAAAACCTCTTCAAACCCAGAATTTAATATTGACTCATCCCGCTGATCAAATCCATTTTAGTCAGGCCAGCGGAGCAAAGTAAATGACCTTTATTGGGGTGATTACTCGACTCAGTATATCGTGCCGCATTTTTTTATCCAGAATAATACCTCAGAAAAACATCATATCAATTTTTCATTTTATTAAAAAAGAGGGTATTTATGCTTTACTGCTGGTGAAACAGTTTCTGGCACAAAGTAAATTTAAGGTCTACTCTTTCTATTATTCTCAATTTTTTACAGGCTGGCATTCTAATAATTTAAAGTAATGCCGCCACCAACGCTCATGTCGCTATCATAATGACCCGATACCTCAAAATATTTGGAAATGATGTACCTTAACCTTGCTGAATATTCTTTGTCCGTATTACCCATAAGCTTCATGCGGAACCGTTTGGTTATCAATATATCTCACGCCTCAGCTGCAGCCTTAGTTTTGCATTACCGTCGATCCTGGCTTCAGCCAAAAAAAAATGGAAGCGTATATACCAAGCCACCTATGATCGTTTTACGGTTATCTTTATGCTGTCCTGACCAAAAAAGTTCTTACCCTGCTTTTCATCACCAGTTTTACGATGATAGTGAAAACCAAGGTATCCATAAAGCCACTGTGTATTGTCTAAATACCTACCTAAAGTTGTTTCGCTTTCATATCCTTTTGCACTACTCGTACCTAAGCGCCAAGTACTGAGCAGTGCCCATCGAGCATTCACCAGACCTATACGGCCGTAACTACCATCGCTTACGAGTAATACTTTGGCCGTTGCAGCAAACTTCCATCATCGGAACATACTTTTCTCAGGGCTCTAGCCGTATCGCCTAACTGTTGATTTACGGGCGAATTCTTATAACTAAAAATCCTGTCCATTCCCGGCCTAATCAACGATCTATATGTAAGGGCTGATCCGTGTGGTATCGCCAACACCGTTTATATACTGCCACTTGGTAACCGTAATATTTGATATCTTTTTCATCCCATCAATGTTATCTTGATTTTTTGAGTCCTTCCATAGCGCGCGGAAGTGTTTCCAGAACTCTTCCAGCCCTTTATCATACGCAGTGGTGTTTTGGATAATCAGTGCCTGCACTTTTTCGGGATGCATCGTGGTCAACGGGAATCCCATCGGTAATCAAAAGTTTAATCAAACTCCGTGACAGAAGGGCATCGAACTGGCACCATAACCTGGATAATCAGGGGCTACTAGGTGATATTTATCCTGCAGGGCTAACATAAGGTTCCTGAACATGTGCGATGACGTTGGGAATCCATGCAATAGCAGCACGTCGGCTTATCGGGTGAACCCGCTTCCCTATAAAAATTGTTCAACCCTTCGATCTTTACATGCCGTACTTCACCCCTATTACGTCGGGGATTGCGCTCATAATGTTTACCGGCAACAGAAGCGTCAGTATAATATTAGTATTCTTTTCACGAACTACTTTTAAGAGTGTTTTAATTTGAACTCGGTTATATAGATGGCCGCCGTTTGCATCTATTGACTTCCTGGATTCATTATACACCGGCTTATCTCAACAAAACACAATTGAAAATTATGACACCATTGCTCAAATACCTAACAGTCAACCAATCAATTACCAAGGAAGGAGTAGCATCGGGGTCGTTCTTGGAATAACTGTTACGGCCCGCCTGCTGTTTTTTCTGTTCATCGTATTTGGACAGGTTGTCCGGCCAGTTCTTTAGGGCTTAGTTCACCTTTTGCTTTACCATATTATCTACATCTTCCTATCATCCAGGACGATATCGATATTTGCTCTTGCTTCCTTTACTTTCTCCGGGCTGATCTCCTCAATGGTTAATGGTGCTGTGTCTTTCAGTTCTTCGGCTGCAATATCTGGGCATATTTCCACAACTCATCTAACTGGCTTTTGATCTCTCCTTTATGGTGCTTCATACTTTTGCCCATAAAAAGGTGTATTTACTGGCTACCGCCATTGTGCTTGCGGTTGATCGGTTTGGTGTCGATCTTGTCGATGACATCTTTTACGATCCGAACAGGGTGGTTTAAAGGTACCAGTTCATCTAACTTATAAGGTAATAAGGTTAGCTGGTCAGGATCATAAAGCTCAAATACTACTTTCGCCCCCATGACCTTAAAATACGAAATTCTCACTTCAAAACAAAAACAGGCTGCCCTTTTTAAGACAGCCTCGTCGGATTTTGTTACATAATGCTCGAAATAAAACTAACCTGCAAATAACAATCCGGGGTCGCTACGGTGAACTCCAGCTAATAACATTTATTGACAGCTTGATAAAAGTCAAAGTTTTTCTTAACAAAAATCAATGTGCAGATCTTATTAAAGAGGTAATTTTGACTAATCAAAACAACATAAAATGTCAAAAACAATTTTTATAACAGGAACAAGCACAGGGTTTGGGAAATTAACTGCTATAACCCTGGCTGATGCTGGTCATATCGTAATAGCTGGTATGCGCGGAACGAATGCCAAAAACCAAGCAGTAGCAAAGGAATTGTCTACCTTTCCAAATATCGAAGTAGTAGAGGTGGATATTACAGATGACCAATCTGTAAAAAAAGCTTTCGAATACACGTTGACTAAATACAGTCATATAGACGTGCTGGTAAATAATGCGGCTGTTTCAGGTTATGGGGTGCTGGAAGGCTACTCGCTTGATCAGATCAGGCAAATGTTTGAAGTGAACTTTTTCGGAACGCTACGTACCATTTTTGCGGTATTACCCGGCATGCGTACAGCAAAAAAAGGATTGATCATCAATATCACATCAGGTGCAAGTGGTCATACTTTGCCATTCATGATTCCATACCTGGCTTCAAAATTTGGCGTGGAAAGTATCACAGAAGGCCTGCAGGATGAGCTTGCCCAATACAACATTGAAAACGTCAGCATCCAGCCTGGGGTATATCCAACTGAAATGAATACAGGTGCAAAATCTGGTGTAAATGCAGATAAGCCCGATATTATAGCGGAATATGGAGAGACCTCTGCCAAACATTTCGAAGCTATGGGTGCTGCGCTGTTCAGCAAGATGGCAGAATTTAAAATGGATCCGCAAACTATTGCCGATGGGATCTTAAAACTTGTTGAAATGGAAAAAGGCAGTCGCCCATTGCGTTTCCCGCTTGATGCTGTCGCTCAAGGCACTGATCAGGAATTTATCGACTCCCGAGCTACCATTAAAACAAAATGGCTGGCTAAATACAGCGCATAGTTTAACTGTAAAATAATGGCTTATGTTAATCAAATATCCCTAAATAAAAGGGATATTTGGTTAACCATGTTTGAAACATTTCAAAAATACATAAGCGAAAAGGCCAACCTAACGGATGCTGATTATGATAAAATAAAAGCTGTCTCCATCATTAAAAAACTTCGCAAAAAGCAGTATTTATTACAGGAGGGTGATGTTTGGAAATACAATGCCTTTGTGATTAGAGGGCTCGTACGATTTTATAGTATAGATCAAAACGGGCGGGAAAACATTGTAAGTTTCGCCAAAGAGAACTGGTGGACCGGTGACCGCGCCAGTCTACTTACCGGAGAGCCTTCTAAAAATAATATTGATGCCATTGAAGATACAGAATTGATATTGATCACTAAAACAAATTTCGATTTGCTTTGCAGGGAGATAACGGCTTTTAACGATATGGTGAATGCCATCCTCAACAAAAGTTTTATTACCAGTCAAAACAGGATTCGTACTGTTATTGCCTATACAGCCGAACAAAAATACCTTGATTTTGTAAATAAATATCCTGATTTGTCAGTTCGGCTACCCCAAGCTATGATCGCTTCTTATTTAGGGATCACGCCAGAAACCCTAAGCCGTGTAAGAAAGGAAACCGTAAAAAAGCATTAATCAGCGGGGTTATGATTCGAATCTGGGCAAAAGATGATTTAACCTGACTTATAGTGATGTGTCAACTTACACAGCATTTTTTGGAACTTGATAATTGGAGCAGCAATGAAGTTATATGATTGATAGGATGTAAATATTAAACTTCGTGCTGGCAAATCATTACAGTAGGTTATTTTGCATATCACTAATTACGATTAAAATAAGACAATGGAAATAGGAATAGACAGTTTTGCTTCGGCTATGTACGGGAGCAATACACTTAGCGCTACAGACTCAATGCATCAATTGCTGGATAGAATAGTTACTGCAGACCAGGCGGGGTTAGACGTTTTTGGTATCGGAGAGCACCATAAAAAAGAATTCCTGGACTCTGCCACGGCAGTAATACTAGCCGCAGCCGCATCGAGAACCAAACAAATTCGCCTGACCAGTGCGGTCACGGTATTAAGTGCCGCCGACCCGGTACGGATATTCCAGAATTTTGCCACCTTGGACCTGATATCCAAAGGACGTGCCGAATTAGTAGTCGGACGCGGGTCATCTGTCGAGGCATACCCGTTATTCGGGTTCAGCTTGAATGATTATGACGCATTATTTAAGGAGAAACTGGATTTATTGATTAAAATACGCGACGAGGAGTTCGTGACCTGGTCGGGCCGATTTAGGCCCGCTTTGGATAACCAACCCGTCTATCCCAGGCCATTGCAATCAAAACTACCCATTTGGCTGGGCGTAGGTGGCACCCCAGAATCGTTTCAGCGTGCCGGGAGATTTGGCCTTCCGTTGATGGTCGCTGTCATCGGGGGCGAAACACACCGTTTTCGTCCACTGATAGATATGTACCGGGAAGCAGGCCGAAAGGCTGGATTCACTCCCAATCAATTAAAAGTGGGCCTGCATTCACCCGGCTACACGGCTGCGAGTAATGAGCAGGCGGTGGCAGAATATTATCCAGGATATGCAGAGCTATGGACAAAACTTGGCCGCGAACGCGGCTGGCCTGCCGTAACAAGGGCGCAATTCGATTCTCTTACAGCGCCTAAAGGGGTGCTTGTTGTCGGCGGACCTGAGCAGGTGGCAGAAAAATTACTCCGCCATAGCGAGGCTTTGGGTGGGATTGACCGTTTTACTTTTCAAATGGATAATGCAGGTCTTACCCATGAGCAATTAACATGCTCCATTGAGTTAATTGGTACTAAAGTTATTCCGCTGATTAAAAGTAAATGAGCCTTGACCCGCAGGTGTATCTAAGGGCAGCCGAACTTAACATAAGTTGAAGCTTTACATTAAAAATATGGTTTGCCCGCGTTGAATAAAAGCAGTGGAACAGAGTTTGCAAACGTGGGTGCAAAAGTGATATGTGTGCCTTTGAGGGAAGTGTTGCTAACGGAGCAGCTTTTAGAGGAGAAATTGAAGGGATTTAAGAACCAATTAGTACCGTTAGGCTTTGAACTGCTGGATGACAGCCTTAAGCAGCAGATCGATCAAATCTACTATTATTACTCATATCCATTACCTGGGAGACAAGAAATTTAATTTCCCGGAAGTCTTGGCTGACGAACTGCATAAAGATTACTCCGTTTTGAGTAATCTGTTTTCCGAAAAGGAACGGATCACCATCGAACAAAACGTCATTAACCAAACGATAGAAAAAGTAAAGAAATCATTGGCTTATAATGAATTAAGTCTGAATGAAATCCCCTACCGGCTAAACTAACCAGTGTGGCACATTTATCAGCACAATTTAAAAATGACATTGTCGCCAAAAAATTCAGGCCAAGAGGTTGCCTGTATTCCTATGTGGAACTGGCCTTAGGTTTGGCTTATGCATCAAATTATCAAACCGTGATCACCAGTTATGCAACCCTTCGGGTTATGACGGTCAGCATTGTGGGTGTATTACAAAGTGTGCTTAACAAGCGCAAGATCAAATGTGCCTGCCTGGGCGCGGTATTTAACTTGCCGATGAGCACGGATTGAAGATGAGCTGATGATCGGCATGAGCGTGGCCATGTTGCTGATCATGTTACAATACCGACCCATTAGATCTGGATTAATTGAAAATTTGTCGACGATCATTCACGCACAGCCATAATACATCAAACCATTGATGGTTACAACAATGACCGGGATTACCATTAAGTATTAAATGGATCAATCGATACTGGTAACCAGGTGGGCACCAGGTAGGATCGCAAAGAATCCGATTAAAGTTTGATTTATATCTGTTAACGCCTGTTGCCTTTACATTTCGAGGCTCGTTATAGGGAGTAAATCAAAAAAAATTCAATACATATGAAACAATTCAAAAACACCTCATTCTCTATTTTAAAAACTGTAGTAGCATTATTTGCTGTAGTATTAACCATCACTGCCTGTAACAAAAACAATGAAAACACTCCTGCTCCGGGTGTTGCCGGCCTGGCTCTTATTCATGCTGCCCCAGGGACGCCGGAACTATCATTCCAGGTAAACGGTATTAAAAACAATATTAAGGCGCTGACTTTTGGCAAATTCATCAATTATGGCAACATTTTAGAAGGCACGTATTCATTAACAGTAACGAAAAAGGATTCAACAAAAGTCCTGGCAACAACATCTTCTACTTTTAAAAATGGCAAGATCTATTCTTTATTCATTGCTGATGTGCCTACTAAAACTGGCCTGACAGTTATTGAAGATGACCTGACCAGCCCCGTGGCAGATAAAGCCAACGTAAGGTTTGTTAACATGAGCCCTAATGCGGGTATCCTTGACCTTTCAATCACAGGCCAGGCTACACCGCTATTTACTAAGACTGCATTCAAAGCCGCCACGGCATTTTTAGCCGTATCACCGGGCACTGAAGTAAATTTCCAAATCAATGAAAATACGAAAACAGAAGTGCTTGCTAAAATTGAAAAAGTGAAGATCGAAAAAGGAAAAATCTACACGATCTGGGCTAAAGGCCTGAAGGCAGCCACAGACTCGACCAAGCTATCGATTGGCATGATCACCAACAAATAATTAAATTTTATAATCTGAAACAGCCATTCATCAATCGCTTGATGGATGGCTATTGTTTTCAATGAGATCCAAAGTCCTGTTCTCTCCGTTCATCCGGCCGGCAAAGGTTAAACCTATCAGGAAACTGGAGGAAATACTTGCGGGGTGTTTGGCGAACGATGAAAATTCCAAAGAGTGGCTTTACAGATCATTTTACGGTTACGTAAAGGGGGTCGTGATCAGGTATCATAAAGAACCCTTACAGGTGGAGGAACTCGTCAACGATAGTTTTATTAAGGTCTTTTACCGTCTGCACACTTTTATTTATTCGACAGACAGCGAGGACTTACCGAAGCTTTTTAAAGGATGGATGGCCAGGATAGCCTCGAGAACGGTGATTGATCATCTCCGGGTCGCTAAAAATCATTGGAGGTTTGAGGAGATTAACGAAATACACGCCCCGGTAAACGCCGTAACCGTGCTGGATAAAATGAACGTAAGTGACATTTTGAGTTTATTAAATGAACTACCTCAATTGCAGCAGGTGATTTTTAATATGTATGAAATCGAAGGGTTCAAACATGAAGAAACTGCAACGTCCTTGAATATTCCTGTAAAGCACAGCCGCGTATACCTGGCAAGAGCCAAGGAACGGTTGCGCGCCCTGTACTTAAATCAAATTAAAGAATCTTGATGATGAACCAGGAATTGATCGAACATTTAAAATTCCAGTTAGGGGAACTGGAGGTGGATTACCGGGACGGGGCTTGGGAGACCTTCAAAAGAAAAGAATACTATAACCAAAGAGTAATTTATTGGCGACGAGTGCTCAGCGCTGCGGCAGTTCTTTTGTTTCTTGGGCTGCTCATGCCCGGCCAACTAGACAAAGCAGAAAGAATTAAGACTGGTGGGAGTTACTTGTCTTCCATTTCAAAACCTACACAGACAATTAAGCACATCGGGCAAGCAACAGTAAATACTCAAAATTCAAACTTTAAGGTAGATGAGAAGGCTAAACTTACGGTTGAACATTCGAAAACCTTTCCGGCATCGGCTGAAAACGATATAATGGCATATGTAGTTGCCGCAGCAAAAAAAATAGCTCCCCCGCTTTCCAAACAGGCTCAAACAGCAAGTCCGTTAACGGCTATCTCCGGAAATAAAAGTAGGAAAAATATGACAATGGCGGAGTTATTCGCAGACGACTCTAATGAGACCACAAACTTCACGAAAGGAGCCACTACATTAAATAAATGGACTTTTGGTGTTTCTTTAGGGCAGGCGATGGACACCCGTTCAAAAGCGGACTTAAGCATCGGAACGCATGTAGCCTATGCTATAAACAGCAAAATTTCTATCTCCTCTGGGCTTGCATTTAGTCAGTTGGGCGGGGCAAAGAAATATGGCTTGACTGATATCGCAGGCAGGACCGGCAAACTTCAAAGTGGCTCACAGGTTAACTTATCAGGCATAGAGCTGCCTGTAGAGGTGCAAATAAGTACCGGCAAACAAATTTATGCGCGGGTTGGCTTATCTGCTTTTGCAGTGATAGCACAGCGTCAAACGATAGATTATAGTGAACAGAAAATAGTCTCCACTAATTTTATTGACGAGAACGGCGCTCCTCAAACTGACTTGGTCACTTCCAAAGAAGTATCTACAGAACTCGTCGGTGGTGGAAATTCAAAACAGACTAAAATGATGGCATTCTATAACCTGTCTTTGGGGTACCAGCAAAAGATAAGCAAGCGAAATACCATCGCGCTGGAACCTTATGTTAAAGTACCACTGGTTAGCTATAGCGAGCAGCAATTGAACCTGATTCAAGGCGGGCTTCGGATCAAATTGGGCTTTTAATTCTAGTAAATGATTCTACTTTATGTTTAAAAGGTAAACTTTCCCGATTAGTTTTACAGCATTACAATTTTTGCCACTTGGTTTAAGCTAAAAATAAAAAACACAGGGAAAGATATGTTTATGTGCATATTTTATCACTCGAAACTATTTTTAACATATGGAAAAGTATAGCGCACTAAAGGAATTGATAACGAACGCAGAACATGATGCCGGAGCATTTACGGAAAAGGCAACAAGGGGCTGAAGGTAACAGGCTACGAAAAACCATGCAGGATGTTAAAGTTACAGCAACCGAAGTCCGGAAAGAGGTCACTGATAAGAAAAAACCAAAGTATGGTTTTTAGAATAAGGCATTTATAAATACTAAATTATTAGTATAATAATACCGAACGAGGTATTAATAACAAATAAGATGTTTAAAGGACTAAACATAATAGATTTTTTTGAAAGGTTTGCAACGGATATGAGAGCGCGGTAGAATACCTGAAATCAAAAGGGGTTAAAGTACTTGGCGATCCATTCCTGATGCCTTCAGGAGATACCGAAGGTAAAAACTGGGTATATTTCATGAGCCCATAGGGTTCAAAGTTGGAACTGGTGTTCTACCTAAATGGAAAATGCTATCAAATACATAGTACTAAAACGATATGGTGGTCTCCTAAAGATGCGGCCGTAAATCATGTTCAAAGCGCCGCAATCAGTGAGGAAGCAGTCAATTCAATCGTTGAGCGCCACCTTTTACTTTGGAACGAGATGGATGAAAGCAAACGTCTGCTTATTATTAAAGAGGTCTACGCAGAAAATATTGAGATGGTAGATCGTCATTTTGCATCGCCCGTCTACATTGGCAGGTGGGCTCGAAGGAAAGCCCTGCAGCCGTTACCGGTATGGATTTGTTTGTAATCGTAAACAGTAAGGCTTCCAAATTACATGTGTTTGTTGATCCTGCAAAATAAACGCTCAATCTTTGGATTACAACCTAATGAAGAGAGTAAAAGATCTTAACAATGCTTTTTCCCTACTTTTTTAAAACTGTTTATTATAATAGATAAATATTAAAAACAGCCATTTTAGATGATCCAAAATTCGTTTACCTATTTAAGAAAAGAAATTCTTAAGCTGCGCAGTTTATTAAGGTAAATAGCCCTGCGTATAAAAAAAAGATCGACAATCCGATCAGCTTTTTATCGCTATACTCTTGAGATATCATTAACATGAATTCTTAAAGCGATATATCGTTAATCTAAATTGAACCTTATAAGAACTAACTATTTAATAATCAGATGTTCATATTTGCGGCCTGAGATTTGAACTATTGCTATTAGCATACGTTATAAAATAAGACCCTATGAATACTAACACAATCACTACATCAGTTTCTTTAGCCTCAGTAAATCCGCTGGCTGATCGTTTAGCCATTCAAACATCCTCCGCACTTGTTTTAAAGCCACTGATCGATCACAATAACTGGATGTTCTTTAAGTACATTCAGGCGGTAACCGGGCAGGCATTAAATGATGATGAAGAAAGGATAATCAGCAATAATTTGAAAATAAAGAAGCTAAGGAAAAGACAGTTTTTCTTACAAGCTGGCGACGCCTGCAGATATCTTGGGTTTATTGTTAAAGGTGCAACAAAGATGTATTCCATTAACGAACGGGGACAGGAATCAATCATAACATTTTGTATGGAAAATGATATCATTACAGATATGGAGAGTTTCCTAGACGGAAAAGAATCCTGTTACCATATAGAGGCGCTTGAGGATTTAGAGATGGTGGTATTTGAGCGCAATCAACTTTTTCAGTTATTGGTTTCGGTTCCCGCCTTAAACCTGATGTTTTGTCAATTTCAGATGCGTCAACTGATTGACTCTCAAAAAAGGATTAATGCATCTTTAAGCATGAATGCTGAAGAGCGCTATATGGATTTGCTAAGTTCAAGGCCTGATTATTCTCAGCGTTTTTCACAAAATATGCTGGCTTGTTACCTTGGATTAAAGCCAGAAACTTTATGCCGTATTAGAAAGCGTTAATCAATTTTTTCAATCCTGGTCGATTAGCACTGTTGCCAGTTGAATTGATTGATCATATCTGCCAGGGAATTGGAAGGACTCCATATGAAATACCAAGAAGGTTTCTGGGAACATTTTCAACAGTGCCGCCAAAAAAAAGAAAGGTTTATTTGGTTTCCTGCGTCTTGGCATGCGGCAATTCGGCTGATTATTTCAGAAGCCCTTGTTTTTATTCCCAGGTTACTGCCGTACGTACGTTGTTTTAGGCCCAGAATTACAATTTATAAATTGCTTATGCCCGGATAATAAGCTTAATAAATAGAGATCGTCTGCCTTATTGCTGAAGAATCGTATTCATTCGTGTTTTTTTCTGGTTATTTCATAGGAATGTTTATCCCCCATCAAGAATTAATTAAAAATTCTTTTCCTCAATATCTAGTTACATGTCTGAAACAGCTATCCCATCGATTTCTACTAAAAGCAAAGGTAAAGCCAGGGCAGAAACAAATACTAGTGTGGACGCATTTTTGTTGCCCAGGCTAAGTTCTTCACGGATTGCGTTAAAAACAACACGATCCTCCGGATTAATCAGATATACGGTCGACTTAACCAAGTCGGAGATTTGCATATTTGCTTCCTTTAAAATATTGGTAAGGTTCGCAAAAACGGCACGTGTCTGCGCTTCGATGCCATCTGGGATACTGCCATCTTCTGCCATGCCAATTTGACCAGCTATATACAATGTACGCCGATTGCCAACCACTTCAATACCATGATGATATGTTTTTGGTTTTTGGGTTTGCTCCGGATTATGGATGATTTTCATGTTGAATTCGTTATGGCTAATCTCTTGCTTAATGTTTTCGATTCCTGATTATTTTATTAAATTTTATTGACCACTATAACTATCTTTTAACCAGAGTTTCTATTTGTACCATAATCCCTTAATCAAAAACGATAACTTTATATGATCATTAGTCGAGTAACTCAACAAATCTTACAAGTCAAAGCACGTTTATGCATCCGCCCTGTCGAAACCTACCGTTTCTCGGTAAGTTAATGGTGAAACTGACACGTTACTTCTAAAAAAGCGACTGCAATAAAATTCATCATTGAATCCCAATTCGAGACAACTAATGGCCGATATTTACCTTGGTGAGTTCATGCGCCTGTTTTCGCACTTCTCCTTCCGTGAATCACTGGAATGGAGAAAGCCCAACGACCCGCCAAAGCCACTGAGAACAGACGACTGGTGGAAAGATAGTTTTGGTGACACGCCGCGCTTTTCCAGAAGGAAGTTCTTTGCATTGTTAACCGAATAACTATTTACCTTGGATTGGGTAAAACCAAACGCCCCGCGTCCGGAGCAATATTTTTGGTTGGGTTATTACCCGCTTTATTTCAGATGTCTTTTCGTCTTTCGAAAAACTTCTTCAAATCTATCAAGATCGTGTATTTGGTTCTGAAGCTTTTTAACCCAATCCTTACCAAATACGCCTTCTTTTGAAAGTACCTTTTTAGCAAATTCAGCTGGATCATGCTTGTGTCGCGCCGCCTTCTGCTCAAATGCTCCCCAATGTTCGTTCAGATCCATTCTTTCGATTTCCATAAAATACCAGAAATCGTAGAAGTCCCGTGGTTCCGTTCTTCCCATAAGTGCGGCCATTTTTTCGATTAGCACCTCTGAGAGCGGATAGCATTGTAATTCACAAGAAAGATCTTCCATATCTGAATAATCTGTAAACAACATTTTTTGCACCGGTTCGTATACCAGTACTTCGCCACGGGTAATATCCACTTTAATATCGCGGCTTCCTATATTGCCGCCTAATGGCCCAATATAATCAACGTAGAACTGCGAACTTCCGCTTGCTGCATGAATATTTGTCTCCTTCATTTGAAGGGTTATATTCGTCTCCTCTTTCACCCATGCGAACACTTCATTGAAATATCCGACCAGATCTTCATGAGTTAAGCTGTAGTCCAATAAGGTAAAATCCAGGTCCTCCGAAAAGCGATAATCGTCAAAATAGCATTTCTTTAAAACAGTACCCCCTTTAAAGGTCAATGCCCTTTTTAATATATTGTGGTCAGCTATAGCTGTCAGTACCCAGGTTAAAACGTAATCCTTTTCGATTTGACGGTCATTGACGCGATTTTCAGCTGCTCGCTTATTGATTTCTTTCGGAGTGATCATGGTTAGGTATAAAGGGGTGACAAAATTGACTGTCTATCTACGTTTTCCTGTATGTGCCAGCGCGAATTCATTTTACCGGCCCTGGGCCGATTGGGTTCTAATAGATAATAGGCTTTGACTTCCTTCTTTTGCAATTGTTCGCTGATCGGGTTAACGATATCTAATAACTCCAGCAGGTAACCGAGGCGTTTAAATACGGCCAGGGTACCAAATTTTTCAAGGTAGACCAACATTTTTGAGTAATCGAGTTTATCCTTAATTTTATACAATGCTTTGGCAATTTCCGTAATTCCTCCGGCATATTCCGGTTTATATAAAGCATCAACAAATGTTTTCTCCAGATCAGAACAGGCTACTTTGTGAAAACTGTCTACCCATGTATTTTTTCCGCCAAAGAAATGTTCCTTGTTATGGTAAATAAATTGGAACGTCACATCTTTTATTTTCAATGTTGATGGCTTAATTTGCTTATCCACTACAATCTGTTCTGATAAGGCCGGTTGGGTAATCAGGCTATGGATCTGCATTGCGGAATAATATCCTATATAATGCCTGGCATTTCCCACCAGGTATTTGGCCAGCAGGTGCCAGTCAGGCATAAATTCATCAGCCGGTGTTTCGTAGGGAATTACATAAAACAAGCCGTCCTTAATACGCATTAATAGTCCCCGGTTCACCATCGCGCCTACTAATTGGCGGACTGAAAACTTCGTTGCCGCGGGTAGTCTTTGATAAGCCTCGCCCAAGGTAAATGCTTTCACATCGTCACCATGGAGTAAAGCAAGCAACTGAGCTGACTGTTTATTTAATGTTTTATCTTTTATATCCTCCATGTCATGCTAAAAGTCACACCTAAGATACGATATATAATTAAGCTAATTTAAATTATATATCGTATCCCAAATGATTTTTCATAAATCACAGAACAGATATAAAGTATAATAAACAATACAAAATGCTATTCAGGAAAGCGATTTTATTATGCTGCACCTGGCATAAAATGAACGACTCAAAGCGGTCATGCAAGCAAAATATTTGCAATTGGTGAAACCTACAATTTAACCGGCATGCACTTCTTGCGGACCTCTGATTGAAGAAACTGGCTTGATTGAAATTTTTTAAGGAGGGAATGGCGGGAACCGCGCTTCATATATTTGATAAGAGCTGCTTGATGAGCAGCATTCGTTCAAAACGTTGGAGAACGTTTGGGTTACGCCGCCTACCGGATGTGTAACGGACGCAACTTATCCGGATGTCCCCGGATACGGTTAAAGCCATTGAGGAATGGCCGGAATAATAGCATAATAGAAAAGCCCGTACATTGCACTGCCGGGCTTTTCAAACCTAAACCTTATCACAAGTTGGCAAGAAGCCAACGTAAATAGAACTAAGATAGTTAAAATACTATCTGTTTGGATCACGGTATTGTATCCGCATGTGGCTTTGGAACAAACGTTCGCGGCTTTGACGCTCGGCCGCTTTTTTGGAGCGGCGGATATAACCCCAAACGAATAAGCCCCAGATGCCTAAGGCTACTGCAAAGGCCGGAAACGGATTTTTCAGATTCAGCGCGGCCATAAAAGCGCCGGTTGAAATAACACAGGTCAGGATGAAATAGATCGTCGTTTTCATAACATTCAATACTTAAAAATACTAAAATAGTTAGTTATCTGCAAGAATTTCCTCAACTTATTTCGACGATGCGGTTAAGTAACCTGGCCTGCTGTGATAACTTAACAATTAGAGTTATTTGCTATTGCGTCATTCGTAGAGTAAAGGACTTTTTAAAATGTAAAACGCTGATTACCAACATACAAGATTGAATGTTCGCAAATCTAACTCTCCGCCAAAGGTAAAATGAGAAAAACGCGCTATTCGTAGCGTCCAAGTTCAAAAAGCACCAACAATGTCCTCAGTGAAGCGGAAACGCAATAGGTTCAAAACCCTAGCTGGTCCAAACATTATTCATATCCCGCGCTTTGATTAAGAAACTTTGGCTAAACCATTTAGATTAAACATTTTTTGTATTACCTTTGAAAGTCGTCGGAATATTCGACAATATGTTTATTGAATGATTCGTTGAGTAGTTTAAAAACTACTTTATAATAAATTGATAATAAGGTATTTACATAACGGGTTCGATTCCCGCTCTGAGTACAAAGCCCGATGCATGTCCGCATTGGGCTTTTTTGTTTTAGGTTCGAGCCCTATCATTTACCCATTGTAACGGTATTTGGAGATCGTTATGTAAACGACCTATATATGTACGATGTGTTCACGTTCACGCGTGAACACTCATGTCTTTTTTATAAAAATCTGATAATCAAATGTTTAATTTTTAGACAAGTCTAAAAATTAAACTAATTACCTGTTACATAGGTTTTTATGATTACCATCATTATTATATTGTCATCAAAAACTATCAGATAACACCATCTGGACACATGGATGCCGGTTTGTTGGTTACAACAAATATTTTATCATTTTGGCAAATAAGGTAGAAAAATCAATCGTATAAAGCTTGTACAATACAGCCAGTGATAGGTATTATCACCACAAAACTACCCTACCCCAACACCCCCACCGCCAAATTAATAATATCGTCAAACACCTCCCTATCGGTGGTTGATTTGGCGGTTACCTGGATGCCTTTTACGGTATTGAACAGAAACCTGGCTAAGGCACGCGCGTTTTGTGGGTTAGTAATCTCGCCGCTCTCCTGTCCTTTCTGGATCACACGGAAAAACGCGTCTTCCACGTTCTGGTCGTTCTTTTGGATCATGTCGCCAACTTCCTTATCGTGCAGGGCTACTTCCACCTCGGCATTTACAATAAAGCAGCCTTTTTGGCTTTTATCGTTCAACAGGTTATCAGCAATAAATTTAAGTAATTCTTTTATAGTTTCTTTAGCAGGTTTCCCGCCTTCAATAATTTGCACAAACTTGCCGGTATTGGTACACTGATAACTTTCCAGCGCCTTAATAAACAGCGAGTGTTTATCGCCGTAGGTATCGTACAAACTGGAGCGGCTGATGCCCAGCCCATCTACCAGGTCTTGCATAGACGTAGCATTATACCCCTTTAGCCAAAAAAGGTCAACAGCTTTCTTCAGCACTTCATCCTCATCAAAATCTTTCGTTCTTGCCATAACAGAAATAGCTTTGCTTAATTTTAAGCAAAGCTATTCATTTTAAAATACTTATTTAAAAACCGGGGATTATCTCACACCGCCACCTGCAAGCAGGGTTTCGTTTGTTAACCAGCGAGAATCTTCTGACGCAAGGAAAACCGCGATCAAAGCGATATCTTCCGGCTGACCTATACGGCCCAGTGGCGTGGTTTTAACTGCTTCGTGATGGAAATCGCTACCGATAAAACCTGCGGTGTGCGTACCTTCGGTTTCTACCATGCCGGGGTTTATGGAGTTTACCCTGATATTTTTAGCACCAAGCTCTTTAGCCAACACGTGTGTAATAGCATCGACAGCGCCCTTTGTAGCGCTGTAAACAGCACTGCCTACCGGGGTAATTGCACTTACTACCGACCCAATATTAATAATGCTGCCACCACTTGTATTAAAGTTTGCTACCGCCGCTTGTGTGGTTAACAATAAACCAAGTACGTTCGTATCAAACTGTTTGTGGAAATGCTCCTCACTGATCTGCTCAATAGCTCCAAACTCATATACACCGGCATTATTTACCAGGATGTCTGTAGGGCCAAAGGCTTTAGTGGTTTCATCGAACAAACGGGTTACGTCAGCTGTGTTTGATACGCTTGCCTGCACCGCTATGGCTTTACCACCTGCCGCTACTATCTCGCTTACAACTTTATCGGCACCCTCTTTAGATGATGAGTAATTTACTACTACCGATGCGCCTGCTGCTGCAAGGCTTTTGGCTATGCCCGCGCCAATACCTTTAGAGGCGCCGGTTACTACTGCTACTTTATTTTCTAACTTTTTCATTTTGCGTGAGCGATTAATTTTTGTTAATTGGAATAATCGTTCCGCAAATATATACCAATAACGGAACAACCGTTCCGTTATTTTAAAAGATCATTTTGGGATGACAAATAGGGCAAAAAAAACGCCTTTAGTTTAAATAAACCGAAAGCGCTTTTAGCCAATAAATTGATATACAGTAACCTATCCCAAATAGTCAGGCGGGAATAACTTTTGCCCGTGCTTTTCAGCAATGGCGGTAAATTTCTTTAAGGTTTCTTCGTCCATGGGTTTTGGGGGGATAAATTCACCGGCTTGTACGGGTTTGCCAAGTTCAAGAAACATCTCTTCGAGCCCGGCAGGTACTACCGTGCACAGTAGTTTGGCCAGGTTGTCTGATTTGTTTTTGAAACAGTGTACAATACCACCTAAAGGAATGTTTACGAATGCGCCTTTGGTGGCGATGAAAGTTTGCTCTTCGGTCTTTACTTCTACCTCCCCTTCTATCACATAAAAAGATTCTTGGAACCCCGCGTGCGCATGTGGCCCGGGCCCGCCACCAGCAGGTACCGACATTTCTATCACTGCAAACTCGCCATTGGTTTGCTTGCCGCTCACCAGTATCCGATAAATGCCGCCAGCTACAGAAAGGTTATCACCATCTTGCGGGCCGGTTGCTGTTAAAACGTTGTTTGAGTTTTCCATAATAGTTAAGCTACAAAAAGCTCTCCACTTATCGTGAAACATCACGCAAGCACCGTCTAATAACATAGATTTAATATATTGCAGCACATATCACGATCATGAAAAAGCCCAATGCCATTTCCCGTAGAAAATTCATTACTGCTTCGGCTCTCTCCGCCGGGGGGTTAGCTTTACTGTCAATCAAACCTGCCTTTGCACATGGTCTATTATCGGTACAAAAGCGATATACAGTACAGCAGGTTATCGATCTGATATTAAATGAAGGTAACCTTACCCCCATTGCCAATACCGTGGATACTTTAAAATCCGGCGACGGCAATATGGTAGTCACCGGGATTGTTACCACCATGTTTGCTACGGTTGATGTGATCAAACAAACCGCTAAGCTTGGCGCCAACTTCATTATAGCACACGAGCCTACCTTTTATAATCATTTAGACGACCCGAACTGGGTGAATGATAATAATGTTGTAAAACAAAAACAAGCGCTGCTTAAAAAATATGGCATTACCGTTTGGCGTTTCCACGATTATATCCACAGCCTAAAACCTGATGCTGTGGAGTATGGCGTGATGAAAAAGATGCAATGGCTACCCTATTGGAAAGCCGACAGCCCAACCTTTACCATCCCAAAGATTAACCTGCAACAAATTGTACAAAACCTTAAAACAGCATTGGGCATTGCGCACCTGCGCGTTATTGGCGACCTGAAACAATCTTGCAGCCGCGTTACCTTTTTACCGGGCGCACCGGGCGGCAAAATGCAGGTTGGCTTTGCAGAATCTGATAAGCCGGATGTACTGATTGTAGGCGAGCTATCTGAATGGGAAACTGCCGAATATATCCGTGATGCGCGGCTATTAGGATCAAACATCTCGCTCATTGTATTGGGCCATAACTTTAGCGAAGACCCTGGTATGGATTATTTTGTTGATTGGCTAACACCAAAACTTACAGGCGTAAAAATAACCCACCTAAAATCCGGCGATCCATTTACGTGGATGTAGGGCAAAATAGCCCTTTTTGATCAAATAACATTGTTTTTTTAGGGATTATATATACCTTAATGGCTTAAACCATATCACGCCTTTATGAGCCAATTAGCAGGTAAACCAAACACGCCGGGTTTTGTACTTAACATCATAGAACCCAACCAATGGCCATCGGTTGCTGTGCGGTATTCTTTTAATACCATAGATGCAACACCTAACCTGCAATTCAATTTCGCATTCGATGGCAGCCAATATGACGGCGCTGAAACGGAAAAAATAGAGCTTGACCTTGCTACATTTAAGATCATAAACGATCAGCTGAACTGGCAGTATACAACCGACGACGCGCCGGATGTATCCATAAACACATTACAATATTGGGCCACATGCAGCATTGCCCCTGGCGAGCATTTGATATTTGGCACCGAACAGCTCCGCGCGTTAAAGAACTACACAAGCGTTATTATATCCTGGTTGGAATTATTATTGATTCCCGGTGAAGATGGATTTCCGGACAGTCCTTCAATCATGGCAACATCGCTTCCAATAGAAGGTGAATATGAAACTCAGGATATATTTGAACTTAATGTAACTATTTGTGTCGCCCGTACCGCCTCAAATGAAAAACAGCGTTTTATAAACATCTTACCCGATTTGACTAAAACCAATCAGGTAACTTTTGCCGGGAATTTTGAAAACGCTTTTGCAACTGGTGATAGCAAACTAAAATTGGCCACCGGTTTAAGCGCGTCTAACGGTAATAACGCTAACCAACTTTGGGTTATCCGGATGGCAGATGCCGCAGATGGCAAAGGCATTTATTACGACGTATTAAACGATAACCCCGTGGCCTTCGCGCCAACCCCGCTTTCAACGTCCTTGTTTAACGGAAATGTTGGAATCAGAGAATATATAAGCAAAATAGGGATAAATTGGAATGACGCAGGTGTTAATACAACTGTTGAGCAGATAGACCCTGACAAATGGCTGCAAATGTTTTTGCTTGGTATTGATGATGTACTATCGCCCGCTAATACCGCAGTGATAGAAACCATAACAAATACCTACAATAAAATAGATAGGTTCTCCGTGTTAAAGGACTTGCTCGACGCAAGGTCTGTCATTGTCGAAAAATTATCGGAGTTGCTTATACAGGTTGTACCTGAACAAACCGGCGACTTAACTAATGCCCGCCAACAGTTAAAGGATCAATTGCATAACAGCATGTTTAACTTTTACAAAGGCACAGCTACCATTCAGTTTAAAACTATTGTAACCGTTACAAACATCATTGGCAGTTTTGAATTACTGGGCACTGTAACACCTACCGGGAAATCGAACGATGCTACCTTCTCAAATGCCCGCATCAAAAATGATACTGAAGGTTTTATGTCATTCACCGTTTTTGCCAATGCACCTGCCGAACAGGGTTACCTCCCTGTAAATGTAAACTATCAGCTTAATAGTCTACTGTACACTGTAAATGAAAACACAGCCGTAACGCTTAGTTTGTTAATAGAACCTGCGGCTAAGCCCCTATCTGTAAATGCACCTATGGTGATACGCAATTATCCCATACCGGCGCAAATTGTTAACCAGATTATAGATAAAACAAATCCAGATCCGGTAAAGTCAGAAGATGCCAAAACATACAACTATAATTACGAATTTAATAATCATCTTATAGCACAAGATGTTTTAGAAACCTACATTACGCTTAACCCGGCTAATAAAAATATCATCGGGTTAATAAGGCAACCTGTAAATAGCCTGTTAGAGAGCCTTGCACAATTCATTAACAGCTACTCGATTATAAAGGCAGATCTGGATGAAAACCTTACACTTATTAATGATACCACTGATATATATACCAACGCTTACAGCGTTGCCGTGTCGGCGCTAACTACTTTTAGCGAACTGGCTAACCATGTAAAGGACGCGTTAGCTATTAACAGGAATGTTACAGCAACTACTAATCCCCCTATCCCTAAGGGCTATATTTTCAAATTAACAGCGGGACCGGTTAGCCCGGTAATTGATCCCCGCTTAATAATAACGGTAAGTGCCACTAAAAATGACATTGGCAAATATCCTTTACCGACAATTTCGATAGATGGATATGCCATGATGCTGCATCAAAACATGGCTAATGAAACTGTTGTGAACGCTTCTTACACCTACCTAAATGCAAATGGGGAACCTTTATTAATTAGCACTGAACAAGGCCCTTTAAAAGTGACCGTTGCCGGGTTTGATGTTTTAGAGGTAATAAAGCTATCAACCGCCACTATTATAAGCCGTAATAAAAACCTCCTGCCAGATGCACAGAACGGCTATTTTAAAACAGATGAGAGATTTGTGTACAGTACACCTCAAAATAGCTTCCCGCCCATAGAGCCATCATTGGATTGGAGCGATACTGAAATAAATATGGCTAACAACGACGCTATAACATATAGAGCAAGTTTAAAGGAACATCTATTATCGATGTTTAACCAGCTTTTGAGTAATGTATCGCAGATGTATAGCTTATCGGTGGCTATCAATTACGAATACAATTTAATTGAAGGTGACACTGTGCCGATGATTAATATGCCTGTGCTTCTAGCACAAGAAATGGAATTTAACGCTGCCGGTAGCGCTGAACTGGCCAAACATTTTGAAGAGGCTTTAAAAAACTGGCAGGAATCTACCATTACAGAGCAAACTGCAGGGGCGCGGTTTATTTTTGATGTTTCGATATTTACATCGCTTAGGTTAAACAGGCAACTTTTGCACATGCAAAATATCTATTTAAACCTAAGCGATATAATTTAACTATAATGGGCGACTACTAATAAACCGCGTCGGGCGCGTTATAGTCAAATATAAAGTCAACTATTTTTTTCAATTGAGGCATCTTTAACTTAGTGCCTTTGTACTCCCATTTTTCTTTTTCTGTATCTATACTTATTTCGCCCAGAAAGTTAGGGTCGTTGCTATCGGTTGGCTCGTGAGGGGCATCTTTGTAAGATAACCTGCTTAAGAATTTGGCGGCAAATATTTTATATGCGCCCGTGCCCCAAACACCTCTTTCGCTTACAATTTCAACATGTTGTTCAGGTTCGTTTTCTGTACCTACTTTTAAGATTACCATATCGCTTTAAGATTATAATATTATGACAATTGCTTTTTGAAGTTGTTTCAGATATTTTAAATTTCTTACCTCAATTTCTATGCGAATAAAACCATTATCAGTTTAAATAATCATTAACAATGTGTTATTTAATCTCCTCTTCATCTACATCTCTTTCAACTATCAAACTGCACTCGCCAACAAATATCGCCATCGCACCAACTGCAGCCAGTACCGGCGCAATTACAACGGCTACCAAACCTATATTTAACGGGAAACTCATAAGCTCTTTACCGTGTTTGTCGCTTATGGTTATTCGGTTGATGTTGCCCTCTTCTATAAGTTCTTTGATCTTATTTACCAGGTCCTTACCGTGCATACTGAATGTTTCTTTCTTTGTCATAAGTATTAGATACACTAACAACCAATTAGTTACAAAGATTTTACTATAGCGATTTTTGCATAGCTGTTGCAGATTCCGGGCATACCTGAGTAAATTCTGAAGATCGCTTAACAGGATCGGGAATGTCCATCCGGGCTATATGCTCATATCCTTTATTTTCAAAATAATCTTTCGCTGTTTCGGTCAACAGATAAATTGCTTTAAGGCCGGTTTCGGATGCTAAGGCCTCTATCCTACTCAATAGTTGCGCGCCTATGGCTTTATTGCGGTAAAGCTCATTTACCGCTAAAGATCGTAACAGACCGTATTCGTCATAAATTTCCAGGCCCGCTACACCAACAACCCGGTTATCCTGAACAGATACAAAAAAGTTTTCTAATGTATCGGGCAGATCACCCGTAGGCAAAATTGTTGAGGTTAACAGATTTATCACTTCATTTCGGTAAGGCTGTGCCGGTTTAATTTCTGTGTTCATATATATTAAGCAACTTGAGCAATAGTTTTGTTTGAGCAATAACTTACCCTACGAGGCAATGTTTATTAAAGGCAACTCGATAACATAGGTAACGCCTTTGCCTGGTGTAGTATCGATATCTAACGAGCCGCCAATGTAAGCGATGCGCGATTCGATGTTTTTTAAGCCCAGGCCCTTGCTGGTTTTAAACAATTTGTTTTTATCAAAACCAACACCGTCATCAACTATCATCAGCGTTAGTTCGGTATCGTGGTTTACCAGTTCAATGTGGATGTTCTTAGCATAGGCGTGCTTAAATATGTTAGAGATAATTTCTTGCACGCTACGGTAGATCATCAGCGTGGTTGTTTTATCAATGGCGATATCATCGGTATTCACCCATTCGGTATAGATGTTTACCAGGTCTTTATTATTCAATCGGTGAATGAACTCCTCGATAGCTTCCCTTAGATTTTTATTGAGGATGTAAGGCGGCATCATACTATGCGACAGGTCGCGCACCTCTTTTATCGAGTCGTCCAGCATTTTTAGGGCCACCCCTCCATCGTCTTCGAGGCTGGTATCTAATTGAGAAAACTCCAGTTGGCGGCGCGCACTGCAAAGCAATTGGCCAATACCATCATGTAGTTCGCGGGCAAGGCGTTGGCGCTCATTTTCTTCGGCATTCATAATAGCCTGGGTGCGCAGATGCTCTTCCTCCAACATCGCCTCGCGGAAACGGGCTTGTTGTTTAATGCGGTAGCGATTATAACCTAAATAAAATATAGCAGCCGAAAATATCATCGTAGCTAATAATGCGTAAATACCGATCCGGTTGCGGCTTAACTCTGCATTTTGTTCTTTTGATTGCGCGATAAGCAGTTTGTTTTGCTGCTCTTTCTTTTCACTTTGGTATTTGGTCTGCAACTCCTCAATATCTTTATTCCTCTTGGCGTCCAAGGTTTTTTGGGTCATCTCCAAGTAAGTGTTTTGCGCTTCAAAAGCTTCTTTATACTTGCCCAGCATTTTATAACTGGTTGCCAGCTGGTTAAAAGTGTAAGTTTCCAGTTCGTTATATTTTAGATTCTTCGCCTTTTTTCCTGCTTCAATAAAGTACTTTACGGCATCTGCAGGCTTTTTTTTCTTAAGGTATAACTCGCCAATATTGTTGATAGCTATCGCCTCCCCTGTTTTATCGCCCACACCTGCACGTAGTTGTTTGCTTTCGTTCATGGCTTTTAGCGCGTCGTCATATTTGCCGGTTTCAGATAGTGCAGATGCAAGGTAGTCTAAGCTGTATGACATCCCCACCTTGTCATTAGCTGTTTTATAGATGCCGTAGCTCTTGCGGAAATATACCGCTGCACTATCCATTTTACCTGCATCTAAAAACATCAATCCACGGTTATTAATTGCCGTACCTAAACGTGTTTTATTTTTAATAAGCAGCGAATAAGCTACAGCTTTTCGGCTCATTTCATCTGCTACTTTAAGCTTTTTTAGACGCAGATATAGTATCCCCATATCCGAGTAAAGTTCGGCAAGGCCGCTGGTGTCGTTTACTGCCTGATACAAATTTTCGGCATCTATATACCAACGCAGCGTTTTATCATGATTGCCTGATAGGTAGTTACCCATCCCTATCATAAATGCAGCTTCGCCCTGTAGTTTTACTTGCCTGGTTGCTTTTGCCCTATCGTATGCCTTGGTAGAAAAAGCGATAACCTTGGCGTAGTTGTTGGTTTTATTAGCCCGCGCCGAATCGAGTAACTGGCGGATGTTTTGTGCCGATGTGCTAAGGCAACCAGAAATAATAAGTAGTACAGTTAGGGGGATACGGTACATGGCGACAGTTAATATTGACTGAATGTAAATATTATAAACCCCTGATAACCTTTTTATTATCAAAATACTACATATGTAGTATATCAAAAAGCGCGATTTTATCTTTTTAAGAACCTGATGCCCCCTCGGCTTGTATTATTATATATCTTGGTACCGTATGAAAATATTTCAGCAAACGCTGGACATCCCACAAAAACGGCGGGGTTTCCATATCATCACCTACGAAGTCTCAAACGCATTGCCCGAATTGGCGCAGATAAAGGTGGGCATTTGCCAGGTATTCATCCAGCATACCTCGGCATCGCTCAGTATCAATGAAAACGCCGACCCAACGGTGAGGCAAGATTTTGAAATGTATTTCAACAAGGCTGTACCCGAGAACGACCCCGATTACCGCCACGATGATGAGGGACCGGATGATATGCCGGCACACCTGAAGGCGGCGATGCTTGGTTGTTCGGTTCAGATCCCTATCCGCAATGGCAGGCTGGCACTTGGCACGTGGCAAGGGATCTATTTATGCGAACACCGTAATCACGGCGGCACCCGCAGATTAGTGATTACCGCCTGGGGCGAATAGAGCTTTGAAAATTATTTTATGACGAAAAAAGTCGTTTATTGCCTTGTTTTTGGCGCAATTATACCGTGCATACTGCGGCATTTTTGTGACCTTTATACTGATTAACAAAAAATATTGTAACGGAATTAGTAGAGATCATAAACACCCAAAAACAGCTGAACGTTTACGAGGCGCTCCTTACAAACTCAACCATCCGCATGGCATGTATAAACGGGATGGTGATGGACAATGTATCAGCAACCGGGCTTAAAATAAGTGATGCAAACCTCAGCGACCTTGAAATAAACGGCGCGCAAATGGGTGGTGCTAAAATACATAACGTTGGGATGCCACCAGAAGGCCACCCCAATTATGATCCAAACGCCAAACAACGCCCGCTTAAGTTTAACGACTGTAATTTAGAAGGCAGTGCAATTGCCGATTGTAATTTAAGCGGGGTGGCAATCACAAATTGTAACCCTAAAGGCATGACCATTAATGGTATTTTGGTGGACGACATGTGGGGAGCGTATAAGAAAAGATAAATTCTTGATAACATGTTTTAGGTATGCTTCTTTATCTTTATAATAACCAACTTACTTGTAGGGCAATTGCTTTTCTCTGCTACGCTGTTTATTGGCACTAAAACGTTTCCTTCGGGGTAATAGGTTGCAGTATTACGTTCCGGGATATCATAAGGCACTATGATGAACAGACGGGCAACACGTTCAATATCATCGTGATGATTGAAAAGGTCTACCTTGTCACCCTGCATCAAACCGGCTTTGGCAATATCTTTGGGGTTCATGAATATCACCCTTCGTTCATTGTGGATGCCGCGGTACCTGTCTTCCATGCCATAAATTGTAGTATTAAACTGGTCGTGGCTACGTATGGTGGTCATCATGTATTCATCATCAGCAAGCTTATGCTCCGTTAGCTGCGTGATGGTAAATGGTGCTTTATCTTTAAATTTCTCGGTCTTGAATTTACCTTCCCGTGCGGCATTGGGCAAGTAAAAACCGCCGGGCAGGCGTACACGTTGATTGTAGTTCTCAAAGCCCGGTATAACCTTGCCGATCTCATCGCGGATAGCATCATAGCTGTTGGCAAACTTGTCCCAGTCTATAACCGTACGATCCGCCAATGTCGCTTTAGCCATTTCGCAAACTATCTGCGTTTCGTTAAGTAACTCTTCAGACACCGGTTTCAAAATCCCTTTAGACATCTGCACCACCCCCATTGAGTTTTCGCAACTAATGAACTGGTCTTCGCCGTTTATGACATCCTTATCGCTGCGGGCAAGCGTAGGCAGGATAATGGCTTCCTCGCCATGTACCAAATGGCTGCGGTTAAGTTTGGTGGATACATGCACGCTCAGTCCCAGTTTGCGCATGGCCGCGGCTGTAAAAGTAGTATCCGGCGTAGCGGAAAGGAAATTACCGCCCATGGCGAAAAACACCTTCAGCTTACCCTCTTGCATAGCTTTTATTGATTCCACGACGTCAAAGCCGTGTTTGCGCGGAGGTTCAAAGCCATATACTTCTTTTAGTTTATCAAGCTGCTTTTTATACGGCTTATCGTATATCATCATGGTACGGTTGCCCTGTACATTGCTATGCCCACGAACAGGGCACAATCCTGCACCCGCTTTGCCGATGCTCCCCTTTAACAACGTAAGATTAACGACCTCCTTAACTGTGTCTACCCCGTTTTTTTGTTGAGTGATGCCCATTGCCCAGCAGATGATAATCCTGCTTTTATGTTTGATAAGGTCGGTGGCTTGTTTTACTTGTTCCAGAGGGACACCTGCAGCTGTACAAAGCGCCTCTACATCAAAATGCTTTACTTTCTCAATAAAATCATCATAACCAACAGTATTTTTAGCTATAAATTCATTGTCGAACACTTTGCCTGGTTCCTGCTGTTCCGCATCGTACAAAAGCTTTTCTATCGCTTTCAATAATGCCATATCGCCGTTTATCTTAACCTGCAGATACACATCGGCCAATTGGGTTTTGATGCCCATAATTCCTTTTGCCGTCTGCGGATTTTTAAAACCCATCAACCCTGCCTCGTGCAAAGGGTTAACAGCGATAATTTTGGAGCCTTTATTTTTTGCCTTCTCTAAAGCGGTAAGCATCCTGGGGTGGTTTGTGCCGGGGTTTTGCCCCATAATGATAATCACATCCGTATCGTAAAAATCATTCAGAGTAACGGTTCCTTTGCCTATGCCGATAACGTCAGCCAGGCCTACGCTGGTAGATTCGTGACACATATTGGAGCAATCGGGCATGTTGTTGGTGCCATACTCACGCACAAAAAGCTGGTAAACAAAAGACGCCTCGTTACTGGTACGCCCCGAGGTATAAAAGGCCGCTTCGTCTGGCGAGGCGAGGCTATTTAGCTTATCACCTATTTTATGAAATGCATCGTACCACGTTATTTGCTGGTAATGAGTGCCACCTTTGGGTAGATACATAGGCTGCGCAATGCGACCTTTTTTGCCAATTTCCATATCATCCAGCCTTGCCAGATCGGCAACCGAATTTTGGGCGAAAAAGTCAGGTGTAAGTTTCTTAGTTGTTGCTTCTTCTGCTAACGCTTTAGCGCCATTCTCGCAATACTCAGCAATTGGCGAGCGGTCGTCGTCAGGGTCAGGCCAAGCACAACTGGAGCAATCGAACCCACCTTTCTGGTTCATTTTAAATAAGGCCCCGGAGCCACGTAAAGCACCTGTTTCTTCTAATATATCAGCAAAAGCAGCCGTTACAGCAGGGATTCCTGCCGCCCATGTTTCGGGCTTGGTAACCTTTAAATGATGCAGCTTTTCGGGGTTCTCTGCCGCCGGTTGCTCTTTGGTTTCTTTACTCATCACTTTGCCGCTAAAGGGTTAGGGTAATTATCGGTTTGATCTTCTGCCACCTCGTCTAAACAAACAAAGTCTTTCTCCACCAGCAACTGCGTGCCATCTCGCATGGCGCTAAAGCCCACCTGCTCGGTGTTTGTCCATTCGCCGGCTATTTTGTTAGGCACTAACAACGTAATTATATTGTTTTTGAAAGATGCGGAAAGGTTCTCCTCTGCGGGGCGTTGCAAGATATAAATAAGCACGTCGTTGCCTATTTGTACCTTTTCTTTAAAAATGCCATCCTGAGCGAAAGCCGCGACTTCACTGCGGGTAAGCCTATATCGTAATCCGTTATTTTTGATCCTGATCTTCATAACTGGGTATTAAAATGCGCTGGGGCGCGTTATAAATATTAAAGCGTGGCCCGCGTAAAAAGCCGGCAAGCGTAATGTTAAATTCTTGAGCTAATTGAACGGCCAAACTTGATGGCGCACCAACCGCGGCAATAATATTGATGCCCGCCATTGCAGCCTTTTGCACCAACTCAAAACTGGCCCTGCCGCTCAATAATAGCACCGTATCGTTTAGTGGAAGCTGATGTTCTTTGATGGCTGCGCCGATCAGCTTATCCAACGCATTGTGCCTGCCCACATCTTCGCGAAGAAAAAGCAATTCACCACTTGGAGTGAATAATGCCGAAGCGTGTAGTCCGCCGGTATAGGCAAATACCTTTTGATGATCTCGTAATTTTCCAGGTAGGGTTATTAATATTTCTGTTGAGATAAAGTTACCATTCGTTTGTATATCAGTATGATTACTTACTGTACGTATAGCATTTATTGAGCCCTTGCCGCAAACCCCGCAACTGGATGTCGTGTAAAAATTGCGTTCGGTATTTTGCAGGTTTGGAAGGACGTTTTCTGATAGTGATATCTGTATCACATTCTCGCGGTTCTCCGCGCATGCTATAAAGCAATGTTCGGCTGTTTGTATGGCAGATATACTTTTAATGATACCCTCGGTGAAAAGGAAACCTGTCGCCAATTCTGCATCGTTACCGGGAGTGCGCATAGTTACCGATATGTTTTGGATTTTACGCTCGCCTGCCGGGCCATATTCCAGGCGAATCTCTAAAGGTTCCTCGATAGCTATCGCATCCGAAAAGTCTTCGGAATCGCTATCTGTCACCCGGGTAACCTGTAAGTGCTGTACAGCATTGTTGGCCATAATCAAATATACAATTCAGCAGTAAAGATTGTTCGGTTAATTTCGCAACCAAATTGTGTAAATGCAGGTTATGAACAAGATTGTTGCATATTTGCATCATGGAGATAACGGTGCTCGCATTCGGCATTGCCAAAGATATTTTCGGGGGGCCATCTATAACGGTTGATTTAGCCGCGGCTGCTACCACTGCTGACTTAAAAAGCAGTTTAGAAACGCAATATCCGCGACTGAAAAAGCTTGCCAGCTATATGGTTGCCGTAAATAACGAATATGCAGAAGACGGCGGACTATTAAGACAACGTGACGAGGTGGCGATTATACCACCGGTAAGCGGAGGATAAATGCAAACCCAAATAGAAATACATTCCGAACCTTTAAACACCCAGCAATGCATTGACTGGATAATGTCGCCAGAATCCGGAGGGATCGATGTTTTTATTGGGACGGTGCGTAATGCTACCAAAGGCCGCACGGTATTAAAACTTGAATTTGAAGCATATAAGCCGATGGCGATCAAAGAAATGCGAACGATAACCAAAGAGGTTTTGGAGCAATGGCCGGTACAAAGGATACTTATCCACCACCGGGTGGGTACACTACAAATCGGCGAGATACCGGTAATTATCGCAGTATCTGCCGCGCACAGGGATGCCGCATTTGAGGCTTGCCGATACATCATTGATACCCTAAAACAAACGGTACCTATCTGGAAAAAGGAGTTTTTTGACGATGGCGAGGTTTGGGTAGCTGCGCATCCATAGTTGTGATCGTGGAATAACTGCGCCCTTGCCCGTCGCTACGCTCGTCGAAGTGACACAGTTATCGGTTCCACCCTCCCAATCCACCTTCCAACGAATACGCTTTTACTCCCGGCAATTTCTGTAGAAGTAATTTAATAGCTTCCGCGCTTCTTTTGCCTGATGAGCAATAAAATACGTAAGTTTTGTCATCCTGAAATTCATCGAGGTTATCTTCTAATTCATCCAATTCGAAGTGCATGCCGCCGATGTTGTATTCGTCACGTTCCTGGTCGGTGCGAATATCTACTAATTCGAGCGTACGACTTGCTATACCTTGTTTAGTTTCCGCAGCAGAAATGGTCGGGATTTCTGAATGCTGCGCCAAAGCGGAGATCTTTGTTTTAGTTGATGCACCAAGTTTAATGATGCGGCTTTGCATAGTTTGGGCGTCAAATATCAAAACTTTTCGTGTAAGTGCTTCGCCTGTGTAGGTAATAAGCTTAATTACCTCATTAGCTTGCATACAACCAATTATCCCCGCCAGTGTAGGTATTACGCCTCCCACTGCGCAATTTGGGATCTGTGCAGCATCTACCTGTTGATATAGATCCCGATAGTTAGGCGATGATGTACCATCCGGGTTCTTTGTATTCCAAACAGCAACCTGCCCTTCATATTGATAAATAGCGCCGTAAACCAAAGGCTTGCCTAAAATCACCGCGGCATCATTGAGTAAATATCGCGTTTCAAAATTGTCGGTACAATCAACTATAACATCGTAGTTGTCAATTATTTGAATTACGTTATTTGAAGTTGTTTTATCAGTAAACGGTATCAACCTCACATCCGGGTTTTGCTTTTGCAGGCGTTCGCAAGCTACTTCGGCTTTTAGTTTCCCTACGTCATCCGGGCCGTATAAAATCTGCCGATGAAGGTTACTTACTGATACTGTATCAAAATCGGCAATGCCGATGGTGCCTACTCCACTTGATGTAAGGTATTGCGCGGCAGGGCAGCCTAAACCACCTGCACCTACAATCAGCACTTTTGCCTGTTGCAACAAAGCTTGCGCGGTTTCGCCAAAGCCGGGCAAGGCCAACTGGCAACTATATCTCAACAGATCAGGGTGCATTGTTGGTAGCTGTTTTTTGATGGAGGAAGCGTTTGATCCTCTCCAGTTCTTCGGGTGTGTTTACGTTTGCCAACGCCTCCTGGTCAGGCGCTATCAGCACATTAACATCGCTGTTAATAAGCACCTTACGCGGACAAGAATATCCCTGTGCTAAAAATTGAAGTAAAACAGGATAACTTTTTGGCTCATAAATAGTTATCAATGGTTCAGGAAAGTCTTGATAGTTACTTTGATATGCGGTTGCAATGGTTGCCATGTTGCGGTTATCAACCAAATACTGTATCACATTCGCATCCACCAAAGGCAGATCGCATGCAACAACCAGCCATGCTGCATCAGGCTGATCGCGAAAAGCTGAGAGGATAGCACCGTAAGGCCCAAGGCCGGTAAAGGTGTCGGGCAAGGTTAAATAATCCGTATCGACCTCTTTTTGCTGTTCCGCATCCCGGCAAGAAATATATACCTGATCGCAATGCTTTTTAAGCAGATCGGCCAGGTGATAACGTTGCTCCTTACCGTACCAATTTAATGTCCCTTTATCAGTGCCCATACGGATGCTTTTACCTCCGGCCAATACCAGGCCGTTTAATATGGGCTTGGTTTGTTGTAGTTTTTCCCTGAAAAAGTCTATAATTCGAAGCGTATCAGTATTCAAGCTCAACACAGGTATCTTTTCCCAATTAGGGATAGCATCTTTTATAAAATCAAACACACCTTCTGCATTTTCTGCAAAAAGAAAAAGCTGCACATTGGTAAGCTGCCCTTCCCGCTTTTGCAGCGATGCTTTCTTGTCTGCATCAATTATTACCACCTGCGCCTTACCTCGCTGATGATTGCCATTTACCAAAACCAAGTCCATAGCCGAGAATAGCTCCCGCTGTTTAAAAGCCGTTAATGGAGCTTTATAATTAAGCTGAGCATGATTTAACTGATCAGTATATTCTAAGGCCGCACCGCTTGCCAATTTGCCCGGCAGGGCTACCATATCATCGTTATGTGATGTATCCGCGTAAGCGCATTCATATTGCGGCGTAAGGGCGGTTATTACCTGATTGGCCAAAAACTTGATAACCGTGCATGGTCCGCCCATTATCGCCCATTCGTTACGGGCAAAGTTGCCATTAGCCGGCCGTGTTATATTGGTGTGTTTTTTATGTTCGTTTAAAGTCACGCTTACCCCCTGTTTTTGAGATCAGTTTGGTTTCTTTTATAACAATGTCGTGGCTTAGAGCTTTACACATATCGTAAATGGTTAGTGCTGCAATAGAGGCACCAACCAGTGCTTCCATTTCTATCCCTGTTTTAGCGCTGATGCTTGCCGTGCATTCAATAACCACTTCATTGCCGGCAGATAACGCAATAATAACCTTGCAGTTATCCATCCCCAACGGGTGACAAAGCGGGATCAGATCACCTGTTTTTTTTGCAGCCATAATACCGGCGATAATTGCCGTTTGAAACACGGGGCCTTTTTTGCTATGTAATTCGCCATCTGCCAAAAGCTGTAAAACCTCATCTGGCAAAACCACAATACTTTGCGCGGTTGCCGTGCGGTGTGTAACCTGTTTTTCGGAAACATCCACCATTGCTGGGTTATTGTCTTTATCTAAATGACTAAATTTTGATTCCACTGATACTAATTTTTATCGCAGCGTTGTTTAAATGATTTCACCGTTGCGTTTAATTATTTTACACAAATCCCGGTTCAGAAGTTCCACACCTTAAATACCTCTCCCGCTTTAAACTCATTGCGCTCTAACGGCAGTTCCATAAAGGCGTCGGTATCTGCTAAGTTAGCAAAATCGCCGGAGCCATTGCCTTCTATCGGTGTGGCAGATAATATCCCCTGTTCTGTAAAATTAAGCTTTACCTGTAAGAAATATTTTAATGGTGGTAAAAAGGTATAATCCCTGGCAAGTTGGGCATACACAGGTTGCTTTGCCGGTAAGCCGAGTGTTGCATTTAACCATAACAGGAAATAGCGGTGCACGCACATAAACGTAGCCACCGGGTTACCCGGGAACGCAAAAACAGGTACACCATTATCATGCCTGCCAAACCAAAAGGGCTTGCCCGGGCGTTGCTGCACTTTATGAAACAGCTTTTTCACCTGCATACCCTCAAGTGCCTGCGGGATGTAGTCAAATTTACCCATGCTGATGCCACCGCTAAGTAGTATCACATCGTAGTTTTGCAGGCAATGGGCTATTTGCTGTCTGGTTATTTCGGGATCATCCGGGATGTGAAGCATATCGGCATCCAATCCGCATTGTTTTAAGATGGCTTTAACTGTATAATTATTCGACCTGCGGATTTGGTATTCGGATGGGCTATCAGCTACATCCACCAATTCATCACCCGATGATATGATCATCACCCGCGGCAATTTTTTAACTAATAATGTTGCTTTACCAACAGATGCCGCCAGGCTTATAATAGCCGGGGTTACCTGCTGATTAGTAGCCGCAACAACCTCGCCGTGCCTTTTATCTTTCCCTTTTGAATGGACATTTTGGTATTGCTTTACGTTGTTAACCCGTAGTTTGGCAATTCCGTTTTGTATATCCAGATCCTCGTAGCGGATAATAGTATTAACAGTTGATGATAAGGCTGCCCCGGTCATGATCTCGATACATTCATCGGGGCTTTCAATATCCACAGGTTGTTCGCCAGCTGCCTGGGTTTCTTTAATTTTGAAAATGTTTATCCCCTCTTCAATGGCTTTATAGGATATCGCGATACCATCCATGGTTACGCGGTTGTAAGGTGGCAGGTCTCTGTCGGCTTTAATATCCTCCGCTAAAACATAGCCTAAAGCCAGCTCAAAAGGCACGGTTTCGGTACCGTAATCATTTAATTGGGCAAGTACTATATTTTCGGCTTCTTCTACCGTTATCATATTGTTGAGTTATTAACCGCCGATTGTAGCCATCGATTCATGGAAGTTCGGGTTCTCTAAACGTTTACGTTCGGCTTCCCAGCCATCTTTTTCGCGCACATTAAACGCTTGCCTTAATGTGGCCTCGATTTTTATATCATCCATACCCAGGCGCATCAGATCTTTAATATTAAGCACCCCATCATCGTATAAACAATTCTTAAGCGTGCCCTGCGGCGTTATGCGGATGCGGTTGCAGGTGCCGCAAAATGTACGCGAATACGCTGCTATGATACCTACGCTGCCCTGATGCCCCGGTATTTGGTAGTTGTATGAAGTTGAAAATTGCGGGTCGGCCATTTTTTGGATCTCCGGGAAAGTTTTTCGGATCTCATCAAAGATCCTTACATAATCCCACACGATACCGCTATGGCTGTGCCCGTCGCCATTAAAAGGCATTTCTTCAATAAAGCGGACACTCACCGGCAAGTCTTTGGTTAATTGCACCAACGGGATGATGTCCTGTGTGTTTTTCCCCTCCATCACCACGGCATTTATCTTTACCTCGATATCGTGTGCTAATAAGGCGTGCATGGTTTGCATTACACTGGCAAATTCATCACGGCGGGTTATCGTAAAAAAGCGGTTCGCATCCAAGGTATCAAGGCTCAGGTTAACAGACCGCACGCCTATCGCTTTTAATTCGCTTACATGTGGCGCGGTTAAAACTCCATTTGTTGTTAAACTAAGCTCTTTTAAACCGTCGAGTTTTGAAAGAGCGGTAAGCAGCTGCATAATATCCTTACGTACAAAAGGCTCGCCACCGGTAATGCGGATCTTTTCGATCCCCATTTTTACCAATAACGTACAAGCCTGCAGCATTTCTTCGTAGGTCATCAGCTCCTTTCGCGATAGCCAGTCCAATCCCTCCTCGGGCATGCAGTAAAAGCAGCGCAGGTTGCAGCGGTCGGTAACGGCCAGCCGCAGGTAATTGATCTTTCGCCCGTGGTTATCTAAAAGCATTTGATAGTTTAAACGTAAAAGAGACGCGATTGTCGCGTCTCTGGTGCAATTTAAATAAAGGACGCGAAGTATTACGCCTTTAGGAAGTTATTTTACCACCGAAAACTTGTATATCGATTGTGTTTTATAGGTCTGGCCAGGTTTTAATTCTGTCGACGGGAATGTTGGTTGATTTGGAGAATCCGGGTAATGCTGTGTTTCCATTGCAAAGGATGTACGGAACTCATCCTTCTTGCCGCCTTTCATCGCGTTTTGGCTCTGCATAAAGTTACCGCTGTAAAACTGCAAAGCGGGCTCTTCGGTAAATACTTCCATCTTGATGCCGCTTTTGTCGCCAATAACGGTAGCGATGGGTGTGGTGATATCGTGTTTGCTTAGTACAAAGTTATGGTCGTAACCTTTACCGTCTTTTAGCTGCACATTTTCAACGTTGATGCGCTCACCTATTTTGGTGGCCTTTGTAAAATCGAAAGGTGTACCGGCAACTGCCTCTACTTTCCCAGTCGGAATCAATGTGCTGTCAACAGGGGTGTAATTATCGGCAGCAATTTGTACCAAGTGATCTAATATAGTACCACTACCTTCTCCATTAAGGTTAAAAAACGCGTGATTGGTTAAGTTTACTACGGTCGACTTATCTGTAGTGGCCGAGTAGCTAACCTTCATAGCGTTATCGTCAGTTATCTGATAGGTAACTTTAACATTAAGGTTACCCGGGAAACCGCCTTCCATATCTTTAGCTAAGTAACTTAACTCTAAAGTTGCGCTGTCTATCTGTTTGGCATCCCAAACCACTTCCTGGAAACCCGGGTGGCCGGCATGTAGCGTGTTAGGTCCGTTGTTCGTAGCCAGGGTATATTCCTTACCATCTAACTTAAATTTACCTTTAGCAATGCGATTGCCGTAGCGGCCAATAGTTGCGCCGTAATAAGGTTCTTTAGAACCTATAAAACCGTCTACACTTTCAAAACCCAAAACCACATCAGTCGGGTTGCCATGCTTATCGGGCACCAATAAGCTTACAATACGGCCGCCATAATTGGTTACCGCGGCTTCTACCCCATTTTTGTTTTTAAGGATATATAAATGCGCTTGCTTGCCATTGATGTTTTTTTCGAAAGCGGCTGCAGATGGTAATTTGGGTGTAGCTGTTGTACTGTCGGTCATGGTTGATGTAGTTTTTTTAGCAGATTGGTCGCAGGCTGCAAATAGCATGCTGCCTGCAAGCGCGAGCGCCAAAGTTGGTTTATTAAATGTGTTTCTCATAAAATTTATAATTATTGGTTTTTTTTTTGCTTTGCGATGGTATGGCTAATACTATATTTTCTTTAACCGGCTCACCAAAATTTGGCGACCCATCTTTGTTCCAGGTAAATTTTTGCATTCTTGGCGAACGGAAGCCTCCACAGCCCTGCCCCGGTTTTGAATTTGCATGATAAATGATCCAATCTTCCGTCCCATCCGGAGATTTGAAAAACGAATTATGCCCCGGCGCATACACTCCATTCTTAATTGAACTTTTAAAAACCGGTTTTGTTGATTTTTTCCACGACCGCACATCCATTAAATTGCTATTGGCTGATGCCGTGAGCATACCAAGGGCATAAAAATCTGTCCAACAGCCGCTGGCCGAGTAGATAAGAAATAGTTTATTGCCGTGCTTCAGCACCTCGGGTCCTTCATTCACATTTACATGCGGCGGGTTGCTGTTCTTGCCCAGATCGCCAAATTTTTCCCAATCATAAAGCGGACTGGAAATCTTGACCCGTTTACCGTCTATTGTCCATGGGTTTTTCAATTTTGCAATGTAAATATCCTGTTGGCCGTTATAGTCGCCCTGCCATCCCGCCCAAATCATGTAAAGCTGGCCTTGGTGCGTAAACACCGAACCGTCGATTGCCCATTTGTTGGTATCGTCGCCCACCTGGCCTTTAAACGTCCATTCGCCTTGCAGCGGGTCGGGCGATGAGTTTTCTATCACATACATGCGGTGGTGGTTGTTGTCGCCATCGTCGGCAGCAAAATACATGTACCATTTACCTTTTAAGTAATGTAGTTCGGGTGCCCAAAGCTCTTTTGAATACTGCGTTGCTGCTGGCGGTACCCAAACTGCTTTGCGCTCGGCAGCTTTTAGATCGGCCATATTTTTTGTTCTCCAAAGCACCAGGCTATCCCGCGAGGTGTTTGTGTAATAGTAATACCCACCACGGTATATTACCCAGGGATCCGGGCCCGATGATTTTAACGGGTTGGTAAATGTTTTTTGCTGGCTTAAGGCCGGTACTGCATGCAATATTAAAATTGTCAACAATACACTTAAAGTTTTTCTCATAGGTTTAACATTATAGGCCACTACATTAGGTCATAAAGCTAATGCATCAGGCCCTAATACGGCGCTATCACAAATAAAGGTTGGCACAATGCCGGTTGCCTCAATACGGTTTTGGTAATCAGTATGTTGGGTATTCCCCGTTAGCACCAATACGGTATCCAGCCCAAATTTATTACCACCGATAATATCTGTTTGAAGGGTATCGCCCACCATTACAATTTGCTTTTTGCTAATGGTGCGGTACTCCCGTATTAGGTCATAAGCAAACATAAACATTTGCGAGTCGGGTTTACCAAACCTAATAAACCTTTTTCCTACAATAGTCTCTATCATTTGCGCCAAACCACCAATTGCGATACCTACATCGGTTTTTGACACAGGATAGGCATAATCTGTATTGGCAACTATAGCAGGAATGGTACGTTTACGTAGCAGGTTAACGGTTTTATTTAGGTCTTCAAACCAATCAAAACCTTCATCATCCATAAATATCAGGGCATTTACCTTATCGATATTGGTGCTGTTCACATCCCTGACGGGCAGGGTTTTAAGTCCCGCACTTTCAATATAATGCGCCGACTCTGAAGTACCCAAATAAGCTACATATCCGTCATTTACCTTTAGCTCCAGATACTCCTTAGTTAACTGGCCGGATGAAATGATTCTGTCGGACGTTACGGCGTAAAGGCCCTTATCATGGTATGATTGAGCAAGTTGCCCGGGGCTGCGCGATGCATCGTTGGTTACAATATAATATTCTTTATTTTGTTCTTTGAGGTACTCAAAGGTGCGCTCTATTCCCGGCACCAGGCCGCTGTGGGTTTTAAGCACGCCAAATGCATCAAAAAATATGATTTCGTAACGGTCTATTATCGATTTAAAATCCTCAATGCGTTTCATTCAGTGTATAATTATAATCCTAAAGCTTTTATAATTACCTCGGCGTCGAAATCCCTGTCTACCGATGGCAGGTAAATCTCCATTGCCTCAGCCTGTAGTTTTTTGGCGTATTGCTCGTTAAAAAAGTATTTACCATCTTTTATTACGTAGTTGAGGATAAAGAAGCGGTATGCCTCTTTTAGAAAACGGATCTCATCGGCAGTAACGGGGTTTACCTTGTGATACTCTTTCAAAAAGGTAATAAACCTATCCTCCATCATCGGCCCAATCACATAACTAAACACGGTACGGTCGCCAGCATCCGATACCACACGGCTAAAAAAGTAAAAATCCAGCAAACGGTAACTCATCCTGAACCAATCGTAATCCCATCGTGAGTAAAGGTCAAGATCAGGCGTTACCGAGAAATTGCCGATGTTCCAATCGATAAATACCGGGATGATCTCGAACGAGCTCATGTTGTACCGCGACCTGTTCTTTAAGAACTGCTCGCAATGATATTTCAAAAGATCCACCTGCATGCGCGAGCCAAACTTGCGTTCGTCTTTTTCCAGTTGGCGTTGCAGGTCGTAAATATCGGTACGCAGTGTTTTGGATGATTTTGGCAGCACATTCTTTATCCGAGAACATGCTTTGTGGAACTTGCCCAGTTGCGAGCCAAGCTTCCTGATCATATCATCATCAAGGCGGCGGGGCATGCTGTCCATTATCCTTGTTGGATTATAAAACACTACCCAGGCGTCGTTTTTGCCCTGTTTATAGCGATAAACATAAACACGGTTGTTTTTCAATAACGATTTAGACAGCAGGTTCTCGAATGGATAAAGCAGGTTGTTTGACAGCGACTGGATAATACGGTGATCTTCCTTAAAATGCTCAAACTTACCAAAGAAGGATAGTTTAGCTATAATAATATCCTCGTCGTCAAAAGTAATGCGGTACACGTGGTTGGTAGAAACCATCGCGCTGATATCAACGATATCTCTAATAGTTTTAGATTTGTCGTACTCTGCCCAAGCAGATCTTATAATAAGATGAAAGTCCATTACCGGGATTGGTTTATAATTGCATAGATACTAAAAGTTTATTTTAACTGCAGTCAAGACAATTAAATCGACTCAAAATACCTTTTCAGCTCCCAGTCGCTTATGCTTTTGGCGTATTGGCGGTGTTCCCACAGGCGGGTTTGAGTAAAGTGTTGCACAAAACCTTCGCCGAACAGTTCTTTAGCTACTGCTGATTTTTGCATAGCGGTGGCGGCGTCAAACAGGTTGGCATACAGGCTGCCGTTTGTTTTGTTTTGATAGCCGTTGCCAACAGTTGCTGCAATACCAAGCTTCATCTTATTTTTAATACCGTACAAACCCGAAGCAAGCGCTGCCGCAATAGCCAAGTATGGATTAGTGTCCGATCCGGGGATGCGGGTTTCCAGTCGAGTGTAGGCTTTGGAGGTATTGATAACGCGCAGAGCGGTTGTGCGGTTGTCTACACCCCAGGTAATGGTAGTTGGCGCCCAGGCACCTTCTACCAGGCGTTTATAACTGTTAATGGTTGGTGCGTACATCGGCAGCAAATGCGGCATACAATACAACTGCCCGGCAAGGTATTGCTTATGCAGTTCGCTCATTTTGTTTACGTCGTTACCGTCATAAAATAGGTTATCGCTTTGGTCTTTAGTCCACAAACTCTGATGGACGTGGCCGCTGCAGCCGGGCAATTCCTGGTTCCATTTGGCCATAAAAGTGGCGCTGATGCCGTGCTTGTAGGCAATTTCTTTAACGGCGGTTTTAAATAAAACAGCTTTATCAGCAGCATCTAAAGTTTCTGAATGCATAATCGCCGCTTCGTAAACACCAGGCCCGGTTTCGGTATGGATGCCCTCTATCGGGATATTGAATTGGGTAAGCATATTAAACAGGTCGTAATAAAAGGCGCTGTTTTGCGAGGTGCGTAGTGTAGAATATCCAAACATCCCCGGCGACAATGGCTCCATATTAGCAAACCCTTTTTGTTGCAGGCTTTGCGGCGTTTCCTTAAAGTTGAACCATTCAAACTCCTGCGCAAACTCGGCATGGTAACCCATATCATCGCACTGCTTTACAATTTGCCTGAGCAAGCTACGCGGACAGGCCGGCAAAGCATCGCCTTTGGGGCCGGTATAATCCGCCAGAAAGAATGGGATATTATCCTCCCAGGGCACGTTACGCATGGTAGATAAATCTATATAACATTGCTTATCCGGGTAGCCACTGTGCCAGCCGGTAAGCTCCACATTATCATAAGTAAGATCGCCGCTATCCCACCCAAAAACCACATCGCAAAAGCCGTATCCGCTTTGCAACCCGTCTAAGAACTTCTGCGTGCTGATCACTTTGCCACGCAAAATGCCATCGATATCGGCAAAGGCAAATTTTACTTTTTGAATGTTGTTCTCTTTGATATAGGTGATAACCTGTTCCGTATTCATGGTAAGTGGTATAAAATGCCAATTTAAGCAAGATAAATAATATGTGGGGGATTATATTAAAATCTACTATCTACTCAGCCGTCATTGCTTCGCTCGACTACCCTCTCTTCGCCTACGGAAAGGAGTGCTAAGGATATTTTCACCCTCTTTGCAAAGCAGAGAGGGTCGCGCACGTAGTGCCGCGGGGTGAGTAAATTTCGCTAACTTTATTCCCATGACCCATCTCCTTTTCGTTTACGGTACCCTCCTACAACCCGGAAACCCGTTTGCCAATTACCTAAAACAAAACTGCAAATACGCATCTATGGGTAAGATAAAAGGTGTGCTTTACGATACCGGGGAATATCCCGGGTTGATTATTGGTGCCGAGGCTCAAAGCTTTGTCCACGGCAGCATCTATAAACTTCATCACCCCGAACGAAACCTTAAAGTAATTGACGATTACGAAGGCGTTGGGCCCGGGCAGGAACAGCCTAACTTATATATCCGGAAAATACAATCTATCGAAACACAAAATGGCGCTGTTGATGCTTGGGTTTACCTATATAATCTTTCGGTAAATGGTTTGCCCATAATAGCACCAGGCAATTACACCGAGTATATAGCAAAAAAAATCCCCCGGTAATTAAACACGGGGGATTAGTAAAGAGGTATAGGGTATTAAACTTTTGCTGTTTTTACAGTTTTGATTATAACTGCTGCTACTTTGTAAGGATCGGCAGCCGAGTTAGGGCGACGATCTTCTAAGTAACCACTCCAATTGTGATCTACCGCGTATAACGGGATACGGATAGATGCACCACGGTCAGATACTCCGTAGCTGAAATCGTTAATAGATGCTGTTTCGTGTTTACCGGTTAAACGTAGTTCGTTGTAAGCACCGTACACAGCAACACACTCTGCAACCGCAGGGCGGAACGCCTCACAAACTGCTTTAAACTTAGCTTCGCTGTTGGCTGTACGTAACAAAGTGTTAGAGAAGTTAGCGTGCATGCCAGAACCGTTCCAGTCTAATTCACCTAACGGTTTGCAATGCCAGTTGATAGCAACACCATAGCTTTCGCCGATTCTTTCTAATAGGTAACGTGCAACCCAAATCTGGTCACCAGCTTCTTTAGCGCCTTTAGCGAAGATCTGGAATTCCCATTGGCCTGCGGCAACCTCAGCGTTGATACCTTCAACATTTAAGCCTGCTTCTAAACAAGCATCTAAGTGTTCTTCAACAATATCGCGGCCGTAAGCGTTGTTAGCACCTACCGAACAGTAGTACGGACCCTGTGGGCCGGGGTAACCACCCTTAGGGAAACCAAGTGGTTTGTTAGTTTCAGGGTCCCAAAGGAAATACTCCTGCTCAAAACCAAACCAAAAATCGTTATCATCATCCTGGATAAGCGCACGGCCGTTAGACTCATGTGGCTGTCCTTTCGAATCCAAAACCTCGCACATTACAAGGTGTGCATCTTTACGCTGTGGATCCGGGCAAGTAAATACCGGCTTTAAAATACAATCTGAAGAACCACCCGGTGCTTGCTCAGTTGAGGAACCATCAAAGCTCCAGTTATCCAAATCTTCTACTTTACCGCTAAAAGATTTAACAATTTTTGTTTTACTACGCAGGCTTTGGGTTGGTTTGTAGCCATCAAGCCAGATGTACTCGAGTTTAGTTGCCATTTTAATGATTAATTTGTAATTTTTTTAAGTTTAAATATTAGTTACCTATAAGATCAGTCATAGTTTACACTGCGAATTTAAATTATTTTTATAAATTTCATAGCAATATTTATAAATTTTATAAAAATTAACAATAAATCACTTAAATAATTCAGAAATCCATTAAACGACTACTATTTTGATGTACTAATAAGTTATGCTTGCATAATAATTACACATAAAACAAAAGCGGCGCAACCAACTTAATGATTACGCCGCCATTTTTCTTATTTAAACTATTTACTTGAAGCTACGCCCCAAAAACATTTATTTCTTATCAATTTAAGATCCTGTTCGCTAATTTTCTCATCAATAATGGCATCTTCGCTAACAAAAGACAATCTTGATAGCTTATTATTGTAATTAAACGTTGCAATTTTATTTTTAACGGCAACGTTTTCAATTATATCTATTTTAATACTATTAATTGCCGCGTTTTTAACATCAACAGTATCGGCATCCTTGCTTCCGTTATCCCAATTAACAACGTAACTTATTTTATCGGCCGGTTTATTTGCTATAACCTTTTTATAATCTCCGGTTGCCTGTATAACCTTTATCAGGCATTTAACACAAGGGTCGGCAACGGTTGCGTTACCATAATTTTTTTCCGGATTGTTAAGCACGCTGTCTTTTTGGCCGTTTATGGTTACAGCCGTTTTTCCATCTGCTGATGTTGGCTTAGGCTTATTATTTTGGCAGGCTGCCATCATAACAATAATTGCCGGGATTATTAATTTAACGATCGACTTATTCATACCTATTATAATTGTTTTGTTATAACACGCACACAAGCAATTTGTGTTATAGTAAGCATAACAGGCAGTTACAAAAACCTGCTTGTACTATGAGGCTTTTTATAGAAATTTTAGTAAAATTGCCTTCTGAATATCATATAGTAATTACACCGCAGTGTCGCGACTCCATTGCAATGAGTGTAAACTTTATATCATTTAATTAGTTTACAAGAGGTATAATCAGTCAAATAATTTATTTGAATGTATCTTTAGCATTCAATAGTAACATGAATAACGGCAAAGTTTTTAACACAACGGTTGATGTAGTTTTGGTTGGCGCGGGTATTATGAGCGCAACACTTGGGGTGATGCTTAAACAGCTGCAGCCCGATCTTACGATAGAGATATTTGAACGACTTGATACCGTTGCCGCCGAAAGTTCTGACGCGATGAACAACGCCGGTACAGGGCACTCTGCCTTTTGCGAACTTAACTACACCCCGCAGCGTAAAGATGGCTCGATAGAAATTGTAAAGGCGATTAAAATTGCCGAGCAGTTTGAGATCACCAAAGAATTTTGGTCGTTTTTGGTCGAGAACGGTTATGTGGATTCTCCGCAAAGCTTCATCAGCAAAATACCGCACATGAGTTTTGTTTGGGGTGATGACAATGTTGATTACCTTAAAAAACGCCGCGACGCATTGGTACAGCATCACTTTTTTAAAGGCATGGAATATTCTGAAGACCATGCGCAAATTAAGAAATGGGCACCATTGATAATGGATGGCCGCGATGGCGGGCATAATGTGTCGGCTACATTTATGGATATTGGTACAGATGTTAACTTTGGTTCGCTTGCGCGTAGCTTAGTTAGCAAGCTACAGCAAAAACCGGGCGTTACATTAAGCCTTAACCATGACGTTAATGATATTAAACGCAACAAGGACAACAGCTGGAAAATAAAAGTAAGCGACCGCATCAGTGGAAATAAACGCGAACTGAACGCCAAATTTGTTTTTGTAGGCGCAGGCGGAGGTGCATTGCACCTCCTGCAAAAAACAGGCATACCAGAGAGCAAGGGCTTTGGCGGCTTCCCGGTGAGCGGGCAATGGCTGGTTTGCAATAACCCGGAGATTATTAAACAGCACGAGGCAAAAGTTTACGGCAAAGCATCGGTAGGTTCGCCACCAATGTCTGTTCCACATTTGGATAGCCGGATGATAGATGGCAAAAAAGCGTTGCTTTTTGGGCCTTATGCGGGCTTTTCTACCCGTTTCCTTAAAAAAGGCTCGTTGTTTGATCTTTTTACATCTATTAAATTAAATAATATTTTACCATTGCTGGCCGTAGGGCGCGATAATATGGCACTGACCAAATACCTTATTAGCCAGGTTCTGCAATCCCCTACCGATAGGCTTAAAGCTTTGCAGGAGTACTTTCCTGCGGCTAAAGCGGATGAATGGGTGTTAGACATTGCAGGCCAGCGTGTGCAGATCATTAAAAAAGACGCTAAACATACGGGTGTGCTCGAGTTTGGTACCGAGGTGGTAACAAGTGCAGATGGCAGTATCTCCGCGCTGTTGGGTGCATCGCCGGGCGCGTCAACATCTGTACCTATTATGGTTGATCTGATAACCCGTTGCTTTAAAGATAAAGCCCAAACGGCTGCGTGGCAAACTATATTTAAAAAGATGATCCCATCTTACGGTCAATCGCTAACTACCGACGAGGCACTGGCCGATGCTACAAGGGCAAGGACAAGTAAGGTATTAGGGTTGGTTTAGAAAAAAAAAATACATTTACGATACTTTCTTTTAAGCAGTTGTCTCTTAGCAAGATATTTAGATTTGATTTTGCGTTTGATGAATGTTACTTAATCAATCCGTAATTTTTATATTTTTGCAGATACCCTTAAAAAGGTTTACTCCATAAATGAATATATCAGTAGTAGTACCACTTTACGATGAGGTTGAATCGTTACCTGAGCTTACCTCCTGGATAAGCCGCGTAATGGCCGACCATAATTACACCTATGAAATTATCCTGGTTGACGATGGCAGCAAGGACGGCTCCTGGGACATGATCGTGAAGTTGAAAGAGAATAACCCGTTTATAAAGGCTTTTAAATTCAGGCGCAACTATGGTAAATCTGCAGCTTTAAACATTGGTTTCGAAGCTGCGAAAGGCGACGTAGTAATTACAATGGATGCCGACCTGCAAGACAGTCCGGATGAGATCCCCGTACTTTACCGCCGCATTACCGAAGATAAATATGACCTGGTATCGGGCTGGAAGGCAAAACGTTACGACCCATTAACCAAAACCATACCCACCAAGTTATTTAACGCCGCTACACGTAAAATGAGTGGCATTAATAACCTGCACGATTTTAATTGCGGGTTAAAGGCATATCGCAACGCCGTTGTAAAAAACATTGAGGTTTATGGCGAAATGCACCGCTATATCCCGGTTATTGCCAAATGGGCGGGCTTTACCAAAATTGGCGAGCAAGTAGTAGAGCACCGTGCCCGCAAATACGGCAAAACCAAATTTGGGTGGACAAGGTTCATCAACGGCTTTTTAGACCTGCTATCTATATTTTTTGTAGGCAAATTTGGCAAACGCCCTATGCACTTTTTTGGCGCAATGGGTACATTGAGTTTCTTCGCCGGTATTGTGATAGCCATTTGGCTGATATCAGAAAAGCTGTACGACCTGGCACACCGTATTGTGCCACGGCAACCCACCGATAACCCGCTATTTTATTTCGCTTTAATAGCGATTATACTGGGTTCGCAGCTATTCCTTACCGGCTTTGTAGCCGAATTGGTATCGCGCAATTCGCACGACAGGAACAATTATCAAATAGAAGATACTATTTAGAGGTGCAAATGAGAAGATAATGCAAATGTGTAATTAGCTTCCCATCTAACATCTATACTCACAACATCAACCGAATTATACATCTGCACATCTGCATATTTGCACATCTGCACATCTGATAAGAATGTTTTTTTCCATCATCATACCTTTATATAACCGCCCACAAGAAATTGCCGAGCTACTGGCTACACTAACGCTGCAAACCTATAAGCAGTTCGAGGTTTTGGTTATTGAGGATGGCTCTGTTGAACGTGCCGAAGATATTGTGAAAGGATTTGAGGGAAAGCTCGATATCCGCTATTTTGAAAAACCCAACGAAGGCCAGGGCTTTACCCGCAACTTCGGCTTTGAACGCGCCAAGGGCGATTACTTTGTAATATTTGATTCGGATTGTTTGATCCCTGCGGACTACCTGCAGATAGTAAGCGATTCGCTAAACACAAACTGGCTGGATGCTTATGGCGGGCCAGATGGTGCACATGAATCGTTCACTCCTTTACAAAAAGCCATCAGCTACTCCATGACCTCCCCTTTCACCACGGGAGGCATCCGTGGTGGTAAAAAAGGGATCGGGCAATTCCATCCGCGCAGCTTTAATATGGGTATATCGCGCCAGGTTTGGGAAAAGGCAGGTGGTTTCATCATCACCCGTTTAGGCGAAGATATCGAATACAGCATCCGCATCCATTCGTTAGGGTATAAAATCGGGCTGATTCCCGAGGCCATTGTTTACCACAAGCGCCGCACCGATTTTTTGAAGTTTTACAAGCAGATCCATTTTTTTGGGCGGGCGCGAATCAACATCTACAAATTTTTCCCGGCAACGCTTAAACCGGTACATTTTTTCCCGGCGATAGCCACGCTTGGTTTTATGATCATCATTATTGCCAATATAGCGCAATGGCCGTTAGCCATGTTGTTAAACATAATGTTGGGCGTTTACATTTTGTTGATATTTTTTCACTCTCTTATTAAGAATAAATCAGCAAAAATCGCATTTTTGAGCATCATAGCTGCCTTCACACAACTCACGGCCTACGGGTTAGGATTTATGCAGGATTTTTGGAAGCGTGTAGTGTTAAAAAAATCTTAAAAACGTAATATGTATCACCCGTTCTCTGTTGCAGATACCGTAAAGGCTGCATGGGATATCTTCAGGAAAAACTTTGTAACTATAATAGTTTACTCGGTTATTTCATTCTTTTTGCTGGGGGTACTTGGCCTTGTAATCAGCCTCATTTATTCTCCCGGTGATTTTTGGGGAACAATGGTCGTAACATTTATTCTTATTTGGTTACAAGCCTATACTACCCTTGGGCTTTATAAATTGATTTTTACGGTTATTGATAGCGAGTATTATGAATTTGAATTTATACAGGTTATCCCAAAGGCCAAGATGGTTTGGAGTTACCTTGCAGTTGTTTTCATGTTTGCTTTTGTTGTAACCAATGTTGGCATAGCGGTAGATTATTTAGAAGAGAGCCCTACCATACAACTCATTGTAGAATTGGTTGCTGGCGTGTTGGGCCTATACCTTGCCCTCCGTATTATGTTTTTTAACACATTTGTGGTAGATGATGCATCAGGCCCTATAGAGTCTATCAAACAAAGTTTTGAACTTACAAGGGGTTATATATTAAAGGTAGTTTTAATATTAGGTATCATTATTTTATTGATAGCCTTACCTGCAAAACTTTCTCAATACTATCCGCTTATATCCTTAACCATATTGTTCACTTACCCTTTTGTAAACATTGTTTTAGCGGTTACCTATCGCAAATTAATTTACAGCCACCAGGATGTAGATGATGATATTGCCGAAACCAACTAATATGGGTTTAAAAGCAGCTTTAAGCAAGGTATTTGCCTGGTATGTAAATGAGCAGTTAAATACCATAAGGCAAAATGCTGTAGCATTACAGCAAAAAACTTTTAGCAACCTAATCCATGACGCTAAAAATACCGCTTTCGGTACCGACCATAATTTTACTGCGATTAAAAACTACGAAGATTTTAAAAAGCAAGTACCTATACGTGACTATGAAGAACTGCGCCCTTATATAGACCGCGTGGTAAACGGCGAAGCCAACGTTACATGGCCGGGCAAACCCGCCTATCTTGCAAAAACTTCGGGCACAACATCGGGCGTTAAATATATTCCCATCTCTAAAGAGAGTATGCCCGAGCATATCAAAGCCGCGCGAAATGCGTTGTTAAGCTATATCCACGAAACAGGCAAGGCCAACTTTGTAGACGGTAAAATGATATTCCTGCAAGGCAGCCCCGTGCTGGCAGAAAAGTATGGCGTACAAACCGGGCGCTTATCTGGCATTGTAGCGCACCATGTACCTGCTTATCTGTTGAAGAACCGACTGCCATCGTACCAAACCAACTGTATTGAAGACTGGGAGGAAAAGGTAGATGCCATTGTAAAGGAAACCGCCAATGAAGATATGCGGCTGATCTCGGGCATACCACCCTGGTGCCAAATGTATTTCGACAGGCTCTCGGCAGTATCTGGCGGTAAAAAGATCAGGGAAATCTTCCCCAACTTTAAACTGTATGTGCATGGCGGTGTGAATTTCGAACCTTACCGCGCCCGTATGGAGGAGAGCATCGGTTTCAAGATCGATAGTATCGAAACCTACCCTGCATCCGAAGGGTTTATCGCCTTTCAGGATTCGCAAAAGGATAAGGGATTGCTGCTGATGGTCGATGCAGGCATTTTTTACGAATTTATTCCATCGGAAGAGTATTTTAACGACAATCCAACCCGCATCAACCTAAAAGATGTGGAGCTTGAAAAAAATTACGCGCTCATCATGAACACCAGCGCGGGTTTATGGGGATATAGTTTAGGTGATACGGTAAAATTCGTATCTAAAAACCCTTATAAAATTGTGGTAAGCGGCCGCATAAAACATTATATCTCCGCCTTTGGCGAGCATGTAATTGGTGAAGAAGTTGAGCAGGCATTAATGGGTGTTGCTACAGAAGAGGGCGTTGACGTTATTGAGTTTACCGTTGCGCCGCAGGTAGCCCCTGCCGATGAATCGTTGCCCTACCACGAGTGGTTCATCGAGTTCGGTAAAGAACCTAAAAATATTACAGCATTTGCTTTAAAGGTAGACAAGGCGCTTCAACAGAAAAATATTTACTATTTTGACTTGATAGAGGGTAACATATTGCAAGCTTTAATAGTCAGAAGTTTAAAAAAAGATACTTTTATAAACTATATGCGCAGCCAAGGCAAACTCGGCGGCCAAAATAAAGTACCGCGCCTGTCGAACGACAGGAAGATAGCTGATGAATTGCAAAAGTTTATACAATAGTTAAAACGCAAGAAACAACGTCGTTGCGAGGCACGAAGCAATGACGTATAACATACATATTTGGACAAAATCAAAAACATAGCCATCCTTGGCTCTACAGGCAGCATAGGCACACAAACACTTGAGGTTATCCGCGATAACACTCAGCTGTTCAGGGCTTTTATGCTTACTGCACATTCAAATGCTTACTTACTTATCGAGCAGGCTATTGAGTTTGCGCCGGCCTACGCCATCATTTGCGACGAAAGTAAATACCTGGAAGTTAAAGTGGCCCTTGCCCATTTACCTACCAAAGTTTTAGGCGGATACGAGGCTATCAAAGAAACGGTTACCCATCCGGATATCGATGTGGTGCTTACCGCAATGGTTGGCTTTGCAGGCCTTGAGCCTACCATCAATGCAATAAAGGCAGGTAAAGACATCGCATTAGCAAACAAAGAAACCCTGGTGGTTGCAGGTGAGATTATAACCGGCCTGGCTAAAGAACATGGCGTTAATATTTTACCTGTTGATAGTGAGCACTCGGCTATTTTCCAATGCCTCGCGGGCGAGCAGCGTAATAAGATCGAAAAGATAATCCTGACTGCTTCCGGCGGGCCGTTCCGTGGCAGATCTGCCGAGTTTTTGGCAAATGTAACCCGCGAGCATGCCCTTAAACACCCCAACTGGGTTATGGGCGCCAAGATCACTATAGATTCAGCATCGTTAATGAACAAAGGTTTGGAAGTGATAGAAGCCAAATGGTTGTTCGATTTGCAGGCCGACCAGATAGACGTTATTGTCCATCCGCAATCTATTGTACACTCATTAGTGCAGTTTGAGGATGGCTCGATAAAAGCGCAGATGGGCTTGCCGGATATGAAGTTGCCTATCCAGTACGCCTTAACCTACCCTAACCGCGTTAAAACTAACTTTAAGCGTTTTAATTTTATTGATTACCCAAGCCTGACGTTTGAGCAGCCGGATCTTGCTACCTTTCGTAACCTTAAACTCGCTTTTGATGCCTTGGAACGTGGTGGTAATATGCCCTGCATAATAAATGCCGCAAACGAGGTGGCGGTAGCCGCTTTCCTGAAGAATGAAACAGGATTTTTAACGATGAGCGATATAATTGAAACCTGCATGCAGCAAATTAGTTATATACCGGCACCGTCGTTAAACGACTATTTGAATACTGATAAAGAAACACGCATATTTGCGCAAAATTTAATACAAAAAATGCCGTTAAAGGCAGTACGATCTTAATACATAAATATAACGGATGAGCGTTTTGATAATGGCCGGCCAATTAATACTTGGTCTTTCAATTTTAGTGATACTACACGAGTTTGGGCACTTTTTAGCAGCCCGCGCGTTTGGGATAAAGGTTGAGAAATTTTACTTGTTTTTTGATGCCTGGGGAGTAAGTCTTTTTAAATTTAATTATAAAGGTGTTGAGTACGGCATTGGCTGGTTACCATTAGGTGGCTATGTAAAAATTGCCGGTATGATAGATGAATCTATGGATACCGACCAACTAGCAGGCCCGCCGCAACCATGGGAGTTCCGTTCTAAACCGGCCTGGCAGCGCTTAATTGTAATGCTTGGCGGTATCATCGTTAATATTATAGTGGGTATTTTCATTTTTTGGGTGTTAACCATCCGTTATGGCGAAACCTACACGCCAAATGCTAATATCAAATACGGTATTGTACCAGGTAAGATAGGTACCAAAATGGGCCTGAAGGCAGGTGATAAGATCAACGCGGTAAATGGCAAGCCTATTGTTAGGTTCGAGGACCTTATAAGCAGTAAGGTGTTGCTTGATAAAACCGTACTAAACGTTCAGCGAGGTAATGAGACTCTTGACATACAGGTACCTCCTACCATCTTGAATGATCTTTCTGATTTTGGTATAGAAGAATTTATAAACCGTGCCCCTCGTATTAAATTTACTATAGGTACAATTGCGCCTAACGGCGGAGCACAAAAAGCCGGTTTAAAAGTTGGCGACAGTATAGTTGCCGTTAATGGTACACGGGTAGACTATTTTGACCAGATGCAGGATCGGTTGCATGAAAATAAAAATAAACAGGTAGATCTTTCTATAATCCGTAACAATACGCCCTTACAGGTTAGGGCCCAGTTAGATACAGCAGGTGTTTTAGGTTTTAAACCAAAGCCCGATCTGCCTAAAGAGATAACCGTTAAATATGGTTTTTTTGCATCACTACCTATCGGAGCTACCAAGGCATGGGGTATGTTTACCGACAACGCTAAGGGAATAGGTAAAATATTTACCGGTCAGGTTAAAGCTCGAAAGGCCATATCAAGTCCTATAGGCATAGCGGTAATGTTCGGCAGCCATGTAGACTGGATCCGTTTTTGGAGCCTTGTGGGCTTTCTTTCAATGGTATTAGCGCTAACAAACCTATTGCCTATCCCGGGATTAGATGGCGGGCACACCGTTTTCCTCTTAGTTGAGATGATAAAGGGCAAACCGCTTAGCGACAAATTCCTGGAACGCGCGCAGATAGTTGGTTTTGTGTTACTGATATCCCTAATGGTATTTGCCTTTGGTAACGATATTGTTAAACAGGTAATGAAAAAATAATTTTTTTCAGAACGAAAAGATAATTTAAAAGCCGCTTCAGTTTGAAGCGGCTTTCTTGTTGATATTATATGATACTGCAAATGTTCTGATTGTGGTATTGCCATGCATGTTAAATACCAGGGCGGCGGCCCTGTAAACTATCACAAGCGTCCCGCATGTGGTAGCATCAGTAGGTGACTAAACACTAACAAACAAGCCCGTCTGAATAACAGACGGGCTTGTTGTATTTACATCAGCGAAAACTATACTGTTGGGTCACTTTCTAATTCGGCATCAGTGCTAAACGTATGGCCTTCCTTTTTAAGGAATGCTGCAAGTATTAAAGAAAGCACAAACAAAAATATAATTGTGATAAAAACTGCTTGCACTTGCTTGCCAATTGTTGGGGCCTTTTGCTCATCAAATTTCTTCTGAATGTCGTCTACCTGTTTATCAATAGCTTCCTGGCTGGCATTGCTTTTTTCGAGCATCTGGGTGATCGCGGTGGTCATCGACGCTTCCATTTTCGGAACCATGTCTGGCTCTATAACTTTAGCAAAAAGCATATCCCTAACCAAAAATTGTACAGCAAACGATATAAGCAACATGATAAAGATGCCCGATGTTGCCTGCCTGAAATTCCAAAAACCACCAATTTTTGTTCTTAGTTGTTTACTGTATATAACAGCCAGTGCTATCGGAATTATAACCGATAGTAAAACCGGGGCGGCAGAGATAAGTATGATAGACGTTGTAGAGGTCATCACGTAAAATGAAAGGATACTTACCACTGTAACTATTACACCAAGTACCAACCCCAGCGGAATAGCATTCTTTTTAATTGATTTGTTTAGATCTTCACTCATGATAATGAACAGGTTTATATTAGGTTTATTTAAAGCTATACAAAATTTCTACAACGGCCATATCAAATGGCTTATTTACGGCATTTTCTGCAATAGCTGTTTTATCCGCATCACCAGCTTCCGGGTTTTGGAAGAAACAAATCATTGGGTAAAACAACTCTTTTACTTCAGAATCCTCCGGGATGGTTTTAGCTACTTTGGCTACTTCAGCAACGGGGCTTTCTATTAATATCTGGTGGGCTATAACGGGCTCGTAAATGCGGTATTCGTCTTGAAACTCGTCCTCATCTACCAATAAAAATTCTTTCAAATAATCTTCCAGTTCCGGGTCGATATCTTCATCTTCGCACTCGTTTAGATATAAAAGCAGGTTTAAAAGCTCGGTGCCACGGTCAAGGGTTTGCTCCTCAATAGCTTCCCACTCCGGGGTTTCCAGGTAATCGTCGTCCAGTTTTTTAACGTCTTCGCTAAAAAAGTTGATCATCAGCAGATCGAAGAAAACTTCACGAAGTTCCTCCAGCTTTGGTTCATCGTCAAATACGGCGTCAAGCGATTCAACTTTGGTCATAAAGTCATCGTCTGACGAAAAAACCGCTTCGAATTTAGCGGAAAGGGCTGCGGCATCAAAGTCACCATATTGCGTAAAAGCCTGTAAAGCGCCGTTAACGGCTGAGCTTACTTTCGGGTCGGTCATGATTTATATATTTAGTTTTTTAAAACTTTGTTGTTATTACAGGTTAACAATACTTTTCCTTTTAAGTTCTGCCCCATAAATGGCGAATTGTAACTTTTTGAACGGTTGCTTGCGCGGCTGTACTCCCACTCGCCATCGGTGCTGAATACCACCAGGTTTGCGGTTGCACCTTCTACTATGGATGCGGGATCAATATTTAAGATCTTACGCGGGTTGATAGCTAATTTCTCTACGATCTGCCCAGCATTTAACCCCGACTGCAAAGCCAGCGAAAAAGCTGTTTGCAAGCCGATGATGCCATACTCGGCAACTTCAAACTCAACATCTTTAAACTCAATTTCGTGCGGGGTATGCTGTGATACAATGGCGTCTATAGTACCATCCTGCAAACCTGCTCTCAAAGCATCAACATCCTTTTGGGTACGCAGGGGTGGTTTAACTTTATATAGGCTGTCGAAGCCCATTAAAGCCTCATCGGTAAGTATTAGGTTATGTGCAGCAACATCGCAGGTGACTTTTACGCCTTTGCGTTTTGCTTCGCGGATAAGCTCTACAGCGTGTACGGTAGATATGGTAGTAAAATGGATCTCTGAATTGGTGTCCTGGGCCAGGTATAGGTCGCGGGCTATCATAAGTTCTTCGGCAAGCGCGGGGATACCCTTCATGCCCAGCATGGTGCTTACCACGCCCTCGTTCACCTTTGCTTTACCGGCAATAGAGGTATCTTCGGGATAAGAGATCACCTTTGCGCCAAAGTTTTGTACATAAAGCAGGGCGCGCTCCATCAGGCCGGCATCCTGCACGGGGTGGTTGCCATCAGTAAAAGCTTTTGCGCCGCTCTTGAACATGTCAAACATTTCGGCCATGTCTTTCCCCTCCCGTTTGGTAGAGATGGCACCCAGCGGATATATATCTACCAAATTGCCTTTGGCGCGATTAAGCAGGTATTCTACCTCGGCCTTTGAATGTACCGGGGGTTGGGTATTTGGCATCAGCGCTATCCCCGTGAAACCACCTGCGGCTGCTGCTGCCGTACCTGTTTGCAAATCTTCTTTTACTTCTAAACCAAGTTCGCCGACGTTACAATTAAGGTCGAAGAAGCCCGGTGAAACATAATAACCTTTGGCATCAACGGATTTCACATCAGCATCTATCGATTTGGCTATTTTAGTGATGATGCCTTTCTCTATCAGGATATCGGCAACCTTGTTATTAAACGGAGAAGCGGGGTCTACAACAGTGGCGGATTTGATTAGCAAATTCATTTGCGCTGTTTTATGATGGGTTAGTTGATATCTGCGGGTTGCGTTATGTTTGCTTTACCAGTTTTATAGTACCGTATCAGCAAGGTTTCGGCAGCCAGAAATATCAACGCCAAAATTATACAAAGTTTCCATAATTGAAGGCCCGATTTTGTTGCACCTGCAATACTATCTGCATTTAGTTTTTCCGCGTTAAGCACCGCGGCATTTTTAGGGAATATTTTCCCCAGATCTGCAGGGGTTAAATAACTTAGGTCGCTTTCGCTGCGGTTATCATTGAAGGCCAAAACAGCAGCAGTGCTATCCTGTTTTTTAAGGTCGTAGATGCCTGTTTCGGTCAACTGTTCAGGCAGATAAAGCATAGTGCTCCCCTCCTGTTGTTTTACATCGGGGATAATGGTTTGATTACCTTTAATTAGTTTCACCAATTGTTTTTCTGTCGATTGCATCGGCACAGTTTCTATCGGTTCGTTATTGCCTGTGGTGTAGAATAAAGGCTGGTCGTGCCCGCTTAATAATGCTATCCTGAACATTACCGGCACAAACAGCGCGTGCACCGGCAGGTTGCTGTAAGTTTCATCTATCGCTACGGCAGCTACGTAAACCCTGCCCCGGCCCGAAGTTGAGCCTTGCCACATGGTAGCGCCATCTTTTAACTTCATCAGGTATTCGCCCGGGTGGGTGCCGCTATTTAAAGAGTAATATTTATACACCAGCGGCAGATCGGGGTTTTGCGGCGATGTTTCAAAGATGCTTTTAAAGATCCGGCTTTGCAGGTTGATTGCCGATACCGTGGTGGGTACCTCTACCAGGTCTGTTGGATATGCTGCCCCAATAGGTTGTAGTAAGGCCTTATAACTATTAAGATCTGCATGTATCGACGGGAACACCATAAGTGTACCGCCCTTGCTTACGTATGTTTTTAATTGCTGTGCCAAACCTGCCGATACGGTTTTGATATCGCTTAACACGATAATGGGGTAAGCTTTAAGCCCTGCATAATCTACATTACCCTCCGGCACTTGTTTGGGTGCGAAAAAGGCGTCCGTTGAAAAAACGGCACTTAAATATTTATTGGGTGTGCCCCCGTTTATCAGCAGTACGGGCAGCTGCTTGGTAACGTTAAACGTAAAGTAGAATTTATTATCGAACGTAATGGGATTATCCTGTAACTGGATCTCGGCACGCTGCCACCCTCCCTGCAAACCAGAGAAAGACAAAGTATCTGTTTGTGGCGACCGCGCTTTCACCGTAAAGCTGCCGATGGCTTTTTGTACACCGTTTACTATCAGCTTTAGTGGGATCTTCTCTGCCACTTTATCGGCATAATTACGCAGCCTTACCACCATCTTTTCGCTTTCGCCGGGGCGATGCGTGGCATTGAGCATCCACACAGAATCTACAGCCACGTTGGGTAATGGGTTAGCTTTTAATTGTACCAGGTTAACCGGGAAACCGGCATCTGCAATGGCGGACTTACTTTCTATATTCCTTTGAAAATCTGACAGTATGAAAACGTTTTTTGACGCACCGGCCTGCATATCCAGCAAGCTTTTTTGCCTTGCCAATATTTGGCTTAGCTGCCTGCTTTGCGGGCTTATCTTTACGGCATCTACCGCGTCATTAAACTCGGTACCGGTAAGCAGGCGCTGGTGTTTACCCTCAAAATCTTGCGTAAGCAGTTGGAAACGGTCGTTAATATTATATGCCGCGGCTATTTGTTTGGCCAATTGTTTGGCTTCATCAAGCAGGCTTCCCTCAGGGTTGAGGGTTTGCATGGAGTAGGAGTTATCTACAAAAACGCTAACTACCTGCTGCTTGCCTGCCGTAGCTTCATCTTTACCGGGGATGTACGGACGGGCAAAGGCAAGAATCAAAAAAAACAGGGCTAATAATCGAGAAGCCAAAATCAACCGCTCTTTTAAATTACGGCGACTGGCCTGCTGATCCTGCACTTCTTTTAAAAACTGCACATTGCTGAACAATACCTTTTTATAGTGCCTAAAATTGAACAGGTGAATGATGACCGGGATGGCCAGCGTTAACAATGCAAATAAAAAAGCGGGATATAAAAAATGCATTACGCAAATGTGCAAATTATTGAGCAGATGCAGAGAGGTTATAATGTTAAATTGGTTTAAGGGCGCTATGCATAGCTGGAGACGTGAAGCATCGCGCCTCTACATAATTTTACCGTAGAGACGCGATACTTCGCAGCTCAATTCTCATCTATCGTCCGCATCCCCACAATTGCAGCAAGAAAACTTGCGCTTATAATAACATTGCAGTAGCTTTAACAAAACTTAACTTTAACCACTAACAATGAAACACTTAACCTTAAAACTGTTATTAGCCGCGGGATTGCTTGGTGGCGTTTCGGCATTTGCACAATCGCCGGATACCGCTGTTTTTAACCGCATCCGCCGTGCCGAAATGAGCAGTTCGCAGATCCCTAAAATTGCACATTACCTAACCGACGTGGCCGGCCCGAGGCTTACAGCTTCGCCGGGTTATAAACGTGCCGCCACCTGGGCGGTAGAAACCATGACCAAATGGGGACTTACCAACGCCAAAATGGAACCGTGGGGCGACTTTGGTAAACAGTGGGATCTGCAGGATTTCAGTATTATCATGAAAGTGCCTTATGTACAACCCGTTATGGCCTACCCAAACCCATGGAGCGCAGCCACAAACGGCATACAGCAAGGTCAGGTTACCATCATAACCCCTGCGCAGGCGATGGATACCATTTACATCGCGCAACATGCAAACGATTTAAAAGGCAAATTCATCCTGATCGCCGGCGGTGGTGGCCAAAAAAAAGACGTAAATTTCAAACCCCTGGCCCAACGCTTAACAGACGAAGAACTGGCAAACATGAAGGATACCTATATGGTTACCCGTGAGCAAATGGCGATGTACGCCGGATACTCTAAAATAATTACCCGGGTTGATGTATTGATGAAAAACTCCGGTGCTTTAGGCCTTATCAGCGCATCGGCAAATAACAACAACGGTACTGTATTTGTACAAGGCTTTGCCGAGCATAAGCTAAACGCGCCTGCCGCTATTGCCCAACTAAGCATGGCTTATGAGGATGGACATAAAATTAAACGCCTGATCCAAAGCGGCCATCCGGTAGAACTTGCGGTAAACATCCAATCAAAAACATACACCGATGACATTAAAGGTTATAACGTAGTTGGAGAAATTCCGGGTAGCGACCCTAAATTAAAATCGCAGTTGGTGATGCTCGGCGGCCACCTCGATTCTTGGCAGTCTGCTACCGGCGCAACGGATAACGCCGCGGGTTGTATTGTAATGATGGAAGTAGTTAGGTTGATAGATTCGCTTGGCCTTAAACCAAAACGCACTATTCGCATTGCTTTGTGGGATGGCGAAGAGCAAGGCATTTACGGCTCCTTCAATTACGTCAAAAACCATTTTATGGGTACGGATTACAAGTTAAAGCCTGAGCAATCGAAAGTATCGGCTTACTACAACCTTGATAACGGCACCGGTAAGATCCGCGGGATCTATACCCAGGGAAACACTGCCATTCATCCCATATTTGAAAAATGGTTTGTACCATTTGCAGACCTTGGCGCTAAAACCGTTACCGATAAAAACACAGGTTCTACAGATCACCTATCATTCAATTGGGCAGGCATCCCCGGCTTCCAGTTCATCCAGGACCCGATAGATTACGAAACTAAAACCCACCATAGTAACCAGGATAATTACGACCACCTTCAAATTGAAGACCTAAAGCAAGCAGCTATTATTGTGGCATCGTTTGTTTACCAAACCAGCATCGAAAAAGATATGATGCCACGCAAGCCGCTGGTAAAAGAACCTTATGTTTTTGACGGGTTGTAGGAATACTCTTTTCATAAAACTACCTTAGCAAATTGCTAAGGTAGTTTTTATATTAGCTCAAACAAAAGCACCCCCCAATTTTTATATTGATATGGATTGGCATATCGGTTGCTCTGGATTTCATTATAAACATTGGCGCGGTACCTTCTACCCAGAAAAACTCGCCATGACTAAATGGTTTGATCATTATTGCAAGCATTTTTGCACGCTGGAGCTGAATGTTACCTTTTACCGCTTTCCGCAGCTGTCATTTTTACAAACCTGGCATGATAAGAGCCCCACTAATTTTAGGTTTGCCGTAAAAGCACCAAGGGCAATTACCCATTTTAAAAAGTTTAACGATACAACACAAATGCTCACCAGCTTTTACGACACTATAAATGATGGTTTGCGGGATAAACTTGGCCCGGTACTGTTCCAGATGCCTCCTAATTATAATTATACTGATGAAAAGATGGGCAAGATACTTAAGGCCCTTAACCCTGCTTTTAAAAACGTACTGGAGCCAAGGCATGCCAGTTGGTGGCGCGAGGATATTTACAAAAAACTGACCGACCACAATATAACTTTTTGCGGCATGAGCCATCCCCTGCTGCCGGATGATGTTATACAAAATACACCTGTTGTATATTACCGTTTTCATGGCATGGAGCAATTATATCACTCTCTGTATTCAAAAAAATATTTGCAGCGCGTTATTGACGTGGTAAAAGCAAACGATAGTATTAAAGAAAGTTGGTTTTATTTTAATAACGATATAGAGACCCACGCCATTTACAATGCTAAGGATATGATGGAAATGGTTGGCTTAGCTACTCCTCAATCTGAGTTATCAGGAGCGATAGACCTGTCTTAATTTTTTTGATCAAGCCGGCCAACTCTTCTTGCGACATATTTTGTTGCAGGTCTTCTTCGTTAATATCGTTCATTTTATCAAGGATTTTGTCTAAACCCAAGTCGTGTTCCTGGTTCAGGTTGTCGCCGTCCAGCTCCAGCACTACAAACAAGCTGGAGATGCGCTGGTAATAGTTTTCCTTATCAACCTTATCCAACGTGTGGTATTCCAGTTTTAGTCGGTATAAAAATTCCTCTAATATCATGTGGGTTAAAATAAAAAAGGTGGTTTAGTAATTAGCTAAACCACCTTTTAACGTTTATATTATCTGCGCCTGCGGCGTTTCTTTTTTGTTTCGGTTTGCCTGCGCTTTTTAGTTTTACTTACAGTTTGCTTCTTTTCTGGCTCCGCTTGTTTTACATCTGCTTTTGTATCGGTCGAATCTTTACTTAGTTGTGTAACGGTGAAGTTGTTGCTGCGAAGGCCGTATTCCAACTGGCGTTTTGCTCCGGTTGGTTTAGCGGTAGAATCGTTGCTGTCATAAATAGGAAACTCGCGGATCAACTTGCCATCTTTGATATAAAAGTTATCGTTACCGCGGTAACCCTTCCGCTGAGACCTGGTGAGCTTCGGGAAATCGAGACTATTGGCATTGTTGTTATTAAACTCAAAAGCGTAAACCTTGGCATAGTTAACCGTATCCTTTCCTTTCGATTGAATTAGTATCTCGGGGTTACCGTCAACATCCATATCAGCATTAAACACATCGCTTATGGCGCCGTCAAGATCGCCGGTGGTGGTGGTGTACTTCATCCTGGCAGAATCTGAATGCAAAATGGCATACGAGCCTACCTGCGTCGAACCCCTGCCCCAGCTAACCACATCATAGGTTTGGCCCGGCGATACTTCTACCGCCTTATGAAAACGAAACGGCGCCATAACAGTAGGTTTAGCAACCACATTGTTATTTACCGCAGGTTTTTTATCCCCGCTGCCGCAGCCTGCTATAGATAGACAGGTTGCTGAAATGAATAAATAGTTTCTAAAATTCATTCGTGAATATAGCGATTAATTAAACATCATATCCGGCGACACCTCTCCTTTTGGCTTACCCGGTATAGTCATGTAAACCCGCAGGCCGCTTGCCGATGAGTTTGCATCAACATATTTGATGGTGATCTTGTGGTAACCTTGCTTTAACGGAATAACGCCCTGCTGCTCAACAAGGCCGGTACGGCCGTCGTTATCTACAATTGGCACATCATCTATCAGCAACACCGAACCGTTTGATGATGCTGTTGAGAAACCATAGTTACCATCAACATCGGCCTTTAAATAGCCGTTAAATACTACCCCATATTTATTGAACGCTTTCTTAAACGCGCTTAGTGCGGTGCTAAAGCTTTTTGCCACTCCGGTATCAATCACTGCCGCGGAATTTATCTGCGTAGTGTTTATATATGTTCCTGCTGATGCCTGGTATTTTAAGCCCGGTGTGTTCCCGGTATATGCTACTGCCGCCAAAGGTGCTTTGTTAAACACTTTTGCCGCTGTAATATTACTGCGTTTGCCGGATGGGGTTATCACAATGGTTTTAAGGTCGCGGTATTCGTCAAGGGGCACGGGATAGGTCATTGGGCCGGTGTATAATAATTCTGTTTCACGCGGGGTGTAGCCGTCAATGGTGTAATAAACCTTAGCCCCCTTTACCGGCGATTTTAAGTTAACCGTCATGGTAGATCCTATCATCACCGTATCGGCACCGCCAATTGCAGGCGGCACGCGATAGTTGAAACCGTTTCTATCTAACCGAGCTAAATGACTTGGCATGCGGGTCTCCGAAAAATCTTTGTAGTTTTTATTGGCTGTGGGCGTCCATGCCACTTCAGATAAGGCCAGCATACGCGGCAATATCATATATTCTACCTTGGTTTCGGTGGTGATGTATTCCGTCCAAAGGTTGGCTTGTACGCCTTTAATGTATTTCTGCTCATCAGGCGTTAAAGCTGCCGGGGTTGGGTTGTATGCATACGTTTTTTGGATAGGCGCACTGCCGCCAATGCCAACAGGTTCCTGGTTTATTTTACCCTGCGCGTGGTCAAAATAGAGCGCCTGGCTGCTTGGCGTCATTATAACATCGTGGTGTTGTTTGGCTGCTTCTATGCCGCCTTCTTCGCCCCTCCAACTCATTACGGTTGCGTTTGGTGCAAGGCCTCCTTCTAAAATCTCGTCCCAGCCAATAATACTGCGGCCTTTGCTGTTCACAAATTTCTCCATCCGTTGTATAAAGTAGCTTTGCAAGCCATGCTCGTCCTTCAGTTTCAGGCGTTTAATAAGCTCCTGGCAAAATTTATTTTTCTTCCATATATCTTTCGGAGCTTCGTCGCCCCCAATGTGGATGTATTTACTTGGGAATAAATCTATTACCTCGGTTAAAACATCCTGCAAAAAGCCAAATGTTTTTTCTGTAGGGCAAAAGATATTGTTGAATACCCCCCATTTTTCGGCCAGGGCGTAGGATTGACTTGGGTCGCAGCTTAATTCCGGGTATGCGGTTAAGGCAGCCAATGCATGGCCCGGCATTTCAATTTCGGGGACTATAGTAATGTACCTCTCCGATGCATACTTGATCACGTCGCGGATTTGGTCTTGCGTGTAGAAACCGCTAACGGGCACGCCATCGTATTGCAGCGGGGTGCGATCTTTAAAGTTACCGATAACGCTTTGCGCACGGCGACTGCCCACAGTGGTTAATTTAGGATATTTTTTGATTTCGATGCGCCATCCCTGGTCGTCAGTTAAATGCCAGTGGAAGGTATTCAGCTTGTAAGTAGCCATCAGGTCGATATACCTTTTCACAAACTCTACAGAAAAAAAGTGGCGGCAAACATCCAGCATCATACCGCGGTAACCAAACCTTGGATAATCCTCGATAGTTATGGCAGGCAATTTCGCGGTGGCAGCCCTTTCAAGCGGCATTAACTGGATCAGGGTTTGGATGCCGTAAAATAAGCCCGCGCCTTTACCGGCAACGGTAATTTGCTGCGGGGTGATGGTTAACCGGTAACCTTCGGCAGGCAAGCCTTCGGTATTGGTTGATGTTAAATATATGGATGTAGTGCTAACGCGTGCATTGCGTAAACCAACCTGCTTGTTGTAAGCCATGCTGTTGGCCAAAAACGATGAAAAGAATTGCACCGCTTTATTACTCGGGCTATCGGCTTGTATAACGGTTTCCTGGCTTAAAATAAACTCGCCCGGTGTCTTCTTAACGGATACCGGGGCGGGGATTATACCGGCGTATGGGTCGGTGTCCTGGGCTTTAACAATAACCGATGCGGCCATCAAAAGAGTAAGCAGCGTTACAGAGATCTTTTTATTCATAGTAAAACAAATACAGGTAAATAATGAGCCCGTAATTTAGCATTATTTAAAAAAAATGCACTATAATCACTCAAATATTACACTAACAGAAACAAAGAAGCCGTATTCTTATTAGGAATACGGCTTCTTAAAATATTTTAATTTGTACAATATCGGAAACGAATTATCGCGTCTCTACGCGTTAAGCTGTTACAACGTGCTCTTTTGCAGCAAGGTAACGCTCAGCATCAATGGCGGCCATACAACCTGTACCTGCCGCGGTAACGGCCTGGCGATAAATATGATCTTGCGCATCGCCACAGCAAAATACACCTTCTACATTGGTTTCGGTTGAACCCGGGTGGGTTAAGATATAGCCGGTTTCATCCATATGGATAGTGCCGCGGAATATATCGGTATTTGGTTTGTGGCCAATGGCTACGAAGAAACCGGTAACATCCAATATTCTGTCTTCATTAGTAACGTTATTGCAAACCTTAACCGCGTTTACGCTTTGTCCGTCGCCTAAAATTTCAATGGTGTCGGTGTTGTATAAGATCTCGATATTGGGGGTATTCAGCACACGGTGAACCATTGCTTTTGAAGCACGGAACTCGTCGCGGCGAACTATCATGTAAACTTTACGGGCCAGTTTAGCCAGGTAGGTTGCTTCTTCAGCAGCGGTATCACCGGCACCAACAATGGCAACATCCTGCCCTTTAAAGAAAAAGCCATCGCAAACGGCACAGGCAGAAACGCCAAAGCCACTGTATTTCTGCTCCGAATCTAAACCCAACCATTTTGCAGATGCACCTGTAGAAATAATAACAGTATCGGCCAGGATGGTTTTGCTTTCGTCCACCGTAACCTTGTGCGGTAACGAGCTAAAATCAACTGAACTTACGTAACCGAAACGAATATCGGTACCCAGGCGTTCGGCCTGTTTACGGAAATCTTCCATCATTTCGGGACCCATGATGCCATCCGGGTAACCCGGAAAATTCTCAACATCGGTAGTTTGGGTAAGCTGCCCGCCGGCAAGCATGCCTGTGTACATTACAGGGTGAAGGTCGGCACGTGAAGCATAAATGGCTGCGGTATATCCCGCCGGGCCCGAACCTATAATAAGGCATTTTACGTGTTCAATATCTTGTGACATTTGTATCTTTAATGAGATGCGAATTTAATATTTATACCTGAATGTGCCAATAGGCAATAGTCAACATACTGCCATACGTTAATGACTATTTACCAACATTACGCAGGTTAACGCCGTTGTCACAAACGAGATATTACCGTATAAAATCTATCATTTCCCCGCATTGGCTTTTAGCACCCTTATAAAATTACCGCCCAGGATCTTGTCGATATCTTTTTCGCTGTAGTGTAGCTTCAATAACTCTGCTGTTATTTTTGGATAGTCTAAAACGCTGTCTAAACCTAACGGGTATGATTCCGCGCCGTCAAAGTCAGATCCTATCCCCACATGGTCGGCACCTATCAGCTTCACCATATAATCGATATGTTTGACAAGCATACTTAGCGGCGGGCGCAATTGGTCGGCTTCGGCCTTATTGATCACATTAAGGCGGATGCTGGCAAGGTCATAATCATTATAGACCTTTATCAACGAATCCATTTCTGTTTTATGCCTGATGAGGTAGGCATCGTGCGGGGTATTATACGCGCTATCTACAAAGCCGCTATAAAAGTTAAGGAAAACCACACCGCCATTTTTGGCTATGGCTTTCAATTGATAATCTTTAAGGTTGCGGCGGTGCGGGTCTAAAGCGTAAGCGCAGCTATGCGACGCGATGACCGGCTTTGTGGTCAGGGCCATTACATCGGTAAAGGTTTGCTCGCCGGGGTGAGACAGGTCTATCATCACCCCTAATTTATTAAGGTGCTGTACTAACTGTTTGCCAAGATCAGTTAGGCCTTTATGTTTTAAACTATCCGCATGCAGGGTTTCATCCCGGGCGGATGTTGCCCAACTGGTGCTGTTGTTCCAGGTAAGTGTTAAGTAAACCATGCCTCGTTTATGCAGGCTGTCTATATAATCCAGCCTGTCCTCTATCATGTGGCCGCCCTCTACCCCTATCATGGCTGCAAGCTTTTTTTGTGCTACGGTTTTTTGCAAATCGGTAGCAGTGCGTACCAATTTTATTTTAGTTGGATATCGTTTAATAAGCGCGTATAACGAATCTATCTCGCGGTTAGCGAAAGCATAGGCCGTGCCGTTTCCATATTGGTCGCCACACCAAACGGAGAACACCTGCACATCCAACCCACCTTGTTTAGCGCGTGGGATATCAAAATTGCCTGTGGTTTGCAACTTGCCCAGATCAACCCCGGTAATAAGTTGATTAGAAAGCGCGTCGTTATGCGTATCTACCAAAATAGCCCGTTGATGAATCTGTTTAACATTTTGTGCCGATGCGGATAAGGTAGATATCAGCAGAAATGGCAGGAGCAGCTTTTTCATTGTAATGAAGGTAGGTAATTTCCCTTAAATGTTTTCACATTGTTGCGCATCTTGGATGGATTGTACACTACATTGATTTTTTCCTTCGGTAGGACGCCCGCCCTTTAAGATTCCGATCCTTCCCTCCCCAAAAAATATTTTAAAATAAATTTGCGCAACCCGAAAGTTGCACATATATTTGCAACCTACAGGTTGCTTATTTGAACATTTGTAAAATGAAACAAGACATATTTCAGGCAATAGCCGACCCAACTCGCAGAGCTATTTTAGCTTTAATTGCTATGCAAGCGTTAACACCAAATGCTATGGCAGAAAAATTTGACATGAGCCGGCAAGCAGTATCGAAACATATTAAAGTATTACACGAATGCCAATTGATTAAACCTGAGCAGGCTGGGAGGGAAATTTATTATCACTTCAACGCAAAAAAAATGCAGGAGTTTGACAATTGGTTAGCCCAATTCAGGCAAAACCTGGAAGTTCAATTTAACCAACTCGATGAAGTATTATCAACACTTAAAGAACAGAAATAATGAACAACGACCTACTATTTGATTTCACTGTTGACAAAGCAGCGAAAACGGCATTTATAACCAGGGAATTTAACGCCGGACTATCTTTGGTATGGGATGCTTTTACTAAGCCGGAACTACTGGACCAATGGGCAGCGCCTGCACCAATGCGTGCCGAAACTAAGTATATGGATTTTAAAGTTGGAGGGCAAAGGTTTTATGCGATGATAAGCCCCGACGGACAAGAGCGGTGGGCAATTCAGAAATATACATCAATTACTCCTAAAACAAATTTTAAAATGTATAATTCTTTTGCAGACAAAGACGAAAACCCGGAACTGCCGGGTTCTGAATGGGATTACAAATTCAGCGAAGAAAATTGCAAAACAAAAGTAAGTATCACCATTTTTAATGAATCCCTTGCCCGCATGAAGAAGATGATTGAAATGGGCTTCACAAAAGGATTTGAGATGACAATGAACAATTTGGATAATCTGTTAGCCACTTTATCGCCGAAATTGTAACAAGAAAATTGTCAATTACATTAACAACGGGAATGCTGATTGGCTTGAGCAGAAAAAATTAAACTTAAAATAAAATTATGAGAACAATTAATCCATGGATCAACTTCAATGGCAACGCCGAAGAAGCATTCAATTTTTACAAATCAGTTTTTGGCGGCGAGTTCACAAAGATCATTCGCTTCAAGGATCTGTCTGGTCCTGAATTTCAGGTTGCAGAAAACGAAGCAAATAAAATAATGCACATTAGCTTACCTATCGGCAAGCACAATTTATTAATAGCCAATGACGTTCCGGAAGTTATGGGGCGGGTAAACGAAAATGAAAACAGGTCTAAAATATTTGTAAGCACCGAAAGCCGTGAAGAAACCGACAAAGTATTTAACGGATTATCGGCGGGCGGAGAGGTTGAAGGGGACATTGGCGATACGCCATGGGGCACCTATGCCGGAATGTTTAGAGACAAATATGGTATTGAATGGATCATTGAGTTTGACTCGAGCTTATAACGGATAAGTTTAAATAATAAACCGACCCCGCCCGGCTAAGCGTTTAATAAAAAGGTACATCTCTCAACGCCATTGCTGGAACGAAGCATTTCTCTACTTTGAGGCCAAAGCAAATAGTCCCTCTGCAAGTTGGGGATTGCTTCGTTCCAGCAATGACGTTTTTTTATTTTAAACAGCATCTAATAAACACGCGTGAAGTGACATTCCCTACCATTTTAAAAGAGACACGAAGTATCGCTTCCCTGTCTTCTTCTACGTTTGTATTATCCCTACATTAAAAGCTTTTTCTATCGGCGCGTGGTTGGCTGCTTCTATCCCCATGGATATCACCTTACGGGTTTCAAGCGGGTCGATAATACCATCTACCCAAAGCCTTGCGGCAGCATAGTATGGCGTGGTTTGGGTATTGTATCTGTCGGTGGTTTGTTTAAGCAGTTCGGCTTCTTTGGCTTCATCTACCTCTTCACCTTTTGCTTTTAGGCCTGCCGCCTGCATTTGTACCAACACCTTAGCTGCCTGCGCGCCGCCCATTACGGCTATTTTAGCCGATGGCCATGCGTAGATCAGCCTTGGATCATAAGCCTTGCCGCACATGGCGTAGTTGCCTGCGCCGTAAGAGTTACCTATCACGATGGTAAACTTTGGCACCACAGAGTTTGCTACAGCATTCACCATTTTGGCACCATCTTTTATAATGCCACCATGCTCGCTACGGCTGCCTACCATAAAGCCGGTAACATCCTGTAAGAAAACCAGGGGGATCTTTTTTTGGTTGCAGTTCATGATAAAGCGGGTTGCCTTATCTGCCGAATCGGAATAAATAACGCCCCCAAACTGCATCTCGCCTTTTTTTGATTTGATAACCTTGCGCTGGTTAGCCACAATGCCAACCGCCCAGCCATCAATACGGGCAAGGCCGCAAATAATGGATTGGCCATACCCTGCTTTATACTCCTCAAATTCCGAATCATCTATCAAACGTTTGATGATCTCGTTCATATCATAGGCTTTATCGCGGGTTTCGGGCAGGATGCCGTAAATATCTTTCTCGTTTAATTTTGGTTCCGATGGTTTGATGCGGTCGAAACCTGCCTTATTATAATCACCCACCTTGTTCATAATGTTGCGGATAGAATCCAGGCAAGCTTTATCGTTAGGGTGCTTATAGTCTGTTACGCCCGAGATCTCACATTGCGTGGTTGCTCCCCCAAGTGTTTCGTTGTCTACATCTTCGCCTATGGCGGATTTAACCAGGTATGATCCCGCAAGGAAAACCGAGCCTGTACCCTCTACGATCATGGCTTCATCGCTCATGATAGGCAAATAGGCACCACCCGCCACACACGACCCCATGATGGCCGCTATCTGGATGATACCCATGCTGCTCATTTGCGCGTTGTTGCGAAAGATGCGTCCAAAGTGCTCTTTATCCGGGAAGATCTCATCTTGCAAGGGCAAATACACCCCTGCCGAATCTACCAGGTAAATAATAGGCAACCGGTTTTCCATGGCTATCTCTTGCGCGCGCAGGTTCTTCTTGGCGGTTATCGGGAACCAGGCGCCGGCTTTAACAGTTGCATCATTAGCTACAATAACACACTGCCTGCCGCTAACATAGCCTATGCCGCAAACCACACCGCCACTTGGGCAGCCGCCATGCTCGGCATACATGCCATCGGCTGTGAAAGCGCCTACTTCCAGCCAGGGCTTATCATCATCTATGAGGTAGGCCACACGCTCTCGGGCAAGCATTTTGCCTTTTTCCTTTTGTTTGGCAGCGGCTTTTTCGCCACCACCCATGAATATTTTTTTGAGCTTTGTATTAAATTCGTAAACAAGCTGTTTGTTAACATCCTCATTTTTATTGAATTCCAGATCCATACGTATCTATTATAGGTTATGTAATTTTAGGAAAATAAATTAGAAATACCCTACACCTGTTGTAATTTATTATGCAAGCATAGCAATAACCTATAGTTAATTTAAAACATTTTATTAACTATAGCGTTAATTAACAAATCTTAGCCATGCGGATACCATCAATACTTATCGCTTCAATACTATTTTTTGCTGCCTGCAAAAGCCCCGAAAAAAAGGCGATCATAGTGAGCCGGGACACCGTAGCCACGGTTAAAGACACCACAAAATTCTCTGCACCGTTGGTAAAAAGCCTTTACAGCAATTCGGATCTTGTTGCCAAAATAAAGGTAATCAGTACCGTTAAACAACAGGAAATTTACATCATAACCGCTCAAATGCTTGAGGCATATAAAGGGCAGGCAGCTAAATTATCCGAAATAAAATACGAAGCTTTTTTAGAAGAAGGCGACTACAAAGAATTTGTTGATAAGACCCTAATCATTTTCCTGAAAACAAATACACAGGATAAACAGCTTTATAGCCAGGGTGTACATTGGGGGCGAACCGAACCGAACGTAGAATTCGCCTATAGTGATTCCCTTAAAAACCACATCTTAAATATCAAATAATGCTATTACCTACTTTTCAAAGTTTAAACTCTAACTACCCGGGGAGTAACTACTCGTCTGCACAAGTTAGGGACCTGATCAAAGGCGAAATATCATCTCATTCTCCGTCGTTTAGCAATACCTGCGTTATTAGAATGAGCAGGGCTTTTAATTATGCAAATATGGGTAAGCTGTTCGATATCCCGGAAAACCCATCAGGCATGCTTACTTTTAAGGGTGAAGACAAATTAAACTATGCAATCCGTGTTGCGGAGTTCAACACCTTCCTTCGGCATAAGTATAGCAAACCGTCTGTCGTACTAACCAAAAAAAATGGTGAATATGATTTAAGCACAATTAAGAATGTATCGGGCATTATAAAATTTGATGTAACAGGTTGGAACGACGCTACCGGGCATTTTACCTTATGGGATGGATCATCATGCGTTTATTGCGGCGACCATAATTATTTTGAAATGAAACAAACCGTTTCAATTTCGTTATGGAAGTGTTAACTACGTCAAATTCCTGTCCCTAAACCAAACCTCATCGGGTTTTATGTCTATCTTTTCCATCAGGTCAACCAGTTCTATCGGGTCGGCACAGGTTAATACCAGTTCACGATTAGCAGGTTTTAGGTAGCGTTGTTGTACCATTACATCCATTTGCGTTAACAGGGCATCGTAAAAGCCACCTGTATTTAAGATCCCCACCGGGTGATTATGCAAGCCCAATTGCAACCAGGTAAGCACTTCAAAAAATTCTTCAAGCGTACCAAAACCGCCGGGCAGCATGATGATACCGTCGCAAAGGTCGTTCATCATTTGCTTGCGCTGGTGCATGTTATCAACAATGTGCAGTTTGGTGATTCCGGAGTGGCCAACTTCTTTATCCATCAAAAACCGGGGGATAACGCCTATAACCTCTCCGCCCCTGCCTAATACGGCATCGGCCAATAAACCCATTACGCCAACATTACCGCCACCGTATACCAGCTGGATATTTTTACTTACCATAACATCGGCCAGTAATTCAACCGCTTGTTTAAGTGCAGGGTCGCCATTAAAATTGGCACCACAGAATACGCAGATAGCTTTCATGGCGGCAAATATATAGTGCTAAACCTGATCTGCATAATTATCCATTAATTTAACAGATACATCTATTTAAATGGTAATATTACTGTTGTAAGTTTATCTAAACCATTCAAACCAGACACCTACATGAAAAGAACCTCATTACTAACGGCAACCCTGCTTATAGCTTGTCTTTATTCTTTCGCCCAAAATATTGTTAATCCCCGCATAGAAAACAGGGACAGCCCTTCAACCGTTATCAGCAAAATTGAAACTGATAAACAGTACACCATAGTTAGCTTTGAACATTATGCTCAAAACAATAACGCATGGGTTGTTTTAAATAAGGAAACTTATATTCAAACAGATGTAAGCAATAAACATTACGAATTTGTAAAAGCTGAAGGTATTGCCATAGAACCCGAAGCGAAAACCATTATTGCCAAAATGGGAGATAAACTTTCGTTTAAAGTATATTTTAAGAAAATACCAGCTAACGCAAAATTGATTGACATCATTGAGCATGCCGGCAAGCGTGCCGATGGCATTACGTTCTTTAATTTTTATAATGTGGATCTAACGCAATCTTACCCAAGCGAAGAGCATGTAAAAATAACCGAAATTAAAAGAAGGATTTACTTACGAGCAGGCTATCAGAATATTAACTGCTAATCCATTAATACAAATGACAGGTTCAGCGGGTAAATAGCCTCAAACTTTGCCGCATAAAAAAGGGGGATACAAAACTGTATCCCCCTTTTTTATTTCTATCGTAGACCTTACCTTGTATAATTTGGAGCTTCTTTGGTAATGGTAATATCATGCGGGTGGCTTTCGCGCATACCGGCAGCGGTGATACGTACAAACTTGGCTTTTTGCAGGTCTTCGATATTGGCAGCACCACAGTAATGCATACCTGCGCGTAAACCACCGATGTATTGGTAGATCACCTCTGCCATGTTGCCTTTAAATGGTACGCGGCCAACAATACCTTCGGGAACGAGTTTAGTTACCACGTCGGTCTCGTCCTGGAAGTAGCGGTCTTTTGAACCCTTAGCCATCGCCTCTATAGAACCCATACCACGGTATGATTTAAACTTACGGCCTTCGTATATAATGGTTTCACCCGGTGATTCTTCCACACCTGCAAACAACGAACCTGCCATAATTGAGCTTGCACCCGCGGCTATAGCTTTCACCATATCGCCGGTTTGTTTGATACCGCCATCGGCAATAACCGGGATGCCGGTACCTTCAAGCGCCTTGGCACATTCGTAAACGGCATACAGTTGAGGAACGCCCACACCTGCAATGATACGGGTGGTGCAGATAGAACCAGGGCCTATACCAACCTTAACCGCATCGGCACCTGCTTCGGCAAGGGCTTTAGCTGCATCGCCGGTGGCGATGTTACCTGCAATAACCTGCAAGTCCGGGTAGAGCTTTTTAACGGCCTTTACCATATCTATAACACCTTTTGAGTGACCGTGTGCGGTGTCAACTGTAATAACATCAACACCGGCATTAACAAGGGCAGTAACGCGGTCAATATTATCTGCAGCTACACCAACGGCTGCACCCACTCGCAGGCGGCCAAACTCGTCTTTACAAGCGTTAGGGAAGTTTTTAACTTTCTGGATGTCTTTATAAGTAATCAATCCTACCAATTTACCGTTCTTATTTACAACGGGTAGTTTTTCGATCTTATTATCCTGCAGTATCGCGCCTGCGTCCTGTAGAGTTGTACCTTCAGGAGCTACTATAAGGTTTGTTTTGGTCATAACCTCGCTAACCGGTACGGTTAGGTCTTTCTGAAAACGCAGGTCGCGGTTGGTGATGATGCCCGTAAGTTTGCCGTCAGCATCAATTACCGGGATACCACCTATGCTGAACTCGCGCATGATGTTTACCGCATCAGATAGCAAGGCATCTTGCAATAAAGTAATAGGCTCTTGGATCATGCCACTTTCAGATCGTTTTACTTTACGTACTTCGTCGGCCTGTTGTTGGATGGTCATGTTTTTGTGCAGCATACCAATACCACCTGCCTGGGCTATGGCAATAGCCAAACCAGATTCGGTTACGGTATCCATGGCGGCCGAAATGATCGGGACGTTCAAACGGATCTTTTTGGTTAAAAAGGTGCTCGTGTTGACTTCGCGCGGTAATACTTCTGAATATGCGGGGAGTAATAGTACGTCGTCATAGGTTAATCCTTCGGCGACAAATTTGGATGGGTCTAACTGCATGGCAAATAATTATTTGGAGGTATTATTTGCCGGGCAAAGCTATGAAAAATTATGGGATTTGGAAAGGAATTGATGTGCAAATATGCATATGTGCGGATATGCAGATCATTTGACATTACATTGATGAATTCAAATATCGAAATCTTTTTTCATCTGCACATATATATATCCGCACATCTCCACATCTTTCTAATATTTCCCTACTATCACTTTATAAAAATTCTCAAAATTAAAGTATTTATTCGCAAGAGCCTTCAGGTCTTCGGCGGTGATGTTTTTTACTGTCTGGGTGTAGCGTTCGTAATAATCGTAGTCCAGGCCGGCAAAATATAAGTTCTTAAATTTATCGGCATGCGACAGCACATTTTCGAGGCTCCCTAATAGTGAACCAAGCATAAAGTTGCGCACAAGCGATAACTCTTCTTCGGGGATAAGTTCTGTTTTTAACAGGTTTACCTCCTTTTCTATCTCAGCTACGGCAGCTTTACAAACATCGGCACCAACCTCTGACGCGATGTATAACGAGCCGGTTTGTTTAAATGACGACATTCCCGACCCAATACCGTAGGTATAACCCTTATCCTCGCGGATGTTAGCCATTAGCCTTGAGCCAAAGTACCCCCCAAGCACAGTATTAAGCACCAGCAACCCCGGAAAATCCGGGTGGGTACGGTTCACAAAAGGTGTACCTATGCGGATGGCGGATTGCAAAGCATCCGCTTTCTCCTTATAAATAAATCGCTCGGAAGATGGTTCCAACGCAGGCTGGGTAATATCGGCAGGTGTTGAGGTTGCGCCCCAAGGGCCTTCAAAAGTTTCGGTAACGGCTTGTAAAATGTTAGGGTCAGCTTTCCCGGCTATTACAATATTACAGTTGCCCGGCTGGTACATTTCCATGAAAGCTTCCACCAGATCCTCCCTTTTCAGGGATTGAAAATCTTCGGGCTGGGCGGCAAGGCCGTAGATGGTTTCGCCGTAAAGCGCTTTATTAAACTCACGGCGGGCTACAACATCATTTTTTTGCAGGCTTACCTGTAGCTTTTGCTGCTGGTTACGGATAAATGTACCCAACTCCTTCTCCGGGAAGATAGAATCTGTAAGGATCTCTTTGATGACAGGCAGCGTAGCGTTTAAATGCTTGGTAAGTGTGTATAACGTTACCTGCGAATGGTCGTAACTAAAATCTACCTGCAAAAAAGCGCCGTAAAAGTCTATCTTATCAGCAATTTGTGTAGATGTCAGTTTAGTTGTCCCCTCGGTAAGCATGGTATTTACAGCCACGTTAAGCAATGGCTTGGCCGGGTTAAAACGGATGTTATGGAAGATCCATTCTATCCGCACCAGGTCAAGGTCGCCCGAGTTAAAGGTGAAAATATTGGCACCATTGTTAAGTTTGGTAGCTTCGGGGCGGATCAGGTTTATATTTTCAACACCGTTAAATTGCGGTGGTGTTTGTCTGTCGAGTATAGTCATTGATTTATCGGGTCATTAAGTCATCGCAATGCGGAATCCCACATGGTTCAAACAATTCAATTGATCTTTTATTCGTTAATCAGTTGTACCGGCTCATTCACGGCCTGCGCCAGGTACACCAGCGTAGATGAATTTTCTTTACGGAAAATCTGGTTTGCATGCGCTTTGATCTCCCCGGCCGTCACCGCCAAAAACTTAGCAGATTCGTGGTTAAAGCCATCTGCATCGCCCATCAATTCATACATGGCAAGGTTCATGGCTTTGTCTAAAAGCGACATTTCCGAGAACACCATTGTACTTTCCGTTTTGTTCTTCACTTTGGTTAGTTCATCAGCAGGCACCTCATCATTCTTCAGGCGTTCAACCTCAGCCCAAAGCGCAGCCTCGGCTTGCTCAATACTTACGTGTTCCAACGGTTTACCTTCCAACACAAACATGCCTTTGTCAAGGCTGCCTGTTATGTAGGCATGCACCTCACTAAAGAGCTGTTTGTCTTTTATCAAACTACGGTGCAGGCGCGATGAATTACCCCTCGAAAGGATATCAGACATCAGTTCGACCGCATAATAACTCTCATCCAAACGCCCCGCCATCTGGAAGGCGATGTACACATCGTTAAGCGGCACTTTCGCGGTGTGCGTATCGCGGCGCTCTTCATGCTGCGTCTGTTCTTGAGGCAGGTCGCGTACGTACCTTTCGCCGGCAGGGATCGGACCAAACCATTTTTCGGCCATAGCTTTTATCTCTCCGGTCTTAACATCGCCACCAACTACCATAATGGCGTTTTGCGGGTTATAATGCTTTTTAAAGAAGGCTTTTACATCTTCTATTCGTGCGTCCTCGATATGCTTGATGGTTTTACCTATAGTTGCCCATTGGTACGGGTGGCTTTTATAAACCATTGGCCTAAGCTTTAACCATACATCACCGTAAGGCTGATTGAGGTAGCGCTGTTTAAACTCCTCTATTACCACGTTACGCTGCACCTCGAGGCTTTTCTCGCTAAAGGCAAGGCTCAGCATTCGGTCGCTCTCCAGCCAAAAGGCGGTCTCTAAATTGGCCGATGGCAGGGTGATGTAATAGTTAGTAATGTCGTTGCTGGTGAAGGCGTTATTTTCGCCGCCAACACGCTGTAACGGGCCATCATAATTGGGGATGTTTACCGATCCGCCGAACATCAAATGCTCAAACAAATGCGCGAAGCCGGTTTGTTCGGGGTTTTCATCCCGCGCGCCAACATCGTAAAGAATATTGAGAACGGCCATCGGGGTAGTACTATCTTCATGAACAATAACGCGAAGGCCATTATCCAGTATAAATCTATTGAATTTAACCATGTAATAACGATTAATTAACGGTAGACAAATTTATAGTTTTTTGCTGCCGAAGGGTTTATATGATGTACGGAGAGTGTAAAAAAATTACGATCAACCGTACTTATCAAACATAAAAAACAATATTATAATTACACTATGTTAAACAAATAAACACTAAATGGTTGTAGCGTTTTACAATAACTAAGTATGAATTATATGAAATAGGTTATATATTACTATTAAACAGGTTTTTATAAATTTACATCATTGACGAATATCATGCTCAACACTGCCCGATTTATAAAAGAACTAACAGACGACCCGACAAAGGGCTTTATTGAGCGGCTTGCCATGACCTTGCGCGCACAGGACTTTGATTTAAATGAACTTGTAGACCTTACTTTTCACCCCAATATCCGGATTGGTTTCCGCGCAGCGTGGTTATTGGATACCATGATGCTTGCCCAGCCTGAACTTTATATAGATAACCTGGAATATTTTGTAAAACGCATGGCGGATGTTACCAACCAAAGTTGCAAAAGGCATTACGCCCGTATTATGATGCATTTAACCCTGGCGAATGCGCCAATAATAATCCAACAAAAATTAGCGGCAATAGACCTGGAAGACGTGGTTGAGAAATGCTTCGATTGGCTGATTGACCCAAAAGTAAAAGTAGCAGTAAAAGTTTTCGCGGCAGATACCCTTTTTAACCTGCACAATCGGTACGATTGGATAAAAGAGGAACTTACGAACCAGGTAGCCTTTATGATGCGCAATGGCGGCCCGGCAATACAATCAAGAGGAAAGAAAATTTTAAAAAGTTTGCAGTTGTAAGTGGGCAGTTTGCAGTTCTGTTTACTGCAAACTACCTACTGCAAACCTACTCCGTAGGTCTATCTGCGCCGTTCAGGTTATCGCTAACCTGGTGGTGATGTAATTTAGCAGCAATGGCAGACGAACTATCATCGGCGTACATCCCGTAGGCATTTATTACAATACCCTTCAAATTATATTTTGCCGAACTTATGCCGTAAACTATTGACATATCTGACGGGTTACTTTGCCCCTCGAAACGGTAAAACTCGTCTATCTCAAAATCATCGGCAGTCATGTGTATATCCTGCGATTTATCGTCTATGGTATCGCCTTCAAGGCTTAAGTTTGCTGTATATCCTCTTTTGGTAAGGTCGTTAGTGGCATCCACTAAGGTTTCAAAATTTTTCATGGTAGTAGCGTTTATGTTGTTGTGATAACGATTGTACCTGAATAACCATTAAGGTTAAAGGTTGTTTGCATAATTTACCAACGCGGCTAAACAAAAACAGCGGTAAGATAACCTACCGCTGTTTTGAGATTTGTATGTATATAAACTACTGCGCTTTAGCAGCCCAAAGCGCCGCATTTAAATGCAATGCCGGATGCGAGGTAAAACCTGATGGTGAATCGCCCGACCATCCGTTAAACAAGTTATCGCCGGTATCACCGGTACCATCATCAGATGGCGAGCTGTCGCCAATAAAGAATATCCTACCGCTACCATATGTAGAAAGCAAAGCCATTACACTGGCGCTACCACCATTGGTTGCGCTGTTACGCCAAAATAAACCTTGTACATTGGCATTGTTTGCAGGGGTTAATGTTGCCGTTGACCCATTGTAGAACGCCAGTTTTGAAGCGGTACCTGCCGCACCATTCAGTACTTTTTGCGCGTTTGCGTTGGCACCTGTATAAACGTTTGTAGAAGGGCCTTCGCTGATGTCAACATAGTTTATGGTGAAGCCAAACGGATTACTGTTGTTAATGCCGTTATTGGTCATCAGATCATTCCAAACACGTGGCGAATCAAACCCATCGCCATCAAGGTCTGACGGGTTATAGCCATTGGCATCGGTACCGGCTGTGGTTGCAGCGGTATGGTCGGCAACCATAACAAGGCCACCACCATTGCTAACAAAATTCATAATGGCGGTTTTCTCGGTAGCTGTGAACAAACGGTTTGGCTCTATAACCACATATACATCGTAATTACTCAGATCCTGGGGGTTTGATGCGTTACCATAAGTAAGCGCTGTGCCAACCGGTAAGGTTTCTACCAATTCACCTTTTTTAACCAGTTCAACAGCCCATGCAGACATGGCACCCTTCCAATAAGTTTCTGAAGTGCTTGCAGTTATGCCGGTGTATGATGGAGTTGGGATACGTTGGGCCTTGGCTTCTACTGTTGTGCCGCCAGTGTACATTGGGACATTTTCGGTACCATCAGCATCAATTTGCCAATCGGCGCTTCCGGCGTTTTCAAGATGGCTGGCGTCAAACAGGAACTTTTTACCTGTTAACACCGTACCGCCACCAGTGCCACCACCAGCGTTATCGTTTACAGTAATATCATCAATATTGATACGGTTTGTGCCACCGCTAAGTTTACGGAGTTCTAATCGCACATTCCCGGTTTGGGTGATAGTGAACGTTTTTAAAGTAAGCGTTGATGTTGTGGTAACCGCAGCGCCAGACTGTGTCCAGGTACTTCCACCATTTACAGAATAAAATAAACCTATGGTACTTGCTGCGTCTCCGCTGTAAGTTGCACATTTAAAAGTGACGGTACTTATACCGGTAGCTACGTCAAATAGCATGGTAATTTTACCTGTATTACGGACCCGTGCCGACCATGACCCCGCTTTTTGATCGGCTGCTAAATTACCAATTAGTGCATCATACAAGTTCCATGTGCTACCAGACAGGGTAACGTTATCACCACTTGATGAACCTGTTGGCGATACATCATACGCTGTTTTTGGGCTTGTTGTGCCAACCTCAAAACTTTGAGTAAGCGAAACCGCTTCTGTTTTTAAAGATGACGATGGTTTAACTTCAATTGATTGCGCTGTACCTGCTTTAACGCTTTCGTTTTTTTGGCAACCCGCTGCCAATAAACCCGCCGCAAATAATGCGATAACTGGTAATTTTAGTTTTGTAAAATGAGACATGTTTTGATTTTTAGTTAAGTTGATATTTCTTTACACTTAATTATACGATCAAATCTCTATAATATGTTTCAATTAGTTTTACACATATTATTAACTTATTATTAAGTTATTACACAATTGCGAACTAAAAAACGATTGCCTTTTACCAACGAAGGCCGCCTTGAGGCAGCCTTATTGTATAAATGCGTCACGCTACTCTTCAAATCACTCACCCGCATTCATAAACACAAAGTTGTTATCAAACATATCCAGCTTTATCTTGCTGTCACGGTCCACCTTCCCGGCCAGTATCTGTTTTGATAATTCGTTCAGTATTTTCTTTTGGATAACCCTTTTTAACGGACGGGCACCAAATTGAGGGTCGTAGCCCAGTTGAGCCAGCCAGTCTAACGCCTCGTCGGTTGCATCAATGGTAACACCCATTTCTGCCAGGGTTTGCTGCACTTGCCTGAACTGTAGTTTCACAATATCGCCTATCTCGTCCCTGCTTAGCGGGGTAAACATAATTATCTCGTCTATCCGGTTCAAAAACTCGGGACGGATTGTTGCACGCAAGAGGGTAAATAATTCATTTTTGGTTTTGGCGATAATTTCCTCGCGGTTATTATCTTCCAATTCAGAAAAATTCTCCTGTATAATATTCGACCCGATGTTAGAGGTCATGATGATAATGGTGTTCTTAAAGTTCACCACTCGGCCTTTATTATCTGTTAAGTGCCCGTCATCAAGCACCTGTAACAGGATATTAAATACATCCGGATGTGCTTTCTCAATCTCATCCAGCAATACCACGCTATATGGTTTGCGGCGCACGGCTTCGGTTAACTGGCCGCCTTCATCATAACCCACATAACCCGGAGGCGCACCTATCAATCTTGAAACAGAATGGCGTTCCTGGTATTCACTCATATCTATCCGCACCAACGAATTTTCGTCATTGAAGAGGTATTCGGCAAGGGCTTTGGCAAGCTCGGTTTTACCCACACCTGTTGTACCCAAAAATATAAACGACCCGATAGGCTTACGTTTATCCTGCAACCCGGCACGGCTGCGGCGGATAGCGTCGCTTATGGCCTCGATAGCCTCCTCCTGCCCTGCTACACGTTTGTGCAACTCAGCTTCCAGGCTGAGCAGCTTCTCACGTTCGCTCTGGATCATTTTACTCACAGGAATGCCCGTCCAGCGGCTTACCACTCCCGCGATATCGTCGGCAGTAACTTCCTCTTTCAGCATGCGGCTATCATCCTTGTTTTCGGCTAAGGCTTCTTTTAGCTTATTAACTTCGCGCTGTGCGTCTACAATGGTGCCATAGCGCAATTCAGCTACTTTACCGTAATCTCCGGCGCGCTCGGCCTGTTCGGCTTCCAGTTTGTAATTCTCTATCTGTTCAACCTTTTGATTGATGCCATCTACAATATCTTTTTCGCCCTGCCATTTTGCACGTAACGAATCACGGTCGGCAGATAGGTTAGCTATCTCTTCGCTTAGTTCTTTTACCTTATGGTCATCTTTTTCGCGTTTGATGGCCTCACGTTCAATTTCCAGCTGCATAATGCGGCGTTCCAATTCGTCCACCACTTCAGGTACCGAATCCATTTCTAAACGTAGCTTAGATGCAGCCTCGTCCATTAAATCTATTGCCTTGTCAGGCAAAAACCGATCAGAAATATAACGCTGCGACATTTCAACGGCTGCGATAATAGCCTCATCCTTGATGCGTACTTTGTGGTGGGCCTCATAGCGTTCCTTCAACCCACGCAAAATAGAGATGGCATCGGCAGTATCCGGCTCGCCAACCATTACCTTTTGGAAACGTCGTTCAAGCGCTTTATCTTTCTCAACATATTTCTGGTATTCGTTTAGCGTGGTTGCGCCAATAGCACGTAATTCGCCACGGGCAAGGGCCGGTTTTAAGATATTGGCGGCATCCATGGCTCCTTCGCCACCACCTGCGCCAACCAGGGTATGGATCTCATCAATAAACAAAATGATCTCGCCATCACTCTGGCTAACTTCTTTTATAACCGCTTTAAGGCGTTCCTCAAACTCGCCCTTGTATTTGGCACCTGCTATCAGCGCCCCCATATCCAGCGAATAAACGGTTTTAGTTTTCAGGCTTTCGGGCACGTCACCCTTGATTATACGGAAAGCAATACCCTCGGCAATGGCAGTTTTACCTACACCAGGCTCACCAACCAAAATAGGGTTGTTCTTTGTACGGCGACTCAAAATCTGAATTACCCTACGAATCTCTTCATCGCGACCGATTACCGGGTCGAGCTTGCCGCTTTGGGCATAGTCGTTAAGGTCGCGGGCGTATTTGTTTAAGGCGTTGTAGGTTGCTTCGGCATTTTGGTTGGTGACTTTGCTATCACCGCGCAAACTGGTGATGGCTTTTTTAAGGTCCTTTTCATTTACACCGGCATCTTTTAAAGCGCCTGAGGCTTTATCGCTACCGCTTAGTATGCCTAACAATATATGTTCTACAGATACAAATTCATCCTTAAATTCTTTTAGGTAACCATTTGCTTTTTGTAATGCTGAATTTACGGCTGATGACAAATAAACATCGCTCCCGCTAACTTTTGGGAATGACTTTATCTGCGTATCAAGCGTTTCGTTTAGCCTGTTTAGGTTAACGTTCATTTTTTTTAGGAGATAGGTAATAACGTTCTCGTCAACCAATAACAGGCCTTTTAGCAGATGCGCGAGCTCGATAGCTTGCTGCTGGTTGCCTGTCGCAATTTCGGATGCCTTTTGTACAGCTTCCTGGGCTTTTATGGTAAAGTTGTTAAAATTCATAGTACTCAATTACACTCAAAACAATTGCCACATCTTAATACAGGAACAAATGTCATTAAATTTGAAAATCAACAGACATTTTGGCAACCACCGGTCTACAACTTTAGGAACTTTACTATTTGGTATCGTAAAAGATATTGTAGAAAGCCAAAGCGCTAATATCACTGTAGAAAGCAAAGGCAGTACCTTTACGATTATGCTACCGATGGTAGAGTAGATCAGTTGTGGTTTATAGGTAATCCCGTAGTGTCCCACTTTTTATTATATAATGCGGTACGAAAACGTAATAGTCTAATAATTAAATACTTACATAAATATAATATTACGTTTCTGCTAAAGTAATACATCTTTAAATCTATATTAACTAATTAAATATAAGTTACTTATATGTTTTAGTTGTACTGTACTGAACGGTACACCGTGGGACACCGTGAGACACCCGAAAAATTTGTAGATTAAAAAGTAGGCTTTTGGATTTTGCGCCTCAATTTCGACTCAGAAATTACAGTAATATCAAAACTCCGGCTCCAATTTTTCAACAAAAAACTTCTTGTTAAAGTTCACCAGGTAAAGCTCTTGTGTGGCCCGGGTACAGGCGGTATAAAACCAACGGAGAAAGTCGGTGTTCACCATTTCATCCGTGAGGTAGCCCTGGTCAACAAATACGGCTTCCCATTGGCCGCCCTGTGCCTTATGGCAGGTAATGGCGTAGGCAAATTTAACTTGCAGCGCGTTGTAATATGGGTTTAGTTTAAGTTCGTTATGCTTGTCGCGTTTGTTGGGGATGTGCTCATAATCCTTCATGGCCTCGTTGTAAAAACGCTTTTGGTCATCAGGCAATAAAGCGGGCGCTTCCGAGTATAATGTATCCAGTAGTATCTTGCAATCCAGCACCGGGTCTTCAGCATAATCCGTAAATTCCAGCTGCACGTCGGCAAACCTAAAGCCGTACATATCTTCTATTTTACGTACTTTTCTGATCCGGGCAATATCACCATTCGCGATAAAGCCTGTACTTCCTTCCTCCTGGCCTTCCAGCCAAAAGTAATTGTTCTTTACGATCATCAGCTGATCGCCGCCCGTTAGTTCCTCCTCGCGCATCAGGATGCGCCCGCGAATTTGCCGGTTATACATATTGGCGTTTTTGTTACTGCGGCAAATGATCAGCGTTTCATCGTGCCCGTATTTGCTGTAGGCGTAGTTAAGGCCTTCCTCCAGCATATCGCTGCCCATGCGGTAAACATCTTTGTAGCCCTTGGTCACAATCTGCGGCATTATCTCTTTACCCTCCCGAATGATATCCCTCACCTTGGTTACATTGAACAAAATCCCCGAGTCCTTTTGCTGGCGCAGCACATCCGTCAACTCATAACCAAAAATGGTTAGGCCAAAGCGGTCTTTCATTAATTTGGCATCCAGCGCGGGGCTATCGTCTGCGCCAACAGGCGGTAACTGGGCGGTATCGCCAACCAGTAACAGCTTACAGTTTTTAGTATTGTAAACGTAGTTGACGAGGTCATTCAGTAAACTACCGTGGAAACGCCCCGATTCATCCGACACCATCGACGCTTCATCTACAATAAACAACGTATTAGTATTCATATTTTCGGCAATGGCGAAACCCTCGTCCATATTTAGCGCCGATTTTTTGCGGTAGATGCGCTTGTGAATGGTAAATGCTTTGCGGCCGCTATAGTTGGTAATTACCTTGGCGGCGCGGCCCGTCGGTGCTAATAGCACCACTTTAAATTCGTAAGCAGGCAAGGCTTTTACCAAAGCGCCTACAATGGTAGTTTTACCAGTGCCCGCGTAGCCTTTCAAAATAAAGCAATCATCTTCCTCGCCGCTGGTTAAAAATGCGTGCAGCTTAGTAAACAACTCCTGCTGTTGGGCTGTGGGCTCATGCGGGAAAGCCTGGCGGATATGATCAATTGTTGGCACACACAAATGTGGCGATAAGAATGGTAAATGGGTAATGTGGCGGGATTAATATTTTACTCACCCCGCGGCACTACGTGCGCGACCCTCTCTGCTGCGCAAAGAGGGTGAAATCAAACCCTCTTTCCGCTTGCGGAGAGAGGGTGGTCGAGCATAGCGATGGCCGGGTGAGTAAAAACAGTTGGCAATCTACTCACCCCGCGGCTCTTTGTGCGCAACCCTCTCTGCTACGCAAAGAGGGTGAAATCAAACCATCTTTCCGTTTGCGGAGAGAGAGTGGTTGAGCGTAGCGATGACCGGGTGAGTCCACTTTGCGCCTAATAATCTACTCACCCTGGTAAAAACTCACTTAAAAAAAAGAACATGTAAATCGCTACTTCTCCTTCAGAAAGCCAATCGCGGGTGAGTCAAAACACATAGCAATTTATAACGGTCCAAGTAAATAATAATCGGCAGTGCCAGCTTTTTGTACAATCATTATTAATATACCATTTTGTACTATACTAAAGCCCATATAATTAACGCCGTTGTACATTCCTTTCCAAGCCCCGGCGCAAAGGTCATAGTAGCTGCTCCATCCTGCGCCTGCGTAATCGCTTTTATTACTTATAGCAAAATTATGGTCATTAGAAAACTTCATGTAGGTTGTCGGATTCTCCGAATTTCTGAAACGGGTATTAGCAAAGGACGGAACATCGGCATTTTTGGTCATCACAAGTTGCATTTCTATCGATGCATCACTTTGTTTTTTATAAATGGCGTTTGCCATTATCAATTGCCCTTTATCATCTTTGGCGAATGTAAATGTATAAGTAACTGTTCCGTCCCCTAACTGGTCTAAAATCCAGGTATTATTTACCAGGTTCACGGTATATATCTTCCGGAAGGTTATCCCGTCTAAAGTCGCTTTTATATCGTTACCATCTTTATTAAAGTAAATAACACGAAGGCCCAATTCTGAGCCTAAAGTTATATCAATGCTGTAGGCCAAAAGGTCGGCGGTTGTTATCGGGGTGTTTACTTTAACTTCCGGTTTTACGCCGCCATCTTTTTTGCAGGATGCAAAGGCAAGTAATAAAATTAACGAACAGGCTTTTAGTATGGGTTTCAAATTTTTCATAGTCGTGTTTTTATGTGGTTTACATGTTCAATTAATTGCGTCTACTGCGCGATCAAAATGTGTAGTTCTTTTTCACCCGCCTTTTGAAAAAGCATCCCAACAACCGAATTACTATTTTTAATACAAATACCCATATAGCTTACCCCTTTATAATCACCTTTCCACGCTCCCGGGCAAAGGTCATAATAGCTTGAATATGCCGCTCCTGTATAATTTTTATTATCGCTTACGGCAAAATTATGGTCGACCGTAAATTTTGCATAAATGGGCTGGTCGTCATCTGAAACAAATTTCAAATTGGCAAATGTTGCCAGATCAGATTTTTTGTACAAAAACGCACCCATTTGCACAGATGCGTCGTTCTGCTTTTTATAAGTAGATTTAACAAGGCTCAGTTCGCCTGTGTTACTTTTACTAAATTCGAACGTACAAATCAGCGAGCCGTCGCCATTCAGATCCAAAGTCAAAATATTATTTGATACAACCACCGTGGCAATTTTTCGGGATATTACACCATCATAGGTAGCTTTAATATCGTTGCCGTCTTTATTAAAATAAATGATACGAAGGCCTCCAACCATATTTATTTGAGCCGGTATAACGTAACCTAAAAGATCGGTAGCTGTAACTGGTGTATTATTAATTACAGGGTCTTTATCAGGTTTTACGCCGCCATCTTTTTTGCAGGATGCAAATGCAAGCAATAAAATTAATGAGCAGGCTTTTAGTATAGGTTTCAAAGTTTTCATAGTAGTTTATTTGTGTGATTGATGACCTGAAGGTACGATTAGCCTGTTTATGCTTTTAAAGGAATGAGCGAATGACCCGTTTGGCTGCGTTAATACATAGTTTGGGTTAGCGATAAATTTAACCTGATGATAAAAACGGTCTTGGTAGGTATGTTAATTACATAATCCGGAAAAAATATTACTTTTGTTAACCCGCATGAGCGAACACAGACACCACTATACCAGCGACGACCTAAGCCTTACACAGGCCCACAGCTACACCCTGTTATTACAGGTTGATGTAAACAGCTTTAGTTATGCCGTTATTAACGGTAAACAGCTCCTGTCATGGGGCGAAAATTATTCGCTTAGTGAACTGCGCGACCCGCAGCAGCTGCGCGATGTTTTAGCCGCTAATTACAAACTGGTAGTTACGGGCCTGCATGCCACGGGTTTCACATTGTTACCGGAAAGCCTTTTTGAGAAAGACCGCCTTGCCGATATTGCACGCCTGCTTGATGTTACCGATACCGAAAAAGTGAAGTGCGAAAAGATAGACAACAAAAATGTGATCATTTACAAGGTTGATGAAGCTTTGATCTACGCCATAAAAAACCTTGATAATCAAAATGTTATCCATGTCGATGCAGGGTTAATTAAAGCCATATCACAAAATCACCCGCGAAGCACCGATCTATACCTTAACATTGGCAACGATGTTGTTTCGTTTGTAAACTTCACCAACGGCAACCTGCGTTTTTATAATACCTTTGAGTTTAAAAACCACGAAGAGCTGGCCTATTTTAGTGCCCTGGTGGTTACCGAACTTGGTCTGCAAGCCGACCAGGTAAAACTGATACTTAGCGGCGACATCAACGATACCGACCGTTACTTTTTATACCTCAAAAACTTCTTCGGCCAGGTAAAGGCTAACGACATTCCTGTTTTGGATCTGCCTAACGGTACCGAATCTCACAAAATATTGGCCCTTGCCGCTTTATCGCTATGCGCATCATCGGAGGAAGATTAAAGGGTTTAAGGCTTAACCCGCCAAAAAACTTACCCGTACGCCCCACTACAGATCTTGCCAAGGAGGCGCTCTTTAATATCCTGCTCAACCAGATAGAATTTGAGGACCTGAAAGTGCTTGACCTGTTTAGCGGCACGGGCAACATTGCCATGGAATTTGCATCGCGCGGGGCAGAAAAAGTTACCGGGGTTGACCGCGCCATACAATGCGTGCATTATTTGAAAGATGCATCGCGCCAGCACGGTTTAGATAATATTGAGGTTTTTAAAGCTGATGTTTTTAAATACCTGGACCTGGAAACCGAGCAGTACGACCTGATATTTGCAGACCCACCCTACGACCTGAACAAGATCCCCGAGATCCCCAAAATAGTATTCGATAAAAACCTGCTGATTGAAGGCGGTATGCTGATAGTAGAGCATCAAAGCATGCAAAACCTAAGCAACCACCCTGCTTTTGTAGAGCAGCGCAAGTACGGGCACTCGTCATTCTCTTTCTTTAAAGCTTAACCTAACCAATCTTACCATGAGCGATACTGTCAGAAACGTTCAAACCACCGTGCTATCAGATAACTGGTACACCCTGCGCAAAGTAACCTATGAGTTTTGGGGCCGCGATGGCAAATGGCAAACCCACTCGCGCGAGGCCTACGACCGCGGCAACGGCGCTACCATTTTGTTGTACAACAAAGCCAACCAAACCGTGATACTTACCCGCCAGTTTAGGATGCCCACGTATTTAAATGGCAATGCCGATGGCTACATGATAGAAACCTGCGCGGGATTGCTGGATAAGGATAACCCCGAGGACTGCATCTGCAAGGAAACCGAGGAAGAAACGGGCTACAAGATAACATCGGTACAAAAAGCATTTGAAGCGTACATGTCGCCCGGCTCTGTTACCGAGATCCTGTACTTTTTCACGGCCGAATACACCAAAGACATGAAGGTAAGCGATGGCGGCGGCCTTGCCGAAGAAACCGAAAATATCGAGGTAATGGAAATGCCATTTACAAAGGCTTTGCAAATGGTCAAATCCGGCGAAATAAAAGATGCGAAGACGATTATGCTGCTGCAATATGCGCAGATAAATGGGTTAGTGTAAGCATAGCGGCTTGTTGGCGCCAACAACAACAACAAGGGCGGAAAACCGCTATGTCATTTCGAGGGAAGCGCAGCGACGAGGAATCTTATACAAGCGATAAGTATAAGACACGCATCTCGGATTGCAGGGCGTATAAGATTTCTCCTCGCTCCACCGCACTCCTTACCCCGCTCGTTCGAAATGACATGCAGGGTTTAGTTTTTATAATAGAATTATTAACTACTTTTGAATAAGCACAGTGTTATCACCCATATGAAAATAGCCCTTTTCCCCGGCTCGTTTGACCCGGTTACCAAAGCACACGTTGATATTGTAAAACGATCTGTAAGCCTTTTCGATAAGGTTTACATAGGTATTGGGGTAAACAGCACCAAGCAGGGCCTGCTTAGCGTTGGCAAGCGCGAGGATATGCTGCGAGCGGTTTTCGCGCATGACGACCGCATCCACATAGTAGCTTATGAAGGCTTAACCGTTAATTTTTGTAAAAGCATCGGTGCCGATTATATGATCCGCGGCATCCGTACCGTATCCGATTTTGAGTACGAGAAAGCCATAGCGCAAATGAACCACGCGCTCGAGCCGGAAATTGAAAGTATATTTATTGTGAGCAAACCGGGATATTCGTCCATCAGTTCGAGCATTGTGCGCGAGATAATCCGCTACAATGGGGATGTTGCCCAGTTTATTCCGAAAGAAGCCCTACCGTATTTATAATCAACTCTTCTTTTTCCAACACATCAATAATAGACGGGAAGGTATTGCTCACAATAGTTGGCACATCCTCCTTTTTAAACCAGCGCACATCTGTAATGCCTTCTTCTAATTGCGGCACCAGCTTGGCTTTGCCTTTGTAGGCCATTTTAAACCAATGGGTTTTCTTTAGCACCACCTCGCCTTTGTAGATATAGGTATGGTATGTTTTACAGATCTTCTCTTCCAGCTTATTCACCTTTATGCCACACTCCTCCTCTACCTCGCGCACGGCGGCAATTTTAGTTTTTTCTTTTTTCTCGATCTTGCCTTTTGGTAAATCCCACTTATCGTTGCGGTAAATGAATAGGTGTTCGCCGTTTTGGTTGGTAACCAAGCCGCCGGCCGCTTCTATCAATACATTATTTTTAATAACCTTTTTCAGGAAAGCCCTGGCATTATCGCAAAGCACGTAAAATAATTTGCAAGGCTGTTTATCTACCCAATGGTAAACAATTTTCAGATCAAAATGCTCAGCATCAATCTTTTGATAGTGAGATGCAACTTTGGGTGTTTTCACTGTTAGCAAAATCACTTTTTCGTTAATATAAATTCTGTATTTTTGAGCCATGTATACCAATAGTGAGACCGAACAGCAGGTCGCGGAATTTCTGCTGCAAATTAAAGCAATAAAATTACAACCTAATAATCCTTTTACATGGGCTTCGGGTTGGAAATCACCCATCTATTGCGATAATCGGGTTACACTATCACATCCAACCATCCGTACATACATCCGCCAGCAGCTTACATCGGCCATCCAGGAGCAGTTTGGCTCGGTTGGTTGTATCGCAGGTGTGGCAACCGCGGGCATCCCGCAGGGCGCACTGGTGGCGCAAGAAATGGGCTTACCATTTATCTACGTACGCGCTAAGGCAAAAGAGCATGGTACAGGAAGCCTGATAGAGGGCGAAATTTCTCCGGGCCAGCGTGTGGTGGTTATCGAAGATCTAATATCTACCGGCAAAAGCAGCTTACAAGCAGTTCATGCTTTGCGCGATGCGGGTTACACTGTAGCAGGCCTTGCCGCTATTTTTAGCTATGGGTTTGATATAGCTACCAATAACTTTAAAGAGGCTAAATGCCCGTTCATCACTTTATCTAATTACGACGCGCTTTTAAAATACGCCGAGCAGCATAGTTATATCTCTGCTGCTGATACCGCGGTGTTAAAGGAATGGCGCAAACAACCCTCAACCTGGGGACAATAATAGTTACTATGAGTGTTTTTGAAAGTACAGTAACGGTAAACAAACCGGCAGAACAGGTATATGCTTTTTTGGCTGATATGAATAATCACCGCCAGCTGATGCCAGATAATATTGAAGATTGGGAATCTACCGCTGATGTAGCCAGTTTTAACATCCAAAACATTACAAAACTTTCGATAAAGATTGCGGAGCGTGTGGCCGATAGCCTGGTAAGAATTATCCCGGCCGAGAAACCGCCGTTTGATATGGAACTAAAATGGGAATTGAGTGAGGTTGACGGCGCTACACAAGCGGCCTTTACCATTACTGCCGACCTGAATATGATGATGAAGATGTTTGCTTCGGGGCCGCTTCAAAAGCTTGTGGACGAGGAAACAACTAACTTAGCAAAGTTGCTAAGTTAGTCGATCCTCATTTTCGGGGGTTTAAGATCTTTTTACCTTTAAGTGCTGCACTACTACCAATGCATTCACGATAAACAGACTTGTTACTACAATAGTCATAAAGTTTAAATTAGGGTTTAAATACTTTTAGGTGTACTATTAATCAATTGTTATTAAAAACCTAATCTATGCATTTTAAACGCACATTTACAACTTATTTATAATAAAAAAATTATGAGTTTGGAATAGTGTAAAACGGTATTCTACCCCCTCGCCCGCTACGTTCATTTTTTATCCCAAAGTAATAATTCTACAGCCAAATTACCCTTCGGTTAATAAATAACCGTTTACTGATTTTTTCGTGAAGTTTAAAGTGGCGTATTTATCGCGCCCTTGCAATATTTTGTTTGTTATAGCCTATCTTATGTATCGAGCCGGTCTTATCAACTTAAAAAATCTATTCAGGCTATTAAATGCGTATAAATACGTATTATTTGCAGCATTTATACGCTGTGAATGTAGGCCTGCTGTAGCTATATTAGCATTTACAAACATATAATTACACATTGCATCGTATTTTACTATGATAGCCATAAAACAACCTAAAAATCAATCATGAAACACTTCCAACTTTTGTTATTATCTGCAACGTTTTTTTGCACCACTGTTTTATTTATACAGTGCACGCCGTCCGGTAAGATCCCTTATGACGAGGTAAAGGCAAAAGTGCACTTCATTTCGCTAAACCAAGCCGAACGGTTCACATCCAATTTTAGAAAAGGGAGAGTTGAAATGATGCGCCAGCTAAAAGACACCAACAGCTTTAACACACCACTGGCCGAAAAATTTAACAGGGATGCGATAGCTGCCTTACTTAATCAAAAGGGCGTAACAGATGTCCGTATTTATTTGGGGCAGGATGATAAGGGGTTTATCAGGCTTGTACTTGTGGGTGTTGATAATAAAGGCAACGATATTACCGGGGGCAGTAATAAAATTATGCGGCTTACCAGCAATGAAGAGAGCGAGCCTGCCATAGTTATTGAAGCCGGGCAGCGATGCCCAACCTTGTGCGCCATAAAAAGTAGTTTAGTTAAGCCCAATTAATAGTTGGGATGGAAAACATAACTAATTTTATTTCAAGTCAATCTATATTGATACCAATTTTTATAGGCATTATACGCTATAAAGGATTATACAAAACGTATAATCCTTTTTTTATTTTGCTGATATTGGGGCTTATTGCCGAAATAATTAGTTTTATGTTTATTAACATTTACAGGCATGGTAATGCTCCCGTTATTAAAATTTACAGCCTTGTAGAGTGTTGTATTATCCTGTACCAGTTGTATTTGTGGAAAAGTACAGTTAAATATAAATACCTGTTTTATTTTTTGACGGCTACCTGTGCCGCATTTTGGGTAATAGAAGTACTTGTGTTTGGTAACTTAAATACCTTTAGCCCCTACTTTAGGGTATTTTATGCTTTCATTATTGTTTTGCTAAGCATCAATCAAATTAATGCTATGATGTTTTATCACAATGATATTTTATTAAAAAATCCGAAATTTGTGATCAGTCTGGGGTTTATCATTTTCTTTTTATACCAAATCATCTACGAGGCGTCTTTTTATATCGGGTATAATAAATCAGTCGTGGCTAATAAAATTATTATAGGTTTTGGATATATAAACCTGTTTACTAACCTTATATATGCCATTGCTATATTTTTAATAACCCAAAATAACAAAGACGGTTATAACAGTTTTTTAAGCGATAATAAAAAACAACGCAGCTAATACCTACAGTGTGACGGATAAATTATTTTATACGGTAATAATTACATCGTTATTAATAGCCATAGTAATTATATTTTTTGTTGTATCAATTATACGTTACAACAAGCGCTACATTCAATTGCAAAAAGAAAGGATACAGGCGCAAATTATGATCCAGGAACAGGAGCGTAAGCGAATAGCTAACGATCTGCATGATAGTTTGGGCCCATTACTTTCAACCGTAAAATTATATATGCACAGCATCGTTATCAACAACGATGCGGATAAAGAGGCCCTAAATAAAGCATCCGGTTATATAGACGAGGCCATTAGCAACCTGCGCGAAATATCATATAACCTGATACCAAGCAGCCTGGTAAGAAACAACTTGATAGTGGCGGTAAAAGAGTATATATCGCGTTTAACAAACCGTAACTTATTAAATATCAAATTTGACGTTGCCGACGATATTTTGATATCCAAAAAAATCGAGCTCCATTTATTCAGGATCATACAAGAAATTGTACATAACACTATCAAGCATTCGGGTGCGGCAACACTTAAGCTGACAATCGCAGGCCAGCCGGGCCTGCTTTTTTTAATATCAGAAGATGATGGGCGGGGTTTTAACTTAACCGAAGTGAGGCAAGCATCAGAAGGCCTGGGACTTAAAAGCATAGAAAATCGCTGCGAAATAATTAACGGCACGTTTAAAATTGTTACCACCGTAAATGCCGGCTGTAAAATAATAATCAGGGTACCTAACTTATAGTTATACATGATAGTTATATTATATTCAATTATTTACCTTTATTTAATATTTAATTTCGATTTATTGTAAAGGCCATGTATTATAATAACATCAATATTGTAATTGCAGACGATCATGAAATTTTTTTAGATGGCCTGGCGCTAATGCTTGCCGGCCACAAGGGTTTTACCGTTTGCGGCCGTGCATTAAACGGGCACCAGCTGCTGGAAATAGTAGACCGCGAAAAGCCTGATATTGTATTGACCGATATACGGATGCCCGGTATTGACGGCATACAAAGCGCAAAACAAATATTGGCATCCTACCCGCATATTGGCGTTATTGCCCTATCCATGTTTGATGAAGAAAACCTTATTGTTGAGATGTTGGAAGCCGGCGCTAAAGGTTACCTGCTTAAAAACGCGCATAAAGACGAGATTATTGACGCGATTAACAGCGTTTACCAAAATAAAAATTATTACTGCTCGCAAACCTCGTTCCTGCTGGCTACCATGATAGTGCGCAGCAAGGGTAATCAAAATGTGCAGCAACACCCCGTTGTGTTAAACGAAAGGGAAAAGATCATTATACAGATGATATGCCAGCAGCAAACAACCCAGCAAATTGCCGATAAAATTTATTTGAGCAAGCGAACCATTGAAGGATATAGGGTAAAAATACTGGAAAAGATCCAGGCAAAAAACATCGCAGGTGTTGTAATATTTGCCCTAAAAAATAACATCATCACCGAGGCGGACGTATTGTAAGCGGCCTTATCTTAACCCTCCCCTTTGGATAGGGTTCTTTTTTAATGACGTCCCTTTAAGATACTTTGGGTAAGGCTAACTACAAATGCCCCGGTTATAAAATAACCGGGGCATTATCGCAATAAAATAGCTACGATTTTGGCGCAACAGCTATTGCTGCAATATAGTGGGCATCATACTGGCTAAGCCTGTCGTTACCATTGGTATGGGTTGCGTAAACATTTAAGTTTTCTGAAAACGCGGCCATTGTGCATGTGCCCAACATATCGCTTACCCCTATAGCTTTATGATATTGATCCATATTGGCAACGCGGTTAATCGGGTTTTGCACTGCAGGTGGAGCCTGTGCCGGGCCAAATGTAACCTGCGTTATGTCGTAAACATTATCGCCGGTGGTTACATTTAGCAGGTTATTAGCGTTAGCTGATGTCCCGGCAGATGCGGCAGCGCCCAAAGCGCCGCTATTACCTTTGTAAACATTAAAACCATAAGTGGCAAAATTATGAGCGTGCCCGGCCTGGAAAATTAAGTCAACCTTATCGTTAAACTTATCATCGTAATATCCGGTGCCGCATTCGGTATCGGTAGAGTGCCCGTCAACCAAAGCGTCAGAGATACCGGCATAGCAATAATCATTGTCTACCCGCATCAGGAAGTTAAAGCCAGTTACATGATTGCTTACATCCCGCTTTACATAACCGTTACCGGCAAGGTCGGCGTCAATGGTGTCACCAACTGCGGGCCCGCCATCTGTAGCTATCTTGCTTACTTTAAAAGGATTGTAGTTTAGCGGAACAACTTGACCGTTATTGTTTAAAAGTTCGATAGTGAACTGATATAAGCCGGGTGTCCAGCCAACGGTATTGATATTTATGGCATCGGTATCAATACCGGTATCCCATACGGCATCTGCAAGACCTGTATCGGCGCTGGCATGGATATGCGGAATTTTATACATCACTTTACCTGTCGAATCAAGGTACGGCCCAAGCGCGAAACTGCCCGGCACATGTTCCCAGTCGCCCGGCGCTACCTGGATCCAATGTGAATAAGCCTTAGCTACACTCCCCCCGAGTGTTTCCGGCGAACCCACATTGTTACCCAGATAAGCATCTTTCAGCAATTGGCTGGTCCACCTGTAGTGGGTAACGCCAAAACCTGCCAGGCCATCGCCAAACTGCAGCACCAAAGAAAAGCCGCCGCCAAAAGGGCTAATGTTACCCTTGTTGCTATAAGCTGTTAGCCCAACAGCATTATCCAGATGGCCGCTCGCGGTTTCCTGTTGCTGAATGCTCCTTACGCTTACTCCCCTGTTTACGCTTTTAACCCATACGTAATTAGCTTCAATTGCAGGGCTGTCACAAAAACAAGGCCTTACTGCAGGGTTGGTAACAGATACGTTTATATCGGTGCCGCAAGCATAATTCCAGTAAGTATGGCAGGATATGGCCGGTTTATAAACCGTTACCCAAACGCCGTTTATCAGTACCTCTACCCATACATAAACATTTGGATGGTTTGCTTTAAAATAAAACATGTTATAGTTAAAGCGGCCGTGGCAATCTGTCACTACCGTGGCAATTGGTGTGCTTTTATAAAAATAAGGCCAAAACCAGGGCCACCAGCATAAATAAGGATGAAACAGATTAAAGTTGTTAGCAATAGTTTTGTTAAAGCTCTCCATAGATCCCGAAAGGATGGCATTTTGGATGTTTTCTGGTAGTGTAGGGCGAATAGGCAGTTTTTCTACAAGCTCGTGCACATCTGCCAACTCGTAAAAATTGTTGCCCGGGGCGATGCTTCTTTTTAAAGCATTGGTGAAACTTGTGCGTATTGGGCCGGGATCTGGTATAGGGATCGGTTTTTTGATCACCGCTACCAATCTGTCCCGCAGGTCTTTTAGGATGTTGATAGGTATATGGGGTATCAGTATCCTGATGGGTGTTATATTGCAAATGTGCACCCTTGAATTACATATGTTTAAAACTTCGGGATGCCCGTTAACGTTAAATGTTTTATGCACCGCGCCTGATATATTACACCAGCCAAATTGGAACGGATATGGGAACGCAGGGATATACGGTAATCTGAAAATACCATCTGATGGTATGCGAAGCGATGGTTGCCAAGCCTCCATTTGCTGTAAAACACTTTCTGTTACCGTAGTTTTACCGGCTTCTTTTGGCAGTTCGGGCGCTATATACAGCTTGCTGGCATGCAGGTTGGCTGCCGACGTTGCTAAACGCGCCTCTCCGCTTCTCAACGGGTGCGATTCGGTTACCTTGCCCTCTTTGTCAACCACGTAAGCCATAAGGTTTGCCGCGTTTTTTTCCTCTTCCAATGGTATCTTAATAATCACCGGATTTGTTTGAGTTTCTTTTGCCATGATAATGTGATTTGTTTTTCGCTTACTCTATTTTCCCTTTTCAGCAATCGGGAATTACCGTATTCAAAAAAAGTGTTGGTAGCACAGCTTTTGATAGTTCAAAGATGTAATAACGCGAAGCAGCTGGCAATGAGGCTTATACTTGGTTTAATACGTATAAATACGCTATTTTTAAAACCACTATTTCTAACTGGTTAATATATTATAGTAACTGTTTTATTGTTACGCGGCTGATAGATAAGGGGGCAGCTATTTTAATATATGCACTTGTGCCGATGTGTAAAGTTTTTATCGGCTTAAATAAATTAACTATTTACCGTATTTTTGCGCCAAATACAAGTACAGCATGATAACGGTATCTAATTTATCCTTACGTTACGGAAAACGCACCCTTTTTGAAGATGTTAACCTAAAGTTTAGCCAGGGCAATTGCTATGGTGTAATTGGCGCCAATGGCGCGGGTAAATCTACTTTCATGAAGATCCTTTCGGGCGAGATAGACCCAAGCAGCGGAACGGTGAGCTTTACCCCCGGCGAGCGCATGGCGGTATTAAGCCAAAACCACTACGCTTACGACGAATTTACCGTTCTTGAAACCGTAATGATGGGCCACAAAGAGATGTACGCCATTATGAAGGAGAAGGATGCTATTTATATGAAAGAGGATTTTAGCGATGCCGATGGCGAACGTGCCGGCGAGCTGGAAAACCTTTTTGCCGAAATGGATGGCTGGAATGCAGAAAGCAACGCCGCTACCCTATTGAGCAACTTAGGCATTAAAGAAGAATTCCATTACAGCCTGGTTAAGGATCTGGATAACACCCAAAAGGTACGTGTGTTATTGGCACAGGCCCTTTTTGGTAAACCCGATATTTTATTACTGGATGAGCCAACGAATGACCTGGATATCCACACCATAACCTGGCTGGAAGATTTCCTGGCAACGTATGAAGCTATTGTGTTGGTTGTATCTCACGACAGGCACTTTTTAGATACCGTTTGTACCCACGTTGTAGATATCGACTTTGCTAAAATGACCATTTACACCGGTAATTACACCTTCTGGTACGAAAGCAGCCAACTGGCCCTGAAACAACGCAGCGACCAGAACAAGAAAACCGAAGAACGTGTAAAAGAGTTGCAGGAGTTTATCCGCAGGTTTAGCGCCAACGCATCCAAATCTAAACAGGCAACCAGCCGTAAAAAGGCTTTGGACAAGATCAACCTGGACGAGATCCAACCTTCTAACCGTAAATACCCTGGCATTATATTTAATAACCAGGGCCGCGAAATTGGCGATCAGGTACTGCAAACCGAGAAACTAAGTAAATCGCTTAACGGTGAAGTGCTATTTGCCGATATTAATTTTATGGCCAACAAAGGCGATAAAATTGCCGTGCTATCTCAAAACAGTTTGGCAACATCGGCCTTCTACGATATTTTGGCAGGGCGCGATAAAGATTACAAGGGCAGCTTTAAATGGGGCGTTACCGTAAATCTTGCCGATATCCCTATCGATAACTCATCATACTTTAAAGGTAAAGATGATAACCTGATAGACTGGTTGCGCGAGTATTCGGCAGGTGACAAGGATGACCAGTTTATCCGTGGTTTCCTTGGCCGTATGTTATTCAGCGGCGAAGAGGTATTAAAGAAAAGCAACGTACTATCCGGTGGTGAAAAAATGCGCTGTATGTTTAGCCGCATGATGCTGCAATCAGCCAACTTGCTGTTGCTTGACGAGCCAACCAACCACCTTGACCTGGAATCTATAACCGCGCTAAACAACGGTATGAAGGATTTTAGGGGCAACATCATCTTCACTTCACGAGATCATGAGTTGGTGCAAACCGTTGCTACCCGTATCATCGAGCTAACCCCCGGTGGTATCATTGATAAACTGATGACCTACGACGAGTACATCAACAGCGAAGTGGTACAAAAACAACGCGAAGAATTTTACGCCATGGCGTAACTAATGGGGCAACAAACACGTCTTACTGTTATGAAACGGATCTTGTTTGTTGCCCTTCTTATCTCCTCATCCTTAATTGCAAATGCACAGGTATTTGAAGGCCTTGTAAAAGATGCGAAGACCAACCTGCCCCTGCCCTATGTAAACGTGGGCATTATTGGCAAAAATGTTGGGACTGTTACCGATAGCGCAGGCCATTATAGGTTAAACCTTGCCGGCCATGAAGCTGATACGTTAAAGCTATCTATGATAGGATATGCGCCTTCCATTTATAAGGTAGCATCATTTATTAACGATGCGCATAAAACCATTCTACTGCAGCCATCCATCACGCAACTTAAGGAGGTACGCGTAACCAACCGTAAATGGAAGGAAGGCGTGTTGGGAAACACATCAAAATCTGACAACAGCAATGCGGGCTTTTCTGACAATAACCTGGGCCACGAGATAGGCACGGTTATCAAGATTAAAAAAGCGCCAACTTATCTTAAAAAATTCAACGTACATATTACTAATGCGCCGTTAAACCCGGTAAAGCTGCGCCTCAACTTTTACAACCTTAAAAAAGGCATGCCCGATCAACTGCTGCAAAACCAAAATATTTATGTAGATGTGCTGGCAGGCCAAAAAGACATCGAGGTAAACCTTGAGCCATACAGCATATTTGTTGACGATAACTTTTTTGCCAGCCTGGAGTGGATAGCAAATTCAAAAGGCCGCGGCCTAATGTTCTCTGCTTATCTAAGTATATTCGGCAGCGGGGCGGTTATCTCGCGCGAAACCAGCCAGGCTACCTGGGAAAAAGTGGGCATTGCTGGCATTGCGTTTAACGTATTGGCTGAATATTAATAGCCCCTATTTTTCGGATACCGCTATTCTGAATTTATTGTGATACACCACATGCCCATTAGCTTGAGTATATGGTTGTATAGCTTCAGAAATGGCTTGGTGAACCTTATCAAACCCGCTATGCGCAATTGCTTTGGCTACGGGGCCGGTGGCAAGAAGGCCCTTGATCGCAGTTTCTGTACTTGCGTAGTCCCAAACGGAGGTAACATCTTCCACCTGTAAAAGCTTAAAGCCGGCTTGTTCTAATGTATTTTCCAACAGCCTGTTTTCGGTAAGTGCAAAAGGGCCTGGTGCACCCGGTGCCGGGGGAGGCAAAAGGTTGCCAACAGCTTTTAAGTAGGTTTCCGCTTCGCAGTCTTCCTTATTACCCCAAATCATAGTTACCAGCTTCCCGCCTGGTTGCAACACGCGTTTGGCCTCAACTAAAGCATTTTGGACATTGGCGGCGTATTGGAATGAATTGAACCCGCAAACTATGGTAAATGAGTTATCTTCAAAAGGCAATTCCTCCATCTCCCCGCTCACAAAATGGATAATTGGGTTGCGTTTCTTAGCTCTTTCAATCAAACGTTCACTTGCATCTATGCCCGTAACTTTGGCACCTGTTAAACTCACCAGGTCGCCAAACAAGCCGGAGCCGCAACCAACATCCAATAATCTGTCAGCAGCTGTGGGCTTTAAATAATTTATAACATAATTATAACCGGCAATACCCGTTTGCTCCTGGATGTTTGCCCAATCTTCGGCACGCTCACCCCAAAGTTTCCCCTGTATATCTCTTGAACCCATAATTTGCGATAGATAATGCGTAAGCGCTAAATGTACAAAACCCTTGTCAAAAACCAAATTTGCCGGGTAAATAGAAAGCATAATCCCTCCGTAAAAACAAAACATTGTATCAATGTTTAAATGACAGATATTATTAATACTTTTTCAGCTATTATTGTTCCACATTTATTTGTAATGCGTTAGTAATGACTATATTAGCAGAACATATTATACATTACTTTATCATAACAATAACAATGAGTTTATTTTCCATATTTTGTATTGTGTTATTAGGCATGTCTATCACCCTTATACTGGGAATAGCATTTTTTAGCTATCTTAAATATATCAAAAGGCGCTATTACCCAAATTGGAAATTCCCCGACTATATAAGTGTGGGTTATGCAGAATACCTGTACCATAAATTCATCAAGAAGGACCTGCAAAACTGACGACCGGCAATGAAGCAACTTAACTGTGTATGTTAATATAAAATGTTAATGCCATTAAAAGCGTTTATAACAGCCTAATCCTTTTTCCTGGCTTTTAAAGTTGAAAATTGTGCGATGATTACAAACGCCATGCCGATAATAAGAGCGTAAAATAGAATATTTTGAGTTGCGGTACCAACATCAAGTTGATCTACGAATGTTGTTGAATTACAGCGCATGCGATCCATCAAAAGATTGTAAGACTTCATAGATAACAACTTATTAGTGAAAGCTCAAAACCTGTTTTTACAGGATTATAAGCCGTGCGTACCACATTAATAACAATTAAGGTTAAAAATGGCTCTTATCTTTTCTAACCCGATTGGCTTCCGTATAAGCTCTTCAATAAATGGTATCTTAAGGCTTCTCTCAGTATCAGCCTGCCATAGAGAAGACGTTAATATAAACGTACGTATCCTGCCTAAAGGGTCTATATTAAGTCGCTGAAAGTTTAGAATAAAATCCCACCCATCGCTTACCGGCATATTTAAGTCAAGGAAAATGCAATCGGGCAGTTGCTCTGGAGTATTGATGCTTACATGCAGCAGCCTGCTTATTGCATCGTCCCCGTTGTTAAAGACTTCGATCCTGGTATTATTCACTACCCTGTTAATGGAATGCTTTAATATAATAATATCCAGGTCGGCATCGTCAATTACGTAAACCAACGGGGCATTGTTATCGCTATATAAATCGGGGAAATGGGATTTGAAATCGTAACCTATAGCTTTACCTATGCTATTGATAACTTTGGCACTCAAATCGCTCATTTTAAACCACTTTAAAATTGTCCGCTGACTAACTTTGAGCTTGAGGGAAAGATCATCTACGTTATAACCAAGCTTGCCGGTAACAAATTCTAACTTCATTCCTCGATGCGTTTCCATACCCTAAATTACAACTTCGAGCTATATATTTTAGGTGTTTACCACGTATGGATGGCAATGATATCAAATAAGCCTTTTTTACCCAGATTTAAATTTCAAAATAGGTTAAAAACACCCTTGTTGTAAAATAGTTAATTACTATGAAAAGTATAATGCAGTTTACTTTTAACCGATATGCTATAATTAATTATTTTCTTAAAAGGTGCCATTCTATCGTTCTTACGTTAAATTTTTAAAATCCTTTAAATTCAATGCAACCTAAATATGAGTACAACGTATAATGAATTGTTGGTTAATTGGTTTATGAGTTCAATAGTGAGAGTTTAAGCCTCTAAGTGTTACTTAGAGGCTTTTTTATTTAATACCTAATGCAACTCTGCTTTTTCAAACTCCTTGTTCAATCATAAAAAAGGGTTCCTGCCCCTTGCTGCAAAAGTGTTGGTGTAGCTGATGAATGTTTGATAAACATAAGATCAACCTATGAAAACATTAAAAATTATTTTAGCAGTATTGGCTATTGCGGTCTTCATAATCTCCTTTACATCCTGCAAAAAAGATAATGTAACGCCTGGGACAATGAAAGCTTGTTAATTGGATTTCGGAATATGACTAAGGTGGGGCTGAATTACAACAACGATGGGCAGGTACAAGAAGCTGAGGTATTCCCTGTTCCAAGCAACAAGGGCGCTTTTTTCAATTTTTAAAAGATGGAACCGGAAACTATAATGACAGCAAATAACGGTGAATCAGCGTTGCTACACATTAAAAAGCTTACCACAGTTGATCTTTCTTTTGAAGTAATACAAAAATAATAAAGGCCCAGCACTTTAGTAGACTCTTCAGGCTTAAACAGCCGCTGATTATTATGTCGGTTACTTATCAACAAGCATAAATTTAAAAAGCAATTAACGGGGCTTTTACTAGTCAGAGCCGTTTAAGTCCTTTTTAACAATGGCGCGTCCCGATAAAAATGCAATAAATAAAAAAGCCACAAGTAACAATATATTACCTGTTATGTAACCGAAGCCATAGTTTGTTATTCTTTTAAAAGTGCTTTCGATATCAAGCCCCAAAACATTGATAACAATACTAATTATAAAGATAATGCTTAAGATAAAAACGAAGTATCGCATAAAAATGAAGGCAGGACCTTCGCCCTGCCATTAAAATTACTTTGTTACAGTTGTTGTAGTTGGTGAATAAAGACCAAACGTGATGGCGTTTAATAGTCCATTTACAAAACTGTGCTGAATGGTAACCGTGTAGTCTTGTGCTCCGCCTGCCAAAGTATTCGGATCAGACACACCAACTGGCGCTAAGCCAAACAAGACGTAATGATTCCATTTGGAAACCTTAACATTTGATTGAGCACCTTTTCCTACTTTAAAAGTGTTAACATAGCACGATGAGAAACTCAAGCAAATAAAAGCAAGGAATAAGATAGTTTTGGAAAAATGTTTCATGTAATGAGGTTTTAAATTAGAATGTGAAGATAGTAAAATCCATCAAACCTTCAGATTATTATAAAGAAAGTAGGAAGGCACAGGACCGTAAGTGATATGAAGATATTTACAATTAAAGTTAAACCCATTATGTTACCGGATTAGCAATTCAGGATTTTAGCTACTTTTATAGAAGAATAAAAGTGACTATTAAACAAAATATTAGTAGTTACAACTATCAATCGTATATTTGCAGCCCGTCAAAAACATCAGTATTGACTTGGTAGCTCAGCTGGTAGAGCAACTGACTCTTAATCAGTTAAGCTTGGGCGTTTGACGCCCAAACGGGTCGAGATAAGGGTATCTACTCTAATATACATATGTAATATTCTTCTTTGTTTGCAAATGGTTTGCAAACGATTTAGCCATAATTATCACATTATGGTTTCTTACAAATTAGCTCTTGACGAACGTCGAGCAAAACAAGACGGCACTTTCCCAGTAGTAGTACGGGTAACTTATAATCGTAAGGTTAACACTTATCAAACCGGCATCTTTCTTAAAGCTGAACACTGGGATAAAAACACTCTACAAGTTACAAAAGCTACTCCTAATTCAATTGCGTTAAGCAGTAAAGCCAGCGAATTTTATGTCAAGGTACAGAAGTCGATTTTGAATATTGAAAACGATCAAACGTTCACATTTGATGAACTCAAGAACCGCCTCTATCCTACTACAGTAAAAAGAGAAAAGCAAAAGTCATTCAAGGAATACGCTGAGACCGTAATGGATGACATGCGTAAATCTAAGAGAACAGGAGGTGCTTTAGTATATTTAACGGCGGTTAATCGGGTTATAGACTATTGCGGCAATTCAGATATACTCTTTAGTGATATTGACTACACATTTCTGGATGGGTTTAAAAGCAAGTTGGTTCAACAAGGGCTTAAGAAAAATAGTGTAGGTAATTATCTTAGATGTATTCGCGCGTTGTATAACAAAGCGATTAAAGCTAAGATAGTAAGTAGAGACCTCTACCCTTTCCACGACATACCTATCAAAACAGAGAAAACAGCTAAGAGAGCAATTAAGATTGAAGAATTGCGAAAGCTTTACATCCATCCAAAGGTAGCAGATTCACAAGAATGGCATGCCTCAAACTACCTGTTTCTAAGTTATACACTACGAGGAATATCATTTACAGATATGGCCTACCTTAAAGAAAGTAATATTAGGGATGGGTGCGTAGTTTACCGTAGGCGTAAAACTCATAAGCTATACACTATAAAACTTCATCCGGTTGCAAGGATAATACTTAAGCATTATGAAAACTCAGCCAATGGCTATCTATTACCAATATTTCCAAAAGGAATGGTTGAGGATAGCGATGTGTCTAAAAAGATATCGAGGCAATGGATAAAAACCACTAACAAGTATCTTAATCGTATAGCTGTACAATGTTGTGTGATCGCCAATATTACGACATATGTAATTCGGCATACCTGGGCTACAATTGCAAAACGTCTTGGATATCCAAATGAAATGATTGCGGAAGGTATGGGTCATGAATACGGGAATAAAATCACAAATATTTACCTTGACGAATTCGATACCGAATTAATAGACTCCATGAATGACAAGATCATAATTTCGATTCTACCTTGCCCTCTGCAAATCCCTACAGTCCTTAACTATGTATTTAAACAGAAGCAAACAAGTTCCCTTATAAGAAGTAAGCTTAGTTTATATAACAACTTTTCTTAATAAAATAAAAGCAGGATGGCTGACTGTCCTGTTTCTCTATAAAGTCATGGAGAGTTTGATAGCCTAGAGCTGCAAGATGCAGCGCTACAACTATAAACTAAAAAGCCCACCGTTATGGTGGGCTTAATGTAACATTTGTTATTCTGGATTAGATTACTAATAATGCAAATATGGGTTTATAATAACGCTCTCTCTTTCCATTTGGGCCCATTTTAAGGTAACTTTCAACTATAAAAAGCTTCCCTAACTCCGCGATACATTGTGGAATTATCTTTCCTTTTAAACGAGTTAATTCACTAACAGATCGACTGGAACATATAATAGCGCTTACCTGCCCGCCATCGTATTCAACTCCAATTTTAAAACCTTCTGTTACGCTCCGATTGTACTTTAGATCATTGCCAGTGCTACTATTGGCGGTATCGGACTTATCGCTCACACTTTCAATTCCGTCTTTACCACGTAACTTAATGCTTTTAAGCAAGCTTAAAGTTTGTGTTTTGTATCTCGGCTGAAAGGCATGATAGCGACCCAGCATTGTTGGAGATAGATTTCTTACACTATCAAAGCCAAACTCTTTCTTTTGACTTGATTTTTTTTTGTTGCCATCATTGGCATCCAAAGAACTAGTTTCGTTCTGCATATATTTAAATATTTAGAAATTTTAAAATGCGTATCGTCAATAATTATTGTAAACCAAGATTTCAAAGAACGATAGGTTTAAGTTTAAAGTTGCCGCCGTTGAATAAATTCAAACCAGTGCTTCACTTTTAAAAGAATAACCTAGAAATTAAAAATTAAAAATTAAATCGGCAAAAATCGATACGCTGTTGCCATAAAAAAATTAAAATGCGAGTGTGGTGCATCGCATCTGAGACATCGCAAATATAAAACCTTTGCTGTGATATTAAAAGTTAATCATTAAATAGTTTAATAATATGTAAGCAATTGATTATCAAATAAATTTGATTTACAGGTGGCTTTTTCGTATCTTTACATATCATTTCAGAAGTCAAGAAATTCCCCTAAGCAAGGATGAAAGGTCAGTTTAAGGCTGACCTTTTTGTTTGCCCCAACTTTCCAAAAATTTTGGCTCCTACAGATACTCCTTTTCCCTAGATACATTCAGAAAATAGATAAGCTTGCTTTAAGACTTTTTCAAATTGAAATGTACAAACCAATCGTTAATAAACCGTTAAATATCGGCGACAGATTCAACGTTGCCTTCCCAGATGGAATTCCTTTAAATAGTAATGTAGATAAATCTAAAACCGCGTTAGGTATAACATATGCAGAAATGATGGCACCTAGAAATAGTATTTTGGCGTTATCTAGTGTACCAATAATCGAAGATAAATATAACTCTAAAGATTATGCCCATATTCAACCTTTCAAGATAATTAAGGGCGTTACCTCTGGCATGATAGCCAATGAACTTTTGCGAGAAGATGGTTATAAATATAAAAAACTGCTAGTTACCCCTGAAAGTTTTCCAAAGATTATCGAAGCAGCCAAAAGTATAAGGAAACTTAAATGGCTTTATAATGATTTTTTTCTCTTTCTTGATGAATCGCACTGTTATGCGGTTGAGGCTTTTAGAGAAGATATTTTAAATCCTTTTAAATTTATTGAGCATTTTAAAAATGTTTCAATGGGTTCGGCAACCCCTTTTCCTTATAGTCATCCTAGATTCAATCGGCTTGAAAATTACAAAATAACTTACAAAGAAAAATTTGGAGTTGTAACCTTGATAAACAATGAGCATCCACAAAGCGTTATGATGCACTTTATTAAGAACCCTGATATGTTCCCTGGAAGGGTGCATGTTTTTTTTGCTTCCGTAACAGCTACAGCCAAGCTTATAAACACTTCTGGCATCACTGAAGTAATGGTGGCATGCAATTGTGATAAAAAAAACATGGTAAATTTAGGTGAAGCTATCAAATATTATGTTGAACAGCCATCAGAAAAAGATTTTAAAAAGTTTAATTTTTACACAAGTAGGTATAATGAAGGTTGGGATTTGATTGATGACTCAACTGCCACTATGATTTTCTTAACAGATAAAGCTATACCACATACGTTAGGCGGTATTCAATTTAAAGGGTTCCAATGTGTGGGCAGGCTTCGGTCAAAGCCTGATAATAAGCCAAACAAAATCTATCATATTACAAATAACCTTGAATTAGGCGATATGAAATCTATTGAAGAAATTCAGAAAATAAGGCTATACAATGCTAATGCACATATTAGGCAATTTAATGAACATAAAATTGCTTGTAAAAATGATGGCCAGGTTGACTTAGAACTGCTTTTGCCGGTAATTAAAAACTATACAGATCTTAATAATGGCAAAGCTTATTTGAACTTGGATAAATTGGATCAGCAAAGCTGCGCTCAATATTGTCGGGAAACATATAACAATGCTGAAACCATTAAATCAGCTTGGGAGAAATGCAACTATGATGTTGAGGAGATAAAGTTTTCGATACCTGTAATTGTTCATGAGAGGAAATCATCTGCAACGATAAATAAAGAAATCGTAGACCATATAAAAGAACTAAGAATCAACCCAAGTGCCTATATCTTCGATAATGCAGCAAATCTGCTAAAACATTATCGGCAAGATTATAACATTTTAATAGATGCAATTGAACTACTTGGTATAGAAAAAATTGAACAACTAAAATACAGCAATAACGACATGAAAGCACAACTGATAGAACAAAGCAATAAAAACGTTGACGCACAGCTGAGACTGTTAATAGGAAACACATTTGATTTAAACGGAGAATACACGAACAAGGAAATCAAGGTTAAATTACAAGGATTATACGATCAATTAAATATTAGAAAGCCAGATGGTTCAAGGAAAATTGCTAAAGCAAGCGATTTGAATAACTTTAATATGTTTGAATTAGACGAGGGCAAGGTTAAGGATGAGAAAGGTAAATGGCAACACGGCTTAAAAGTTTTGCGTATTAACTACACCATAGCAAATGCGGCTTAATTCTTTTCCAAAAAAAATGAAATTATGGTTTGTATAGAGAAAACCTCCGCAATTCTCTAAAAAATGGCAACTTATAATATTAACCTGTTAAAGCTGCCTTTGTGCAACTTTATTCGTTTAACGGCAATTACTGTAAGTTTAAAAGGATAAATGTCTCAATCTACATCGTTTACTGATGTACAGCATCAGTTTGCATGCTTTAAGTGTTACTAGCACCTATCAGCACATAAAAAAATTATTTTTTGTTCTACGGGCGGCTAAAGAGGTAGATATAATCCCCCGGTGTAATGTTGAGTTAAGACAAAAAGATTATCACTCGATCACTGCTACACCTCTCAGCCATTTTAAAATAACGATTTTCAGCAAACAGGTTTCTACTCATTTCATCTCTATAGGTGGTGCCTCGAAACTGTTTTGAAACCGTCTTAGCTTTTAAAAGGTCAGGTAGCACTGTACGATTGATTGCCAACCTAAGTGTAAACAAACCAAATCAACTAACATCAAACTGGAAAATATGAACCAAAACACAAGTAGCAGGTGCGAAAAGGCTATCAGAGTAACCGATCCATCGCAAACAAAACCACCTCAACTTTTTACAGGTAGAAAGCGTTATCAAATCGCGCAAGCACGCAATCCGAACAGCAGGCAGCATAATGATAACCTATCTTTAGAAATATCCTATTTCAATGTGCTTGCCAGGGCTAAACGTTTATGGAAAGACAGTAAGCAGTTAGCGGTCGAGCGCGACTTCAGGATGGATAAATCCATAGCTTACAATCAAGTGATGTACGCTTTCATAACGGATAGCTTCTACCTCTTTTTAGAATGTGAGTTTGACTACTGCTACTCCTTAAATTTTGCATTTAATGATTGCCCACATGAAGTAGCGTTAAGGGAAATGCTTCAGCCTTTAACAAGTAGCTTCAGAGTTAAAGAAGTTAGCTTAAAGCCCGACTATGCAACTTTCTACAGCAACGCGCTGGCTTATCAACTGGAGCACTTTCGTTACTTCTTATAGGTAAAACGTATCAATAACAATCTAACAGCTTGGTGAGAAATCATCAGGCTGTTTTCATTTAAACTCAACGCAACATGAAAACTACAAACTCAAAGCAACTAAAGCTAGCTGCTTACAACGGAGCTGTTAAGGCAGCCTACCACGCTATTTTAAAGATTGCCAAACAACTACTGTCAACAGTAGCACATGAAGAACTCCGTTATTCCCTTACAAGGGAAGACAAGTCAGCAAACGAAGCTGGCTCTATCATCCACGAGTTTCTAACCCCTATGTTATACATAAGGCTTGACTGTGGCTTCGACAACGTTTACTCGATACACTTTGGTGTTGAAACGTTCGATAAGCCTAATGAGTTCACTACGCTCACAGCTAAGTTCATACGCACAATTTACCGACTAACCTCTAAAGAGTTAACCCACACAAACATTGAACATTCTGTGCAAGTGGATTGGGTAATAATTAACTGTAGCGAAATGTACCAGCACATCGAAGAGCGAAACAGGCATCATACTTTTAAACTTATTACGCACAAGGTGACTGCTAAGCAAAGAAAACAATTGCTTAGTGTGGCTTGATACGAAACCAATTATTAACTTTACAACAAAACAAAGGAGGAACCCCACAGATAGTAAATTATACTACTTCATATAAATTAAGATAAAGCGTTTGCTTTGTTCTTGCATCCCGAAATCTGGCGATCTCATTAAATGCAACAGGAACAGACAAGTCAAGCGCCCACGCGAAAGTGTGGGCTGCGACCGTCTGTTGCATTGGGCTCCGCCAGAGCCTCGGGTGTGTGGACTTAGTTGCAGTTCCACGCTTTCGTGCATTTAACCCACCGATGAAGGACTGTTTCGGTAAAACATGGAGATCATGACCTTAAAACACAGTATTATACTTCTAAGTTTAATTTTTAAAGGGGCATTTATTGTTCCTATTGCCTTGCTTCCAGCCATTACAGTTTACGAAGGTAACTGCAATGTATACAGAGAACAAGTAGTTAACGGCAATCAACGACAAGAAACCTTCGACAAGAGTGGAGTGGGGCAAATTGTTATTAATGAATCAGCCCGAACCATAAGTTTTTATCTTAATGATAAAGCCTTAATCAAATCTCAGTCATATACTACATCATATGCTCCTGATGGTGAAGCACTTTACTATCAAACCCGTAGTGAGTATTCGATTGCTTACATTCCACGCAAAAAAGGATTTCATATAATCATAACCCCAAACTTTCGACCTGTAACAACTTGGAACGAGTACTACATTTCTGATTGCTCAATCAGACACTAATCACATTGGCAGGTTGCCATACAAATCAGAACACAATCATGCTCAAGAAAACTATCATATCATTTGTACTTATAATAAGCAGCTGTAACATCTTTGCCCAATCCATTAGTCCAATCCAGTTACAAAAACTATTTACTTTATGGCAAAAAGGTGCTATAGAAGAGATCGAGGCTTACATGAATGCTTTAAGTCCCAAATGGCAAACAGAGGCTTCTTTAATATATATGCAAGAAGATAAGCGGTCTATTACTTGGCTATTTAAAGATTCTTCGCCAAGTGTAGGCGCTTTACAAGTTAATACGTTAAGAAGTGGGACAAAATATATTGATAAAGTCATGTTCGTCACTGATAAAGCCATCTATCGCAACCAGTATCTATCTTCAATTAAATCGCTAAAGTGCGAGTTAGTAAGCTATACTAATGAAGGAGCAGGTAAGCAAAAGTGGATTTACAGAGACAGTGACACTTTATACCTCATTACAATAGACCAACAAGCTACAAAATCAATATACACATTTGCACTACAAGGCAACAACACAAACTAATGAATTGCAAACAGAACCATATTTAACCATTCTCTAAGAGTTGCTTAAGAGGGAATGGTTAAATCTGTTCTTTGCGCTCCGTGGCCTTTCACACACCAGGTCCATTTGAGTTTCGTTGCTCTAACCTCATCAAACCATCACGCCAAGCTTCGTTAAGCATCAATAAGCTTTTTCAAAGCACATTAACGCTTAACCGTCGATGCCGGCTTGTCATGCGCTTTGATTTTCGGAGAATCGCCACTCCACATTCGCTCTTGCTATCCTTTTAAACGCATCGCTGTAACTTCGCTAAGCTTTGTTTTCGCTCAACATCTAAAAGTCTATACACTCATCATAATTTTAGCTCACCTGCATCTCGCAAAACGCTTCAATGCTGTCATGGCATTTGAGTTTGCCAACGTTCAGCCCACCAGGACAAATGCAACGCCAGCCTTTTGTGAAGCATTCTGTGAAGCCGCCTCTCGGCTCTCTCTTCACAGACCTTTTGCTCTGTTCGCAGGTTTGTTCGCTATTATAAATTTTGAAATGTTCATAATATAGTTTACATTTATAGACCAACCTTCTCATATCAAATGAATAATTATTTGGAACAAAGTAGATATCCAAATCTGCGAAATTTAATAAATAAAAGGACTTTTGATGGGAGTAACCGATTGGGAGGGCAAATAAGCGATACTCACAATTCGGTAAACGAACATATACCAACGCATGGATCTTACGGAGAACTTTTGTTTGATGAAAGATGGCGTATCAAACGCAGAACAATTTTACAACGAGATGGAAATCAATGTGTAATTTGCTTCTCTCGGGAACACCTCCAAGTTCATCACCGACAATATCATTTCGTTAAAGAAATTAGCCAGTTTAAAGTGCCTTGGGACTATGATGACTCTTTGCTAATTACATTATGCAAAAAGTGTCATAATCGTGGACATAGCAAGTATAAAGTACCAAATCTTTCAATATAACAGTATGGGCCTATTCAGTTTTAGAAAAAACAATAATGATCAGTCGTTTACGACTACAAATCCTATTTCAGATGAAGTGATTAATGATATCCCTGAAAAGGTATTCATCCAAAATGAAGGTAAAACATCCAGTATATCAAATGACAATTCAAGTAATCCTACCGATAATAACATAAACGTTTTGTTTAGCTTCTTAGATCGTAACCACGAAGGAAAAGGGTATGACGATGCCTTAGTTAATCCAGATGCAAATCATTTGAGCCAAAATTTAGAGGCATTAAAAAACGAACTTATTCGAGTTGTAAACAAAGTAAAAACGTTCTATGAAGACTTTATCAAAGAAATAAATTATCACATTGATAGCAGAAGCAGGAGTGGAATGGTTGACACTGTAGAAGAATTGAAAATGAAAAGAGAAATCGCCTTAAGCCACATGGAAAAGGTTGTAGAAATTGAAAAAGACGCTAATAGCGATTCAGGAGATAGTCAGGGTATTTTAATAAGCTATACACGAGGATTTAAAAATGGATTAGCTGCGATATCACATCATGCAATCTTAAAAAGAAAACTATAATATGAATGATTGGTGGTTAAAGTTTGGTTGTTTTCTTACAGGATACAATTACAATATAGTTAATGCTTCAAGTGAGGTTTCAGCAAAAGCGGTCAAACGCTACACATCAGCACTATTGATTATATGTATTTTATGGTCATTTATTGGATTTGTGTTCACACAGCGTTACCTTAAATCAAACTTATTGGGTTGTCTTTTTGGGGGTGGTATATTGTGTATAATCATAATACAAGTTGAAAGGCAAATCATTATGGCAATTCATAAAAATTGGAAAATGTATGCATTTCGTGGACTGATTGCCTTAACTATGGCAATTATCGGATCTGTTATTATTGATCAAATATTTTTAAAGAAGATATTGACCAAAAGCAGATTTACTTATTAGATGGTAAGGTAAATAAAGTCCTTCCCGAAAAGGAAAAGGAATTACGCTCACAGTCTGTTAAATTGGATACACTGATTGAAAAAAAGGAAAAAGAACGAAAAGCTATTGCAGATGATATATCTCTCCATCCAACTATAAAATCTGTTACTCAACAAAGTAATGCGGTACCAATTCAAACAACGACAACCGATTCATTAAAACTATCTACAACTAAAACAAGCATGGTTAATACGACCAGTTTTACAGTTTCTACTATTCAAAACCCCAAGATGGCTCTGTTGAATCCTATAGATTTACAAATTTCAGGATTACGGGCGCAAAAGGCGCGAAAAGATAGTGCTCTTATAGCCTTAAGACCTATGATTGAAGCTGACATAAAATCGAAAGTTGGCTTTTTAGACGAACTAAATGTTATGTATTTGTTAATATCCGAATCCGGTGTGGCTTTAGCAGTGTGGTTACTTTGGATAATTTTTCTTTTGTGTATTGAATTATTTATAATGATGAGTAAAATAGGTGAACAAGAGAATGACTACGATGCTACAGTTTTACATCAGATGGAATTACAAAAAAGGAAACTGGCGTTATTAGCAAATACAGGCGAACAACGTTAGTAAACTACATTAAATCAATTTAAAATTCTTGATTGAACAGGCTACATTAAGCTTGAGTATGATTGAGTTCGTTTTTTGATACAATCTCACTTAAAAGTTCGTTGTAGCCAATTGCTGATGCATGTCGTTTTAAAGAATTTAATGTAATAGAATGCTGGCTACGTTCATATTTATTAAGTTCAGTTGTCGATAATACATAGAAATCCCAATGAGTTAAATCTAACGGATTGATAGTCTGTTTATCTTCGTGTTTAAGTAGACAAAATACATAAACGTCGGCATGTCGTTTTGCAATTGCAGAACGCTTGTCAACTTCCCAATCCCAAGCTCTTGCCAGCTTCGTGCTAAACGAAATCTTAGAAACAACGTTTTGCTCCCAAGATTGGAGATATGCCGCTGATTTTATTTCAAGCTTAATCCCTTCTGGTGTTGTGAGATCATATGGACCCCACTCTTCCCTTACTTCTTTAATATCAATGTTTGTCGCAAGTGCAACTAAAAACTCTGCCAAACGTCCTCTTGTAGCATTGCTCAAAATATCCGAAACATTCCATCTCCAAAAATCTAATAGAGTGTGATTGGATACCTTACCGTTTACTATAATTCCTTCGTTCCCAGTTTTGAGTAATGGTTTAATGTGACTTAATGGATGCATTAACAAGCGCAGATAAAGTGAAATAATATTATTACGTAAATTTTCTTACAAAGTTAGCTGATACATCATCATACAGTCACTTCTTTTCAAGGTAGTATAACGAATATGGGTATCCATCAATGGAGCCTCCACATATTCTTATATCTCCACCTTGCCTTTAATGCAGCTCTACAACGGTAAATCAACTAATATAATGTTTAATTGTACATCTCGTTAAACCTTTATTATCTTCGATATATTAAGTAAGGCATATGAGGGCATTTCACGGTATTATAATTTATGAAATTTTGGAAAATGGCAACCTACTGAATGGGATCTATACAAATAATGGTCTTTTAGAGACGACTATAAACGAATATTGTGTTGATACTGAAATTGCTAGAAAGAAAAGATGTGATAAAGGGCTTAACGGCGTATACAAATGCAAATACACTGAAACAGATGTTAAAACTGATATTACCTCAGTAGAACAATGCGATTTAGAAATCATAAATTATAACGGAGTATATAAATTTGTATGGAGTCAAAATGGGAAACAAATTTGGACAGGGTTGGGATTAATGGCAGGTAACAGGCATATTGCGGTTTCTTATGATGAAACTTTGACGCCAAATTGATATGCTTTAGTTTAACAATATGATTAGGCTGTACAGTGTAATAAAGTCAAATCTATAAATAATATGTCAACGCTTGGCTTTTAGCCAGGCGTTTCTAATTAAAGCTAAAGGTTCCCTGCGCTAAACATTCTTAATAGATTGTTGTTCAAATTAAATATTTTAATTAACAATGACAAAAAAGAGAATAAAAGCAACAGCAGATGCACGTACTGTTGATATTGAAGATCAACATGCAATAGATTTTTGGACCAAACAATTAGGTGTTACAGAATTGAAGTTAAGAGCCGCTGTAAAGGTTGTTGGTAATGCGTTTCCGGCTGTCAAACGCGAATTGAAAAAATAGAAAATCTGTTTGTCTTATTTGGGTTAATTACAGTATATGCAAAACATATACAATCGTCTTAAATCTTATATCGGAAGATTGAATATTACTATCAGTCTGGAAGCGTTAAAACTTAAATATTCCAATGACTCTGCAAACAAAGCGCAATATAAACGCTACACGATGTTTGTCCGGCTTAGAAATAGATTAATTACTAAGTGTATCGAATTACTTTCTAAAATGCACACAGATATAAAAAACACAAATTAGGTTACTACATGGGTGCATCTCTGTCGAAGCCTACCTTATAAGAAATAAGAGTAGATATTTACCGCACATTTTATTTCCAAAAGGTATAAGAGTATCTATTCTGTATAAGAAATGTGCGTAATCCCACCACACACATAATACAATCAATACTGGCAAGCAAAGTTAGCCAGTTAAGCCGCAAACGGTGGCCATTTCCCACTTACTCCCACAATCCAAGGTAGTATCAAAAACTTTAGAGCTTACACGGCATAAACCCACTTTGCCATCGCTCCATCTATTTATTCCATGTTCCTAAAAGTTCTTTGCTCTCCACCTTGACCTTATTGCCTCTTACAGGCTGTCAGGCTGCCATAATTAATTCATTTAATCACTTTAAATCATTTAAGATCATGGCTACTACAGCACAACAACCCACACAAACAAACACTTTCGTTGACACTTACCAGGAAGTAACTGATGCAGTTATCAAAGCACTTGAAGAAGGCACTATCATCTGGCAATGCCCCTGGAACCAGGTTGGCCTACCAAAGAACATTACCACGAACGTTAACTACCGGGGATGGAACCTATTTCTCCTAAACTTTCACTCGATGATTAAAGGTTATCCAACACCTTACTACATTACCTACAAACAGGCTCAAAAGCTTGGAGGCATTATTAAAAAAGGAGAGAGAGGCATCAGGATCATCTATTGGGCCGAAGTCGAACTGAAGAACCAATCAGCAGAAGCTAATCAACAACCTAAAGTTGATGAAGCTACAAAGCCGAGAATGATAATGGTACCAAAGGCTTACACCGTATTTAACATCGCGCAAACCGAAGATATCGAGTTTCCTGCTTTCGAAGCAAAATTGCGAAGCGATGTAGAAATAATACAGGCTTGCGAAGACGTTATTGCTAACATGCCAAATAAGCCCATCATACGCAAGAACGGAACTAATGCATACTATCAACCGACTACCGATATCGTTGTCGTACCGAGCCTTAAAAAGTGCAAATCTAATGAGGCTTATTACAGTACACTATTCCATGAACTGGCACACAGCACCGGCCATGAAAGCAGATTGAATCGAAAAGAACTTTTAAACTCAGATGGCTTAGGCTCTGCTACATACGCTAAAGAAGAACTTACAGCCGAAATGACTGCTGCATTCCTGGGAGCAATAACCGGGATAGGTCAAGCTACAATTGACAACAGTGCAGCCTACATTGAAAGCTGGCTTAAAGCATTGAAGAATGATAAAACATTAGTTATCAAAGCTGCTGCACAGGCTCAAAGAGCCGCTGATTACATCATGTCGGTTACTTATCAACCTGCATAAACTTTAAAGCCCTTAACCGGGCTTAATTTTATATTTAGTCGGTGATAGTTCTTAACGTAAACAAATTCATCATTAAAGGAACTATCTTAGACTGATGAAAAATATATTAGGTATCGTAATGTTCTTTTGGTGTATTAACGCGACCGCACAAACGTCAGCAAAAAATCATGGTACGAGATTAGGCCCTAAGCCTTACACACAAAAGCAGAGCCTAATTTACATAGACGATGGCGGAAAGCTACTCTTGCTGTATTCTTGGATAGAGTTTGAAATAAAAGATTTAAGCCCGGAAGCAGTGGATATGAAAAGAACAAGTTTCATTCTGCAACTTGACAACAATGATACGATAGGGTTTAAAGCAAATACTTTATACTCAGCAGCTGTTACAACAAACAAGGGTGATGTATTAAATATAGCGTGTGACATTACAAAGGAAGAGTTAAGAATTTTAACAGAGCATCGCATTCTAAATATTCTTGTGACCGTCAACGGCGCAAGTAAATTTAATTCAGTCGTAGTGACAGAAGAAAATCAAAGGGATATAGCTAAGAATGCAGCAATTGTTTTAAGTGAGCAATAAACTTGTAATTAACCTATTTCTTAAAAGTTACCGAGCCTTGATTTATTAATCGCTGCGAATAGTACCTTTTAAAGAATAAGCTTAGCATACACCCAACATTTAAACCCACTACCACCAAACTACAATCCTATGCTAACCAAGTAACAATTCCAAAAAATCTCAAATCTTTGTAAATTTCCCATACTAAGCAACATCATCAAACTTTTTGGAATTGGAAACGGCTAAATAGCGCGTATTGACGATTTAGTTGCTAAAACAGATGTTTTGCAACAATTTGGGACAACGGCCGCGAATAGTACCTTTTAAGGCATAAAGGACAAATTGCACCAAATACGTTCCAAACACACCACTAAGCATCAAATCGATATAATTCTGTAACATTTCCAAAAAATATCAATTCTTTGTATTTTACCTATATAGAGTAGTTTGATAAAACTTTTTGGAAATTGGACAATCTCAATTCAGAATTTTATTTGTCCTTTCAAAGTAGAAGGCGGACCTGGTTGGATCGATAACAAAGAGTTTAGTGTTATCTTTGATCTTCATAACGATTTAAGAATTAAAAAATAACCATGAAGAACATTAAACTATACATTTTTCTCGTACTATTCAGCCTAATAGGCTTGTATTCATGTAAAAAGGATAATACCACTATTGATGCTTCTAGACTAATTATCGGAACTTGGCATCCTGCATCTACTAAGGCAACGTTTTATGATGCAATTACCGGTGCCGAGAAAAGCAATCCTGGTTTTGATGTAGATACTGCTCCCTCTGTAACCTTTGGTGCAGATGGTCAATATTATGCAGGAGACGAAAAAGGTACTTACAAATACAATGCTTCAACTCAAGTCCTAATACTGACAAACGACTCGGGTGTCCAGAATGCAAAGGTGACTGAGCTTAATGATAACAGCCTTACAGTTGAAAACTCTTTGACATCAGGAGATACCAGGATTCTACTTATTCAATCCTATATTAAATAGCTAACAGACACTATATCAATTGAACAAATGAAGTTTATTTTACTTATTTCATTAAGCTTAGTTAGCCATGCTCAATCCTACAGTCAGATAAGGACTGTTACAACCAGTCGGTTGATGGGCAGTACTTACAAATATGTCAATGAATTGCCACCCTTCAAGGGTTACAAGGAGCAAATAGGTACTATGTTATTGCCCACAGAAGATAATTATGCAGTAAGTGTCGTAGCTAAAGGACAGTACAATGTGTTGATATTAGATACCTGTTTGAAAGAGGGTGCAAGTGTTAAGTACAAGATATTAGATACTGCTATAATAGGGATGATCCCTCGAAATCAAACCATTGTTACATCGGATTGTCGATTAAGGCAAAAGAATGATAGTTACATAATTGCTATTGTAAAGCCAGACGATAAAAAGTATTATAAGAACGTCGTCAGAGCTTGGCGATTTGACAGACCGTCTCGTAAATTAAGGCGAATGAGGGTTGAGCATATTGACTGTCTTAGCGAAGGCTATAATTTGTGAAGCTGGCATATTGCTGTATTATGAGAGGCAAATTCATTTATAAGACGATACTTAACCTCTTATTTATAAGGTACTGCGAACATTACCTTATAAAAAATAAGGGAAGATAGATCTAAAGCTTGTATTCGAAATCAGTACAAGATTATGTTATATCAATTCAAGATCTATCCACCAGGTATAAAGTATAAAATTTAGATATTTCTGAATTGACCTAGATGTCAATGGAACTCTTATCTCGAAAAGTACCTTTTAAAAAATAAGGAAAGCATCGCATCTACAATTTCTTCCAATATTCCACTTTGGGACACTTAATAAAAAGGGTCTTAATAACCCTTAATTTTGAAAAAGTGTAGCAACTAATATTAGGTAAGAGTAGTTCAAACTGTTTATTTAAAAGGTCACTATTTCTAAAACCAGCTAATCTTTATACTTGTTACCTTATAAGAAATTAGGTCAGATAGCCATTACACTCAACTATTACAAATGTGGACACTTTTTATAAAGGGGTATATACCCTATGTTATGGAATGTCCAAATCCTAATTCAAGATTATAGCTACTGCTATAAAAGAATAAATTTCAATAATTCTGAATTAGGAAAAGAGCGAGTGAGAATGATTATTCAGCAAAGTTAGGCAAGAGGTTTAACACAAGGCAAGGAACTACGGCATAAACACAATCTCCTACACCAACCCTACATTTATTCCGTTCCTCCCTGCATTTAGTTATCCCTTACGCCTGTATGGGCAACATAATCATTCATTCACTTAAACTAAAACAGATATGGAAAACACAAGTTAAAACAGATTGCTTAATTCAGAGTAATAGCTTAAATTAGCTAAACAGTTCATTAATTTATTTACAAGGCTAAATTGTTTGCAAATTGTTTGCAAATTGAAAAGAAGAATTAAAAACAAGGTAGATAACGGTGCTGCGTACTGTGCTAATTAAACAAAATATTAGTAGTTACAACTATCAATCGTATATTTGCAGCCCGTCAAAAACATCAGTATTGACTTGGTAGCTCAGCTGGTAGAGCAACTGACTCTTAATCAGTGGGTCGAGGGTTCGAACCCCTCCCAGGTCACTAACTAACTACAAAACGGCCTTTAAAATATTAAAGGCCGTTTTTGTTTCACAAAAGTATTTTTATAAAACAATGAGGTAATATCTAATATGATGCTTCAAACGTGTGCAAAATCATATCGATTACTTGTTGTTATGTTTTATCAAAGTGAAAAATTCTTTTGAAATGCAAAGACGTACCTTTTGATAAAACACATCCAACCTTTAAGGAGGAATTTCTGGAGGATTTTGACGAATTAAAAAAAGCTGATATAAAAAACCCGGATATCGATAAGATCAATTAGTTTTTGAATGGTAAAGCAACAAACTAATTCAGGCTGCAGTTTATAGACGTTTTTACCTTAAAAGCTAATGTAAGCCAATATTTACTCCCACAGGTAGGTAAAACCAGGTGTTTCACCGTTAAGGTAATTAAATGTTATTCGCTTACCTTCCATTTCCCCTACACTGGTAATCATTTTTGGGTTGGTAAGGCTGCACTGGTAATCGGTTAATACTTCACCGCCATAGGTTTCAATGCGGGTATGCAAAAAAATCGATTTGAAACTATCTACCTCGTCCGGAATACTAAAGGTGACCAGTTTTGGCGTTGCATAATGCGCTTTGCTTATTGTGTACACTTCACCAAGCGCCATACGGCGCGGTGAAATTTTCGTTGTTTTACTATTTTGTTCTTCGTTCATGTCCAACAAATTTGCGCTCACGGTAATTTTAGCAGGTACAAACAGTGCCTTGGGTAATAATTGAGGTATAAGGTTTTGCATAACCGCTACCTGTGGCTCTTTCATTAGCGCATTTAGCATAGTTTCTGATAAAGCCAGGTGAACTGTTGTGCCATCAGGTATTTTATAAGTTGTGGCATCGGCACACACATATTCTTTTACATATTCACTTAAATTTAGCCCATCATACATCCTGTTTACCGCATTTAGCGATGCCCCGTTAATGTCAAGTAAAGTAAAGGCTATTTCGGTATGATCGAACAATGCGACCAATGGCGTAAGCAGTGTTGCATAAGGGCCGCAGCCCGCATATAAAATATGAATGGTTTCTGAAGGAAAATCGGCCTTTAGCTTACAAACCGCCTTGTATATTCCCCTAATAAAAACTGCCGTTCGCTGAAACTCAAGCAGGCAATGGGCAGCCTTAATAGTAGATACTGCTTTACCGGATGGCAGCATAATATCATCGTCTGTAATATCGCCGGCAGCAACTTCTGATTGTTCGGCATACACCGTGTGTAACTCGTGAATCACTTTATAAATGCCGCCTAAATTATCCGGCTCATCTATGATCGTCCGGGTAGCTCTTTCGAGCAGGCCAATAAAATTAGTACTTACTTCTGTCTCCATCGTTTAATTTATTAGCTAAAACGCTTATGGTAAATATAACATTGATAGCTAACATATTCATTTGTAATACAGAAACATAAAAGCCACTAAATGGAAGTTGCGCGGCATTTGAATTGTACGCTTTTGGCGCCGCCTCTCAATCTCGTTTTGAAAATACCGAGGGTTCAAATCCATCGACTACATTACTTAATTTCACACCAATTAATATTAATATAAACCTTGTATCTTATGTACACAAGCTATTATTACAGAAAACACATTAACTATTAAAACATAAAATTTACAAAAAAGGAAACAAAACCCAAGGTATTGGCGTTTTGACATTGATGATTACGAATACCCAGCCCACCAGGATCTATGTTATTGATGATGAACCCCTGGACAATATGATAATTAAAATGTTGATTAAAAGAGTAGATGGAGAGATTAATGTTGATACAATTAATAACGGAGCCGGAGCAATTGAAAAACTAATTAATGTAGCCGACACTAATGTTAATGAGTTACCCGACTATATCTTTTTAGACTTAAATATGCCTGAAATGAATGGGTGGGAGTTTTTAAGAGAATATGAGCGTTTAAAATTATTAAAGAAGATTCAAATTTACATTCTTTCCTCTTCTATATACAGAGAGGATATGGACAAATCTAAGTGTGAACCCTTAGTTGAAGATTTTATAAATAAACCACTCAACTTAGAACATCTCAGGAACATTTTAAAAGCTGCTTAGAGCCAACTCGCTGACTGATCATATCCGGATACACACTATGAAGAAAAAAATACTTATAATAGAGGATGACAATGACATACTTGAAATCACTACAACGGTATTAAATATTGCCAACTTTGAGGTGAGCGGTTCTAACGGAACCGATGACATAATAGCGTTAGTAAAAACTCATCAACCAGACCTGGTTTTAACCGACTACATGCTGCCGGGTTTGACAGGCGGGCAAATATGTAAAATAATAAAAAATCATAAAGACACCGCCGGCATACCGGTAATATTGATGTCGGCTTACCAAAAGCAGGCTATTGCAGTTGGTAATTTCGACTATGATGCCTACATAAAAAAGCCTTTCAATATTGATTATTTAGTGAGCGTTATTAACAAATTCATAGCAAAGTAAGGTGCTATGACACCCATTTTATAGGTATAAAAACAAGAAGCCCCGTATCTTTCGATGTGGGGCTTCTTGTTTTGGTGTTTAAGGTTTACTGAAACAACTCCGGGTAAAGCTTACCATCGGTTGCTGGCAGGGTTACGCCTGTCAGTTTACCTATAAATGGTGCAATATCCACCATGTTCATCACCGGGATAACGGTTCCTTTTTTGAGGCCGGGGCCAAAGGCCACAAAGCCCGTTTGGATCTGTTTATGATCCGGGTAAAAGCCGTGGGTGCCTTTCACCTTGTTAAACTTTTGTGTAAGGGTTTCGGTACCGTTACCTATAGTGGTGCCATTTAAACCGCTAATTGCAAGCTGCACGTTAGGGTCGGCACCAACTTTATCAAGGCCTGCCTTGTTAATTACCTGGTAGTATTGTTTAACAGAATCTGGTTGTTGCGCCATAAGAGCGGTCACTTTGTTTAAGGTAGCCTTATCATTTTTATCTTTTAATTGCAAAAATGACGAACCACCCGATGAGTGGAACTGCGCTTTCCAATTGCCTGTTTTAACATCGGTAATTAAACCTGCCTGTTTTAACAAAACATTAGGGTTAAAGCTACGGTAGATATTCTCGAAACCATGGTCGCCCAGGACAATGATCAATGTACTATCGGCAATTTTGGCCCTGTTTACAGCTTCAACCAATGTTTTAATGGCCCTATCCGCCCCTATTACAGAAGCTTTCACCATATAGTGATCGCGTCCGTTTTCGTGTTCATAATGGTCAGTACAGGCTAAGTACAAAGCGGTAAAATTTGGCTTGTACTTTTTAATGATATAACCGGTAATACGGGCAACGTTCTCGTCTTGTATCAGTTCATCGTTGTTAGCGTTAAGGTCGCTTGCTTCCAACAACCCGGTTGCATTATCCTGCACCTCTTTCCATAAAGTTGCAGGTTGGGTTGCAGCAGCGGTATATTCCCTTGCGTCGCTCATGTTTTTATAGTTCCAATACTCGGGGATCCTGTAATCTATGGGCGCGTTTACGGTAACCGGCCAACGAATGCATGCCGTTGTTTTACCTGCTTTGTGCATGGCATCCCAAAGGGTTGGCGATTTTATTAAGCTGTAATCCCAATACCATTTGCCTGTTGCACCTTCGGCCTCGAACGGTGTGTTGTAATAGATGCCGTGCTTTGCCGGGGTTACTCCGGTTATCATAGTAGTATGATCCGGGTACGTTACCGACGGGAACACAGGGTTTAACCCCTGTGCTGCAACGCCGTTTTTCATTAACTCCCTTACCGTAGGCATAGCATAGTTAACGCTATCCAGGTAAAACTCGGGCCTGAAGCCATCTATCGTTACCAGTATCACATATTTTGCCTGTGGGGCTTGTGCTATTGCACTTTGTTTTAAGCCTAATACCGCGGCAAGTACTATAAGGGCACCGTATATATTTCTTTTCATAATGTTTTAATTAAAAGCCGTAACGCAAACCTAACTGGAACTGGTAAGGGTTACCACTTAAGTTTGATACACCTGCGTTTGTATTAACCGAGTACACATACTGTTGCTTGGCGGCATCAAAGCTTTTAATGTTGTAAATTGATGTTGCACCAAGGTTGTGATTTACACCCCAGTTTTTATTAAGTAAGTTGCTTACGTTAAATAGGTCGACCGATACTTCGATAAACTGCTTTTTAGCGATGGCTAATTTTTTGATCAGCCTCAAATCAACCACACCATAAAATGGGTTGACACCACCGTTACGCTCGGCAACTTTACCAAAGCTGTTACGGATGTATTCTTTCATCCCTTTTTCAACCTTAGGGTTGTTCAATACCGCGTTGATACCATCTTTAAGGTATTGCGGGGTAGAAGCAGCGTTAGGGTCGTATACGTAGGCAAGATCGTTACTTGCAACAAAATCCCCGTTTACGTTTCCATTAACAAATAACGAGTAACGGGTACCGCTTAAGCCCGAGAACCTAACACCCGCGCTAAAACCGTAGAATGTTGGTGAGCTACCGTAAGCTACAATTTTGCTTCTGAACTGGTTATCAGAATAGTTCATTCCACCCAGGTTGCGTGGATCATCTTTTACGTATTGTACCAGCGTAGCGGTGTTTGCTACGTTACCGTTGTATGATGTATTGTCTTTGGTTTGGTTCCAGGTGTATGATACCGAAATTTCGCCTTGTTTGTAGTACTTATAATCGGCATCAAAAACAAATGCCATTTGGTTTACTTTACCAACGCTTTGCAATTCTAACACACGGCCAACCTGAGTGGTTTTTCTGCCTTGTGTCCAGTCAACCGTACCATTATCTGCCTTAATAGAACTTGCGGGAACATATACTCCTCTGTTATCTTCGGCTGCAAGGCGGAAGAATGGCTGATCTACCATGTTTTTATCAAGGTAAGTGTAGTTGTTGCGGCCCAGGCTTAAATATCCGCTTGCGGTAACCCTAAAGTTTTGCGCGAAGAAGTGCGAGTAAGATATGTTAGCCTTGTAGACAACCGGTACTTTGGCATCTTTACCATTCATGTTAATGGTTGCCAGTTTTGCTATAGCGGGATTGTTAAGCAGATCTAAACCCGGTGCAGTTGAAGGGTCGGCCCGGTAACCGGGGAAGTTTGGCTTAGGTATCAAGGCTGCATTTGTAATATCAACACCTATAATGTGCGACCCATCAAACAACATGTTGTTGATCATAGAGTACGGGTTTAGTGCCGAACCTAAGATACCACCTCCCAAACGGATGATGTCTTTTCCATTTTGGCCTACATCCCATGTTGCCTGTACCCTTGGCTGCACCTGGAAGGTTGCCAGTTTGTTAGAGGTATTTAAACCAAGCGTGTTATAAACCGTTTCGTTAAAGTTTGCCTGGTCAAGGTAAGTAGTGTAATCGGCACGGATACCTGCTGTTAAATCAAACCCGGGGAATAAGGTTGTTTGTACCTGCGCATATAAGTTTGGCGCAAGTATGTTAAATTTTATATTCCTGTCGGTTGATGTATAGATATCCCTCGCATAACGATATGGGGTTAAATTGTCAAAATTGGTTAAACCACCGCTAAAGTAATAACGGCCGTTTATTTCGCTACCGTAAATTGAGTTTTGGTTGGTGAACGTTAAGCCGCCGCCAAAGGTAAAGTTGTATTTCCCTTTTGTCCAGTAAACGTTATCGGTTAATTGGGCAACGTTGTTATTAAAATAATCGCCGCCGTAACGCTGGCCGCCTAATTGTATGGCGGTAGAATAGGTAGAACCATCAGCTGCTACCGAAGGAATGTTTTGAATAATAGCCCGTGGGATGTTATCCTCTGGTAACTGGCTGTTTGCAAACAGCTTATTATATTCCCAGTAATGTTGAACTTTTAACTCGTTAGTTAAATTGGGACTCAGGATGGTACGTAACGATGCCATTACGCTATTGTTCATGCTTTTACGGGTACTGTAAACCTCGTAAATATTGATAGCGGTGTTATCCCCGTCTGATTGATTATCCAGATCGTAAATAAAATTATTACGGATAGTAAACAGGTTCTTAGGGTTTATCTGCCAGTCTATACGGATAAAGCCGGCGTGTGTATTTTTAAATTTATCAAACTGGCCAAACTGTGGCGAGTTTGCCACACCATATTTATTCCTGGCGATGGTTAAAAAATTATCTAATGTATTTTGAGTTACGTTAAAACGCTTCTCGTCATCTGCCGATTGGATGTTGGCGATGTATAACGGCCTTGAATCGGCTTGGTGATCCCAGGCAATAAAAAACTGCGCTTTATCTTTAACAATAGGGCCGCCTAACGAGAAACCGTACTGATAGGTAGAAAAGGCCTGGTTACGTTTCAAACCATTTAGGCCGTACGGGCTGGAAAGCCAGTTGGCACGCGCGTATGTAAAGGCACTACCTGAAAGTACGTTTGTACCCGATTTGGTTACCGTACTGATTGTACCACCACCTGCATTACCATAGGTAACATCGTACTGGTTGGTAACCACCTGGAACTCCCTTACCGCTTCTAACGAGATAGAATAAGCACCCGTTGGCTGGCCGCCGGATATGGTGCCCCTTGCCGCCATACCATCAATGGTATAGTTGGTTGCTGATGCTAACTGGCCGCTTAAACTGCTGCCCGCGCTAAGTGGCGAAAGATCTGCCAGCGACGTAAAGTTACGTCCGTTTACCGGTAACTTTGCAATATCTTTAGCGGTAACCGCTGTTGCAGAGCCAATGTTCTCGATTTTGTTACGGGTTGATGGCGCTTTGATCTCGACCGCGTTAAGTTCCTGCACTTTTTGTTCCATCACAAACGAAACCTGCAAAAGGTCGCCCTGGTTTAGGGAATACCCCGTTTGCTTTTGAGTAGCAAGGCCCATTGCCTCGACTGTAATACTGTAAGGCGAACCTAATGGCAGCTCTTTCAGTAAAAATGTACCTTTTGAGTTAGATGATGCTTTTATAGTAAAGCCTGTAGATTCATTTTTAACGGTGATGGTTGTATTTGGCAACAATGTGCCACTGGCGTCTGCTACTTTACCGGATATGCCGGCTAAGTTAGTTTGCGCCATACCTGCTGTTACAAACAGCAAACTGAACAGACATACGAGCCATAATTTTTTGAGGAATTGTTTTTTCATGCTTAATAGTTTGTGAGTTTTAATTAAGCGCAAAAGTGTATGAGTGACATTAACGGCGGGTTTGCTGCATGTTAACCTTACATGGTGATTAGTTTAATAAAAGATTACGGCCTGAACAAGCGTCCTGAAAATTGATAACAAAACCTTTTTATTGCTGCAATAAATTATTGAAAGTTTAGTTTAAGCACCTACAAACCTTAAACATGAAAAAAGCAATTTTCTTAGTATCTCTTATGGCAGCAACTTACACGCTGTCGGCACAATCAGTTAAATTTGGAATTAGAGGCGGTTTAAATTTAGCCACAGTAGACAGGGGCTCCATTCCCGAAGGAAATGAAACCAACAATTTGGCGGCATTTAACGGTGGGCTATTTGCAAACATACGGCTCGGCAACTGGGCTGTGGAACCAGGTCTATTCTACTCGTTGAAAGGTTTTAAAGCTAATTATGAAACGACAAGAAACGTTAACGGCGGCTCTACTGAAAACGTTTCTTTTGGTGGGACTATCAAATACAATTATTTAGAATTGCCTGTTAATATACTGTATAATGTAAAACTTACCCCCGGTAAGGTTTTTTTCGGCGGCGGGCCCTACGCAGGTTATCTGATGTCGGCAAATGCTAAAAGCACATCTACCGTTGGGGGTGTAAAACAGCCGGATCAAACCTTTAATTATACCATAGGCAACAATGTTGATGATCTTAAACGGATGGATTATGGAGTTAACATATTGGCAGGTTTTGCCTTTAACAACGGCTTTCAGCTAAGTGCCGGATACGGATATGGATTGACCAATATCGCACCCGGACAAAACGATAATAAAATCAAGAACCGTGTTTTTAATGTATCTGTAGGATATTCACTTTAACCGAACCCAAGATCAAAACAAAAGCCTTTCAGTAGTATGCTGAAAGGCTTTTTTATCGTAGTCGATACTTTACAACAACAAACCCTTTAGATCTGCAGGTGAATAGTTGATAGACTTCAGCGTTTTATTATCCGCCGTGCGGAACACTAAAAATTTCGATTCCTCTTCTTTGTAATGCGCTTCGCTGCCATCCTTTTTCAGGTAGTGCGCAATGGTTTGGTTTGCTTCTTCTATGGTGTTACAGGCTTTGCTCATATTAGAGCGGTGCACCTCGTCGAAAAGGGCCTTAAATTTTTCGCCAAGGCCAAACTCAAGAATTGCGCCTGCCAGTACGTATTGAATGTCGCAAAGGGCATCGGCAATTTCAACCAGGTTGTTATCGGCAATGGCTTCCTGTAGCTCTTTTACCTCTTCGGCCAAAAGGGCAACGCGCAGGTCGCAACGGGCTTGTGAAGGTATGGTAGGCTCATCAAGAACCGGGTGTTTAAATGTTTTATGAAATTCGGCAACCTGGTTTAACGGAGATGCTTCCTGCATGGGATCGTAACTTTATAAGTGTTAATTATTAAGCCAAAGCTACTAATTTTTGCTTCTTTTTATAAGGGAATTGTTAAACCCGCCAACGGCCACACCACCAGTTTTAAAAACTGCGCGTGGAACAGCAATGGCATTGGCACCACGAGCCAAAAGAAAACCCAGATACGCGCGATCACCTTATTTTGGAGGAGCGTTATTTTCTTGAGTGTAAAGAATTTTTCGACCAATACCAATAAACCTTGTAACACAAAGTAAAGCGTGGGCAAACCGTACCCGCTATTCACAGGGACGCTCAAAGCCAATTCATGCAGCAAACCGGAAAATATAAAGGCGATCATTAACGCTACCGCACCCCCTACTTTGCTTTTCAGCGGGCGAAAGATGGCAATCGAGGTCATCTCGCTAAAAGCGATGTTCCAGCGTTTACTCCACAGTTCGGTTAGGCTAAGGGCCTTTGCGGGCTGCCTGAAAAGGTAATAGGTATTTACGCCAGAGAAGCGCCACATACCCGCGCTGATACCCAATAAACCAAAATGCAATACCAGGCTAAAACCTACTAATAGCAGGATGCTTACTAATATATAAATGATACCTGGGTTGATGTGTTGGGCTACTATAAAATGTGCCAACCCGATTAGCATCGCCCCGAATAATACACGGCTAATACCGAAGCGGACCATTGGCCAGGCATTGGGCAAAGCGGGTGCACCGAGGGTTTCAAAAGGCTCGGCGCGCATGCCTACCCAACCAATGGCATAGGTTATCCATTGCTTAAAACTAAGGGTTACCGGTTTGTTCTTATAACCTTCGGTAACGGCAATAACCTTCATGCAGCTAAAGGTGGTGGCAATAATTGCCAGCATGCGCAGTATAGGTTGTTCGTATAAAAACAAAAGATATATAGTAAGGATGCTTACAACCAGCATCAGCCAACCGGCCCAAACCATCTTATATTTTAAGAACAAGTAACCAACCAATATTACAACAAGGTTAATAAACCCGAAACAAACAAGATGAATGATAACCGCGGTGTTCATATCTGCTGAAAGTTAAGATAAAAAGCAAAACTGTAAACTACACTTAATGTGATAAATAGCGTAACCAAAACCGCTTCGGCAACTTTGTGCCAGGGCCCGTTGGGGAGGTCGACTTTGTCAAAGTAAAAGAATTGCACCAAAACCCGGGAGATCCAATACACGGCGATAAAGCCCGTAACGCATACCGCTAATACAGAATGGTTCAACAGATCCTGGTAAGCAAATAATGATAGTAAACCAAAGCATAGATTGGTGACCAGGATATAAGCCGCGTAGGTCCAAAACATTTGTTTAAAGAGTGGCCGAACTGTAACAAGCCCGGCTTTGAACATTAACACTTTAGGGATGGCGAGGCTACCAAGCACCAACACAATTTGCGCAAGGCCCGCAAGGCGTAATAAAATTTTAATATTAAGATCATTTGTTTCCATCCGCCCTATTGTTTGGTGAGACAAATATAAAATAAATTCATAAACTTTCAATAATTACTGAAAATATAATTTAATATTTCTATATCAAACACCCTCCCCTGATGTTAAGTTTATCTGCAACACACCCATTATCAGTATAAAAACGTATTTTTACAGTAGTTTACACAACGTTCATTCAAACTTCCCGGCGCATGGATATCAATCATAATAAAGACCTCGGTACAAAACAAAAAGCGCTTGCCATTAACCTCGACCCTGCCATTTACGGTTCTTTTGCCGAAATAGGTGCCGGGCAGGATGTTGCCGCTAACTTTTTTAAGGCCGGCGCCTCATCGGGTACTATCGCCAAAACCATGTCTGCTTATGATATGACCTTCTCTGATGCCATTTATGGCACCCAGCAGGTAAAACGTTACGTAACCGAGCAAAGGCTGTTATCCATGCTCGAAAAAGAGTATGACCTGCTGATAGAACGCCTTGCCGAACAACGCGGCCACGCCACTACCTTCTTCGCCTTTTCTGACACTTTTTCGGCACTTAATTACTTTAAAACGAATGACGGTCACGGTTGGATGGGCGTTCGTTTCCAGTTAGAGCCCAACGGTAAATACCAGGACGTACTGCTGCATGTAAAACTGTTAGATAACAATAATAACCTGCAGCAGCAAGCTGTAGGTGTACTGGGTGTTAACCTTATCTACGCTTGTTTTAACTATTATAAACAACCCCTTAGCTTTTTGCTCTCGCTGATGGATGATCTGTCGAAAGACCGCATCCAGATAGATATGATCCACTTTGAAGGGCCGGCGTTTACCAAGGTAGATAACCGGTTGATGAGCCTTTACCTGGTAAAATATGGCTTTTCTGATGCCGCCTTGTTTGGCCCTAATGGTAAAAACAGGCAACCAAGCGAGGTGCTTTATAAGAAGCATATCGTGGTGGTTCGCGGGCGGTTCAGGCCGGTAATTAACGTACACATCGATATGTTAAAGACCGGGGTTGAGCAGTTTTTAGATGAACCCGATGTTGACAAGGATAATGTTGTGGTGATAACCGAGCTTACCCTGCAATCGCTAAAAGAACGTGACGCAGATGAAAACGCCGACATAGACGAAAAAGATTTTCTTGACCGGGTAGATATCCTTTGCTCGCTTGGCCAAAACGTACTTATCTCTAACTTTCATGAGTATTATAAACTCGTGGCCTACCTGTCTAAGATCACCAAGCTTAAAATGGGTGTGGTTTTGGGTTACCCTAACTTAGAGTATATTTTCACCGAAGAACATTACCGGAACCTGCCGGGCGGTATTTTAGAATCCTTCGCTACGTTGTTTAGCCGTAAAGTTAAAGTGTTTATATACCCTACCCTGCGCGATGGCCAGATCTGGAATAGCGAAAAATTTACCCTGCCCCCGCATTTGATAGACCTTTACCAATACCTGATAGCCAACAACAAAATAGAAGACATTAAAGATTACAACAAAGGCAACCTTAACTTGCAAACCGACAAGGTTTTACAACTGATAAAGGAAGGTGCTGATGGTTGGGAACAATTTGTACCGGCAGAGGTAGCCTCCATTATTAAGGACAGGTGCCTTTTTGGTTATGCCTGCGAGGTTAAAAGCGATAATGCCGCAACACCACAAGCCGAATTATAGTTCATAAAAAAGCCCGGATGTTTCTCAACAACCAGGCAATTCTCAATCTAACTAACAAAAACTTATTGTGCAGTAAACTTAAAACTGTGAATGATAACCTCGAAAGGTTTATCATCTGTTGGCGCCCGCCCTTTAAATAACCAAAGGTTTAACAATACCGGCATATTCACGCTACTTACAGATACCGACGGGCTCTTGAACTCTTTACTCAAAAACAAATTATCCCTCGGCTCATCATTAAGATGCCCATACAATGTCTTGAACGTAACGCTGTTTGCCGTACGGATAAACCTGTGGGTGGTATAAGTACCGTTTGGCGATGTAAATTCTGTACTATAGCTGGTATGCCTTGGCGGGTCGCCTGCTTTTGGGTAAACGGTATAGTTTAAATTTGGATAAGCCGAATTACCCCAACGTGCAAACTCGATATCTATCTCGTCGCGCGCATCGGTACCCGAGTAATCGAACAAGCCGAGTACCAAATTTTTATCAAACTTATCTACGTCAGCATCTATCTGCCATTGGTAAGTACCCATACCAAAGCTTTCTATACTGGCCACTTCAGCACACTCCCAACGGTCATTTGTGGCGTTTTTGCTTACTTTTAAGTGTAACCAGCCGCTGCCATCAACCCAAACATTAGCGCCGCTCCAATAATTAGGGCCGGGGCCCGTGGCTTCGGTTGGTTCTTTAACATTCCAGGTGTAGCCACTCCATTTAATGGTTTTGCCCTGTGCGTTTAAATCATTGTACATGGCGGTTACCAATAACGCAAACACTAAAAAGTATATCTTTTTCATGGTCGTTATTATTTTAAGCCGGTAAATAAAGCCAGCATTAACGAGTTTGCATCCTGTGTATCGTAATCGCCCGCCCAAACGTAACCGCCTTTAAATCCTCCGGTTTTGATATAACCCGCCTTTGCAGTAACCAACGGCACACCGCTGTAATACACACCTTTTCCGGATTTATCGGTGTATTCTTTACCGGCCGCGGTTGGGTCGGCAGTTAAAATGTCTTTATAAGTCATGTAATCGTATGATCCCCAGCTTTCGTTATTACCCGCACCATTAAGCGCGTTGTAACGCAAACCAAATGCAGGCACGCCCAAAACCAATTTACTTGCTGGGAGGTGGAAGTTTGTCCATTTATCAGCACCCTCTTGCATAAAGGCAAGGCTTGACGATTGACCTACAGGCGCATCCGGGCCTATGTGGATGTTATCTTCAAACGTGTGCACGTTAACCCAGGTCGCGGCAGAAAGATCCGGGTATTCCCAATGCTGATAGTTGGTTGTTACCGTAACGGTTACGATAGCTGTTGCCGGTAAAGCCGCTTTAAGTTGGGTAAGGAACGGACCGATAGCGTGGATGTTGTCCGGCGCGTTTCCCGAGTTAATATCCGTCATCATGATATCCACACCATCCATTTGTTTGGCGGCTACATAGGCTTTAACGAGGCCTACCAGTTTGGTGCGTTTAGCAGCATCGCGGATGGCGGTACCAAAATCATTGGTCTCATAAATAGCCCAACCGTCGATACCAGATAACCTGCCGCTAATGCCCATAATAACGGGTACACCGGCGATGTGCGCACGTGCAACTATCTCTCTTGCTTTTTGTCCTGTTTCGCCCGGCGAGGTATCAAGGTCACCTTCGGGAGATACCAAACCAATTTTGTACGCTATGTGGGTAACGTTATTAAAGTTCACGTTTGAAGCGTTGGCATCCTGTGTTAGATAGGTCATAGCCACCTTTGTGTACGGCTTAAAGGTATAGGTTGATGGGTTAACCAATACCTTAGTGCTCCTCACGCTCGAGTCACCGTTGTAGGATACTTTTAGTTTGATGGTAAACTCGCCACCCTTTGTAGGCGCAAAAGCAAATTTCTTATCTTTCGATACCTCTACCCCATCAACCATCCAGCTTACATTGGCTTTGCCGGCGGGGGTAATTTCAATCCCGTTAAATTTGGCCGAGTCACCTTCATTGATGATCTGCGCTCCAGAAAATTCCCTCAGGATATCGAAGATCCTTGGTTGAAGCGGGTTAGCATCCTCCTGTTCTTTGGCAATGTCTTTTTTACAGCCCGTGCTTAATGCAACCAGCATTAAAAGCAGGAATGATAATTTTTGATAGACCTTTTTCATTTTTTTATGATTTAATATGCTGTATATCTTATTTTTTTGCTGCCTTTACCTCGGCGTCAATTGTGTTTAGTAATGAGTTTGTACCGGCATCGTCCTGTAATAGTTGCCACACCATAACACCGCCTGCTTTTTGCAACGCGAGGGTAGTTTTACTTTTGATGGTAGGCAGGCCGTTGTAGTAAATAGTACCGCCTTCAGGTACAGTTACCTCGTCCTTTTTTTCCGATCCATGATATTTTTTGATAATGTCTGAGAAAGCCATATCCTCGGGCACGCCGCTACCAAAACCATAACCGTAAAATGGCAAGCCAAGGCTTAACTTTTCTTTAGCAATGCCTCGGGTACCGCCCCAATAAGCCAAATCATCAACCGCCATAGCATACGGCGAATGCTGGCCGGGTTTTTCAGGTTTCCACGGCCCTGTTTTATCGTACGACATGATGTTAATAAAATCGAACTGCGCCAGCGCTTTGTCGGTGTACTGCATTGCATAAACAGTTGCGATAGCCGTTGTAAGTAACTTGCCTTTAGGCTTTAATAGCGCCTTTAACTCCACCACGAAGGTTTCGTAATTGGCATCTACAAAGTGGCCTTCCAGGTCAACATCAATACCATCCAGGTTGTACTGGTCGGCTAATGATGCCAAACTGCCCACCAACTTAGCGCGGCTTCCTTTATCAGCTATCAGCGTGGTATAATACTCCGGCGCAAGGCCGCCACCTATCGATGCCAAAACTTTTACATTTTTAGCATGCGCGGCAACAACCAATTCTTTTAACCCACTAAGCGTGCTGAAAGTACCTTTATCATCCGGGTTTATAAATGCTATATTCAGGTGGGTTATCTTGCTAAAATCAAACTGGATAGCCCTGCCATCAACCACATTATATTCGCGCAGGTAACCTACCACTCTAAAAGAGGCAGCCGCTACCGGTTTTTTATCGCCGCCCGGCTTTGTTTCAGACTTTGCGCTTTTTTTACAGCTGCACATAAAGGCAACCAAGAAAATAACGCACCAAATATTCCTTCTCATCATCGTCATCCTTCTATATATTATAATTTATCCCACCAAACACGTGCGGTCCAGTCATCAAGTCCGCCGGTTAATTTGGCAATTGCTTTATTGATATTTGCAGCGTTCTGCTCGGTTTCGGTAAGCGGGTATTCAAACCTGCGCGGCGTAGTTGTCGTTGTCGATTCGCCTGTTATTGCAGGTGTAAGTACCGGGAAACCTGTACGGCGCCAGTTAGAGTAAGCTTCTGGGCCATTTAACAGTAAAGCTATCCAAAGTTGTGTATCAATCGCTTTTAGCTCGCTACCCGGTGCAAGTGGGTTATCAGTTCTAAAGCTTTGGATCTGGGTATCGGTAATAACCGGTCCACCTTTAAACAGGGCTAATTGTTTCATAGCTGCAGCCACACCGTTCTGGTAATGCGTTTTAGCGTCGCCACCTAAATTGATCCCCCAGCGTTGTGCTGCTTCTGCCAATAAAAGTTCGGTTTCGGCATAAGTGATGTGGAAGTAAGGTGCGTCATTGGTGATCATCCAATTGGCAAGCTGTACCTTCAAACCATTATTTGGTACTTGTACCACTCGGCCACCGCCAATGTCAACACTTTCGGCACCTAAAAAATCGTCGTAGTTGTATTTGCCCGGGTCAACACCTTTAATAGGGTAAGGTGTAGGCCTTGACCTTAAAGCATCGCTCACGTCAATCCTTTCTGATGGTTTATCGGGGTTAACCCAATAATTACGGGCTATGGGTTGTAAACGCGGATCGTTAGCATCGCTCATGGCATTTAGTAAAGTTGAGCAAATACGTGGCCTGCCTTCGTCAGGGTATTGGTTGATAGCGACCGAGATGCCATTACCACGGATATCTGCATAGCTGTTTTGCACATCGGCATGGTGGGTTATGCAATTATCATCCGCGCTGGTAAATATACCGGCGGCGTATGCAGCCTGTAATTCGGTTTTCGCTTTATCCGGGTCTACCTTACTTAACCTCATGGCTAAACGCAGGTGTAACGAGTTAGCAAACTTTTTCCATGAGGCAATATTACCCTGATAAAAAATATCGGCGGCCACGTTATCCTTCGATGCGTTTAATTGTGCCGATGCCTCTGTCAGTTCTTTAAAAAAGTCGTTGTAGATGTCCTGCTGGGCATCAAACTCGGGGCGGATAATACCTGCAAGGTATGCCCGGCCGGCTTGTTTATATGGGATATCGCCGTACATATCTGTCATCCTTGCAAAAATGTAAACTTTCATGATGCGGCACATGGCGTTCAAGTTGGTTTTAAGCGGGTCTTTTGCAGAACGCTCGGTAGCGTCAACAATGTTTAGCACATCGTTAGGGTAACTAAGCTCCCAAAGTTCGGACATATACTGCCTGTTTTTTACGTATTCGAAACCGTAACGGGTGTAGTAAGCGCCACCAATTTGCTGCACTAAAGGCATGCTCATGATAATGCTGGTACGCTCGTTAATGGTCAGCTCGCCAGAGAAGCGCAGTTGTGTCAACACTAACTGGTTAACCGGGTCAAGGTTGCTCGACTTGGTTGGGTCGGTATTCAGGGTGCCAAAATCTTCAAACTTTTTGCAGGATACCGACAGCGTGGTAATTGCTAAAAGCACAATGGCTATTTTGTTTATATATCTTTTCATATCTATATGATTGTCAATAGTCTATATCTCTGGTTAGAATTTCACGTTTAAGTTAAAGCCCCAGCTTTTTCTTGATGGTAACGAGCCGTACTCGAGGCCTTGTCCGTTACCATTGTTGTAATTACTATCCGGGTCAACATTGGGTACATTTTTATGTATGATGAATGGGTTACGGCTAACCAACGCTACAGACATATTTTTGATGCCCCATTTTGATGAAACCGCACTCGGGATATTATAGCTTACTGTAATTTCCCGCATTTTGATATAGCTGGCATCGTAAATAAACGGCGTTGCTACACCATTGCCATCGCTGTAGTAATTAGCCCAGTATATAGACGGATCTACAGCCTTGGTATTTTTAGCGTAAATAGGCTTGCCTGCACCATCAACACCTGTTTGTACCACACCTTGCGGAACGTAGCCCCTAACATTGCCTGCGGCTGTCCATTGCTCAATGCTCATACCAGCGGTTTGGCGTGCTTCTTCTGATGCGATCCACTCGGCCCTGCCCGGTAAGGTTATTAAGCTCGCGCCACGTATAACGTTGAACAAGTTAGTCATTGAGAATAAACTTGCGCCATGTTTAATATCCACCACGAAGCTTAAACCAAAGTTTTTGTAGTAGAATGAGCTGCTTAAACCACCCGTCCAGCTCCAGGTACCTTTACCAAGCACTTCGCGGTCTACCGTTTGCATCGGCGCAAGGGTAACCGGGTCAAGTATGGCGTTTCCCTGGTCGTCTTTTTGGCCGCCGTAGCCTAATATAGCGCCATAAGGTGTATTTGGCCTTGCCACAACAGATGTTCCTAACCAGCGCGCGTCAGATAGCGTCAGATAAGGGATACCATCAGCAAGTGACTCAACATTATTGATGTTGCGTGCAAAGTTCACGTTAAGGTCCCAGCTAAAATCTTTGGTTACAACCGGCCGTGCATTAAGGGTTACCTCGATACCTTTGTTACTAATAACCCCTGCATTTACCAGGCTTTGTGTAAAGCCCGAGCTTAGGGGGATATTAACGATATTGATCTGGTCCCTTGATTTTGACGTGTAGTAAGTAACATCTAAACCAATCCTGTCGTTAAAAAACTTCAGGTCGGTACCTACTTCAAAAGAGCGTGTACGGGTTGGTTTAAGGCCATCGCCCGGCGGCTTAATGGTTGTGCCGATACCACCCAAAGCCTGCCCGTTAAAGTTTTGCGGGTTAAGGGCGTAAACTAAGTTAAGCATGTATGGGTCGGTGCTGCTGGCAACTTCCGCTCCCGATACCCTAAGCTTACCAAATGATAGCACAGATTTAGGGATATTAAATGCATCTGTAAACACAAAACTTGCTGATGCCGATGGATAGGTATAAGCATTTTTACCTGCCGGCAGTGTTGACACCGCATCGCGGCGAACCGTAGCATCTACATATAAAAAGCTTTTATAGGACGCTGTTAGTAACCCATATACCGATCTTGTTTGCATCTCGCGCGGAGAAAGCTGCGTAATGGTTTTATCAGCAAAACTGTTTGAGCTGATAACATCGGTTGCAACCATGTCAATATAGCTGCCGGTATAACCCGGTGCCTGGCTGCGAGATAAACTTGCACCTAACCTTGCAGATAAGTTGATCGTTTTAGTTACCTGTTTCTGAGCGGTTAACAGCATATCCGCTTCGGTAGTTTGTACCTTTTGATTAGTAGTTTCCAGCCTGCCGGTTAATGACCCCGGCGTTGTTATCGGGCTAAATTTCTCATAATCGAAATAGGTAAAATCTGTTGAGGCACGGCCCTGTAAGTTTAGCCAGCTGGTGAAAACATAGTTGGCCTGCAAACCGCCTATCATACGGTTCTTTTTGGTGCGGTTGCTCATTTCGTTAATTACCCAGTACGGGTCGAGCCTGTATTGGCCGCCACCCCACTCTACGTAATTACCTTCAACGTCTTTATAGCCTGTTTTAAAGTAAGCCTGGTCAACGTTATTAGCAAGGCCAATAAAGTTGTTACCGATGTTACCCGGGTCATCTGCTAACGAGGGGCGGTTTTTAACGTTCTCGTTCATGTACATCACCCTTGCCTCTACGGTTAAATTCTTTCCGAATTTAGAGCTTCCGCTAAAGTTAAATGTGTTACGGCGTATGTTGCTGCCGGGAATAATATCATTGTTACGAAGATCTGAGATAGAAAGGCGGAAGTTGCCTTTATCGCTTGAGTTTGATAAGGCAATAGTATTGGTAAAGGTTGAACCAGTGCGGAAGAAATCCTGGATATTATCTTTCACCAGCGCATAAGGGCGGTAAACGCCATCAAAGCCAATTACCTGCAAATTTGGATCGAGGCGCGGGCCAAAGTTATTGAACAGGGTGTTTTTTGCCTGCGCAGCATCTATCACCAATTGCTCGGAACTACCCTGCCCGTAAATAAACTGGTTGCCATCTAACGTGGTTAATTGTTTTTCTATAGAAGACGTGCTGTTAAATTCGATGCCTAACTCTTTACGCTGGCTGCCTTTTTTGGTGGTGATCAAAATAACGCCATTACCTGCGCGGCTACCGTAAAGCGCCGAAGCCGAAGGGCCTTTAAGCACGCTTATTTTATCCACATCATCGGGGTTAATAGCCGATATCGCGTCGCCAAAATCCTGGCCACCCGAGTATTTGCCACCGCCCACCTGGCCGTAGTTTGAGTTATCTATTGGTACGCCATCTACCACATATAGTGGCTGATTGTTACCTGTAATAGTTGTGTTACCGCGAATAATAACCCTTGACGACCCCGCCGGGCCGCCTGCAGTACTGTTGATTACCAAACCGGCAACTTTACCCGCGAGCGAGTTCATGACGTTGGTTTCCCGGGCTTTCTTCAGGTCATTACCGTCTACCTCGGCAAAGGCATAACCCAATGCACGCTGCTCGCGTTTAATACCCAACGCCGTAACTACAACCGTTTTCAGTTCGGTGCTGCTCAACTTTAAATTGATGGTTACGTACTTTACGTCTTCGCTGGCAATAATAGATGATGGTTCAAAACCGAGCATCCTGAAAGTCACCACATCGCCTGCGTTCGCCTCTACAGCAAATTCGCCGGCGTTATTGGTAACTGCGGTTTTGTCATTCTTGGTATTTACAACCGTTACCCCCGGTAAGGTTAACTTGTCCGAATCCAATACCTTACCTTTCAGTGTGAACGCTACAGCATTGACATTGCTTTTATACGCTTGTATCATTACCGTTTCCCCGGCAATTTTATACCGCACGTTTATCTGGCTTGCCAAAGCTTCAATAACATCATTCAATTGCTTGTTGGTTACCTTAAGGTTTATTTTGCGCTTAAAGTCCACATCGGCAGGGTTATAAGAGAAATGCACTTTGGTAGCATCCTCTATCTGCTTAAATACTTTATCTACCGGCTGGTTTTGCCAGTTGAAAGAATAAAGCTCTGCCTTCGGTGCCGACTGGGCGTACGCCCCGGTATAAATAACCAGGAACACTGCCCCGAGCATCCTCAGTAACATTTTCGAAAAAAAACGTTTAGCGGGTAGGTTTTTTAGCATAGTTTAAATAGTTTAGGGGTGGGTTGTTTAAGTATAGTTTAGTTTTTAGAATACAAGTGTTATAGTGCTGCCATCGTGCTTGTAAGTGAATTTGTTTACAAAGCCAATGGCATCAAGCACATCGGTTAAGCTTTTATTGTTAAACTGGCCGGTGAACATAATCTTATCTGCCTGCTGCTCATCAGCTTTGATTTGTACGCCGTAAGTGTTGGCAATTTTGGCAGCGATATCAGTAAAATCGGCATTGGTAAATATCAGCCTGCTATTTCTCCAATTTTGGATTTCAACCTGGTCAAAGCCCGATTTTATAAAGCTGTTATCACCCTCAGCTAAAACAACCTGTTGGCCGGGAATCAGGACCTGGTCGGCAATTTTTGATTTTGCGTGGGTGGATTCGACTCTAACCTTACCTGTAGATAGCATTACACTTGTTGTTTTTGCATCGGCATAACTGCTCACTTTAAACGAAGTACCTAATGCAGTGGTAGCAGTTTTATTGGTGAGCACCACAAACGGGCGGGTTTTATCTTTGGTGACTTCAAAAAATGCCTCGCCGGTTAAAAGCACGTGGCGATTATTCTTATTATAATCATTAGCTATTTTTAGCGAACTCGATCCGTTTAGCGTTACTGTTGTGCCATCGGGCAAAACCAATATTTTACGGTTGCTAAAGGTAGTTTGACCTACGGTATGATAGTTGTTATTGGTTACCTGGCTATATAATACCGCGCCCGAAACAGGTGTAGTGTATTTGTATAAACCATAGCCAATGGCAAGCACTAATAAGGTAGCGGCAACGGCAACGCGTGGCAGCCATAAACGGCGAACATTGGTTGCCTGTGTCGATTTTGTTTTAAGCTGTTCGGCTGCTATGGATGCTTTTAGTTTAGCAAGGGCCTCTTGTTTTTCTTCTTTATTTATCTTGATGCTAAGCAGCAGGCAAAGTTCTCGGGCATCGGCAATTTTCTTTTTTAGCAGTGGTTGTGTTAATATGACGTTTTCCCAGTGCGCTTTATCGGCATCGTTAAGGTCATAACAATAATTAATAAAACTCGTATCCGTTAAAAAATCCTCGATATTAAAATTTAAGTAGTCCATTAAGTTGGTATTTACACACAAGTGCGAAAGAATATTTTTTTTTACTAATACTTTTTAAAATTATTTACAAAGATTTTATATACCTTCATCATTAAGTTAACAAACGGATGTAAACCGCTTTGGGATCAATTAGATGAGCATTAAAACAGAACGCGTAAAAAAAAATTGGGGGTTGCTTGTACAGGGCGATCAACAAGGCCTTTACGCCTGTTTTGATATTTTTTATGACGACCTGTACCGCTTTGGCGTTTGCATGTATAAGAACCCCGAATTGGTAAAGGAAAGCATCAACAACCTGTTTATTGAACTTTGGAAGATTCAGGACAGGCTATCGTCCGTGCAAAATGTACAGCAATATGTACTTACCATATACAAGCGCATCCTTTACAAAACTTACCAGCAATACAGCCGAGATACTTACACCACCACCTTAGAAGAAGCCGAAATAGAAGCCGGCGCAGCCGAACAGCCTTACGAAAATATTCTGATTGCCAGTCAGCAGGACGAGATCACCAAAAAACGCCTTCAAAAAGCCCTAAACCAGCTTACTCCCCGCCAAATTGAGATAGTACAAATGCGCTATTTTGACCAGATAAGTTTCTGCGAGATAAGCGAGCGCACCGGCCTTACCGAGCGCACCATTTACAACACCCTTCATAACGCGATTAAAGTGCTGCGCGATGTGTTTTTGCTGGCAATGATCGTAAGGTTATTCGTTTAACACTTCCCTACCTTTTGATAATAATGTATATTAACTTAGTGGATATTATCATAATTAAAATATATACTGCCATGCGTTATTAAACTGAAAATAAATTATCTTTAGCTCACTAAGCACTTTACAACAATTTCTTTTGAAAACTATTAGCCGACGAGATTTTTTAGGCAAGGGCGCTATGCTTGCAGGCGGCACCTACCCCGCCATGATGGCTTTAGGCTTATTGCGCCCCGCCCCTGCACATGCTTTTAACTTAGAAGGGAATGGTAACGGCAAACATGTTGTGATACTTGGGGCCGGTTTAGCAGGCATGACCAGCGCTTACGAACTTACCAAACTTGGCTACCGCTGCACTATATTAGAGGCCCGCCAACGCACCGGCGGCCGCTGCTGGAGCATCCGGAATGGCAGCACCCAAACAGAAAAAGACAAACCAACCGCTACAGCAAAGTTCGACGAAGGGCAGTACTTTAACGCCGGTCCATCGCGAATACCACACAACCACGAACTTACCCTGCATTACTGTAAGGAACTCGGCGTGCCTATCCAAGTATATAATAATGTAAACGAAGGCGCGTATTACTTCGCCGAAGGCAAAGGCCCACTCTCCAATAAAAAGATAAAGGTACGCGAAGTGCATAACGATATTCGCGGGTACATGAGCGAGATGCTTGCCAAAAGTATCGATCATGGCGGCTTGGATAACGCACTTACCAAAGAAGATGCCGAAAAGGTGATCGAGTATCTTAAAGCAGAAGGTGGTTTGGATGTAGACAAACTATATAAAGCATCGGCACGGCGTGGCTATACCGAAATGTATGGCGCGGGCGATAAACCCGGTAAATTCGGGGACCCTCATAAATTGGCAGATTTGATCCACTCAGGTTTTATGGATCCCGATTTTTATAATGTTGCCGAATACACCTACGAGTTGCAAATGACGATGTTCCAGGCGGTTGGAGGGATGGATAAGATAGCATCGGCTTTAGAGAAAAAGATAGCCCCGTTTTTAAAGACGGGTGCAGAGGTTACCGACATTACCAACCTGCCCGAAGGCGTAAAAGTTTTATATACCGATGCTACCGGTCAACACGAACTAAACGCCGACCTGTGCATTTGCACGCTCCCCCTGCCGGTACTAAGCAACATCAACCACAATTTCTCGGGCGACGTTAGCCGGGCGATAGATTACATAGGATACATACCGACAGGGAAAATTGGCTTGCAGTTTAAGCGCCGCTTTTGGGAAGAGGACGAGCATATCTATGGCGGTATCACCCATACCAATAACGACCTTACGCAGGTGTTCTACCCATCTTATGATTACCTGGGAAAAAAGGGAATCCTGATCGGTTACTATAATTTTAATGAGAAAGCGCAAAAAATTGGCGCCTTAAACTTTTCCGACCGCGAGAAATTTGCCCTTGAAAAAGGCAGGCTGATCCATCCGCAGTATTACAAGGAGTTTGAAAGCTCGTTCTCGGTAAGCTGGCATAAAACCAAATATAGCCTTGGCGGCTGGGCGGTTTACAATACAGATACCCGCAAAAACCAATACCCGGCTCTACTAAAGCCAGATAAGCAGGTTTACTTTGCGGGCGAACACTTAACCTACTTAAATGCATGGATGGCCGGCGCGTTCGAGTCGGCACGGAGCACGGTGGCTGCCTTGCATGCAAGGGTAAACGGGCAACAAGTACAATACAAGGCACAACAATAAAACGGAAAACTAAAAAACTAAAATACCTTCACAATGACAAACTCAATTAACCGCAGAAACTGGATCAAGTCCAGCGCATTTGTAGCCGGGGGACTGGCTTTTTGTTCGGGCACCATCAGTAAGTTGTCAGCTATGCCTAAACGTATGTTAAAGTCGCCGGGCGTGCTTACCGACCGGGAAGTAGCAGCCGCTGCACCGTTTGACTTGAAAGCAAGGTTGCTGGCTAACGAGAACCCGTTCGGCCCCTCGCCTGCGGCTAAAAAGGCCATTGCAGATTCGCTTGATAAAAGTTATCAATACCCATTTATGTTGGGCTCACAGCTATCGGGTAAGATTGCGAAGTACGAGGGTGTGGCAATGAAAAACATCATCCTTGATTCCGGATCTACCCCGTTGCTGCACGCCGCAGCTATATGCTATACCAAGGGTGGCAAAAGTGTTATAACCGGCGACCCCTCATACGATGACCTGCCCACCTACGCCGAGGAGTTTGACGGCAAATGGGTGAAAGTGCCGCTTACTGCCGGCTATAAGTTAGACCTTGATGCCATGGAAGCCAAGGTGGATGCCAATACCGGTATGGTTTACATTTGCAACCCCAATAACCCTACAGCTACGGTGGTAGATACCGAAAAACTTAAAGCCTTTTGCGACCGTGTATCTAAAAAAACAATGGTATTTGTGGATGAGGCCTATATAGATTACCTGCCCGACCCACAAAGCACCACCATGATCAGTCAGCTGAAGGCCGGCAATAACATTATTAAAGCCCGCACCTTTTCTAAACTTTATGGCTTTGCAGGTTTGCGTTTGGGTTATGTGATCGCGCAGCCCGAAACCATTAAAATATTGAAACAGTACGGAAGCGATGGATTTAATATCAGCAGCACCACATTGGCTGCCGCTGTAGCCGCTTACCAGGAAAAAGACTTTTTAGCCGAAACCTTGAAAAAGACCAACGAATCTAAAGAGTATTTATATTCGGTTTTAAAGAAAGAGGGTTATACCTACATCCCGTCGTCGGCTAATTTTGTGATGTTCCCGATAAAAATGGATGGCAAAAAATTCAGCACCGAAATGTTTAAACGGAGCATAGGCATCCGCGACTGGAAACTGAACGGCCAGGATTGGTGCCGAATCAGCATAGGCCGCATGGACGAAATGGAAGCCTTTGCCGCCGCATTTAAAGAAATATCTTAATTAAAAAGAAGCAAGAGTTAAGAAGCAAGAGCCAAGACAGAAATTTTAAAAGGTCTTGTTTCTTGCCTCTTATATCTTGACACTAACAAAACATGCGTAAACTAACCATAACATTACTACTTGCAGGCCTTGCTTTTTGCAGCAATGCACAAACCGTAACACCACGGCCACTAACCATGGCGGAATATACCAAGGCGCAAACTTTTACCATTGCCGACCTGGACAAGGACACCTACGTAAAGTTTGAGAACACCTACGTGCTTGACAGGTACGAAGGCCGCAAACCCTACTTTATTACCGGCAGCGATGGCTTAAAAAAACGCATCGATCTGTATAAATTGGTCGCCAAAGAGGGCATGCAAGAAATTGGCACCATGGTTTTCTACACCAACGAAAAGGGGAAATTATACAAAGTCCTCGTCCCGGATTTTACGGCAGATGCCAAAGTGTGGGAAAAATACTTCGAGGATATCGATAACATCAACAAAGTAGAAACCAATTTTATCCTAAAGCTATCATACATCCTGTCGAAAGAGCTTAGCTTTCAGCAATATAAACTACTAAACGGCGGCAAGGATATGAAGGATGAATCTGCTACCTATGGCAATGATATTTGTTTCCCGGGTGATGAATTGGTAACAATGGCAAACGGCGCTAAAAAGCTTTTAAAAGATGTTAGAAGCGGCGATGAGGTAATTACTATTGACCCTGCAACCAAAATTGCATCTGCCGTAAAAGTTAAAGAGCTTACCACCCACGATGCTAAAAACTACGCTTTAACAAAGCTGGTGCTTGTATCGGCACAAACAAAAGGCAATAACATTACCCTAAACAGCAAAGTATTGCAAGCTACGCCAAACCACCCGATGCTAACCAAACAAGGCAACCGAAAAATAGGCGATATTGGCATTGGGCAGCATGTACTTTGCCTTAACGAGCAAACCGGCAAGTACGAAAGCTTTACCGTTCTGTTAAAAACAGAGTATGCCGGCGGCAACCAAAAAGTTTATAACATTGTTGCCGATGGTGGCACAACTGTAATTATGAATGGCGTGATGGTGCTGCAGAAATAAGCTCAATGCTTTATAAAACAGGAAAGGGCTTATTAAATAAGCCCTTTTTTTGTTGTAAACGGTAACACACTTTGTGTTTTCTGGTCCACCTCATATTTTATCCACACTGCTGATGTTTAAAAATCGGCAGGTGATTTTTTGTTGCAATTTGGTACACTTGCCAAATATCTACTATTCTACGTATGACCAAACCGGCTCCGTCTATTTATAACTTACATTTCGCGCTGGTTTGTTTAAGCTCGTTACTGTTTTCGGCAAGTTTTAATATGTTGATCCCGGAGTTACCCTCCTACCTTACCAGCCTTGGCGGCGGCGAGCACAAAGGCCTTATTATTGCATTATTTACGCTTACCGCAGGTATATCCCGCCCATTTAGCGGCAGGTTAACAGATACCATTGGTCGGGTGCCCGTAATGGCTGTGGGTTCTGTAGTTTGTTTTATTTGTGGTTTTTTGTACCCTGTATTAAGTACTGTTTCGGGTTTCCTGTTTCTTAGGTTATTGCATGGTTTTTCCACCGGTTTTAAACCAACGGCCACCGCGGCTTATGTAGCAGATATCATCCCCCGCGAACGCTGGGGCGAGGCTTTGGGGCTGCATGGCATTTGTTTTAGCACAGGTTTAGCTATCGGGCCGTTTATTGGCAGTACTATCAGGCTATACTTTTCGTTGAACACCCTTTTTTATACGTCATCCTTTTTAGCGCTCATGTCTATCATCATATTGATGAACATGAAAGAAACACTAAAGGTAAAACAAAAATTCACCCTGTCCATTTTAAAGATCTCGCGTAAGGATATTATCGCGGTAGAAATTTTGCCTGCCGCTATTGTAACGCTATTATCATACGTTGCTTACGGCGCGATATTAACCGTAATCCCCGATTGGAGCGGCCACTTGGGTATCATGAACAAGGGTTTATTTTTTATGGTGTTTACCATTGCATCGTTGCTTATCCGTTTTGGGGCGGGAAGAGTATCTGATAAATACGGGCGTATAAGCGTTATTAAAGCAGGCTTGGTTTTGCTGGTCATATCACTGATAGTTATCGGGTATGAAAAAACATCCATGGGGCTATTGGCAGGCGGTGTAATATATGGTGTGGCAACCGGCATCCTCTCCCCTGCCCTAAACGCCTGGACGGTAGACATGAGCCACCCCGAACACCGCGGAAAAGCAATGGCTACCATGTATATCTCATTAGAAGCAGGCATCGGCTTAGGCGCGTTGATCTCAGGTTGGTTTTACCAGGATGTTATTGGAATGGTGCCACGCATTTTATATGCCACGGCTGCGGTTAGCATGTTGGCTATCATCTACATGATGTTCCGTTCTAAAACATTGCAGAAGCATAAGGATGATGTACTAATGGAGTCGGAAGTTTAGCCAACCACTTGCACAAACCCGCATTTACGGAAATACGGCAACCATAAGTAAGCGTCAGCTAACAGATTAGCCGTGGGGATATTTTGACTTGCACTGAGTGTGGCGATAGCATCGTACAAATTGGTATGGCTCTTACATTCCTGCAATAGCAGGTATTGGATTTGAGTGATCTCATCAAGCACCACCCTGTAATTTTTCCTGCTGATGGCCATGTAGGTTTTTTGCGGCGATGGCAATTCATACTCCTCATCGCGCAGCACGGCTTCAAAAAATTGCTTCATGGGAAGGTTTAACTCCAGTAACTGTAAACATTCGGGGATGCGGATATTCAGCGTGGTAGCGAACATCTGGTAAACATCAGCCGGGTTGGCATCAACGGCTTCTTCTTCTGTCCCCCGTGCACGCATGGCAACCTGCCTGGCACGTTCGACCCGTGCTAACGTTGCAGGGATGTCAAAAGCGCTGCTATCTTCACCCTCAGGTAATTGCGGTTTGGTTTTATCCAAAAAATCGGGGAATTTTTCGCCAAGATCATACAAAGTATAAGATGTAGACGGGTGGTACATGAGGTAAGCCTTCGCAAAGCTATCAAACAACTCATCCCCCATAAATTTTTTACTGATGGCATAATCTGCATACATGCAATCCAGCAACCTCATCATGTAGCCGGAGCTATAAACGTTTAAACGGGAATGTACCGAAGCGATATCGTTATCAGTTACTACATCATGTTCGCTCAATTGATAGGTGTGGTTAGCGAAGCCTATCTTCTGATTAAGGAAGCCGGGCGCCATCACCACGGTGCGAAGCCAGTTTTGCAGCATTGCGGTATCTTGCTTAACCATTTGATGCCTGTAACTGAAAACCGACCGGGTTTGATACCGGCAAATGTGGTGAGCGGTAAACCCCTTCCTGCGGGATATTTCCTTTTAAAACTTCCTTAGCTTTAAAAAGCTCCTCAAGCAATTCGGGATATTCGGGGATCCTGGCATCCCATTCTAACAAGGTACTTACGCCGCCTGTTAGGTTATATGCCTGGTGAAACAGTTCCCAGACTTTTGATGGAACGGGTTGGTCGTGCGTATCAATTAGCAAATCGCCGCAATCTGTTGGGCCGGCCAGGTGCATTTGCACAATGCTTTCATTGGGCAGATTGTCAATGTATTTCACCGCATCAAAGCCATGGTTATGTGCCGATACAAAAACGTTATTTACATCGAGCAGTAAACCGCAGCCGGTCTCTTTAGCCAGGGCAGATAAAAACTCCCACTCGGGCATGGTTGATGCTTTAAATTGCAGATAAGTGGAAGGGTTCTCTAATATCAGGGGGCGCTTTAAATAATCCTGGATCTTTAAAACACGTTCGGCTACATGGTTAAGGCTTTCTTCGGTCATGAGCATAGGTAACAGGTCGTGCGTGTTGGTATAGGCAACGCCTGTCCAGCACAAGTGGTCAGAAATCCACTCGGGTTCAATAGCTTCGGCCAGGGCTTTCAGCTTTTGCAGGTAGGTGTAATTGATTGGGTCGGTACTACCAACGGATAAAGACACACCGTGCATTACCACCGGCACTTGCTTGCGCACATGCATCAACACGTGTGTTGCAAATCCAAAATCATCCATAAAATTCTCACTGATGATTTCGAACCAATCTACCCCCGCCGGGTTATTGAGCAGGTAATTAAAATGCTTGTTTCGTAAACCCACGCCAAGGCCCAAATTTGGCAGGCCCAGGCGTGGTGTAGTTTTAATGCTCATGGCAAAAATTGTTTTTTAGGTTGATGGTGGGAACGCCAAACGCAAGTCGCTTGGTTTTGGCTTTTCGGGAACAGGTACGCCGCGTTTTTTCAATACAGCGGCATAAGCATTCCAGGCCACATCATAAACCAGGTCGCCCTGTGCGTAATCAACTATTGCAAATGGCGTTGGTTGGTATTTTGGTTTTGGGCCAAAGTCATTCAACTGCATTTTGTATTCGTTTGGTGGAGAAATAGATGGATACATCTGCGAGGCCGACATAGGCACGGCGCAACCACCTAAACCACCACATGCGTTATCTGATGGCGGGCTGTACGGCGATACCTTATCACCTTTAGCCTTCAGGAAAGTATTATTTGCAGACGAGCCGCAACCACCACCGCCACCTGTAGATTGTACAAAGCCGCAACCGCCTTCGCCCTTACACTCATTAGAGCTTTTACAAGCGTGGAATAGTTGTACAGGCGCGCAACTTGCAGGGTCTTTTACTATATCCTCGTCAAGGTTTAAGCCCTGGCAGGCGTGGTATAAATGTTCGTTTCGGTTCAAAGGTGGGTAATCCTTTGAGGTTACACCTAACGATAGATCCGGGATCTTGCCAAATACCGCCCAGCAGATAGACAACCTATCGCCCGAGCCACCCATTGATGGATAAGGGAACGCAGTTTTAGGGTTTTGGAAATAATCGTTCAATACCCGGGTAACACCCGCTATAGCACCCGTTGAGGCACGGCTAAACAAGTCGTAGTTTTTGCCATCGGCATCGTTTAGTTTTAAACGGTTAAGCGCCCCGGCAATATCTCCAGATAATGGCAATTGCGGGTAAAGTGCGGGGTTATATGCCTTGGTTTGCAGCATTTCTGGCGTCCATTTGTTGCCTTTTGCATGCCATTGGTCCCAGGTTTCGATCTTACCGCTTCTAACCAGCTCTAACACAAAAGCGAAAGTTTCGTAATGGTCCATTTTACCAAAGTGGCAACGGGCCTCCGCTTTAGCCGAATCTTCATCGCCACCTTTGGCATTATATGATGGGTATTTGGCGCGCAGCACCGGGCACTTAGGCTGAAACATATCCTGCACAGCCATTAAAGTTAACGGCGTTTTTAAATTACGGCTTTTACTAACACGCTGTAAGATCTCGTCGATAACACCACCACCTTCGCCTTGGTCGGTAATACCATTTATCATGTTCAGTACATCATGCAGTGCTTTTTCTAGATCGCCGGTATTGATGCTGGTTGGCATATACGGGTACTCGTCCTGGCTTGTTTGTGTTGGATCCAGCCTGCCGGGATTAAATACTTCTTTTTGAATAGCGTACTCCAGCTTCCTGTTATCGCCACCTTTAGTTGATACCGCCTGCGATTTTTCCAGGCCTTTTTTGTAAACTATCTCCCAAAGGGTAGTGCCGTCAACATATTCAATAGACAGGTAGTTCCATAATTGCAGGTACATATTACCTATCGATCCAAACATCGGTAAAGGCTCGCCTTCTTTCCAGTTATTGTAGGGCGCCTTTTCTTCGTATTTAGCTTTTTTATCTTCGCGGATATCTGCTAATGCAGCTTTTTCTGTTTGCTCGATGGCCAGGAAGAGGTTACACTGGTCTTTATCCATCGGCCCCAGTTTTACTTTGATGTGAGTGCTTTTAACAGTATCCTTAAAATCGAGGATGCCCGGCAGTACAGATGAATCGGGCGTGTAGCATTTCCATGCGTAAGTTTTCTCGTCCTGCAAAGGCTCGCAAGTGAATTTAGGATCGTAGCCCACTACTTTCGCCAGGTTGGAGATGATCTGCAGGTGTAGCATTTCAGCAACAAACACACTGAACACCGCGTTAAATGCCTGCTCATTCTCGTTTTGTGGCTTTGCCGATGCTGCCATGCCCGGCCAGGTACGGCCTTCGTAAAAATTGCTTCCTTTGCTGTTCATCTCGTGCATGCCCTGTAGCGAGTAAAGCGAGGTCATGTACAGCGGGATGGTAAATAATTCGACATTGACGGCCGACTGCACCATGGCGTGCAATGCTTTTTCGTCAATATCCTTGTAAGATACCGGCCGGCTTGCCAGTCGGTTATCATCAGTAAACAAGAGCGTTGTTTTCATGATAAGGTTTATTTAAGGTTTATGGGTTTAAGTTAAGCTATTTTTCCTTCCGAAAGTTTTTTTAATGCAGCTATGCCGGGCAGGAACAAATACAAACTGCCATCGGTACGGATAAAGCGCTCCAGGCCATCTATTTTTTTGTATTGCGACGGCTTGCTATTGGCATCCAGGTAATCAAATTCGTTATAAGCTTGTATGCTATCATTCGGGGGGCCAAACAATGGGTCGAACCCGCTGCTGTTACGGCTGGCATCAGGCTGGCGGAAACTGTTACGGATTATCCAGTTTTGCATAATAAATTGAAACTGCGACGCCAGGTTAGCACAGATGAACAAACCCACCAGGCCACGTTGCGTATCGGGGCATTCATCTTCCTTGTAGTCAGGGCCGTAAGCACCTGCCCTGCGCATTATCCTGCGGCTTTCGGCGTAGTTTGGTGTACCGTCAAGATTATCCTGGTTGCCGGTAACCATATTATCATCTCTCGGGTTGGTACGGCGGATGTGGGCAGCATAGGGGCATAAAGCACCTAATGCATCATTTTGCTTTACCCCCTGCTGGTTTTCGGTATGGTTTAGATAGTTAAAATTGGTGTAATCAAAATCTTTAAGTTTAGGATCCGGGCCTTCCGGCGAAACCACCAGCGGGGTACCGTCAAACCAGCGCCCGCACATTTTTGCCGCAACAAGTTCGGGGCTTACACCTGCTGTTTTATTAATAAAAGTATTAAAGGCCTTAACATCCTGGTAAAGTAACCTAAAGGCAGCAAAACTACCGTTTAATATCAGGGGGTGCGCACGGTAATTAGGTACAGTAGCTTTACCATCAAAATACTTGGGGGTGATAACAAAGTTGTAAGGAGGTACAATAGGCCTGTCGTCAACCGTGCTTACGCCAAGCAGCATCCGTTGCGATTTCGTGTTCCATGGCACCTTACTAAGCCTCGGTTGCGAAAAGCTATCCTTATACCCAAAGTGGATATAGTTTTGGCCGGTTAATAAAGGGTTTGAATCTTTTGAGAATGCTAAAGCCAAAGCAGGCACATTGTCTTTTAAAGGGATCATCCCCAATAATGTGTTGTAGCAGCTTTCGCGTTCCTTATCGCTTTGGGTGTAAATGCTTAATTGAATGTGGAGGTCAGATCCATCAAGTTTGGGGTCAGCAGGTAGTTTCCACCCTTTAGATCTTTTCCACCATTTTGCGGGTGCGCTATCTTCCTTGTCGCCTATCGCATCGGCATTGAGAGCAGCACCACCGTCATATAAATTAAACAATGGGAAACTACCGTTTTTCACTGTAGTATAATCATCTTTATCGATCAGCATTTTAAACCCAAAGCTTGTAATACCAATATTTAAGCAATAGGATGGTTTAACCTCGTTAGGCCAGGGCGCGGCCGAAGTTATGTTAAGCGGCGACCCGCTTCCGGGCAACAAAGCAGACAAAAATGACTGAGCACCAGGTAGGTTAGTGTTATCAATGGTCAAAACCAGGTAGCGGATGTAATCGAAATTATAGCCCCGTAGTATCAGGCCCTGTATATCGTTAAGTTGCAAAGGTGGGGCAGTGGGGTCTGCAACATCATTCAAATATGTACTCATTGTAATTGGGTTTAACAAGTTAAAAATCCCCGCTTAAGCGGGGATCGGAATGATATTTAGCAGGGTGTTGGCGGGGTTGATTGCTCGTAAGTAATATCAGCCGGCGGGAACGGCCACAAATCCGGCGCATCGGGATAATTCTGTAGCACCTTGCCTACTGTTAACCCAGGGAAAGTTACACCAAGTGTGTACTTGTAATTAGTATCTGCAGGTACTTTCGCAGATGCAGGGATTGTTGGGTCGGCAAAGTTATAACGCATTAACAGGCAATTAAATGCATCAGGATTTTCGGCTACGCCACCATTTGCTTTAATAGAGATGGCAGATGTAGGATCTGATGCCGGGAAGATACCCGTTTCGTCCATTGCATTAACAATTTGATTTAAACCCCAGGCAATAACCGGGTTTGTTACAAACGAGCTGATGTACGGCGCAAAATCGGCGTCATAAAGCGATTGCACCACAAGCAGGTCTTTACCCGGCATGGTTTGGAAACTTGTTACAGGCAGGCCGGGTTGGGGGGCCTGCCCGTCAAGCAAATGGTAAAACATAAAAAAATGCACACCGGTTGCAGCGCGCGGGTCGGTAATGTTTTTAATTTCAGTTTGCAGACTGCTAAGAGCCTGGCTTACAATTGCTGGTGATGTTTTCTTTTTAAGCGGCATAAAAAGAAACAGCATGTGCTGCTGCTCGGCAGCAGGGATACTTTTGATAGGGTCCATTGTGATATTGGTTTAGGTTGTTTTTATACCTACTCTTTTAAAGGCTTTTCGGTAACCGCCATTTGTATGATCATTAATCAAAACGCGCGTACACATATCCCATCCCAAATGCCGGCGTTAGCAAGCATAGATATTTTAGAGCGAATGCCCGGATCATGCCCAAAAGCTATAATCTCTGAAACAAATCTCAATTATAAATAACGTACTCTATAGGGTAAAAACAGCTTTTTTTGGCCTTAGTTTAAGTGGAAAAAAGGCAAGGTATTAATTTGTATATCCTATTATAAATAATCACTTTCGGTAAAACTTAAATCCGAACACTATGACACTTAAAAAAACCTTGCTTATTGCAGCCGGTGTGGTATTGGCCTTTAGCGCCTGCCAAAACCAACATGCCGACCTACCCGTTAATGCCGGTGGCGGCACCCCGTTCAATTACGATAGCTTGAGCTACGCACAAGCAAAACAGTACGTTACCAATTATGAAAAACGTGCCGGTGTGGTAGATTCGACTTACAAAGACAAAGACGGCAGAATGATCGCAAAAAAAAAGGCGGATTCGCGATGTGTCTGGTTCAGTGCCCAGCGTTTACAAACCCTGCTTGATAAAATCAAAAGCGAAGGCGGTGATGGAATACGTTTTTATTACGCCACTTATGATAGTATTTATCCGAAAGTAATTGGTAGCAATACTCCACCGAAAATGTACTGGGGTTACAACACGCTTGTTATGGTATCAACAAAAGACAGCACCAACCAAAAAGAAGAGAAATTTCACCGCGATTATTTCACCAGCAAAGCTAAAGGGTCTGATAAACCTGTGTTAGGTTTTGTAGTAGGCGGTACTCCTGAGAACCGCGGCGAACTTTGCCCTCCGCCAAAAAATTGTAACGACATAGGTGCTCTGCTTATCCCTTAACAGTAATAATGATATTTTTAACCTTTAATACAGTATCAGAGTTTTTATGCCTTGTAACAGCGGTTGTTTTCTTGCGTAAAGAAAAAAGCCTTGCCTGGAAGCTATTTATTCCTTTTTTACTGTTAACCTGTTGTGTTGAGGTAGCCGGCATTTACATCCGCGAAATTATGCAGGTGCGCAACTACCCTATCTATAACCTGTACCTGTTGTTTGAGTGTGGCTTTACCAGCTATTTCTTTTTCCACTTGTACAAAGCATATCGCTACAGGCCAATATGGTTATTTACCTGGTTAAGCTTGTTTACCGTTATGTACGCTACCGACCTGGTATCACATAACGGTAAACTATTTGCCGGAGATACGGCAACGGTAATGTCGGTAATATTTGTACTGGCAAGCCTTTACTTTTACTACCTTAAGCTAAAAGATGAGCATTTTGAACCACTGGTTTACTCGGCACCGTTCTGGTGGGTTGGCGGTACGCTGTTCTTTTATTTTGGCAGTACCGTCTGCAATATTTTTTTTTACTACCTATCTATGTACGAGGTAATTACCTATAGCCGGTCTATGAGGTATATTATTTTTAACGTGCTGGATGTTACGATGTACATTTTCTGGTCATACGCTTTCTTATGCAGATATCTTCAAAGGAAATCATCTCCCTTATAGGGCTTACGTCGATCGTATTTTTAATAGCGCCTTTGTTTTTGATCCTGTATGTACTATCGTATAACCGACGGAAAAAAAGACACCAGGAGGAAACAGTTATGCTTCAAAAAAACTTTGAGACCGAACTTTTAAAGACGCAGATGGAGGTACAGGAGCAAACACTTAAAACGGTTGCTTACGACCTGCATGACAATATTGGGCAGCTGCTAAGTTTAACCACCATCACCCTAAGCTCGATAAACCTCGATGACAATAAAAACACAGCCGAAAAGATAGCTTTGGTAGAAGACCTTACCATGCGATCTATCAAAGAAGTAAAGGCTCTCTCCCGTTTACTGCATGGCGAAGAAATTGTAAGCCGCGGTTTAAAAGCAGCTATTGAATTTGAGCTGGAATGGTTAAAAAGATCCGATAAATTTTTGGTGAACCTTGAGCATAACAATGTACCTTTTAATAGCGATACCGCTAAGGAGACCATCCTATTCAGGCTTTTCCAGGAGATTATAAACAATATTATCCAACATGCTAAAGCGACAGAGATAAATATCAAATTAGAAGGAGCCGTAGACAACTACAAACTAACCATCAGCGATAATGGGATGGGGTTTGATGTAGAAGAGATATTAGCGCGCAAGGCAGGTATGGGCCTGCATAATATTATTAAACGAAGCAGTATGATAAACGGTAACGCGTCTATTGTTTCAACGCCGGTAAATGGCACAACCATAACTATAAACGTACCGTACAAATAACTATGCAAACCAATAAAATAAACATTGCAATTGTTGATGACCATACCCTTTTTCGCCAGGGGTTGGCACACTTGTTAACCGAATCTAACGAGATAAACGTTTTATTTGATGCCGATAACGGTGCCGATATGATCAAAAAACTTTGCGGTGAAGTAATGCCCGAAGTAATATTGATGGATATTACCATGCCTATTATGGATGGGTATGAGACAACCAAATGGCTTAAGGATAATCACCCGGAGATAAATGTGCTGGCGTTAAGTATGTTTGAGGAGGATAAACCGATCATCGGGATGTTGAAGAGTGGTGCAGGTGGATATATGCTTAAACAATCTAAAGCTGCCGACCTGGTGAGTGCCATTAAAGGTATAGCCTCGCAATCATTTTACATTAACGAACTGGTATCTGGCAAATTACTACGTAATATCCAGAATAACCAACCGGTGAAAAATGCGCCAATTGGCCTTAACCCGAACGAACTTAAGTTTTTGGAATTATGCTGCTCAGATCTTACCTACAAGCAAATTGCAGATATGATGAACCTAAGCCCGCATACCATAGATAATTACCGCGAGGCCCTGTTCCAGAAATTTGAGGTAAAATCAAGAACAGGCCTGGTAATATCAGCCCTAAAAAACGAGCTGATAAAAATTTAATTAAGATGCTGTAACTACTGTTTCAGTTTTTTTGACAACCGGTGTAGTTTTTGCTTTCGCGATTACAGCCGGATTTGTTGTTTTTGGGGCTTCTGGCGCTTTTTGCTCATCTGCTTTAACTAAAGTAGCAGTGTCTATTTTGATATCTTTAGCAAATTTCTTAGCGAGTTTTTTGGCTTCTTTCTCAATCTTTTTATCTAATTTTTTAGATGCTACGCCAAACTTAGCGGTTGCTTCTTTTAACTGGGCAACAAGTGTTTGATGTAAAGATTTTTGAGCGTTTTTTTTTGCTTCTTTAACGAGAGGTTTAAGTTTGTTTTTCATGTATCTATCTGATAATATGTGCAAAAGTAGGTTACAGTAAGGTTAATTCAATATTATCATTATGTTAAGCACAAGCAAGTTAGTTAACATTGCATGTTATAACAATTTTTTGTCCTTGCCCTTTTGGTCCAGATCGGATATAAACTCGGTTAGTTCTTTTGTAAAACTATCCAAAGCAATAGCCGATTGTTGCATATAGCCCACCAATCTTTTCAGCGTTGCCGGTTTACCCATAAATTCGTCAAGAAGGTACGAAATACCTAGAATATTGGCTACCGGTTGGCGCACCTTATGATGCGTCATAAACATCATTTCTTCGAGGCCAACTACATATTCCCTTAAAAATTCTTCTGCTTTTTTGATTTTGTTGTAGGCGGTTATCAACTCTGCAGCCCGCTTTTCCTTCTCTTCGTTTTGATAGATAAGTTCGTTATTGGCTACAATAAGTTCTGCGGCGCGCTTCTCCTTTTCATCATTTTGAAATACAAGTTCAATATTTGCCACCTTAAGTTCGGCCGCACGGCTTTCTTTCTCGGTATTTTGAAAGATCAATTCAGCGTTGGCAACTATCAGTTCTGCAGCACGTTTTTCCTTTTCCTCATTTTGGTAGGCAAGTTCTTTGTAAGTGATGATCAGTTCTGCAGCGCGTTTCTCTTTCTCTGCGTTTTGAAACTCGAGTTCTTTATTGGCAATCGCCAATTCGGCCGCACGTTTTTCTTTTTCCTGATTTTGAAATATCAGCTCTTTATTGGCCGCAAGTAATTCGGAAGCGATGATATCAGGCATTAGTATCTAATAATATTATAGCAACCCTACGGGAAAACCAGCCGGGAATAACTCAATGTACGACATATAGTTATATAAATAGCCCAATTATCGCATAATAATGCATTACATAACGGTTACAGTTCATTATTAACTGTAACGGCCTGCCCGATTTAGTTACTTCGTCAGCTTTAATTTATACAAAACAGCATCAGCACCATTCAATTGGAATTGCAAGCTGCCTGTAGTCGCTATCGCATTATTTTGAAGGATTTCTTTAACGGTGGTTATTTTAGACAGATCGATACCTAAGCGTTCGGCTGATACATCAAATGCTTTAGCCTCTTTACTGTAATTAAAAACGGCCAAATAAAAGCTATCTCCCACTTGTTGGGTAAAGATCTCTGAAGAGCCTATACCTGTGTTACCCTCAACCGGGCGGAAGGATTTGCCATTTTTTACCAGTTTTAACAATTCCGTGTTTTGGTAGTAGTTTTTGACGCGTTCTGTCCATTGGCCATTAATAGAAAGGTCATCACCCGATATCCAGGTACCGGTAACCAGCGCCGATAGCAATCTTGCACGGTTTGCGCCAATGCTTTCATCGTTAAACACCACGTGGTCGGCATCCAGGTAATTGTACAAGTAGGTTTGCCACCAACCGTAGCTCACGCTATTAAGGGTATATTTTGTATTCTCGATAGATTTAAACGCGTCGCAGGCAATCCGCCTCATGTGAGCGTAACGGCCCGTAGCCATACTTGGCGAGATAGCGGCATAGATCAGCATTTGGCCGCCAAGCTGATCTACCAAATACTCCATTCCTTTGCGGTAGGCCTGCATACCTGTAGTAACGGTTGGGTCGTAAAAGCTATTGGCCTCAACCGCAGCATGGCCCAAAAAGTCTATCTTGATCATTTTAAAACCACAAGCTTTTAGCTTGCCGATGATGTAAGCGATGCGTTTCTGCGTACCGGGATGCGTCGGATCTATTGCCCTTGCCCCATCTATATCGTTGTAACCTTTTCCAATTTTAGTCCAAAGCTCACCGAAGGTATAGTCGCTACCATCAACTTTTCGGTTTGGACCGCCGTCGTGGCCCCAATCGGTAAATGGCGCCCAGTAAACACCCGGCTCGAGGTCTTTAGCTTTGCAATGGTCTGCAAATGCTTTTAACTGACTGTAATCCCCATTATGCACCATATTATCCCAAAAAGAATCAAGGCCGATATACGCCGTATTCCCTGTGCGGAATGCCGGGATGCTATCGGCAAAAAAATCGGCTACTTTGGTAATCTTCTCTGGCGTAAGCTTTTCCTGGATCACGCCCCAGCTATTCCAGCCTACGGGTGTGGGTTTTGTCCAATTGAAAACATAAGGTGGCTCGGCAATGCGATTAGCCTTACCATACTCTTCCATTCCACCACGCCAATCGTTAAAATAGCCCATAAAAATATTGGGGGAAGTGACTGTATTACCGCTAACAGTGCCATGCTTTATTTTATCACGGGTTACCGCCTCGGCTGTGTATCCGCCCCAAACATTTATATGGTTGGATGCCGGGGTTTTTTCCATATCTACACCCGTTTTCCAAACCTCATGCTCAACGGAACCAGCAACTATCCCTGCGCGACTTTCGTTGGAAAACACCGAACTTACTTCGGAGCTGACGCCGTTTTTATCGCCAAATGATCTTGAGTTATAACTGATAAAGGTATCATTATCAAAAGGCACAAAAAGTGAGCGGACATCCCCTCCTTTTATATCAGCAAAGTCCCCGTTAACCGGCGACATATAACTGGTTTTAAGCAATTTGCCTGTAAAACTAATCTCGGTAATAAAGTAGTTTTTATTAGTATATGTATAAAACACCTGCGCCATTTGCGGCATGCCTTTACCTGTTAGCATTACCATATTTTTAAAACCCTTTCCAAAACCGGTTTGGATAGCAACTTTACTGTACTTCCTAAGCCGGTATTTTTTAGAATTTAGCGTATCGGCGTTAACTTTTGCTTCGGCATAAATATCTGTAAATGCCTGTTTCCCGGATTGTATTACATTATATGTGCCGGTTTTTAAGTTATAATCGATATGCCCGTTTGAGCCGAAATCCATGATAACGACATCAGCATTTTTCGACTTTTTTTCACTCGCTTTCGCATAGAAAACGACGACAGAAAATATGATACAGGCTAAAAACCTGCTGTAGATTTTAAACATTCTTTTAGGTTTATAAAAAGTACAAGATAGATGACTACGCTTTTACCGTGTTAAGCGTTTTAAGCAAACCATTCATCTTTACTTTAACTTTACGATGCAGTGGCGAAGTTATACGGCAGCTGGTCACCTTGCCCTTTTTCCAGGAAAAATCAACAGTGTAGTTACCACGCGCTTTCATGCCTTTTACTTCACCAGATGTCTTCCAGCTATCAGGTACTGCGGGCAACAATTCGATAAAACCCGCGTGGCTTTGAATAAGCATCTCGGCTATACCGGCAGTAGTACCAAAGTTGCCGTCTATCTGGAATGGTGGCCCTGCAGAAAGCAGGTTTGGATAGATGCCACCGCCCGAACCGTAATTAATATCGGTACGCAACGTAGGTTTCATGATCTCGGTAAATAGTTTAAAAGCCCTGTTACCATCGTGCAGCCTTGCCCAAAATAATAGCTTGTAGGCAATTGACCAGCTTGGCCCGTCATCTCCCCTAACTTCTAAAGTTTTCTTGCAGGCCTCGGCTAATGCAGGGGTACTTTCCGGGGTTATCAGCGATGCAGGATATAAGCCATACAGGTGCGAAATATGCCTGTGCTGCGGGTCGGTCTCCTGGTAATCTTCCAGCCATTCCATCAGGCGGCCGTCTTTGCTAACCTGCCCCGCGGGTGGTAATTGTTTTAGTTTGGCCGCAAGGTCTTTGCGTAAGGCTTCGTCCTTACGTAAAAGTTTCCCGGCGGTAATTACATTGTTGAATAACTCGCGAATGATCTGGTTATCGATGGTTGGTGCTACGCAGATGCTGGCGGTTTTGCCGTTGGGCAGGTAAAAGCTATTCTCGGGCGATGAGGATGGCGAGGTTACCAGCCAGCCCGTTTTCGCATCGCGCGTAAGCATATCGCTATAAAATTGTGCCGAGCCTTTCAGTATCGGGTAAATGTCGCGCAGATAGCCCTTATCTTCCGAAAACGCATAATGCTCCCAAAGGTTATTACACAACCAGCCCGAACCGGATTTGGTTACCCCCCATGACGCGCTCTCGCCCGGTTCCGTAAATCCCCATACATTGGTAATTACGTGGGCAACCCATCCATTTGCGTTATAATAAGCTTTGGCCGTGCGTTCGCCGGGCTTTACCATGTCCTTGACCAGGCGGGCAAGTGGCAGATTAAGCTCCGACAGGTTTGACACCTCCACCGGCCAATGGTTCATCTGCACGTTCACATCCAGGTGATAATCGCCGTTCCATGGTGTGTTGATTTGGTTTGCCCATAAACCCTGCAAATTGGGCGGCAGTAAGCCAACCCGGGTGCTACTGATGCTTAAGTAACGGCCAAACTGGTAAAACAACACAGGCAAAAATTTATCGGCATTTGGATTTTTATGAAAACTGATGAGGCGTTTATTAGTCGTTTCATCAACTGCACTCCCCTCACCCAAATTTAAGTTAACCCTTTTAAATAGTTTTTGAAACTTGGTTATGTGCTGCGCACGCTCGTTGTCGTAAGTGGCTTTTAACGCTGATGCCAGTTTATTATCTACATTTTTCCTGTAATCGGCACCTCTAAAATCGGTACCCGCTGATATATAAATAATAACCTCGGTAGCGTTCTTAACCACCAGCCGGTTATCATCATGGCTTAGGCGGCCACCGGTTAGCTGTGCTTTAACTTTTGTTAGATATTGCATGCCACCCTTATCCGTACCGCTACGAAGCTGACCATACATTTGCAAATCGCCATCTTTTTCGATAGTTATTGAACGCTCCTCGCGCGACAGTTCAATGATAAGGTTTAGCTGCCCAGGTTTACTTGCAGATAGTTTAATGATATTTACATCGCTGCCGAAACTTGTAAAATATTCGCGCTTGTATCTAACGCCGTTAAGCGTGTAAGTACAGTTGGCAACGGCATTATCGAGCGATAGTTCACGTTTGTAATTGACAGGTACGCCGTCATTGGCGTAGTTGAATTTAATTTTAAGATCGCCAAGTACCTGGTATTTGCCAAACGGCTCACTACCCGATCCAACTCCCTTGCAAATAAAATTCTTATCTATCAGGTCCTGCGCCTCGTTGTTTTTCCCTTCTGCCAATAATTTGCGGATCTCTGGCAGGCTTTTGTAAGCTTCGTAGTTATTAGCATCCTGTGGGGCACCGCTCCAAAGGGTGATGTCGTTAAGCACGATATGTTCTTCATGCAGGCCGCCATCGGGTGTCATACCTAACCGGCCGTTACCTAATGGCAAAGTTTCTTCCCATTGCGCGGCGGGCTTATCATACCAAAGCTTTAATGGTTTAGTTTGCGCATTCGCGGATGCATTTACTAAAAAAATAAAGATAATAAAGTATAAAGATCTCTTCATTGTTGTCAGGCTATCAAACACCGCCGAATAATCAAATTGAAATTCTGACGGTTGGTAAATACAAATTGGCTGCATAAAAATATATGCTCGCTTCCTGCTTTAAAATGGATAAAGGCAGCAAATCAATGGACTATTCGTTCCTCAAAAAATAAACAATGCGGCAGGCATTACCCTTGCTTTTTACATTGTGTTTATCAGCGATTTTCAACTGCAAAACATGGCTACCTTTCTTTAGGTTTCCGTCGAATAAAATATACCAGGGCAAATGCAACGCACCGCTCCAGGCGGTGTATAGGTCGATATCTTTAGAGGGGCCGCCATCTATCGAATACGAAATTATCCCGGCATCACCTCCAGACACAATACCCATACCTACCGCGGTTCCAATAAAATTCAGCGAAAGTTCGGCACCTGCCTTTTCTGAGATTAGCATGGGCACATTCACAAAGCCGGGGCGAGTGCTTAGGCCGTCCTTCGGCGTCCAGTTATTATCTATCACCCAATTTTTATCGTACTGCGCATTGCTGATGCCATAGTAATTACCGCGATCGAAGTTGCCGGCATTCAATGGTTTGGGCAGATGTTTTATGCGGCGTTTAATAATGGGCTTATCAGCGCATTTTTGCAGCAGGCTTTTAATATTGGCGAAGTACAGATGTTGCCCAAATGGTGATGGGTGCAGGTCCTTAAAATCTTCGAGCCAATTAAATTCTTTGTTTTGGATCTTGTCATAAACCTCTTTTGCCAGGTTTATAGATGGCAGATTGTAATGGGTGGCTACAAGTTCGTGATTGAATACCTCTACAGGTATTTTGCCTTTTGCATAATCATTGTTTTTATCCGGGTCGGCGAACGATATCATGATGATATCCATCAACGCGTTGCTACGTTTGGCGTGCCTGATAATCCCCTCCAGATCACGAACCTGGGTTAAGCTGTCAGTACCATTTGCGCGGTCATTTACTGCGGCTTCTAAAATTAACAAGTCAACCTTACCCGAATCCAGCACATCGCGCTGCAAGCGAAACGCGTGTGGCAAACTACCTAATGACGGGATCCCGGCGGCAATAAATCTAAATTTTGTTTTAGGATAAGTTTCCTTTAAATAATTGGTTACCGTTTCCCGCCAACCGGGGTTAAAAGTTATCGACCCACCTAAAAAAGCGACTGTTGCCTGCTTTTTTGCTGCCGCAGACAGGAAATATGGGGTACCACCCCTTTTGTTGTAATAATTACGGTAGGGCAACGCTGGTTTAGCTGTTTGCGCATAAGCAGGTATTATAGAAGAGATGAATATAACAATGGAATAAATATACTTCAACATAGCCTGGTTGCCTGGTAGAAACTAATTTAAAGGTTTACAAATAAACCATCCCTTATCGGGATGGCTTACCCGTAATTAAAATATAATTTAAAGTTTATTTAAGTACATCGTTAAAGAACGTCATCTCGCTCATATTGCTGTAATTGCTATCGCCCGTGGTTACGTGTTTAACCCTAACCCGGATGTATCTTACGGCTGGTAAGCCAGCGCCAAAATCAAACTTCATAAGCGCCTGCCCATCATCCGTACGTTTAATATCTTTCAATAAAGTCCAGCCTTTTGCCTGCATTTCTGCCGGCCAGCCGTTATCATTCGGCGACAAATTGGTAGCAGCATTTGTAATATCTGCTATTCCCCAAATTTCAAACTGATCCGGATTGTTACAACAGTTACGGCCGGTTTCTTCGATACTGGTTAAAGCTTTGTAAACCTTGCCCATATCAAAGGTTATTGCGTGTGGCAAACGATGGTCACCATCGCTATGGAAAATATTAGGGTAACCTTGCGGGCCAACAGAACCATCCCATAATTTGCTTACGCTGGTTTGACCTTCGTAAGTACCGGCATCGCCATTAAGCTTATTTTCTTTAAATAGAGATTTTGCACACTGGGTTATCCCGTTGATCTCCGGGAAAGTGCTATAATTTTCTACATAAAAGGTGTCAATAGCACCCCTAACGGGAATGTAACCCGAACGGAAACTTACCGGCTCTCCGGATTTATAATCGGTAATGGTATAAGAGTTGGCATCGGGCGTCAAATTTTTCTCAACCACTACATTGTTTCTATTAGTGTATTTGATAATGGTAGATACATTTAATGATGATGTATCCGGCGCTAAAAAGTTAAGCTTTACATCGCCATTTTCTGATACCGTAAAAGGGTTTGCCGCATCGTAAACACGGTTTAATAAACCGCTTTGATATACAGGGCCATAAACTTTAACGTTATTAATATCTAAAGGGACCGATTTATTGCCTTTTCCATCATATGATATCATCGTAAACGAATAGATATATTCGCTTAGACCCGGTATCACCGTGGTTACCGAATCTGATGTGTTATGGTTGTTTGAGGTAAACACTAACGAATCGGCCTTATTGTTCCAGTAAATAACATATTTACTTACGCTTGGATCGGGGCTTGGGTTCCAAACCAGCGCGGTACGTAAATTACCCGGTTTTGAATGCGGGTTTTGCACCTTACCGGGATAGGTTACTTCCTTATCTCCCAGGAATTTTTTAAACTCCTGGTCCTTTTTCTCACAGGCAATAAAGCTTGCTACAATAAAGGAGAAGAGACAAATACGAAAAAGATTTTTCATAATTTCTTATTTAAATTATTGATCAAATATTATTGCGGTTTTCCAAAAACCGTTACTTCCATTAAGTGAGATACATCACCTTTACCCCAGGTATCGTGAACCAACAGGCGCAGGTATTTTACTGCCGGCGCGCTTGCCGGTACCACAAAATCTACCCCTGCCTGTACAAATTTTTCATCTGCTGCGTTTGTAAAGCCCGGCTGCAGGCCCGATGGTGGGTTTGGATAACGGTAATTGCCCAGGTTAACCCAGTCGCCAACCACGGTACCAACAGGTGCCGATTGTGGCAACACAACATCCTGCGGCGACTCGGCAGTTGAACCCCACCAACTAAAGTTTTTAGGGTTACCGTGAAAAAAAGCGTACTCTAACGGGCGCTCAAAAATTTTAATACGGCTTATTTGGGCGGTTACACCAATACCAAATGTACACTGCATTGGTTTACCTGTACCGGGGGCCGTATGCCAGCCGTTTGAGTAGCCATCTGTTTTACCATCCCATAAATAGGGCAGGTTCCACCCATAGGCTATTTCGCTATCGCTTGCTTTTTGATAAACCGTGAATTTGTTTTTATCAAGTTGCGTTTCAAATAGCGGGGTAATATCCAGCAAAGTTGTGTCGGATATATTACCGTACTTATCGGTTACATAAACTCCAAACTTGCGCGATACCGACGGGAAGCCGCGTACCGAATAATTGATGGTATCCTGGTTGGTGTAATGCTGATCGTTAACCTCGAGCGCCTGGGTTTGATTATCCAACGCTATCAATATCACCCCTATCTCTGTTTTATTAGGGTTAAGCGCCTGAATGTTAACGCCACCAAAATCTGTTGTTAATGAAACTGTTGGTTTTATTAACCTATAAAAAGGCACATCCGGATTAACCGTTACCGTTTGCGGGTCTGATTTTACGTTTGCGCGGCTCACGGTATATAGTGTAACGTCATAACCTTTGTCTGTTGCAAAACCTTCAACCTTAATGGTATCCGTGTAATAGCTCGATTTGGTTTCTCTTGATGTTTTATCGTTTATTTTATACTGTGCCAGCACGTACAAAATATTATCAGAGGTTGGCAAGTCATACGTTATGTATGCGCCACCGTTGTAGTTTTTTACTTGTATGTTAGTAACTACAGCAGGCTTGGTATTATCAGTAGATACCGGCCCGGTGTTATAACCCTCGTTCTTTTTACAGGCCGAAAGCAAACAAACAAAAGCAAACATCTGCAGACTGAACAACGCCTTAGCTGAATATTTATTTATCTTTTTCATAATCAATTTCGTTTATAGATTTTATCCGTCAATCACTAAATCCTACCAGTATGGGTTTTGCACCAAATTATTGTTGATGATCAGGCTTTGGTCTTTTATCGGCCACAGATAATTTCTAACATTAAATATTGCCGAGAACAAAGTACGCGGCTGGTAATAATTTGCCGGTTGCGCTTCATAAAGGTTCCAGCCCTGCATTGGCTGGCTTAATACGTTTTGCAATTCTTTCCAGCGGCGCAGGTCCCAGCCGGATGTTCCTTCGAACATCAGTTCCAACCTTCTTTCCTGGTGTATTATCTGGCGTAAACCGTCTTTGGTACTTACTTTGCCCGCGTTTTTAGAGTAGGTTGTCCATGCCTCAACAACGCCCGGCAAACCTGCTCTTGTACGCACTTTGTCAAGGTAAGTATAGGCTTCGGTAGTTGGGCCGTGTACCTCGTTCGATATCTCTGCGTAAAGCAGGTATAAGCCCGCAAGCCTTATGATAGGCAAACGGTAGCTTATCTCCTGGAAACCATCATCATATACTGACTGGTAATGAACCAATTTTTTAGGCCAGATGCCGGTAATGTTAAGCGTGTTGATATCCTTAGGGCCGGCAAACGATTCGATACCGCGTGCCTCAACATGATAAAGATCGGTTAAGTTTGTTTTACCGTTACCAAACCAGATGCCACCATCAAACCCGAGGCTGGCATAATAGCGTGGCTCGCGGTTAAAGTTTTCTTTTACCGTTGAGTAATTTTGTGCGATGTAAAAACGGCTCGCTTGGTCGCCGGTTTTAATGCTATACCTGCCGGTGTAATCAAAGGTTTTATCTTCACTAATAGGCACCCCTTTGTCAGAGTAAAATAACTCCTGCGTTGCCAGGGGCACAGCGAAGGTAGACGGGTTTGAGAAGATGTTTACAACTCCTTTTTGCGTTAAACGCGGTGTTGCATAACCCTGCCATGAAAATGTTGGGTTTAGCGCCCAGATCAATTCAGAATTAAGTTCCCATCTTTCGGTAACCGCGTTTTGCAGGCTTAGTACTTTGCGTAACGAATCTGGTAACGAGGTTATGGTTGATGGTGGTATAAAGTTATATAACCTTAAACCATTAGCCTCACAAACATCAATGGCTGTTTTAGCAGCTACCAACGCCTTATCCCATTTTGCGGGATCGTAAGTCGAAGGGAAAAGCTTTTCACCGTCTTTATTTTGAGTGCTCAGATAATCAGGGTTGCCATTAAACAATGGGCTTGCAGCGGTAGCCAGCACTTCGGCCTTTACAGATAACGCGATGGTTTGGGTGATGCGGCCAAGTTCCTGTGCCTGGTTTGTAATAACCGGCGGAAGATCCGGCGTAGCTTCGTCCAATAACTGTACAATATAATTAAAGGTAGAATCAACCGGCGAACGTTTAACCTTTATCTCATCGGTAGATGCGGTAATGGCCAAATTATTCTTGATCAGCGGGATAGGGCCGTACATGCGGGCCAGGTAAAAGTGGTAGTAAGCCTTCAGGAATTTCACCTCGGCTATCCATCTTTTCTTTTCGGCGAAAGACAAGTCGACGGGTTTGTCAATATTCTCCAGCATAGTATTACACCTGCGGATAGAACGAAAGATGGCTTTACCGTCTGTTTCACCATCCCAATAGTTAAGCCCCGGCTGCGCACTGTTTTGCGAACCACGGATCAAGTCAAAACCCGTCTCAATAATGGGGTGTTTGGTTAAATTGTTCGGATAGATGATCTCGCCCGAAGTTGTAAAACTTGGATTAGTTGTAGCTTGCGCAAATTGCTGTAGTGTTGCATAACAGGTAAACAGGTAGTTTTCGGCCTCGTTACGGTTCCTGAAAGCGTACTCCAGCGTGCCCGTATTGTTTGGGGCAAGATCGAGGTACTTTTTACAGGATATACCCGATAGTAGCAATACTACCGCGCATATTATCTGTGATATTTTTTTCATATAACTGATATAAAAATTAACGTTCATGATTATAAGTTGACGTTTAAGCCTACGTTAAACACCTTTTGTATTGGGTAGGCAAAGCCATTGCCGCCAATCTCGGGATCCCATAATTTGAACGGGCTCCAGGTGTAGAGATTTAAGCCGTTGAAATAAACGCGAACCTTGTTCATTTTCCATTTTTGAGTTAAACGTGTAGGGATGGTGTAACCAACCTCTACCGATTTTAAGCGTAGGAAGCTACCATCGCGCATCCACCACGTACTGTTTTGTCTGTTGTTTTCTATCTGGTTACCGGTTACGCCTAGCCTTGGGTATTGCGCGTAAAGGTTTTGATTATCAACAGACCAGTGGTCGTCGGCAAACGCTTTTAACAACTGGGTGTTACCGCTTGCGTAGGCGCCATCAGGGCTTTGGATAAACGGACTGGTGCGGCTTGGGTCGATAAAGAAATTAACCTGTGCCTGCCCCTGGAAAAAGGCCGAAAGATCGAAACCTTTGTAACCACTTGATATACCATAACCATAAACAATTTGCGGTATGGTTGGGTAACCTAAAAATGTTTGGTCGGCGCCATCGATCTTACCATCATTATTAAGATCACGGTATTTAATATCACCTCCCTTAGGTGCAACACCGCCCGATGAGAAGATCTGGCTTGGTGAGTTTGCTGCTTCGTTATCATCAACAAATAAGCGCTCGGCAACGTAGCCTATTGAACGGCCAAGCGTTTGGCCGGTTAGGTAACGGTAAGCCTCGGCGTACTGTGGCTCTTCGTATTTTGTGTATTTGCTTGATGAAATGGTTAAGTTACCCCTACCTTGTATAAAACCACTCTTGCCGAATGACCTTTTATAGTCCATCTGCAGATCCAAACCTTTTGTTTGGGCTGCACCAAAGTTAGCGCTGATATCAGCCTCTAACCCCATTGTACTTGGTATAGATGAACGCGTTTGTAATACGTTGGTACGGTTAAACTTGTAAACCTCGGCAACTACGTTTAAATTTTTGAAAAGCGTAAACTCTAATCCTAAGTTTAATTGTTTAGATGTTTCCCAGGTGATATCCGCATTGGGATAGCTGTTAACAACAACCCCCGGGCGGCCGTATCCATTATTAGTACCAAAATAGGCCGGGTTACCACCGTTAAGCGTAACATCCGACAGGTAGAAGAACCGTTGTGAACCGATCTGGTCGTTACCTACCGTACCATAACTTGCCCTAAGTTTTAACCGCGAGACGACGTTGTATAAACCATCGGCCCAGAATTTCTCGTCGGATACGATCCAAGAACCACCAATGGTTGGGAAAAAACCAAACCTGTGTTTTTCAGAGAAACGTTCTGTTCCATTGTAACCGAAGTTAAACTCTAAGAAATAACGGCTCTTGAATGAATATGTAGCACGGCCCGCAAGGGTAAGATTACGATACGGCAGCGACTGAAATAATGTGCCCTGGTTTCCGTAAAGTGTTTGCTGTTGCGTGCCTATTAACGAACTGCTGATGTTATGATCGCCAAGCCTTTTGGTGTAATCAAGCACACCCTGGAAAAACAGGTAAGTGTTGGCCTGGGTGGCATTAGCATCACGGTTGTATGTTAAATATTCGGTAGCCTGGCCGGGCTGCGAGTTTAACCATGATAAGGTATAGGTATTGCTGGGTTTATCGTAAGAACCAATGTTATAATAAAACGGGTTATAGCCCATTGATGATTCAAAGTACGAGAACCTATTGGTGTGAAATAATCCTCTGAAATTTAACCCATTGGTTATCATATCAAGGTTTTGATTTAACTCCAATTGTGCCGACATACGCGATTGTGAAAAGTTTTTATGCCCCCGTAATAAAGCAGCATATGGATTTAAGTAAGCAACAGCGTTTGAGCCGTTACTACCTGCTGCAGGCGAATTACCAAACAAGATATGCTGGGTATTTATGTTGGCATCATCTGCCGGGTACGATGGTGCAAATAGCACAGGGCTTGTATGCATCGCGATGTTATACAAATCGGTAGAGAATGACGCATCTGATGTTAGCGGGCCGTTATATTCGTTAAATGTCCCGGATAACCTCACAACCAATTCTGTCGACTTGGTTAAATTAATATTGATATTAGAACGTAACTGGTAATTACGGAAGTTTACGTTGTTATCATTATTGTTATTAATATCCTGGCGAAGGATGCCATGATCTATATTATATGAACCGGCTACATAATAGCGCGCTACGCCGCCACCACCGCTTACGCTCATGTTAGCGCGCTGGGTGTTGGTGCGGTCTTTGAATAAAGTCTTCAACCAGTCTACCGCGGGGTAAACATATTGGTTGCTTCCCGGTGCGCCGGCAATTGTAGCTTGGGTATTAATAATTTTGTTTTGACTGAATGGCGGCGCACTTAACGGGTCACGTGTGATAGTAGCTTCGTTAAATAAGCGCATGTAAGTAATCGGATCAGCCAGTTCAATATTTTTAACTGATTGAGAAACCGAGTTCTCAACCCTGAAATTGATCTGTGCCTGGCCTACTTTACCTTCTTTAGTAGTTACCAATATAACACCGTTTGCACCCCTTGCACCGTAAAGCGCGGTTGCACTCGCGTCTTTTAAGATCGAGAAGCTGGCAATATCATCAACCTGCAAACGGGCAAGGTCTGATGTGGAAAGCTCCACATTATCTATCAAAATAAGCGGATCTTTTTTGTAACCAAAAGTGGTAACACCACGGATAAAGAAAGAAGAATTATCTAACCCGGGCTGGCCGCTTGGCTGGTAGGCTATAACACCGGCAACCTGCCCTGCTAAAGCATTGGTAAGGTTACTTGCAGGAATTTTTAAATCACTTGGCGTAATGGTGGTAACAGACCCAACAACCGCTTCTTTACGTTGCTTACGGCCATAGGCAGTAATTACAACGTCGGCAAATTCATTCTTGTTGGGGTTAATTATTATGCTGTAGGTACGTTTATCGGCCAATACGGTAAAGGTTGTTTCCTTATAACCTACATAGGTAACCCTAAAAACGGTACCCGGTTCGGCGTCTATAACAAACTTACCGTTAACATCGGTAGCTGTACTAACATTTTTTTTGTTGATGGCAACAAGGTTGGCGCCGACAATGCTGCTGCCTGTTGTGTCGGCTACCGTACCTGTTATAGTCGCTTTTGTTTGCGCGTAAGTTTTGGTGCTAAAAATGGTGCAAAGCATTATAATGCAATACGCCGTGCCCGCAACTTTACTAAGCGCAAATTTTGGTAGCCAAAAACTTTTAATGCGTTCGTAAAATGGTTTCATATATTTTTCCTCATAATTGGTTTTACAGTTGTTTTATCTCTTAAAAATCGGTTCATATATTGTTTAAGTTTCGCCTTGGCAAAACTTAAAATCTCAGCATCAGCAGGGTACATTTTTATTAGTTACTAAACTATTTTGCAACACGGGGCCTGGGGCCCATTAAAAAATTCTGTACAATTCGATGATTTATACGGCCGATTTAAATGCGATATCCGTTAGTAAAAAACAAACTATTTGGGAGCCTCAACGCTTGGTATTGCGCGTGCGGCGAGCATGGACAAGGCGCAATTCTTGCCTGATATTGGTAAAATTGTTTCATAATTATAAGAATTGGTTAATTGGTTCGATAAATTTAAGCCCTTAATAATTCCTTTAAAATGGATTAACCTTTAAAGGTGATGGACAATAATATTATTTATGTATTTATTTTAATTGGTATTACAAAGGAAATGTATCGGCACCAACAATAGATTTACATTATGAGCCAATTGTTAAGTGATATTGGAATAATTGTAACTTTAACAGGTAAAGCTATGATAGTAAGTGATTAAGCAGAAGCATTAGTACTAACAGGGGTAGCAATAACTGATTTGTGATTATGCGAAGAGGCTTATCTGAAAACCCAGAATAATACCACCATAACACTTATTAGTAATACTGATAGGAATTTATAGTTCCCTACTCCACCCCATCCCGGGCTTTGCAGCGATTGGAACGGGGACTTCCAGTAAAGCTTTGAACTTTCGACAGTATAGGTGGCCGGGTAGGCTAATGTGACGCCTATTTGCAGCACGGCACAAAAAACAAACAGGTAAAAAGCCATCATCATAAAAGGGATGTGGCCTATAAAGCTTAACGGCAATAGCTTGCTATAAGCAAATACCAATACACCTGCTGCCGAGCCAATATACAAAGTAACCTGCGCCGATTTTGCTGAAGCCTTCCCCCAAAAAATACCCAACAAAAATACACATGTAATTGGCGGCGCTATGTGGGCTATGATATCATTCAACCCGTTAAAAATACTTTCGTAACTGTTTAATAAAGGAAGTAACATCAGCGATAATATAAATGATAACCCCGCAGCTATCTTACCGGCCTTTACCAGCTTTTCATCAGAGGCTTCCGGCTTATAGCGCCTATAAATATCATAACTGGCCATGGTTGATATGGAGTTTAGCGCTCCCGAGATCTGGCTCATCAATCCGGATAGTAACGCGGCAACCAATACACCTGCCAGCCCTTTTGGGATCAGTTGCAATATCATTAAGGTGTAGACCCCTTTGCTGTTAACTACTTCTTTACCGTTCACCATGGTTTTTAAACTTCCAACATCCAGATGGCCGGTTTGGTACAATGCGTAGGCAAAAAGCCCCGGCATCACAAATATAAATACGGGCAAGATTTTGATAAACCCGCAAAACAAAGGCCCTACCCTTGCGTGGTTCTCATCTTTTGCGCCAAGTACGCGTTGTACAATGGTTTGATCGGCACACCAATACCAGATGCCAAGCACAGGATAGCCTAATAACACGGCATACCAAGGCAATCCGCTTGCATCACCATGGGGGCGCATCATAGATAGTTTATTTAGTTCGTGATGTTTTTCCAATACATCAACCATATTACTCCAGCCACCCATTTTATTGTAGGCAACTACGCTCATGATAACCGCGCCGCTTAACAGCACCACCGTCTGTATAGACTCGGTAACAACAACCGCCTTCAACCCGCCAACCACGGTGTAGATTGTAGTAATAACCGCTATAATGATAACGCTGGTGTACATATTTACGCCAAAGAGGGTTTGCAAAACAATACCACCTGCCAGTAATGAAAAAGAAATATGAATAATAATGGCAGATAATATCGAGATAAAAGCCAGCCAATCGCGGCTTGCCCGGTTGTAGCGCTTTTCCAGAAAATCAGGCAAAGTTGATACGCCCGATTTGATGTAGAAAGGCACAAAAAACAACGCCAACAAAATGAGTGTGAAAGATGCCATCCACTCAAAAGTCCCGTTTAATAAGCCTGTATCAAAACCGCTTTGGGCAAGGCTAACCAAGTGCACACACGATATGTTGGTGGCGAATAGTGCTAAACCGATCATGGGCCATTTAAGGCTTTTACCCGCCAAAAAGTATTCGCTTGCTACATTGGTTTTCTTGTTGGCGTTACGGTGCCTGAGTCCCGTCCACAAGCCGATAGCCAGTATGGCTAAAACATATAAAATACTTACCGTGGCGTCAAAAGAACCTATCATATATGCGATGTAGTAAAATTAGTCTTTTAAAACAATCAGGTCGCAACTGCTGCCTGCTACTTGCGGGGTTTTATAAACACCATTTATAATTTGCGCGGGGTTAACAAAATGCTTTTGCAGATGCGGGATATGCTCCAAAAACAAAGCATCGTGCCCCATGGCAATATGGTTAAACAGTACCAGATGCTGGTGCAGTTGCCCCATATCGCCCACATGTGGTACTACAGGCACGCCAAACTTTTTACACAGCAGGCTCACGGTTATAAACTCACTTACCCCGCCAACGCGCACGGCATCAACCTGCATAAACGAAGCTGAACCCGATTGCAGATAGTTTTTAAAAATGATCTTATTTGGCACATGTTCGCCAAGGGCAAGTTTAACCGGCGCAATAGCTTTTGCTAAAGTAGCATGAGCGTTCACATCATCCGGATGGGTGGGTTCTTCCACCCAGTAAGGGTTCATATCTTTCAGTTTTGTGCAGATAGATATAGCCTGCGGCAGGTTCCACTGCTGGTTGGCGTCAAGCATTACTTTTATATCATCACCTGCTACTTCGCGCACAATATGAGCGCGGCGGATATCCCGCTCAGGATCAACTGAACCTACTTTCAACTTCATGGCAGTAAAACCTTCGGCCAATGCTTTTTTGCAGTTTTCACTAACCAGTTCATCAGGGTAATTAAACCATCCTATCGAAGTATCGTAACCGGGATAACCTTTTTCCAGTATCGGCAACCTACCTTGCTTTAACCCTTGCTGAACGGTTAGCATTTCAATGGCTTGCGCACGGGTTAATTCGTCTTCTAAATACGACAGATCGAGCGTGTTTACAATTTGCTCTGGCGATAAGTCAATCAGCAATTTCCACAATGGCACACCGCGTTTCTTTGCCCAAAGGTCATAACAGGCATTAGTAACCGATGCAAGCGCCAGGTGCACTACACCTTTATGCGGCCCTAACCAACGGAACTGCTGATCATTGGACAACTTCAAAAACAGCTGACCAAAATCAGCCATAGTTTCTTCAATATCCTTACCAACCAATTGTTCGGCATAGTATTCGGCAGCTTTGCAAACCAGGTTATTGCCTTCACCTAATGTGAATGCGAAACCGGTGCCCATTAGGCCGCTATCATCGCGCAGTTGCGTTACGGCGTATGAGTATATTGGGTCGCGGTGTATGGCATCACTGCCCGCGTTACCATCCAGCGGGTAACGTATGTCTGATATTTTTACTTTAGTGATCATTATAATTTAGCGCTATCGTCGACAGGTAAAACCGAACCATTCTTTTTTGAAGAAGGTTCCATATGTTTACGGTAACCCAACTCCGCCCCACCCGATACGGGTAAAATACAGCCTGTAATGAACCGAGCCTGGTCTGACACTAAAAACAAGCAAGCATCGGCCACTACATCACCTTCGGGGCAATATCCTAAGGGGTGAATTTCGTCTAAATAGTTTTCTATACTTGCAACATTGGGTTGCTGATTACTCCAACGCCTAAGCATAGGTGTCCAGACACCTGCGGGTGCAACCGCGTTAACCCGGATGCCATACTGTGCGTAATCTAAAGCCATTGATTTGGTGAGCGCATTTACCGCTCCCTTTGTTGCAGTATAAGCAGCATGCAGTTCCTGCCCTATATTACCAACAAGGCTACCTGTATTCAGGATAGTGCCTTTGCTTTTTTTTAACGCAGCTATGCCAAATTTTGTAGTGTGGTAAATGCCCTTAACATTTACGTTGAATACTTTATCCCACTCCTCATCGGTAGTATCGCATACCGTTTTAGACGGACTGGACACCCCCGCGTTATTGTGTATGATGTCTATCTTGCCAAAATGCGCGATGGTTTCTTCAATGGCCTTTTTTACATCATTAGCGTTAGAAACATCGCACAAAATATAGTGGATATTGTCGTTAAAAAACTGCATGCGGCATTGATGCATGCTATGCTCTTTATGGGTTATGATGCTTACTCGCGCACCGGCTTTGTGGTAGGCTTTGGCGCATTCGTAACCAATACCCTCTGTTCCGCCGGTTAAAAAAATTACTTTATCTGTTAATAATTGCATAAGTGGTTATTACAGGCAATATTATATTGCGGCTTGTGCTACAATATGGTTGCTTAATTTATATGTTTTTGTAAACGTATTTACGGTTTGCTAATCGGCTTTGTACACCTCTTAGGGTTACAATTGGTTTTATTTAATACGCTCATCAAATTTACTTTCCGGGCAAAAGCCGTCTAATAGCAAATCCATTTATTTTAATGGATAATCCTATCAATTTTGGTTTCCGGCAATAATTATTTGTAAAAACCATTCTTCTATCTCAAATAAAGCTAATTTCAGCCTTAGCAATTTGCAAAATTGCATACCTAATGGAATATTCTATTAATTACTGAGATAAATTATGGGCAGCTCTTTTAAACGGAAAGATGGGTTCGATGGCGAAAAACTGATCAGTATCCCCCAAAAGGTTTTAACAGATTACGTTAAAAAATACCCCGCCCTGTTTAATATTTACATTACCCATATTGGTTATTTCCCTAAGGCATCATACCACTATAAAGAACGCCGAAAGGGTTGTGATGATAACATCCTGATATATTGCCTTAAGGGCAAGGGATATTATATGATAGACAAGAAGAAGTTTGAGGTTACCCCAAACCAATTTTTCCTACTCCCTGCCACCGATGCCTATATGCGTTACTGGGCCGATGAGGAAGACCCCTGGACGATATATTGGGTGCATTTTACCGGCAATGATATTGCCAACTTCAATTCATCATTAAACCTTAATATTTTGAAAGGCCCGGTGCAAATCCCGTTCAATAACAAGGCGCTGGAGATCTGGCAAAACATTTATCAAAACCTGGAGATGGGTTACAGTATCGAAAATTTGTGCAACGCCAGTTTTTGCCTCTATAATTTAATAGCTACCTTTCTATTTCCTGATAAGCATGTAGTAAGCGAGCAGGTTGATGAAGCAGATATTATTACGGCTACCATCATCAATATGAAAAACAACATTGAGAAAAAGATGACAGTTGATGATATGGCCGGGCAGCACAGGCTCTCCAGTTCGCACTTCTCCAGTTTGTTCCGTAAAGCTACCGGCATGCCCCCTATCGATTATTTTATCCACCTAAAAATGCAGAAAGCCTGCCAGTTTCTTTACGCCAACGAGGCCAAAATAAAAACCATCGCCATGGACCTTGGCTACGAGGACCCTTACTACTTTTCGCGGGTGTTTAAGAAATACATGGGCATGTCGCCCGAGCAATATAAGCTTACTACCAATGTAAGGTCGCAGGTTTAAAATAGAAGAGGCGGGGAAGTTTGCACTCCCCCGCCTTTTAAACTTCTAACCGACAATGTTTCTTTAGAAAGTATATTTGACACCCAAACCGCCATTATCCGCAGCAAAACCGCTACTGCCGTTTAAAAAGTAAAGTGGTTGCCAATCGGCACTGATAGCTATGGGTGCGCCTTTAATTTTGTATTCCAATCCTAACACACCTGCCACTGCAAACGTTGTGCTCGAGCCGTTATCTAACGAATAGTAACCCACATATGCTCCTCCACCGCCGTACCAACGTAAACCCGGCGCACCTGAAATTTTACCATGGTACTCATATAGGCCGGTGAAGTTAAACTCCTTGCCAAAGCCATCGTTGTCGCGGTATTGGATAATGCCCTCCAGCGCGGCTTTGTCGTTTATGAAATGCTTTGCGGTTAGCGCTATCCCGTACAGGAACTTTACGCCTACAGCCGTCTTGTAATAATCGTCCTCGCGCATAGCAACGGGGCGTTTTGCGGCCGCGGCTTGGGTGGTGGTTACCCTTGTTTCTGTTTTTGCGGGTGCTGTTTCAGTGTAAGTGGTTTTAGTAGCGACGACCGTCTTTTTAGGCTTTGCCTTCGCTTTAGTTTTTTTGCTTTGTGCCGATGCCTGCAGGCTAAGGGCAATAATTAAAATGGATAAAACAGTTGTGATCTTTGTCATGATGTGTTGAGTGATAGTTATGTGTGTGATTAATTTTTGAAGTATAAAACGCGGTTCTGATCCAGATGGGCTACCAGTAAGCCATTCTCCAAAGGGTTAAAGGCAATGCCAAAAACGTTGCTGCCCACGGTTAATTCACTTTTACAACCGCTGTATGTTTCGCCCGATTTTACAAACTTGTCGGGGTCGAGCAGGGTAACTTTACCCGAATTTGGCGAGGATACAGCCAGTACGCCGTACTTTACTGCAATATCAACAGGTTTGTCAATATCGTATGATGCTACCACTTCGCCGTAGTCGCCGTTAGGTTTAAGGGTTATTTTCCAAACCTGGTTTTTATTATAAACGGTTACAAACATGTTATTCCCTATTATAGCAACACCTTTTACTTCTCCAAAATCGCCGGCAATGATCTGCTTTGCACCATTGTTATAAGCATCATTTATCCGCACTACATTGCCTTTGCCATCATTAGCAATAAACAATCGGCCTGCTTCATCAAATGCCATACCGCGTGGGTTGCTAAAGCCACCGGTTATACCATCTCCGGTTATAAGGGTTTTAAACTGGTACTTGGCAGGGCCTATTTTAGCAAAAACCCTTATGCCTGCTGTGGCTTCGGTTTCGGCTATGTAAAGGTTTTCGTTAGCATCAAATATGGCCGCTTCGGCACCTCTGCTTAAAAAGGTTTGGGCCGGTGCCTTTTGAGTTATAAAATCGTCAACACTACTGTATATAGATGTTGTGCCGTATGTACCATAGGTTACAAATCCGTTGAACTCTATTACTGCAACCACACCCGATTTGGATATGGCTACCGCGCAGGGGTGCGTGTAACTAATTATGGCTTTTTGTTCATATGCTACCTTGGCGCAGGCGCTATCGCCTTTGTTGTCCTTTTTACAGGCGGTTAGCATTCCTGATGCTGCCAAAAATAGCAGTGCCAGGGTTAAGGTTGTATTTTTCATGATCGGTATGATAAAAAGGATTGATTTTTACTTTTTTATGCGTAGGAAAATCATATTTGGCCTGCCACCGTCACCTTGTAAAAAAGTTATTTTACCGTAGGTTGGCGCATTACCATTTGACACTGGCACAGTAATTAATTCGCTACCGCTGACGATAAGGATAGAAATATCCGTAATACTTTGGTTTACCTTAATATTATTAGTCTTAATGGTAAGTAGTTCATTAGTCACAAAAACAGGGCGTGGCGGATTGCCAACTATTACCGGAATAAATATCATGGATGAGTTGTACGTTTTACCACTCTTAACCACGCTGAGTGCTGCGGTGCCGTTGTTATACTCGGCCGATTCTGCATTGATGTCGTAATTGGGGATCTCGAGGGTCACATCGTTACCGTTTTGATTAAAGGCAACTTTCAGTTTGCCATCGGCGTAGCTGGCTTTTACATCGGTATTGCTTTCCAGAGATACGGTGCTGTTATCATCCAAAAACAATTGTGCCGAATTGATAAGGCTTCCACTTTGGTCACCGGGTTGGGCATTGCCATCCTTTTTACAGGATGTTAGTGTAGCTGCCAGGAGAAGCACAATAGCGAAGGAAATGTTTTTAAAGGTTTTCATGGTGTTTTACTTTTTAATTAATGCTTTGTATTTTTCATTAATCAAAAGTATCTGCGTGGCGAACACCATTTTTAGCCAATGAGTAACGGGCAAGTACCAAACGAGTGAATGGCCTCTTTAACCGATTGAGCTATTTATTTATTTATACTCAAGTTTGAAAATATTGCTTATAACAACCTAAGCACCATTTATCTTAATATATAATAATATATAACCTTAAAGACAATGAGGGTTTTACCCCTGCCACAAAAAGGAAAAAAAGCTATTTTCACCCTATACTAATCCTAAACTTTAACACATTTTTGTTGTGGAAATATTTGGCGGGTTTTAGTGAAGTGATAGGTGAGTGTTGCGCTGAACGTTTTTACCAAAATATTATTGCGAACTAATTAAATTATTTATATTTACTGCATAATTAACAAAATTTACAACCTAAACCTTATCACTTTAAACTATGGAACCTTTAATGGGAGAAATTAAAATGTTTGCAGGCACCTTCGCACCTAACGGATGGTATTTTTGCGACGGAGCGCTATTGTCAATCGCGCAAAACAGCGCCCTGTTTTCATTATTAGGCATAACTTATGGCGGCGATGGGCAATCAACCTTCCAATTGCCAGATCTTAGGGGCCGTACACCTATTCACTGCGGCAACGGGGCAGGAAGAGGAGTATCACCATACCAACTTGGCCAAATAGGCGGTACCGAAAACGTTACCATATCTGCTCAGCAAATGCCTGCGCATAATCACCTTATAAATACTGTAAGCGCAGTTGCAAAACAATATACACCAAATGGTGGCCTTCTTGCATCTTCGGGTTTTTTTACGGACGGTACTGAAGTAAATACCTATTCTGCCAATGCGGCGGATGGGACTTTAGCCGCTACTGCTGTTGCGGCATCAGGTGGCAACCAACCATTAAATGTAGTGACACCGTACTTAGGTATAAATTATATTATAGCCTGGACAGGGATATATCCTTCAAGACCATAATTACATAAATGAATATTAAGTGTATTGATTTTGACAGGTGCCGATGAAAATTGGCATTGTATCAAATTCAAAAACATGCATACCCCTGCTTTCGTACCTAAGCAGTATAAAAGCAGGGGTTATGTTATACTTTGGCAAATCGGCCCTGGCTGATATCAGCGTGAACGAACTTGCCGGCTTTTGCAGTAGGAATAATATATCCTTCTATGCCGAAGATGATAAACAAGATCTGTACAACTGGCAGCAAATGAACCAACCGGACGTGATCTTTATTACCGGGTACGCTCATAAAATAACCGTTGACGAACTGAGCGGTGTGCCAAAGGGAATATTTAACATACACTTTGGGAAGCTGCCTCAGTATAGAGGGCCATCACCTGTTTTTTGGCAATTAAAGAATAGTGAAGCACAATTAGGATTAACCATACACCAATTGACTAACAAGTTTGATAGCGGAGCGGTTGTTTGGGAGCAAACTATAAAGAACGAAGAATATCATACATATAATTATGTAAACCATGCGTTTGGCCAGTTACAAGTGCAAGGTGTATCGCAATTATTTGCAAGGTTAAATAGTAAACAAACACTTGATTACAAGATACAAGACGAATCTAAAGCCCGGTATTACAAAAGGCCCCAATTGGCCGATGTAATGATAAACTGGGATACGATGGAAGCGAAAGAAATAACAGACTTGATAAAAGCATGCACATCGTGGAATAACGGGGCAAGCACTTTAATAAACGGGTGCGAACTAAAAATTTTAGATGCCGAACACGCTTCAGCAGAGGCTAATAACATACCCGGAACAATTACGATTGCAAACAACAAGTTTAATGTAGCCTGCATTAATAAGCAGGGTTTAAACATAAACTTTTTTTATATAAATAATACTTGTGTACCGGCCCGGCATGCAGGTTTTTATGGTTTAAAAACAGGGCAGGTATTTATAAACAAAATATAGCGGCGTTGCCGGCAACAACAAAAAGACTTTTATCAGTTAATTATGAAAAAACTTTTACGTAATTCTTATTCAAAATTCAGCGCTACCTTGGCGGTGTTAACGAATAATTTATTTACAGGCAAAAAGCTGAGCTTTGTTTTGCCGAGCCTGTTTACTTTGTTGCTCGTAGTAGGGTTTAATCAGCAAAGCCATGCGCAAACCGTGTATTATTTGGGTAGCGACGGTTCAGTTTCTAATGGCACCAATGACGGTATTTACAAGGTTAACCAGGATGGTAGCGGATTAACCAGGGTTTGCAATAGCGTTTCGGCACCGCAAGATATGGCTTTAGATATTCCTAACAACAGGGCATTTGTTTCGAGTTTTACCCCAAATGCAGCCGATGAGCTTACACCCAATGGCATCTACCGAATTGACTTGGGTACAGGCACTAAAACACGGATCGTCGCTACTAATACTTCGTTTAGAGCCGCAAATTTAGTTTACGACCCGGTAAACGATTATTTATATTACACTTCTAACGACGGTAACGGTTCTACTACAGTTGCTACCGATGGACTATACCGTATAAAAGGCGACGGTAGCGGTAATACAACTTTAGCCAGTAGCATTAGCGCAACACCAACATATTTTGGAGTAGATATCCCTAACAGCAAGATATACATCTATGAGTCGGTTACAACTGCTCCCAAACTCATGACGTATAATTTGAGCGGTAACTCTGCGACATTCGCTGGCTCAATCAATATGCCCGTTATTAAGGGGATGGACTATGATCCGGTAAATAACTGGATCTATTACACTGTAGATAATGGCACAACAGCTTTAACAACGGATGATGCGTTATGGAAAATTCACCCTAATGGCACAAACCAGACAAAGGTAATTGGAAACCTTACGGCTAACCCGGGGATTGTGACAGTAGAACGGGTAAATAATATCGCATTCGTTTGGAATTCTACAGTAGGCGACAGGAGAATAGTTAAGGTCGATATAGCTGCGGGTACACAAAGTTCTTTTCCAATTAGCCCGGGGTTCAATGTAAGCAATCAGGTTGCCGCAATAGCTATTCCTGCAGCTTCCAAAGTGGCTACATTAGCTAGTTTTACCATAAACTCCGGTACATTATCACCAGGTTTCTCTTCGGGTACTATAACCTACACAGCTTCGGTAGCCTATAATGTATCCTCAATAAATGTTACACCAACCAGAACAGACAATTTTGCCAGTATAAAAGTTAATGGTGCAACCGCAACCTCAGGAAGTGCTACTGCCATTGCCTTAAACTTCGGGGATAACATCATAACCACCGTGGTAACAGCTGAAGATGGATTAACTACTAAAACGTATACATTAACCGTTAACCGCGCAAAAGCGCCGCAAACTATTACATTTAATGCCTTAGCTGCCAAAACCTATGGCGCTGCTGATTTTGCACCTGGCGCCACAGCAAGCAGCGGCTTGGGTGTTAGCTACAGCAGCGATAATACAAACGTAGCAACCATAGTAAGCGGGCAGATACATATAGTAGGCGCGGGTACTGCCAACATCACCGCGTCACAAGCTGGTGATGGCAACACGTTAGCGGCAAGTAATGTGGTGCAAGCTCTTACTGTAAATAAAGCTTCACAAACCATAACTTTTGCCGGTACAGCCACTAAAACCTACGGCAATACCGATTATGCCCCGGGTGCAACAACCAACAGCGGCCTTACAGTAAGCTACAGCAGCGATAATGCTTCGGTAGCAACTATTGTAAGCAACCAGGTACATATTGTTGGGCAGGGCACAGCAAACATCACGGCTTCGCAAGCCGGTGATGGTAACAGGTTGGCAGCAACGAGTGTTGTACAAAGCCTTACCGTGGGCAAAGCAACAGTTACCGTTACAGCAGCAGCCAAAACTAAAGTTTACGGCGATACCGACCCTGCATTAACCTTTACCGCAACCGGCGTTGTAGGCAGCGATGCCCCGACCGGTGCATTAACGAGAGCAACAGGTACAACTATTGGCGACTATCCTATTAGCCAGGGTTCGCTTACATACGGAAATAATTATAACCTTACGTTTGTAGCCGCTAACCTAACAATAACCAAAAGGCCGTTAACCATTGCACCACTACCGGTTACAAAAGTTTATGGAACCAACGACTTTGCAAACGGGGCGCCTTATTCCTTCAACGGTACATCTATCGCCCCCGGCGAGGGTATGACAGGACTATTCGGAAGGGATAACACTTCTGAAAATGTAGGCGTTTATGCGTTAACAAAAGGGGTTAAACGCCCGGTAAACGTTAACAACGGAGATGATATGTCGGCTAATTATAATATCACTTTTATAACTAATACCTTTACTATAACAGCTAAACCAATTACGGTTTCCGCTACTGCGCAAACCAAAACCTATGGCGCTGCCGACCCGGAACTTACATATAGCAACAGCGGCCTTGCATTTAGCGATACTTTCACAGGCGCGTTAACCAGAAGTGCCGGCGAAAACTTTGGCACTTATGCTATCAGTCAGGGCTCGCTTTTGGCGGGTTCTAATTATACTTTAAGCTTCACTGCAAATAACTTAACCATCGCTAAAAAAATAGTGAATGTTACGGCAAATGCCAAAACGAAAACCTATGGCGATGTTGATCCTGTTTTTGACTACACTGCCGACGCTTTATCATTTAGTGATAGCTTTACAGGTAGCTTAAGCAGAAATGCAGGCGAAACTGCCGGAACTTACGCCATTAACCAGGGTTCGTTAGCATTAAACAGCAACTATACGTTAAATTATACAGGTAACAATTTAACCATCGGTACAAAAACTATAAATGTTACTGCCAATGCAGCTACAAAAACTTATGGCGAAGCCGACCCCGCATTAACATACAATGCCGACGCGTTAGTAAGCGGCGATGCCTTTACCGGTAGCATAACACGTACCGCAGGCGAGTTGGCCGGCTCCTACCCTATCACCCAAGGTTCGTTAGCACTAACCAGCAACTATGCTTTAAACTATACAGGCGCAAACCTAACCATAGATAAACGCGAAGTTACGATCAACGCACTCGCACTAAACGTACCATACGGCGATGCTGATGTTACCATAGGTTACAACATGACCGGTAGTGCGCTTGTTACCGGCGATGTTATAACAGGCGCATTAAGCCGCGCTGCGGGTACCGCAATAGGCACATACGCTGTTACACAAGGTAGTTTAACCGTATCTAACAGCAATAGCTATAACCTTACCTTTAACAGTTCTCCGTATAACATTATAGCAAGGCCTATTACGATATCTTCACCGTTTACAACAAAACTTTACGGAGATGCTGACCCTGCTCTTTCTTACGGCATCACTTCAGGATCATTACTTGCAGGAGATGCACTTAGCGGCGCATTATTGCGCGACGCAGGGGAAAACAGCGGCCCATATGCGGTGCGCCAGGGAACCGTAGCCGTTAACAGCTCAAATTATAATGTAACCTATCAACTGGGGAACTTTGAGATTGACAGGGTGCCGTTAACCATCACAGCTGACAATAAAACAAAATTAGTAAACGCACCAAACCCTACATTTACTTACGCTATTACCGGCTTTAAAAACGGTGACGACGAAAGCGCATTAAACAGCCCGGTAACCTTCTTTAACTTACCGTTATCGAGCGCACCTGCCGGCACTTATTCAATAGATCTATCTAATGTTGGCGCCCAAAATTACGATGTTACGCAACAATCGGGAGTGTTAACAATCAGAGAGGCTTCAGCAAATGCAAACCTTGCAGCGTTATCTGTTGCAGAAGGCGCAATTGCTCCTACTTTCGATGCGGCAACTACAAGCTATTCACTTTCTGTTGGCGCTGATGTTAATCAGGTTAATGTAACAGCAACACTTGCTGATTTAAACGCTAAATTATTCAGGATAAATGGCTTTGGTGCTACATCGGGCGAGCCAAGTAATATATCTGTTTACCCCGGCGATAACGAGATACAGGTATTGGTTACTGCAGAAGATAATTCAACCAGCAACACATACACCATTAATGTAAGCAAACCTTTAGATACTAATTCTAAACTTGCAGGCATATACTTACAATATGACGAGACCTTTAACCAAGTACCAGCCTTTGATCCCGAAGTGCATGCTTATACCGTTAATTTACCTAACGAGGTTACGGGCACGCGCATCATACCATTTACGGCCGCACAGTATGCATTCATTAAAATAAACGGCACCCCTTACGAAGGTTATTATGGCTCGGGGCTACTAATACCCGGTGAGGACAATAATTTCAGTATCGAAGTGTTTGCACAGGACAGGACGGTATCTGAAACTTACACGCTTAACCTTAAACGTGCTATATCTGCCAACAACAAGCTATCGGCTTTAACCATAAGCGCAGGTACACTTTCACCAAGCTTTAATACAGATGTGTTAAGCTATACCACCACTGTTGCGGGTAATGTTACGAGTATAGACGTACAGGGTTTCGTATCGGATACTACAGCAAGGTATAAAGTAAACGGAAACACTCTTCCAAACCGCTACCAACCTTACACAGTAGCACTGGCAGAAGGCCAAAACACGATTACTTTAGAGGTAACTGCTAAAAACGGCGATATAAGGAATTACGCATTAGATGTTACCCGGCTGGCCTTCCCTGATATAAAACTTCAATCATTAGCTATAAATAAAGGCACGTTAGCACCGGCATTTTTACCAAATACCTTAACATACGATGTAACGGTACCTAATACGGAAGAAACACTGGTATTAACACCGGTGGCAGCTGTTAATACAGCCACGGTACAAATCGGCGCCACCACTATAAATGCATCTACCCCTACGGCTACAGTGAACCTGATTGAGGGTTTAAACAATATAGATATTGTAGTAACTGCCGCAGATGGTGTTAGCAAACAAACCTATACTGTTAGGGTAACCCGCGGGTTAAGCGACAATACCAATGCCGACCTTAAAATATCGCCAAAGGCAAACCTTGTTCAAATTTCGGCAACTGTTACCGATGTTTACTATACATACGCAGTTGCGCCGGATGTTAGCAGCATAACACTTACTCCAAAAGCACGTAACTTAAACGCAACGATGCAGGTTAACGGTTTGGCAATAGCAAGTGATTCTACCTCGGCACCAATAACCTTAAATATGGGGCCAACTGTGGTAAATTTAGTGGTAACAGCTCAAAATGGTGTAAACACCAGAACATATCATATAACGGTTAACCGTACTGGATCAAACGTTGCCAACCTGCTTACATTAAAGTTAACACCTACAGCAACATTAACAAAAGGCGCAGCTTCAGCAACTGATGTTAATTATACCACCACGGTTGCCCCTGATGTGACCAGTGTAATGCTAACCTCCGTTTTGCAGGACCTTAACTCGACCATGAAGGTTAACGGAACAAATGTAGCCAGCGGAGCCGCCTCAAATCCAATTGCGTTAAACATTGGGCAAACGGTAATCGATGTTATAGTAACCGCACAGGATGGTGTTACCACAAGGGCCTACCACGTTACAGTAAGCCGCACGGGGTCAAATGTCGCTAACGCAACTCTTATTAGGTTAACGCCTACATCAACACTGGTAAAAGGTGCAGTGTCGTTAACTGATATCAATTACACCTGCACAGTTGCGCCAAATGTAAATACGGTTACCCTAACCTCAATTTTGCAGGATGAGAACTCGACCATGAAGGTAAACGGATCGGCAGTGGCCAACGGGGTAGCTTCGGCACCAATAGCATTAAATATAGGCCAAACAGTTATAAACCTGGTAGTAACCGCACAGGACGGGGTAACAACACGTGCATACCACATAACGGTAAACCGTACGGGCGCAAATATTGCCAATGCGTCTATTTTAAGATTATCGCCTGCATCAACTTTAGTAAAAGGTAATGTATCGTTAACCGAGGTTAATTACAGCAGTACCGTAGCAGTTAATACCGGCAGCGTCACGCTAACCGCCATAGCGCAGGACCTAAATTCGACCATGACTATTAACGGATCACCCGTAGTAAGTGGGTCGCCTTCGGCGCCAATATTATTAAGCACCGGGCAAACAGTTATCGAACTTGTGGTAACAGCGCAGGATGGGGTAACTAAACGTACCTATTTTGTAACAGTTAACAGGCCAACACCTGTGTTGTTAGCTGTTGATAAAACAGACAGTAAAATGTTTACCAATAAACCAACCAATAGTTTTGCACCCACAGGTGATGACGGGGTGGTTGTCCACAAGGGTGTATCGCCAAACGGTGATGGCGCTAACGACTTCCTGTATATCGAGGGAATTAGCGCTTATGCGGGCAACAAATTGTCTATCATGAATACGAGTGGCTCGTTAGTATTCGAGACCAAAGACTACGGTAAAGACGGCAACAACCTGTTTAATGGGCACTCTAACAAAAATGGTACGCAGTTAAAACCGGGTACTTACTACTACGTGTTAGAGTACCAGGTTGAGAAAACAAGCAAACGCAAAACAGGATACATCATACTGAAATTCTAAAAAGCTCTAATAATTTAACAACGATTGGTGTGAAGGCTATTATATTTAGTGCTACTTTAAAACGAATAACATTTATAACGACCATAGGCCTGCTGCTGTTATGCGGCAGCAGGCTAAAGGCCCAGCAGCAGATCTATTCGTACGCGCAGTATGCTGATAACCTTACCCCCATTAATGCCGCTTACTCGATGCTGGACAAAGCAGGATCGGTAAATGTAATGGGCCGCAGGCAGTTTATAGGTATTGATGGTGCCCCAACAAGTTTATTGCTAAGTGGAGTTTTACCAATTGAATCTATATCCGGCGCGGCGGGTATTTATGTATTGAATGACCAGGTAGCAGTAGAAAAGCAACTGGAAATAAACGCATTTTTTGCAAAAAGCATCCAGCTTAGCGGTAATGATTTTTTAGCAGTATCCATTAACGCGGGGATCCGTAACTACGTGGCTAACTATTCAACCCTTGATTCCTTTGATCCGCAATTTAAAGATGACGTGCGTGAAACCAGCCCCAACCTTGGTTTTGGTGTAATGTTTTACAGCGAAAGGTATTACTTAGGTCTTTCGTTACCTGAGCTTACCATACGTAGCCTTGGGACAGCTTCGGTACAACAAGCTAACTATCTTAAAAATCACTTCTACTTTTCGGGAGCGTACCTTTTGGATATGGGCGAGGATATGAAGTTTAAACCATCGGCACTGGTAGCTTATGTTAAGGGTGCCGACCTGCTTACTGATGTTACCGGCACCATTTATCTGAAAGAAACGTTGGGTATTGGCGCGGGTTACCGTACCAATAAAAGGGCTACCGGCATCCTGTCAGTTATAGGCGATACTTACAAAGTAGGTTACTCTTACCAGTTTGGTACATCATCAAACACACTTGGTGGGTTTAACACAGCCATACACGAGGTTAGCCTAAGCTACCGTTTTGGCAAAACAGGCGTTAGGAAATTATTATAAATTAATATGCTGAAATATTAAAGCCGTCGGTAAACAGCCGACGGCTTTTTTGTAACGAGTAATTACAACAGGTAATGGCTTTATATGCACAATATTATATTTATTGATACATTAGCATAGGCTCAAATTGGCGATTGCCAAACAGGCACCAATTATTAATTTTGACACACATACCAGTCTAACATCGGGATCATTTATGAAACTTGCTATCGACCATAAAAGCCCTATCGCCAGTCCATAAACTTATCTCGTTAAACTGGACATGTTCAGTGGCAACACCACCAAACACCATCCCTCCCATTCAGCCATTGCCTATTGAATAAGCATCGGTCATCCAGTCTTTAGCGGGTTTATTATCCCATAACTTCAAATCCTGGGCGTTGGTGCTGGTATATAGCATGGCAATAAGCAGGGTGGTTGCACGTAAAAAATATTTCATGGTAGGTTATTGTATCGATCTGTCTAAATGCACGTAACCACCATCAACATAGGTAATTTGCCCGGTGGTATGGCTGGCAATTGGTGATAACAGGAACACCACCTGTGCAGCTATTTCTTCAACGGTTGTCATGCGTTTGCCTAAAGGGATATTTTGGGTGATGGATGCCAGTTTTTCTTCAGGGTTTGGTAAAGTTTGCAACCAACGTTCGTAAAGTGGCGTAAAACATTCGGCAACTACAACGGCATTTACACGGATGTGATGAGGCAATAACTCAACTGCCCATTCCCGCGTTAACGCGTTACGCCCACCATTGGCAGCAGCATAGGCAGATGTACCGCCCTGCCCCGTATCTGCCACCTTTGAGCTGATGTTTACAATGCTCCCTTGCGATCTGATCAACTCCGGCAAGGCATAATGCGCCACCAAATAATAATGCACCAGGTTTTTATGCAGCGACTCCATAAACTTTTCGTAGCTGCCGTTTTGTAAACCAACACCATCATTTTCTCCCGCGTTATTTACCACACCATCGATACGGCCAAACGCATTTATTACTTTTTCAACAGCGGTACGGCATTCATCGGGGTTTGAAAGTTCGGCCTGTACAGCAAACGCCCTGCCACCAAAGGCCTCTATCTCCTGCACGGTTTTAATATTTTCCGTTTCGGTCCTGCTTAAAATGACAGGTATTGCGCCCTCTTTCGCCAATAAAACAGCAATGCCTTTGCCTATTCCGCGCGCGCCGCCCGTTACAATAATTACCTTATTTTTTATTTCTAGGTCCATAATGGTTTGGCCGGCTGGTATACCGGATAACAGGTGATAATTTAGCTAAAAATACCAATTGGTAATATGCTGATATACAAATTAAGGCTTTGTTGCAAGCTTAAAATTTTATCCTTTTGGCAATTTATTAAACGATATTGGAAATCAATGAAATGATTTGTAGAATTTACGACTTTTAAATGGAATTATTGTACATTCAAATAATCAATTTATACTTCATGAAACCTCAGTTACTAAAAGTATCTACCGACATGGTGCACTCCTTTAGTGCCCGCCGGGATATTATGCCCAACGTAAACAACCGCTGGCATTACCACCCCGAGGTAGAATTGGTGTACTTTAAAAACGGCAGCGGCACGCAATTTATTGGCGATCGCATCACCCAGTTCAATACCGGCGATGTGGTTTTGGTTGGCTCAAACCTGCCCCATTACTGGCAGTTCGACGAATGTTATTTTGCCAAAGAAGCAGGTGAAAGTGCAGATGTGAGCGTGATCCATTTTAACGAAAACTTTTGGGGCGATGCCTTCCTGCTATTACCCGAAACACAGGAGATAAATAACGTACTAAAAAAATCGAAACGTGGCATCCAGATAACCGGCGAGAATTTGAAAGAAATAGGCCACCTGATAGAGCAAATAATTTATGCTGACGGCGCCCGTAAAATAATCCTGCTGATGGAAGTATTGATGGCCATTGGCAATAGCGCGGAGAATAATATGCTCGCATCCATGGGTTTTCAGCACAACTTCCTGGAGGCGGAGAAAGACAGGATAAACGCCATCTACAACTATTCGATAGCTAACTTTAAAAAGAAGATCTCGCTGGAGGAGATAGCAGCGGTGGCCAATATCAGCCCTAATTCATTCTGTAAGTTCTTTAAATCGCGCAGCAGGAAAACGTATTCGAGGTTTATAAACGAGATTCGTGTGGGGAATGCCTGTAAGTTACTTATTAACAACCAACAAAATGTTAAGGAGATTTGTTACGATAGCGGCTTTTACAACTTTGCCAGCTTTCATAAATACTTTAAGGACATAACCGGCAAAAGCCCGCTCACTTATCAAAAGACTTACATAAAGTAGTTTTATCCCACAATAAATATCATTAAACTGCGCGGACCGTGTGCACCCAAAACAAGTGATTGCTCTATATCCGCAGTTTTAGATGGCCCGGCTATAAACGATGCGAACCCATGGTCGGTGCCTTGGGTACGCAGGTAAGCCGCATGCATATCGGGCACAATATCCGCCGCGCTTACAACAAAAGCCAAGTGCTGGCAAATAAACGGAAGCACCCGCGTACCCATCTGCCTTTCGGTTACCCAAAGGGCGCTATTTTCAGCAACGCCAAACTCGGCTTGCAAAATAGCTAATTCAACATTTTCCAATTCGTGTGGAGTTGCACCGGCAAATGAAGCCGCGTCATCAGCAAAATCAAATAACCCCGGCACTGTAGTAAGCGCACGTGTGCCGGGCAAAATATCAAGAAACGGTTTAATCTCGAATATACTTTTAACCGATATTACCTTGCCCCCAACATTACCTGCAACCGTTTTAAAGGTTTCCAGTATGGTTGCGGCATTTGCCTGCACCTTATTTTCCCACACGGCAATATCAGGCGCGGCAACCAACGGCGGCTGGTTCTTGCGTACATCTGCTAATATTTTTTCTCGCGTGGTCATATAATTATTTAGAATTTCGATGTTCGTCCCGATAGCTATCGGGATCGGATTTTTCTTGATTCTTATCTCTTGGTTCTTGCCTCTTCATTGTTACATCTTGTCTCTTGATGCTAACTTCTATTCTTTCTGTACCATTCTCCAAATGATTCTTTTGGTGGCTCTGGCATATCACGATGTTTGTACCATGGGTTTAAACCATTGTTTAATGCGAATGGCGCATATTTCATAACAACCCGGCCTGCTTTACCCGCAAGGCGATAAACTTGTGGTGATGAAAGCGTGTAAGCCATAGCCTGCATCGCCGCAGCTTTCTTTTTATCTTCGTAACCTTCCTTTATAATTACTTGTCGCCATTTATATAACTGGTCGTGGATGTCTATTTTAACAGGGCATACGTTAGTACACGATCCGCAAAGCGTTGACGCGAAAGGTAGATCGGCATATTGCTTCATATCCAGATTGGGCGCTAATATAGAGCCTATAGGACCTGCTACCGCGGTATGATAACTATGCCCGCCGCTACGCCTATAAACCGGGCAGGTGTTCATACAAGCCCCGCAACGGATGCATTTCAGCGAGTTTCTAAAATCCTCACGGCCTAACTGAATGCTGCGGCCGTTATCAACCAATATAATGTGCATTTCCTGCCCCGGTCTTGGCCTTTTAAAATGGCTGGAATAAGTGGTTATTGGCTGCCCTGTTGCACTGCGGGTAAGCAGGCGCAAAAACACGCCGAGGTCTTTTCGCCTCGGGATCAACTTTTCGATCCCCATGCTTGCGATGTGGATATCAGAAAGGTGGGCGCCCATATCGGCATTACCCTCGTTGGTGCAAACTACAAATTCGCCGGTTTCGGCAACCGCGAAGTTTACACCGGTTAAGGCCGCTTTGCGGGTAAGGAATGTATTTCTCAGGTGAATGCGCGCTGTTTCGGTGAGTACCTGCGGATCTGATTCTCCTTTTGCACTGCCCAGGTGCTTGTAAAATATATCGCCTATTTCCTCTTTCTTTTTATGGATGCATGGCAACACGATATGACTTGGCGGTTCTTTAGCTAACTGGACAATTAGTTCACCCAAGTCAGAATCTACGACGTTAATACCCTGTTCTTCTAAATAATGATTAAGGTGGCATTCTTCGGTAAGCATCGATTTGCTTTTAACCATCTGGGTGAGACCATTTTTTTTTAACAGGCTATGAACGATTTGGTTATGTTCGTTGGCGTCGGCAGCCCAATGCACGGTTATACCATTACCTATTGCATTCTTTTCAAATTGCTCCAGGTAATTGCCAAGGTCAGATAATACGTTGTGCTTAATTTGAGATGCGGCTTCGCGCAGTTCTTCCCAGTCGGGGATCTGGTGCGATGCCTTGTCGCGCTTTTGGCGCACAAACCAAAGAGTTTCGTCATGCCAGTCTACACGCTGCTCGTCCTTATTAAATATTTCGGCAAGTTCGGCGTGGTCTTTCATAGTGCTACCTCCTTTACACCGTTCAAAATCTCGGCAATGTGGATCACTTTAACTCTGCTATTTTTTCTTTTCAGGATGCCCTCCATATGCATCAGGCAGGAAAGGTCGGCAGCGGTAATATATTCGGCCCCGTTATGTTCGTGGTCAGCTACGCGATCTTTCCCCATTTTTGACGATACGGCTTCCTCGGCCACACAAAATGTACCGCCAAAACCGCAGCACTCATCGGGCCGGGTAAGGTTTATGAGCTCCACTCCTTCTACCATATTTAATAAAGACACAGGTTTGGAAAATGGCGAAGCGGTAAGCTCCGTCATTTGGGCAAGTTTAAGGCCGCGTTGCCCGTGGCAACTTTGGTGCAAACCAACTTTGTGCGGGAATGCTGCGTCCAGTTTTTTAACTTTTAACACATCGGTTAAAAACTCCGTCAGTTCGTATATTCTTTTGCGAATAAACTGTGCGACCGGTTCGTTAGTTTCTGAGTGTAAATGCTCTTTGATATGCAAAGCGCAGCTGCCCGATGGCGAAACAATGTAATCGTACCCGGCAAAGTTATCTATAAACAGATCGTTACAGCCCCCCGTCAAATGCTCGTAGCCAGAGTTGGCCATAGGCTGCCCGCAGCAGGTTTGCTGTGTGGGATAGCCCACCTCTACGCCCAGCTTCTCCAACAACTCTAAAGTAGCTATAGCCGCATTGGGGTAAAACTGATCTACGTAACAGGGTATAAAAAGGCCTACTTTCATATCGGTTCCGGCTGAAATAATGCCGTAGTTTATGGGCGTAAATTAGAAAGTCCGCAGCATTTAACTGTACTTAACTGTATGGTTGTAACTAAGCTTTGGCGTAAGCAACCACATTTTGTTTGGATGTGCCTAAGCCATCTATGCCTAATTCAACAACATCACCTGCTTTTAAATAGATCGGCGGCTTAAAACCAAGGCCAACTCCTGCGGGTGTACCTGTCGAGATCACATCGCCCGGCAAAAGGGTCATAAACTGGCTTACGTATGATATGATGTAAGGTACTTTAAATATAAAATTAGCCGTTGTGCCTTCCTGCATCTTTTCGCCATTAACGGTTAACCAAAGGCGCAGGTTATCTACATCGCCAACCTCATCTGGTGTTACCAGGTACGGGCCCATTGGCGCGAAGGTATCGCAACCCTTGCCTTTGTCCCAGGTACCATTGCGCTCCAACTGGAATTCGCGTTCAGATACATCATTATGCAACACGTAACCGGCTATATAACCCGCAGCGTCAACTTCTTCCACATAAGATGCTTTTTTGCCGATAATTACCGCCAACTCTACCTCCCAATCTGTTTTTACGGAATTTTTGGGGATCATGATATCATCATTAGGCCCAACCAATGAGGTGGTGCTTTTCATAAAGATGATAGGCTCAGAAGGTAACGGCGCGTTAGTTTCTTTAGCGTGATCGGCATAGTTAAGACCAATACATACGATTTTAGACGGCCTTGCAATCGGGCTGCCCAAACGCGCGCCATCAGGGATAGCCTGCAATTCGCTTTTGTGTTCTTTTACATAAGCGGCAAGTTGTACCAGGCCGCCAGTTTCAAAAAACTTTTCATCGTAATCTTTGCCATAAAACGAGGTATCGTAATTAACGCCGTCTATCTGTACACCTGTGCGCTCTTCACCGGCGTTGCCGTATCGTATAAATTTCATGTTTGTTAGTTGTTCAATGTTATAAATCCGCCGTCAATCGGGTAATCTACCCCTGTTATAAAACTTGCCACGTCAGAGCATAGATAAAGTGCCAGCGCGGCAATTTCATCCGGCTGCCCCATGCGGCCTATCGGTTGGCTTTTAGAAAGCTTATCAAATATTTCTGCCTGGTTATCAGGGTAGTTTTTGGCGATAAAGCCATCCACAAACGGCGTATGCACCCGTGCAGGCGAGATGCTGTTACTGCGTATGTTATCGGCCAAATAATCGCGCGCTACAGACATGCTCATGGCGTATATAGCGCCTTTACTCATCGAGTAAGCAAACCTATCCGCAATGCCCACGTGCGCGGCTATTGAAGCCATATTCAGGATTGCACCTTTACCGCCTATTTTCATTAATGGCACAGCCGCGAAAAGGCAGTTATAAGCACCTTTTACGTTCACGCTAAAAATGCGGTCAAGATCGGCCTCTGATGTTTTTTCGAGGTTACCCACGTGGGCGATACCCGCATTGTTAATCAAGATATCAACCTTGCCAATGGTATTAAATACATTTACCACCGCTTGCTGGTCGGCAACGTTGGCGGCATGCGCCTGCCCATCGCCACCTTTGCTTTTTATCTCGGCGATGACATCGTTAGCAGCATCGGTATTTAACTCGATAATATGAACGGTAGCACCTTGTTTGGCAAACAGCAGGGCTATTGCTTTACCTATACCGCTGCCACCACCTGTTACTACGGCTATTTTATTTTTTAAGCTGAACATTTATAATGGTTTATAATGAAACGCCACGTTTCCATGGAATAAAATCGTCCTGACCCAATTGTACCGCCTTTGGTTTGATATCGCCATTGGCAACATCTATCACATAATTTAACAAACGGTGTGCCGATTGCTCAATGGTTTCCGCGCCTTCTATAACCGTACCGCAATTAAAATCAATAATATCGGGCATTTTATTAAACAAGGCGGTATTGGTTGATAGTTTTACTACAGGAGCAACCGGGTTGCCCGTTGGGGTACCCAAGCCTGTGGTAAATAGAACCAGGTTTGCGCCTGATGCAACCTCAGCCGTGGTGCTTTCTACATCGCTGCCGGGGGTGCAAAGCAAATTTAAACCCGGTTTGGTTACTTTCTCCGGGTAATCCAAAACGGCTGTAACAGGTGATGTGCCTCCTTTTTTTGCCGCACCTGCAGATTTTATGGCATCCGTTATTAAACCATCGCGGATGTTACCGGGTGATGGGTTGGCGTAAAAACCCGAGCCATCTGCCTCGGCTTTGGCGTTATAAGTACGCATCAGGTCCATAAATTTCATAGCAGTGGTATCATCAATACAACGGTCGCTCAATTCCTGCTCTACGCCGCAAAGTTCGGGAAACTCGGCCAGTATAACACTGCCACCCATGGTTACCATCATATCCGACAGATAACCTAAAACCGGATTAGCTGAAATGCCTGAGAAGCCATCAGATCCGCCGCATTCTAACCCAATACATAATTTATTGAGAGGCGCAGGCTGGCGCTGTTGCTTATTTACCTGTATCAGGCCGGCGAAGGTCTGTTTAAGCGCTTCGTGTAAAAGGTGGCTTTCGGTGCCGAGCTTTTGCTGCTCTAATATCATTAAGGGTTTTGAAAAATTTGGGTCGCGCTTTTTTATCTGGTCCTGCAGAATACTGGCTTGTGCGTGCTGGCAGCCAAGGCTAAGTATGGTTGCGCCCGCCACATTGGGGTGGGTAATATAACCCGCTAATAATCCGCAAAGCGCGTCAGAATCTGTACGTGTTCCACCGCAACCCATATCGTGGTTCAGGAATTTAATACCATCGATATTGGGGAACAATTTATTTGTAGCACCCGCTTCAGGTGTCAATTGCAGGTCGGCCTGTAAAATTTCTTCTATCGATTTACCAGTCTGCAGCATATTTACCAATTGGTCTACCTCGTTCTCGTACCCACGGGGTTTAGAGAAACCGAGTTTATCCAGCAAAGCATCCTTTAATACATTGATGTTCCTGTTCTCGCAAAAAACCAATGGGATAACCAACCAATAATTAGCCGTACCTACGGAGCCATCTGAACGGTGATAGCCATTAAACGTTTGGTTAACAAAAGTGCTTACATCGGGCTGTGTCCAACTTATTTTGCGGTCACCAAGGGTAAAATTGTCGGCAGCATGTTTTAAATTTTGGGTGTTGATAACCCCTCCCTGCGGGATATACCCGCTGGCTTTACCAACCAATACTCCGTACATATAGACTTCGTCGCCGGCTTCTAAAGCAGTAATTGTAAACTTGTGTTTGGCGGCTACATTGTCGGCAAGTATAAAGCATAAGCCTTCATGCTCAACATTAGTACCCTTATGCAGGTCGGTAAGTGCAACAAGCACGTTATCGCCTTGGTGGATATGTAAGAAAGTACGTTTAACTTCTTTTACCATAATAATTTATAGTTCGGATGTCGCACCCGTTTGTACACCAGAGGCTTAAATATCATACCGGTTATATGTTATAATCTCAAGTAAAAATAATCGGATCAGTAAACTAACAATAAACCAATCTTAAAAACGATTGACAATTTGGCCTTAGCCAAGATAGCCAATCGTGTTATTAAAACCTATAAATCTACTTTCGGTTGTTGTTGTTTCAAAATAATTTCTAACCGTTTGAGGTGATATCGGCCGGGAGCTATCCTTAGGTTTAACAACAGACTGTTGATTTATACAGGATTACAAAGGAAACGGATGCCCGCCAACAATGCTTTTGTTTTATTGGCTAATTATTAAGCGATTTTGTAATAATATGCAGTGCGATATTAGTCGGAGACAACGCGCTTAAACCAATTCGCATAAAGCAAAAAAACTCTAAACTTTCGATTTAGAGGGTTCTGATAATTGATATCGCTGTTGCCGGGATAGCAGGGTGAATATCCAGCCTCTTAAATCTATAATATTCAATAAGTTATATCTAAATTAACATGAACGGGCACTGAATAAGACACATTTAATGTACTTAATTTGGTAGATTTTATAGCCTGTTTGTCCGTATAAAATAGTCCATGAACTCGTTAAACAAATATAATGACTGTATAATTCTCATGATGTGATAAGGCTTATTTAGGTGGTGTTGGTGGATTAAATTTCAGAACCGATCATTGTAATTTTAGGTCGAAACGGCCGTCTTTCACTATTACTTTTTCCCCTAAGCTGTTGACAGCTTCGAAAGAAAACGTTCCGGCGAAAATTTTTTGTGTGACATCAAATTTGAGCACGGTGAGCGTTCCTGTGAGTGGCGGAACAATATCATAGCTGCCTCCGGTTTCTCGTGTAATGCTATAACCCGCCATGGCAACATTCCTTTTACCAACAACTAACTGCGATAATTGAATGATATCGCCGGTGTTGAACGAGACGTCATTGAATATAAAATTGAATCCATCATTGCTGTCTGTGTTATTGGCAATCATCTGTAGTTGTTGAGGGTTTAGCGAATAAGATACAGCCAGTTTAACGGTATAATTCCCAAAATTGACTTTCGGCAAAAAAACTTTGCCGTTAACTGTCGCGCCAAATGTATTTTCGCCCGTCTGTGTAATTGGCGGAAGTTTACCAGTGTTAATTTTCTCTTTTTTGCAAGTTGCGCTCGTTAAAGCTACCGCTATCAATAAAAAATATACTTTTCTCATAATCATATCAGTTTATATCAAGTAATTCTTTTCATTTGAGCATACCTTTTGAAGCGAGCCGTCACATCTGTTAGACAGAAGCCCGGCGTGTACGCGATAAGGGATTAAATCAATTACCTCCCATTTTGCTTTTGTACACAATGTGTATGTTAAAGCAGATAAACTAAATGCCCTGCATAGGTTAGCTGCGGATCTATTTGCTTCAAATCCTGCAAACGACGGAGCCATTAACACAAGCGGCAGATAACTGTAATCCGCTATACCATGGTGCTTTTTTCTTATTCCTGAAATTCTCATTGCTGCTTTTCAGCAATCTTACAATTACAATGACTTTTATTTATAATTAAAAAAAATAAATAGAAATTTAATTTAAGCAAATCAGAAATGTCGCTGTATGCCTCTTTTCAGGGCAAGGTTTGATGGAATAGATTGATTTTAAACTATTCGTGCCTTTAATCTTCCTGTTTCTATATATGGTTTGCATCAAGCGTGGCTAACGTTATTTTGACATCAGCTATACTGATGCTTGATCAGATGTAAATAAGTACGCAGCTGATGTATTATTAAAATTCTGTTGATATAGATGAATAAGTAACCGTCCTATTTCGCTGTTACAAGGATAAATTTTTCTCCATTATTCTGTTTTCACTGTTTTCAAATTCAAAGTGTTCTTTAACTTTATGCAATGCTGAACCAATAATCTGGTGCATGTCATAATAGCGGTATTCCGCGAGGCGGCCCCCAAAAATTACACCCGCCTCCTGGTTAGCAAGGGCTGTATATTGTTTAAAAATGGCTGTATTCTTTTGATCATTTATCGGATAATAAGGTTCTTTCTCCTCAGTCCATTCTTCCGGGTATTCTTTGGTAATAACCGTTTTTTCCTGGGTGCCAAATTCGAAATGCTTATGTTCGATAATTCTTGTATAAGGAATTTCACCTTCGCTATAGTTTATCACTGCGTTCCCCTGATAATTTTCTGTATCTATGGTCTCGTGTTCGAATCTTAAGCTTCGGTATTCCAGCTTACCAAAGCAGTAATTATAATATTGGTCTATTTTGCCGGTGAAAACCGTCTGGGAAGCCAATGAGTCAAAATATTCCCGGTCATCAAAGTAATCGGCGTCTAGCTGCACTTCAATGCCCGCCAGTAAACCTTCAGTCAGCTTGTTATAACCGCCGATAGGAATACCCTGATAGCGGTCGCTGAAGTAATTATTATCAAATGTAAACCGAACAGGAAGCCTTTTAATGATAAAGGCGGGTAATTCAGTAGCCGCTCGTCCCCATTGTTTTTCCGTATAGCCTTTTATGAGTTTTTCGTAAATATCAACGCCCACAAGCGATAAAGCCTGCTCTTCTAAGTTTTGCGGATTCTCTATACCCAGACTTTCAATCTGCTCGCTGATCTTCTGCCTTGCTTCATCCGGCGTTCTTACCCCCCATAACTGGAAAAAAGTATTCATATTAAAGGGCAGGTTATATAGCTTATCCTTATAAAAGGCTACAGGGCTATTGGTATACCGGTTAAACTCGACAAAGGAGTTCACATAATCCCAGATCTCTTTATCATTGGTGTGAAAGATATGCGCGCCATATTTATGGACATTAATTCCTTCTTTTTTTTCACAGTGAATATTCCCCCCCGAATGTGATCGTTTATCAATAACTAAACATTTATAGCCTCTTTTTTTTGCTTCATGTGCGAATACGCTGCCGAAAAGGCCGCTACCCACTATTAAATAATCGTACTTTTTCACGCTATCCATTTTATTTTTTGTGATTTTTATTATTCATTGACTGCTTCGCCGGCATGCAAATGCTAACCTTGGCCAGACGTACTTGTGAACCTTTGTCTTCCTTGGCGATGAAGTGGCCGGTAAAAATATAGATGCAGGTAGTCATCAAAGCCGTAACTACTAGCAGCAACCCTACTTTTATAACTTTGCTATATCTATAACTCCTTTTAATATTCATGACCAAGAAATATTAGCATGCGACATTCTCTAAAAACGGAATATCGGTTTCCAGTTCGTTAACTACGTTTCTTTTCACAAAGAAATCCGTATCCGCTACCGGGCCTACTGCAAGTCCGGGAACTACTTTTTTAGGCACCGCGTCATCCGGGTAGGAAAACTCCCAATTACCGGCCTCACCGTCCAGCAGGAGATCTAAAGCTTTATCTAAAATATCAGGCAGGCCCGAACTGCTCAAGAATGGAACGCTAATATTTAACGCATATTCACGAGGCGGCGACAAGCTTTTCGGCGCCTGTTCAGTTTTCGCTGAGGTGGATAAATTCTTACCTAGTCCATCCGGGATATCCCGTTGTTCCACAGGGGTAAAGATCACCATGTACGCTGCGTTGTACCTGGAACATACTTCCTGAATTCCTTTCAATGAAAAATCTGCCTTTTTAAAGGCGTCTTTCACACGGTTTTCCGGCATGAGTTTTAGGTGATAAGTATCCAAAACCGCCCATGGCAACAAATTTTTAATTACTGTATCTACTAACTGCATATCATCCAAATGGGTATGATCAAAACAGACATAGTGTATGGCGCGCTGTTTGCACACGGCCACACAAGCTTCTGTAATCGGCGCGTTGGCCAAGCCCAAGATTAAAAGGGGTTGTGTGTTTAAATTCTTTGGTTCATCAGAATAGAAAATATCGGTCCCATAGAGAGTTCGGCATTTTCGTTGCCACCAACCTGCGCTGCTCAAGACCGGGTGTATAAAATTGCCTGTTGATACATAAGCCTTTACCATGCTTGCCAGCGCTGTACCCCGCACTTCGTTGCCGCTCAAATCAAATACACCGGCCTCGTATACGCCGGGCTGAACTGTTAGCAGGTCGCTCCAGCCGAAAGAACCGAAGAGTGCCCAAACCGTTACTGCCTGGATATTGACTCCATTTTTGATAAGCTTGAGGCCGCTGTGCCAGATCTGGCTTAACCAGCGCATTTGCTCCTCCCTTGTGCAATGCAAATGTGTTTCCGTGATCGCGATTGGTAAGTTATAACGTTTCCAGGCTGACAAAAATAGCTCATAAGGCCCGTCCGGGCAGATGCCGCCTACCCGAACAGCCTCTATATCTGCATATTTATGAACATGATTACCCCCACGCGTATAATGGGGGTAGTCATTAATATTTTCGTCCAGGTAACGTTCACTTGTCAGGTAGTGATTGATTCCTATTACATCTGGCGGGCATTTATTTTCTATAAAGAAAAGCAGGTCTGTCTCCGAAATGCCGGATGCTAACAGATAACCCCATAAAGCATGTTTATTATTCACTTTGCCTGAAAGCAGGTCGAAACTTAGCCAACGTCGATTGTTTTCGAAATCTGCCTGATATTTGAGTAACGATGTACTATGCGTTTTGCCAAGGTCCTCTGTTTGTACAAGCCTGGCCTTAGGATTGATCTGCCGTATCTCCTGCATGGCAAGCACGGTCGCTTTGCATTCGTTGATCAGGATCCTGCAAAATGACGAAGAAGACCTTTCATGGGGGTACCAGATCCCATATAGACCGCAAAATCTGGCGGTGGTAAGCGGTTCATTTACCGGCGTATAATCGACGATCCAGGGAAACCTGGAAGCAACCTGGCCTGCATAACTCGCAAGGCCTAAAGCAAAGCTTTCGTCCATCATATGAACAAATGCAGGACCGCTGCCATGGTGAACCAGCCCGGCTATTACGTTTATTCCAAGAGAACGGATCTCTTCCAGCTTTTCCGCCGTCCCGCTCCAGTTGATAGCACTGCCGGCTTCCGACTGATGCTTTTCCCATAAAACAGGATACCGTATCGTTTTGATGCCCAACCCGGCGATCCGGCTAATGTCATCATCCCGGTCATAATGCCCGGCCTGTTCCAACTGGTCAAAGTACCGGTCACCTATGCGGTTTAAAGAATATTCTATGCCGCCCCATAACGCTAATTTGTCTTGTCCGTTATTCATTTGATTCCCTTTCAAAGACAATTATTATGCAATAGAAGACATTGAGCGGTTAGCCACGGTAGTATTCATTAAGCTGAGCATCTGGCTGCAGGTATTGTCCCAGGAATTTTGGGACAGGAAATCATCCACCTTTTCTAACCAGCTTTCTTTTTCTAAAAACTGCAATTGATCCTCGATCTCCATAATGAATCCTTCTGCATCATGCGCAATTTTTACCATGCGATATTTACCATACGGATTTACAACATCCCGTATAGGTGTGGACACAACCGGAACTCCTGCTGCGAGGTACTCCGGTGTTTTGGTGGGGCTGATAAATTTGGTGGATTCATTTAACAGGAAGGGGATCAGGGCAAAATCCCATTCGGCCAGATAAGCCGGTAGTTCCTGGTAGCTTTTTGGACCTGTGTATGTAATATTTTCGTGAGCGGGTAAATGCGCTGGATCGATCTTAACTATGGGGCCAACCAACACGATCTTCCAATCAGGCCGAGCATCTGCTATTCCCCGTATCAGATCAATATCGAACCGCTCATCAATGACGCCATAAAAACCCAGTGTGTAATGATCCTGAATTTTTTCTTTATTCAATGTTGTCCGTATTTTCCTGGCTGATCCAAAGTGCTGTTTATCTATGCTGCTTGGAAAGGGATGAATATTAGAATGCTGCCCTTTTTTAGCTTCATACAGTGACTGGCCTCCTGTAAATACAATATCTGCTTTTTGTAATAGTTCTTTCTCCAGCTCCTTCAAAGCCTGCGGCGCGAATTTGAAAGCGGATAGCTCATCCATACAATCATAAACAATAAGTTCCGGTTGATGCTTTCGCGAAAAGTCCAGCGCCATTGGCGTATAATACCAAAATGTGTAACTGGCCATGGATTTTCCCTTCAGAAAATTATTCAGCAATGTTTTTAACAAAGCATTAGTGTTTTCCGGATCGTTAACGCGAGGCAGATGCGGCACGATCACCTGAACTTCAGCTCGTTCGAGGTAAGCGTAGTAAGTCTCTCCGTCTGTGTCGAAAACAGGTTCTTCGATAAAAAACACCCGAAATTTGCCTGAAAAACGGGTCAACAGTTGCTGTGGACGTTGAAACACGAAGTCCCATCTCAGGTGAGAGAAACAAATGATATTTTCCGGTAGCTGATGGTAAAAGCTCTGGCGTGCATCAATTTTTTTGTCTGATTTTAATAGTGCTTGCATATTCTAATGTTTTACAATAAGAAGATAAATAGGATAAAATTGTTTTATAGGATAATTATTTAAATTGTAATTAAAAAAACAAGATGTTATAGAACTTGTATTTGTGTGACAATGAAGAAGATTGAAGAGCCATTTTGCCCTGTTCCAAAAGGAATTTTACTGATTGTCGGCGGCCATGAAGACAAGGGAGAATCTGTTGAAAATTCTAAACCTCCGGAGATCCTGAGCAGTTTTATTGACTTAATCAGGAAGAAGGACAACATCATAGAAGTCATAACAACGGCCAGTTCGGTCGGAGTCGAATCTTTTGACGATTACCGAAAAGCGTTCGCGACTATGGGGTTTGAAAAAGTCGGGCATATCCACCATGACAGCCGGCTTGAGGCGCAGACGGAAAACCTGGAAGAGCGTTTGGCAAAAGCAGATGGGATTTTCTTTTCAGGCGGGGACCAGTTAAAACTAACGTCGATCTACGGAGGCACGGCTTTCCTGCTGCAGCTTAAGCAACGGTATATTCATGACCATGTAGTGATAGCGGGCACAAGTGCAGGTGCGATGGCCATGTCCACACCTATGATCTACGCGGGTAACAAAGATGTTCAGCAGATGGCAGGAGAGATCAGGATCACAGTCGGTCTTGAATTTTTAAAAGACATCTGTATCGATACGCATTTCGTGGACCGAAGCCGTTTTGTCCGGATGGCGCAGGTGATTGCCACTAACCCGACCAGCATTGGGATTGGCATCGAAGAAGACACCGCGGTCATTGTCCGTAATGGAAAGGATGCGGAAGTGATCGGTAACGGGGTGGTGATCATTGTCGAAGGGTTCGAACTGACCAGATCAAATATTTTTGACAACCGAAAAGATGAAAGGATCGCGATCGAGAACCTGAAAGTCCATATATTGTCTAAAGGCTCTAAGTACGCTTTACCTAAAAATAACCCGCCACATATTTAATAAACAACAAATAATAAACATTAAAAACAGCATTATGAAAAAATCATTTTTTATTGCAGCTTTCTCAATTTGCGTAGTTATCGCAGGCTGCAAGGGAAACGGAAGTACGGGAGCAGATAGCAATGTATCACCTAATGATACGACCAAGGGTTTGAACGATGGAAATGGTGCACCTGGGTCAGGGTCAGGTTCAGCAGGTGCAGGAACCAGGGGTGATACCACCTTAACGCCACAGGATACTGTCAACGGCGCGCCCGCACCCAAGGCTAATCCTACAAAACAATAATTGTAATTGAAATAATTGTTAAACACTAAATAGATATCTATGGAAAACCACGAAAATATCGCACCGGGGCAACAAAACTTCCCGAAGGCCGATAAAGGGGAGAACTTTGAAAACGCATTGCCCGGTGAGCAGATCATTTCCGGCGCTAAGCAAGAAGACCAGTTAGACCAGTTTAGGGAGAATGACGGCCTGACGGATCAACAGGTCCCGACGGATCAACAGAATAACGGATTGCAAATTTTTACAGTCAGGCAGATAGCACCGTTAAAACATTTAGATTGTATTACAATAATCAAATACAACGAATAAATTTTACAGTGGTTCCTATCTGCTTGACCGTACTACCAACCGCGTAAAACTTTATGCGTAGCAGCGTTTTACGATTAAAATTTTTACCCTCGCAGACGCTAACACGTATTATTGAACCACGTGGCTTAACGGATTATTGTCGATGAGACCACCACTCCAATGGAAATTGAATTTCATCAACTGAGTTTACAACCAAATTTGGTTTAAATGCGTACCGGCTTAAGTTTTCGCTGTCTGCGATCCCGGACAAAACAAGTATCGTTTTAAATCCCATGTAGATACCACCTTTTATATCTGTCTCCATGGTATCGCCGACAACGGTAGTATCTGATGATTTTAGTCCCATATAAGCGCTGGCAGAGCGCATCATCACCGGGCTTGGCTTCCCGATCACAAAAGCTTCCCGTCCGCTCGCCTCCTCGATCATCGCTACAATCGCGGCGATTCCAAGGTTATTCCATCCAGCTTTCCTTGGAGACGGATCCCTGTTTGTTGCAATGAACTTAGCCCCCGCCAGGATCATATCCACGGCACGATGAACCATTGGTAAGGTAAATTCATGACCTTCGCCCAGCAGAACAAAATCGGGATTATCATCAACCGCTTTTATGCCGTTTTCCTTTAAACTTTTTAATAGTCCACCTTCACCTAAGATGTAGGCAGAACAACCGGGATACTGATCTTTTAAAAAGGTAGCGGTTGCCATAGCGCTGGTGTAGATGTGCTCCTCCTTTACGCCCTCTATACCCAGTTCATTTAGCTTATTAATTGCTTCCGACTGCGTACGCTGACTGTTATTGGACAAGAAAGTAAAAGGCACGTTCCTATCCAGCAATCTTTTAATAAAAACGTCTGCGCCCTCTATCAGCGAATCACCGGCGTAAATCACGCCATTCATATCAATCATCAATCCCTGCTTCATCTTTATTTATTTAGGCTTTACTCATGTTTATGTTAAGATGGAAATCTCGTATTCAAGATTCCCGCGGGAACATTCAATTTACCGCTTTCAAAATCGATCAACCCATTGCGTTCATCTTCGATGTTAGTAGCTTGTGTATAAACATCACCTGTTATTGCCCTTTTCCTTAATTGCGCCTTGTATAATTTGATTTGATTGGCCCGTTGTTCATTATCCTGCGGGCCACCATAATCTGCAAAACCAAAACCGCCCCATTCGCTTACTATTAAGGGAACTTGCTTTCGAAAAAAGAAAGGGTCGCCTACGATAAGAGGAAATGCCGCGACACCAACCTGTTTACCGGCGATCAGTTCGTCTAATAGCCTGATCCACTCTTCAACTGCGGAAGTATATAGATGGACCGTCAGCAGATCACTTTTTAACCGTCCTTCAAACGATATATGCTGCCAACCATCGTTATCAACCACTAAAAACTGGGGATGGGCAATTTGCATGAAATGGTACATCTCAGTAATATACTGCCTTGTCTCTTCGTTAGTCGCTATATCCTGTGCACCCCAGTCTTCATTATATAACGACCTGGGTTTATGGGCACCTTGCTTACTCCCTGCCCGCATAGGTCCGGTAGTTACCTAACTTGTGCCACCCGCGGCCTATTTGCAGTTGTAAGTAAAAGCATTTACGCCCGCACCATTAATTGCCATGCTAACCGGAAAATTCTTCTCGTTGTATTTATAAGTAAGGTTTGCGTTAATGTCCAAAAGTGTTGATCCAAGGTTTGCCTCAGCTTCCCCGTAATTTTTACCGGGTTGTTTTTGCTCAGTATTGCGCAGCGGCCTGCCCAAAAACGATGCTTATCCAGGTTGCATGCAGAAAACCAATAAAATCCCCCCCTATAAACTTCCAATATTTAAAAAACAAAAACCCTGTAAATGAGACATTTACAGGGTTTTGATGCTTGTTGGGTATCGCTGGTGTCGGGATGGCAGGATTCGAACCTGCGGCCTCCACATCCCAAATGTGGCGCGATACCGGGCTACGCTACATCCCGATTGGGATTGCAAAGGTAGCTTTTTTGTATAGCTGTGCAAACTTTTTTTAAAAGAATTTGCAGCGGCTTATTTAACCAATTCATTTGCAAAAACTTAGCGTTAAAAATATTTTTAATTAGCATTAAAACAGCTTGTAGGGCGCGTAAAATACTACATATGTAGTATTGCCCATGTTTTAAAATGGTTGTTACTTTATTGCAGGCAATACTACCGGTACAAGGGTAAAAATTGCAAAAGCTTATCGCCCGAAAACTGGCGGGCATTAAGGTTTATTACTATCAAAAGATTGTACTATTAAATAGGGGGAATATGATCTTTGATAAAAAGCCCCGCATCAGTATGTGACGCGGGGCTTTAATTTATATGTTATTGCTTGCCGTTACTTCCCTACTTTAAAATCAAACACCTTACGTGCCAACTTACCTTCCAAATTAAGGCCCTCAACAACTACGTGGTAAGTGCCGGGCTCGTCGGCAGTAAAATAACTTACGGTGGCTGTACCATCGGCATCGGTAACTACGTTTGGCTGCCAGTAAATAATAGATCTAAGATCAGTTTCTGCATCCCTGTCGTTAGGATGATCGTATGCGGGCGAATAAAATTCACGCTACGGCGAATAACCCCTCACCAATATCTTATCCAGGTAGGTTATCGGTAGGCGGTACATCTCTCCTCCTTTTTTCATCGTAATTTGTATCACACCCCAAACACCTGCAGTAAAAGCAGTGAATAAAATTACAAAAGAGAATGCTGCACTAAGCAACAACAGAAATTTTCTTTTCATGTAATAAAGTTAGTGCTGAAAGATAACTGAATTTCCTCGAAAAGAAAAAGGTAGAAATCTTAAATTAATAGGATAAATCAGCTTTAAGGTCATAGCTAAATCTCGTATGTTAACTATTTGGCACAAAAAATAGGATATTAAAAAAATTTAAAAGTTACCCCGATATTGAAAACAATTTATCCTGTTTGCAATTCATATAGCATACTTTACTTTATCATTTAATAAGTTGAGAAATAAAAAAAACGTAGCAATCTTGGGTGGTGGGCCAAGTGCCCTGTTTATGTTTAAGCAGTTTGTTGACGCTAAGCGCGACGACTTCTCCATCACCATTTTCGAAAAAAATAATGTGCTGGGCGCTGGCATGCCCTACAGCAACGGGGGATCTAACGATGAGCATGTTACCAATGTATCCGGTAACGAGATCCCCGAAATGGTCACCACTATCAATGAATGGATAAAAACCGTTTCTAAAGACACGCTGGACAAATTTCACATTGATCCTGACAAGTTTAACGAGTACAAGGTGTTGCCCCGTTTGCTGTTTGGCCAATACCTTACGGCGCAGTTTAGCATGCTGCAAAAACAAGCAAAAGAGCAAGGCCTTGAGTTTGAAATCAACTTTAACAGTACTGTAAGTAACGTAACCGATAACACTGAACAACAAACAGTTATTGTAGAAATAAACAATCAGCACAAACATGAATTTGATCATATAATAATTTGTACCGGCCACAACTGGCCAAAAAAAAATGAGGGTAAAATACCCGGGTATTTCGACTCGCCCTACCCCCCTGTAAAACTTGCTTTTGCAACCAATGAGGCCATAGCTATACGGGGATCATCCTTAACCGCGATTGACGCCATACGTACTTTATCGCGCCATAACGGAATATTTGATAAGGATGAAGATGGTAAAGTAAAATACACCGTCCAACCCAACAGCAAAGGCTTCAAGATGGTGATGCATTCGCGCAACGGTTTGTTGCCTGCGGTAAGGTTCCATCTCGAAGATTCGCACCTGGCTACAGGAGCGGAACTTACGAAGGAAGACATCAAGCAAAACCGCGACGATAACAATGGTTTTCTATCGTTGGACCTGGTGTTTGAAAAAGATTTTAAACTTGCTTTTAAAGAGAAACAACCAGATTTTTACGAGCGGATAAAGGATATGCGCATGGAGAACGTTGTAACCGACATTATGGAACAACGCGAAAGCATAGAACCTTTCGAACTGTTTAAAATGGAATATAAAGAAGCCGAAATTTCCATCGAACAACGCAAGTCTGTTTATTGGAAAGAGATGCTTGGGGTGTTAAGCTTTGCGATGAACTATCCGGCCAAATATTTTTCTGCAGAGGATATGATGAGGCTGCAAAAAACCTTAATGCCGTTAATATCAGTGGTTATAGCTTACGCACCTCAAAGTTCGGTGGAAGAGATGATGGCTTTGCACCAGGCAGGTGCCCTGGAAATAGTTACCGTTGGTGAGGATAGCTATATAGAGCCGGTAGAAGATGGTGGGGCTATCTACCATTATACCGATGAACACGGAAAGCAACACGCCGACACCTACAAGACCTATGTAGATTGCGTAGGCCAGCCACACCTTACGTTCGATGAGTTTCCGTACAAAGGATTAAGCGAAAACCGCACGGTCACCCCGGCAAAACTGTGGTTTAAATTATCAAAAAACGGCCTAAAAGCACTTGAAAACGACAATAAGAAAGTGGCAAGTGACGGTAAAGGCGGATATTATTTGACCGTGCCGGGCATCGCCATAAATGACAGCTTCCAGGCGGTGGATGATTACGGCGCGCTTAACGAGCGCATTTATATTATGGCTGTCCCGTACATTGGCGGTTACAACCCCGACTACTCCGGGCTCGATTTTTGCCAGGAAGCATCAGGCCATATCATCAAAAGCATCCTGAATAGTTAAACAATATGATTACTGAAATATTAGCCGATACACCAAAACTTTACATGTTATTATTAGGCTCTAAAGCGCCGGGCAGGCACGTAGAGCAGCATGATTTTTTTTTCGGCATCGCCAACTCGTTAAAAGATCTTGTGCCCGATATAAAGGCCTTTTGGCGCAATACCGGTACTAGTTTGCATATTGATGGCTGGCGCGAAGTAAAAGCCGTTGATGGGTATGCTATAAAAGTAGTACCGAAAGATGATGCAGTTATTCAATCTGATAACAAACTATTTTTCATTAATCTTGGCGGTTACCAGGCTAACCAATTAGCCGAACAGCATTACGTAGTGCTTACCGTACAAAATGACCGCGGCCTTGCTATCCACGAATCAAAAAAGACAGCGTTCTTCCGTACCAATACAATCGCACAGGTGAAAGGTGCCAATGCACACATTGATGATAAATATGGCATAGATGTAGATGACATTTACCGCATTGAAGAGATGCTGTCTCCAGCTCTTAAAGATAAGTATCAAATAGAAATAGCCCCATCCCCCGGTTTGCCGGAAGATGTCATACATTTGGGTTATTTTAAACTGGATAAGCTAACATAGATACTTGTTTATAAGATATTTATGCCAACAATTCATCTTCATTGATTTTTTGTTGATGATTCTATTAAATCTTTCTAACTTAATTTATTTCTAACTGGTTAAAACATTTTGCTGTTTTGCTGCTTGTATTTGTACAACTAATTGTGTTAAAAACAACCACAACATAAAACATCATGGCTAAAAAAGAAACCGGCACTGAGCCGAAATTCGCGACAGCGTCGCCAGAAAAAACCGACACTGGTTTACTCGAACTTTTTAAAGACGGAATAATGGATATTTACTGGGCCGAAAACCACCTGATAAAAAACCTGCCCAAAATGATTGCTGCTGCAAGCTCGGCAGATTTAAAAGCAGCTATCGAAAACCACCTCGAAGAAACGAAGGGCCACGTTAGCAGGCTTGAAGAAATATTTGGTTTATTGGATGAGAAGATCATCGCAAAAAAATGCGATGCAATGGAAGGCCTTACTAAAGAAGGTGAAGGCATTGTTGAAAGCACCGAAGCCGGTACTGATGCGCGTGATGTAGGTATTATTATGGCATCGCAAAAGGTAGAGCATTATGAAATTGCTACCTATGGTGGCTTAGCAGCGTTAGCCAAAACTTTAGGTTTAACAGATGTTGCTGCTATTCTTGAGCAAACGCTTACCGAAGAAAAAACAGCCGACGATAAATTAACCGAAGTTACCGCAACCATTACACAAGCATAATTATGGCAAAAAACGAAAAAACCGTAAAACCGGCCACCGAACCAACTAATCAAAAAAGCGAACAATTAGGCCAGTTTCGGGATGATGCCGCTGGTCAGCAGATGACGACCAACACCGGTTTAAAAATAAACGACGATCAGAATTCTTTAAAAGCTGGCGACCGCGGCCCCTCCCTTTTAGAGGATTTTATTTTACGCGAAAAAATAACCCATTTTGACCACGAGCGCATCCCCGAAAGAGTAGTGCATGCACGCGGTTCCGGCGCGCACGGGGTGTTTAAATTATACGAAAGCCAGTCGGCCGTAACAAAGGCTTTATTCTTAAATGATACCGAAACAGAAACGCCGGTATTTGTACGTTTCTCAACCGTAGCAGGCTCAAAGGGCTCAACTGACCTTGCAAGGGATGTACGTGGCTTTGCGGTGCGCTTTTACACGCAAGAAGGCAACTTTGACCTTGTTGGTAACAACATGCCTGTGTTTTTCATCCAGGATGCCATTAAGTTTCCTGATTTGATCCACGCGGTTAAACCCGAGCCGGATAATGAGATACCACAAGCGGCATCGGCCCACGATACTTTCTGGGACTTTATTTCACTAATGCCCGAGTCGGCGCACATGATCATGTGGGCCATGAGTGACCGCGCCCTGCCCCGCAGCTATCGTATGATGGAAGGTTTTGGTGTACACACCTTCCGCTTTGTTAATGCAGACGGAGTTGCGAGCTTTGTAAAGTTCCATTGGAAGCCCTTATTGGGTGTGCACTCTGTTGCCTGGGATGAAGCACAAAACATATCGGGTAAAGACCCGGATTTTCACCGTCGCGACCTTTGGGATGCCATTGATAGCGGCGCTTTTCCTGAATGGGAATTAGGCGTACAAATTGTTCCCGAAGAAGATGAGTTTAAGTTTGAATTTGACCTGCTCGATCCGACTAAACTAATCCCGGAGGAATTGGTACCTGTTCAGCGTATTGGTAAAATGACCCTGAACCGAAACCCCGACAATTTCTTTGCCGAGACAGAACAGGTTGCTTTCCACCTGGGCCACATTGTACCTGGTATCGATTTTACAAACGATCCATTATTGCAAGGCCGTTTATTTTCGTACACAGATACACAACTGCTGCGTTTAGGTGGGCCAAACTTTCAACAGTTACCTATCAACAGGCCTATAGTACCGGTTTACAACAACCAACGCGACGGCTTTTCGCGTCAAAATATTGATGCGGGCAAAACAAGCTACAGTCCAAATTCGCTTAATAACAATTCGCCGGAGCAAGTTAGGGCCGAGCAGGGCGGTTATGTAACCTTTCCCGAACGGATAGAGGCCACTAAGATCCGCGCGAGAAGTAAAAGTTTCCTTGACCACTTTAGCCAGGCAAGGTTATTTTTCAACAGCCAGTCAGACCCGGAAAAAAACCACATCGTTGATGCTTTGAGTTTTGAATTGGGTAAAGTAAAAACTGTTGCCATTCGCGAACGTATGTTAGGTATCTTATCGTTAATTGATAAAGGCATTGCTGCCGAAGTTGCCTATGCATTAGGCCTGCATGTACCTCAATCTCCGGAAAAACCTATTAACAAAAGTATCCCTGCGGATGCCGCGGTAGAAGATTACGAATCTGTACAGGTAGAAGGCTCGTTAACCAAATCAGAAGCATTGAGCATGGCTAACACCATTAAAGACAGTATCAAAACCCGTAAGGTAGCCATACTGGCTGCTGATGGGGTAGACGAAACGGCCTTATTCGCCGTTAAAGAAGCCGTTGAGAACGAAGGTGGCGCGGTTAACGTTATTGCACCAAGGTTAGGATTTATCACATCGCTTAACGATGAAAGGATCCAGGCTGATGAAAGTTTTTTAACAGCCGCATCTGTATTGTTTGATGCCGTATATGTACCCGGCGGCGGCAATAGCGTTGCTTCGATAGAAGCAGAACCTGATGCCATACACTTCCTGAACGAAGCTTTTAAACATTGTAAAGCAATTGCGGCAGATGCAGGTGCTATGCAGGTTTTAGAAGCAACCTATTTCAGCAAAAAAATAGAAAACGATGAAGGTGTTATTGTAGGTGATGATGCAGCTACATTGGCCTTAGAATTTATCGAGGCAATAAAGCAACATCGCTTCTGGGAACGCGAAAAGCCGAGAAAGATCCCGGCTTAACTTAAATATTTGCAGAAAGCGCCTTGATAACCAAGGCGCTTTTTTTATTAATTTAATACAGCTAACGCGCCTTCATTACCTTGCTGGGCGGCTATTTCATAGACCGTAAGCCCACGCGCATCGGTAAGGGTTTTATCAGCCCCGGCATCAAGCAATTGTTTCAACATATCATTACGGCCAAACATGGCGGCAAACATCAATGCTGTGCCCCCGTTGCCGTGCATTTGATTTAGATTTGCGCCCCTGTCTATTAACAATTGAGCAATATCGGCATAACCTTTGAAGCAAACGCCCATAAGCGCGGTGTTCCCGCCAAAATCAGCGCCATTTATATCAGCGCCGTTATCCAGCAGAAAGCGCACCGCCTCAATTTGGTTATTGTAGCATGCAATTATTAAGGGTGTATATCCTTTAGCATCTTTTGCTTCAACACTAACTCCCTGTTTTAAAAGTTCTTCAATTACAGGAATTTCTCCTTTACGCGCCGCGTGGATCAATACTTCGTTTAAGTCTACGTTTTCCATCATTTATTAACTTAATATAGAGGCTATAGTTTGCCGTCGGCGATGATAAATCAATCCCAATTAAAAGTTACTTCGTGGTTGTTCAGTTTCCATTTCTCGGGGAACTGGTTGGTCAGCCAATCCAAAGGCTCGCCGTTTGGTTGTACACGGGCGGCGTTAGCAAATGCTTGTTTAATGGCTGCCTTTTGTTCGGCACCAATAAACCCTATCTCGGCAGAAATAAACAGCGGCGACCCGCTTTCTGCCAATAGTTGTAACCACTTTTTAGTTTTATCCCATGGTACATCTTTGGTGATGCCCACACAATCGCCATCGGCTGCATAAAAAGTATTGTTTTGCGGCAAGCGGAACCCAAGCGTGTTCACCCCCATTTTTTTGGTACGTGCCCACTCCTTTCCGCTGGTGTCGTCGCCAATGCGATTAAGTTCGAACACCCCTGCAGATAGATGGCTCGCGGTATTGCAGCCAATAATATACATATCCCCTGCCGCTTCGCGGATGCAACCATATAATTGGTTCATGATCTCGGCGTTGGTTTTGGTTTGGTCGTAAAACTTCCAGCCGGGCGCGGTAAAGGTATCTTTCATTTGCATGCCCCATCTACCAAAAATATCCCAGGTACTGTAATCGTGCTTTACCATGTGGTAACCCCATTTTTTGTACAGGGCTATGTTGCGTTTTACGCGTGCAAGGTTTTCCGGAATGGTTGGGTCAAGGATCAGTTCATCATCCTGCCCGCGCCCCGGTATTTTGGGGGAAAGCAGGGTTTTGCTGTCATCCTTGCGGGCAATTAAGGGGCGTGTCCACAAGCCGGGGCGCATGCCGTGGCTTTTCACCTCGTCGGCCATTTTGTGCATGTCCTTAAACTTATCGTTCACTATCGAGAAATCGTCGGGCTGCTGCCAGCCGTCGTCAATTACCGAGAACGGGCGGTTATTGGTATCGCCAACCAGTTCGGCCATGGCGGTGGTTTGGTCTTTAATGGTTTGGAACGAGTTTTTGCCGTACACCACATACCAATCGTTAATACCATAAACCGGTTGTTTTGGCAGGCGTGGTTTGGTGCACATTACCTTACAAAAATCGGTTAGCGTAGCATATGGCGTTTCGTTGGTTTTGCCCAGGCCGGTCACAATATCTGCCGCATGCAGTGTACGCTGACCCAGTTTTACACCAACCCCGCCGCTATGGGTATCCATGGTTAATTCTATTGCATCGGCTTTAACTTCCCAGTAACACATTGTATTGGCACCGGTTTTCACACCAAAGCAAGCGGTTTGCTTATCATCATATAACAGTGCATACCATGGGTTCTTAGTGTTAGCATCTGGTGCGCGCCATGCAAGGTCGCCGTAGCTGCGTTCCCAATGGTCGCCAAAAACTCTGGTGTATTTAGCAGTCTGATATTTCCATTTAAACCGTATTGCCTGCAAGTCGCTAAGGGGCGCTTGCACATGAACAGCTTGCTCGTTACCGCTTGTTTTAATTTCAACTTTTATATCCCGGTAGGTAAATACCGACCCACCTTTACCGGCAAGTTTAATCCATTGGTCATTAACCTGTGCCCAGGCCTCGTCGGGGTTATTAATAAGCGAATTGCCAATAGCATTGGCAAAAGTTAAACGGCTGTGCATTACCGCGGCAAAACCGGCGGCAGAGAGTTTTACAAAATTGCGTCTTAACATAAATTTGTTGTAAGGATGGCTAATTTAGTAATTAGTATCTTTTGTGCAAGGCAATAGATAAAAAGGAATCACGTATATACGGTTAATACATATATTTTATAAATTGCACCTACTATGAAAAACGCTCTTTTACTATTATCATTTATGGCCATTACCCTAACTGCATCGGCACAGGACTGGCCAAATATTAAACGTTACGAAGAAGCCAACAGCAAACTGGCGGCACCTGCTAAGGGAGAAAAGCGCGTAGTGTACATGGGCGATTCGATAACCGATTTTTGGATCGTTAACGATTCAACCTTTTTTGCATCCAACAATTACGTGGATCGTGGCATAAGCGGCCAAACAACGGGGCAAATGCTACTGCGCTTTCGCGAGGATGTGATCAACCTAAAACCGGCAGCAGTAGTGATACTCGCGGGTATAAATGACATCGCCGAAAATAATGGCCCGTCTAAAATAGAAGATGTGGCTGGTAACATATTTTCTATGGCCGAGTTGGCTAAAACACATGGCATAAAGGTGGTGCTGTCATCAGTATTGCCTGCAAATGTTTTCCCCTGGAGGCCGGCGATTGTCCCTACCGAAAAAGTAAAGATCTTAAACGATATGCTAAAAGCGTTCGCTGCGAAAAATAATATGGTTTACCTGGATTATTTTACCGCCATGGCCGATGATAAGCGCGGCCTGCCCGCCAACCTTTCTAAAGATGGTGTGCACCCCAACCTTGCCGGTTATAAAATTATGGCACCTTTGGCTAAACAAGCTATAAAGAAAGCTCTGAATAGTAAATAAAAAGTATAATTAGTAAGCTAAAAAATCAAAAAAATGAGGTGTCCCATGCTGTCCCATTCAAAATGAAATGGGACACCCTCACAAATATGCTTAAGTATTTGTTATGCAGATAATTGAATTTATTTAATGAATAATAACTTTAAGTATAAGTAAAGTTTATAAAAATACAATTACCTGAATATCAATTTTTTATAAAAAACGTCTCGCTTATATAACTAAAAGTGGGACAGTGCCCTTTTTTTGTTGTTTACGGCAATAGTTTGTCATTTAAAAATACAAATGCTGTCACCCCTATCTCAGGAAAATAAAATCTCCATTTTATTTAAAATGTTTTGGTGAGGTTTGCGTCTACATCAGTATAACAGATACTAAACAACATGCAAAACACCTGCTTATCACTAAATACTTGCCCCGCTCTCAACCACTCTGCGCCCGATGAAGAACGCGAGTTAGCTATACTTTTTCTTGACATCCGCAATTTTACCGGCTTAATGGAATCGCAGCCCGAGCAGGCCGTTATTACCGTTGTGCGCCGTTTATTCACTGCCTTTAACCAGATCGTTAAAAACCTGCAGGGCAAAGTGGTAGAAATAGCCGGCGATAATTTATATGCGGTATTTGGTTTAGAAACCGGGCTTCGCGATGCGGTGAATAACGCTTACCAAGCTGCAAAAACGATGTTCCAAACCGTTAACTTGTTTAACGATGCTTATGCGGTGCCATTCCATGGTGGCCCATTACAGATAGGCGTTGGTTTACATGCAGGCCGTGTTTTTGTAGGCGAATTTGGATTAGACGCACCCGCGCAACTTTCTGTTATGGGTTTACCTGTTAACATCGCATCGCGGTTACAGGCTAAAACAAAAGAATTGAATAACGATATGCTGATCTCGGAATATGCCTACAATATGCTTGATGTTAACGGGCTTGGCCTTGATAAACAAACTGTGCACCTGCAAGGCATTACCCAAAACCAGCAGATCCGATTGGCAGGTAAACCATATGATAATAACCGCCAATTAGCATCAAACACCCTGAGTATGGATTATTTATTAGCCATCTCCGGATAGGACGCCTTATTTCTATAAGTCTATCATATATTAAATGCAAAAATCCGCTGTAAATACAGCGGATTTTTTTGTGCTTGTATTTTTTGTGATGATTCGCAACAGTGTGACACAGTTATCTGCTAACATTTAATTAATTTGCCAATCACCAATTACTACCCACACCTATGGCTCACGGCAAAATAACTCTTTTAAAAAGAAATGCCCTTTTTATACTTACAGCACTATTCATACTATCTTTTACTCCCCAAAAAGAGGTTAAGTGGGTTGCCATCGGCGATTCTATCACCTACCTGAACGACCATCTCGACGAAACAAAAAACAGGGTCACGAAAGGATATTTAACAGGTGTTACCGAGGCCTTACCGTATATTAAATACGTTAACCAGGGGCATAACGGTTGGTCTACGCCGGGCATCGCCAAAGAAATTGAGAACCTTGGCCTTGTTAAGGCGGATGTTTACACCGTTTTTCTGGGCACAAATGACTGGTGGGGTGGTATGCCCGCCGGCACGCTCGATGATTATAAAAACGACACCGGTATAGGTACATCGTCCGGCGCTTTCCGTAAGATCATTAACAAGATCCGCAGCCTTAACCCAGCCGCCAAGATTGTGCTGATAACCCCGATGCAACGTAACGATTTTGTTTACATTAACGACCCACTCAACAACGCTTACGGCAATTACAAAGAAAAGAACGGCCAAAAGTTAGACGCTTTTGCGAACGCCGTACTGGCAATAGGCGAATATGAGAACCTGCCCGTGGTAGATCTTTTTCATGATAAAGCCCTCAGCATAAAAAATACTGTGAAATTTAAAAGATTAAAAGACGCGCTCGGGAACTACACCAATTATAAATATCCACACTCAATTGATATTCCTTTTAAACCGGGTGTAGATGATTACCCTTACCCCATCGAAGCACAAAAAATGACCTTTGATGGCCTGCACCCATCAGATAAAGGTTACGAAGTGATTACTAAAAACGTTGTAAAAGCATTTAAAAAGCTGAACCTAACCGAAAATTAATTAATGAAGAAACTATTTCCAGGCATTGCCTGCCTCCTGCTGGCCCAGTTAACACAGGCCCAGGTTTCTGTTACCACCTTACGCACCGAGAACCTGGAAAACCCCATCAGTATAGACACCAAAACACCACGCTTTAGCTGGAAAATTGTGGAGGACACCAGGCGTGACGTAACCCAAAAAGCTTACGAAATTGAGGTTGATACTATCGAAACCAAAGCTAATACACATTATTGGGCCAGTGGTAAGGTAATTTCAGATCAATCAATTTATGTGGCTTACCGTGGCAAAGCGCTTAAGGCAGGCAGCAAGTATTTTTGGCGCGTGAGGGTTTGGGATAACTATGGTAATGCATCGCCGTGGACTGGGCGTGCTTACTGGCAAATGGGCCTTCTGTCCACAAACGATTGGCATGCCAAATGGATAGGCCCGGCTGTAAATAACGAGATCAATGGCCCTGCCCCTTTGCTTAGAGCGACCTTTAATTCGCAAAAAACAATTAAGGCTGCAACTGCCTATATAACCGCCCATGGGTTTTACGAGGCGCAGATCAATGGCAAAAAAATTGGGAATGATTATCTTGCTCCTGGGTGGACAAGCTACAACAAACGTTTACAATATCAAGCTTATGATGTTAAAAACCTGATAAAACAAGGCGGCAACGCCATAGGTGTAACGCTTGGCAATGGTTGGTATCGCAGTCCGCTGGGGCCATATAACCCAAGGCCGGATTTTTACGGGAAAGAAACCGGGTTGTTATTACAGATAGAAATCTCTTACACGGACGGCTCGCACCAAAGGGTGTTATCTGATGAGAACTGGAAATCATCGACCGGGAGCCTGCGCTCTGCCGAAATTTATAACGGATGCACCATCGATACCCGGCTGGAGCAACCGGGATGGGCGACAACAATGTTTGATGATAAGAAATGGGCAGGCGTAAAACCGCAATCGTATCCTCTGGATAACCTTATTGCCACTTACAACGAACCCGTACGAAAGCACGAAAACTTTACGCCTGTTAAGGTCATCAAAACACCGCTTGGCGAACAGGTGATTGATTTTGGGCAAAACCTGGTAGGTTGGGTTAGCATTAGGGTAAAGGGCAAGGCGGGCGATTCTGTCAAGATCTCGCATGCCGAGGTTTTGGACAAGGCCGGCAATTTCTATACCGAAAACCTCAGGGCGGCAAAGGCTCAAAATATATACATTTTAAAAGACACATCGACCCGGATCTTCGAGCCGCAGTTTACCTGGCAGGGGTTCAGGTTTGTAAAGGTGGAAGGGTTACGCGGCAAGCTTGATACCGCCAATTTTAAAGCTATTGCTGTTTATTCGGATATGAAGCCAACGGGTAGTTTCGAATGCTCAAACCCCTTGCTTAACCAACTTCAGCATAACATCCAATGGGGGCAAAAAGGCAACTTTTTGGATGTACCCACAGATTGCCCGCAACGTGATGAAAGGCTGGGTTGGACAGGCGATGCACAGGTATTTGCACGCACCGCCACCTTCAACATGGATGCGCACAACTTTTTCACCAAATGGCTTAAAGATGTAGCTGCAGACCAATATCCCGGCGGCAGTATCCCATTTATAATTCCTGATGTTTTTAAAACCGGCAATAATGAAGTCGGCGGCAGCACAGGCTGGGGCGACGTGGCAACCATTGTACCATGGACCATGTACCTTGCCTATGGCGATAAACAGATCCTGGAAAATCAATATCCAAGTATGCAGGCATGGGTAAAGTTTATCCAAAAACAAACCAAGAACGGCCTTTGGAATACCGGCGACCATTTTGGCGACTGGCTTTTCTACAGCGTAAATAATGATCGTGATGGTTCATCGGCCATTACCAATAAGTATCTGATAGCGCAGTGCTTTTACGCTTACTCCACACAAAACCTGGTCAACGCAGCCAAAGTGCTTAATAATAAAGCTGACGAACTTTATTACACAAAGCTGCTCGCTCAAATTAAAAGCGCGTTTTTAAAAGAATACGTAACGCCAAACGGATTGATCTCATCAGACACGCAGACGGCCTACGTGTTGGCGCTCGCGTTTGATCTGCTGCCCGACAGTTTAAGGCCGCAAGCAGCGCAAAGGCTTGTTAAAAACATTAAACAATACAATTATCATTTAACTACTGGCTTTTTGGGCACGCCGTATCTTTGCCATGTGTTGAGCAGGTTTGGCCATGCTGATGTTGCTTACAAACTATTGCTACAGGATACCTATCCATCCTGGCTTTACCCGATAAAAGCGGGTGCAACTACCATTTGGGAGCGTTGGGATGGCATTAAAACCGATGGCACATTTGAAGACCCATCCATGAATTCGTACAACCACTACGCTTATGGCGCCATTGGTGATTGGATGTACCGCGTTATTGCCGGTATAGATACCAAAACTGATGGCCCAGGTTATAAGCACATTATTATTAAACCAACTTTAGGCGGCGCATTAAGTTATGCTAATGCAGATTATGAAACCAACTACGGTATGGTAAGATCGCACTGGAAAATATCTGCTGGTAAGTTATACCTGGATATTGAGATACCGGCAAACGCAACCGCAACCATTCAGATCCCCATACAAAATAACGGCTTGGTAACAGAAAATGGCAAAAGTCTACGGTTGCTTCAAGATAAAGAGAACACACCGGGATACCAGACAATCGAGGCAGGATCTGGAAAATATCAGTTTGTTACAAGTTGGAAATAATGAATGTATCAACTAAACAAAACGGATGATGTAATAGTTATATCAATAACCGGATCGTAATTAAATACGTCCATTTAAAAAATTTGATATGAAAAACCCATTCAAAGAAAAAGATAACAGCGGCATTTTAATTGCAGGATTGGCCATAGGCGCTATGTTTGCAGGGGCAATAACTTATTTATATATCCGCAAAAAAAGAGAGATAAATCAGGCAGCCGATGAGCTTAAAGAACACGCTAAAGACTATCTAAAAAAGAAAGTTAAAAAGAAATTAAAAACAGAAATAAAAGCGCTATAAGTGCTTCCTGAAAAAACAAAGGCCGCGGTGATTAACTGCGGCCTTCGTTTATTTAGCTGATAAAGCTTTTCCTTCAAAGGCTATCCCCTGCCATCCGTTAGCCATAAATTGCCTGATATTCTGGTGGTCTTCTGCGTCTGGCGTATCTAAAACCGATTGATAATGCTCTGCAAATAATTGGAGTGTATCTTCCTTACCAAGACTATGCAATTTGGCAAAGGTAAGCACCTTGGCACTACCTTGGTTTTGAGTAGCCTCGTTATAAGTATCACCATTTTTAAACGCGGTTGGTTGATGGGTATAGTAAGTTTCAATAAATGCTATAACATCACTAAAATTAGCTACTTTACTTTTCAGGGCTATAATTAGTTCTGATAATTCTTTTTTCATTCTCGTTATATTATTCAAATATTAGTAAAGCTATTCGGTTATATGTTTAATAAAAAGGAAGGCTACATATGTAGCCTTCCTTTTTATGTGAGATATATTATCTATAAGTTTAACACTAATGCTTCACGGCTTTTACGCCGTAGGCATGGCCAATAAAATATCCTATGATGAGTGCGAGCACAATAAGCCCCCACCATAGGTATTGAAGGGTTTTAAGCGTGGCTATGGTTTTATTGAGGTTACTTACTTCCGATTTGTGGCTTAACTTCTCATTTTGCAACTTCATATTCTGCTGCTGCAATTTAGATAGCGTACCGCTTACTTCTACAGGTTTTTCCTGCTCCTGTGTATAACGACGCACAAAGCCACCCGATTTCAAGAACTTGTCGCCTTTAGGTTTCAATACCAGCTTTTCGGGCAGGTCATAATCGCCATGCTTGCCCGTTTCAGCAATAAAGCCTTCACGGGTAAGTATTTGTACAAGGGCAAAGGCCGTGGCCTCGTCCTGGTCAAAAAGTTCGAGCAACTGGTTTCTTGTTAAACTATCCGGTATGCCAAAAGCTTCCAGCACAGCATCCAGCATTTCGCATTCATATTCGTTCAGTTCAGTCATTGCGTACAAATTTAAGCATATACTGCTATAATCCGTCCCAAACTTAACAATGCTTAAGCTAAAAACATCAATATTAATATTTTTGGCGGCTGTAAACCAGATATCAGCCCTCCATCGACATCGATAAGGATATATACAATGCAAAATACCGGGTATTATCCGGGCATTTCGCATTGTATATCAAAAATCAGGCAGGTGCATAGGTTTTTGTTTGGTTGGCTGAAACTTCCGGCTGCTTTATAACTTCGGGAGCCAGGCTGGCGAGGGCCGGATCATCAAGCCTAACAACAGGCCCGTCTTTAGAAAGTTCGCTGCCCGGTACTTTCGATTTAAATATCGGCCAAAGCAACTGGGCGTACCACTGGTCACCTTCGTAATGCGATATCCCGTAAACTTTGGGATATTGCCTGCTTATTAAGGCCGTACCAAATATAATATCCCACAAAAAGAACATGTTGCCAAAATTACCTTTATAATAACCCACACCATCATCTGTAGTTGCCGCGTCGTGCGCGTGGTGTGTTGCCGGGGTAGATATCAATCGTTCTAATACCCAGGCAAGCGGATGCAGCACTTTGTATTGGTAAAAGGGTTTATCCCATGGTATGCTGGAGTGTGCCAGTGTGGTTATAGTACCTTTTATACCTCGCACTACAATGGCCGGGATACCCAGGCCCAGGTAAACCAAAGCGGTAGTTAAATAGGTTTGCGAAAAAAACAACGTATAAATGGCGTTTTGCCTGCTGGCCATAGCCATGCCCATGTACGATGCCGAGTGGTGCGTACGGTGAAAACGCCATAACCATGGTATCTCATGATGCAGGCGGTGATACCAATATTGGGTAAGATCATCTGCCACTGCTATGATTGCGCAACCCCACCAAAATGGCACCCAGCTAAAGTCGTTTTTAAAAGCAGGTAATACCTGCGGTAAAAATTTCAATCCAAAATAAGCCACCGCAGGGCGAATGATAAGCCGCGGCAAGGTAAAACAGGCGATATCTACAAACCTTTCATTTTTTGGCCATTTGCCTTTGTACAGGCCGAACGAAAATTCGGCTATGCCTATAAAAAACACGAGGAACGGAAACCCGAACCCATTCAGGTTTTCGATCACTTTCTTAAAAAACTCAATCGTTGCTTCCATTTTCTGTATTGCTTTTTTTGTCTATTGATGTGTTAATTTCTTTTGATTGCCCTTTTTTTTGGTGTTCCCAAGGGCGCTCACCGGTAAAGTAAAAAGTGACGAACATGGCCAGGATAGGCAGTATAAAAATGAACAGGCTCAGGGAAACGTTCTTCACTATCCTTTGCCTGGTTGCGGTTTCTATTTGCATAATGCTATGGTTTAATTTGCGTGTGTTGTTTATTATTATCTACTTTACTAAGTAACCTCGGCGTAAGCCACAGCCCGCCAAAAATGAGGATGAAGGGTACTATGGTGACAATGATGCCCACCAGTATCTTCTTTGCTAAAATGTTTACATCTGATAGCGTCATAATATTTAGTTTTAATGAAAAATTTATTAATAGCCGGGGTTTTGTGTGAGTAAAGGGTTTTGCTGAATTTCTACCAGTGTTATCGGATACAAATTATTTTTCGCGCTTGCTGCAGATTTTGCAGGCAGCGTATGCAGGGCATCAACCAGGTAAGTCCCTCCTCTCCTAACCAGGTCAAACCAACGGTGGCCTTCCTGTATAAACTCTTTACGCCGCTCTAAAAACACTGAATCGCGAAAGGCAGATTGGCTTAAGCCAGTAGTAAGCGCATCCACATGTGAGCGGTTGCGAACCTGATCGATTGCCTTGTAAGCATCCGTAGTAGGGCCGTTCAGTTCATTAAGTACTTCGGCATATAGCAGTAGCACATCTGCGTATCTTAATACAGGATAATTTATGCCGCTTTGTGTTTGGGTGGTTAATGGCGATAAGCTGTAATCAACAAACTTGTTAAAGTATGGCGTGTAGGCATTGCTGTAAACCACTGTTTTGCCGGTGGCGCCATTAAATACTTCGCTGTAGAAAGTCACGTCACGGCGGCTGTCTGCTGTAGTAAATAACTTCACCAGGTTTTGGTCTGCCGGGATATCAATTGGCAGTGTGCCCGGGTTGAACGACGAAAAGCTTTGACTCAGGTTTTGGGTGCTGTTAACAGCGCCAAGATTGCTTTCAAACTGTACCGAAAAGATATGCTCTACCCCGTTTTTAGTCGGCTTTTGAAATACATCCCGGTAATTGGTGAACAAAGCATAACCATAACCACCATTAATAACCGTTTCCAACTCTTTTTGGGCTGCGGGCCAGTCCTTACGGGTTACATAAACCTTTGCAAGTAATGTATGCGCTGCACCGCTTGATGCCCTGCCTTTATCAGCCCCGCTGTATGTTTTGGGTAAGTTGGTGGCATCTTTCAGGTCGGCTATGATCTGCGTGTAAACGCCGTCTACAGATGTACGCGGAACCTTCAGATCGCTTAGCTTAATAGATGTAGGATCGTGCAACACAAGCGGCACAGCGCCGTATAGCCTTACCAGATTAAAATAAAGCAAGCCGCGCAAAAACTTAGCTTCGCGCACCAATCTTGCCCTCGTAGTGGTATCAAACTGTATAGCGGGGATCTTATCTACGGCAATGTTAGCCCGGTTAATGCCGAAGTATAATTGCTGCCATACTTTTTGGACCCGGCTATTAGCCGATATAAAGGTTGCGGTGCCCAAGGCCCGGACATCGGGGTTTGTATTGCTTGGGCTATAAACCTGGTTATCGCTCCCGTTCTCTACCAATAAGTTTAATTGGCGGCCATAAAGCGGAAAATCTCCGGCAGGGTCGCTATTTAGTGTGCTATAAGCCGCGTTAACTGCCGATACGGCATCTGATTGTGTTTTATAGAACTGATCTGCAACAATTATGGAATTGGGATCCTCATTCAGTTTTTTGCACGATGTTAATGCAAACGCTAAAGCTGATATTGTAACTACTATATTTTGTATGCTATTTTTCATAGTTGGGCTAATTAAAAGGTGACATTTAAACCCGCAAGAAACGTCCTGACTGACGGGTAACTCCCGTAATCGATACCTTGCTTGGTGTTGTCATTATCATAAAAATTCACTTCAGGGTCAAGGCCGCTGTATTTGGTGATGGTGGCCAGGTTTTGGGCCGATACATAAACGCGAAGCTGCTTGGCATGTATTTTTGAAAGCAACCCGCTGCTAAAGTTGTAACCAAACGATGCGTTCTTTAACCTTAAGTAAGAGCCATTCTCTACATATCTGTCCGTAACCTGTGGTACAGGGGCGTTTGTTGCTCGTTGTACGGTACCGTTAGGGTTGCTTGGGCTCCAACGATTAAGTAACGTCGCCGATGAGTTAAGCGTAAGCGTAGGCCGCTCCAACGTTTGCTGCAACAGGTTAAAAATTTTATTTCCGTATGATCCCTGCAAGTAAACCGAAAGATCTATATGCCCATAGGTGAATGTATTGGTGATGCTACCTGTAAATTTTGGTTGGGCACTGCCGAGGCTGTGGCGGTCGTCGGTTGTAACGGTGCCATCGCCATTGGTATCAACAAATTTGGTATCGCCTACCTGTTGTGGTACGCCGGTAAGCAGCGGTACATGGTTGGTTATATCTGTAGCGGTAAGCAAACCGTTTGTGCCATATCCCCAAAAAGTGCCTACCGGCTGGCCTATTTTAACAATAACCGGCGATTGCCTGCCCGTTGGTGCAAGCGGGAAATAACTGCTAACGTTTGGCCCAAGGTTTAATACTTTGTTACGGTTAGCTGCTATAACAATATTGGTTTTCCACGAAAAAGAATTGGTTTTAATGTTATCAGTATTTAAGCTAAATTCTATCCCCTTGTTTTCTACACTACCCACATTTTGTAACGAACTGGCATAACCTGTATAAAGTGGCAATGGAACATTTAATAGCAGGTCGGTTGTTTTTTTGTAGTAAGCATCAAATACGAGGTTAACGCGGTTATCAAACAAACCGAGGTCGAAACCGGCGTCATATTGGGTAGTAGTTTCCCATTTAAGGTCAGGGTTTGCCAATTGTAAAGGGGCAATACCTGTAACCAGCGTGCTGTTAAAATAATAGTTGGTTGGAGCCAGTGTAACCAGCGAACTATAGGCTGGCACTTCGGAGTTACCGGTTTGGCCCGCGCTTAACCTAAGCTTAAGGTTACTTATGGTTTTGCTTTGCGATAGAAACGCCTCCTTATTTATATTCCACGACACACCGATTGAAGGGAAGAAACCCCATTTGTTATTAGCGCCAAGTTTCGAAGAACCGTCTATACGTTCGGAAATGGTAACATTATACTTATGTTCAAATGAGTAGTTTATTCGCCCCAAATAAGAATTTAACGACGAACTGCGGCCGCTTGATGTTGGCAAATTGGCAACACCGGCATAAGACAGGTTATTGAACGAGGTAAGATCGTTAGGGAATTTTTGGGCGATAGCTACCGATGAGGCTGCCTGCTCATACTGGGTGGTGTAACCTGCCAGTACGTTTAAGTAATGCTTTTCTGCATAGGTATGGTTGTATGTTAAAGTATTCTCATTAAGCCAGCTATTAGCGTATCCTGAGCCTATGGAGGCATAACCTTGCGCGGCATACCCGTTTGAACTGCCGGCGGGCGAGCCAGCATAAGACGGCGCATAATAGTTTTGCGTGGTATTTAACAGGTCGGCGCCAACGGTTACTTTCAACACCAGGTCGCTTAATAGTTTGTATTCGCCTGCTATGTTGCCCAACGTGCGGGTTAAGTACGCCGTATTTATTGTTGATTTAATATCCTGAAGCGGATTGGTTGGTGTAGCATTGAAAGGATTACTTGTATTAAAACTGCCATCAGTATTACGGATGGGCGCGATAGGGCTGGTATTAACTAAATTGGCATACGCGCCTCCAAAACCTATACTGTTGTAGCTGCTGCCATATAATTTATTTTGTGTAGAGCGGCTGGCGAAGATGTTGGCCGATACCAGGAATTTGTCGCTAACATTTCGTTCGACATTTACCCGCTCGCTAAAGCGTTCAAATCCGGTGTTTAAAAGCGTACCATCCTGTTTGAAATAATTGCCCCCGATATAAGGTATCTCGACTTCTCATCACCACCCGAAACGGAAAGCTCAGCATTATACTGCGGGGCATTGCGAAGTGCCGCGCTTTGCCAATCAGATCCGTTCCCAAAGGCAGTAACCTGGGCATCTGTATAGGTTTTAGCAACATTATCACTCAGGTTTATATCGTTTATTAACGATGCCCATTGTGAGCCATTTAACAGATCGAGCTTTTTGGCTATGCGTTGCTGACCCGCGTAGGTGCTGAAGCTTACATTGTTGGTGCCCTTTTTACCACGGCGGGTGGTAATAATTACCACACCATTTGCCCCCCGCGAACCATATATAGCTGTAGCCGAGGCATCCTTTAACACCTCTATCGATTCAATATCACTGGGGTTGATGGTAGATAGCGCGTTAGCGCTTGGCCCGTTAGAACCGATGTTAACGTTATCGTTGTTGTTATAGATAATAAAGCCATCGATAACATACAGCGGCGAGTTACCAAATGAGATAGAGTTACCTCCCCTGATGCGGATAGTTGCCGAGCTACCCGGCTGCCCGGAGTTTTGCGTTACTGCCACGCCGGATACCGAGCCTTGCAAAAGATTATCGAACGATGCTGCAGGTTGGTTAAGCAGTGTTTTAGATACAGATGCTACTGAACCGGTGATGTCGCTGCGTTTTTGGGTTCCGTACCCTACTACAACCACATCGTTCAGTTGGTTAATATTTTCTACAAGACTAATGGTAACTGGGCTGCCACTGGCTATAACTTCGCGGGTTTTGTAACCCAAATAGCTTATAGATAAGGTATAAGGAAAGCGCTGACCGGTAATCAACTGAAATTTGCCATTTAGATCTGTAGCAGCGGCATTGGTAGTCCCCTTGATGCGGATAACTGCACCCGGAACGGGTTGCTTTGTGGTAGAATCGAGCACCGTGCCCTCCAACCGGGAATTAATAGTTGGCTGTGGTTCGGTTTGTGCGAAAGAGGCTATTGGTAATAAGAGCAGTACGAATAATTTGAGAAACTTTAAGGCTCTATTTTTTCCATGGATATAATATTCCATATCTTTAAAAAGTTTATTTGATGTTATGCATTAGTAAACCCGGATGAAGATTAGTGAGTGATTGCCGTTACAGAGCTGATCTTTCATCTACACAACCGGCAAGGCTTCCTTGCCGGTTTTTTTTATAAAAACTTATTTCATTTGTGGTGAGTTCTTGTTTAAGTAGCATCAATCCGTTGGGCTGCGCCCTATTGAAATGCTGAACCAGGAAAAATTAAATGGAAAGGGTTGCGTTTTAACAGCAACAACAGACGCCTGCCTTACTAGGCATTAGCATCGGGGTAAGAATGAAATTTGATCCTTTAAGCGGATGTAAACTGTTCATCAGTGTAGATTTTACACTGCAAATATAAATATCTTTCTAATAACTACAAGTTCTATAGAATTTATATTATAATTTATAATGAAACGGTGATAGTTGTTTACTCTATTACAATTATATGCCGTTAATTCTCTGATTACCGACAATCACCTATAAAATTTGCAGTAAAAAAAAGTTCACAAGCTTAAAATCTTACTAACTCTAATAAACTTATTAAATTTTTTAAAAAAGTTTGGATTTAACATCAATTATTAATTATATTTGGTAATAACGTAAATTTAATGCCAAATTAATACAAATTCTTATCACAATATGTTTAATCTTAGCAGTTTACTAAGGCATTACAGCTTTAAACGAGGCAGTTAACAACAATTAACCAAGCCCACCCGATCAAATTATTACGATGGTTGAGCAATGCTTACCAGTACCAACTTAATAATGGCCTTAAATGAGCCAACAGGGACTTTTTTTGATTTTTTTTTAAAAAAGCGTTGCAACAAACAAATAATCACATACAAAAACTAACAAATCTCTTATCAACTAACAAAACAACAAATGAAAAAAAAATTTTTACTAATCCTCTTTCTTCCCGGGGTTACTTGTGGGGCTTATGCCGCAAACCACAATGTTGGCTCCATTAAGGGAAACTTTGGGTTGCATGTACGTGCAACCGGCAATGCATCAACCGCAGCACCTATTAAGGTAACTGTAAGAGACAACACCGGCCAGCCATTACCTGGCGTAACAGTCAAAATTAAAGGCACAGGTATTGGTGGCCAAACTGATGTAAATGGTGCAGTTACCATAAATGCGCAAATTGGCGATATTTTGGTGTTTAGCTACATAGGTTATGTAACACAGGAAGCCAAATTAATAACCGGCGCTGACCTAAGCATTGCACTTGCCGAAGATTCTAAAGTACTGGGCGAGGTTGTAGTAACCGCGTTAGGCATTAAAAAAGAGCGTCGTTCTTTAGGTTATTCGGTAAGCGAAGTTAAAGGCGAAGACCTTACCAAGGCGCGCGAACCAAATTTTGTTAATGCCTTAGTTGGTAAGGTAGCCGGCGTAAACGTAAGTAACATGTCTGGCGGGCCTGGTGCATCTACAAATATCCTTATTCGTGGCGTATCCAGCATCTCGCAAACAAACCAACCGTTATATGTGGTTAACGGCGTGCCTATTGAAAGCCAGCCGGGTGGTGTTGCAAGTTATCTGTCGGGCAAAGGAAACAACAATGGTGGTAGCCAATATGATAACTCGTCGGACAATGGAGATGCTATTAGTAACATTAACCCCGATGATATCGAAAGCATATCAGTACTTAAAGGTGCAGCCGCGGCAGCATTGTACGGTTCGCGCGCAAAAGCAGGGGTTATACTCATAACTACAAAGACAGCTAAAAGCAATAGTGTAGAATTTAACTCTAACTATGTTGCCGAAACCATTATTGACCCAACCCACTGGCAATACCAATACGGCCAGGGTGCTACCAACACAGCGCCCAAAACCTTACAGGAAGCATTTCAATCAGGCCAATCAAGTTATGGTGCGCCTTTTAGTTCAACCACAAGCGCCGTACAGTTTGATGGCGTTATCAGGCCTTACACTGCTCAAAAAGGCAATCTTGATAAATTTTACAGAACAGGTAACACGTTAACAAACACTGTAGCATTTAATAAAATGTTTGACGGTGGTTCTGTTCGTTTATCAGCCAGCGATATGCATAATAATTCAGTTGTGCCAAATTCGGGGCTTAACAGGCAAACTTTTGATTTAAACGGCAGCTATGATATTAATAAACACCTTGTTATAAATGCAAGGGCCAATTACATATTAGAGCAGGGTAACAATCGCCCGTATGTTGGTGATGGTGCCGGTAACCCTAACTTCAACGCATGGTTTCTACCAACAAGCGTAGATATCAATACCTTAAAAGGTGTTAACAACGGCAGCATTGCCAACGGTAACGAATATGGTTACAGCGCCAACACTTATGCAACAAATCCATGGTTTGCTGCTCAAAATTTTGTTAACAATACTAAAAGGGTAAGGCTGTTATCAAATGTTAGCTTACGCTATAATTTTGATGGCGGTGCCTTTATCCAAGGCCGTGTAGGAAGTGATACTTATAATGATCGTATAACCGGTATCGTACCTACAGGTACAGCTTATCGTTTAAATGGTTCAATATCAGAAGAATCTACTAACGTAAAGGATATTACCGCAGATGTATTAATTGGTAAACCTTTTAAAATAAACAGCGATTTCACCATCACACCAAACGCAGGTGCAAGTTATCGCAGAACACGCTCGGAGTCTATCGTTAACGGTGGCGACAATTTTGCCGTACCATTTGTTTATAATTTAACAAATGCAATCAGCAATAAATCAGTAAGCTATTATCCCGGCGATCTTGAAACACAGGCTGTTTACGGAACCCTGGAGGTGTCATACAAAAACTTATTATACATTACAGGAACAGGGCGCAATGACTGGTTCTCGACATTAGCAACTCCCGGCAAGGATAATAAGTTAGGTAAGTTTTACCCTGCCATAAGCGGTGCGTTCATTTTCTCTGAATTATGGCACCCAAGCTGGTTAAGCAATGGTAAACTGAGGGCCGGTTATGCCGGTGTAGGGCAAGCAACAACGCCGTTTCAAACGCAGCTTAGCTACAATCTAAACAGCGCTATTTTAAATGGTTTACCATTAGGCGGCATTGCCAATGATGCAGTACCAAATAACTCGTTAATTGCATCATATGCTTCTGAGATTGAAATTGGTGCGGAGTTAGGCTTCCTTAATAACAGGATAACAGTTGACATGGCCTGGTATAATAAAAAATCAAAAGATGAGATTGTAAAAGCCCCTGCTTCAGCATCATCCGGCTATAGCGCTGCTGTGTTAAACATTGGTAAATTACAAAACAAAGGTTTCGAATTATTAATTAACGGAACGCCGTTTAAATCAAGCACATTTACTTGGGCTTCCAGCTTTAACGGATCTGTTAACACCAGTAAAGTTATAGAATTAGCCACCGGTACAAACCGATTATTATTGGCAACATCACGTAGCGGTGTTGGTTTTACCCAGCAAGTAGCCGGCTTACCGGCCAACCAGGTAATGGCTTATGATTATGCGTATGATGCAAGCGGCAATATTGCAATTGATCCTAACACAGGGCTACCGTCAAAGGGCGAATTAAAAGCTTATGGTTCTGCTTACGCGAAATGGATAGCGGGCTTTAGCAATACATTCACTTACAAAAGCCTTAGTCTTTCGGTACTTGTTGACGGTAAATGGGGTGGCAAGATCTTCTCTACTACAGATTATTATGGGTACGTTTTTGGCTTGCACGAGGCAACTACTATTAACCGCTTAGGTAACTTTGGCACAACTGCTAAACCTACTAACGCTGCCACCTACTACAATAACCTTGCAAACAATGTTTCGAAATTGTTTGTTCAGGATGCCAGCTTTATCAAATTCCGTTCGGTAACATTGGGTTATACATTACCTGCTAATTTGTTTAAGGGTGCGGTTAAAAGCGCAACGATCAGCTTAGTTGGCCGTAACCTGTTTTACATCATGAAGAAAACAGATAATATCGATCCGGAATCAAGCTATTCGGCTTTTGCACAGGGTATCGAGTCTGGAGGCTTACCTACTACACGCACGTATGGCCTAAACTTAAGTGTTAAATTTTAATGCTGGCTAAATTTTAATTCAAAACAAAATGAAAAAAAATATATTAAAAAATATCGCACTACTTTCTGCGGGGCTTTTGCTTTCTACAAGCTGCACCAAGGATTTTGTGGAAAGGAACACCAACCCGGCTTCCTATAATCAAACTAACTTTGACCCTAACTATCTTTTAACATCTGCGCAATTGGCGTACACGGGCAGTACCGATTTTAGCTACGAAACTTGGCGTGGTAACCTTATATATTGCTCTACCTTTATGCAGGGGTTCTCTACCGTTATAGGTTATTGGGCTGGTGATAAGTATTTGCTGAACGAAGGTTACACCTCTGCATACTGGGGTAATGCTTATTCTGAACAGGTTAAACCAATTGTTGATGTGGTTGAATCTACCAAAGACAAACCTCAGTACAAAAACCTTAACGCTATCGCCCGCATCATGCGTGCATTAGTATTCGAGCGGATAACAGACTTGTATGGTGATGTGCCATACTCTGAAGCTGGCTTAGGTTATTATAGTAAAATATTTTATCCAAAATATGATAAACAAGAAGATATCTATAATGATCTTATTACTCAGGTAACTGCCGCAACAGCTGCACTTGACCCTGCCGGTGATATACCTAAAGGTGATGCTATTTACAAAGGCAATATCGCCCAATGGCAAAAATTTGGGAATACTTTGTTGCTTAGAATAGGTATGCGTTTGTCAAAGGTGAACCCTGATAAAGCAAAAGCTATTGTTACACAAGTAGCTGGCAAAACCCTGACAGAAGCTGATGACGCTTATTTAATTGCTGATGCAACAGGTGGGCGTACCACTATTAACCGTAACAGCCAGGTATTGTTAGGCGATGGCGGCCAGGAAAATTACTATGTAAAATGGTCTAAAACGTTTATAGATAATCTTAAATCTAACAACGATCCCCGTTTATCAGTTTTAGCAGCTACTCAACTGTACGCTAATGATGCTACCAAAACACAAAATCCAAACCCTGTGTTTACAGCTGCTGCACAAAAGGGAATGCCGAATGGTTTAGATTTTGGTACACCGGGCCACATTGTTACTGCCGACCCAAGCTACACAACCTTCCCTGATTATTCGTCGCCAAGCCCTTACATTACCAAAAGGAATGGCCCCACTTTCATTTTAACTTATGCAGAGTCGGAGTTATTATTAGCTGATGCAGCACAACGGTTTAGCGTAGGCGGCGATGCAAAAACACATTATGATGCAGGTGTTAAAGCTGCTATTACCTATTTAAAAGAGTATGATGCCGCAGCTACAATTACCCCGGCAGCAGCACAAGCGTATGTTGATGCACACCCATACAACGCAGCAACCGGCCTACAACAAATTAATACCCAATACTGGATATTAACGAACAGCATGCTTGATTTTTATGAATCATGGTCTAATTGGCGTAGAACGGGCTTCCCTGTGTTAACACCGGTAACATTCCCTAATAATGCTACATCTAATACTATTCCACGCAGGTTCCCATACCCATCCGGAGAAGCAGTAAGCAATCCTGATAATTATACCTCAGCGCATAACGGCGTTGCAGGCGGCGATTTGTTAACCTCACGTGTTTGGTGGGATAAACAATAATATTATCCGCGGCTATTTAAAAGGGCATCCAATATTTGGATGCCCTTTTTTACTTTAAAGATGTATCAGAAAAATGGTTGGATTAGCAATATATAGCGATCTGCAACTACAAATCGCACAAAGCAAAAGCCTGCATATCTTACGATTTGCAGGCTTCTTTTACTTTAAAGCGGTGAAGGAGGGATTCGAACCCTCGGTACAGTTTCCCGTACGTCAGTTTAGCAAACTGATCCTTTCGGCCTCTCAGGCACCTCACCTTAGATTTTTCCGAATTGTCTTCCCTTTTTCAGGGATTGCAAATATAGTAATTAGCTTAAGCTGACAAAAAAATAAATCAGATTTTTAATAATCTATTCTTACATGATAAATACTCATCAGCATCCGCTTAAAAATTTGTTTGATGGTTTCCAGATCTTTCAAAGTTATATTACTGTCATTCAACTGGTTTTGGTCCAGTTTGTATTTTACAATGCGGTCTACCAGTATGCCGATAGATTCTTCGTCGGGTTCTTTTAAGGAGCGTGAAGCAGCCTCCACCGAGTCTGCAAGCATCAAAACACCGGCCTCTTTCGAGAATGGGATAGGCCCGGGATAGCGGAAAATATTCTCGTTAATGAATTTTTCGGGGAAATTCTTCAAAAACGACTGGTAAAAATAATCAACCCGGGTATTACCGTGATGGGTGCGTATAAAATCGATCACGATCTCGGGCAGGTTGGCTTTACGCGCCATCTCAATCCCCTTGCTCACATGGCGAATGATGATCTGCGCGCTTTCTTCATAAGGCAGTTTATCATGCGGGTTAAAGCCCGAACTTTGATTCTCAATAAAAAACAGCGGGTTTTGAATCTTACCGATATCATGGTACAATGCCCCCGCCCTAACCAGTAAAGCATTACCGCCAATAGCAAAAATGGCGTTCTCGGCAAGGTTAGCTACCTGCAACGAGTGCTGGAAGGTTCCCGGCGCACTAAAGGCCATCTCGCGAAGTAGAGGCGCATTGGTATTGGTTAGTTCGATAAGGGTGATGTCTGACGTGATTGCAAATACCTTCTCGAACAAGTAAATTAACGGGTAGGCAAGTAAAGTAAGCAACACACTTACAGCAAATGGTATAAAATCCACCCAGTCTATAGTAGTAAACGTCCCCTCACGCACTAAGGAAATCCCCAGGAAGGAAACGAAATAGGTGAACGTGATTATGAGTGCAGAGATCAGGAATTGTTCCCTACGGATAAGGTTTTTGATGCTATAAATAGATACCATGCCCGCGGTGATCTCATAAAACGCAAACTCAAAACTGTTAGGTACAAAAAAACCTGCTATCATTACCACCAGCAAGTGGATATTCAAAGCCAAACGCGTATCAAACAATATGCGGATGATGATAGGTACGATACAATATGGTATGTAATAGAAATTCGGCAGCTCCAGCTTTATAGCCAGCGAAAGGGTAGCCAGCATGGCGGTAATAACCAGCAATATTAAACTCACTAAACGGTTATCATCATATATATCCCGCCTAAAAAGGTACAGGAACACCATTAATAAAGTTATGGTAATGCCTACCAACAGGAATTGCCCTAACAGCACCAGGCTTCGGTTTCCGTTAGTACGCGCGTTATCTTCAAATGCTTTTTTGTAGGATGCCAGCTTTTGGTAGGCTTCATCGTTTATTACGGATCCTTTGCCTATGATAACATCTCCCTTTTGCACCATGCCACGGGTGGTAGACAAGTTCTCGATCACCTCTTTCTCTAATCGCGCGGTTAATTTGGCATCGTAAGTGAGATTATTTTGTAGTCTATCCTGAACGAGGTTCAGCAAAAACGCTTTATCAAGAGCGGGCACTTTGCTTATTTCAAAATCGCAATAGGCAATAGCACGTTCGCGGGTAAATAGGTCCGATGTGTTTTTATCAATGGCAACATTAGCACTTAAAACTGTAACCGGATAGTTTTTGCCGGCGGTTTGGTACTTTGGGTTAAGTTTAAGTATCCCTTTATCATAGGATGCCTTTAGTATATTATAGCCTGTTTGCAGGTAGGTGTTTTTTAACCGTTCGTTTAAACCGGCATTGTGCCATTTTACTTCAAAGTCGCTTTTAAAACCTTCCTGCTGTTGCAGGCTCATCTCGTCGTCTTTTTGATAGATGGGCGTTACAGTGGCAAGCGCGGCTTTTTGGTCGGTCTCTATCTCGGTATTGGTTTTCAGTATGGCAAAATTGTAAGGCGATACCAGGTCCTTTTGGTTCCAGATCCTGCTCTTCTCGTACTCGTACCCAAATTTTGCTTGCTTAGGCAAAGCATATACAATGATGGCAACGCAAACCAGCATCATAAAAAACTTAACATTTAACGCGTATTTACGCAGTAATGCCTTTTGCCGGGACGATGAAAGTTTTGCCATAGCGCGTGTTAATCCAATCAAAAATAATATAAGTTTCGGTTATCTATTATTTTTCTTGTTTTTGTCAAATCAAAGTTGATATCTTTATGATATCATTTTAAAATCTAACAATATCATGCAAACCGAAAAAATCACCACAGCGCCATCAGGTTATTTAGCCTTTGTTTTAGTACTTGTGCTTATTGCCGCAGCAGCCCTTTCATTCTATTGGGAAGAGCCCGTTGTAGGCGCTATATTATGTGTAGTAAACTTTGTATTTATACTGCCGGGGCTGGCGATAGTAAACCCTAACGAATCTAAAGTGCTTACCCTTTTCGGCAAATATCAGGGCACCGTTAAACAGGATGGCTTTTTTTGGGTGAACCCGTTCACTGTAAAAAAGAAGATATCGCTTAAGGCATTTAACCTTAACGGTCAGCAGCTAAAAGTGAATGATAGCGTTGGTAACCCCATAGAAATCGCCGCTGTTATTGTATGGCAGATAAAAGATACCGCTAAAGCGGTTTTCGCGGTAGAGAACTACCTGCAGTATGTAAATATCCAAAGTGAGGCTGCAGTGCGCCATTTGGCTAACTCGTTCCCTTACGATCATATCGAGGATGAGAATGCCAGCATTACCCTGCGTGGCGGGTCTGAGCAGGTAGGCATCCTGTTGGTACAGGAACTTAACGAGCGCCTTGACCGTGCAGGTATCGAAGTACTGGAGGCACGGATCTCTCACCTGGCTTACGCGCCGGAGATTGCACATGCCATGCTACAACGACAACAAGCATCGGCCATTATCGCCGCCCGCCGCCTTATTGTTGAAGGCGCGGTTGGTATGGTTGAAATGGCCCTTACCAAAATGAAAGAGAAGAATATCATCGAGCTTGACGAAGAACGCAAAGCCGCTATGGTAAGCAACCTGCTTGTTGTGCTTTGTGGCGATAAAAGCGTATCGCCTATTGTAAATACAGGTACTTTATATCACTAACAGTATGGACGAATACAGAGATATAAACCAACTGCGCACTTTTGAACTAACGGTTAACAAAATAGGTTTCTGGAAACCCGAGTTTGAACTTACCGACGGGCAATTTGTATATGCCAAACTGAGGTTCCGCTCAAACTTTAAACGCGATGCTATTATAGAAACCCCGCAAGAAACTTTTACTATTAAACGTAAAGGCTGGTTTAACCGCACAGTATTGGTAAATAAAGGCGAAGACGAAACCATCGGCACTTTGGTGCCCGAAATCTGGAAACGCGATTTTAATCTAAAGATGGACAACGGCTTCGAGGCGACATATCTGTATAAAAAGATGTTTTCAAAATCATTAAGCCTTATCAACGATACGCAGGGTAATATTTTAGACATCACCCAAAAGGCGTTTAGTTTTAAACAACCATATACCGTTACACTTAACCAGGCTGCGCAACAACCCAACACCCCACCCCTGCCATTGCTGGCATTTATGGGCCTGGTAATTATTATGCTTCGGCAGCAGCAGGCTGCAACCCAATAATATAACATGGCAGAAAAAAAAGCTTTTATATTAAGGATAAACCCGGATGTACTCAAGGAGATAGAAACATGGGGTGCCGATGAATTCCGCAGCACCAACGGGCAGATAGAGTATTTGCTGCAGGAGGCCCTCAAAGCACGCAAAAAAACATCCCGCAAAAAGAAAGATTCAGAATAGAAAATACTATGCATGCATAATATTTTCTATTTCTATCGTTACTATTCAAAGTAAAATCTAAATTTGCTTCACCATTATAATAAAACGCACTTTTCTTATGAAAGAAGTATATATCGTATCGGCCACCCGTACCCCTATTGGTAGTTTCGGCGGCAGCCTTGCATCATTATCAGCAACGCAATTGGGCGCTGTGGTTATTAAATCGGCAATTGAAAAGGCAGGTTTGCAACCAACCGATGTGCAGGAAGTATATATGGGCAACGTGTTATCGGCTAACTTAGGCCAGGCGCCTGCAACACAGGCAGCGATATTTGCCGGCTTGCCCTATTTGCCCGCTACAACTGTGAACAAAGTGTGCGCATCAGGTATGAAGGCGATTATGCTGGCAGCCCAAAGCATCGCCAACGGCGATAACGATATAATACTTGCGGGCGGTATGGAAAGCATGAGCAATGTACCTTACTACCTTGATAAAGCCAGAAACGGTTACCGTTTGGGTAACGGGCAGGTCATAGACGGGCTTGTCAAAGATGGTCTTTGGGATGTTTATAACGATTACCACATGGGGGCGGCGGCAGAACTTTGCGCGGTGGACTGCAATGTTACCCGCGAGGAGCAGGATGCCTTCGCTATTGAGTCATACAAACGCGCTCAGGCATCGCAGGCCGATGGTAAATTTAAAACAGAGATAACGCCTGTTGAACTGAAAGATAAAAAAGGCGAAGTAACTTTGTTCAGCAATGACGAAGAACCCGCAGCGGTAAAATTTGATAAGATCCCTACCCTTAAACCGGTGTTTAAAAAAGACGGTACCGTTACTGCGGCCAATGCATCAACCTTAAATGATGGCGCGGCAGCATTGATATTAATGAGCAAAGAAAAAGCCGACGCAATGGGCATTAAGCCCTTAGCTAAAATTATTTCTTTTGCCGATGCACAACAAGCGCCCGAATACTTTACAACCGCCCCCGCAAAGGCTATTCCGTTGGCGTTGCATAAAGCAGGTATTGAAGCCGACCAGATAGATTTTTTCGAGATAAACGAGGCGTTTTCGGTAGTGTCATTAGCTAACAATAAGATCCTCCATTTAGATCCTGCCAAAGTGAACGTGAATGGTGGTGCTGTGGCAATTGGCCACCCACTGGGTGCATCCGGTGCGCGTATAATTGTAACGTTGATACATGTGCTACAGCAAAACGGTGGCAAATTAGGCGCGGCAGGCATTTGTAACGGAGGCGGTGGCGCCAGCGCCATGGTTATCGAAAACTTGTTATAACATGCGTATTTCTTTTTTAATAATTTAGCGGCTTGTTTTACGTTAATATTTATTATAAAAATATTTGATGAAAGGTATATTTATTGCCATTTTCCTACTTTTTACTTTCAGCGCATTATTTGCACAGCACTCTGACGAGGCCAAAGACCTTAAAGAGCTAAAAATTTATCAGGACAGCCTTAAATCGCTCGGCAAAAAATTCATCAATGACCCTGACGACATGGAACGCAAGAACGCCAACTATCGGTTTATCCGAATGCTGGTAGCAGCGCTTAAAGTGCCGCATTCGTTTAATTACCCTTTCGATTCGGTAAAGGCAGTAAGCATTGTTAACTCGCCCGATAACCGTTTCCGCATACTAAGCTGGCATGTAATGAACCAGGACGGCAGCTACCGGTTTTACGGTACAGTGCAAATGAACACCGGCAACAGCTTGTTGATGCATCCGCTGGAAGACTACTCTCCTTTTCTGAAAAATCCCGAGGATTCTGTAACAAACTCAAGTAAATGGTATGGCGCGCAGTATTATAAGATCATCCGTGTAGCATCCGCAAAGCCCTATTACGTTTTATTGGGGTGGAAAGGTAATAATGTAAAATCAACCAAAAAAGTGATAGAAGTTTTATCATTTGATAGAGAGGATAAACTTGCTATGGGTATGCCTGTATTTGACGGCAATAGCAAAACCCGCAAGCGCGTTGTTTTTGAATATACCAGGCAGGCATCAATGCTGTTGCGTTACGTGCCCGATCAAAATCTGATCGTATTTGACCACCTCTCCCCCCCGGATCAGAAACTGAAAGACCGCCCAGAAACCTTTGGCCCCGACCTGAGTTACGATGGATACAAATTAAAGAACGGCCGCTGGGTGTATGTAGAAAACCTGGATATGCGCAACATCCCCGAGGATAAAGACTTAGGTTACGTTGACCCTAAGGCACAGGCAATTATAGACAGAAGCAGTATTCCGATCCGTAAAAAGAATTAAATTTTATTCCGGCGCACAAATCAATACATTGGGGATACCCTGTGTAATAATTTCGGTATAAAATATCGGAATGACTTAATAATAGTATTTTAGACAAAAATTAGTTTTATAAGTATGGCAGAAAGCTTACAAGAAGCCACCCCGGCAAAATCAAAGTCGAGATTCCCAAGGAGTGTTCCATTTATCATCGGTAACGAAGCAGCAGAGCGGTTTAGTTTTTACGGAATGCGGTCTGTACTTACACTGTTTTTAGTAAAACAATTTTTTAATCCTGAAGGTAATGCCGCGTTAACGGATCAGGCAAATGCACACGCCAATAAGTTACACCACCTTTTTGTAATGGTGGCTTATGCTTTGCCTTTTGTAGGTGGTATGATAGCTGATTGGTTTACAGGCAAATACAAGCTTATCCTGTATGTATCAATAATTTACTGTATAGGGCATCTAATGCTTGCCACATTTGATGGTGGCCTTAGTGGTTTTGAATTAGGTTTACTTGTTGTTGCAATTGGTGCCGGCGGTATAAAATCATGTGTATCTGCTAACGTTGGCGATCAGTTTGATGCTACCAACCAGGATCTGCTTTCAAAAGTTTATGGCTGGTTCTATTTCAGTATCAACGCCGGTTCAATGATCTCTACCGTTGCTATTCCCTGGACCTATGAGCACTTTGGGCCTAAATGGGCTTTCGGTATCCCTGGGCTTCTGATGGCACTGGCTACCATCATATTTTTCTCGGGACGTAAAAAATATGTAAAAGTTCCGCCACAAGGCGTTAACCGTAACAACCTGGTATTTATTACCTGGTATGCACTAACGCACTTAAGCCAACGCAAACCGGGGCAGCAAGTGCTTGATATTGCCAAAGAAAGCTACGACCCGGAACGCGTTGAAGGTGTAAAAGCAGTGTACCGGGTTATGACGGTATTCTTTTTCGCGCTGGCATTTTGGGCTGTTTGGGATCAATGTTTGTCTGAGTGGACATTGTACGCCGAAAAAATGGACCGCGTAATTAACCTTGGTTTTACATCATTCACCATATATCCTGGTCAGCTGTCAACTTTTAACACTATATTCCTGCTGCTGTTTATCCCGCTGTTTAACTACGTAATATATCCATGGCTTGATAAACGCGGACTAAAAACAACACCACTGCGCAGGCTTGGTACCGGCCTCGTGTTAACGGCGTTAGCGTTTGTGGTAATCGGCGTTATCCATACCAGCCTTGATCATGGCGGCTCGCCTTCTATTTGGTGGCAGGTATTTGCCTTTATGGTACTTTCGGCAGCCGAAGTGCTTGTATCTATCACAGGTTTGGAATATGCCTATACACATTCACCAAAATCAATGAAAAGCACCATGACAGGGATTTGGTTCCTGGTGGTATCGTTCGGCAACCTAATTACTGCCGTTGTTAACGGGCTTATTGAAGATGGCGGCTGGTGGGCAACCGCTTTAAAAGGCGCCAACTACGAATGGTTTTTTGTGGCATTTATATGCGTGTTTATAATCGCATTCTTAATTATTTCACCGCGCCTAAAAGAACGAAACTACATTACCGACCCTGTTATATTAAATCAGGTAGCATCGGAGACCGAACGACTGTAAGCAAAATATTACTTTTAAAAACAGGAAAGTATCCCACTTTCCTGTTTTTTTATTTTAAAGCCGTTTAAAATTAAATTATTTTAGCAGCGTCCTTAAGAAAACCCAAAATCTACAGCTACTGTGCCTGATAGTATTGTCATTATTCCTACTTACAACGAGAAAGAAAATATCGAGCGAATGATCCGCAAGGTGTTTACACTTCCTCATGATTTCCATGTGCTTATCATTGATGATGGGTCGCCAGATGGTACAGCAAATATCGTAAGGCAGCTTCAACAGGAATACAACGGCAAATTATTTATTGAGGAACGATCTGGCAAGCAGGGTTTAGGCACTGCTTATATCCATGGTTTTAAATGGGCTATTAGTCACCATTACGATTTTATTTTTGAAATGGATGCCGATTTCTCCCACAACCCTGATGATCTTTTACGCCTGCGCCAGGCTTGTATAGATGGAGCGGATGCTGCCATTGGCTCGCGCTACATAAAAGGTGTTAACGTGGTAAACTGGCCCATGAGCCGCGTGCTAATGAGTTTTTTCGCATCGGTTTATGTGCGTTTTATTACGGGGATTGATGTGCAGGATGCCACCGCCGGATTTATGTGTTACAAACGCAAAGTGCTGGAAACCCTAAACCTGAATAAAATAAAGTTTGTGGGCTATGCCTTCCAGATCGAGATGAAATACACTTCAATAAAGCACGGCTTTAAGGTAACCGAAGTACCCATCATATTTACCGACCGTACCGCTGGCACCTCTAAAATGTCTAAAGGTATTTTCAAGGAGGCATTCTTTGGGGTTATCCAAATGAAGATCAACAGCATTTTCAGGAAGTATCCTGAAGGGTGATTAAATTCGAATTTCGGGATGTTCGACTTCGAATTTATTTTCCGAAACCCTAATTTAACTTAACTTTACGCTAACCAAATCCGAAATCGAATATCTGAAATCCGAAATAAATAGCATGAACGAGAACCTCGACCCGGATAGCGAACGCCTTTCTCCAACCGAACGTGATATAGAAAAAGTATTACGGCCTCAGGCGTTTGAAGATTTTACCGGTCAGCATAAAATAATGGCAAACCTGCGCATTTTTGTACAGGCTGCCCGCCAGCGCGGCGAAGCGTTGGATCACGTGCTATTGCACGGCCCTCCGGGGTTAGGCAAAACCACCTTATCTAATATCATCGCTAACGAGATGGGCGTGGGTATTAAAATAACATCCGGTCCGGTGCTTGATAAACCCGGCGATCTTGCAGGCTTACTTACAGGATTAGAAACCGGCGACATACTTTTTATTGATGAGATCCATCGTTTAAGTCCGTTGGTTGAGGAATACCTGTACTCGGCGATGGAGGATTTTAAGATAGATATTATGCTCGAGAGCGGCCCTAACGCACGTTCGGTACAGATTTCTCTTAATCCATTCACACTTGTTGGTGCAACTACACGGTCAGGTTTATTGACAGCCCCCTTACGTGCACGTTTCGGTATTAACAGCAGGCTGGAATATTACGATGCCAAATTACTTACTACAATTGTATTACGTTCAGCCACCATTTTGCGTACCCCTATCAGCGATGAGGGCGCTTACGAAATTGCCCGCCGAAGCCGTGGTACGCCACGTATTGCCAATGCCTTGTTACGCCGCACGCGCGATTTTGCTCAAATAAAAGGCGATGGTAACATTGATACCGCGATTGCCAAGTATGCTTTGAACGCATTGAATGTAGATGAACATGGTTTGGATGAAATGGATAATAAGATCTTATCTACCATTATCGATAAGTTTAAAGGCGGCCCGGTTGGGTTAAAAACCATTGCCACCGCCGTGGGCGAAGAAGAAGGCACCATAGAAGAAGTTTACGAACCTTTTTTGATCCAAGAAGGCTTTTTAATGCGCACAGCCCGGGGCCGCGAGGCCACCGAAAGCGCTTACAGGCATTTGGGCAAAATAAAAATGGGTGGAAACCCCTCATTATTTTAACAAATTAAATCTTCTCTCACCCTTTTATGCTATGATTAATTAATTAAAAATCAAGCAATTACGAATGTGTCATTTTTACACCGGGTGATAATTTTTTAACATTTAAGCATTATTGAGTTGCAGTTGTAGTATATTTTCCATTATTTGCCAGCACCAATTAAGGCCTATGTCTGACTTGATTTTACCTTGTGAAAAAGAGTTACTTTTGAAAGTTGCCGGCGGCGATGAACATGCGTTTAGTGAACTGTTCAACACCCATCATCAACTTTTAGGTACACACATTTACCGCATTACCGATTCTATTGAATTGGCCGAAGAGGTGGTGCAAGATGTATTTTTAAAGATTTGGATAAGCCGCGAAACGCTAACAACCATCCACAATTTCCGAGCGTATTTATTTGTTATCTCCAAAAACCATGCGTTAAACTGCCTGCGCAAATTGGCAAAGGAACGTGTACACCAAAAAACCATAGAAGAGAACGCCGCTAACCTGGTACCCGAAGAAAACCCGGGGCTGGAGGGTTATTACAGTTTATTGGATCAGGCTATCGACCACTTGCCCCCACAGCAGCAAAAGGTATATTTGCTTAGCCGCCACAGCCGATTAAAGTACGATGAGATAGCCAACCAAATGGGACTCTCGCGCGAAACTGTAAAAAAGTATTTACAGGGTGCCACCCATTCGATCACCAGTTTTGTACAGTCGAATATTGATATTTCGGCTATAATTATACTGGCCGCGATGTTTATTAAAAAATAACCGCGAAGCAATACCCCCTTTTTTAACTCCGTTGGTGTCATATAACAAAAGTTCCCCGGCTTTTATACACTACCAGTTATTGAATAACATTTAATGAAAACATCCAGGTTAAGGTTGAGATACCTTTTTGATCACTATTATAGCAAAACGGCCACTCCAAAGGAGCGCGACGAACTATTTGCTGTAATAAATGCCGGCGCAAGCGATGAAGAGCTTTCAATGCTTATCCGCCAGGCCTGGGATGATCTTAGACCCGATGCCCCTTTGTTCAATAACAATAAAACAAGCCAGATGCTCAGTAATATTTTAGGCGCTGAAGGATTGAACAAACAAGTAAAAACTCACAACAATATATTTCTTTGGGGTAAAATATCCACGGCAGCTTTATTATTGATCGTTGTAACGTTTGGCGTTTACACCCTTCTGCACCCACAAAAAGCAGCGCAGCAACCACAAATAGCAAAAGTAAAACGCCCGCATAATGATGCCCTGCCCGGCGGTAATAAAGCATTGCTGACCCTCGCAAACGGCAAAACCATTATTTTGGATAATGCCGAGAACGGCACCCTCGCTAAACAAGGCACAACCCTGATTAAGAAAACTGCTGATGGACAGGTAATTTACAACACAACAGCTTTGGCCGATGCCGGAACTTTACCATCGATAAATACGATTACCACCCCACGTGGCGGCCAATACCAGGTGGTTTTGCCAGACGGAACCAAAGTTTGGTTAAACTCAGCATCATCATTAACGTTCCCAACCCGTTTTACCGGCAAAACAAGGCAGGTAGAAATTACCGGCGAGGCTTACTTTGAGGTAACCAAAAATGCTGCTGTGCCTTTTAAGGTTAAAACAAACCGCGCGGATATAGAAGTTTTAGGCACGCACTTCAATGTAATGGCCTATGATGACGAGGCAACCATGAAAACCACTCTGCTTGAAGGTGCGGTAAATATTACCAGCGGCACTTTCAGCGCGCTACTTAAACCCGGCCAGCAAGCCCAGATCAAAAGATCAGGCCAAAACAAAGTGGTTGACGGTGTGGACGTAGACGACGAAACCGCCTGGAAGAACGGCATTTTTCAGTTTCGCGAAGTTGGTATTGACGCCATACTGCGCCAGGCCGCCCGCTGGTACGCAGTAGATGTTACGTACAAAGGCAAAGTGCCTGATAAGGTTTTTACCGGCCGGATATCGCGTAATGTAAAGGCTTCAGTACTCTTAGATATTTTGAAATACACCGGCATTAACCTAAAAATTGAAGGAAACGAAATTATAGTGCTGTAAAGCCATTAAACAAGCCAAAAAACAATATCAATATACTCAATTATTCACCTCACAAAAACTCCATTATGATGAAAAAAATACACCCCAACAGCTAAGCACGAGGTGGCCCCGATAGCAGCGGTGCATTAGCGAGCTGCAAATTTCAAGCATAAAAAAAACCGGGAAGTGTTTCGACCCACTTTCCCGGCTAAAATGCCTGGGCCCCATAATCATGCAATCGACGAATTGAAAGTTAATGTTTAACCCAAACACAACAAACTTATGAATTTTAATTCTAAGGCTGTGCCTTTGGCATGGTCTAAACTATCCAAAATAATATTGGTTATGAAACTCACTGCCATTTTAATAATTGCAGCCCTTACCAATGTGAGCGCAAAGACATTCAGCCAGACTGTTTCCTTGCGCCAAAAGAACGCTTCTGTAGAAAAAGTTTTACGCCTTATTGAGAAACAAACAGGCTATCATTTCATGTATGATAAAAACGATGTATCAAAAGCAGGCGGCATCAATATCGATGTTGACAAAGTAAGCGTTGACCAGGCATTGGTTATCGCGTTTAAAGATCAGCCCCTCACCTACAAAATTTTCCAGGAAACTATTGTAGTAAAAAAGAAGGACGCTGATAACAACGCTGTTGAAATTAAAGCTGTTGACGTTACCGGTACCGTAAGTGATGCTAAAGGCCCCCTGCCGGGCGTAAACGTTAAGTTAAAAGGCACCACAACGGGCACTACTACGGATGTTAACGGTAAGTACAAGTTAACCGTACCGGAAGGTACCGGCACATTGGTGTTTAGTTTTGTAGGTTATACAACCCAGGAACAGCCAATTAACAACCGCACTGCTATTGATGTGGTTTTGGTGGAATCGCCAAAAGCATTAAGCGAGGTAGTGGTTGTAGGTTATGGCACTTCAAAACGTGTAGACCTTACCGGATCGGTAGGTAGCGTAGGCAGCAAGGCATTGCAGGAAAGGCCTCAAACCAATCTTGAGCAGGAGCTTGCAGGTAAAATTGCCGGCGTAAACGTATCCAGCAACTCGGGTGCACCGGGCGGCGCTACAAAAGTCCGCATCCGTGGTTATACGTCCCTTAACGCAAGCACAAACCCACTTTATGTGGTAGACGGCGTGGTTTGGACAGAAGGCGGTAACGCTATTAATCCAAATGATGTAGAGTCTATCGACGTGCTGAAAGATGCGTCATCAACCGCTATTTACGGTACACGTGGTGCAAACGGCGTTATTTTAGTTACCACTAAACGTGGGACAAGAGGCGGCGCGGGTACTGTTAGCTATGATAGCTACGTAAGCGTTAGCAAAATGGCTAAAAAACTGGATGTGCTTAATGCTAAAGAATTTTTAGCTATTGAAGATCTGGGCTACGCCAATATCCAAAAGTACGATCCTACGGGTTGGGCAGCAGGTAATTATGCATCTAAAGATCCAAAAGTTATCCGCACAGCGCTTATTGGTAAGCTGTTTGACGCTAACTTGCAACCACTTTATGACGTAGACTGGCAGGATGCCACTACCCGTACAGCGGTTAGCCAAAACCATAACCTGGGTTTTACCGGCAATAGCGAAAAAATGAACTACGGTTTCTTTTTAAACTATGCTGATGATCAAGGTATCATTCTTAATAGTTATTTAAAACGTTACAACGCGCGCTTAACATTTGATAACCAGATAAAATCATGGTTAAAAGTAGGCGCTACTTTAAACTACAACGCCCAGGAAGGCCGCGCGCAGGATAACGGCACAGGTGGTAATAACATACCACGTATGTTAGTGGAGATGCCTTCTATCATTCCTATCCGTTACCCTGATGGCAGCTATGGTAAACGTACCGACTACCCTAACCTTGAAGGTGGCGACAACCCGGTTGCACAGGCAAACGAGAATATTCAATTAACCAAAATTCGTGTATTTAGCGGCAACACTTATGCAAACATTAACATTTTGCCAAGTTTACAGTTCCGCAGTGTGTTGGGCGTTACTACATCAGCGAACTACTATCCAAGCTCGCAAACAGGTTTAGTGGGTGGTGCATCTGCAAGCCAGGATTACAGTTCGGCATCAATAAGCGAAGCCAACAATGTATTCTGGCAATGGTCAAACTACTTCACGTACGATAAAACCTTTGCGGGTATCCACAAGATAAACCTTGTAGCGGGTTTCGAGCGTCAAAACTTTAAACAAACAGGTTTTGGTGCATCAACCAGCACATTGTCAGATAATTTTTATAGTTATTACAACCTTGCCGCCGGACAAATCCCCGGCATCCCTACTTCAAACTATGATGCATGGCAAATGCAATCGTTTTTTGCGCGTTTAAATTATAATCTGAAAGAGAAATACCTGTTAACTGTAACAGGTCGCCAGGATGGTTCATCGCGCTTGGGTAAAAACACCAAAAACGGTTTCTTCCCTTCGGCAGCATTGGCCTGGAGGGCATCGCAAGAGTCATTCCTTAAGGATAACAAAACCATTTCTGACCTTAAATTCAGATTAAGCTATGGTTTAACCGGTAACACCGAAATTGGCGAATACCGTTCAACTGCCAACATCGAGACCACCCCTTATGTATTTGGTGGCGCGCAGGCTATTGGTACCCACCAAACCTCTATCGGTAACGAAGAACTTGGATGGGAGAAAAACTCTGAAGTAGATTTTGGTGTATCATTAGGTTTATTTAACAACCGTATTAACATCGAGGCTGACGCATTCCTGAAAAAAACACAAGCGTTATTACTTGATGCACCAATTCCACAATCGAGCGGTTTTGGAAGTGTTTTTAAAAACATTGGTAAATTGCAGAATAAAGGTATCGAACTTGCCATTAATACTACCAATATTAAGTCAAAAGACTTCACCTGGACATCTAACTTTAATATCACGTTCCTAAACACCAAGATCTTAGCGCTTGGCCAAAACAATGATGATATTTTCCTTTCTCCCGGTTTCTTATCAAACTTTAATCTGATGAGAGTTGGTTTATCACCGGGTAGCTTTTACGGTTACACCGTGTTAGGTACATGGAGCACATCAGAAGCCGCGCAGGCAGCCTCTTATAACGGCCTTAAGCCGGGTGACCTTAAAATAAAAGACCTGAACGGCGACGGAAAGATCACCGCGGATGACCGCGAGGTGCTGGGTAAATCAACCCCGGATGGCTTTGGTACATTCAGCAACAACTTCCGTTATAAAGGAATTGAGCTTGGTATCGAGTTACAGTTTAACTATGGTAACCAGATCATGAACCTAACCAAACACTCTGGCCAGGACCGTACAGGCCAGGCCAACAGCTATGCCACTGTATTAGATGCATGGACACCTGATCATCAAAACACATCAATAGCTGAAACCCGCCCTGCTTACGTAGGTTACCAAACTGAGATCTACTCAACTAAGGTAGAAAACGGCAATTTCATTCGCGGCAGGTCAGTTACTTTGGGCTACAACTTTTCTGACAACATCTTAAAACGTTTAAAAGTTAGCCGGTTAAGAGTTTACGCGCAAGCCCAAAACCTGTTCATCATAACCAAATACACAGGTTACGATCCGGAGGTTTCTACCTATAACGGTAGCAGCAATTTTACCCAGGGCATCCAGTTTTACGATTATCCAAAACCAAGGACATTCCTGCTTGGTGTAAATGTTAGTTTCTAATTAAACCATTTAATATATACTATTATGAAGTTTAACTTAAAAAAATACAGGGCCGGTATATTATTACTGATCCTTACAGCATCTGCAAGCAGTTGCAAAAAATACCTCGACGAAGAAAGGCGAGATAACTTTAATAACGAAAACTACTTTACCACAGCTTCGCAAGCGCAAACATTTGTAAACGGTATTTACTCATCGTTATACATGTTTCAAAATGGTGATGCTTACGGCGAGAGCCCGTTCATTACTTTAGAGCTTTTTGCAGGCCATGCAACAACGCTTGGGCAAAGTGTGAATAATAAGCAGGTAATAAACCAAACTACAAGCCCCACAAACCCGGGTTTTGAAACAGTGTGGTCAAACAGTTACGCAGCCATTGCAAATGCTAACGTAGCGCTTAAACGCATTCCCGCCATTACAATGCCGGATGCTGATAAGAAAAAATTGCTTGGCGAAGTTTACTTCATGAGGGCTTTCTTTTACTTTCATTTAGTAAGGTTATACGGCGATGTGCCATTGATAACAGAACCGGTTACCATCACCAGCGAAACCCTTTATCCTGAGCGTTCGCCTATCGCTTCTGTTTATGACCTGATCGTAGCAGACCTTAAAGCCGCTAAAGACTCAGGCTTACCCGATACCGAGCAAACCGGCCGTGTGTCGTTGGGTGCAGTGCGTACGTTATTAGGCAGTGTTTATTTAACTATGGCAGGTTATCCTTTGCAAAAACCAGAGAACTACGCGTTAGCTGCTGCAGAAGTGTTACCAGTTTTAACACAATACAGCTTATTTAACGATTATGCATTTTTGCATGATAACGCCCACAAAAATCAAGGCGAGCTGATCTTCCAGATCAATTACCTGGTGGGTGTTAAAGAAAACGCCATACCGCAGTTAACTATTCCTTTTAACTTACAAGTTGGTGCTTATGGCGATCACTTGGGCGCTATGCTCCCTACCACTCAATTTATTGCCAGCTACCCTGCCGGTGATAAACGCGCTAAAGAAAGAGAGTTTTTCTACAGCAGCTATCCGAAAGATAAAGACCCCTCAACAATAATTACGTTTGAGAAACCCGCGCTTTACAAATTTTTCCATGTAGAGAGTGCTTTAGGTAATGGTAAAAGTGACGAGAATTGGACGCTGTTCCGTTTACCCGAAGCCCAGCTAATTTACGCCGAAGCGCAAAACGAAGCAGACGGCGCCCCTAATGCGACAGCTATTGCCGCGCTCGAAGCTATCCGCGGCCGCGCACAACTTGCTCCGTACGGCGCTTTGTCTCAAACAGCGTTCCGCGAAGCAGTTTGGAAAGAACGTTATCTTGAACTTTGTTATGAGGATAAAGCCTATTTTGATATCCAGCGTACGCATAAGATCTACGTTGTACCAGGCGGTACATTTGCTGAAGCTACATCAACGGCAAATGAGCAGGGTATTACCATGAAATCTCAATATTACCTGTGGCCAATACCACAACGCGAAATTAGCACCAACCCTAAGTTGAAACAAAACGCCGGGTGGCAATAATTTTACAATATAAAAGACTGGCAATACCCGCCAGTCTTTTATATTTACGGCCGGTTTACATCTATTATACTTTAACTGACACATGAAAAAAAGATTTCTTTTTTTAAGTACCTTTTTGTTTGCAGCCTCTTCATTTGCACAGCAGGTAGCCAAAGTAACTGATCCGGTAGAATGGATCAACCCGCTGATGGGAACACAATCAAAATACGACCTGAGTAACGGCAATACCTACCCTGCCATTGCCTTACCATGGGGCATGAACTTCTGGACACCTACTACAGGTAAAATGGGCGACGGGTGGCAGTACACCTACGATGCCTACAAAATAAACGGCTTTAAACAAACCCACCAGCCATCCCCGTGGATGAATGATTACGGGCAGTTTGCTATTATGCCGGTAAGGGGCGAGTTGAAGGTTTCGCAAAAAGGCCGCGAAAGCTGGTTCTCGCACAAGGCAGAAATCGCTAAACCATATTATTACAGCGTTTACCTTGCCGACCATGATATTACTACCGAGATTGCCCCTACCGAGCGTAGCGCGCAATTCAGATTTACTTATCCCCAATCAAACAACTCGTACATTATTGTTGATGCGTTTGATAAGGGATCATACATAAAAGTTATCCCGGGCGAGAAAAAGATAGTTGGTTACTCTACCAAATACGCGCGCGGCCCGCTTAAAAACTTCAAAAACTACTTTGTTATATATGTAGATAAGCCAATTACCACGGCCCAGGTTTACAGCGATACCACACTTAAGGACGGTTTAGAACTTGATGCCAAGCACGCTATGGCTGTTATTGGTTTTAAAACTGCAAAAGGCGAAAAAGTAAACATGAAGGTAGCCTCATCATTCATCAGCATTGAGCAAGCTGAAATAAGCCTTAACAGGGAAGTAGGTAATGATAACTTCGACCAAACCAAGCAAAAAGCAAAAGATGTTTGGAACAAAACTTTAAGCAAACTTGCTGTTGAAGGTGGTTCGGTAGAGCAGGTAAAAACATTTTACTCTTGCCTTTACCGCATGCTGTTCTTCCCAAATAAAATGTACGAACTGGATGCCAAGAACCAACCAATACACTGGAGCGCGCAAAACGGCCAGATATTACCGGGCTACAAATTTGCAGGTACAGGCTTTTGGGATACCTTCAGGGCCTTATATCCGTTCCTGAACCTCGTTTACCCATCTATCAACAAAGAAATGCAAGCCGGATTGGTTAATGATTACAAAGAAGGTGGCTGGCTGCCAGAGTGGAGCAGCCCCGGTTACTCTGATGTAATGGTGGGCAACAACTCCGCCGCCGTAGTATCAGATGCTTACCTAAAAGGTGGCCGCGGTTACGATATCCAAACATTATATCAAGCCCTGTTACATGGCGCCAATAACGATGGCCCTGCTGCTACCGGCCGAGATGGTGTAAATTACTACAACACTTTGGGCTACGTACCTTATGATGTTAAAATAAACGAGAATGCTGCCCGTACATTAGAATATGCTTTTGACGACTTCACTATCTACAAATTGGGTAAGGCATTAAACCGCCCAACAACCGAAACGGAGATTTACCGCAAACGCAGCATGAACTACAAAAACCTGTTTGATGAAGAAACCGGTTTAATGCGTGGTAAAAATAAGGATGGAAAATTCCAGTCGCCGTTTAATCCGTTTAAATGGGGCGATGCCTTTACCGAGGGCAACAGCTGGCACTACACCTGGAGCGTTTTCCATGATATACAAGGCCTGGTTGACCTGATGGGTGGCAAACAAAAATTCAGTGCTAAACTGGATTCAGTTTTCAGTCTTCCCCCTATTTTTGACGATAGCTATTACGGTGAGGTTATCCACGAGATCCGCGAGATGCAGATAGCAGGCATGGGCCAGTACGCGCATGGTAATCAACCCATTCAACATATGACCTACCTGTACAACTACTCGGGCGAGCCATGGAAAACCCAATTGCACGTACGCGATGTGATCAACAAAATGTACCACTCGGCACCAGATGGTTACTGTGGCGACGAGGATAACGGCCAAACCTCTGCCTGGTACGTATTTTCGGCAATGGGCTTCTACCCGGTTACCCCATCCACAGACCAATATGTGTTAGGCGCGCCGCTCTTCAAAAAAGTGATCCTAACTTTAGAGAACGGCAAAACTGTTACTATCAACGCGCCAAAAAACAGTCCTGCAAACAGGTTTGTAACCAGCCTTACAGTTAACGGTAAACCATATACAAACAACTGGTTAAGCCACAAAGCGCTACAGCAGGGCCAGGTTTTAAACTTTGACATGTCGGCTGTGCCTAACAAGGCAAGAGGTACTAAAGCTGCAGACGTGCCTTATTCGCTGTCAAATGAGAAGTAATTCTATCATAAAATTCATGAAGCTTATAATGTGCCTGATACTTGTATCGGGCACATTTATGTCGGTTGCGCAGGTAACACCTACCATTAAACCTGTAACGCCAACAGCAACTGTTACGCCTGTTTTACTTAGCACCCAAAAGATAGGTATAGCAGGTTTGGCTCATGATCATGTACATAACATCCTTGGCGATTACCGCGACGGCAAAGTACTTATTGTAGGCATTGCCGAGGCTGATAAACAACTGCGTGCACGCTACCAAAAACAATACAACCTGCCCGATTCAATTTTTTTCGACGACCTAAAAAAATTGGTCGCCATCAAAAAGCCGGATGTGGTTTTGGGCTATAACCCGGTTGCCAAACACATCGACATTGTTGAGGTTTGCGCACCGCTGGGCATTTCGGTTATGGTAGAAAAACCTTTGGCAGCTACCCTTGCGCAGGCCAGCCGTATGGAATTTTTAGCTTTAAAATACTATATAAAGCTAATGACCAATTACGAAACCACGTGGTACCCATCTTACCAGCACGTGTACGATATAGCCAATATGGATAGCCTTGGGCAGATCCGCAAGATGGTGGTGCACGATGGGCACCAGGGGCCAAAAGAGATTGGTTGCAGTAAGGATTTTACCAACTGGCTTACCGACCCCGAAATGAATGGTGCAGGTGCCCTTAACGATTTTGGCTGCTACGGCGCCGACCTGATGACCTGGTTAATGAACGGGCAAAAACCCATTGCGGTTACGGCTGTAGCTCGCCATTTTAAACTACAAACCTACCCAAAGGTAGAGGATGATGCAACCATCATTGTAGAATACCCAACCGCGACAGGCATTATTGAGGCATCCTGGAACTGGCCATTCTCTATTAAAGATTTGGAAGTATTTGGGGATGAGGGATATATCCATGCTTTAGACAAGGACAATGTAATTACCCGGATAGATAAACATCCTACAACCACTACAGTTGCTCCGCCATTGTTAGCGCCAAATGACCACCCTATCTCCTATTTGCAACAGGTGGTAAATAACAGGCAGCGGGGTATCGCCGACAGGTCTTCACTTAAATATAATATGATAGTGATGCAGATACTGGATGCGGCCAAACGGTCTATTGCAGAAAATAAACGGATAGTACTTTAGTACTATCTTCGAAAATAAAGCCCGCTACTCGCGGGCTTTATTGCTTTTTGGAGCTAACAATGACGACGTTTTTTCACTAAAAACGACTTCGCTTTTCCAAAATACGTATTGTAATAAAATTTATTAACAGTTAATAAATCCCCTTTAGAATTATACTATTTTAGCGGCTTATAAATCATCATTCTTATATGTTAAAGCAATTTTCGGCAGTATTGCCACTTGTACTTTTGGGCATGGTATCGTGCCAGTCAAAACCAACATCGACAGATAAAACTACTGCCGATAGCGCTAAAACAACAACCGAAGAATCTGCATCGGCGCCGGTAAAACTGTCAACCACCCCTATCGATAAAGCTGCCATTTTAGCCCGTAAACAGGTGCCTATAGTTTGTTACCACCAAATCCGCGACTGGAAGGCAACCGACTCTAAAAACGCTAAAGATTACATTGTACAAATAGCTGCTTTTAAAGAGCACATGAAAATGTTGGCAGACAGCGGTTACCACACCATCCTGCCAGATCAATTGTACAATTACCTGGTGGCTGGTGCGCCGCTCCCTAAAAAACCCATCATGTTAACATTTGATGATACCGATGTTGATCAATTTACTATTGCCGCGCCCGAGATGAAGAAATACGGTTTTAAAGGTGTTTTCTTTGTGATGACGGTGTCTATAGGGCGCCCGCATTACATGACCACCGAGATGATCAAAAAATTATCTGATGATGGTAACGTAATATCAAGCCACACCTGGGACCATCACCGCGTAGACAAATACTCGCATAACTCTAACCTGGTGATCAAAGGCCTTAATGGTAAGATCACTAACCGCCCTGTTGACGACTGGGTTACCCAGATAGATAAGCCTACCAAAAAGCTGGAAGAAATTACCGGTAAAAAAATCCAGTACTTTGCCTACCCGTTCGGCGTTTGGAAAAAACCGGTATTGCCGGAGCTTGACAAAAAAGGCTTTAAAATAGCTTTCCAGTTAGCTGATAAACGCGACCCTGATTACCCGTTGCTAACAGTTCGCCGGATCTTGGATAGCGGTTACTGGAGCACCAAAACGTTTGGCAATAGCGTAAGAAATAGTTTCTAAACTTACAAACCGATATTTTAAACCCTCTTTTTCGTAACAGAAAAGAGGGTTTTCTTGTTCATATAAATTCTTATTTATAAAGGATGACAATTACCCTGCGCTCCTGTACATAACGTTGGCTACCGCTTTTACAGCCTGCACAATAAGCCCCAAACAAATGCAGTTAATCAAACCGAGATATCTAAACAGGTTATTAATGAGCATTTCCGTTACCTAAACGACCATGACCTCTAGAGCCTCGTTGCCCAATATGGCGATAAAGCCAAGATAACTACTACTGATTGGGATGGTGAAAGTATTGGCCCAAAAGGCGCCGATGAGATCTTCCACCAGGTATTGTATGTGTCGCCAGATGCCAGGTATTTGGTTGATAACACCATCAATACAGATTCGAGTGTGGTGGTGGAGTATGATGTGGTTGGCCTAAAAGAGAAAGCCGGCAGCCCCGTGCGTTACGATATCCACAGCGCCAGTATCTTTAAGATAAAAGATAACAAAATTGTTGGAGAGGCTACTTATTCAAATTCAAAGTTATATAATAACAGGTAGTGCCATCATAATATTTACACGGTATACCGAGAAGCAACAGCTACGTGGGATTTAAAACAAGAAAGCCTTTCCAAAATGGAAAGGCTTTTCTTTTTTATAAATTCTCGCCTGCGGGGCCCTGCCCTTTATTTGAAGGGTTTTCGTCTGACGGGTTCTCTAACTCTTCGTTATCATTGTCGGGTGTAACGGTCGGTATCTCTTTGGCAAGGTCGTTATTATCCGTTTCCTGCTTTAGGGTATCGTTACCTACATTAGCAACATTTCCTGCTGTATCATGATTCTGACCCTGGCCATTGGCTCTGTCAAATCCTTCTGGTTTATTTTCCATAATATATAAGTGGTTATTTAGATTCTACTGTTTCTTCTTCTTTAGCGGTTACAAAGGCAATGGCCTCATCCAGTTGATGTAAGCTATAACCTTTTGATTTGCCTGGCACAAAGTAGGTAAATGCGTTAGTAAACCATTGTACGCTTTTTTGGTCGCTCACTACGGCTATTTTGTTCCATTTGGTCAAGTTTTTCAGGCCCATTTTAATATCGTCCCACCAGGCACCGGCGGTCCAATTTTGCACGTCTGTTTCCAGTACAAGCAAGTAGTTGATCTCACCCTGTCGCGCCACTAGTTCTTCGATGCGGGGTAATAAAACGGTTTCCAGATCTTGTTTGGTCACCTCGCCTATGGCATGTATGCCAACTACGTGAGGTTCCAGGTCATTTATAAATTGTAGCATGATAGTTTCGTTTACGTAATCCTACCAAAAGCCATACCATTGTTTAAAAAGAAATTTATTTAATGCCTATTTAAAGCGCGCAAGAGCAGTACTATCTTCAAAACAATGGTTTATATTATCTTTGTGCCATGCAGCAAAACCTGTCGGCATATTCGCAAATGATAAAAACCGAGGCTAAAAACCTGGGCTTTTTGTTTTGCGGCATAGCGAGGGCAGCGTTTTTAGAAGATGAGGCCCCACGGTTGGAAAACTGGCTCAACAAAGGTATGCACGGCGAAATGAAGTACATGGAAAACTACTTCGATAAACGCCTGGACCCGCGTTTACTGGTAGATGGCGCTAAATCTGTTATCTCCCTTGGGCTAAATTATTATACCGATACCGCGCAGTTAGACCCATTGGCACCAAAGATCTCTAAATATGCTTACGGTGCTGATTACCATAGTGTAATTAAGGATAAGCTAAAACAGTTACTGGAGATCATTAACCAAAAAATTGGCGAGGTTGGCGGCCGGGCGTTTGTAGATTCGGCACCTGTTTTGGACAAGGCATGGGCTAAAAAAGCAGGCATGGGATGGGTTGGTAAAAACAGTAACCTCATTAGCAAGCAGGCAGGTTCATTCTTCTTTTTAGCAGAACTGATCATAGACATCGAACTGGAGTACGATATTGAGCCTACTGCCGACCATTGCGGCACCTGCACTCGCTGCATAGATGCCTGCCCTACCGATGCCATAGTTGGCCCTTATGTGGTTGATGGCAGCAGATGTATCTCATACCTCACCATCGAATTAAAGAACGAAATCCCTCAGGAGTTTAAAGGCAAAATGGATAACTGGATGTTCGGCTGCGACATTTGCCAGGACGTTTGCCCCTGGAACCGCTTCTCCGTCATCCACAGCGAACCTTCTTTTACTCCACACCCAGAACTTCACGGATTAAAAAAAGAGGACTGGGAGGAGATCACCACCGATGTCTTCCAAAAGGTATTTAAAAATTCGGCCGTAAAACGCACCAAATTTGAAGGTCTAACGAGGAATATTCAGTTTTTAAAAGAAATATAATTAATAACCGTTATTGCGAGGCACGAAGCAATCTTTTTAGGACGATTATACGCCATGCAAAACGGACTTGCTTAAAGAGATTGCTTCGTACCAATGACGCGAATGATGGAGGCGAGCGGAGAAACTAATCACTATTGCCTACCGCTAATCTCTATTTTCCTTTCCCAAACTTCATGGCCAGCTGTGCCAGCATATCTTCATCCACCGGTTTGGCGGGTTCTTCTTTCTTTTTAAATGGCTGCGCGTTTAGCTGCGGGCTGCTTTTTGGGCTATTGTTTTGGAAAGCAGGCTTTGGTGCTTGTTGCTGCGCGGGTGCTGCTGCAGGTTGCGCAGGTTTGGCTTGCTGGCGCTCGGCTACCCTTTTAGCGTTCCAGCGTTTGTAGATCTCTTCCAGCTTACGCTTGGTGTACAACGGAAAATCGCCCTGCATCATCCAGGAGTAGTAGCTTGGCTCTGCGGTAAGTACATCCTCTACCCTTTTACCTTTGTGCTTGCCAAAGTTTATGGTTTCTTCGCCTTGCTCGTTATAAACCATGCGGCCGGCAAAATCAACCGGGCGGCTTAGGTTTGTAAATTTGTGTAACGCCTCCACATCACCTACTACAGGTGTGCTTTTGTTGCCCTTTTTATCTTCCCACTCGTGGTTCTCGTAACGCTCTATCTGCGCAAGCAAAACTTCCATTGTTGCGCGGGTATCAGCCTCGGCCGAGTGCGCGTTGATGATCTGCTTATCGCAATAAAATTGGTACGCTGCCCTCAGGGTACGCTGCTCCATCTGGTGGAAAATGTTTTGCACATCCACAAAATGGCGGTTATCAAGGTCGAACTGTACGCCTGCGCGTAAAAATTCTTCCATCAGCATGGGTATATCAAACTTGTTAGAATTGTATCCCGCAAGGTCGCTATCCTGTATAAAATCGGCTATTTGCTGGCCAAGTTCATGAAACTGTTTTTCCTCTTTAATGTGCTCATCATAAATACCATGTACTAACGATGATTCTAAAGGGATGGGGATACCCGGGTGTACACGCAAGGTTAGTACATCCTCGCTGCCATCGGGGTTAAGTTTAATAACAGAGATCTCTACTATACGGTCGGCGCCAATATTGGTACCGGTAGTTTCCAGGTCGAAAAAGGCCAGGGGCCGTTTTAATTGTAATTTCATTTTTGCTTATCAGTAGTACAAAGGTGGTAAAACTCTTAAAATTATCGGCACACTATTTTTGGTGTAATATGTCGGGATAATTTCTTATTTTCAGGTCAAGAGAATACAACCTGAACTACATGAACAAATTTTTACTTAACCTGCTGGTATTCATTTCATTTGCAACACTGGCATCCGCTCAAGACTTCTCTTATGGTAAATTCACCATCGAGGATGTGCACCTTAAAAATTACAAAAACGATACATCAGCCCATGCTTTTGTACTAAACGAGTTCGGCTCATCACGCATTGATATTGCTGCCGATGATCACCTTAAGATTTTTTTTAAGTATCACACCAAAATAAAAATACTGGATACCAAGGGTTTTAATAAGGGCAACGTAGCTATCTCGTTTTATGATAGTGATGATACACACGATGAAGTTATTGATATTAAGGGCGTAACTACTTACACAGATGAAAACGGCGCGGTGCAAATCGCCGAACTGGAGCATTCTAAAATATACACCACTACCGATAATAAATATTGGAAAACCATGAAGTTTGCCATGCCAAACCTACGCCCCGGCTGTATAGTTGAATATACTTACACAAAATTGATACAAGGTTTTGGAAGGCTGCCGTCATGGGATTTCCAGGATGATATCCCAAAAGCATATTCTGAGTACGAAGTGCATATCCCAGCTTTTTGGACCTTTAACGCCATGATTCGCGGCCCTCTAAAACTCACCAAAAGCAAGGCCGATATTGAAAAGGAATGCTTTAGCAGCCACGGTTCTAAATGCGATTGTTCGTATTTAACTTATGGCATGGCCGATATCCCGGCATTTATCGAAGAAGATTTTATGACCTCGTCAAAAAACTTTTTGTCGGCCGTATATTTTAACCTGGAGGAATGGACAAACCCTTACAGCGGGGTAAAAATTAAAGAAACCAAGGAATGGAAGGACATCGATTACAATTTTAAACACGGCGATTACTTTGGCTCGCAGATAAAAAAGAATCTCCTAAATCCTTACATAGGCCCGGTAATAGCAGGCAAAACCACCGAGGTGGATAAAGCCGTAGCCATTTATCGATACATCCAAAAAAACATAAAGTGGAACGACATTTATTCCCGCGGCAGCGATGGTGTGAAAAAAGCCCTTGATAAGCACACCGGCGATGTAGCCGATATAAACTTAGCGCTGGTAGCCGCGCTAAATTCCGCGGGGATAAAAACGGATGCGGTTTTACTGTCCACACGTGGCAACGGTTTGCTAAACACGCTTTACCCGGTAGAGAATGAGTTTAACTATGTGATTGCCAAAACCACCATAGGTACCGAAACTTACCTGCTTGATGCTACCGACCCCCTGCTTCCGTTTGGGATGCTGCCGGTGAAATGCCTTAACGATAAGGGCCGTGTAATGAGCCTTGATAAGCCATCTTACTGGATAGACCTGGTTGCAAAACAAGCTCAAAACACCACAAGTAATTTAGACCTTACCTTGCAAGCCAACGGTAAACTTAAAGGTACTATCACCACCTATTCTATGGGTTACGCTGCTTACAACAAGCGGAAAGAGATCAAAAAATTCAACACCGCCGACGAATATGTAGAAAACCTCGACGAAAAACTGGTGCGGACGAAGATCCTGAAATCGACCCTTACCAATGTAGATAGCCTTGATAAACCACTTGGCGAGATCTACGAGGTAGAGATTGACGTGTTTGACAACCTTAACCATAACCGCCTGGCGTTTAACCCGGTTTTGTTTGACAGGCATACCACCAATCCTTTTAAATTGCAGGAGCGCACATACCCGGTAGATTGGGGCGTATCATCAAACGACAGGTACACCCTAACCATGGCACTACCCGCGGGCTATGCAATTGAAAGTTCACCGCAACCTGCAGGTGTAGCACTTCCTAATAACGGCGGTAAATTTTTAACGGAGTTTAGCGGCGCCGATAATGTATTCACTTATTCTAATGTCATACAGTTCACCAAATCTGTTTATGCGCCCGAAGAATACCCGTATCTGAAGGAATTATACAATAAAATAATATCATCTGAAAAGGCCGAGATAGTGATCAGAAAAAAGTGATGAAAAAGGTTTTCACAGTACTGTTTTTATTAGGATGCGCCATTGGGTCGAGTGCACAGTCAAGTTATGAAGTAAGCAAAATCCCGAAAGAGCTGCTGCCCTATGCAAGCGCCATTATCCGCGATGAAAATATTTATACCCAGGTTGATGGCGGCAACACACTGTACCATATTAAAAAAGCCATTACTGTATTAAACAAAAATGGCAACGACCTTGCACATATTGTAGTTTGGTACGATAAAAGCAACGTGATAAAAGGCATTAAAGGCACTGTTTATGATGAGTTTGGCAAGCTTAGCAGCAAATTCTCTGAAAAGAACTTCGAAGACCAGGACGCCTCTAACGATTTCTCGTTATTTGAAGATTCGCGGGTGAAGCATTATATCCCGTCTATTGGCTCATATCCTTACACCATTGAGTATGAGTATGACCTTAAATCAAAACAAACTTTAAACATCAGGGATTGGAAGCCTAACCCATACCCGGGTTTGGCGGTAGAAAAAAGCTCGTACACATTTGCTTGCAAGCCCGATTTTACAATCAGGTATAAAGAAATTAACATGCCTGCAAAAATGGTAGCTGGCTATACCAAAGATGGAATTAAAACCTACACCTGGCAGCTAAACAATCTTAAAGCTGTACGTAACGAACCCTATAGCCCTATCAAAGACACCTACCTGAGCACCGTAAAGATAGCCCCAAAAAGCTTTGTTTACGCAGGCATCAGCGGCAGTTTCATCAACTGGGAGCAACTTGGCCGCTGGAATTATGAGAAGCTATTAGCCAACAGGCAGGCACTTCCCCCCGCTACCATTGCACAGGTAAAAGAACTTACCAAAGGCATTACCGATGTTAAGCAAAAGGCAAAAAAGATCTACGAATACATGCAGGGTAAAACCCGCTACATAAGTGTACAGGTGGGCATCGGCGGCTACCAACCATTTTTAGCAGGCGATGTAGACAGGCTTAGCTATGGAGATTGTAAAGCCCTGGTGAATTATACGCAGGCACTGCTAAAAGCGGCGGATATTCCATCCTGGTATTGCGTTGTAGAGGGCGATAACTCCAAAATAAGTATGCTTGATGATTTTGCCAGTATGGGCCAGGGTAACCATGTGATACTATGCATTCCTTTAAAAAACGACACCACATTTTTGGAGTGCACCAACCAAAAGATCCCCTTTGGCTTTTTGGGCGACTTTACCGATGACCGCACTGTGCTGGCCTGCACACCCGAAGGCGGCAAACTGATACATACACCCAAATATACCGCGGCTGAGAACTTGCAAACCCGCAAAGCCAACCTTGTAATTACAGCAGATGGCGAACTTAGCGGCAACATGGTTACCATATATAAAGGCACGCAATACGATAATCCCGAAAGTTTAGTTGACGAAACGGCGAAAGAACAAGTAAAGGCACTGCAAAAGATGTACCCGCATATCAGCAACCTTAATGTAGAAAAACTGGACATTAAGCAGGATAAAAAAGAAATGCCCGTAGCTATGGAAACAATCCAACTAAGCGCCCGCGATTTTGCATCGGCAGATAACGGGAAGCTTTACTTTTCGCTTAACCCGGTAAACCGCAGCGGCAGTATCCGCGATGTGCGCAACCGTACAAATCCTGTTTATATTAATCGTGGTTATGTAGATGAGGATGAAATAGTTTACACCCTGCCCGCAGGTTACAAACCCGACATGGAGCCGCTTAATGTAAGCATGAGTAAAGCATTCGGTAAATTCAAGATGAGCACTGTATTTGCGGATGGCAAGCTAACCTTTAAGCGCCGTGTGGAACTGATTGATGGAACCTATACTAAAGAAACCTATCCCGACCTGGTAACTTTTTACCAGGAGATTGCCGATACCGACAATTACAACATGGTGCTGGTGAAAAGCAATTAACTAAATATAATGATACCCAAGATTATACCCACTATCATGATCACATATAATAGGATCTCGTTACCGGCGTAACGCTTATATTTAGTCCAGAAAGAGTAATCGTTTTTAGGCTCTGCCATCGGCACAAAAATATCAATTATAATTTAAGCAATGGCTATTCATCTACCTGCGCCGTAGTTGTATGGCTGATAGACCCACCCCGCGAAAAGAATTTATAGATGCCATTATCATGCAGGCGGGCTACCAAAACGCCCTTGCGGGTACTGGCGTGCACAAAATAACCGTTTTGCAAGTACACCCCAACGTGGCTAAACTGCTTGCCGTCAAAATCAAAGAAAACAAGGTCGCCTTCTTTTAATTCTTCTTCAAATTTACGTTTGATAACATTTACTTGCATGGCGCATGTACGTGGCAAGGGCTGGTCGTAAACCTGTAATTGAAGCAGCGATACCAAGCCCGAGCAATCCACACCATCCTTACCCATACCGCCAAAACGGTAAGGGGCGCCATACCATTCTTCTATAAAGCTATATAGGCGGCCATTCTGGATCTCGTTGCGCTTTACGCCCATTAATTCCGAATACTTCTCCGCTATTTCCTTATCAGGCTTCACCATTACATAGGGGCCGTTTTGGGCAAGGTCGGCGGTATTCCTAACCGTTAATTTTTTGGAGTGACAGGCCGATAAAATGATAGCAGCGACAAAAAATAGCAAGAAGCGCGAATGGCGTGGTTTCAGCATAGCCTAAAGATATTCGTAAACACTTACACGTTACAAGCGGATGTTATAAACATATTAACAGGTGAATGTGCGGATGTGCAAATATGCAGATATGCAAATGAGCTTTATCTGCATATCTGCACATCTAAAATCCGCACATCTAACCTATCCCTTTATCACCCTTTGTATCTCATCCAGTTTCATCAGGGCTTCTACCGGGGTTAGGGTATTTACATCAAGGTTGTTCAGCGTATCGCGGATCTTTACCAATACCGGGTCATCTATCGAGAACATTTGCATTTGCACAGCTTGTTTCTGCACTTTGCGGATGCTTTCTTTGATATGCTCGCCGCCGGTGCGTTCATTTTCGAGTTTTTTCAAGATCTCATTGGCGCGGTTCAATACCTTTTGTGGCATCCCGGCCAGCTTAGCAACATGGATCCCGAAGCTATGCTCGCTGCCTCCGGGTACCAGTTTGCGTAGGAAGATGATCTGCTGCCCAACTTCCTTAACCGATACATTGAAGTTTTTGATCCGGTTGAAACTGTTGCTTAGTTCATTCAACTCGTGATAGTGGGTTGCAAACAGCGTTTTTGCCTTCGCTGTCGGGTGGTTATGCAGGTATTCACCTATCGACCAGGCGATGGAGATCCCATCATAAGTTGAGGTGCCGCGGCCTATCTCGTCCAGCAGGATCAAACTGCGGTCGCTTAAGTTATTGAGGATGCTGGCGGTCTCGTTCATCTCCACCATAAAGGTAGATTCGCCCGACGACACATTGTCCGATGCCCCTACCCTTGTAAAGATCTTATCTACCAAACCAACCGACGCGGCCTTAGCAGGCACGAAACAGCCCATCTGCGCCATGAGTACAATAAGGCCTGTCTGCCTTAGCAAAGCCGACTTACCCGCCATGTTGGGCCCGGTAATAATGATGATCTGCTGCGAATCTGAATCCAGGAAAACATCATTAGTGATATATTCCTCGCCCAACGGCAGGTTTTTTTCAATCACGGGGTGACGGCCACCTTTTATATCCAGCACGCGGCTCTCGTTCACATCCGGTTTAACGTAATAGTTTTTGATGGATATGGTGGCAAAATTTAGCAGTACATCCAAACGGGCTATCAGGATAGCGTTCAGCTGAATGGGTTTAATATATTCTGCAAGAGCATACAGCAGGTCGTTGTAAAGCTTGGTTTCCAGCACCAGGATTTTTTCTTCGGCGCCTAAAATCTGCTCCTCGTATTCTTTAAGTTCGGGTGTAATATAACGTTCGGCATTTACCAAGGTTTGCTTGCGGATCCATTCTGTAGGCACCTTTTCGCGGTGAATGTGCGTTACCTCCAGATAATATCCAAACACATTATTGAAAGAAACTTTAAGCGATGGAATGCCTGTAGCCTCTGCCTCTCGTTTCTGGATCTCCAGCAAATAACCTTTACCACCGAAGGCGATCTTGCGCAAGCGGTCCAGTTCCTCATTAATGCCCTCGTTCATTACCGAACCTTTTACCATCATTACAGGTGGCTCGGGGTGCAGTTCGCGGGCTATCTTTTCAGATATGGAAACACACGGGTTTAGCTGCTCGCCTATCGCCCGCATCGGCTCGCTTGCCGATTCCATCGTGAGTTTCTTAATGCTCTCGATAGCGATCAATGCTTTTTTTAGCTGGCAGACTTCGCGAGGGTTAGCTTTTTGCAGGCCTATTTTAGAGATCAGCCTTTCCAGGTCACCAATCTGGCGGATCTGATTTTGCAGGTCTTCGCGCAGTTCTTCCTGTGCTATCAGATACTCTACCACGCCAAGGCGATCTTGTATGGGCTTAATTTCTTTGAGCGGCATCACTATCCAGCGGCGCAGCATCCTTGCGCCCATCGGCGAACAGGTATGGTCGAGCACATCAACCAAAGTCAACGCGTTCTCATTGCTCGAGCCTACCAACTCCAGGTTGCGGATGCTGAACCTATCCAACCACAGGTAGCGGTCTTCCTCTATCCTGCCAATGGCCGAGATATGTTGCAGGTTGCGGTGCTCGGTCTCGTTCAGGTAATGCAGCGCAACACCGGCAGCCACGATTCCCAAATTAAGTTTATCGATACCAAAACCTTTCAGCGATTTTACACCGAAGTGCTTTAGCAACGTCTCATGAGCGTAATCGCCACTGTAAGGCCATTCGTCGAGGGTATAGGTATAGAAGCGGTCGCCGTAGGTATCCTTAAAGTCGTGCTGACGGCTTTTTGGGAAGATGATCTCGCTGGGGCCGTAGCTTTGCAGCAATTTATCGATATAACTTGTACTACCCTGTGCCGCCAGGAACTCGCCAGTCGAAATATCTATCAGAGCGATGCCAATGCTGTTCTTCTCAAAGTACAGCGAAGCCAGGTAATTGTTGCTCTTTTGCTGCAGGATGTTATCGCTGGTGGCGACGCCGGGGGTAACCAGTTCGGTTACGCCACGTTTTACAATGGTCTTGGTGGTTTTAGGATCTTCCAACTGGTCGCAAATGGCGACACGCTGGCCGGCACGTACCAATTTTGACAAATAGGTATCCAGCGAATGGTGCGGAAACCCTGCCAGCTCGATATGCGTTGCTGCGCCATTGGCACGGCGGGTAAGCGTAATGCCCAAAATACCCGAAGCTTTTATGGCATCGGCACCAAAGGTTTCGTAAAAATCGCCCACGCGGAACAGCAACAGAGCACCGGGGTACTTAGCCTTTATGGCGTTGTATTGCTGCATTAAGGGGGTTTCTTTGGTTTCGCTCTTGGCCAAGGGTGTGTGCTTTTTTAATAATCTGCTAATTTAATTCATTGCCCTCGTAATACCGGGATTGTGGAAAAGTTAAAGAGATGTGGAGAGAAGAAGTTGAAAGTAAAAAGTTAAAAGTCGAAAGTTTTGTACTGTCCCACTTTTTATGACAAGTGAGTGGGACAGTCATTTATTGTGCTAAAAATCAACACGTTACGAAATATCAAATTTAGCACTTAGTTAAAGTACAGGTTTATATTAAATATTTAAAAAATTTACAGTCAGGTATTTAAACAAAATCCTTAGGGTGTCTCACTTGCAAAAAAATGGTACAGCGTGGGACAGAGTGAGACACCCCCAATTACGGTTTAGACGACGACCATTCGTGTTAGATATTTTTCGCCTTTGTTGGTATCTCACCAAAAAACTAAGGACGAGCCTTACACATGCATGGCGGCTTGTTGGTGACACACCAACAAGAGCTCTGTAAATACCTAAAATCTAACTCTCCGTTAGCTATTCTCCAGTTCCGCCTTTTCTTCATAGGTAAGGTTTAGTTCCTCGGCTATGGTATCAACCTTTGGCCTAAGTATTATAAAATATACGATGATAGCACCCGATATCAACAGGAATATAAAATTGGACGTCAAGAAATAGCATACGATGCAAAAGAGAGATGCACCTTCTAACAACGCGTACCGTATGATCAATGCCGATTGGTAAGCCATCATTTTTTCGACAAAGGTTTCCTTTTTGGCAGCAACGTTTACCACCTGTTTATAGATCAGGTTACCAACAAAGAAACCCATTATAGCCAATATCAGCGCGATGATAAGGAACTGGTTATCCCTGGATGTATCTACCTTAATATTTTTATTAATGAAAAGGGTTACCCCGGCAAACAACACCTGGCCGGCAAGCAATGCCAAATGAACAAGCCTGGCTATTTTAAAACTTGGTTTTAAGTTGTTTTGTGATGTTTGGTTATAGTTCATGAGGTTTGGTAATTTAACGCAGTTTAAGCAATTGAAGGGGAAGTTGCAAGTGCTCCCAACCTCTCCGACCAATTTATTCCCTCCGGCAGTTCAGCGTTGCTAAATTCAATATGGATTACCTTACGGGGCTTGTTATTGGTTGTTCGGTTCGACGCGTGCAATAACAGCGGGCGCAGAACCATTACCCCGCCTGCTTTTACATTGCAGGTGTGTTCAGTTTCTATATTCCAGTCGATAGTTTCGGGGCGATAGATCTCTTTTAATTGCGAGCCGGGTATAACCTTTAACGCGCCGTTGCCTTAGTCAGTATCATCCAGGTGAATGCGGATAGTGAAGTTATTTTGCAGGATGTTCAACGGTGGCTGTACGGCGAATTGGTTTTGTTTAACCGTCCACGGCCCATAGCCGGGCAGTTCTGCTTTTTTATCTACCGATATGGTCAGGTCCTGGTGCCAGGCAACAAACCAGTTGGACTTTTCGGGCTTATCAAAATAAATAGATTTAACGGCGAAATAACCATGGCCAAAAAGACTGTTAATGATCGCTTTCAGCTTATCGTTAAAAACGATATCATTCACCGTTGGGATCTCTTTTAGGAACTGCCTGATGGCAAATAGGTCGTCCGTTTTACGGAAGGTGCTTTTATCAGTATTGGCTTGGTTTATTTCGGTGAGGATGGCAGTAATTTCATCATGGGTATAAATGGCTTCAATAATGGTAAAGCCACTTGTTTCGATTGCTATTTTGTTATAATAGGTATTATCCATTTGAGTGTAAAGGAACAAAAAATTGGATAATAACCACGCGTTATTGAGCGATAGCTACGTGGCATCTTCGATAGAATTGTCTACGGCTCTGTAAGTAAGGGATTGCCACGCTACGCTCGCAATGACGCGGAGAGAGATGAAATTGCGTTAAGGATAGCAGTGGAAACCCCGGGAAAGAAGGGCTGCCCCTATCGGCAGGCCGGAATGAGGAGTTGTAACGGATAGCCTGGTCGCTTCTATCAGCGGAAACGCCCGGGTTCAGTTTGCAGTTGATAGTTTGCAGTTGCAAAAGCACAAAGGGCACGAAGTATTTGCTCCGTGCCCTTTGTGAAAATATTTTGTCCTTCATTATAAAATTACACCACCTTAACCTCTTTGCTTCTGCGTAATATCGACATGAAGAAACCGATAACCATGATGATGGTACCCGCCCATAAGAAGTTGATGTATGGGAATTCGATGGCTTTCAATACGATGAATTTCTTTTTGCTTTCGGGCTGTTGATAAACGGTTATTTCTACCTTACCATCGGCCATGGTTTTGCCGGGGATGATTTTGGTGAAACGCAGTTTTAAGCCTGCATCTTCCAGTTTTTTACCAAAATCAAACACGGCGCGGCCTTTAATCATATAAACGGGTTCGCTTTGGTATTTTTTACCGTGGGTAGTAATCTCCAGTTGCGCGCCTACGGCTATGTCTTTATCTGTAATGGGGATATTTTGAAGTTTAACATTCTTATTTAAGCCTTTCAGCACAATGATACCGTCGCGGTAAGCCATGGTATCGCCAACGGCTATTTCGTGGGCCACAGGGGCATCGTATTTCTTATCGTCGTTTTCATCGCCATGCTGTCCTTCTTCCTCTTTTGGCCCGGTGGTGATCACGTTTGTCATGGTGATGTGGGTGTACAGGTCATGGAACAGGTAATGCTTGGTATCCGGCGTTGACGACATGCCGCCCTGCGCCTGGATCACGTTAGGCCTAAGCGTAAAAGCTTCGGTTTGCTTGCCATCTTTGAGGCGCTTGTAGTCGATATTAAAGAAATGGCTTGCTCCTTCAACGGTATCGCTGGTAAAAGTTACCATATATTCGCCCATTTTAAGGGGCTCGTTCTTGTAGAGCAGGATATTTTCTTTAGGGTTTTCGTCTTTAGCAAAATCCGCGCTATATTGCTCGCCGGTAAGGTTTTCTGATACAACGCTTTTTGTACCTGCGGATATCAAAGCGCCAACCAATAACAGGCCGAAACCAATATGCGCAACTGCCGAGCCGGCCAGTTTAAACTTTCCTTTAACAGCATCAGCCAGGATCTTCCCGTTACCTACAATGGTATAAACCGAGCAAAGCATCACAATAATGAATACGAAATGCAATTTGTAAAAGCCGGTTGCATATACGATCAAAGCGGTGATTAGCGCGGCAAAACCGAAGTACACCAACGTGGTAATGAAGAAACGGGTAGTATCGGTCTTTTTATATTTCAGGAACTGGGCAAAGCCGCTTAACAAAGCGATGATCACCGCGAACGATGCCTGGATAACGTTGTAATGTTTAACGGGATCTGTTGGCGGGGCAAGCTTGGTGCCAAACATCAGGTTCCAAACCGGTACCGAAGTTACGATCACCAGGTGGAAACACGACAAGCCAAGGAAGATAGCACCAACGAACATCCAAAACTCGCGCGAGTACGTTTCTTCGTCCTTTTTGGTGATAGGCATTGCCTTAAAGCGGCTAACCAACAGGTAAATGGTGATACCCAGGAAAACGAATATGCCGATAACCAACTGCCAGAACAGGCCAAGATCGGTAAAGGCGTGTACAGATGATTCGCCCAGTACCCCGCTCCTTGCCAGAAACGACGAATACCAAACCATTACAAATGCTACCAGCGTTAAAAACGTGGCAGTAAAGTACGAGTGGCCTGTATTTTTATAAACGATCATGACGTGCACTGCCGCAACCAATATCAACCAGGGGAAGATAGAAGCGTTCTCTACCGGGTCCCATGCCCAAAAGCCACCAAAGTTTAATGATTCATACGCCCAAAACGAGCCCATGATAACGCCCGTGCCCAACACCATACACGAGAACAAAGCGTAAGGGATAGCAGGCTGCACCCACTCTTTAAAGCGCCTTGTCCACAAGCCGGCAACCGCGTAAGCGAATGGCACAACCAATGATGCCGAACCTAAGAACAGCGTTGGCGGGTGGATGATCATCCAGTAATTTTGCAGCGAAGGGTTCATGCCCTTGCCGTCTTTTATAAAGCTAAGGTAATTTGGATTTTGAAAAATAGGGCCTTCGATGCCCGAGCTGCGCAGCAACATAAACGGCGAACTGCCAATATGCGCGCTGCCAATTTGCAGGCCCAGTATCATGGTTCCTAATACCACCTGCGACAGGGCAAGCGTTGTCATCACCGGTTTCTCCCATGATTTTGCTTTCCAGATCAGGATATTACCCAATACGGCTTCCCAAAACATCCATAGTAAAAAGCCACCCTCTTGTCCGTTCCAAAAACCCGAAATAAGGTAGTAAACAGGCAACTCTTTAGAGGTGTATGACCATGCGTAGTGATATTCAAAATAGTGATGGTAAAGGATATAGAACAGGCAAACACCCATGCCTATAATAGCTACGGTATTTAACAGGTAGCCTATGCGGCCAAGTCGCAACCAGGAGTTATCACTATTAGCAACTTTCTCTTGCGTGGCGAAGAAATAACAGATAAAAGAAAAAAGGGCTGCCCCAAATGCAAGTACGACAAAAAACTGGCCCAGCTGCCCGGGTAACAGGTGCTCGCCTTTAAAAACTATATCCATTAAAAAATTCTAATTATATATTGGCGCTCTTTTTGGCGCTCACTTCGGTAACATTCAGTTTATTGTCTTTGTATTTAGACGGGCACTTCATCAAAATTTTTGAAGCATGAAACTCGCCGCCGGTCATTTTACCGGTAAGTACAATCTGCTCCGAACGCTCAAAATCTTCAGGCTTGGTACCGCTATACACTACCTTGCATTCCTCGCCTTTGTTATCTTTCATGTAAAAAGAGAAGTAGTTGGCATCCTTGGTTGCATCGTAAAACAATTCTTTAGTTTTGTTTAAACGTCCAACCACATGCAATTCACTTTTAGTGGTTTTTGCATCGTTAAAAGACCCGTAAGTACTTGTATTTGAATAGGTGCTGATAATAACCGCGATAGCGATAGCAATAACAACGATACCTATAATTGAGCTTTTCTTCATTAATTGATATTTTCCTGTATTACAGGTTACAAAAATACAAAACGCAAAGCTAAATAAGTTTATTACACGGGATATATGTTATTTAGAATTATTATTGATAATTAGTGGTTAGTGGTTAGTGGTTAGTGGTTAGTGGTTAGTGGTTAGTGGTTAGTGGTTAGTGGTTAGTGGTTAGTGAGGAATGCTTAATATGTTTGTTTGTTTTGATTTAATCTGACCAGTCTCTGTTCACTATTCACTAATTACTAATAATGGCGTTGCCTATGGCCCGGGCTATCTGCTCATACGCCTGCAGGCATTACGCTTGAGGCCGGTATCCGCTTTTATCCCTAACGCAAAATTGTCTGAACCGGGGATTTATAGGATTATTACGATTTATTTGAGCCTGATGAACCTAACGTTAACTCTCCTAAATGCGGCCTTAGCGCCTTGCGGATAGCACAGGCACTGCCTCACCACGCCCTTTAACAGCGACGCGGTACAGCCGCGTGTTTTTTCTTTGGTTCGTTTCTTTTTTGCGACAAAAAAGAAATGAAGATCCACAGGCTTAGCAATAACTCACTGCCGCACCTAACTAAGAAGTGATTTACGGCTCTGTACAGCAAAGAGATTGCTTCGTACCAATGACGGGCTTATAGATTTCTCATACTTTAATCTCTAAATAATGCTACCTTTGCCCTATTAAAATCTCTTTATAAAATACCCACACATACAGTGCTATTAAAAGCAATGTACCTTTTGTGCCAACCCATCCGGCACCAACCATCAATTACTATTTACAATTTATAAAGAGAACACATGAAACCTATTCATACCGTCGCCCTTATTGGCGGCACCGGCAAGGCGGGTAAATACCTGCTAAAGCAACTATTACTTCAAAACTTCCGAATCAAATTGCTGCACCGCAAGCCCGAAACGCTCGACTTAAATAATTCGCTTATCGAGATCATCAAAGGAGACGCCCGCGATTATAACGCCATCTATACCCTGCTACAAGGGTGCGATGCAGTGTTAAGCTGCTTGAGTCAGCCCGTTGGCGAGCCGACTATCTTCAGCGATGCCACACGCAATATCCTGCAGGCGATGCAAGCCCATCAAATCAGCAGGTACATCACTATGGCAGGACTAAATGTTGATACCCTTACCGACCAAAAAAGCGAAACAACCCAATTCGGCACCAAGTGGATGTACGAGAATTTCCCGACTACAACCAAAGACCGTCAGGTAGAATACCAGCTGTTAGCAGATAGCGGAATTGACTGGACAATGGTGCGCCTCCCCCTCATCCACCAAACAGATGATATAAGCGAGATTAACGTCAGTTTGGTTGATTGCCCCGGCAACGGCATTAGTGCAACTAACTTGGGGTTGTTTATAATAGCGCAGTTGAGGAGTAAAGAGTTTGTAAATCAGGCACCTTTTATTGCCGATAAGTAATTCTATTGCCAACAGGGCGCCCTTTAAGCGCTCTGTTGTTATTTGAAAAGCCTATAATTTTTATACCAGTAACTTTTTATAAACCCCCATTTATAATCTTTGTAACTATAAATGGTTTTTATACTTAGCTGCTTTATTTCAATCTCTTTACCCCCAACAATCTTATAGATATAAATGCCATCTTTTATTCCACTATCGCCACATTCGTTTCCATTGATCGTACCCAATTTTACAGCTTTATAATTTTCGATGCAAAACAAATCGCTTGTCCAGTTCATATCGGCACAGCCATTGCGGTGGTAGGAGTAATAATATTTAGTGCCATTTATTTTTAATGAAGACGGAAAATCGTCAAACCCAATAACTTTTTTAAATTTTTTTTCAGTTTTGTCGTATAGCAATAGGTCTTCAATCCCGGGCACATTCGTCGTATATTCCAACTTAATGTCCTTATAACCGTCCCTATCAAAATCCTGGAATATTATCCCTCGTGTAAAATTAGAATCTCTAAAAATCGTATCTTTCTTTCCATTCACAACAAATACGTTTCCTTGTATTGTGCGTTCAACATCAAAATGCCTACCATCTACAAAGCCTTTGGTTATCGAAAGGATGGTATCTGGGCCTTTTGTTTCTAACTTTCGTTTAGAAACAACTTTACTGTGCCTACTTGTTTTCGTTTTCCATGCGATCTTATTGTCTGCTGGGTTTTGCTTACATGAAATAACAGCAATAATAAAAAGGAGGATAAGGACTTTAGCCATAACACTATAATTTTGCTTAAGGTAATCTAAAATCACTTTATATGGCCAGCCGCAGTAAAAAAAATTGACAAAAAAAGAGCGCCTTTCGGGCGCCCTTTTTAATATTATTAATGGAGATACTATCCCCAATACATCACGGCCAAACACCAAGGTTTTGATATGATACCGCTATTTTGTTGATAGCGCCTATCATAGCTGCATTACGCAGGGTACCAATGGCAGGGTTGCTCTTGTAGATCTCGCGGATCTCATGGTACGAGCGGATCATGGTATCTTCCAAACCGGAGTTCACTAATTCTAACTCGGTTGCACCCTTAACAATTGTTGAACGCTGTATCGGCGTCAATGGCACACCGGTAATACCTTCTACCATGTTAACCAGGTTCAGGTTCGAGTTTTCCTCGAACCTGCGGTTAATACGGCCAAATGCTACGTGGCTCAGGTTTTTCAACCACTCAAAATATGATACGGTAACACCACCGGCGTTGGCATACATATCCGGGATAATCATACCACCTGCTTTGTAAAATGCTTCCTCAGCCTCCGGCGAAGTCGGGCCGTTTGCACCTTCAGCAATAATTTTCGCTTTAATGCTGCCAATGTTTTGCGCTGTTATCTGGTTCTCTAAAGCGGCAGGTACTAAAATATCACATGGCTGCTCCAGGCCGTCCATGGTATTTTTAAATTCCTTTTTAGCACCCGCATATCCTAAGATAGACCCGGTTGACTTACGGTGCTGGAACACAGCTTCGACATCAAGGCCATCCTCGTTATAAATAGCGCCCTCAAACTCGCAAAGCCCAACGATGATAGCACCAAATTCGGCCAGGAATTTTGCAGAGTAGTAACCCACGTTACCTAAACCCTGTACAATAATCTTTTTGCCCGATAAGCCGGTGGTTAAACCAATTTTTTGCATATCCTCGCCAAAACTAACACACTCGCGTACGGCGATAGCTACACCACGGCCGGTAGCCTCGCGGCGGCCTGCAATACCATGTAAAGAGATCGGCTTACCTGTAACCGCGCCTAAGGCATCAAGCTGGCCCGGGTTCATAGTGGCATATGTATCGGCTATCCAACCCATTTCGCGCTCGCCAGATCCATAATCCGGGGCAGGTACGTCAATGCTGGGGCCTATAAAGTTTTTCTTGATAAGCTCTACCGTGTAACGGCGGGTTATGTTTTCCAACTCGCTAACGGTATAGTTTTTTGGGTTGATCTTGATACCGCCTTTAGCGCCACCAAATGGTACGTTTACGATGGCACATTTGTAGGTCATCAGGGCAGCAAGGGCCATAACCTCATCCTCGTTCACCATTTCGCTGTAGCGGATACCGCCCTTTGTTGGCGATTGGTGGTGCGAGTGCTCTACACGCCAGGCATCTATAACTTCAAAGCCATTGCCTTTGCGTATCGGGAAACGGAAACGGTAAACGCTATTGCATGATTTGATCTGGTCTAACAAACCGGCATCATGCTGGGTGAACTGCGCCGCATGATCGAAGTTTTTACAAACATCACCAAAAAAGTGAGTATCCTGATCTGCAGTCGGATTATTGATATTCATAATTTAGAATTGGATAAATAATTAATTCCTTAAAAAAGTGCACAAATTTCGTATATTTTTTATCAATAATGCAATTTTAAAAAGTTAGTGTATCCGTTACACGTATTATAAAACCTCACCCTAATCTGCGTTTAAACAGTATCGGCCAAGCTTTTGATTTAATTTTCTTTCTCGATTTTTTTTAATCTCCTGTCAATCGAGAACAGGTAAATAGCCAGGCCTGCAAACACTATTACAATGGTGCCTATCACCACATAAATTTTGCCTTCGCTGCGCATTTTATCGGCCATCTCTACATCTTGTGCTTTTACAGCCACGAAACAAAACAGCATTAATATCAGGGAACTTAGTTTCTTCATCTTAGTTGATAGCGTTCTTTTTATATTCAATTAAACGGATACGGTAGCGGATAGTTGCTATCCACACCGCCATTAATGCCCAGGCAATAAACGCGGGGTATAATACAGCGCGCATGCGGTTATCCATATCCAGTTTGCCAAAGGCGGGGTTACCACCGTTGCCGGGGTGCAAAGAGTCCGTTAAGCGTGGCAAAACCATGATCAGTACCACCATAACCGGGAAGGCGAAGATGTTGTAGATGGCCGAGATCTTGGCGCGTTTCTGCTCCTCGTCTATAGAATTGCGCAGCACCAGGTAGGCGCAATAAAGCAAAAAGGCAATGGCTGCGCTGTTTTGTTTAGGGTCGTTGCTCCAGTATTCGCCCCAGGTATAGCGCGCCCAAAGCATACCTGTTATCAGCCCTAAAACAAAAAAGAAAATACCCGTATTAGCCGCCTCTACAGCAATGAGATCATACTCCTCTTTACCCGTTTGTAAATATTTTATGCTATAAATTACCGATATGGTGAACACCGTGAACATGGCAATCCACATAGGCACGTGGAAGTAAGTATTACGGATGGTTTCGTGCAATATTTCTAACCTTGGCACGCCAAGCAGGAAACCGGCAACAAGCGTGTAAAATACCATTACAACCGCTAATACTTTCCACCAGGTTTGATAAATGAATTTCATATATAAATTATGCCGCAAATGTACTAATTAGATGATTTGATTTATGCACCGCACGTTATTATTAGCAATGTTTCATTATGCATGCATATCAATTATGATTGTTATTTTCATAACTAAGTTGAATTGAAAGATTGATAGGTTTTTTTCCTCGCGTCATTGCCAGGAGCGATAGCGAAGTGGCAATCTCTTTAAGCATATCGGTCATTTAAGGAGTATAATTACCCCAAAGAGATTGCTTCGTACCTCGCAATGACGCGCGTTGGACAAGCACCAATGAACATTTGAATTAATGAACCAATAAACCACCCTTAATTTACCATTTGCTCAGACGGTTCATAATCAACCGGCAGCAGGTTAGCTAATTTGGCTTTACTCCATGTACCCTCATACAGCGGACTATCGGCCACTACCGTACCATTCAGGTCGAAATATACGGCAGGGCTAAGAAGGGTTATTACACTGGTTTCAAAATTTTCCATATCCAGCGGGCGGTACAGGTCTTTAAAATCCTGGGTTTCGCGACGTTTGTTGTAAACTACATACAGGTAATTAGGGAAAGTCATCACAAAAAGCCCTTCTTGCGGTGGTTTACGGATGATCTGGTAAGCGGTTAATGCAGGCTTGGTCAGCTTTTCCTTATACCAGCGGGGCATTGCCTGCTGACCTAACCAATACCTTGTAGAATCGCGGTTAACCATCTGGAACATCTTTAGCTTTCGTTGTATCAGCAGGTCGGGCGCACGGTTAGGGTCAATAGTGCGGCTAAAATCGTAGATCTCGAATCCCTCCTGCTTTAACCGGTTTTTATACAACGACCTGTAAAAATGCCTCGCTGAACCATAGTAGGCCTCATCGCGCTTTTGTTTCCATTTGGCTTTTTGCGTGGCGGTGCCGGGCAGTTCCTCGAAAAGGGCGCGGCCGCTGTAGCTGGTGGTATTGTTCATGCTGCTGCTTAAAAACTCCTTTAGCAAAAACTTAACCCTGTAGCCAAGGGCATCGTTCTCCATCACCAAAAATTCATCGGTGGATGCTTCCAATTCAAGTTTTTTGCGGCTGTATGATAGGTTCAGGATGCGCGGGTTATTGATCTTACAGAACTTAGCGTTCTCGGTACCACCTATAAAATCTTTCTTAAACTGTTCAAAGTTCTTCTTCCAGTCGGCGTTGCTGGTAATAATTACCTCGCGCATCATCATCACTTTTGGGGTAAGGGCTATATTGACGTTTGCAGCCGCCGAGCCGACCATTACTTTTTGGGTGTACTCTTCAAAGCCAAGTACAGAAACGATCAGGTCATATTGGCCGGGCTTTACACCGCGCAGGCTAAACGTACCGTCGTCATTTGTAGCGGTGCCAAATGTGGCGTTATTTAAAAACACGCTGGCCTTGGCTACCGGGCTGTTACTGCCCGATGCTACCACTTTACCACTAATAACGCTTTGCGCGGTTGCCGTAAAACTTAGGGTTATGCAAACGAATAAAAAGCACCAGCGGCGCATAGTAAATTTATATTTAGACGGTGAATACATTAATCGCGCCACAAGTATGGGAAAAGTATTAATGATGACGCAATAACGATCACATTTATTGCTAATAACACACCAATGTTACCAAAGCTAAGGCTGCGGTCTATGCCATCCATGGCTGCTTTGCTAACTTTAACCAATAATAATATTACCGGGATAATGACCGGGAAGCTCAGGATAGCCATTAACGTGCCGTTATTGCCCGCCTTAGATGCGATGGCGGAGATCATGGTAAACACCGTCGAAAAACTGATGGCACCCAGCAGCACGGTTATAAAGTAAAATAGCGTGTCGCCAACCGGGTTGGGAAAAAACAGTTTGTAAACCAGCAAAGCCAATACGCTTAGCAGCGACATCAGCAATGTATTATAAATAGTTTTTGATAGGATGATTGCCTGCGGATGCGCGATGGAATAGTAATAAAGCAGCCTTGCCTTACTCTCCTGCAAAAAGCTTTTGGCAATGGCATTCACCGATGCAAACAGCATGATGATCCAAAACAGGATGTTCCAAACGATGGGGTAACCCTCACTCCCTTTAAACCCCGGGTTAAGGTTAAAAGAAATATAGCACACAAACACGGTAGAAACAATGTAAAGCAGGATCCCGTTGAAGGCGTATTTGGAGCGCCATTCCAGGATGATTTCCTTCTTTAAAAGTTCAATAGTTTGCCCCGCAAGTTTCATACTGCAAAGTAAGCTAAAAAGTCCGAAAGTCGGGATGTCCGAAAGACCGGAAGAAATACAGGACATAATAAGAAGATCTCTTTTTAATGGTGCAATGCTTTCTTGCTGAAGTTACAGATTCTGTACTTTATAACCGTCACAAGTTTCTATCTTTCAGACTTGCGGACTTTTCCGACTTTGCGACTAAAAATATAACTTAGCACCATGAAAAAGCTGCAGCTAAATAATAAATGGGTATTGGTAACCGGCGCATCCAGCGGCCTTGGGCAGGAGATGGCCCGCCAGCTGGCTACCGTGCATAAAGCCAACCTGATCATAGCTGCCCGCCGTGCCGATAAACTGAACGAACTAAAGGCCGAACTGGAAAAAGCAGCGGGCATACAGGTAAAAGTTATTGTTGCCGATCTGTCCATCCCCGAAGAGGCCGACCGTGTAATTGCCGAAAGCATCGCCGATGATAACCTCTACGCGGCCATCCTAAACGCGGGCGTAACCTATTTTGGACGCCACACCGACCTGGCCTGGGGTAATTTTGAAAACATCCTTAAAACAAACGTTATTGGCGTGGTACGCATGACCAACGGCTTGCTGCAGTACTTTGACAAACCCGGCAAACAGGGTGGCGTTATGCTGGTGTCAAGCATGGCGGGTTTTTTCCCGGTGCCCTACCAGGCGGCGTACTCGGCAACAAAGGCATTTATTACCGCGTTTGGCAATGCCCTGCATAACGAGCTTACCAACCCCGAATTTTCGATAACCGTGTTCGCGCCCGGCGGCATAGCTACCGAAATGACCCACGGCGCAGAATTTAATGAATTGCAAGCATGGCTGATGCCCGTTAAACAAGCGGCTAAAGAAGCCATCCACGCGCTTGTAAGCCGCAAATATAATTATGTACCGGGCTTGCTTAACCGCCTGGGCAACGTGTTCATGAACTTTTTGCCAAGCAAATTTATTGGTGGCAAAATGAGCAGGGTTTATTTAAAATCGCTTAATAAAGCGCAGCAGGGATCATAATGTATGAGGCTTATCACCGTACACCCGTTGGCGTGGCCTTATTGGTTGCGGATGATACGCATTTAATAAAAGTATCTATCCTTGATGAAGAAGTGGACCTTGATGAAGAAGTGGAGCAAACCACGACTATCTCCCCTATCCTGCTGGAAACCATCAAACAACTGAACGAATATTTCGCCGGCGACCGCAAAGATTTCGACCTGCCGCTAAACCAGCCGGGGTCAGATTTTCAGCAGACGGTTTGGCAGGAACTATCGCGAATCCCGTACGGGGCTACCATCACCTATAACCAGCAATCGCATAAAATGAAAAATCCGCTGGCTATCCGCGCGATAGCGGCAGCAAATGGAAAAAATAATTTATGGGTTGTTGTGCCCTGCCACCGTGTTATTGGCAGTAATGGAAGTTTGACAGGTTATGCAGGCGGCCTGTGGCGCAAGCAATGGCTATTAGAGCACGAAGCCCGTGTAACGGGCACCGGCCAAACTAAGCTGGCTTTTTAACCTCTTTTTTACCTTTTAAAAGCTTTAACATTTTGGCATGTAGCTCATGGGCCGCAAATGGTTTCGTCAATACATCGTTCATCCCTGCAGATAATGCTTCTAACTGCTCATGCTCAAACGCTGATGCAGAAAGGGATATGATAGGCACACTCCTCATGGGTTCCTCAAACTCGGTACGGATGATGCGGGCTGCCTGGTAACCATTTAAGCCCGGCATGTGGGTATCCATCAATACCAGGTTATATTCGTTATTCTTTAGCATCTCTACGGCTTTATTACCGCTCTCGGCAACTTCTACCGTAACATTCCAGTCCTTTAGCATTTTGGTAACCATAAACTGGTTAATCATGTTATCCTCGGCAACTAAAACGCGTACGTTTACAAAGGGGGCAAGTTTTTTATCGGTCTTAGGCGTTTTTTCTTCGGTTTTTGTTTTTGTTTTTGATACGCCAAACCAATTGGTAAAGTTAAATATAGTACCCTTGCCAACTTTGCTGCTTACGGTAAGGTCGCCGCCTTTTAGTTCTACCAGTTTTTTAACGATGGTTAAGCCAAGGCCTGTTCCGCCATATTTAACGGCGGTATCCTCTTCTGCCTGCTCAAACGATTCAAATATTTTTGATAGCCTGTCTGTAGCGATCCCTATACCTGTATCTTCCACGCTAAACTTCAGCTTAACCTTATCATTCAGTTTTTGCATTACAGATACCGTTAGCTTTACGTGCCCATGATCGGTAAACTTAATAGCGTTGCTCAGTAAGTTCATCAGGATCTGGTTAATACGTAACGAATCTACCTGTAAACTCTCGGGCACATCGTTATCTATCTCCAGTAAAAACTCAATATCTTTTTCGTCGGCATTAAATTTTAACAAGCCAAATACCGAGTTTACAATGCCACGCAAGTTATTTGGTGTGCGCACAATACTAAACTTACCGGCCTCTATTTTAGAAATATCCAACACATCGTTTATCACCCCCAATAATGAGCGCGATGATGTATCCAGCATATCTAACAGGTTGCCCTGTTGTTCGTTTATAGTCGTTTTACGCATCAGGTTGCTAAGGCCTATAATGCCATTAACCGGTGTGCGCAATTCATGGCTCATATTAGCCAAAAATGTTTCTTTCACTTTTTTACCGTACTCGGCAAGTTCTTTAGACTTGATCAGCTGCTGCTGGTAACTCTTTTGAGGTGAGCTATCGCTAATATTAATGAAAATAGTTTTACCACGGAAAGATGCGCGGCACTCCACCCAGATCACCCTTTTATCAAACGTGTTAAATTGAAACTCAAATACAGAGAAACTGAGGTTATCCTTAATTATATCGCCCAGTTTTTTTCGCAGGTCGGCGCGGTCGGCTTCCACCGCAAGGTCAACAATGCTGGTACCAAACACCTCGGTTTGTTTAAAGCCCAATATGGCTTCGACAGCGGGGTTAATAGTTTTAACACGTAAGCTATCGGCATCAACAGAACAAATGATATCCGCACTGTTTTTTACAACCAGCGCAAAATTTTGCAATTCGTCGTTTTTTTGTTTTATCTCTTCCTGGTGGCGGGCAAGGGTTACAAAAGCATCAACCTTAGCTGATGTAATGTACGGGTCAAGCGGTTTAAACAAGTAATCTACCGCACCGGCGCCAAATCCTTTAACAGCATATTTAGCTTCTTTAGATATGGCGGTAACAAAAATCACCATGATATCTTTAGTACGAGGGTTTGATTTTAGCATTTCTACCAGTTCAAAGCCGTCCATTTCGGGCATTTGAACGTCAACGAGTGCTATGGAAATATTATTATCCCATGCAATTTTGAGGGCCTCATTGGGTGAAGTTGTGCTAAATAACCGGATATCGGTACGTGTCAGCAACGCTTCAAGGGCAATGATATTTTCCTCTCTGTCATCAACAATAAGGATATTAATGGGGGTCATCTAATTATCAATAAGTGAGGTCAATTTATATTTTCGAGCAGTTCAAAAATCTCTTCTGTACGTAAAATATATTCTGCGGCGTTTATGTCAATTGCCGATTGCGGCATTTCTGCCATTTCAGCTTCCTGCGGGTTTTGGGCTATTGTTAATGCACCGTTCTGGCGCAATTTTAAAAGTCCTTCTGCCCCATCCTGGTTAGCTCCTGAAAATAAAACAGCGGTAACGCGCTCTTTATAAACCTCGGCAACACTCTCAAAAGTTACGTCGATTGATGGCTTTGAGTACCATACAGCTTCAGATACATCAAGGCTAAAAAAGCCCCCATATTCTACGAGGGAGTGGTAATTTGCCGGGGCGATATATATCGTATTCCCTTGTATTGGCTCCTTGTCACTAATTTCCCTCAACAACATACGGCTATTTTCTGCGAATAGTTTTTCTATTTCACTAAAAAAATTCTTTTTCCTGTGGATGATGATGATAACCGTTTTATCAAAATTTTCGGGCAGTAATTTCACCAATTTAAACAGCAACTTAAACGAACCCGCCGAGCCTCCCAAAAGCAGTATTTTGGATTGCGCCCAACGTTGTTTTATATTATAGTCAAGAGCCAATTTTTTGGTATATATTTTCTTTTTGGTTGATCACCTTGAATTTTTTTCGGAAAACATCAGAGCGGATAGTTTCTTTATTACCCAGACAAAGGTAACCTAAAGGGCAAAGGCTTTTGTAAAACAGGTCTAATATTTTATACTGAAGCTCGGTTTCGAAGTAAATGAATACGTTACGGCACGATATCATCTGGAACTCGTTAAAACCGGTATCTGATATTAAGTTGTGTACCGAGAATAGCGTATTCTGCTTTAACTCGCTGTGGATAGCGGCAGCATCATACATAATCGTAAAATGATCTGTAAGAGAACCCGGCAGGCCTGTAAACAGGTAATTTTCTGAATAGCTTTTTATTTTACGCAGGCTGTAAATACCTTTTCGTGCTTCGTTTAAAACTTCGGTATTAATATCTGTACCGTAAATGAATGATTTTTTAGCCAGCTTTTCCTCGTTCAACAAAATGGCCAGTGAATAAACCTCTTCGCCGGATGAACAACCCGCGCACCATACCTTTACATGCTGATAGGTTGACAGGTATGGCATCACCTGGGTTTTAAGCGCCTTGTAAAACGCAGGGTCGCGAAACATCTCGGTAACGTTAACCGTAATTTCTTCTAAAAATTGCTGGAAAAAGCTATGGTCGTTGATAAGTACATGCTTCAGGTCGTAAAAATCGAGCTTTTTAAGCATCATTATCCGGCCCAGGCGGCGCTTAAAAGACGCCTCGGTATAATCGCTAAAATCAAACCCGTGGATCTTTTTTACAATATCTATCAGTTCGTTTAGCTGTTCTCCGGTAATCGCGTCTTTAGTAACCAGTCCCTTCATAATTAGTTGTCAAGCCACATCTGCATTAATGCAATTAACCTGTCAATGTCAACCGGTTTTGTAATGTAATCATTAGCACCGGCCGCTATACATTTTTCGCGGTCATCTTTCATCGCTTTTGCGGTTAGGGCTATAACAGGGAGTTTTGCCCATTTGTTTTGCTTGCGTATATGCCTCGTAGCTTCGTAACCATCCATTTTTGGCATCATGATGTCCATCAATACTATATCGATGCCGGCATCTTCTTCCAGTTTAGCTATGGCTTCTTCCCCATCGTTGGCTATTACAACATTAAGGTCATAACTTTCTAAGGCGCTGCTTAAAGCAAAAATATTTCGCATATCGTCATCAACCACCAATACCTTTTTGCCTTTTATACTGTCTTTACCGTTAGCGGTGGTGGTTTTTGCCTTGCCCATGCTTAGATTTGGCGCGGCGTTACCGCTCTCGCTTATCTTGTTCAGGAACAGGTTTACCTCGTCTATCAACCTGTCTGAAGATTTGCTGGTTTTAACCACCATCGCGTTAGCATACTGCATCAACCTGTTTACCGAGTTTTTATCAAGCTCCATAGCGGTGTTAATGATTACCGGCAGGGCGGCAAATTTGTCTATCTCTTTGATCTTATCTAAAAGGTCAAGCCCTGATATATCCGGCAGGTTAAGGTCAAGTATCACACACTGGTACTCGTTTTCATGTAACATCCTAAAGGCCGATTCGCCATCAAAGGCCTGGTCTACGGTGATGCCCTGGCTTTGCATCAGATCTTTAAGCGCCTGGCTTTGCGCCTTGTGATCTTCCACCAATAATATCTGGGTGAACTTGGTACCGCTATTAGCCATAATATCGCCAAACAGTTTATCCAATGTTTCTGTATTTACCGGTTTTTTAAGGAAGCTGATGGCGCCTTCTTTACGCACGCGATTGGCAGCGGCTTCGCCGGCACTCATCAGGTGCACCGGGATGTGCAGCGTTGCTTCGTCCTGTTTCAATTCTTTTAAGATCTGCCAGCCATCTTTACCCGGCAGCATAATATCCAATATTACCGCATCCGGTTGTTGTTCTTTAATGATCTCGACGGCGTTTGTACCCTCGCTAACCATTACAGATTTAAAGCCATGGTCGCGGGCGTAATCCTGCAGGATGATCGCGAAGTTTTTATCATCCTCTACAATTACCACAAACGGCTCGTGGTTCGGGTCGGCTGATTTTGTAACTACAGTATCAAAAAAGTTTTTGGTTGGGCTGTAGCTTTCTACTGTTGGCAGCGCCGCCTCTGCATTTTCTACGTGCTTTGCCTCAAACGGAAGGATCAGCGTAAACTCGCTACCCTCACCCGGCGTGCTGCTCAGGGTAATGTTACCACCCAACAAGCTTGCCAGTTCGCGGCTGATAGAAAGGCCTAAACCTGTACCGCCATATTTACGACTTGTTGAGCCATCGGCCTGTTGGAACGCTTCGAAGATGATCTTCTGTTTATCGGCAGGGATACCAATGCCCGAATCTTTAATTACAAAACCGATGGTGTTTTCGCGCGGGCCGGCAACAGCGTTTATGCTGATGGTACCATGCTCGGGCGTAAATTTAAACGCGTTTGATAACAGGTTTTTAATAACCTGCTCTGTTCTTACCTTATCGGTATAAATAGTGGCAGGTACGCCTGTTAGGTTTGTGGTAAAGTTTATCTTTTTATTGCTTGCAACCTCGGCAAATAACGATTGCACATCACTCAGAATATCAGAGATCTTAGTATTCTCATTCTGCATATCCAGCTTGCCAGATTCTATTTTAGAAAGGTCCAGGATATCATTGATTAGCGTAAGCAAGTCGTTACCGGCATTGAAAATTACGCTGGCGTATTTTATCTGATCTTCTGACAGGGTTAGTGGTTTGTTATCTTTCAAAATTCTGGCCAACACCAAAATACTGTTTAGCGGGGTGCGCAATTCGTGGCTCATGTTAGCCAAAAACTCAGATTTGTACCTGCCGGTAGTTTCCAGCTCGCTGGCTTTAATGGTTATCGACTGGCGGGCCTCTTCAATGGCCTGGTTCTTCTCTTCCAGCAAACTGGCTTTCTCTTCCAGCTCGGCGTTAATGGTGCGCAGTTCTTCCTGCTGTACGCGAAGCTCCTCTTCTGATGCCTGCAACATTTCTGTTTTGTTCATCAACTCTTCGTTGGTAACGCGCATTTCTTCTTGCTGTGCTTCCAGTTCTTCGGCTTGCTGCTGGGTTTCCTCGAACAAGTCATGCATAATGGTGCGCGCCTGTGAGGTGTTAACAGCAATACCAATATCGTTTGCAACCAGTAAAATATAATCCTTAACCTGCTCGGGCACCTGGTCGCGGAAACCAAGCTCGAGCACGCCTTTTAATTTTTTATCAAAGAAGAACGGAACGATAAACGTTTCGATCAATTCGTCCTGCAAAATAGATGTGCCTAATTGCAACTTATCATTTAGCTTACCTTTCACCAAAGCCGATTTACCATCCTTAGCGGCCTGGCCTATCCAACCTTCGGAAATGCGGATAGATTGTTTTAACGCTGATGGGTCGCTGAACGCGTATGAGGCATACAATTCAAGTTTCTCTTGGTTATCATCAAACAGGTAAACGGTACCTGTAAGGGCTTTAGCGTATTTACTAAGTTCCGTCAATATATTTTCTGACAGTTCTTTCTCGCTTTGCTGGCCCTGCATCTTCTCGTTTATGACACCACTACCGGTAAGCAGCCAATTTTTTATCTCGTTTTCGGTAAGTACTTTTCCCAGTTCGATATTGGCTACACGTACTTCTTCCTCCACCTTTTTCTGACGGGCAAAGGTAGACTGGATGTAGTAAAACATGACCACTACGATGAGTATGAAGACCATACAGCCAATAACAATAACAATAATGGCTCGCTCTGATGCTCTATCTGAATCAGCCTTACGCTGTTCAAGTAATGATGTTTCTGTTTCTACAACCTTTTTATTTAAATCCCTGATGCTATCCATGTTGCCTTTACCATTCAAAAACATATGGTTGGCAACCATATAATCCAGCCCTTTTGCTTCGCGGGTTGCCACATTGGTTTTAAGGATAACCAGTTGGCGGTTAACAATCGTTTTAAGGGAGTCTATACGTCTAACCTGCGTAGGATTATCTACAATGAGGGCTGATAGCTGACTTAATGATTCGGTTATTTTCGGTATGGCGTCGTTGTAAGGATCAAGGAAAGCTTTGTTTGCGGTTGCACCGTAACCGCGCATCCCTGTTTCGCCGTCAACTAAGTATTGCAATAAGTTATTAGTAGTTTTGATCACTTTTTGGGTATGATTAACCCAAACGGTATCATCTTCCAACTGCTTTATACTGGTGAAAGAAAGTACACCAACCACTATAACAAGTATTATAGAAAAAGCAAAACCTGCTAATACCTGGTTACGAAATGAAAACTTAAACATAGCGTGAGATAAGATTTTTTGTGATACAAATATGTTTAAAAATATTTGCAGGTAAAATACTATAAACTAATAAACTTACAGGTAGTAATGCGCTTATTTCCCTTGGTTGTAAACACGTTTTTTAGAGGCTAAAACCCCTAAAACAGATAACACCGGGCCGGCAAACAAGACGTACCAACCCCATTTAAAAGCAATTTGCCTGTTAAAGAAACCCTCGATACCTTTAAACGGGATAAAGCTAAAACTTGCTTTAACCTTAAGCAAAGCGGCAACATATAATAATGCTACTAATAATAAGGATGCCCAGGCGGCAATACGGGTAACCTTAGTTTGAATTAGCACCGTACACAACATGCCGATAACGCCTACCAGCATAATCACCATACCGTAGGGTTGGTTTAATTTGTAAACATTCATATTAAACAGGTGAAACGGGCGCAGCATAGGGCAAAAGGTTGCCGCAATTAGTATAACAAACCCTAATAAGGTGATAAGTGACGCGGGGCGCATAGTACGTTATTGTTTTTTGATCTCCATTTTATCGGCAAAGTGGGCGCAATAATCGCGCAGGTCTTCTACGATGTTTTTTTCGCCGGTGGCGCGTAGAAAGGTATCGCCCATGGTTTGCAGGGTTTCGTAGAAGTATCTTTTCATCTCATCTACAGGCATATCCTTAGTCCAAAGGTCTATCTTCAAGGTGTTTTGGTAGCTTTTGTCCCATAGGGAAAGCATCATGGCTTGTACAGGCAGGGCCTCTTTGGTTTGAGAATCGGTAGATTCCCACAATATGGTTTCGGGGATATTATTATCGTCTAGCTGTATGGTTAGCTTTATTTCGGCAGTCTTCATTTAAAGTATTATTTAACAAGGAAAAATATAATGAGCACCAAAGTTATAAAGCTTAACTCTACAATCCATAGTTTTTTGGTCTCTGAGAAGAAATTACGGAAAATTATATCCAACAATGACACAACTATGCCAAACAGGATAAATATAAGGCCGATGGTGCCGCTCCAGTGCTCGTAAGGGCTACCGGTAATTTTAGCGCCATTAATAAAAATATATCCCGACAAGATGAATAATGCCGCAGTAGCAAAATTTAGCGGACTGATCCTGAATTTTGCCCGGTTAGTATCGTTTCTTTTTTGCAGATCGTTGAACTCCGCCATATGTTTTCGCTGGTTTCTTGTTAGCACTGTTAGGTTGTCGTTTCGCTTTTTCAGCGTCAAATTTCTTATGCTGGTTCAGCGTTTTTTTCTCGTGGAAAGCACCTTTAAAATCTGGGTCTTCCTTACGCTTTTGCATATCAATCTCGCGGGCCTGGTCCTGGCGCTCCGCGTAAGGGGTTTCCTCTATAAAAACGCCCTCGGGAATCTTATGCACCGGGATGGTTTGGCGGATTAGCTGCTGAATTTTGGTGACGTAATACTCTTCTGACGGCACAGCAAACGTAATTGCCACACCCGAGTTGTATGCCCTGCCTGTACGGCCAATGCGGTGTACGTAATCTTCAATTACCACCGGCACATCAAAGTTTATTACGTGACTTACATCGCTCACGTCAATACCGCGCGATGCCACATCGGTAGCAACCAGTATCTTCACCTCATCATTCTTGAACGAATTGATAGAGTTGATCCTTGTATTTTGCCCTTTGTTGGCATGCAGCACTTTTACTTCCTTTTCGCCAAACTTGCGGAGCAGGAATTTGAAAACATCCTCGGCAGCTACGCGGGTTTTACAAAATATCATCAGCTTTTTAATATCGCCCTCTTTATCTAACAGGGTTTTAAGCAGGTTTATTTTAGTTTTAACGTTGGGTACGTGGTACAATTGCTGATCTACCGTTTCGGCTGTGGTAGCCTGTGGGGTAACCTCGATAACGGTAGGGAACTCCAGGAAGTTATGCGAAAGTTCCTGGATCTTCTCAGACATGGTGGCCGAGAAAAGCAGGTTTTGGCGTTTAACGGGTACTACCTCTAAAATACGGTTTATCTGCGGCATAAAGCCCATATCCATCATTTTATCGGCCTCGTCCAACACCAAAGTATTAATAGTTTTGGTAACGATGTGACCCGCTATGTAGGTGTCCAGAAAACGGCCGGGAGTTGCCACAATAATATCAACACCCTTTTTAAGGTTCTCAATCTGTGTTTTTGGGCCGATGCCTCCGTAAAGCACCACAACCCTGAGGTCGGTATTTGCTGCAAATGCACGGATGTTCTCTTCTATCTGCATAGCCAACTCGCGGGTTGGCGATACAATTAACGCGCGCGGGCTTTCGCCCTGGGCGTATTTAAGCTTCATTAAAATAGGCAGCACATAAGCCGCGGTTTTACCCGTACCCGTTTGAGCGATACCCATAACATCCTGCCCGTTCATTATTGGCGGGATGGCCTTTTGTTGGATAGGCGTAGCTTCGGTATAACCGGCATCGGCAACAGCATTCAGTATCTGCCGGTTAAATTTAAAATCTTCAAAAGTTACAGCCATAGCCGCAAAGATAAGGTTTTCAAATTAGTCGGGGGTCGGAAGTCCGAAAGTCAGGAAGAAAGCCTGCTTTATCCACAAAAGCATTCAACGATACATTTACCTGTATCATCCGCACCCATTCCTGCGTATAAAGTGCCGGAGGTATATCTTCGCACACTATTAACTGTACAACATGAAAAAACTCTTACTTACTGCTATTATTTCAGTTCTTTTTTTCGGCACTGTAAACGCGCAAATTGGCAAAGGCCACAAATTTATTGGTGGCAGCTTTAACTTTAGTTATGACGAAGATGGCACCTCGCAGAATTACAACTTCGACAGTGGTGTTACCCAGTACTACAACTACAAGATCACCAACTTTAACATCAGCCCCGAGTTCGGCTTTTTTATCGGTGATAAATGGGCTATCGGCATCCAGCCAGGCTACTCAAGGGTATCAGGCACCGAAACTTCAAATTTTTACTCGGCTACCACACCTGCCAGCAATTACAGCTACACCAGTAAGTACCATACTGATATTGTTGGCTTGGCCGTTAACCTGCGTTACTACTGCATGATCAGCGAAAAAGTTGGCTTCTATCCGCAAATGGGCGTGAGCACATCACACGTGGCAAACGATTTTAATAACGGGCACTTTGCCGCATACGCCGGCCCTAACGTGGTTTTTTTCCCGTCACCAAAAGTTGGTTTAAACATGGGTTTCGGTAACATCAGCTACCAGTACAATTATTTAAGCCATGGCGGTTTCTTAAACGCCAGCTTAAACAACAACTTCAACTTTGGGGTAAATTATTACTTCGGACATTAGGGAGAATCAAGATATAATAGTCAAGAATCAAGACATAATTTCATCTTGATTCTGACTTTTTGCTTAATTGTCTTGACTCATAGGGCTTGACTCTTGATTTCTACAACTTGATCTTGTCTTGTTTCCTGCCTCTTGATTCTAACATCCTAACTCTTGTTTCTTCAAAAAAACTATATTTGCCTTTATGGCTACGATCCTCATTAAAAACGCGACGATAGTAAACGAAGGAAAGCAAACCCAGGCCGACCTTCTCATTAAAGACGGTTTTATTGAAAAGATAGACGGGCAGATCAATTCGCCAGCAGATAAAGAGATCAACGCCGAAGGCCTGCACCTTTTCCCGGGTTGTATTGACGACCAGGTACACTTCCGCGAGCCGGGGCTAACGCAAAAAGGTAATATCGCGTCAGAATCTCGCGCGGCGGTAGCGGGTGGCATAACTTCTTTTATGGAGATGCCCAACACCGTGCCCAATACGCTTAACCAACAATTACTGCAAGACAAGTACGATATGGCGGCCAAATCGTCACCGGCCAATTACTCATTTTTTATGGGCGCATCAAACGACAACCTCGACGAAGTTTTGCGTACCGATGCCAAAAACGTTTGTGGTGTAAAGGTTTTTATGGGATCATCAACCGGGAACATGCTGGTAGATAACCCCACCACGCTGGAGCACCTTTTCGCGCAGTCGCCCATGCTGATAGCCACCCACTGCGAGGACGAAGCCACTATCAAAAGCAACCTGGAGCATTACAAACAATTACTTGGCGAGAATATCCCGGTGAGGCTGCACCCAAAGATCCGCAGTGCCGAGGCTTGTTACCTGTCCTCATCAATGGCGGTGGATCTGGCTAAAAAACACAACACCCGCCTGCATATACTGCATATCTCAACCGCTAAAGAAACACACCTGTTTAGTAACGATATCCCATTGGTTGATAAGCGCATAACCGCTGAAGCCTGCATCCACCATTTATGGTTTACCGATGCAGATTACGAAACAAAAGGCAACCTAATTAAATGGAACCCGGCTGTTAAAACTGAAGCCGACCGAGACGAAATTTTGAAGGCCGTTTTAGATGGCCGCATAGATGTAATAGCAACTGACCACGCGCCGCATACCATCGAAGAAAAATCGCAAGTTTACCTACAAGCGCCGAGTGGCGGCCCTTTGGTGCAGCATGCCCTACCCGCCATGCTGGAGCTTTATCACCACGGTAAAATATCTTTAGCGCAAATAGCCGAGAAAATGGCGCATAACGTGGCAACCATCTTCCAGATAGAGAAACGTGGTTTTATCCGCGAAGGCTACTGGGCCGATCTGGCATTGGTAAACCTGAACAGCCCATGGCAGGTGAATAAAAGCAACATCTTGTACAAATGTGGCTGGTCGCCGTTTGAGGGGAATACGTTTAAGGCCAAAGTGGTGAGCACAATAGTATCAGGAAATTTAGTTTACGAGAACGGCAACCTTTTAAACGAGAAAAGCGGGCAAAGAATGACCTTTACCCGCTAATATTATCCAATATCTTTTGTCATCCCGAGCGATAGCGAAGGATCTATTATGCAGCAGACGAGTCTGCGATTAGATGCTTCACATACGTTCAGCATGACAAAAGTGATTGTTAATCTACCGCCACATAAACCTTAGCTTCAATATCTTCAAAAGCTTTATCAGCAGTATCGTATACATCAAAATCCACAGTGTAGGTTCGTTGCAGGTCCGATTGCCAGATATACTGCCAGGTCTCACCAATATTTGCCGGGAACTTACCTGCAGGGGTAAATAACGCATACTTAGCAGCCGGGATGGCCTTACCTACAAACCCTTCGGGAAGGTATTCTATCGATGTAACTTTACACCCTAAAATAGCAGTATAGTAGTCATTATGGTCGCTTTCGTAATCGGTGTAAACACAGTACAATTCGCTACCTTCTTTGTCTTCCAGTTTATCGGCAAAGCTGCCCTGGGTAAATTGCTGCCAAAGGGCGCCAATGTCCTGTCCGGCTTGGCCGTCCTTATTAATTGTACGGATGCTGATGCCCGCAACGTAAAACATGGCCAGATTTGTTGTTTCGTAGTTCATGGGTAGGTGTTATAATTATTTCTCTATCAACTTCTTCAAACCATCAAACATCATTCGCCAGTTGTTTTCTGAGTGCTCTTTTGATGCCTCGTCTTTAATATTATCCTGGGTGATGGTGAGGATGGTAATATCGCCTTTTTCATCCAGTTCGTAGCTAACATCGGCATAATTTTCGGGTTTGTCTTCGGTACCGGCCATGCTGCTCCAGTAGCTGTACCTTACATATTTACCGGCGACTATCTCTTTAATAACGCCCTTATCTTCGTAACTTTTGCCATCCCACTCGCCACTCCAGGTAATCGGGCTGCCCTCCTGCCAGTCGGATTTTTGTACTGTGCCGAAAAAGTATTGCTTTACCAATTCGGGGTCTGTCAAGCCTTTCCAAACCTCAGCAGCAAGGGCTTTAAACTCAATTTTGGTTGTTAATTTTAGTTTGCTCATGATATGTAAATTTAGATGTGTGTAGTGTCTGTTAATTCTCCGCGGATCATTGCCGATTTTATTAGTTCAAAATCGTGCCCCGGTATCTCAAAAAAGCCGAATCTGAATTTAAAGCCCCATGCCTTCTTATTTTCTATAAATTGTAAATGTGGTATCAACGGATCGATAGACGCTTCGGTGCATTTATAAAAATGCACATCGCGGCGGTAGGGCACAAGATCTTCACTCATTTTATGCTGATAGATCTCGACATTTTTCACCTGCCCTATTGCTGTAAAAGCCTGTAGCGGCTCTTTACCGCTATAGGTTTGCTTCGGCGAATAAAATATCACCCAGTCATCGGGGGTTATTTTTTTGAGCGGAGCTTCTTTACCGTGATTGGCCTGCATAAACCCGCCTTCGACACCGCGGGCTATATGATCTTTTGAAGCAACGGCTATCCAATATTTTTGTGGCATAACGTGATGGCTATCTACTTATAATTACAATTATTTTGCCACAAAGAAACGCGGGAGATTGACAACAGTATGTCAGCAGGGGAAAAGAATTCACTATTTTACTCACCCCGACACCGCTTCGCTGGTCGACCCTCTCTGCTGCGCAAAGAGGGTGAAAAGAAAAATGGCGCTTAACCCTCTTCCGCGTAGCAAAGAGAGGGTGGTCGAGCGAAGCAATGACCGGGTGAGTAAACAGACAGTCTAACAGGTTTACATCGACATAGGCACCGCATTTCGCTTCATAATACCTTCGGCTACTTCAACAACCTTATCCTTTATCTTCTGCGGACTGATGATCTCGGCATGGTCGCCAAACATCATAAACCAACGTACAAACCCTTCTACCGAGGTGGTCAGGAAGGTCATTTCGGTGTAGTTAGTGGTATGTTTTTCAGAAACAAAGCCATGGTAAAAACGCTGCTCGTTTATAAAATTGGTAATGCTGCTGTTAACCTTAATTACGATGGTTTCCAGGTGATGTTCTGATGCGGTTTGGGCAAGGTAATCCTTCAATTTTGGGTGGCTGCCTTTAAAGGTATTGTCGGTTTCCTGGATCTCTTGTATTCTGTCGAGCCTGAAATCGCGGTAATCGTTACGCATGCGGCAGTAGGCTATCAGGTGCCAGTAGCTATCCAGGTAAAAGATCCCGATGGGCTCGATATGCCTGTTAGTTTTTGTTTGGGTGTAACCTGCTGTATAATCAATACAAAGCACCTTTTTAGCGGCAATACCATTTAAAATGGTTTGGATATGGTTGTTGTTATTTACCCTGCGCTGGGTTTGGCTTTTAAGCACCTCTATGCTGCCATCCATACCTTCCAACAGGTCCTTTTCGGTTGTTTTAAGTATGGCCCGTATCTTATCCATTGCAGAACGGTGCTGGGCAGTGGTTGATGCATCAGTCATTTTCTCTACAAACTTTTCGGCAGTTAAAAAAGCGGTGGCTTCTTCCTTGGTAAACATAATGGGTGGCAGGCGGTAACCATCTACCAATGAGTAACCTACCCCGGCCTCGCCAATGATAGGTACGCCGGCTTCTTCCAATGACCGCACATCGCGGTAAACTGTGCGCAGGCTGATATCAAACCGCGCCGCGATATCGCTGGCTTTAACAATACGGCGGGTTTGCAGTTGTATTAATATGGCAGAGATACGGTCGATGCGGTTCATAACCACAAAATAAGCAAAAACAAAGTACCTTAGCATAAATGTTAGTTAAATATGGCAGCAGAACCCGAAGATAAGATCATCACCCTGGAGCAATATTACGACCCTATGCTGGCGCACATTATGCGTACCAAACTGGAAGATAACGGCATACCCTGTTTTATTGCCGATGACAATATCATATCGGCCAACCCGGTTTTTAACAACGCCGTGGGTGGCATCAAACTAAAAATATTTGAACGCGACCTGCAACGCAGCCGCGAAATTTTAGCTCAAGGTGGCGACCTGCACGACCAAGACCATTTTGAGATAGACGATGAAACACACTCCCCCGTTATTTGCCCCTATTGCGGATCGAGCAACGTGCGCTTCGGCCCGGCTACCGAGCGTAAGGCACACTGGCTGGTGGCTTTGGTATCGGCCCTATTGGCGGTGCTGCCATTTTATGCCCGCAGGGCATGGCATTGCTTCAATTGCCAAAGGGATTTTGAATAGAGCATTCGGGAATACAATTATGTAAGTACAATTGTATCAAAGCTGATACATTTATACTTATTATTACCCTATCATTATATTTATCGTCATGTACAATCGTCGCAAATTTATCAAGTTAACCGCTGTAACGGCTTCGTTAGCAACGTTATCAAAATATGCTCCAGCTAAAGCTGTTACCATCGCTACCGGCGATAGGCTGCCAATTGTGATATCTACCTGGGATTTTGGTATTGCAGCTAATAAAGAAGCGTGGAAAACGCTTGAGAAAGGCGGCCGTGCGCTTGATGCTGTAGAAGCCGGTGTAAAGATCCCCGAAGCGGATATGAAAAACCATACCGTAGGCCGTGCAGGTTATCCGGATCGCGACGGACGGGTTACGCTGGATGCCTGTATTATGGATGAGTTTGGCAACTGCGGCTCGGTTGCAGCTATGGAACACATCGCCCACCCTATTGCCGTTGCCCGTTTGGTGATGGAAAAAACCCCGCATGTAATGCTGGTTGGCGATGGCGCTACCCAGTTTGCGGTTGAGCAGGGCATCAAAAAAGAAAAACTACTTACCCCCGAATCTGAAAAGGCCTGGAAAAAATGGCTGGTAACAGCTAAATACTCGCCTAAGATGAATATAGAGAATGAGCAGCACCGCCCCGGTGGCAAATACAACCACGATACCATTGGTATGCTAGCTATTGATGCTAAAGGCAACATCAGCGGTGCTTGTACCACCAGCGGTATGGCGTTTAAACTACACGGACGTGTTGGAGACAGCCCGATAATTGGTGCCGGTTTATTTGTTGATAATGAAGTTGGCGGCGCTACATCTACGGGGGTTGGCGAAGAGGTGATCCGTAACGTGGGCAGCTTTTTAGTTGTCGAACTGATGCGCCAGGGGTATTCGCCCGAGGATGCGTGTAAAGAGGCTGTGCACCGCATCATCAAAAAGAAACCGGAGACCGCTAAAGAGATTCAGGTGGGCTTCCTGGCTATCAACAAAAAAGGCGAATACGGTGCTTACGCGATACAGGAAGGCTTTAGCTTTGCCGTGTGCGATGCCAACAAACAAGACTTGCTGATACCCGGCAAAAGCTTTTATAAAGACGACAAAAAATAAACTATAATATCTATAAAACATATTTAAATAATACGTGGTTTCTGTAAATACAACCTACTCCGCTATATGAGCCATAAGCCTTCACCTGTAACACTTGAAGTTTGCGCCAATTCGGTAACCTCGGCTATTGCCGCGCAGGAAGGTGGCGCCATAAGGGTTGAGCTTTGCGAGAACCTTGCCGAAGGCGGTACCACGCCGTCATACGGCCAAATGCTGTTGGCCCGTAAACACCTCCATATAAAACTTTACGTACTCATCCGGCCGCGCCGGGGCGACTTCCTCTACACTGATCTGGAATTTGAAGTGATGCAGGCCGATATCCGCAACTGCATAGAAGCTGGTTGCGATGGCGTGGTGATTGGCATGCTTAGGGCCGATGGAAGCATTGATGTAGAACGCTGTACCGAACTGGTGCGCCTTGCCCGCCAATGGGGCCTGGGGGTTACCTTTCACCGTGCTTTTGATATGTGCGCCGATCAGTACGCTGCCCTTGAGCAGATCATCGAGATGGGTTGCGAACGTATCCTTACTTCGGGCGGCAAAAGTACTGCTATGGAAGGCTCTAATATAATATTGCACCTGATAGAAAAAGCTGCAGGCCGTATCACCATTATGCCCGGCAGCGGCATTACCGAAAACAATGTTGCCGACCTGGTGCATTTCACCAGTGCAACCGAGGTGCATTCATCTGCCCGTATCAATTATGAAGGTGGCATGCAATACAAAAATGACCATATCCTCCTCACCGGCGGCATCACCGATGAATATAGTTTAGATGTTACGAGTGCCGATAAGGTTAAAGCGATATTGGAAGCGGCGAATGGATAAATAATTTAGTGATTTAGTGAATCACTATTTGTCATCCCGAGCGATAGCGAAGGATCTAATTTACATCATGCTTATCAGCTAATATATACCTCATTAAATTCAGTATTAATCATTCAAATCGGTGTAATCAAACAAATTAAAATATCGCCACCGGCAACACCAACTCAATCCTGTTATGTCCGCTGCCGCCAAACAGGTCGGGGTCTAATAAGTAACTGTATCGTATGCCAAACGTTATGTCTGCCTGGTTAAACCACTTGGTATCGAAGAAAATTGCCCCACCTGCCGATCTGAAGTTTGTATTCAAAGGCCTGCCGTCTAATAAAAAATTAGAATCGGTCGCGTGCATATGATCATAAAAGATATTGCCGCGCAGGCGCAGAATATAAAGCAGGTTAGCTACGCCACCGTCCGGATAAGCTATCGGGAAATGGTAACTTGCACAAAACTTGTTCATGTTATCGAGGTTCTCGGTACTGTAACCGTACGCGAAAGGGAAATCATTAGAAAAACCAATGCCATTATTTTGCCCGCGGTGCTGGTATGCCCCGGTTAGAACCAAACTGTGGTTAGGGGCTAACCCCGGAAAATAAAGTGCACCCGTTGTCAATATCTGGTTTGATTCCCTGCCGGTAAGTGATTTTTTATAGCTGATGTTGATGTTCTGCGCAAAACGTGGGTTGATATTTTGTTTTGCCCGTTGGGTTTGGTTGCTGAAGCGCAGCGTGTTGCTCAGATAGGTGTAGTAACTATCCTTAAACAAACTACGGAAAGCCTCCTGGAAAATGTTGCGGCTATAATAAAAACTGCTGCTAACCGATAGCGACGTTGAGTTTTTACCAGCCGAGAGGTTCAGCGGTACCTGTAAGCCCCCGTGAATGTCAGTTTCGTTGTAGTAAATGCTGTTGCCTTTGTAAAACCCGCGGCGATCAAAGGTGTAATCGGCACCAACAAGCAGGTATGGAAATAGGGCGCCGTACGCGGCATCATAACCTATCCGTTTGTAGCCTTCATCCCGGTTATAGCTAAAGGTCAGCTGCGAATCAAATGTATTAAGCACATTATTACCCACCAATTGGATGGAGTAATTAGGATCATCAAAACTTGGGAAGATGCTATGAAAATTAAATAACCCATGCAATTTGCTGTAATTACTTACGGGTAGCAAATCGGGCTTAATAGAAGCTACAAAATTAGCCGCGCTATCGTTTTTTAGCGCGCTGATATTCATATCCGGCAAGGCCGAAAACGCTTGCGTGTTATTTACTGGTGATAGCCCTACATCGGCACGGTTAGCTTGCTGCAAATGATAACCCGAAGCGGTAAAGCCAGTCCAAGCTATTTTATTTTGGCTGACGGCAGATTGGTAATAACCTATAGAACCACCTATTGCAGGGGCACTTACCTCCAACAATTGATTTGTGCCGATGTTAAGTGCAAACAATTTATCGTTAACGCCCGATGTTTTGGTGAAGTACACCACATCGCCCTGCACCTGCGGGAAAGCTATCGGCTCGAAACTAAAGGGTAGTAAATATGTCGTAGAATCCGACTTTATATCAATCAGCGCAAGCGACATTTCGCCCTTGAAATTGCGCACAGCCGAGATCAGTTTGTCATCACCATAAAATTTGGGATAGGTGTAAAATAGGCCAGCCGTGTTTGGCAATTCGGAAATCAATTTACCACTCTCTTTTAACAAATGCAACGTACTCCTTCCCGTCGACGCCACATCAACAGCTACAATCATTTTACCATCTGCACTGTATGCGGGCGAAAAATATTTTGTTTTGCGTGTGATACGGTTCTCCTTGCCGGTTTGCACATCAAGCACCATCAGCTCGTTATAATTGCGGTAACCCCAGCGCAGATCCGGGCGGTATGCGGCGTAGATAACCTTGCCATCGTGGTAACTAAAAAAATTATCGGTGTTGATGCTTTGCGTGGCAATCACCTTTTCCCGGTTACCCGTGCGGATAACAAACTTAGGGATGTGGTTATAGGTGGTCCGCAGATAAATAATGGTACTATCGTTCACATACGCCGGAAATTCCTCGTCGGCTATAAAATGTTGGCGTTTTGCTTTGGGATCGTTATCCTTTACATCGTTTTTATAAACCTGTTTAAAATGGTTAAAGGCCGCATTCCTGAAAGTTTTATAATCGACACCCGCATGCTTTTTAATCGCGCCTTGCAATGGGTAAAAACCCGTATTAAATGCAGCCGCATCGTGCGTTACACCGCGCCAAAAATCGTTTCCGTATTTCTCGCGGCCATAGGCAACAATCATATAACCAAGCGGGTAATGGTTGGGGGTATAATCCAGGTAAGAACCGTTCCGGAGTTTCATCCAGCTATAATCTTTACCGGCAGCCCATAAGGCGCGGAAGCCGTTAAAAAAGTAAGGCAACCGCCCCCTGCCCTGTCGGCTCACCAGCGTTTCGTTATAAACGGCGTCGCCTTCAAAAAACCAATCGGGAACTGATAAAGCGTTGCCTAACGCCTGCCCGCCTTCACCAAACAGGATGCTCAGGCCTTTTGACAGGCCTACATTAAAATTATTGTATTGCTGCACGTGCCTAAACTCGTGAATAGCCAATTGCTCGGGCCATGGCAGGCTGCCTACATCAAAACTGTTTTGCCCGGGCGTTAGGTAAAACTCGCTGCGGAACGGCGCTAAACCCACATAAGCATTTGATATAGTAGTTTGGTTTTGCAGAACAATGCTTACCTGCCTTTGCTTAAAGCCAATGGTTGGTTGTATACTGCGGTTCATTTGTGCAATGGTTTGTGCCACACGCTGCGCTACCGAATCCATTCCCTGCGAATAAATTACCCGCGCCACCGGGGATTTCACCTGTTTCCAGTTGATAGACGGCGGGTTACCACCAAATTGCTGAGCTTTTGCAAGTGTGGCGGTGAATAATAACAGGGGAAGAAGCAGGTGTTTAAACATTGGGCATGAAAATAGCGATTTTGTCTGAAACTCGAATTAAACGAATTTGGTGAATTAACAGAATTTGAAGCCCTTTAGTTCGGCAAATTCGTTAATTATTATAATTCGGGATAAGACAATTGTAAATCCGAAATCCAAATGACACTCCATCCCCTAAAACTGAGTACATTTGCGCTTTGTGATATATTACCATGGCTAAAGTTTCTATCAACCTGGCAACGGGTTCCATACAAAAAGAAGATATTATTGTAGGCATCGACCTGGGTACAACCAATTCCTTGGTGGCCTTTATAGATCCCGATAAAGACCCAAAGGTTATTAATGATACCGGCAAGGGCGTTTTAGTGCCCTCTGTAGTCCATTTTGGCGCCATGGGCGATATCACCGTTGGTAACGAAGCCAAAGAATATTTGATAACCGACCCGCAGAACACCGTGTTTTCTGTTAAGCGTTTGCTGGGCCGCTCTTATGCTGATGTAAAAAACTACCAGGACTTTTTCTCTTACAAGATCATCGACGACGATAGCGAGAACCTGGTGAAAATTAAGGTTGGCGATAAATTTTACAACCCTATCGAGCTTTCGGGCCTGATATTGAAAGAACTTAAAGAACGTGCCGAGCATGCGCTTAAAACCCCTGTAACCCGCGCGGTGATAACCGTGCCTGCCTATTTTAATGATTCGCAGCGCCAGGCAACCCGAGATGCAGGTAAACTTGCCGGGCTGGACGTTTTACGTATTGTGAACGAGCCCACCGCCGCGAGCCTGGCTTACGGCATTGGGCTTGATCCTGAAGAAACCAAAACCATTGCAGTGTATGATTTGGGCGGCGGAACATTTGACGTATCTATCCTGCAAATTCAAAACGGCATCTTTGAGGTGCTGGCCACCAATGGAGATACCTTTTTGGGTGGTGATGATTTTGACCGCGCCATTGCCGATTACTGGATAGAAAAAAATAACATAGATAAAACCGAACTGGCCAATAACCGCGAACTTACGCAAGAGCTTCGCCTGAAAGCCGAGGAAGCTAAAAAAGCATTTGCTCACCAAAGCATTTTTAACGAAAAGATAGGTGACATTTGGTGCACTATTGACCGTAATACCTTTGAGGAACTGATATTGCCTAAAGTACAGCAAACCATTACCGCCTGCCAAAACGCGTTGAAAGACGCTAAACTTACCACTATCGATATCGATGAAGTGGTGATGGTTGGCGGCAGTACACGTACGGCCTTAGTTAAAAAGATGGTGGCTGAATTTTTCGGCCGCCCGGTGCATGATGGCATTAACCCTGATGAGGTGGTTGCCCTTGGTGCCGCCATACAGGCCGATGTTTTAGCCGGTAACCGCAGCGATATTTTACTGCTGGATGTTACCCCGCTATCGCTTGGTATCGAAACCATGGGTGGCTTGATGGATACCATTATTCCCCGCAACTCGAAGATCCCGACCAAAGCAGGCCGGCAATACACTACATCCAAAGATGGCCAGGTGAATATGAAGATCGCTGTTTATCAGGGCGAGCGCGACCTGATCAGCGAGAACCGCAAACTGGCCGAGTTTGAATTGAAGGGCATCCCATCGATGCCGGCTGGTTTCCCTAAGGTGGATATCAACTTTATACTGAATGCCGATGGCATCCTCAAGATCCAGGCTATTGAACTGCGCAGCGGTGTAAAGCAAGAAGTGGAAGTAAAACCGGCCTACGGCATTACCGATGACCTGGTTGAGCAAATGCTGATGGACAGCATCACCCATGCCAAAGACGACGTAAGCGCCCGTATGCTGATAGAAGCCAAAACCGAAGCGGAACAAATAGTGTACGTGGTAGAGAATTTCCTTAAAAAGAACGGGCAACTTTTAAATACTGAGGAAGTAACTGAAACACACATCCAGTTAGAAGCCGTTAAAGCCGCCTTAAGCACGGGCGATAAAGACCTTATACACAGCAAAATAGATGAGCTTAATAATTTTACCCGCCCCTTTGCCGAACGCGTAATGGATGTTGCCATTGCTACCGCGATGAAGGGAAAAAGTATAGAGTAGATCATATACGTGTCATTGCTGCGATAGCATGGGAATGACACGTATTTTTATTCCTCAGATTATTCCAAACTCATTGCCATAAAATGCGTTATTTGTGCAATCTAATCATCAGCACTTGAAAAATATTCTACGCATAGCGGTTTGCCTTACAATGGCCGCATCAACTTTCTCCGCATTTGCACAAACCACTCAACAGGATAGTACTTTAAAACCGGCCACACTGGATAGCGCCCGTTACGATTCGTTGGTCGCCCGTTTAGCCAATGGCGATAAAACAGGTAAATGGCCTGTCAAAAAATCGCCATATCCTAAGGCAGGGGCAATATTGCCTTTCTACCGTGTGGTGGCTTACTATGGCAACATGTACTCGAAAAAGATGGGCGTACTTGGCGAGTATGAGCCACCAGTGATGCGCAGCAAATTATTGGCCGAAGTGAAAGCCTGGGAAGCCGCCGACCCAAAAACACCTGTAAAACCCGCCCTGCATTATATATGTGTTACGGCACAGGCGGATGCAGGACGCGATGGTTTACATAACCTGCGAATGCCCTTTAGTCAGATAGATAAGGCTATCGAAATGGCAAAACCTATCAACGCGCTTGTTTTTCTGGATATCCAGGTTGGCTTTAGCACGGTAGAAACCGAGTTGCCTAAGTTAGAGAAATACCTGAAGATGCCTAACGTACACTTCGGCATCGACCCTGAATTTTCTATGAAGGAAGGTAGCGTACCAGGCAAACGCATAGGTACCTTTGACGCCAAAGACATTAACTACGTTACCAATTACCTGAGCGGTCTTTGTAAAAAATATAACCTGCCGCCAAAGATCTTTGTGGTACACCGCTTTACAAAGCGCATGGTAACCAATTATCAGGACATCAAGCTGAACCAAAACGTACAGTTTGTGATGGATATGGATGGCTGGGGAGGCCCCGATCTTAAAAAAGGCACTTACAAATATTTCGTAGCAGGCGAACCTGTGCAGTTTACCGGATTTAAATTATTTTACAAGAACGATATTAAGAACGCCCCAAAACGAATGATGACGCCTAAAGAGGTGCTTAGCTTAAAGCCCGCTCCTATTTATATCCAGTACCAATAGATTTTTTATATTTGGCTTATGCCACCTGCTTTATCGCCATACCAGCTGCTTAAACTATATGTTACCGGCAACATGCAGGTAAGCGACGAGCAACTGGCTATATTTTGCAGCAAGTTTAGGCAGAAGACAATCACACGGAACGAGATTTTACTGCATGCGGGTGATGTTAACCCTTACTTGTACTTCGTAAATTCGGGTTGCCTGCGGGTTTTCATGCTGGATGTAAACGGCAAAGAATCTACCCGTTTCCTGGTTACCGAAGGCAGGTTTGGCACCGCATTCCCGAGTTTTAATTTGCAGGAACCTTCGCTGGCAGTCATACAAAGCACCGAACCAGGCGAGGTGCTATATATCAGCCATCGCGATTTTAACGATCTGCTGGATAACTTTCCCGGTTGGGAGCATGTTTACCGTTTAGGCCTCGAAAAGGATTATATCGCCTCCATCAAACGGATAGAAAGCTTGATAACTATGGATGCCACACAACGATACAAGTTATTATTGCAAACCAACCCTACGCTTATTCAAAGGCTGCCATCAAAAATTATTGCCGACTACCTCGGCATTTCGCAGGAAACGCTGAGCCGCTTAAAATCAAAAAAGTGAATTATTGACATTTGTCAATAAGCCTCAGGTTTTAAATAGGTTGCTTTGTATATCAAACCAAACACATGAAGCTAAAGCACATCTTATTCCTCATAGTCCTGTTACCTATAACAGCCTTCGGCCAAATTATAATAGGCGAGCAAACCTTTAAATATAACGATACTGTACGCAAGCGGCCGCTAACCACCGAAATTTGGTACCCTACCACCGATAAAAGTAAAGCAGCCAAATTAAAAGAGGGTTTTCCATTTGTCCACGATCCTACCGTTAGGGATGCAAAATTGCCTGTTGCCAAACACCCGCTCATCATGATCTCGCATGGCACAGGTGGTGGCCGCCTCACTATGGAATGGCTGGCAGATATATTGGTGAAGCAAGGCTTTGTTGTAGCGGCTGTAGACCACTGGGGCAATACCCACGATAACAAAATTGCCATTGAGTTTGTAACGCCCTGGCAACGTGCGCAGGATATATCTTTTGTGCTAACCCAACTATTAGCAAACCCCGTGCTGAATAAAGTGATAGACAAGCAACGTATAGGCGCGGCGGGCTTTTCTATCGGCGGCTATACGATTATTGCTTTGGCCGGTGCAAAAATAGACTTAAAGGCAATGGAAGATTTCACCCAAACCCCGGATGGTGCTAAAGAGATCACCATCCCCGAATTCCCTAACCTGATCAATACATTGGACGATGCCGCTATTCAAAGTTCGTTTGATAACAGCCCGCCATTAAAAGACAAACGCATAAAGGCGGTATTTGCTATGTGCCCGGCTGTTGGGCAGGGGTTTATAAAGGCAAGTCAGTTTAGGGATGTAGGCATTCCCCTATATATTGTTGGCGCGCAAAGCGACAGCATAGCGCCTGTTAAAACCAATGCCATGCATTATCATAAACTGATGCCAAGATCAAAATTATATATAGTACCTGGCAGGGCGGCGCACTACGTATTCCTGAACGAAGCCCTTGGCGAACTAAAACAAAACGGCGGTATGATATTTAACGATGGCCCAGGGGTTGATCGCCATGCTATACATGAGCAGGTTGGCGGGATAGCTGCTAAGTTTTTTAAGAACAGTTTGAAGTAGACAGCTAATACTTTTACACTCCATTTGGCTAACGAAGAAAAAAACATAAAAAAAGCCCCGATTTCGGGGCTTTTTTTAGTTGAACAGATCTGTTACAGATTGTCTATTTCTTCCTGCTCTTTTAGGGCAGTTATGTTGTTTTTATCGCTATACTCGTCGGTTTGGTTTGCAAAATCTTCAAGGATGCTTGCAATAGTGTCAAGGTTATCAGCAATACGCTGGTGCATATCGGGCAGGTCTTTTTCTATGCGTTTGTTGCCAAGGTCAATATTGTCTACCTCTATTTTAGCGATCTTTTGTATCAACGCCTGGTTACTGTTTTTTAAGTCTTCTAATTCATGGACGATTTTTTCCATCAATTCAAATTTTCTGATCTTATCCATAGGTATCTTTATTTATATAAACTGTACATAGCCATAACAGTGCCAAAGTATATTTATTTTGGATTTATCGATTATAACTAATAACTTAGTTATATGAAATCTATCTTCTCCCTTATACTCAATTTTGCCGTTTCCACAGCGTGTTTTGCGCAGCAAACAACTAAGCCTGATGACGCCTTGCTATTAGATTATTATCAAAACCAACGCTTTGCCGAGGCGGCAGACTACCTGAAGAAAACGTACACCGAACCAGTAAACAGTACAAAAGCATTGGGGCAACTGGCCTATACATCAAACATGGCCGGGCGTTTGGCAGATGCCGAAGCATATTACCAGCGCATTTATAATATCGATTCCACCAATACCGCTGTATTGCATAGCCTGGGTAGTTTAAACCTGCGCCGCGGCAACAATGCCAAAGCCGAGCTTTATTACAAACGCATTATAGCGCACGATACCACTAACTTTATTGTGTACAAGCAACTGGCTACCATCAGCCACGATAAAAATGATATAACGTCATATATCTTGTACCTGCAAAGGGCAAATCAGCTTAACCCTGCCGAAGCAGATGTAGCATCAGACCTGAGCGATCTATACATCAGTATGAAATTTACCCCGCAGGCCGAGAAAGTATTGACCACCGCTATAACTGCCGACCCGGAAAATATCGTATTGCTAAACAGCCTCATGAAGTTGCAATACTCCCAAAAGAAATGGCCCGAAACGGTTAACACTTGCCTAAAGCTGGTCAACTATGGTAATATATCCGGCCAGGTACTTACTAAGCTTGGCGTGGCTTATTACAATACCAAAAACTATGAATGCAGCATCTCTACCTTTATGAGTATGGACGAGATTGCCCGCAACGAAACCAGTTTTTACTACACCGGCTTAGGCTACAAAGCGGTTAAGGACCAAAACATGGCTATATTTTACCTGCAAAAAGCCATTACCGAAGGCATTTCGCCAAACACGGGCGCTTATTATGGCGAAGTGGCGGATAGTAACGAAAAATTAAAAAGGTTTAAAAAAGCGATAACAGCCTACCAAAAAAGCCTGGAGTTTGATGAATCGCCCATGATCTACTATTCGTTGGCAAATGTATACGATACCAACCTAAAGGATAAGAAGAGTGCGATAAAATATTACAAGAAGTATCTGGCAGGCAAACCCCCTGTAGATAAACAAAAGGGCTTTATAGATTATTCCAAAAGCAGAGTGGCGGTTTTGAGTCGTTAGCGGTTCATCAATCTTGCAACGTACTTACCAATAATATCAAACTCCAAATTTACCACGGAGCCCTCGCGTACGTTGTGCAGGTTGGTATGCTCATAGGTGTACGGTATAATGGCTACCGAAAAATAATTAGGGCCCGAGTTTATAACCGTTAGGCTGATGCCGTTAACACAGATGGAGCCTTTTTCTACCGTTACATTCCCTACTGATGGGTCATACTCAAAAGTGTATTCCCAGCTGCCATCAAGCTCTGTAAATTTGGTACAGGTGGCAGTTTGGTCTACATGGCCTTGTACAATGTGGCCATCAAGTCGGGCGTTCATTTGCATGCAGCGCTCCAGGTTTACAGGTTCACCTACTTTTAGGTGGCCAATGCTGGTTTTGCTCAATGTTTCCGCTATTGCGGTAACGGTGTGCGTATCGTCGGTCAACCCAACCACGGTTAAACAAACACCATTATGCGCTACCGACTGATCTATCTTTAACTCATTAACAATGCCCGATTGCACGGTGATGTGCAGGTTGCCCTGATCGTGGCGTAGATCGGTTACTTTACCTAAGGTTTCTATTATTCCTGTAAACATGCTGCAAAAGTAATGTTTTTTGGATGTGCCAAGTGTTAGCGCAGCTTACATAAATTTAAAGCGGATAGCTTTGGGGCTATCCGCTTTAAATTTATGTAAGCTGCGTATTACTCAATGGTAATAGCCCGCTAACTTTTTTGCCGTTATGCACACCGGTGGTAGCAGGTAAAGTTGATTTAGTGTTTTGGCCCGCTAAGTTTACAATTGATCTTTAAAGATTATTAGCTATAGAAGCAGCTATTTTTTTATCGTTATTGGTATCAAGTACGGTAGCTTTGTTTCTTTTTGGCAAGCCGAATAAAACTATAATGTTAGTGCTAATAGCAACAATCCGGCTACCGATTAAATTTTTTGTGGACATTTTTGGATTGTGATAAGTTTGTTAATTATCACAAAAGCACTTCATTCATAATATTTATACAACTTTATTTCGTTTTCATATATGAGGCGATTGAAATTCAGCACATGATTGAGGATTAATTTATGGCCATTAAAATTAAAATTTGCGCATTACTTAAAACGGCTTTGTAGTTCCACCCGTTTATTGCGCAGGTCCTTCCCTCCTTCCATTACAGATTTTAGGTTGGCGAGGTAAAACGTCCACGCTACTTGGCATTGCACCAGCAAGTTTTTTTCGGGGTCATTTTCCTGCGGGATGCCGGTTTGTTCCAGTTCTATAATGGTTAAGCCATTGCGGGTACTAAAGTTCACGGCAACCACGCTATCGCCGGTAAAGGTAAATTTGATCTCATCCTGCCCGTTGGCTTCTAATATACTTCCTTGTTGCATCACATCGTTACCATAGCCATGCCAGTACCAGATGTAGGTGTCTTCCTTTAAAATTTGCTCGTCGTTACCCCTTAGGCGCTGCGGAACGGTAAAGAAGTCCGCTTTGCGCAGAAACCATTTTTCAAGCCCGGCGGGTGTGCTCCAGGCAAGGTATAGGCTTCGCAGGTCTACATTAAAATCGCCACAAAGTTTAAATTTGGTCCAGCGGGTGTCTTCCATAATAACAAAGGTTTACATACGGGGATTGTATTACATAAAACTAACCATAATACTTTGTGTTTTGCTAATTTGCCATTAAAACTAATTTATGCTGAAGCAAAGCGCGGGGATCTTATTATACAGGTTAACAGACGGGGTATTACAGGTTTTTTTGGTGCACCCAGGCGGGCCGTACTTCCGCAAAAAAGATGACGGTGCGTGGTCTGTTCCCAAAGGCGAATTTAGCGACGATGAGGAACCCCTCGCCGCAGCCCAACGCGAATTTGAGGAGGAAGTAGGCAAAACCATCACCGGCAATTTTATCAAACTACAACCGGTTAAGCAAAAAAGCGGCAAGGTGGTACACGCCTGGGCAGTAGAGGGCGAAATAGACCATACCAACATTACCAGCAACACCTTCGAAATTGAGTGGCCGCCAAAATCCGGCAAGCGCGCCAGCTTCCCGGAGATTGACCGTGCCGGTTGGTTCACTATCGATGAAGCTAAAGTAAAGATGATACCGGGACAGGTGGGAATGATAGAAGAGTTGGAGGAATTGCTCTGAACCGGGGTTAGGCGGATTAGTTCGAAAATCTCCCCTGCCGGGGGAGATTTAGAGGGCTATTTCCTATTTCGAACCCAATTACTTTCCGCGGCAACAGCTGTTTCTGCAACGGATACTTTTTTGCCGGCAAGCAATTTCTCCATTACCAAAGCCGCTATAAGCGCTTCGGTTTCGTTGCCGGTCTCCAGCGACTCGGGGGTGAAATAATTTTTAACGAAGTGGGTATCGAAATTACCGGAGGTGAATGCCTCGTGGCCCATCACAAACCTGCCAAACGGCAATGTTGTGGTGATACCGGTGATGATGTATTCATCGATAGCGCGAATCATGCGTTCTATGGCCTCGGTACGGTCTTTACCATAGGTGATCAGCTTGGCAATCATCGGGTCGTAATAAATGGGGATCTCCATACCTTGCTCAAAGCCATCATCAACCCTAACGCCGGGACCTTTTGGGGTTATATAGGTTTGCAGCGTGCCAATATCCGGCAGGAAATTATTTGCCGGGTCTTCGGCATATACACGCAACTCAAGCGCGTGGCCTTGTATTTTCAGGTCTTCCTGTTTAAAGCTGAGAGCTTCGCCACGTGCTACTCGGATCTGTTCTTTCACCAGGTCGATTCCGGTTATCAGTTCGGTAACCGGGTGCTCTACCTGCAGGCGGGTGTTCATCTCCAGGAAAAAGAAATCGAGCTTATCATCCAAAATAAATTCAACAGTGCCGGCGCCGGTATAATTAACAGAGCGGGCAACGTCGACGGCGCATTTGCCCATCGCTTCGCGGATCTCTGGCGTAAGTACAAAAGACGGCGCTTCTTCTACCACCTTCTGGTGACGGCGTTGCACCGAGCAATCCCGCTCGAACAGGTGCACAATATTGCCATGCGTATCCCCCAATACCTGGATCTCGATATGGCGGGGCGACGAAACATAGCGTTCTATAAAAACAGCACCATCGCCAAAGGCCGAAATAGCTTCGGACACGGCAAGGCCCATTTGTTCTTCAAAATCTTCCGGGGTTTCTACAATGCGCATCCCCTTACCACCACCACCGGCAGCGGCCTTGATCAGAATAGGGAAACCAACCTCCACCGCGCGAAGCTTGGCCTCAGGCACATCGGTAATGGCTTCTTCGGTGCCGGGCACCATGGGGATGTTATATTTTAACGCGGCAGCTTTGGCGGATAGTTTATTACCCATCACCTCCATAGCCTCTGGCGATGGGCCGATCAAGATCAAACCCGCCTCGCGTACCTGCCTTGCAAACGCGGCATTTTCGCTCAAAAAACCATAACCCGGGTGGATGCCTTGCGCACCTGTTTGTTTACAGGCGGCTATAATTTTATCGCCAACAAGATACGATTGACTGGATGGTGCTTCGCCGATAAACACGGCCTCGTCGGCATAACGCACATGGAGCGCATTACGGTCGGCCTCAGAATATACGGCTACTGTTTTGATGCCCATTTCACGGGCCGAACGCATTACACGCAGCGCGATCTCGCCACGGTTTGCTACCAGGATTTTTTGCATAGGTAACAAATGTAACGGATTAACTGTAAAAAAGAAATGCCATTTTAATCGGCCTAAAAACAGCTTAAATGTTCACGTTCACGGCCGTGAACACGATGATAAATTTGCAATTAACTAATAATCAGATTTTTATAAAATACGGCTACTGACAAAATCATACCACCATAACTTTCATTTAAAAAAAACTTGCCGTTAGCAAGTAAAAAAACCGCATACGGTAGCCAGCATGGCGGCTTGTTGGTGACAACACCAACAAGGGCAGAATTTAACTATTGCAAAACCGCGCCACTATTTTTTAAATTGTAAATTTATAAGATTGACATGCGAAGATTAAACAGGTTGGGCACCCGCTACTATATGTTCCTTCTCAATCTTCTTCTGCAATTCTAAGATAGCACCAATAAGCGCTTCGGGCCTTGGTGGGCAGCCTTGTACGTAAACATCAACCGGGATAACCCTGTCAACGCCTTTTACCACATGGTAACCGTGCTGCCAGTATGGGCCGCCACAATTGGAGCATGACCCCATCGAGATCACATATTTAGGTTCGGGCATTTGCTCGTACAGGCGTTTGATGCGCTCTGCCATTTTAAAGGTAACCGTACCTGCAATAATGATAACATCCGATTGCCTTGCCGACGGCCTGGGGAATACCCCAAACCTATCCAGGTCATAAGTAGATGCCATAGCGCCCATCATTTCTATCGCGCAGCAGGCAATCCCAAAACTTAAGGGCCACAATGATGATAGCCTTGCCCAGTTAAGCAGGTCATCCATTTTGGTGATCACAATGCCACCGGCTTCGTTGGTCAGGTCAGGCGTCATTGGCTGGTTTTTTAAATGATGGTTTAAACATAGGCTTCCGCACTTCCTGTGTGATGGTATCGGCAGAGCCGGCAACCGGAGCAGCTATAGCGGCGGCTACAGGATGTATCTCTAAACTAAATTCCCTCACCTTGAAATTGCCTTGCTGTGTGTTTAGGTCGTCATATAATGCTTTCGGGATGCGAGTGTCTGTTTGCGGCAGGGCGGCGTTTGGTTTTATCCAGTCGAGGTCGCCTTTTATCCATACGTAAGCCAGGCCCAATATCAAAATCCCTAAAAAGATGAACATTTCTATCAGCGAGATCCATCCCCATCGGGCATCAATAGCAATAATTTCGCGGTTACCAAAAACCGTTGCCCAGGGGAAAACAAATACCATCTCCACATCAAACAGCAAGAAAACCAGCGCGATAACGTAAAAACGCGAGTTGAAAGGCAACCAGGCATTGCCGGTTGGTTCTTCGCCACATTCGTAAGTAGTTAGCTTTTCGTAATTGGGGTTGCGCGGCGCTAAAAGGCGGTTCACAAAAAACAATCCACCAATTGCAACAACGCCTACAATTAAAAAGATAAGTATCTTTCCAAATTCTGATATTTGCGCAACATCATCCATGACAGCAAATTTAACAAAACAATCAACTTTTGACGCTATAATTATTGGCGGCGGCGCCTGCGGGCTTATGTGCGCGGTACAAGCCGGCTTTTTAGGCAAGCAAACATTGGTATTAGAGAAGAACGATAAAGTAGGCGCCAAGATATTGATAAGCGGCGGCGGCAGGTGCAATTACACTAATTTGTACGCCACTCATAAACAGTTCATATCTAATAACGAGCATTTTAGCCGCTCGGCCCTGGCGCAGTGGACGGTTGACGATACCGTGAACTTTTTTGAAAGCTACGGCATCGAAGGAAAAGAAAAAACGCTTGGGCAGCTCTTCCCGGTGAGCGATAAGGCTAAGGATGTGGTAAATGTTTTTACAAACTTGTGTAACGACCTGGGCCAGGAGATCTGGTGTGATACGGAAGTGACGGCCGTTGAGCAAATTAATGAAGGTTTTAATGTTACGATCATCCGTGGTGATCAACAGCAGGTTTTATTTGCTCCTAAAGTGGTTATTGCCAGTGGCGGCCTGCCAATCCAAAAAATGGGCGCTACGGATTTTGGTCTGCGCGTAGCGCGTAAGTTTGAAATGCAGGTTACCGAAACCTCCCCTGCCCTGGTGCCACTCACCATTACCGGTAAAGACCAGCCCTGGTACGAGCAGCTATCTGGCAACAGTATATTTTGCCGCGTGTGGAACGACAGGGCAAGCTTTGAAGAAAATATCCTATTTACACATTGGGGCTTAAGCGGCCCGGCCATTTTGCAGATCTCATCGTACTGGAAACCCGGCGAACATATATACATCGACCTGCTGCCCGGCAAGGATATTATTGAACTCATCCTACAGGAACGCGAGCAAAACGGCAGGAAGATGCTGCTGGCTTATTTATCTAACCTGTTTACCCGCAAGTTTGCCGAGGCTTTGGTAGATTATATCCCTGCGGATAAAAACCTGGCATCCCTTACCAAAACCGAACTGGAAGACATCAGCATACTACTGCACGAGTTTAAGGTAAAGCCTGCAGGCACCAAAGGTTACGATAAAGCCGAGGTTATGACGGGCGGCGTTGACACTAACGAACTATCATCCAAAACCCTCGAAAGCAAAAAAGTACCGGGCATGTTCTTCGGCGGCGAATGTGTGGATGTTACAGGTTGGCTGGGTGGCTACAACTTTCAGTGGGCTTGGGCAAGTGGGTTTGTAATAGCGCAGAATATTTAGCTTGACGATTAACCACAAAGAACGCGGGGGTGAAAACCACCGGTTACAATGGTTTTTCATTAGGAAGGGCAGTTGTAAGTTTTGGACCTGTGGATGTTCATTTCTTTTCTCTCAAAAGAAACGAACCAAAGAAAAGTCGCGGCCGCGCCACCTTCTGTGAAGGTTAGTGCTTTAGCAGTGCCTGTACTAACCGAATGTGACAATGCCGCATTAGATGGTGCCGTCAGACCCGTCTGGCTCAATTATAAAATTAAAATTTTGTAATCGTTTTATACAGTACTACGGAAGGTGAGTATTAAAGAGCGGTGGGCCGACAAAAAACCGTGGCCGATGGGTAAAGGCCTGTGCGGAGAAGGATTTTTTTGTCTTGATTTTTGTATTACTTTGTCTTGATACAAAGTAATAGCTTTCCACGGCGAATGAGCGGACTAACGTTGATTTAAAACACATCAGCACATAAGACCTCAGCACATTCATTACACCTCTTAAGATTGCAACCTGGTATACGTTGCAAGTGCTCCTTAACGGCACTGTGTAGTAAGAGATTACTTCTTACTTGGTAATGAGGCAATTAAGAGAGGCTTAACCACAACCTACATTATCTACCGGGTTTATCCTCATACCCTGTCCCAAAGTGCATATTGATAAACAAGAAAGGCCGCTAAGAAATCTTAGCGGCCTTTTGATTATAATTTTGTGCCCTTTGTGGTTAAAAAACCAAACCTTATGGTTTCTTTTCTGGGGCAGGTGTTTGTGCTGGCGGCGTGCCTTGTGCAGGCGCGGTTCCTGGTGCAGGCGCCCATGCTGGCTGGCCCGGTGCCGGTGGTGTACCCGGGCGTGGCTGGCGTGGCAGTTCTGATGCCCTTACCACTTCCGGGTGCGATACACCACGGTGGCAGCTATAGCAGTTAATGCTGCTTTCCATTATCCTGTCGGTGCTATCTTTTCCCGCGTGAAAATATTTTTTGTTGATGTCCTGCGTCATTTTATACATTTCGCGGGCCATATCTTTTTCGGGTTTACCGTCTGCAGCAAAATCCATTTTCTTGGTATCCTCGTTACGTACATGGCAAAAGCTACAGCGCGCTCCTAAGGCGTGTTCCCACTCTTCCATCACTTTGTGCATTTCTTCGCCAGTAATATCTTTGGGTAAAACTTTAAGGTTCTTGAACTTCTCTTCGGCAGGTTTTTTTGTGGCAGGTACCATCGCCATAAAAGCTACGGCAGATAAAAGCCCTATAGTTACTATTAATTTTCTGTTGATTGTCATAATTGTGTAAGCGTATGTTTAAACTTCTAATCTAAGTCAATAAATCTGATCCTGCAACATGCCACAATAATATTACCTACCTAATTTAAGAAGGTTCTATCATTTCCATGCTTAGCTCCCAAAGCCTGTCGCGTCCAACATCATTTGTTGCTTCGGCAGATGTATTCGCAGGCCGACTGCTTTTAAAATACTTACCGCTTTGGGCATCAATTCGGGTAGCCAATGCCAGGTAAATAGTGGTTTGCGCGCCGTTCTCTGCCGAGATCATAAATGGCCGCGCTAACGACATCAACAACTTGCCCATACCGCTAAGCCCCGTGCCAAAGCCGGTATTTACCAGCCCCGGGTGCAAGGCAAAAGCACTTATCCCCTTTGTACCATATTTAATAGCCAATGACCGCGTAAAGTATATATTAAATAGTTTGGCGGTACCGTAAGCCTTCCACGCCGAGTATGGCCGCTTGGTCCACTGCAGATCGTTAAAGTTTGGTTTAGCCATGCGGTGCGCTTCAGAACTTACATTAATAATGCGCGCCTGTCCTTTTTCTAACAACGGCAAAAGGCACTGCACCAGTAAAAAATGCGCAAGATGGTTTACCGCGAAGGTCATTTCAAAACCGTCTTTACTTTCTTCACGTTCGGCAAAAATGCCGCCCGCGTTATTGATCAATATGTTTATTGATAGCAGGCTGCTTTTTAAGATCCCGGCTGCATTTCGCACGCTATGCAGATCGGCAAGGTCGCACGGTACTATATAAATATTCCGGTTTTTTGTGGCCGATATAATTTCTTGCTTTAATTGCTCGCCTCTTTCGGTATCGCGTACCAAAAGGTATAGCGCGTGGTCTTTTTTGGCCAGCGCCAAAGCGGTTTCCCTACCGATGCCGGATGTTGCGCCGGTTATAACAGTGGTGGTGATTGGCATAATAAATAATTTTGTATTAAGTACGATTGGTACCCAAATCTAACATAATTTGGCTCACCGGGAAACGGCTGCTTAGCCAACCATTGGGGTCTTAAAACGATAAGTTTTCAAACACAGTATTACGCCAAAAAATTTTGCACAAATATTTTTGTTAAATTCTGTTAATAATCAAGTTTCTTGGTCACTAAATAGGCTGATAGTTATTATCCTTCACAAAAAACGTTTTAAACGATTTAGCGTAAAAGCTATAATCATTGGCCTGCATATATCGGTACAACTCAGATGTAAGGAAAAAGTCGGGGTCGGGCTCACTTTCAATAAGCACGATATTGGGGCGGTATTTACTCCAATCGTTAGATCTTAGGATGTTAAAGTCAAAGCCTTCCGCATCTATTGACATAAAATCTATAACCGTGTTAGTCGGCATATATTTATCAAGAATATTCAACAGCGTATCTGTTTCAATATCTATCATCTTTTCTACACGATGTCCTTTAGCAACAAGGGTATCGGCGTGGCTTTTTAGCAGTGTATTTAATGCACCTTCTTTAAATATATAAAAAGGTAGCCTTTCCTTTTTATCAGAAACGGGTATTTCTAAATTTATATCAAGCGGACGCAATTGTTTAAATATCGCCATACTACCGGGCATCGCGTCAACATTAATACCCCGCCAACCTTTTTTATAAAACTTATAAGTGTTTGAAAAACGTAACGGATGATGCGCGCCAATATCAATAAAAAAGCCGTTTGCCTTATCGTGAAATATACGGTTTAAAATAGCATCCTCCCCTTCCTGCGAATAACACTCATTTAAAAATTCGCTTGGCCTTTCGTATTTAAGCCACTTGCGAAGTACTGTTCTTAATCCCATAGCTGGTAAAAATAGTTTTATTTTAATGAAACTATTCGCAATATTCTTCAAGATTCAGTACGAGAAATAACTTGTTAAATTCTGTTAATTAATTTGCATCATTACGAAATAGTCGTATATTTACGAAATAATCGTAGATAGCAATGGAGAAATTATCACAACAAGAGGAAGAAGCCATGCAGGCCGTATGGCAGGCGGGCACGGGATTCATAAAAGACTTTTTGGACCAGATGGCCGAGCCTAAGCCTCCCTACACCACCCTCGCTTCAACCATAAAAAACCTGGAACGTAAAGGTTTTGTAACCGGCGAAAAACTGGGCAACTCGTTCCGCTATACCCCGGCCATCGTTGAAGAAGAGTATAAAAAACGTTTCATGAGCGGCTTTGTGAGCGACTATTTCAAAAACTCTTATAAAGACCTGGTTACCTTTTTCGCCAACGAAAAAAAGATCAGCGCCAGCGAGTTAAAAGAAATCCTTAACCTGATAGAAAAACCTAAATCTTAATATCATGCCTGCTTTATTCGAATTTCTGTTTAAAGTGAACATAGCCCTGCTGCTATTTTGCGCGGGCTATTACCTGGTGCTTCGCCACCTTACCTTTTACACGCTTAACCGGGTGTACCTGATGGTTGCCATACTGTTTGCAACCCTTTACCCAAAAATTGACCTGAGCGATTTTGCCCAGCGCCACGAAACCCTTACCAAACCGGTACAAACCGTGATACTAAATTGGCAGGCACCGGCACAGAGCCTGATAAAGCCTTTAACCCAACCTAATTATTGGGCCTGGGCTACGGTTATCTTTTGGGCGGGGGCTATCTTCTTAGCCTTCAGGCTGATGATGCAGTTATTCTCGTTATTTCAATTGCACCGCAGATCTAAGTCGGCAACCATTCATGAGCATGATGTAAGGTTGATACAGGGCGAAGCGGCACCATTTTCCTTTTGGAGGAGCATCTATGTAAACCCCGCCAACCACACCCCTGCCGATTTGAAAGCCATATTGCTGCACGAGCAGGTACATGTTAACGGCTGGCATACCATAGATATTTTGCTTGCCGAACTTAGCAGCATTTTCTACTGGTTTAACCCCGGCATCTGGCTGATGAAAAAGGCAGTACGCGAAAACATCGAGTTTATTACCGACAGGAAGATCCTGAACAAGGGCTTCGACAGTAAAACCTATCAATACAGCCTGGTGAACGTGAGTTTTAACGCCAACACCACGCCGGGGATCGTAAACCACTTTAATATTTCAACCATTAAAAAACGTATAATCATGATGAACGCAAAAAGATCTTCGAGGTTTACATTAACGCGTTACGCGTTTGTTGTACCTGCCGTTATTGCATTGCTATTGGTATTTACGCTGTCGAAAGCGGAGATAGCAAAACCCATTACCCACAAAATTGCCTTGGCTATGAAACCGCTAACCCTGGCTATTACACAAGCAACCCAAACTACTTTAGCTTTTGCTGATACTACTCCTGTTAAAAAGAAGGCTCCCTTTGTAACTAAAGCTGATACCATTAAAATAAAACAAAACTTTGCCTTTACTTACGATACTAAACCTGATACAGGCAGAAAGCAAGCCTTTTCGATAAGCTTAGACAAGAGCCACTCTATCGACTCGATGAACGTAGTGTTGAACGGCAAAAAGGTTGATAACACGATATTCTATAAAGTTGACCCCGGCACCATCACCAGCATTAACATCATGGGGCAAAATGATTTGAATAACCTAACAGGAAATAAAAGCATTTTCAATTTTGACAATAAACGGAACGTAATATTTGTAACCACTAAAGACTCGGAAGCAGGCAAAGCATTCGCCGAAAAACTAAACATCAACCGAGTTGATAAGATCAGGCTAAATGGAGTAACCAAAGACCCTAAAAACCTTACCCTTAAAGAAGTTGAAACGATAAATTTATTAGATGGAGTAAAAGGTAAGGTGACTAATGTAAGGATAGTTGCACATGGCAACGCATCAACTATCCCGGCAGACGAGATAAAAGAGATCGTGTTAGACTCGGGAATTGTGCGTGTAAGTTACCCGGCCAAAGGCGTTGCAGGTGTTGAGTACATGTTGCGTAAAGCTGTGGACCCCGTAATTATTGTACAAGGCAAGCCTACATCATTTTCAGCCACCGGGACTTATACTGATGCATCGGCTGTAAAAGAGGTGGTGGTAACAGGTTACGGCACAAAGAACAGAGTGGCAAATATAATTACTGATTATCCAAGGACAACCATGTTAAGACTTGGTAGTATGGACCGCATATCCGACAAGTTAATTGTGATTGACGATAAAATAGCAAGCGAAAAAGAATTGAAAAAATTATCGGCTTTTGATATTGACCGCATGAGCACCAGCAATAGCACCGATACGGTTAAGAAATACGGCGATAAAGCCAAATATGGTGTGGTTTATATCTACACCAAAAAAGGGAAACAATAATAAGATCAGTTAAATTGTTAACCTATTTTAAGGTTGATCGGGCCGAGCCTGGTCAACCTTTTTTTGTCTATTTTGTCATCCTGAGCGATAGCGAAGGATCTATTATTGAACTCTGCAATCGTTTACAGGGCGTAGCGTCAGATGCTTCACTATCGTTCAGCATGACAAACTTTTATTAAATGTTGTTTAACTCGCTTCAGCAAGCTTTTCTTTCTCCAATATCTCTAATAAAGCTCTTTCTGCCCTGTTTAATTCAGACGATTTTACATCCTTATCCTCATCAAGTTCCCGGATATACTTAAATATAGAACCTTCTTCGTAGCTTTTTATAACAGTTGGGTGCACGTAATATTTTTTGCACACTGTCCGGGTATTACCCAGGTTAATGGCTACCTCATCCAGCACGCTTACGATCTTCTTTTTACATTCGGATATCGTATCAAATTCCCCGGCTTCCTTAAAGGCATACAACGCGCTCACGCTGCCCGCCCAGGTACGGAAATCTTTAGCGGTGAAGTCCTCGCCCGTAATTTGTTTCAAATAGGTATTGATATCCCCGGAACCTATGGTGCAGTGGGTATTATCATCATTATAATATTGAAACAACTCCTTGCCGGGGATGTCCCGGCATTGCTTAACCAGTTTCGCAAGCTTTTTACTTTGCAAGGCAATTTTATGCATCACCCCTTTTTTGCCCTTAAACTCAAACTTCATCTGGTTACCTTCTATCTTCACGTGCTTATCCATCAGGGTGGTTAAACCAAAGGAACCGTAAAGTTTTTTGTATGATTCGTTTCCTACACGGATGCTGGTGAGTTCCATCAGGCGCACCACAAGGGCAACTACTTTTTCATGATCGAGCTTAGGGCGGGCAAGGTCTTTATCAATTTGCTCGCGAATAGCAGGCAAGTGCGATGCAAAAGTTTGCAGGCGGTGATATTTAGATTGATTGCGGATCTTGTTCCAATGCGCATGGTAACGGTATTGCTTGCGCCCTGCGGCATCTGTGCCTGTAAATTGCAGGTGCCCGTTGTCATATGGCGAGATCCACACATTGGTGTAAGCCGGTGGGATAACCAGTTTATTGAACCGCTCTGCCAACTCCTTATCCTTTACCGTTTTGCCGTCGGCATCAAGATACGACCAGCCCTTGCCACTTTTTTTGCGGGTATAGCCGGGGGTAGAATCTGAAACATAGCGCAGGCCTACCGCCTTAGCAGTAGATTTTGGGTCGCGGCCGATTTTTTCGAGTTTTTTTACGAGGCGGTTCATGTGTAAGATACAACATGAGTTTAATGGATAAGTTTTAAGTTGAATCACTTGAGAAATTATTAGTTACAATACCTCTCAATCAATCTACTTAGACGCCCATTTCTGATCGCGATTTTAGCGAAAAAATTAAATAAAGGCTCCGCTACCTTTTTAAATCCTACCATTTTTGAATTGCTTAAGTAAACAAATAGCACCAGGTCTAAAAAAGATTTTGGTGTCCCGGCATTGCTTGCAAAGCCGTCTTCAGCAAGCCCCTTTAATATAAAAAGGGCGTTCTCGAAGTTCTTGTTGCCCGGATCAATAGTGACGGTTATAACACATTCTTCATCAGAAACATTGTGATAATAGTGTTTTTCGCCCTCTTCTATGGTCGCGATATCCCCGATGTTCAAATGTAGAACGTTTTTACCTTTTCCAACTTCCAGCGTACCCTTTAAAACTTCAAACGTTTCTGAAAACAACGTATGGTAATGCCAGGGAGTTTTTTCGTCCGGTAAAATATTCAATTCCAGCTTACTTTGTTTGTGGCTGTTTACAGAACTGATTAATTTAATTAATCCCTGGTTTTTCATAAGGTTGCTTTTTTGGGTTTGGTTGCCAATAAAATAATCCCAAATACGGCGCAGATGACGATAGCGATAATATGTGGCATGGCTTGAATAACACCGTTGTAGCTTTTGCTAAGCACAACAAGCATATCGTTTACAGGAATTATAGTGCCGGCTAATAATGTCACCCCAACGGCCCGCCTTTGCTTCATCAAAACAAAAGCGCACAAAAGCAGCCCGGAAAATACATCCCTGATACCTTTAGTGTAGTGAAGGGAATAATCGCCATGTGCGCTAAAATGAATGCCGAATCCGGCTGTTGCCGCTTCGGGAGATAAAAAGAACCGGACTCCCAGGAAAATCATTCCCAGCCCTAATAAAAATGCCATCGCGTAAGAAACTTTTGTTGTCATGATATTTTGTTTTAAATATTGAAACAAAATTACCGTGGCTGCAACAAGCGTTCATGCACCTGGGTTAACAAATTTAAAGCTGAGTGAAAATTCTTTTACGGATACGGCTAAGCGATTGCGGCTTAACACCCACAAATGATGCGATATGGTATTGTGACACCCTTTGCAGGATGTCGGCATGATTACTTAAAAACCGCTCGTAGCGTATTTCGGGGGTTTCTGTATGTAATGAGTCGATATCTTTTAGCAATTGTAAAAAAACTGATTCAATGGCAAGCCTGCCAAAACGTTCCCCTTCATTAACGTTGGCATATAATGATTGCAGGCCGGCATGCGATATCACTAAAATGACACTATCTTCTAAAGCCTGGATGATTTTGGAAGATGGTTCCTGCGGGAGGAAGCTTTCGTAATTACATACAAAATTATTTTCTTGCGAAAAGGCGTATGTTTTCTCCTCCCCATCATGATTGATGTAGTAACGTAGCAACCCCTTTGTAACATAGCCTACATGTTTGCAAACCCGCCCTTCCTCTAAAAAAAAGTCGCCTTTCTTATACAACTTTTCCTTAAACAAAGATTTTACCATGTCAATCTCTGCCGGGCTAAGCGCTATCAGCTGTTGCATGTTAAAAAGTAAACTATCTATCATTTCCGGGAGTATGTTGAATCGGTGTTAAATAGAATCAGGCTTCATCAGATATTTAGCAGTGTTGCCGGGGCCGAAACCGTACCCATTTTACAATTACAACTTTAGATTATAATCCTTTCATAACATCTACCACGTACTCTACCCCTTCGGCCTGCACATCCAAATGCGTTACAAAACGGATGCGGTGGGTATCGGTGCTGCTTGCTTTAATGCCTTTGTCGGCAAGTTTAGCAAGGATAGCGGCAGCGGGTTCAACGGTATCAAATAAAACAATGTTAGTTTCCACAGGCATAACGTTGGTTACCCAGGTACATTTGGCAAGTTCCTGGCCTAAGATGCGGGCGTGGGCATGGTCTATCTTTAAACGCTCCACGTGGTGATCTAAGGCATAGATCCCTGCCGCGGCAAGGAAACCGGCCTGGCGCATTCCGCCACCCAAAACTTTACGGATGCGGCGGGCGTACTTGATCGTCGCTTTATCGGCCAGCAGAACAGAGCCAACCGGCGCGCCCAATCCCTTTGACAGGCATACGGAGATACCATCGAAATGCTTCCCATAATCAATAGCTTTATCGCCCGTATGGGCAAGGGCATTAAAAACGCGGGCTCCATCAAGGTGTAGTTTTAAGCCTCGTTGCTTGCATAGTTCGGCAATTGGGCTGATATGATTAAGCGTGTAGCAACTGCCACCGCCTTTGTTAACAGTATTTTCTAACACCACCAGGCTGGTGTGCGGATAATGTATATTCTCGTCGTTGATCTCCGGCGCTATCATCTCTGCGGTTATTATACCCCGGTAACCGTTCAGCAACCTGGTTGATACACCCGAATTGAAGGCGATGCCCCCTCCCTCGTAACGGTAAACGTGCGCGGTTTGGTCGGCAATCAGTTCATCGAGTGGCTGGGTAAAACATTTAATGGCTATCTGGTTGGTCATGGTGCCCGACGGGCAGTAAATGGCGGCTTCCATCCCAAACATTTCTGCAGCTTTTTGCTCCAGGGCGTTCACTGTTTCGTCCTCGCCAAACACATCGTCGCCAACTTTGGCGCCCCACATGGCCTCAAGCATCCCCGGGGTTGGTTTAGTTACGGTATCGCTGCGCAGATCAACTGTTATCATGTCAAAAAATGGTTTATATTTGGTTTCAAATCTAAACCATTTATGAAGAAAATTTTACTCCTGCTTTGTATTTTAAGCATTACAATTTCGGCAAACGCGCAATTATTTGGCAAGCACTATAGCGAAGGCTTTTATTACGACTTTATCGGCGTAAAGCATACCGGGCTTATTTCGTGGTCGCCGCCCCAAAAATCCATATTTGGCGGCAAGGGCGATAATATTTATTTTAAAACTGATAAAGCAGCGGATAGGATAAAATTAAAAAACACTGAGTTTAAGGCATTCGCCATGAAAAACGATAGCGCCATGATGGATAGCTTTTTTGTAACTACAAACAAGGAATTTGAAAAAGCGCCGTTCTTACACGTTTTATTAAATGGCGACGTTAAGATATACAGTTTTACAATGGTATCATCAAACGGCGGAGGTATGACGCCGGGTGCGGGTGGGTTAATGTATATGACCCCAACGTATTCGGGCACTGATAATAAATACTATTATGGCACAGACCCTGATCATGTGACAAGATTGGAAAAAAAGAACTTTATAGAAGTTATGAGCCAGGCCCTTGCCAGCAAAGCATACGTTGTTAAAAAAGTTCAGGATAAAACTTTTAAAATAGGTAAGCTAAAAGAACTGTTGTATTTCTACAGAACAGACAATTATCCAAAATCGATGTTGGATTAATTAAACAGAACAATGCGCAAAACAATACTTATCCTCCTAATGCTTGCAGGCTCGTTCACTGCCAACGCGCAGGGCCCTAACCGCGAATGGTACGAGGGCAGGATTTACCATACCAATGGCGAGATCTTCGATGGGCTTATCTCCTGGGTTCCACCGCACAAAGGCGAATACGAGGATGGCGACATGGTACTTTACCGCAGGGATGAAATGGCCGAAACTATTCCCGTTCCCTATTACAAAGTGAACGCTTTTATTATGGGTGACGACAGCATCGTGGTATCACATAACGTATTGTTTAAAAACAGCCCGTTTATGACGGTGGTATTAGATAATCCCACCAAACTTTACACCAATAAGGTAACCAGGAACGGTTTCCCGCTGATGATTAACACAGGCGGTTTTACCGGCAGCTTCGGCATGGGTGTTGGCTTAGGCACATCGGTTGGCGGCGGCGTAAAAACTATATATTACTATGGCAAAACGCCAGATAAGGTAACAAAGTTAGAGAAGAAACAATTTGTTGAGGTGATGAGCGACCTGATGGCCGACAAACCGGAGGTGGTGGCTAAAATTAAAGATAAAACTTTTCGTTATGGTGATATGCAGGACCTGGTAACTTATTACCTAACCGGGCAAATGCCAAAAAGATCATATGACAACTAAGTATAAAAAGCATTTATTTTCGGCAGCGTTTATGGCGCTGTTTATATTATTATCAGGCCAAAAAGCAAGCGCGCAAAAATGGTTGCCCGGCTATTTTGTTGACGTTAAGGGTGTAAAAACAAATGGCTACATCCATCCCAACCCGGGCGGCCGCGGCCCTATTGCCGATGAGGGTTTTATTGAATTTAAGGACGAGGAACATTCCACAGCCTATTACCTCAGCACCAGCGATCTGCAAGCCTTTGTTGCGGGCAGGGACAGCTTTGTGGTAGCCCATGCCCCCGGTAACGAAACCTGGGCAAAAAAGGAATTTGACTTTGTGCGCGTAGCTGTAGACGAGCCTATAAAAATTTATGCTACCCGCGGCGCAGGCAGTGGCGGCGGCGGTGGCAAAAAAGTGCAGGTTGCGCCATCTGTTGGTTTTGGTACAGGTACTTACGGCACATCATACGGCGGTGGCGTGGGTATTAGCATTGGCGGCAATGGCGGCGGTGGCAATAAAGGCAAATTATATTATTACTATGGCAGCAGTACAGCCAGTATGCAACACCTTACCAACGCGAATTTCATAGATGTAATGAGCGAGGTGATGGGCGACGAGCCCGAGGTGGTAGACCAAATAAAAGCCAACCATTACGGTATTGGCAATATTGAAAAACTTATCGTTTATTTTAACAAGGTTAAGGCATCTCACCGGTAAACATTGGTCTTCCTTATTTCTTTAAAACTTTTAAGAATGTTGTGTGTCCTTAGTAAATAAATTAACCCCGCATAATGCCCGATATAAAGCCGACCCCTGAAAAACCTTCAAAAGAACTCACCTATATTGAAAAAGTATGGCATACCGTTGCCATTGTAGCCCTGCTTGTAGTAGCCATATTAATTGCCCGCGTTGCCTTTAATGTAATACTGATGATATTGGCAGGAGCGCTAATATCTGTTTACTTCCACGGCCTTGGCGATATGATAGAGCGCAAAACCAAATGGAACCGTAAGGTTTGCATGGCAATTTCTGTTGGTGGCTCTTTCCTGCTACTGGTTACGCTGCTGTGGTTCATGGGCACCACCATACAGGGCCAGATAGCTATTTTAAATGAAAGCCTCCCCGAAACCATCAATAACTTTAAGGCAAAGCTTGGCGGCAGCCCGCTTGGTTCTAAAGTGTTAGAGTACTTTAACGATGATGGCAACAGCGATAAAATGTTTACTACCGCGCGTAGTTTTTTCAGTACCAGCTTTGGGGTATTAGGTAACATTTACATCATCATGTTCCTGGGGCTCTTCTTTTCTACGCATCCATCGCTTTATAAAGACGGTATCATCAAACTGTTCCCCGGGAAAAACAAGCCCATGGCAAAAAAAGTTATCGACCGTATTAGCCAGGCTTTAAAAGGATGGTTAAAGGGCATGATGCTTTCTATGGTGCTGATATTTATTATGATAAGCACAGGCTTAACCGTTATTGGCATCCCGGTGGCGCTTGTACTTGCCTTGTTAACGGGCCTTTTGAAGCTTATACCAAACTTTGGCTCGCTGGTTGCAATGATACCCGGCGTACTGCTCGCTTTAACCCAGGACCTTAATACCGCCATCATCGTGGCTTTGCTTTACATTGTATCGCAAACCATTGTAAGTAATATTGTTACGCCGCTTATACAGAAAAAGATGATCAATATCCCGCCTGCCTTAACCATCATTAGCCAGGTACTAATGGGCGTCCTGTCCGGTGTATTGGGTATAATCTTGGCCGTTCCACTCCTTTCCATCATCATTATTTTAGTAGATGAGATCTACGTCAAAAAAATAAATCCCGAGGAACCGGATAACAACGAAGTAGGCAGAAAAACGGTAAATAGCGACTGATAGATTAGTTAGCAAATATTCTAAAAGAAAAAGGCCTGTGCATCAAAATTGACATACAGGCCTTTTTACTTTTAACTTAAACTTTGACTTATTGCCCCTGCGCCAGGGTATAACCAATTTTACCGTCAAACTTCATCAGGAACTCAACAGAGCAAACTTTAAAGTCATCAGAAAGGTCGGCAGCGATAAGCAGGATCTCTTTCTGGGTGATCTCGGTACCGTCCTTCTTTTCAAAACGGATGCGGTATTCGTTCACCAACTCGGTAAATATAGAGCCGGTTGGCCATACCTGCGTACCACGGTTAGAGATCATCACCAACTGGAAGTTATCCGTTTGTTTGCGTTTTGCAAGCTCGGCAAGTTCGTTTGGCTGTTTGCTCGATTCTACAAAAACATCCACGCCTACCATTTCTTCGGTAGTGGCTGCTTTGGTAACGGTTAATTTATTTTTTAGGGGATGATCGTGGTTTGCTTTCACTTCCATATCTGGCTGGCCAATAACCGCCCCTATCGCCGGGATGTGGCCAAGGTTAGCGATAACGGCATCAGCAAAAGTTTCTGTATTGGCAGCTTCGGTAGCTTTGTCACCAAAATCACCGGTGTGTATGCCTTGTTCAAGCGTGTATAGTAACGAGTTTTCGATATTGGCAGCGGCGGTGGTAAAACCTAAATAACGCAGCATCAATATACCCGATAGCAATAACGCAGTAGGGTTTGCAATACCACGACCAGCAATATCCGGCGCGGTACCGTGTACAGCCTCAAAAATGGAAATATTATCGCCAATGTTTGCAGATGGTGCAAAACCAAGGCCGCCAACCAAGCCGGCACAAAGGTCAGATACGATATCGCCCTGTAAGTTGGTTAAAACGATAGCCTGGAATATCTCCGGGCGCGAAACCAGTTTCATACAAAGATCATCCACAATAATATCAGATGATTCGATATCTGGGTATTCGCGTGCTATTTCATAAAACGTTTCCAGGAACAAGCCGTCTGTTAGTTTCATGATGTTGGCCTTGTGGCCGCAAGCCAGTTTGGTATAACCTTTACGGCGCGCCATTTCAAAAGCGTAACGGATAACCTGGGCCGAGCCCGGGCGGGTAATGATACGGCGGCCAACAGCAACGTCGTTGGTCAGCAAGTGCTCGATGCCCCCGTAAGTATCTTCAATATTTTCGCGAACGATGGTAAGGTTAATGGGGATGCCTGCTTTAGAGAAAACGGTATCAACACCGTTAAGCGAACGGAAATCGCGCTGGTTAGCATAAGTATTCCACACCTTGCGGGCGGTAACGTTGATGCTTTTTACGCCTTTACCTTTTGGGGTTTCCATAGGGCCTTTAAACAGCAGACCTAAACGCTCAATGGTTTCTTTTGCCTGTGCGGTCATCCCGGTGGAGTGGCCTGCATCAAAGTAAGATTTGCCCATTTCTACATACTCATAATCGAGCTGTACGTTTGCGGCTTCAAATATGCGGAGCACGGCGGCCATAATTTCGGGGCCTATACCGTCACCTTTTGCTACTGCTATTTTGGTTTTCATGGATGATAATATGTGGTGTGTAAAAACGCTGCAAAGGTAGGCTTTTTAGGCCTATCTGTAAAGGTTTTAACAGTTATTGTGATGTAATTGTGACGATAAAAACAGTAAATAGAAAGCTTATTTTAAGATTTTCGTCAAGAAATAATTCTTCAACCGCTATTTAAAAGATTTAGGTAAATTTGTAGCCTATACATGAAAGCATTTTACGGCGATTTAAAATTAGGGATATTAGGCGGCGGCCAGCTTGGGCGCATGCTGATACAGCAGGCAATAAATTATAACGTTACCGTTAAGGTATTAGACCCCGACCGTGAGGCCCCCTGCCGCCGGCTTTGCAACGAGTTTGTTGTGGGTTCGCTTAGCGATTATGAAACCGTTTACAACTTTGGTAAAAAGGTTGACCTGCTTACCATTGAGATAGAAAAGGTTAACGTTGACGCTTTAGAACAACTGGAAAAAGAGGGTATTGCTGTTTACCCGCAATCGCGCATTATCCGATTGATCCAGGATAAAGGCCTGCAAAAGCAATTCTTTAAAGAGAACGACATCCCAACGGCCGAGTTCCAGGTGATCTCATCGCCCGAGCAATTGAAGACAAGCCATATCCCATTCCCATATATCCAAAAGTTACGCCGCGATGGTTACGACGGCAAAGGCGTTTACCGCGTTAACAACGAAAGTTCATTGGCCAATGCCTTTACCGAACCAAGCCTTATAGAGCGCCTCGTAGATTTTGAAAAAGAGATAGGCGTAATAGTGGCCCGTAACGAAAGCGGCGAAGTTAAAACCTTCCCGCTCGTAGAAATGGAGTTTAACCCCGAAGCTAACCTCGTTGAGTTTTTGATCTCGCCCTCTACCCTGCCTTTCGAGGTACAAATGGAAGCCGAGAACATTGCCAAACGCATTGCCGAAACGCTAAACATAGTAGGCATCCTGGCTGTAGAGATGTTCCTGACCAAAGACGGGCAGATGTTGGTGAATGAACTTGCCCCGCGCCCGCATAACAGCGGCCACCAAAGCATCGAGGGCAACGTAGTATCCCAATTTGAACAGCACCTGCGCGCCATTTTTGACCAGCCACTGGGCGATACTGCCTGCCTTAGCAACGCCATTATGGTAAATATTTTAGGCGAAGCCGGCCACGAGGGCCCTGCTGTTTACCAGGGAATAGAGAAAATCCTAAAATGCGCCGGCGTGTACGTACACCTTTACGGCAAGGCATTAACAAAACCGTTCCGTAAAATGGGGCACGTTACGATAATAGACAGTGACAGGGAAAAAGCGATTGAAAAAGCACGTTATGTGCAGCAGACGCTGAAGGTAGTAAGTTAGAAAGTTAATGGTTGATGGTTCATAGTTCATGACAAAAAAATAAACAAGGTTAATGGCATTTAGATTTGAAGACCTGCAAGTTTGGCAAAAAGCTATGGACTTAGATGAACGAATAAACCAGCTGAGTAAAACATTTCCTAAAGACGAAGTCTATGTTTTAACTTCGCAAATCAAAAGAGCGGCCGACTCCGTTGTTTTAAATATTGCCGAAGGGTCTACCGGCCAGAGTAAAGCTGTGTTCAAATTGTTCCTAAACTACTCTCTTCGCTCTGCTATTGAAGTAGTTAGCTGCTTGTTTATAGCTAAAAGAAGGATATATTTAGACGACACATCTTTTCAAGATTTTTATACCGATTATGAAGTGCTCGTCAAAATGATAACCGCACTTCGAAACTCATTATAATTTTTACTATGAACCATCAACCATCAACTATAACCGCTCTTCAACCAAAAATCGCCATTATAATGGGCAGCAAGTCAGATCTACACATTATGCAAGATGCTGCGGATGTTTTGAAAGAACTGGATGTAGAATACGAAATAACTGTTGTATCGGCACATCGCACGCCCGACAGGATGTTTAGCTACGCCCGTGCTGCTGCAGATCGTGGTATTAAGGTAATTATTGCCGGTGCCGGCGGTGCGGCGCATTTGCCGGGGATGGTGGCATCATTAACGCACTTGCCTGTTATTGGCGTACCCGTAAAATCAAGCAATTCTATCGATGGCTGGGATTCTATCCTGAGCATTCTGCAAATGCCAAACGGCATCCCGGTGGCAACGGTAGCCTTAAACGCTGCGAAAAACGCAGGGATCCTGGCCGCGCAAATTTTATCTACTGCTGATGAATACCTTGTTACTAACCTTATCGCCTATAAAGAAAAATTAAAACAAGTAGTTGAGGCTTCGGCGGCCGAGATGGAAGGAAAATAAAGTTTCTTCAAATGAAACTATTTACGGCGATACAGCGTATCTTTAAATAACAACCAACATATTAAATAAAAAAATCATGGGAGCACCAGAAATTATTTTGATCATCATTGCCATATTGTTATTATTTGGCGGTAAAAAAATACCTCAATTAATGCGTGGCCTTGGCGAAGGCATGAAATCTTTTAAAGATGCCAAGGGCGATGCTGAAACTACTACAGCAACTAAAGAATAAACTTAATTCTATATAATAAAAAAGCCTGCAACTAAATTAGTTGCAGGCTTTTTCGTGATTTTATATTCCACGGTTAGTTCAGCATTGGGTTCTCGGGAAAGTTGGCGATATGCGCGTAACGTTGACCAAGGCTTATAACCACCTCTTTCCAAAGGTTATGCTCGTTGTTGCTGAATATCGCGTCGGCTTCAAATTTGTTGGCTACTATCCAAGCATCCTCGCGCAGTTCGTCGTCTAACTGGTTAGGCGTCCATCCCGAGTATCCTGTAAAAAACTTGATCTCATTTTCGGTTAACTGGTAATTGGTTATCAGTTGTTTGATCTGCTCAAAATCGCCTCCCCAGTAAATACCATCCCAGATCTCTATCCCGCCGTCAATTTTTTCGGGGCATCGGTGAATATAATGCAGGGTATTTTCGGCAACAGGGCCGCCCATATATACGGGGATCTCTGAATAGGAAACGTCAGGCAAAATATCGCCCAGCAGCATTTCTGTTTGATGGTTCAATATAAAACCCATTGCACCCGCCTCAGAGTATTCGGTAAGCAGGATAACCGACCGTTTAAAGTTAGGGTCGGGCATAAATGGTTCAGATATTAATAAACGGCCTGCAGCCGCCGCAATGGGACTTAACATAGGTTATGAATTTAAATAAATAACACTTAATGTAAAAATATGTTCGTTAGTTAATAAAATGAACCGTGTAGCTGTATGTACGGTATAATTAATTTGTAAGTTTGCGATAATGGATCAGAAAGATATAGAAAATTTAAGGCAGGACTACGCCGCGGCATCGTTAAACGAAACCGACGTAAATGCCGACCCCATCCGCCAATTTGATAAATGGTTTAACGAAGCCATTAATTACAAAGTGCACGAGCCAAACGCCATGACTTTGGCTACCGCTACATTGGATGGCCGCCCAAGCGCCCGGATAGTTTTATTGAAAGGCTTTAGCGATGATGGCTTTAAGTTTTACACCAACTACCTGAGCCGTAAAGGTAAAGAGATAGCCAAAAACCCGCTTGGTGCCCTTATTTTCCACTGGGGAGATATGGAACGCCAGATAAGGATTGAGGGCACTATTGAAAAGTTGGATAAGAATTATTCTGAAAAATACTTTCACACACGCCCTAAGTTAAGCCAGATAGGTGCAGCCGCATCGCCGCAAAGCCAGGAAATTAATGGCCGCGAAGAACTGGAACAAAAAATGGCAGCTTTAGAATTAGAGTACGCCGATGGCGATGTGCCAAAACCATCGTACTGGGGCGGCTATGTACTAAGACCACGCCTGATAGAGTTTTGGCAGGGCCGACGCAGTCGCCTGCACGATAGGATAGTTTACAAGAAAACCGATAATAAAAACTGGAAGATTGTTCGCCTGGCGCCATGAGTTTTGACGATATTAAATTATTGCTTACCCAAAAGTTTGGCGAGGATGTAATTACCGGCGAAGAACGCACCAGCCTGCAACCCGCCCTGCTCATTAACCCCGAGCGTATTGTTGAGGTTTGTTTGGAACTGCGCAATAATCCCAAAACTTATTTTGATTTCCTTTCCTGCCTTACCGGGATGGACTATGGTGCAGAAGCCGGCCGTTTTGGTGTGGTTTACCACCTGTCGTCAATCCCCTACCATTTGCAGTTAACGCTTAAGATAAGCAAGGAGAATGACCGCAGCCCGGATAATCTACCATCATTCCCAAGCATAGTCTCCGTTTACCGCACTGCCGATTGGCACGAGCGCGAAGCTTATGACCTGGTAGGGGTATTTTTTGAAAACCACCCGGATCTGCGCAGAATTTTACTACCCGATGATTGGGAAGGATATCCGTTGAGGAAAGATTATACCGCCGTAGAATACTACAAAGGTATTAAGATAGACTACCCCGTACAGCCCAACGATAAAGGTTTACACTTTGAATACCGGCAGCCGGGGCCAAAAAATCCGTTATATAATGAGGCAGTTGAACGTTATCATAAAAAGATAGCCGATGCCGCTGTGGAAGACATGGTGCTTAACATGGGGCCGCAGCATCCGTCTACACACGGGGTTTTGCGGTTGGAGCTAATTACCGATGGTGAGATAGTTAAGGAGGTTATCCCGCATATTGGTTACCTGCACCGTTGTTTTGAAAAGCACGCAGAGTCACTTACTTACCAGCAAACCATCCCCTTTACCGACAGGTTGGATTACCTGGCATCTATGAACAACAGCCACGCCTGGGTAATGGGTGTAGAGAAAATGCTGGGCATCGATAAAGACATCCCCAAACGCATCGAATACATCCGCGTGCTGGTTTGCGAACTTAACCGCATTGCATCGCACCTGATAGCTATTGGCACATATGGCATTGATATTGGCGCCTTCACCCCTTTCCTGTGGTGTTTCCGCGACCGCGAGCATATCATGGGCATGCTGGAATGGGCTTCGGGCTCGCGCATGCTGTATAACTATATCTGGGTTGGTGGTTTATTTTATGACTTGCCTGTGGGCTTTGAAGAGCGATGCCGCGAGTTTGTTGACTACTTTAAACCAAAAATGGTTGAGCTTAACCAGCTCTTGACAGATAACCAAATTTTTATTAGCCGCACCGCTAACGTTGGCGTGTTGCCCATGGATGTGGCCATTAACTTTGGTTGCAGCGGCCCGGTATTGCGTGGTTCTGGTTTAAAATATGACCTGCGCCGCATAGATAATTACTCCGTTTACCCCGAACTGGATTTTGACATCCCGGTAGGTAAAGGCCTGATGGGCACCACCGGCGATTGCTGGGACCGATACAAAGTACGTGTAGACGAGATCCAGGAGTCATTGAAGATAATTGAACAATGCATAAACCGCCTGCAAAACGAATTAAAACGCACCCCGGATTTTGACCCGCGTGCAAAGCTGCCGCGTAAGCTTACCCCAAAAGTGCAGGATTATTACGCCCGCTGTGAAGGCGCCAAAGGCGAACTTGGTTTCTACTTTGTGCACAGTAATGAGCGTTCAGAGATCCCCTTCCGTGGTAAAGTACGCGGCCCAAGTTTCAATAACCTATCCGTACTGCCCGAGTTAGGCAAAAACGTAATGATAGCAGACCTGATAGCCATCATCGGTTCGCTTGATTTTGTGCTTGGTGAGGTAGACCGGTAAAGAGATCTGACTTACTATTTACCTTTCATCCAAGAAAGCGCCGCTATGATTTTCGCGTCTTTACTTAGATCCGTAAAATTATCACCGGCAATCACTTCCTTGTCAGGCGGTACATTTTTATAATAGATCTTTCCATTCCTATCTGCCTCGGCTGCCTGCGCCATTATGAATTCAACACCATACATACTAAAACTTTCATTAGCTGTTGTATAACCTGCGGTGGTATCGCCAATAATACAGGCATTTTTTTGCCCCTTAAAAGTAATTGCCGTTGCCTCGCCAGAACTTGCTGTATATGGTGACGTTAGTACCGCTATTTTAATTTTCGGATTTACTTTGCAAATGGCCTTAATAGAGCAAACCTTAATTGTATCCGAATATATGCTGGTATCCTTCACCAGCCACGATTCATTTTTAGATGCATCGGGATAGATAAAAGTGCCAAGCTTACCCTTGCTTACCAGGTTACCCACACCCAATATCATTGGCCACATGTTACCGCCCGTGTTTAACCTCAGATCGATAATTATCCCTTTAAGCTTGGCCGGGTTAAGTTTGGAGAGAGAATCCTGGATCTGGGCGGCAATTATTTGTGTTTCGCCTTGCTTGGTGGGGTTGTTACCCGGTATCAGTATATAGCCGTAGCCATTAGCCAGCATAGCAGTCTCGACGTGCGGCGTACCTTTCTTAAATACTGCCGGCATAGCTTCAATTATACTTTTTGCGCCCATGCTTTTCGCGCGGACAGAATCATTTAATTTATTCCAATCCGTATTTCCCCTGTATATCGAATTTTTTTTGGCGTAAGATAATGCTGTATCTATCAGTTTACGGGCGCTGTCTGCCCCGGTTAAAGGCTGTTGTGCAACGCTTAAAAATGGTAATGCCAGCAGGCAAGCGAGTAGTTTAAGTTTCATATAGCGATGGAAATATAACCGTGTTTAAAATAAGACGCGTATGTGAATTATTAGTTACTTATAACTCACAAAAAAAGGGAAGCAATTTCTCGCCTCCCTTTTGGATATATTAATTGTTGATTTTTATTGGTTGTAAACCTTAACGCTGAACACGTAATTACGCAACTTTTTAATTTGCTGGGTACGGCTTAGATTAGCTAAAGTATTTTTGGTGTTAAGCGTAAGCGATTTGTTTAACGAATCGGCAGGGATGCTTTGGATGGCTTTAAGCAGGTAGGTTGATTTTACCGCGAACGCCACACCCGATGTTTGGGTTTGCTTGCCATTAATAACACCAATGATGTTACCCTTCTGATCAATTAAAGGACCACCACTGTTACCGGGGTTAACCGGGATAAACAATTCGTATTCGGTAGTATCGCCGTGGAAACCTGTGCCTGCGGTTAATGCGCCGGGACCAAATTTAAGTTCATCACCAGGGTAACCTAAAGTATAAACGGCTTCGCCCAAATCGCTTTTAGCTTTTTTGAAGCTATAAGGTACAGTACCAAGGTTTTTAAAGGCGGCATCGTTTATCTGCAAAATAGCTACATCATACAACGGATCGGTATAAACAACCTTGGTATGGAACGATTCGCCGTCAACATTTTGCACGTAAACAGAATCGGCGCCGTTAACCACATGGTTATTGGTTACAATATAACCGTTACCCGTAAGCGCGAAACCTGTACCCCTAAACTTAGCAGAAATAGCCGGCCCGGTTGATTTACCCGATTTGATGATATCGTCTGTTTTATCGCCCAGCTTACGTTGCTCTTTTTTAACACGTTCAACCTCTTGCTTCAATTGTTGAAAACGAGGGTCGCGGTTGCTTAGGTCGCCGGTAATGTAAAGTACCAGCAATACCGAAAATATAGCGATAGACGCCGCCACCGAGAACTTAGAGTGGTGGTTACGCCACATTTGCACCACCCACGACGGATGCGCCATTAGGTCTTCCTTCAGCGTGTGTACATCAATCTCATCATGGATCTCGTCTAAACGGATTTGCAGGCTTAAACGGTCGTTATATTGCTTTAATAATGATGTAAACTCTTTGTGCTCTGCAATTTTAGCGTCTATAGTTGCATCCTTTTTACGCAATGCATCAAATTGGTTGCGCTCATCAGCAGGCATTTCGCCGCTCAAGTAGCGCTCAATCATTTCTAAAAGTTGGTTATCTTTCATTCTCTTTACCCCTTTTATTATTATTGCTGAAAAAATAATTTCTTCAGCCTTTGCAGGCATTTGTATTTCTGCGTTTTCGCGTTATCGGCGTTTGTGTAGCCAAACCGCTCGCATATATCCTGCATGCTGCGGTTGTGCATATAAAAATCTTCCATAATGGTCTTGCAGGGTTCGCCAAGTAACTTTAAAGCGTCGCCCATTTTATTGAGCTGCATATCGCGTTCCTCGTGTTTATCCACCTCGTCTTCAACCGCCAAATACTCCTGGAAATCTTTAATGTCCCCACCGTATTTGTTTAGTTGTTTAAGCCGCTTGAGCCATAATCGCCTGCATATCGAATATATGTAGGTTTTTAACTTGCTGCTCAGCTCAAAATCGCCCCGCTTAACCTTATTGTAAAGAACTATTATAGCTTCCTGGTAAATATCCTTAGCCTCATCCTCGTCGCCATTATTATTAATAACGAGTTGTAACACCATAGGGAAATAAGCCAGGTATAACTTTTTCAAAACACTGTCGGAGTTGTTTAAGATCCCAATGATCACTTCACTATCCGTCGGCATTTCCACATTTAACTGATTATTCACTACTTAATACTTTTTATAATGAATTGTAACCCAACAATTTGATTTATTTTTTTATGCCGTGCCGATGCTGCACAGCCAGATTCAGGCAAAGCGCAATATCGGTAAATAATTGATAGGATAACGCGGCATTAATTTTGAGTTTGATAGTAAACGAACAAAAACTATACAAGTATGAAAAACTCAGTAAAATTTTGCCTTGGTGCATTATTGGTAGCCGGAAGCCTCAACGCATGTAAAAGCGGTAACTCCACCCGCGTGCCTGATAGCACACGGGTAGATTCGGCAAAGATAGATACCAACGCGGGTAAAAACGGCTCGCCTAATTCAATCGACACCGGTATAGATAAATCAGGATCGGGTGGTACCGATACCGTTAAAAAAGACGGCTCTAATTAGCAGCCAAAAACGAAACCCGCACCTTAACCGGTAGCTGGTTTTGTTTTTATTGGGTTACCTTTTGGGCTTTTTGCTATTAATACTTACAAAACAATAAACTCAATAACATGAAAAATTCAATCAAGATCACATTCTTAGCATTAGCTATCGCGTTTACTGCCGCATCTTGCGAAAGCAAAAAACCAACCGATGGTGTTGACACCTCAAAAAACGACACCGTTGTTAATGTAGATTCAACCGTAAGTAAAGACACCGTTGTTAAAGGTGCTGATACCGTTAAAGTTGATACCACAAAAAAATAATTTATTTTATTGGGTTACCTTTTTTGGATAGCGGTATTAACAACCAATAAGAATAAAATACACACATTAATAAAACACAAAACATGAAAAATTCATTCAAAATCGCATTCTTAGCTTTAGCTATCGCTGTTTCTGCTGTTGCTTGTAAAGGTAAAGGTTCTGCTGATTCAGCTTCTGATACCAGCAAAAACGATACTACTGTTGTAGTTGATTCAACTGTGAAAAAAGATACTACTGTTGTAGTTGACACCACTAAAAAAGATACTACTAAAAAATAATTTAACCTAACAGGTTAAATAGTAAAGAGTTACATCGTAATTTTTTAAGTTTTTTAAGTTTTTTAAGGGTAACCCGCATTTTTTTTTTAAAAAGTGGGTTACCTTTTTTTGTTTTTGGTATTAACTAACGAAAAACTATTAAATCACTTAAAAAACAAAACGATGAAAAATTCATTCAAAATCGCTTTCTTGGCATTAGCTATCGCTGTTTCTGCAGCTGCTTGTAAAGGTTCTGGTTCTTCTGCTGCTACAGATTCAGCTAAAATGGATTCAGCTAAAATGGATTCAGCTTCAACTGTTGATTCAGCTGCTAAAATGGATACCGCTAAAATGGATTCAGCTAAAATGGACACTGCAAAAAAAATGTAATATCTTTTTTGTTAAGAAAAACGCCCCTGCTTATTGCAAGGGCGTTTTTTTATGTCTTATACTTTCGTTTCCAAAACATTCGCCTGTGTAATTGTTTAATGTGGAAACACCCTGTACATGAAATACGCCCAATGGAATAACCTTAACAACGACGAAAAAAAGAGCACGCACTGGAGGCACCACCCCCGCATCCGTATTGCTACCATCTTCAGTATTTTATTTGCCCTGGTATTTATTGTATTTATGCTGCGCGTACTACAAAACCGCAGGGTGCATGTAAACCGCAAGCCCAACGCTAAAGAAGCATTTGCCATAGCCAAGGTTTTTGTGAACGACAGGCTAAAACAGTCCGGTACGGCAAACTTTCCCAAAAATGATTTTGAATCGAAGATCGATACGGCTAACAACCATTACAGCATATCATCTACTGTTGATGCACAGGATAGTACCGGCCATATTGTAAAAACAGCCTGGCAGGTAAATTTAGCCTACACGGGCGGCGATTGGGCCGATCGTAAAAGCTGGAAACTCGAAGACGTTAAAATTGACAAATAGAAAAGGTGCCCAATTGGGCACCTTTTCTATTTGTTTGCCCTTGTTCATTATCAAACTGATGCAGGGCTGTAACCCGGCTTAAGATTTACGTCTAAAAGCGGAAATAAGCCAAATAATAAGTAATACAACTATAACGATACCAATAATGGCCGTATAAGCACCGGCTTTAAAAATACCGCCGATAACAGAGCATCCGCTAAATGCAAACACTGCAAATGCGAGTAATAATAAGTGAAGTTTTTTCATGGTAGATTATCGTAAAGATTTATGATGAAAATCATATTACAACAATCAAACCATTTATTACAACAACATATTTGAGTCAGATTCCTCCGCCTCTGTATTGTCGCTTGGTAAAAATTGTACTGCAATCAATACAATAAAAATAGCCAAAAGGCTCATTGGTACAAGGGCTTCAACAGCAACTAATAATAGTTCCATAGCAATTATTGGGGGGATAATAAAAAACTAAAAAAAAATTTGTCGCCTGCTCAAAAGGCTGTCGTTCATAATGGTTTCCTAATCTAAAAATTGTTTTTTAATAAATTCAATAAATGTTAATAAGTTAATAAATTTTATTAAACACGCCATTGATATACTCCTGTTTGCTCTAAATTAACATTCAGCTAAATATTTCGTCACGATGTGTAAATTCACCGCAACATGAAAAACCCGCTCGTTAGCCTAAAAAACGTATCTATAAAGATTGCCACACTACAATTATTTAAAAATTTAAATTTTGAACTTAACCACGGCGAAAACTGGGCTTTCGTTGGTAAAAGTGGCTCGGGCAAGAGCGTTGTACTGCAAACCATTGCCGGTAACACGGGTATAAACAGTGGCAGCATCATCTATAATTTCATGGATGATATACACAAACAAATTAGCGGCGATACGCTGCTTACGTTCCATCAATTTATTGCGTTTACCGGGGCAAAGCACCACTTTAAAACGCTGTCCAACACGTCCGATTTTTATTATCAGCAACGCTATAACTCGTCCGACTCGGAAGATACCCTTACCGTGCGCCAATACCTGCAAACGGTAAAGGTAAATCAGCATAAACCCGCTTACTGGACATTTGACAAGACAGTTATCGCGTTAAACCTAACCGCCCTTCTTGATAAGCAAACCATTAAACTATCTAACGGCGAAACCAAACGGTTAATGATAGCCGCCGCCCTGCTTAAAAACCCGCTGATACTGCTATTAGATAACCCCATGACCGGGCTGGATGTGGAAACCCGCAGATCATTCAATACTTTACTTAACGAGGCATCAGCATCGGGCATAAGCATAATTATGGCTACATCGGCATTCGAGATCCCGGATTGTATCACCCATGTAGCGGTTTTGCACAATGGCGCAATCAGCCAAAGCGTTATAAGGCAGGAGTTTGAACAGACCAGGCCGCAGTCCGCAGAAAAAGCGGTGGTTGATACTGGCGCGCTTAAACAATTATTAGCGAACCACAACACAAGCCATCATTACAACCAAATTGTAACTATGGCCGATGTGCATATCCAATACGGCGACAAAACCATTCTGAACAATGTAAACTGGAAAATAAACCCCGGCGAACGCTGGGCTTTGCTTGGGCCAAACGGCGCGGGGAAATCTACGTTACTGAGTCTTATTAATGGCGATAACCCGCAAGCCTACGCCAACAACATTATCCTGTTTGATAAAAAGCGCGGCACGGGCGAAAGCATCTGGGATATTAAAAGTAAGATCGGTTTTGTATCGCCCGAACTTTACCAGTACTTCCCGATGGATAACTCTTGCCTGCAGGTGATAGAAAGCGGTTTTTGCGATACGCTTGGCCTGTTCCGCCCAAGTGTAAAATCACGCGCTGACTTGGCGCTCAACTGGATGAAAGCTTTAGAGATAGATAAATACGCGCGCCAACTACTTAAGAACATCCCCGCCAGCGCGCAGCGCCTGTGCCTGCTTGCCCGCGCGTTGATCAAAAACCCCGCACTGCTTATATTTGATGAACCTTGCCAGGGATTGGACGACCATCAGCAGCGGCATTTTAAAAGCGTGGTAGATGCCATTTGCAGCATCAGTAATGTAACGTTCATATATGTTACCCACTACCAGCACGAGATACCGGATAGCGTGGACAGGGTTTTGAGATTGGATAAGGGTGAAGTGGTTGGCAGTTAAGTTTGGCTATTGTCAACCCAATAACACCTTTCCGCTTTTACTTTTCGCCTTTACCCTCCCACTACGTATATTTGTACATGAATACAGCCGAACTGTTGCAGCGTGCTTTAGCTTTTGATTTTTTGAGCATTGATGAAGGGGTTTACCTTTATAACAATGCCTCTACGGCCGACTTGATGTACGTAGCCAACGAACTGCGTAAAATTCAGGTGCCGCATGGCAAAGTTACCTGGCAGATAGACCGCAACGTTAACACCACCAACGTTTGTATCGCTAACTGTAAGTTCTGTAATTTCTTCCGTCGCCCGGGGCACGATGATGCTTACATCACCGATATCGAGACCTATAAAACAAAGATCGAAGAAACCTTCCGCCTTGGCGGCGACCAGCTTTTATTGCAGGGCGGCCACCACCCCGATCTGGGCCTTCAGTTTTATACCGATCTGTTCCGTGAGTTGAAGCAACTTTACCCTAAGCTTAAACTACACTCGTTAGGCCCGCCCGAAATTGCCCACGTGGCTAAATTGGAAAGCATGAGCCATTACGATGTGTTGAAGGCAATGAAAGAGTCGGGCTTAGATTCGCTGCCGGGTGCAGGTGCCGAGATCCTGAATGACCGTGTACGTCGCCTCATCTCTAAAGGTAAGTGTGGCGGCCGGGAATGGCTGGACGTAATGCGTGCAGCACATCAGCTTAACCTGCCAACATCGGCCACCATGATGTTTGGCCATATCGAAACCATTGAGGAACGCTTTGAGCATCTGGTATGGATTCGCGAGGTACAGTCAGAGAAGCCGGAAGGTAATCACGGTTTTGTGGCGTTCATTCCATGGCCTTTCCAGGATGACGGCACTTTATTAAAAAAAGTACGCGGTATAACCAACAACGTTACCGGCGACGAATATATCCGCATGATAGCCCTTAGCCGTATTATGCTGCCGAATGTTAAAAACATCCAGGCATCGTGGTTAACGGTTGGTAAGCAGGTGGCGCAACTTTGCCTGCATGCCGGCGCTAACGATTTTGGGTCGATAATGATCGAGGAGAACGTGGTATCTGCCGCGGGCGCACCGCACCGTTTCACAGCTAAAGGCATTCAGGATTCTATCAAAGAAGCGGGCTTTGAACCACAGTTGCGCACCCAAAAATACGACTGGCGCGACGTACCTGCCGAAATTGAAGAGCAAGTTATAGATTATTAAGAGAGAGATTTAAGAAGACAAGAATCAGGAGTCAAGAGATTTGTTTCACGCCTTATCCACGAGGTCATTGACATATTTTGCGCGTTAGCGATAGCAGCGTAAAGCCCGGAGCGTAGCGAGGACTTGCAGCGGATAGCGCGGGCCGCAGGCAACGCCATAACTAAGTTTACTGGTACATTTGCAAATCACTAATTCAGCCATTCACCAAATTACTAATTGAATATATTTGCACCCCATGGATAACACCGAGCAATATATCGAAGCGTTAATTTTTGCATCAGAGCAGGGGATCCGGACCGAAGAGATCATTTATTGCCTGCAAGCTTCTTTTGAGCACGATTACACCGCCGATGAGGTTACCAAAAAAATAGACACCATCACCCAGAAATATCTGGACGATGCCTTCGCTATCCAGGTGGTGAAGATCAATAAGGCTTACCAGTTTCTTACCAAAAAGAAATACCATGCGGCCATCAGCTTGCTGCAATTGCAACGCTCAAAGAAAAAACTGAGCCAGGCCGCGCTGGAAACCCTTGCCATTATCGCCTACAAACAACCCGTTACCAAAACAGATGTGGAGCAGATCCGCGGGGTAAACTGCGATTATTCAATCCAGAAACTATTGGAAAAGGAACTTATAGCCATCACCGGGAAGTCGGAGAGTGTGGGGAAACCTATCCTTTACGGCACCAGCGGTTTGTTTATGGATTATTTTGGCATAAACGACATTAGCGAACTGCCAAAACTAAAGGAAATTAACGACGGTAGCACCACCATTGGCGAGCAAACCGAATAATGTGAAAAATGATTTTAATTAAGAATGATTTTAATTATTTTTACTCATAAATAATGCTGAATATAGCGGAACAAAAAATGACTAAACAATCGGTTTAACAGATATAAATTTTAACGAATAAACATTTATTAAAATGGCAACTCCAAAAAAACCTTTGACTACCTCTACCAAAAAGATCAACGACGACGAGGATGATGATTTTGATGATGAAGATCCAAAACCGGGTAAAAAGGCAGAAGACGAAGATGAGGACTTTGACGAAGACACCCCGCTGGATGATGACCTGGGTAGCTTTGACACAAGTTATGACCCTTACGACGAGGAAGACGACGACTAATATTATATAGTCGGCAAACGATATATTTACAAGCATTCGGCCCGCGCTGGATGCTTTTTTTGTAACCGCCAAACCCACATTTCCCCCAACCGGATGAAGCTTACCGAAGTTAAAAGCAAGGCTGATAAAACCGCATTTTTGGATGTGGCGCGTATCATCTATAAAGGTGATGCGAACTGGGTGTGCCCGCTGCATAATGATATCGAGGCGGTATTTAACCCCGCTAAGAACAATTTCCATAATCATGGCAAGGCAACCCGTTGGATTTTACGGGATGATACAGGGCAACTGATTGGCCGGATAGCGGCATTTATAAATAACGAAAAAGCTTACCAATACGAGCAACCCACCGGTGGCTGCGGCTTTTTTGAGTGTGTGGATGATAAACAGGCCGCCTTTCTATTGTTCGACACCGCTAAAAGCTGGCTTCAGCAAAGCGGCATGCAAGCCATGGATGGCCCCATCAACTTTGGTGAGAACGATAACTTTTGGGGGTTGCTGGTAGAGGGTTTTACTCCCCCATCTTACGGGATGAATTATAACCCCCGGTATTACAGGGAGTTCTTTGATGGTTACGGTTTTACCACCCAGTACGAGCAGATCACCAATCACCTAAATGTGCACAAGCCGTTTTCGGAACGGTTCACAAAAATTGCCAATTGGGTTATCCAAAAACCCGGCTACAGCTTTGAGCATTTTAAAACATCACAAATAGAAAAATTCGGGGCCGATTTTATAGAGATTTATAACGATGCCTGGCAGGGCTTTGAAAAATTTGTACCGATAACGCATTCTACAATATTGGAGAGCTTTGAGAAAATGAAGGCGATTATGGATGAGCGGTTGATATGGTTTGCCTACGTAAACGGCGAGCCGGCATCATTCATTGTAATATTGCCCGATGCTAACCAAATGATAAAACCATTGAATGGCAAACTTAATTTATGGGCGAAACTGACGTTTTTATACCGCAAGTGGAAAGGCGTATCGCGGATGAGGGCCATTGTAATGGGCACCAAACAAAAGTACCAGAAACATGGTCTTGAATCTTGCTTGTTCATCAAACTGAAAGAATACGTGCTACCCCTAAAGCAATACGATGAACTGGAATTATCGTGGGTGGGCGATTTTAACGAGAAAATGATTGCCATCCACACCGCTGTAGGTGCAACATTTGGCAAAAAGCATTTAACTATGCGTTATAAATTTAATAAGCCCGAACAATCATCCGGGCTTATTAATTGATATTTTTAGGCGGTAGCTACTTTTTTATGGCGCAGTTCCTCAAAAAGCTCAATAACCTTTTTCTGTAGGTCTATCACCTCAGTTTCGCGGTCCATCAACTTCTTGTTAACGTTCTCCAGCTCGCTGGCAATTTGTTTATCCTGCTCTACTTCGTTATAAGTAAGCAACTGAACTACAGACATTTCGAACAAAACCGAGATCTGCTCAAGGCGAGAAAGGTTTATATCGGTGATCCCGGTTTCAATTTTGGAGAATGCAGGGATAGAGATGTCTAAACGTTTAGCAACTTCTTCCTGGCTCCACCCTTTTTGGTGGCGTAATAACCGGATCTTTTTTCCAAGTGTCTTCATATATAAACTTTAATTAGGTAAGGTTTCGCAATAGTTAATAAAGTTACAATTTTTTTCAATAACAAACTAACAATCAGCAAATTTATAGTAAATTATTTTTAAGTTCTACTAAATTTATACCTCCAAAATTACCTGAACTCATCATCAGCAGACTGCTATTGGCAATGTCCTGGCCTTCCAGGTATGTAAGTAATTCTGCCGGTTGGTTAAAAAACAGCAAATCGGCATTAGCAAAGGCACTTTTTACAGCCTCGGCCGGGTATGGTTCTATCTTTTTTTGTTCAAATGTTTTACGGTCGATAAATACGATAGCCTTGTCGGCCTTGTTCATCGTACCGGCATATTCGTTCAAAAAATCTTTATTTAAGCTGCTAAATGTATGCAATTCTATGCATGCAATCAATTGCCTGTCAGGAAATTGTGCCTTTACCGCATCTATAGTAGCCGTTAGCTTGGATGGCGAATGCGCAAAATCTTTAAAGATGGTGGCATTGTCACTTTTGCCTACTACCTCCAGCCTGCGGGCCGCGCCTTTAAAGGTGGTTATGTGGTGGTAAAAATCGGCCGTAGTAATATCCAACGCCTCGCACACTAAACGGGCGGCCTGCATGTTAAGCAGGTTATGCTGTCCAAATACTTCAAGCGCATAGGTTTTACCTGCGGATGTAATGCTGGTTATACCGTTATCTATTGTGTATTTGGGTAAATTATACGGTATTTTAGGTACGGATACATCAAGGCCTTTCACCATGGCATTCAATACATCGTCGGTTTCGCTGTAGATAAGCCTGCCGTTTGGTTGGATAGTTTCCGCGAAGATCCTGAACTGATCGATATAATTATCAAACGTAGGGAACACATTGATATGATCCCAGGCGATACCGCTTATCACCCCGATATCCGCTTTGTAAATATGGAATTTGGGTCGCCTGTCTATTGGCGAAGCGAGGTACTCGTCGCCCTCGATAATGATCACCGGGGCATCATGTGTAAGGCCAACCATGGTTTCAAAACCTTCCAGCTGTGCGCCTACCAGGTAATCAAACTTTTTACCGGCTTCCTGCAATACGTGCAGTATCATACTGGTAATGGTGGTTTTACCATGGCTGCCGCCAATTACAACGCGCAGTTTGTCTTTAGATTGCTCGTAGATATAATCTGGATACGAATAGATCTTAACTCCAAGTTCCTGTGCTTTTAGCAGTTCGGGATTATCTATCCGGGCGTGCATCCCAAGTATAACGGCGTCAAGGTCGGTGGTTATCTTTCCGGCATCCCATCCCTCCCGCGCGGGCAAAATACCATATTTACCCAGGCGCGAAGCCGAGGGCTCGAACAGTACATCATCAGAACCTGTAACGTTAAATCCTTTTTTATGAAGAGCGATGGCAAGGTTGTGCATGGCGCTTCCCCCTATCGCTATAAAATGTACCCTCATTAATAAATATTAGTGTAGCAATTATGCGACAAATTAACACAAAAACAGCTGGTACAGCAAATTAATTTACTCATTGTGTCATTTCAATAATAAAACTGGCACTGTCGAATTCTTAGCCAGGCGTTGCGATATGCTGCTATGCAATATCGACTGCAAAAAACTATAATTATGCGGTAATGCGATCAACATTTGTGCTTTTTGCTATTTAGCAAAATCAAGTATTCCTGATAGGATATCGGCATGGTTCTCGTAAAAATATTTAGGCTTAAATACTTTAAGCATATCATGCAAGGCGCTTTCTTCGGCAAGCTGCTGCGGATCTTTGCCCGTATGTTTACCTTCGGTATCAATATTTAAAACCAATAATTTAATTGCCTGCTTACCCAATAGTTTATTCAAAAACGCCATTGGGATATTCTCTTTTACCTTTTTGAAGTCGCAGGCTATAACGGCTTCGTTTATCAGTTGGTAACGGTAATCTGGTGGGACCACAATAACCGGTGCCGGGCTTAGTTTAGATATTTTTATCACGTGGTCGCCAATGCCGGGGGTATTATCCCTAACAGTACTGTTGCCAATACTGCCTAATATCACCAGGTCAACGTCTTGCTCATCCACAACATCTACCACCGCGCGCAACAAATGCGACCGGTTTAACCTCGTTACAATCTCAACACCATCACGTACAAATTTGCTTAGGCTGTGCTTCAGCTTGCCCAATTGAAGGATGCGGTCTTTGGCTTCCTCTTCTATTTCATCCTCACGCATCATCACCATATCCGGGTTGGGCAGCATGGTTTCGTAAGGCGATATGTAATAGGCGTTCATTAAAATTATGGTAGTCACGCTACTTTGCTGACTTAATTGGGCGGCGAAATTAGCGGCGTTGAAAGCGGCGTCAGAAAAATCGACAGGTACGAGATAGGTTTTCATATTGACGAGCTTAAATACCTTGATCGGGATGGTCTAAAGGTTAGTATAAAACAAATTTAGGCGGTAAATATTGTTGCTTTGTCACGATGGGTTCATAAATAAATTATGTTTACCATATTCCTTGCTTTAACAAATCATACATGTACATTTGTACTGTAATAAAAAACATTACAATTAATTATGAACGGAAGGTTCCCAATAGCTATGCATATTATGACGTTGCTTTGCGCATCGGATGAAGTGCTATCGTCCGACTATATGGCGGGGAGCATAAACGTGAACCCGGTTTTGGTGCGTAAGGAACTGAGCAACCTTATCAAACACCAGTTGATCAGTAGCCAGCAAGGAAAAAATGGCGGGTACAAGTTAAGCAAAGCGGGCACTGCTATAAGCCTTGCAAGCATATACGAGGCTGTAAAGCCCGATGCCATATTAGGCCAGGCTAAAAACCAGCCTAACCCCGCCTGCCCTATTGGCAAGCAAATAAATACACATTTAAAAGATCTGGATAATGAGATAGAACAAACCATGTTAAATAAACTGGGCAACACTAACCTGGCTGAGTTTTGCAAAAAATTCGATTAAAAAAATTTATATAAAACTGTAACAAATTTAATTACATATAAAACAACACAATATGAAAATAGCAATAATAGGCGCAACGGGTTTTGTTGGCGCAGAATTAGTAAAAGAAGGTGTACTACGCGGATATGAGATAACCGCCATTGCGCGCCACACCGATAAGGTAGAAAAAGCAGCAGGCGTAACAGCTGTAGCGGCAGATGTAAGCGATGTTGATGCGTTGGCTTCGGTATTATCCGGACATGATGCGGTGGTAAACTCTTTTAACGCCGGGTGGACCAACCCTAACTTATATAACGATTTCTTGAAGGGATCGAGAGATATACAGGCGGCTACCAAAAAGGCGGGCGTTAAACGCTTTTTAACCATTGGTGGTGCAGGCAGTTTGTTTATTGATGGGAAACAACTGGTAGATGGCCCGCATTTCCCGAAAGAATATTATCCCGGTGCCAGCGCAGCGCGTGATTATCTGACCGAATTGCGTAACGAAAACGAGTTAGACTGGACTTTCCTGAGCCCTGCCATTAACCTCCACCCCGGCGAGCGTACCGGCACCTTCCGTTTAGGTACCGAAAGCCCCGTGTTTGATGCAGATGGTAAAAACGACATTTCTACAGCCGATTTGGCCGTGGCGATATTTAACGAATTGGAGAACAACCAGTACGTTAAGGCAAGGTTTACGGTAGGATATTAATAATTTGTAACTAAATTGATTTAAATGATTACACTGATAATCGGTGTAATCATTTATAATCCACTCAACTAATAAATTTAGCTGCTACCCACTCTTTATCTTTTTTGTGGGTGATGTATTTGAGATTGTATTTCGCTGCTTCCTGTGTGATAATATCAAGATCGGGATCTTTATAAAAACCGCTGAAATAGATCTCGCCACCTGGTTTTAGAGTTTCTGCATATCGGGCCATTTGGTCTAAGAGGACATTGCGGTTGATGTTTGCCAGGATAATATCGTATTGCTCATCAGGGATAGCTTCTTTTGAACCGCAAAGGGCTTTAATATTGTTGATATTGTTCAGCGCCGAGTTCTCTATGGTGCTATCGTAACAAACCACATCATAATCTATAGCGGTAATATCTGTTGCACCAAGTTTGGCGGCAAGGATAGCGAGGATGCCCGTACCGCAACCCATATCCAACACCTTTTTGCCGACAAAATCGTTCTCCAGCATTAGTCCCATCATCATGGCGGTGGTTTGGTGATGACCTGTACCAAAAGCCATTTTAGGGTCTATTACGATCTCGTAAGGGAACTCCGGCTTCGGCTCGTGGAACGTGGCGCGTACAAAAACCTGGTCGCTTATCTGTATTGGCTCAAAGTTACTTTCCCAAACCTCGTTCCAATTCTTTTGCGGGATAAGCGTTATCTCATAACTAAAATCGAACATCTCCCGATAGATCTCCAGCGTATCATCAACCAGTTCCTGGTTAAAATCATCAACAGGGATATAGGCCTTAAAGCCCAGGTCGACCTCTTCAAAAGTATCAAAGCCAATTTCGCCCAAAGCATCTATTAACAGGTCCTGCTGATAATCCTCGGTAGTAATGGTAGTGAAGAGTAATTCGTAATAATTCATGAAGATAGTATGAAATATTGAGTATCAAGTAGCAAGACTAAACCGGCATCTTGATACCTGATACTTGTTACTCGATACTAAAATATTAATTGAAAGCTTTAACGATATCCGTAAAATCACGTGATTTTAAGGATGCGCCGCCGATAAGGCCGCCATCGATGTCTGCGCAAGCAAACAATTCCGCAGCATTTTTTGGGTTACAGCTACCGCCGTAAAGGATGGTGGTATCATCAGCAACCTGCTGGCCGTATTTTGCAGCAAGTTCTGCACGGATAAACGCGTGGATCGCCTGTGCCTGGTCTGATGTTGCTGTAACACCTGTACCAATTGCCCAAACCGGCTCGTATGCCAAAACTATTTGGCCAAATTTGTCGGCATCTAAATGGAATACACCTTCTGCCAACTGGCTTTTAATGATGTCGAAATGCTCATTAGCTTCGCGCTGCTGTAAGGTTTCGCCGATGCAGAAAATTGGTTTTAAACCATTAGCCAAAGCAGTATCGGTTTTTTTACCTAACAATTCGTTGCTTTCGCCAAAGTACTGGCGGCGTTCCGAGTGGCCTAAAATAACATATTCGGCACCGGTAGATTTTACTTGTTTTGCAGACACCTCGCCTGTGTAAGCACCGCTTTCGGCTTGATGCGCATTTTGCGCGCCAACAGCTACGTTTGTATAGCCTTTGGTTAACTGAGCCAAACTATGCAGGTGAATAAAAGGACTGCAAACTACAACTTGCTGGTTGCCGGTAGCTTCGTCTTTAACCATGTTTGTTACTTCAGAAAATAGCGCTAAGCCTTCGCTGTAATCAAGGTTCATTTTCCAGTTTCCGGCTACAATTTTTTTTCTCATTTCTATATTATTTATTGATTTTAAGATTATTATGATTATGCTAATATAAAGGTCAGTTAATTATTGCCCTCTATAAACCTTTGTTAACTCGTACACCTCGGTAAGTATCGCCTTCTCGGCATCGTCAAATTTGCGGTGCGGGCGGCGGGCAATTACCCGGCCGGTAGTTTCCATCATTTTATCAAAGCCATACTCCACAAAGCCATCGGCCCCACCCCATGAAAAATCGGGGATGTAGTTTGGCGGATAACCTCCACCAAAAACATTTGCGTTTACACCAACCACCGTGCCTGTGTTAAACATGGTGTTGATACCGCTTTTGGCATGATCGGCCATAATGAGGCCGCAAAATTGCAGGCCTGTTGGGCGCATGCTTTGCGTAGGGTAATCCCAAAGCTTAACTTCGCTGTAGTTATTTTTAAGGTTAGAGTTGTTGGTATCGGCACCCAGGTTGCACCACTCGCCTACCACAGCATTGCCCAGGTAGCCTTCGTGCCCTTTTGAAGAGTAGCCCCAAACCACGGCATTGTTCACCTCGCCACCTATGCGGCAGTAAGGGCCAATGGTAGTAGCGCCATAAATTTTGGTGCCCATTTTTATTTGCGAGTACTCGCATAAAGCAAACGGACCGCGTACGTTAGTACCTTCCCAAACCTCGGTATTAGCGGCTAAATAAATAGGGCCATTAATAGTACTGAAGGTACAACATTCGGCCTGCGCGCCTTCTTCTGCAAAGAAATCGTCGCCAATAATGGTATTGGTAGTACTCAGTTTGGCGCTCTTGCGGCCTTTGGTGAGCAGTTTAAAATCCTTGCGGATCTCGGTATCATTTTTACGAAAGATATCCTCGGGATGGGTTATCACCACTAACTCTTGGGTATAAACCGTTTCGTTTGAATATTTACCGTAAGGGTCAAAATTATCAGCGTAAACATCTTTCAGTTTTACGGCGATCAGTTTGTCGCGGTACCTTAAGGCCTCGCCACTATTTAAATTATTTATAGCTTCTACCACAGCCTCATCCGGGCAAACAGCGCCGTTGATGAAAATATTATCATCCTGGATATTGAGCGGAAACTTGGCCTGCAAGTAAGCTTCGGTACGGAAAGAAAATTCGGAGTTTAAGTATTTAGCCCATTTTTCGGCGATGGTAAGGATCCCTATTCGCAGATCGGCAACCGGGCGGGTGTATGTTAACGGCAGAAGGGTATTACGAGCGTCGTCGTCAAATAGAATGATTGCCATGTGCCAAAAATAAAAAAAGTCCCCCGTTTTGCGGGGAACTTGTAAATATTTATTAAAAAATATCGATTACCTGTTGTAACGGGTACGGAACTTGTCTATACGGCCGGCGGTATCAACTAACTTCATTTTACCTGTGTAGAACGGGTGTGAAGTGTGTGAAATTTCTAATTTGATCAATGGATATTCGTTGCCATCTTCCCATTTAACGGTTTCACGGCTTTCGATACATGATTTGGTTATGAAAGAGTAGTCGTTTGACATGTCTTTAAAAACAACTAACCTATAGTTTGATGGATGCAGATCTTTTTTCATTGCTTATTGTATACTTTTCTTTCTTATAAAAGAGGTGCAAATATACAAATACTTTTTAAAAGTAGAAACAGTGCTGTAAAAAGTTTTTAACACCGTGTTAAGAGATTGTATTTGCAAAAGCTTTCAAGATCAATATTCGGTTGCGCCGATATCAAAAGCTCCCTCCAATGGGTGTTTTTTGCTATAATAATCTACAGTAACCTTATAAAACAACGCGTTCGCACCGGCATTAATAAGCGGCGATGAGGGTTGAAGATGAAAATCATCCCCATTATAATTTACGAATTTAAGGGCGGTTACGTCGTTACCTATATAATTATTTGAGGCAGTAAGTTTTACGCTGCTGCTTATTTTGTGTATTGCAACGCCCGAACCCGGTTTTATAATAACGTTATTGATTACCGTATTCATGGGGATAGACTCTGAATTTAACCGTATACCATCTAATTTAGTGTTAATGATGGTATTGTTAATAAACTTAAAATTTGGCCCGGGCGTATATCTCGAATCCGCGAAAATACCATGCTCGCCAGAATTTAAAATAATGTTATTAAACAACAGGTTGTCCCCTAAACCGAGTACAATAATGCCGTTACCCGGCGCTTCTTCAACCAAATTATTATTACATCTGCCGCCGGTACCTTCCCCTAACTGGATGCCGTTGTCCTGCCCGTTTGCAAAGGGGGATAAACCGGGCCATCTGATCACGTTTTTATAAACATAGCAGCCGGCAATTGCGCTGCCAACCTGGATGCCTTCGCAACCGGTAGAGTCGATGCGGTTACTGTAGATCTTAACATTTACAACATCGTGTGGTAAAACCTTACCGCATGCCAGTGCCCAACCATCCGCGTAAAAAGAGTTACCTATATAAAAGCCCTCGCCGCCTGTTTTATGGATATAGTTATTATGCAATACAAGATTACTCATAGTAAAGTGGCCCCGCTGCGTTGCTATATCGCACGTGGGGTCGGTTTTAGCCATGATACCGGCAAAGCCACTGTTGCGCACTTCAACATTCGCTATTTCAAAGTCGCTGCTCAGATCGTCCATCGTCATGCCGATGTTGCCCCCATCAATGGCAATCCCATAATTAATGCCCGGCGTGCCGTTGCCCATTATCTTAAAGTACTGGCAATTTTGGGTTTTAAAGCCGTAAGATGCGGTTGCAGAAGTAGTAAGAATAGCCCGCCCACCTTTGTTGATGATGATAATAGGATCAGCTTCGGTACCTTTAATATTTTTAAGCAGTAAGGCACCTCTTGTGCCGGCGGGGATATAAATTGTAGTGCCGGGATCGATATCCGTACCGTCAACAAACCACTCGTTAGGCTGCACGGTATAAGTGCCATCTTCATCAAGAGCCTGGGTGCTCATTTTGGCATTTAACTTTGCGCCTGCAATAGCGCTGGCGGGTTTTTCAATGGCACCCTTGGTACACATGGCGAAGGACGATATTACCAGCATGCCGGCTACACAATGTGCAAAGTAACTTTTCGTCATAAATTAAGTAGGGGTTAATTTATTTAGTACAACGATATAAGTTATTTGCAATCAGCTTATTCCGTTTCCTAATACAGGTATTTATACGGTACGTTGTTCGTTACGGTTACCACTATTAGTTGTAAATTAATAAATATGCAGCTAACACGCGTAAATACCCGGTAATTTAAGAAAAACGATAATTTGAATGGAAATGGCGTATTAGTACTCGGTAGCGCCAATTTCATACGCAGCACCGGATGGCCGCGCTTCGCCGTAATAATCCGAGGTTACACCGTAAGCAGATGTATTTGCGCCGGCATTAATAAGCGGGGATGACGACTGCAGACGAAAATCACCGGTGGTGTAATTGACAAATTTAAGAGTGGTAATATCGGTACCTGTAAAGTTGTTTGATGCCGTAAGTTTAACGGAGTTGCTTTTACGGTGGATAGCCACACCCGTGCCAGATTTAACAATAACATTATTGATAACGGTGTGCATGGGGATGGTCTCCGAGTTTATCTTGATGCCATCTGCAGCAGATGAAATGATGGTATTATTTACAAACTGGTAACCCGGGCCCGGCGTGTAACGCGAGTCGGCAAAGATCCCGTTCTCGCCCGAGTTGATGATGATATTATTGTACAATTTATTATCGCCCAACCCCAGCAGGATAATGCCGTTACCCGGCGCATTGGCGATCATATTATTAAAGCATTTACCGCCTGTGCCCTCCCCTAACTGGATGCCGTTATTTTGCCCGTTTGCAAATGGCGACCGACCAGGATAACGTACCGTATTATTATAAACCTGGCAGCCGGAGGTAGCACCACCTACCTGGATGCCCTCGCAACCGGTAGAATCAACCTCGTTGTTATAAACTTTAACGTTTACTACATCGTGCGGTAAAACCCTGCCGCAGGCAATGGATATCCCATCGGCATAAAAAGAATTACCAATATAAAGCCCTTCGCCGCCTGTTTTGTGGATATAGTTATCATGTACCGATACGTTGCGCATGGTAAACCGCCCGCGCTGGGTAGCCGCATCGCATGATGGATCTGTTTTAGCCATAATGCCCGCGAAGCCGCAATTTTGCACCTCCACATTAGCTATTTCAAAATCGCTGCTTAGGTCGTCCATCGTTATGCCGATGTTGCCGCCGTTTACATCAAAACCATATTTAATGCCTGCGGTACCGTTCCCTAATATTTTTATATACTGGCAATTTTGAGTTTTAAACGCGTAGGATGCCGTAGTAGCCACCGAGAAAGTCACCCTGCCCCCTTTGTTCACAATAATGATAGGGTTTGCAGCATTCCCTTTAAAATTTTTAAGCAATAGGGCTCCCCTTGTGCCCGCCGGGATACAGATAACCGAGCCCGCCGCGAACGTAGAACCGTCAATTGACCAATCCGATGTTTTTACAGTGTAAGAGCAGGTAAGGTTTGTTGTGGGTGTATTTTGAGTTGGAATTCCGTTATTTTGCGCCGGGTTTGCAGGGTTCGTTGCAGGAGTAGTATCCGCAGGCTTTACCGCCTTAGCCACATCTTTTGAACACATCACAAAAGATAAAACCACCATCACACCTGCCATCCAGCTCAACAAATATCTCTTCATGTTCAAATTAAATGCAGGATTAATCAGGCTATTATACGTTGGTTTTGGGGTTTTGTTATTGCGGAGGGTTAAAATGGACAATGCTGTTATTTTAATGGCTAATAATTTACTCACCCCCGACTTCGCTACGCTTGTCACCCCTCTCTGCTGCGCAAAGAGGGGAACTTACTGAAAAAAAGCTTCACCGTTTATCAGATAATAAAATGAACACTGCCAACTATCCCCTCTCCTGGCACAACTCTATCAAAACCCCGTTAGTCCCCTTTGGATGTACAAAGCAAACCAGTTTATTATCTGCGCCTTGTTTTGGTACGTCATTCAGCAACGTAAACCCTTCGGCTTTAAGACGGGCCATTTCGGCAATAATATCGGTTACATCAAAGGCGATGTGGTGCATGCCTTCGCCGCGTTTTGCTATGAATTTGGCAATCGGACTCTCCGGGTTGGTGGCCTCCAGCAGTTCTATTTTATTAGGGCCTGCCTGCAAAAAGGCCGTTAACACGCCTTCGGTAGCTACATCCTCTGTCTTATAAACAGTTGTGTTAAACAGTTTTTCATAGATATCCCCGGCCAACTTAACACTGTTTACCGCGATGCCGATATGCTCTATTTTGTTCATTTAGTGAATTTGTATTTTACTGAATTAGTTATTTGGAGGGTATTATTTAGGTATTGGTGGCGGCATTACCTTTTAGCTTTCACCTTTCGCCATTTACCTCTCCCCTTACCATGTCCAAATATTGTAAATAAATGGCAGGTAAATGCAATATATAGCGGCATACAGATGTAAAAGTAAAACTTTGCGTATATTTGTCTTGTTAATTTTTAATCATGAATATCCCAATTTATTTAGATAATAACGCTACAACACCTATGGACCCAAGGGTGCTTGAGGCTATGCTACCCTATTTTAACGAAAAGTTTGGTAACGCGGCAAGCCGTAACCATCCGTTTGGCTGGGTAGCTGAAGAAGGCGTTGATTATGCACGCGAGCAGGTTGCAAAACTTATTGGTGCTACAGAGAAAGAGATCATCTTTACATCGGGCGCTACCGAGTCTGACAACCTGGCCATCAAAGGCGTGTTTGAAATGTATAAAGAAAAAGGCAACCACATTATTACCGCGGTTACCGAACATAAAGCAGTATTAGACGCCTGCAAACACGTTGAAAAACTTGGCGGCAAGGTTACTTACCTTGCTGTGAAAGAAGACGGACTTGTTGACCTTGAAGTTTTAGAAGCCGCCATGACCAGCGAAACCATCCTGGTATCTATCATGTACGGTAACAACGAGATTGGTGTTATACAACCCGTTAAAGAAATTGCTGCCATTGCACACAAATATGGCGCCTTATTTATGACCGATGCTACACAGGCTGTGGGTAAAATACCTGTTGATGTAATTGCAGACGGTATCGACCTTTTGGCGTTATCGGCACATAAAATGTACGGCCCTAAAGGTGTTGGTGCTTTATACGTACGCCGTAAAGGCCCGCGTGTTAAAGTTACCGCGCAGATGGACGGTGGCGGTCACGAACGTGGTATGCGTTCTGGCACGTTGAACGTACCGGGTATTGTTGGCTTGGGTAAAGCTTGCGAAATTGCAGGTTTAGAAATGGAAAGCGAAGCTATCCGTTTATCGGGCTTACGCGATAGATTAGAAAGCGCGTTAACTGTGCTGGAAGAAAGCTACGTGAATGGTAATGTGGAACACCGCTTACCGCATGTTGCCAATATTTCTTTCAAATACGTTGAGGGCGAAGGTTTGATGATGGCCATGAAAGATCTGGCGGTATCATCAGGCTCGGCTTGTACATCGGCATCGTTAGAGCCATCTTACGTTTTAAAAAGCTTAGGATTATCTGATGACCTTGCACACTCTTCAATTCGTTTCGGCCTTGGCCGTTTCACTACCCAGGAAGAAGTTGACTATGCGGTAGAAGTAACCAAAACAGCGGTTACCAACCTGCGCAACATGTCGCCGCTTTGGGAAATGTTTAAAGAAGGCATCGACCTTGACTCGATTGAGTGGGCAGAACACTAATTTAATTTGAAGATGTGGTAATTTGGAAATTTGAAAATTACCTTCATCCTTAAACAATGTTATAGATTTGATTTGAAAGCATTTTCAAATCATCAAATTTTCAAATTCATAAATAAATAAAGCTATGGCTTATTCAGATAAAGTAATTGACCATTATACTAACCCCCGCAATGTGGGCACGTTAGATAAAAGCAGCCACAAAGTTGGTACCGGCCTTGTTGGTGCACCTGAGTGTGGCGACGTTATGCGTTTGCAGATCCAGGTTGATGAAAACAACATCATCACCGATGCTAAATTCAAAACCTTTGGTTGCGGCTCGGCAATCGCTTCTTCATCTTTAGCTACAGAATGGTTAAAAGGTAAAAGCGTTGACGATGCCATGAAGATCGACAATATGGATATCGTAGAAGAGCTTGCTCTTCCTCCGGTAAAAATCCACTGCTCGGTTTTAGCAGAAGACGCTATAAAAGCAGCCATCAACGATTTCCGCGTTAAAAACGGCATGGAACCAATCTTATTGGAAAAATCACATCACTAATTAATAGTAGCGAGTATCAAGTAGTTAGTATCAGCACTTTGGTATTAACTTTGAATAAAATCTTGATACTTGATACTAATTACTTGATACTACTACAATGGTAACTGTAACCGATAAAGCAAAAGCTAAAATAGATAACCTGATGCACGGTAGCGGCCTTGATGCCTCTTACTTTTTGCGGGTATCTGTACAGGGCGGCGGCTGTTCTGGTTTATCTTATAACCTCGATTTTGATAACGAGGAGAAAAAGGGCGACCAGTTTTTTGAGGACCGCGGTGTACGCTTCGCCCTTGATATGAAATCGTTTTTATACCTGGCCGGTACCGAGCTTGATTTTAGCGACGGACTGAACGGTAAAGGCTTTAATTTCCACAACCCAAATGCCACGCGCACATGCGGTTGCGGCGAAAGCTTCTCAGTATAATAATATTTTGTTAACCGATATATAGAAAAGGTTGATTACATTTAGGTAATCAACCTTTTTTGTTTTTAGGCTATGGAAAACAAATCACTTGTCATACTGGGCAGCAACCGCAAAAACAGCCTCACTGAGTCGATTACCCGGAAGGCTTTAGGCCAAATGGAGTTTGATATGATCGACCTGCTCGACCATAAAATAGCCCATTACAATTACGACGGTCACTACCCCACCAACGATGAATTTGAGGCCGTCATTAACAAAGCCCTCCCTTACGACAATATCATTTTTGCGACCCCCGTTTACTGGTACAGCATGAGCGGTGTAATGAAGGTATTCTTCGACAGGCTTACCGACCTGATCACTATTAAAAAAGACCTTGGCCGCGGCCTCAGGGGCAAATCGGCCTCCATGATAGCCGTCGGTGCCGACCCAACCATTCCCGATGGATTCGAGGTCCCGTTCAAACATACCGCCGCTTACCTGGGCATCCAGTATAAAGGCTGTGCTTATCATGCTACTGAACCGAGAAAGGTTTGAAACCATGCTTTTCAGGCCGTTTTTGAGTCGACAAAATGTGGTGTCTCACCCTGTCCCACGCTGTACCGTTTTTCTCACGTAAACACAGTTGCTGAGATTTGTTTAAAACACTATAAATAAATTACTTATCAGTAAACACGTGAAGCAACTATCCACTAAAAGGCACGAGGATGAATTTTACAATCGATTGATTAACAAAGTGTTCCGCTTTATAAAAATGTGTATGTCATAAATAGTGGGACACCCTGGCATTTTGGGTGCTTGCCGATGTTATTTTGCCATTTTTAATTAAATGTAAAATAATTAGCTTTGTTAGGTATAAACCTGATATATAAACTTGATGAACATCGTTGCTGAGCAATCTACCATACCGGAACTGATCCGTAATATTGTTGCGAACATACATCCCGAAGACCATACGTTCCTGATCCATAAGGTGAAAGATGCCTGGGTAGAGATCTCCTACAAAGAGGCCATCGAGAAGATCGACGCCATATCTGCCTGGTTCCTCGATATCGGCATCAAAAAAGGCGACAGGCTTGCCCTGGTCATCGAGAATGGCCCCGACTATGTTTACTACGACCAGGCCCTGCAGCAGATTGGCGCGGTAAATACGTCTATCTACCCAACCCTATCCGAAGCCGATATTGAATACATCCTGAACGACTCTGAAGCGCGTACCATTATTGCCGGTAACCCGTTCCTGTTCCGCAAGGTGTTAAAGATCGCTAACAACTGCAAATCGCTTATCCGTATTATCCCGGCATTCGAAGGTTTCGAAAAGTTTAGTGATGCCGTGCAGTTGAACGCGGGCGTTGTTAGCCTTAAACAGGTTATTGAAGAAGGATTGACCCTGGTTGATGGTAAACGTTCGGCCATTAATGCCGCCCGCGAAGCAATATTGCCTACCGACCTTTCTTGTCTGATCTATACATCGGGCACCACAGGTACGCCAAAAGGTGTGATGCTAACCCACCATAACCTTACCGAAAACTGTAAGGTTAGCCTGTACCAGATCCCTATTATTACAAAGGACGATATGTTCCTGTCGTTCCTACCGCTATCCCATGTATTTGAGCGTACGGCAACGTATTACATCTGTATGAACAAGGGCGCTACCATCGCCTTCGCGCAAAGCCTGGAGCTTTTGGCGAAGAATATGGCAGAAGTTAAGCCAACCGTTATGTGCTGCGTACCGCGATTACTGGAACGCATCCACGACCGCGCCATGAAGAACGGCCTTGCCGCCGGCGGTATCAAAACCAAGATCTTTACCTGGGCGTTAAAAATTGGTCAGGCATACCGCCTGGCTAATGAGTCGGGCAAAAAACCGGGCATCATCCTTAGTACCGAGCAAAAGCTGGCAAATAAATTGGTGTTCAGTAAAATCAAGGAGAAAACAGGTGGCCGCTTAAAGGTATTGCTCTCGGGTGGTGGCGCTTTGCCTAAAAACGTAGGTGAGTTTTTTGGCAATATCGATATCAAATTACTGGAGGGTTTTGGGTTGACAGAAACCTCACCAATAATGTCGATAACCGAAGATAACCGCATTATTTATGGTACCGTAGGCCGCATTATCCCCGGCATTGAGGTGGGGATCCAAAACGTTGATAACAAACACATCTATACCAAACAAACGTACGACAACTTTAATCCAAATTTAGAAACAGAGGAAGGCGAGATCATTGTGCGCGGGCATTGCGTGATGAAGGGCTACTGGAAAAAACCCGAAGAGACCGCCGCGGTTATCGATGCTGATGGCTGGTTCCATACCGGCGATATTGGCCGCTTTTATCGTGGCAACTTGCAAATTACCGACAGGTTGAAGAACATGCTGGTAAATGCATATGGCAAAAACGTTTACCCTACCCCGGTAGAGAACACCTACTTAAAAAGCCCTAAAATTGAACAGGTTTTTTTAATTGGCGATAAGCGCGAATACATCACCGCCATATTGGTACCCGGCCGCGAAACCCTTCAGGAAACCTTTAAAATGGGCGATGATTTTTTTGAGAAAACCGACCTGTTTATAGAAGATAAAGAGATCATCGACTGGATAAACCAGGATGTAAAAAAACTATCTAACGAACTTGCCAAATTCGAGCGGATCAAAAACTTTAAATTGAAACGCACTCCGTTTAGCATGGAAGCAGGCGAAATAACCCCTACCCTTAAAGCAAAACGCAAAGTAATTGAGAAGAAATATGCCGAGGCCATTGACGATCTGTACACGGGCGTAGAAGATGCCGAGTAGTAACAGGATGAGCAGATGCTAAAGGAATTTCTTTCGGTGTACAATTATCCTGAATTGGACCAGGAACGTCCTTTTCAAAGCAAGTTAATACTACTGTTGAAAATTTACGGGGTTATTTTTCTGTTTAACTTCCTAACTGCACCTATCGCGTACGGTGCCGATTACTTTGTAACGCACCTGCTTCATTTTAAAAGCATCAGCAAACAGTATCACGATTTGATGCTGAAACTGTTTGCAAAATACGGGTATTTTAAAGCCGTGTTTTACATCTGCATAGTTGCGCCTCTTATCGAAGAAAGCATTTTCCGGCTGCCACTTAGTTTTAAAAGGCAGCATATTGCCGTGGCTTTCGCGTTTGCCATAATGCTGCTTGCCCGCCTTATTCCCGGCTTGGCTACTCAAAATTTAACAATAAATATCATTTCAAGGCTCGCCTTATTCGGACTGGGATTTTTTGCGATAAACAACTTTGCCCCGGCCATAAAAACACCGGGTAAAAGGTTTCAAACCATTTTAATTATAACATCCATCGTAGTGTTTGGGCTGGTACACATTTCCAATTACATGCCATTGCAATGGCCGATACTGATCATATACCCGCTCTATGTGATTCCACAATTATTTATGGGCTGGGCGTTAACCTACATTAGGTTTAAGAACGGTTACTTTTGGGGGATGGGTTTGCACGCGCTTATCAACAGCGTATCCATGTTGATATATACCATTTTTGTGGTGAACAAACATTATTAGTTCACTTTCCTGGGAGTAAACTTCCAAAAATCCTTGAGCAGATCTGGGTTACCTGTTCCTACATAGCCAACGCCGTCTATAGCAAAACTCACCATATCATAACGGCTCAAACCGGGGAAATTGGTGCTTTTAACCCACTTATCTGTAACGGTATCGTACTTAAACCAATCGTCGGCAGTGTTGGTTAGGGTCGAGCCAAAGCCTAAAAAAGCAATAGTGCCGATGGCAAACTGCCCCGTAAACGCCCTCGCTTCGCCGGGGAAATTGGCTTTTGCATTCCATTTATTTACAGCAGGGTCATATTCCCAAAAATCCTGTTTGGCTATATTGGGGGATGCGCCACCTAAACCTGCATAACCCTTACCGTTAGCCGAAAAAGCAGCTACACCAAAAGCCCCGCTGCCGGGGTAATCTGCAACGCGCGTCCACTTATCCGCGGCAGCGTCATATTTCCAAAAATCTTTATAATTAATATCGTAGGCATTATTGGTACCAAGGCCCATATAACCGCTTCCATTTATCTCAAAGGCGATCACATTCTCGCGCCGGCCCCCGGCAAAATCTGCTTTGCGGGTCCATTTATCAACAGTAGGGTCGTACTCCCAAAAATCGTTGTTTTGGGGTGTCTCATCACCGGGAACGGCTACGCGCTGCCCAAAACCCGTACCTACATAGGCTTTTCCATTAATGGCAAATCCGCGTACATATTCGCCCGCCTGGCCTGGGTAATCAGCCTTTTTTGTCCACTTGTCGGTTTTAGGGTCGTACTCCCAAAGGTCGTTCAACAACTCGGAGTAAAAGCCTTTTTCGGCATTGCCACCTAACAAATACCCCTTGCTGCCAATGGCAAAACCGAATGCACGTACCCTTCCCACTCCCGCAAAATCGTTAAGCGGGGCCCATAAACCCGGCAACCCATTGGTTGAATTGGGCACAAAAGGTTTTTCTTTTTTGCAGGAGAACAGGCTTAGCGAAACTAAGAGCAGTATAATGGATTTTTTAAACATACAATTGGCGATACGTAAATATATCATTTACATTTTACAATGTATACCAAATACTTACACCTAATTGATACGTTTTGAAGCGAGTAGCAGCTGCTTGCTATTTATTAAGCAGTTGCTGGAAAAGATCAATAAACTCACCAACATGCCGGCCATCTGCAAGGCCATGATGAACAGTAACAGATACCGGCATCAGCTTTTTGCCGTCAACCCCGGTTACTTTACCTAACGATACCTTGGGCATGCTATCCTTAAAAGAAAAGCTACGGGCGTGGGTTAGCCCGGTAAAACTAATCCAGGGGATGGCTGATACGTGTAGCACATTATACACCATCCTTAGTTCCAATCCTGCTGTGTTTTTTACACGTTCCAGCTCCTTTTGGGCATCGGTAACAAACTCGGTTAAGTCTGGCTTGTAATCTATGTACGAAAATCCGAACGTAGTATCCGGCTTTGCAACGGTGGTTGAGCAATTAATGGTATCGTACAAATAGATCTCATTGTCCTCCACCCGGTATTTAAAAGCTTCTATTTTGTTGGCCGCTTCTAAAATGGCATGCAGGTAGTACAGAAAAAAAGAAACGCCCTGCGCCTTTGCTGTTTGATAAGCTATGGTTACATCCACATTTACCGTAGCGCCAAAAAGTGGCTCTTCGAAACTGTTAAAAAAATCGAAATGCGCTTTACGGTACCAGTTTTCCAGGTCTATCTTCGTTTTCATGCTATTACAGGTACGCTAAAATATCTTTAATGTTTTCGGCGCTTTTAAAACGTTCGTTATCTATACTATGTTCAATTTGCTCGTGCGCCCAGGTAATATGGTAAGGTACGTGCACAGCATGGCCGCCAATATTTAGCACAGGCATAATATCGCTTTTAAGCGAGTTGCCCACCATCAGCAATTCATCGGGTTGGATATCCAGATGTTTTATCAGTTTCAGGTAATTGGCATCATCTTTCTCGCTCATGATCTCGATGTGGTGAAAATATGGGTTCAGGCCAGATTTTTTGAGTTTGCGTTCCTGGTCAAGCAGGTCGCCTTTAGTAGCTACCACCAGGCGATATTTGCTTTTTAGCTTTTCAAGCACCTCTTCCACGCCATCCAATAACTCGATGGGCTGGTTAAGCATCTGCTTACCCAGTTCGATGATTTGGTTTACCACATCGATGCTCAATGTATTTTGGGTGATCTTCATGGCGGCCTCTATCATGGAGAGGATGAAGCCCTTTATGCCGTAGCCGTAAAGGCCAAGGTTATCAATTTCTATTTTTAAAAGTTCGCGCTGTAGTTCGTGTTCTGATGCGTATTGCTGCAGCAGGATGCAAAACTGTTCTTCGGTTTGCCTGAAATAGGGTTCGTTCACCCAAAGCGTATCATCGGCATCAAACGCGATAACTTTAACATTCATGCGGCAAAGATATTAATTAGTGATTTAGTGAATGATTGATTTAGTGATTTTGTTGATTTCCTGTTATGGTGAGTTTGTCGAACCAATAAGGCGGTGGTTATATTTTCGGCATGCCCGGACTGACTACAATGCAACTTATCATTTCGCGATCTTACTCACCCGGTCATTGCTTCGCACGACCACCCTCTCTACGCGATAAGAGGGTAAAACACCTTTTATACCCTCTTATTCGGAAAGGGTTTCTTTTCACCATCTTTGCGCAGCAGAGAGGGTCGGCCGGCGCAGCGTAGCCGCGGTGAGTAAAATATAAGCCCCATCTCCCATATCTCACCTAAAAATCCTATTTTTGCAGCCTTAATAAATACCCTTTTATAATATGAGTATTGCACTATCCGAACAGGAGATCATACGTCGCGAATCGTTACAAAAATTACGCGAGCTGGGCATAAACCCCTATCCTGCCGAAGCTTATGATGTGACCGCGTGGGCACAGGACATTAATGACAATTTTGAAGCTACCCCGGATAAGTATAAACAGGTTACCATAGCCGGCCGTATCATGACGCGCCGTATTATGGGCAGCGCTTCTTTTTTTGAGGTTCAGGACAGTACCGGTCGCGTACAGATCTATATCAAACGTGATGATGTTTGCCCCGACGAGGATAAAACCCTCTACAATATCGTATTTAAAAAGCTATTGGATATAGGCGATTACGTGGGCATCAAAGGCTACGTTTTCCTGACCCAAACCGGCGAGATCTCGGTTCATACCCAGGAATTAACCGTTCTTTCCAAGTCGCTTAAACCACTGCCTGTTGTTAAACGCGAAGACGATGGCACCATCCACGATGGTTTTACGGATCCTGAGATGCGTTACCGCCAGCGTTACGTGGATTTGACCGTTAACCCAGGCTATAAAAATATTTTCATTAACCGCTCTAAAGTAATTAGCAGCATGCGTAATTACTTTAACGGCCAGGGATGGATGGAGGTTGAAACCCCTATCCTGCAGCCTATTCACGGTGGCGCTGCTGCCCGCCCGTTCAATACGCATCACAACACTTTGGATATGCCGCTTTACCTGCGCATAGCCAACGAGCTTTACCTGAAACGCCTAATAGTTGCGGGTTTTGATGGCGTGTACGAGTTTGGCAAGATGTTCCGTAATGAGGGCATGGATCGTACCCATAACCCGGAGTTTACCATGATGGAAATTTATGTAGCTTATAAAGATTATATCTGGATGATGGCTATGGTTGAAGATTGTTTAGAAACTGTTGCCAAAGCCGTAAACGGTATACCTGTAGTACAGGTAGGCCAAAACGAAATAAACTTTGCAGGCCCGTACGAGAAATTATCGATGTATGATTCTATCCTGAAATATACAGGTGTTGATGTTTCTGCCATGAACGAAGACGACCTGCGTAAAGCATGTGCCGATCTTACCATTGAGGTAGATGCCAGCATGGGTAAAGGCAAACTGATAGATGAGATCTTTAGCGCGAAGGTGGAGCATAACCTGATCCAACCGACTTATATTACAGATTACCCGGTAGAAATGAGCCCGCTTGCTAAAAAACATCGTACTAAAGAAGGCTTGGTAGAACGTTTTGAGTTATTTGTAAACGGAAAAGAAATTGGCAATGCCTACTCTGAGCTGAATGACCCGATTGATCAGCGCGAACGTTTAGAAGAGCAATTAATATTGGCCGGCCGTGGCGATGATGAAGCTATGGCGATGGACGACGACTTTTTACGCGCCCTGGAATACGGTATGCCCCCAACATCGGGCCTTGGTATCGGTATAGACCGTTTGGTGATGCTGATGACCAACCAAAGTACCATACAGGAGGTGTTATTTTTCCCGCAGATGCGCCTTGAGAAAAAAGCTAAAGTAGCATCTGCCGATGATTTTGTAAACGCCGGCGTACCTGCCGAGTGGGTACCCGTATTAAATAAAATGGGTTTCAACACCGTTGAAGAACTAAAGGCAGGCAACCCCAATAAGGTATTTAACGACCTTGGCGGCATGCGTAAAAAAATGAAACTGGAAATAGCTATGCCGGTAAAAGAAACGGTTATGGCCTGGTTTGAATAGATAGAATAATATTTATAATGGTAGAGCCGCGAAGTATCGCGGCTCTTTTTGTTTGTTATAAAACTTTAACGCATACAAGGCCGGATCTTACAGGAAAGCAACCTCTAATTATAACAATTTACTCTGCCTGCTGCAAATGTTTCAAATGGTGGCGCTATTTTGTCAGTACATGTAAAAACAGAAAGCCTTGATTATAAGACAGATAAGGTTGTTCATGGGCGTTCACGGCCGTGAACGTGAACATTCCTCGGAGATCAAGGTCGATTTATAACGCATTACGGGCGTTTTTAGGTCGTTGCTTACCTGGTCTAAAATAGAGTAGAAAATCAGGGATCATTCTCTGCTACAACCTCCATTCCTTAACAAAAAGATAAAGAGAATAACACTTTCAATTAATAGTAGATGTTGAATTTTATATCCAGACACCTTATAATTGATTGTTATGACAAATTCTATCCTTGAAATAACCGAAAGTGAATACCTTATAAAACTAAACAGGAGTAATTTCGACCTGTCGTTTATACGCAGCCTGCTTAAAATGGTGGAGGTATCAAAGCCTTCCAAAGTAAAACAGGAAGAAAGCGGATTCGATTTCCCGGTAATGCACATCACCGACAGGCACATCGCCCCAAATCAAAACCACTCTTCAGAGCCTGATTATTTCAGCAACCTCGACGAGAAATAAAAGGTAATTATTCTTTCTTAGAACTTCTGACGGAAACCGCCGCGTATTACCTGCTGCTTATCCATCTGCGCCATTTGGCCCTTCATCATCTTTATCTGGTCGGCAAGTAGTTTGTTCTTGTCTTCCTTAGCCGCTTCTTTCAGGTAAATTTCCGCTTCGCGTTTGTTGCGTTTCGCCATGGCTATGCCCGCAAGGCTCAATTTAGCTAACGCGATATTGTGCGACATGCCCATACCCAGTTGCAGGGCTTTCTTAAAGTATTTTTCTGATTTTAATGGCGCTGTGCGCGATTCTATCAAGCCGATAAGCAGGTTGTAATAACCGTGCTGGCTCTTGTAAAGTTGTTTTTCGTAATCGGTGATCTTTGCAAGTGCGGCCTCTGCTTTAACAGAGTTCTCTTTACGCAGGTAAAATTGCGCAAGCAACATGTTTTCGTTAAAAAAGAAAGTAAGCAAGGCAATGCCACCCAATAAAAATAAGGTTATTCCCCAGCCCCAAAAACCGAATGCGCATAGCGTAACACCCGCACCCATTATAACACAAGCAATAATTAACCTAACTATATTCGACATAATTTGTATTAGTATAAAAACAGTGTGCAAATATCGTTATTTGTAAGCTAAATAAAACATCAGTTAGTAATATTTATGGCCGGAGAATTAGAACCATCGTGGAAAAAAAACTTAAGCGCGGAATTGGAAAAACCCTACATGCATGATCTTAAAAACTTCCTGAAAGCAGAAAAAGATGCGGGCCACATAACCTACCCGCGTAATGCCGATATTTTCAACGCTTTTAACATCACCCCGTTTGATGATGTTAAGGTTGTGATACTGGGGCAAGACCCTTATCATGGCGCCAACCAGGCGCATGGACTGTCGTTCTCCGTACAAAAGGGTGTGACGCCACCGCCATCATTAAAAAACATTTATAAGGAACTGGCAACGGATATCCCAGGCTTTACCATCCCCCAAACCGGCGACCTTACCAAATGGGCACAGCAAGGTGTACTATTGTTAAACGCCACGTTAACGGTTAGGGCGGCAACAGCAGGCTCGCACCAAAAAAAGGGTTGGGAGAAGTTTACAGATGCTGCCATCAAAATCCTGTCCGACGAGAAAAAGGGAATTGTGTTTATCCTGTGGGGAGCCTACGCGCAATCTAAAGCGGTACTAATTAATCCGAATAACAATCACCTCGTTATCAAATCAACCCATCCCTCGCCCCTGGCGGTAAGCCACGGCGGCTTCTTCGGATCTAAGCCATTCTCTAAAACGAATGAGTTTTTGAAGAAAGAGGGTAAAATGGAGATTGATTGGCAATTGTAGATGTGCAGATTTCAAATGTGCAGATATGCAGATGAGAATGAATGTGCAGACGCCTGAAAACAAAAAATGTGCAAATGGTGCTTTTCTGAAGCTCATTTGCACATTCGCAGATTTGCATATCTGCACATCCTCTTAGTATTCCAAAGGCACTATTGGTTCTTTTTTGCTGGTGCTCATGATCATCATGGTTTGGAAAGTTTTAACCACGGTGATACGGCTGATCTTCTCCATAATAAGCTGTTCGTACGATTTGATGTCGCGCACGTAAACTTTTAATAAAAAGTCGCACTGCCCGGTAACGTGGTGGCACTCGGTAACTTCTTTAATGCTTTGTATCTCGTCTAAAAACGTTTGGATGGTGTTCTTCTGATGAAAATCAAGCGAGATCTGGATAAAAGTTTTGATGCCTAAACCGAGTTTTTCCTCGTCGACAAGGGCATGGTAGCTTTTTATAAACTGCGCGTTTTCCAGTTTGCGCACACGCTCTAAAGTTGGCGCGGGCGATAAGCCTATTTCATTCGACAGCTGCAAATTGGTGATGCGTCCGTTTTCCTGTAAAATCTTAAGTATCTGTAGGTCTATTTTGTCTAATTCTTGAGCCATGGTACGTGCAAATATAAAGCATTCTATATCCCACAAAATATAATTTTTTTAAAAACTATTTCAACAAAACATATTATATATTTATTTGTATTTTTAGACGGGTCTAAAAATTTAATTAGATTTGCTTAAATGTACACACTAACCGAAGAGAACTATCTTAAAGCCATTTACAAGCTATCGCTGGTAGCCGAAAATGTGAGCACCAACCGAATCGCGGCCGAACTAACTACCAAAGCATCGTCGGTAACGGACATGCTGCGGAAGCTTGCCGAGAAACTTTTGATCAATTATACCCGTTATCAGGGCGTCAGTTTAACGAAAACCGGCGAAAAGGTGGCGATAAATATCATTCGCAGGCACCGCCTTTGGGAATACTTTTTGGTAGAGAAGCTACATTTTAAATGGGATGAAGTGCACGAAATGGCCGAAGAAATGGAGCATATCTCCTCGACAGAGCTGATTGACCGATTGGACGAATTTATGGGCTTTCCCACCCGCGATCCGCATGGCGACCCGATACCTGATAGCCAGGGCAACTTTAAACAAAACGACCTTAAACCAATTTCGGCTGTTGATGTTAATGCATGCGGGATCATATCCGGCGTTAGGGACCACTCCTCAGCATTTTTACAATACCTGGAGAAGCAAAGCCTAACCATCGGCAAAAAAATAACGGTGAAAGAGATCATCACCTATGATAATACGGTAATACTACAAATGGACAATAAAGATTTACAAATAAGCCGCGATGTGGCTAATAACCTGCTAATAGCCTTATGACCACTCAAAAGCACGATAGCCACTCGTTAGGCAATGTACACAACACCGTAACTACCGAAAATAAGACCGGCTGGCGCAAGCTGCTATCCTTTTTAGGCCCCGCCTACCTGGTAAGCGTTGGCTATATGGACCCCGGCAACTGGGCAACCGACCTTGCCGCCGGCAGCCAGTTCGGCTATAAACTCATCTGGGTTTTACTACTTTCCAACCTGATAGCCCTGCTGCTGCAAAACCTTGCCGTAAGGTTAGGTATTGTACGGGGCTTGGACTTAGCCCAGGCATCTAAACAAACCTACCCTCGCTTTGTAAACTTTTGCTTATATATATTAGCCCAAATAGCCATCATAGCCTGTGATCTTGCCGAGATCATTGGTATGGCTATAGGTTTGAACCTGTTATTCGGCTTGCCGCTAATTTGGGGGGTATCTATTACTTTGCTTGATACTTTGCTGCTGCTATTCCTGCTTAACAAAGGCATGCGCAAGCTGGAAGGCTTCATTATCTCGTTGATATTCATCGTAGGCTTCGCGTTTTTATTGCAGATGTTTATTGTGCAGCCAAACGTTATCGATATTGCAAAAGGCTTTATGCCTACCAAGCTGAACAGCACATCGCTGTATTTGGCTATTGGTATTATTGGTGCTACGGTGATGCCGCACAACCTTTATCTGCATTCGTCGCTGGTGCAAACCCGAAAGATAGACCGCAGCGAGGAGGGCATTAAAACCGCCATCCGCTATAATTTTTGGGATACCACTATCGCGTTAAACCTTGCTTTTTTTGTGAACGCGGCTATATTAATATTGGCGGCAAGCGCGTTTTTCGGTCGCGGGTTTCATGAGGTTGCGGAGATCCAGGACGCGCATAAATTATTGACCAATATTTTCGGTAAGCTCGCTCCTGCCCTGTTCGCTATTGCGCTAATAGCCGCCGGGCAAAGCTCTACCGTTACAGGCACCCTTGCCGGGCAGATCATCATGGAAGGGCACCTAAACTTACGCATAGCCCCATGGCTGCGCCGTTTGCTTACGCGATTACTGGCTATAATTCCCGCGTTCTTTACTATCCTTCATTTCGGCGAGGCCGGGCTTGGCAAGTTATTAATACTAAGCCAGGTGGTACTCAGTTTACAACTGGGTTTCGCAATTATCCCGCTTATCCACTTTACATCCGATAAAAAACGCATGGGCAACTTTGCCACCAGCGTACCTTTAAAAATACTTGCTTGGGTGTTTGCCACACTGATAGTCGGGCTAAATGTAAGGCTTGTGATACAGGAGATTGAAACGTGGGCGGCAGGGAGTCCGGGGTCAGCAAATTTAGTCCACTTTGTTATATCGCCTATCGCGGTGGCTATCGGTTTACTGTTGGTCTACGTATTCCTGCGCCCGCTGCTTTACAAACATACCGATCAACCAATATATGTACCACACGGCATCGCGGCAGCGTTAGATAATTTAGAAGCCGTAAGTTATAACCAGATTGGCGTTACCATCGATTTTTCGAAGAACGACCAGGATACCATTCGCCATGCTTTGATGCAGGGTGGTAAAAAGGCGCATTACAACCTCATCCATGTGGTAGAAACCGCCGGGGCGCGCTACTATGGCAAGCAGGTGATGGACAGCGAAACCCAAAGCGATGTAGATAATTTGGAGAAATACGTAGACGCTCTGGTCAAACTTGGCTACAAAACCGAAGCTAAGATTGGTTACGGCAGCGCTGCGTCTTCCATAGCGCAGATTGTTAAAGAAACCAAAATAGATTTTGTTGTGATGGGCTCGCATGGGCACAAAGCTTTGAAGGACCTGATTTTTGGCACTACTGTTGATTCGGTAAGGCACAAGGTTAACGTACCGGTGCTGGTAGTGAAACCTCAAAAAAAGAGTTAAGACATGTAGATTCAGGAATCAAGACCGTTAATGAACGAAGAGTGCTCAGACCCCTTGGGGTTTTAAGATGCTTTGATTCCTGACGCTTTCTCTTGATTGCTATAATTAATCGCATATTTGCAGCGTAATGGAGCAGAACTTATACATCAAAAATAAAAAGGCATACTTTGAATACCATATACTGGATAAGTACACCGCCGGCATCCAACTTTTAGGTACCGAAATCAAATCGATCCGCGAAGGTAAGGCCAACGTGAATGATGCATTTTGTACTTTTATTGGTAATCAACTATACGTACGCAACCTGCATATTTCCGAATATTCGATGGGTTCGTTTTACAACCACGAAGCCAAACGAGACCGCATTCTGCTGCTCAATAAAAAGGAACTTAAAAAACTGCTAACCCGCGGCGAAGAAAAAGGCCTGACCATTGTACCCCTTGCCCTATTCATCAGCGAACGTGGTTTCGCCAAGCTTGAAATTGGCCTTGCCCAGGGTAAAAAGACCTTCGACAAACGTGAAACCATGAAAGAGCGCGATACCAAGATTGAAATGGACAGGGCGATGAAGAGGTAGTTGGCAGTTGGCAGTTGGCAGTTGGCAGTTGGCAAAAATAAATAGTTTACATACCATGCAAACTGCGAACTAATCACAGCAAACTGAACCTACCACGCCCTATCACCCACCAACGGCACAAACCTAAATGTGTCCAATACATGCCGTTCGTAGTCATGCTCGGCGGTTTTTAATACGGTTACCATCTTTTGTGATTTTTCGTCCCCTACGGGGATAACGAGGATGCCGCCAATTTTGAGTTGTTTCAATAATATTTCGGGCACGGTTGGGGCGCCTGCAGTTACAATGATCTTATCGTAAGGTGCATCTTCCGCAATACCCATCGAGCCATCGCCTAAGAAAAATTTAGGTTTATAGCCCATGTAGGGTAATACCTGTATAGTGCGTTCGTAAAGCTTTTCCTGGCGCTCTATGGTGAAAACCTTAGCGCCAACTACCATTAACACGCAGGTTTGATAGCCACAACCCGTGCCAATCTCAAGCACTTTATCGCCTTTTTGAATGTGTAATAGTTCGGTTTGATAAGCTACCGTGTATGGCTGCGAGATGGTTTGCCCGGCCCCTATCGGGAAAGCGATATCTTTGTAGGCCTGGTTCCAGAAAGTTTCATCGAAAAAATAGTGGCGGGGTACTTTACCAATGGCATGCAGCACCCTTTCGTCTTCGATACCTTTCTTGCTCAGTATCTCTACCAGTCGTTTCCTTGCCCCTTGCTCGCGGTAATTATCAATAAATTTGTACGCCATTACATAACAAAGTTATACAAAAAGCCGGCAATTTGCCGGCTTCGTGCGTCGCTTTATAATAAGGCTTTGGTTGTTAACCAGTAATGTTTTAAACATGGGCGGTTACCACCAACCGTGTACATTATATACGGTTGTACGCGGCTGTGCAGCACAGGCGACAGTTACATCGCGGGCGGCATATAAACCTATTTAGTGCTAGGTACAATACATGTCCCCGTTTAATACAACGATCTAATTTATTCCTAATAGGGATCAACATCGGGTTGTACGATGCTGCCTTTGCTCAGTTTGGTGGTTTGGAACTGCGTAATCACCTCCCTCATGATGGCCTTTGCCTTTACAATAGAGATGGTATCGCGCTCGAACTTGAGCATAATGGATTTGATGTAGAAATTGCGGATTCGGTTGATGAGCGGGGCCTCGGGGCCTATTACACGATTTCCAAAATGCTTGCGCAATTCGTTAGCCATGTACTCGGCCTGGTTGTATAATACCTGCGGGTCGCGGTGCTTAATAGCCATGCTGATGATGCGATAGTAGGGCGGATATTTAAAGCTTTTCCGCTCCTCCATTTCAGTAAAGTAGAGGTCGTTATAATCATTCCCGATCACCTGTTTTATAACCCGGTGATTGGGATCATAAGTTTGGATCACTACCTTGCCCTGTTTGCCCCGTCGCCCTGCCCTGCCGCTTACCTGGGCAAGCATCTGGTAGCTACGCTCATTAGCGCGGTAATCTGGGTATTTGAGCAGGCTATCCGCGTTGATGATCCCTATAACGGTAACATCGGCAAAATCCAAACCCTTGGCAACCATTTGGGTACCAATAAGCACATCTATTTTTTTCTCTTCCAGATTATTAAGGATGGTTTGCAGGGAGTTGCGCGACCGTGTGGTGTCCAGGTCCATCCGTGCCAGGCGCAGGCCGGGCATCAGGACAGATAGCTCGTCCTCCACCTTCTCGGTACCAAAACCTTTGTATTCTAAATGGGTAGAGCCGCATGCCGGGCAAATGGTTGCTGTATCTTCTTTATAACCGCAATAGTGGCAATGCAGCTTGTGGGTATGCTTATGGTAGGTTAGGCTAACATCGCAGTTGATACATTTTGGGGTGTAAGCGCAGATCTTGCACATCAGTACCGGCGCGTAACCACGGCGGTTCTGGAACAGTATTACTTGCTCTTTATTATCGATAGCCAGCTGTATATCCTGCATCAGCACACTGCTAAAGTGCGATTGCATGGTTTTGCGCTTGGTTTCTTCGGTGATGCTCACTACTTCTATAAGGGGTAATTTTACACCGCCGTACCGTTCCATCAGTTCAACCAAGCCGTATTTATGCACACGTGCATTATAATAGGTCTCGAACGATGGCGTGGCCGAACCAAGCAACACCTTCCCTTTATACATATTAGCCAGGTAGATGGCCGCGTCGCGGGCGTTATAGCGTGGGGCCGGGTCGAATTGTTTGTAGGACGTTTCGTGCTCTTCGTCCACAATCAACAAACCCAGATCGTTAAACGGCAAAAAGACGGATGAGCGTGCACCAAGGATTACCTTGTACTCGCCGTTCAGCACCTTTTGCCAAACCTCCACCCGCTCATTATCATTAAAGCGCGAGTGGTAAACACCAATAGTGCCACCAAAGTACACCCGCAGGCGTTCAATGATGTGGGTTGTTAAGGCAATCTCCGGCAGCAGGTAAAGCACCTGCCTGCCGCTGGCCATCATATCTTCTATCAGCTTAATGTAGATCTGCGTTTTACCGGACGAGGTTACACCATGCAGCAATACCACATCCTTTTCTAACAATTGCTCTTTAGTTTGGGCAAGGGCAACCTCTTGCGCGGGGCTGAGTATAAAATTACTCAGTTGGTCTTCGTCCTCGTCATACCCCAGGCGGCTTACGTTGCGTTCCTCGGCAATAAAAACGTCTTTCTCTATCAGCGATTTAATGCTGGAATCGCCGCTTCCGCTTTCTTCTATCAGTTCGTTTTTTGAAACCTGCTTTTGCTGGCGCGATAATTTGATAAAGGCCAACACCGCATCCGCCTGTTTTGGGGCGCGTTTTTCGAGAATGGTAAACAGTTCTCTTAAAGCGTTCTGGTTATGGTAATCAGGGTTGAGGGTTAAGTAAACGCGCTTGCGGGGTTTGTACCGCTCGCTCACTTCTTCCGATATGGTAATGATATTTTTTTCGAAAAGCGTTTTCAGGATGGGCATCACCGTTTTTTGCCCCAGCAGTTTGGCTATATCGCTAATCGTTAGCTCGGGTTGGATCTCCAGCGCCTCAGTGATCAGGAACTCTTTATCGTTAAGAGAGGCCTTATCATACTCAAAATCTTTATTGAGCATAATTTTAGTTTCGCTGGCCAGCTTTAGTGCCGATGGAAGGGCAGCGTTCATCACCTCGCCATCGTTACACATGTAATATTCGGCTATCCATTTCCAAAACTGTAACTGGCGCGGGGTAACCACGGGCTGCTCATCCAATATATCTATGATGTACTTGGCTTCGTACTTTTCGGGCGCGTGTTCCGTTATATTGGCTACAACGGCGGTATATAATTTGCTTTTACCAAACTGCACAACCACGCGCTTGCCAACAACAACGGCGTTGTTAAGTTCGTAAGGTACGCGGTATGTGTAATTGATGCTTATGGCCAACGGTAAAACCACTTCAACAAAAAGCGTTTCACGGGAAGCCTGTAAACCATCGGCAAATTCTAACATCGTTTATTTGTTTCTGAAAGCAGCGAAAGCCAAAAATATCCATCCTATGATGAACAGTAAACCACCTATTGGTGTAATTGGGCCCAGCACCGCCAGTCCCGGCATATTCAACAGATCGCGGCAGGCTAATAAATATAACGAGCCCGAGAACAGGATGATACCCAAGGTGAACAGGTAATAGGTGCTTACAATTACCTTGTTTTTAAAACGGGTAAAGGTGGACAGGAACAGCAACGCAAACACATGGTAAAACTGGTATTGTACGGCGGTTTGCCAAACTTCCAGCTGGCGGGCAGATAGGGAAGCCTTTAAGGAGTGGGCGCCAAAGGCACCGGCAACAACGGCCAATGCACCCAGTATAGATGCTGTAATTATGATTTGTTTGTTCATGCAGATATAAAAGGCTAAGTTAACCAAATGTGGTGAAAGGTGAAAGGTGAAAGGTGAAAGGTGAAAGGTGAAAGGCGAAAGGTGAAAGGTGAAAGGTGAAAGGTGAAAGGTGAAAGGTGAAAGGTGAAAGGTGAAAGGTGAAAGGTGAAAGGTGAAAGGTGAAAGGTGAAA
>NZ_JBEPPE010000005.1:0-322468 GCF_040547175.1 Mucilaginibacter sp. UYP27
TATTGGGCCGAAGTCGAACTGAAGAATCAATCAGCAGAAACTAATCAACAACCTAAAGTTGATGAAGCGACAAAGCCGAGAATGATAATGGTACCTAAAAGCTACACAGTCTTTAACATCGCGCAAACCGAAGATATCGACTTTCCTGCTTTTGAAGCAGAGTTGAGAACAGATGCAGAAATAATACAGGCTTGCGAAGACGTTATTGCTAACATGCAAAACAAGCCCACCATACGCAAGAATGGCAGTAATGCATACTATCAACCGACTACTGATATCGTTGTCGTACCGAGCCTTAAAAAGTGCAAATCTAAAGAAGCTTATTACAGTACACTATTCCACGAACTGGCACACAGTACCGGCCATGAAAGTAGATTGAACCGTAAAGAACTGTTAAACTCCGATGGCTTTGGCTCTGCAACCTACGCTAAAGAAGAACTTACTGCCGAAATGACTGCCGCATTCCTGGGAGCAATAACCGGCATAGGTCAAGCAACTATCGACAACAGTGCAGCCTACATTGAAAGCTGGCTTAAAGCTTTGAAGAATGATAAAAAATTAATTATCAAAGCTGCTGCACAGGCTCAAAGAGCCGCTGATTACATCATGTCGGTTACATATCAACCAGTATAAATTTAAAGCCCTTAACCGGGCTTTTTTAATATGGTTTACCGAATGTTGATGAGGATTTCGAAATAATTCTCTCTTGTTTAATGCTTTAACTCGCCATGCTGTTCTAATCGCAAATCAATTAATATAGGATAAATTTTGTTCTGAAACGAAACATTTTACAACCCATAGCTATTGTATATTTGATCAAATTAGTTAGTTGCCCTTTAGCAGCTACCTTTAAAAGGTTACAAGTTATATGGAGTATCAGGAAAAATGGACTTTAAGCAGTAACGGTAAGGAAGGTAGGTTAAACAAACAGGAAATGCTCGATATGTTCTTGCAAACGCTAACGGACATATATCATGTAAAGAAATATCTCTTAACCTATTTACCTGAGATGGCAAAGCGATCAAATATTCAAAACATTCGGTATTCTATCTTAAATGCCAGCACTGATATAAATTCCCAGGTAATGCGTTTAGATATGATTTTAGCTATTATTAGGTCAGAATCTGAATCAGAGATCATCATCAATAAAGGCGAATTGCGATTAGATACTTACATCAGAAGCACTTTAAAAAAATCAGAAGACTACAAAACTAACATTGCCCTTATCTCTCATTTTATAATGTTAGAATCAATTGAGATCGCTTCATTTGAGTTATTAACAACGATGTCATGTTGTATTAGAAACCCTACCATTAAAGACATGATACACCAAAACCTGACCGAAGCTAAGAATAATAAAAAAGTATTTCAAGAGCTATTGTCCAATTACATATTATGACAAGCCTATTATTATCTTCTCATTTTTAGACAAATGGAGTAATGAAACCGTATATAGTTTAAAGTAGCATCGAAAATACCCTTAATGATAATACCGGACAGCCAAGCTCATTTTGACGGTCACGATATCTTGAATTATACCTACAGCATTTATAATGACCTAAGGAATGGTGAGCCTACGAAATAACAGTCAAAAGAGAACAATCTACATTTAACCACTAACGGAGACCCCGAATATCGTGGGTGCAAAACTTTTGAGCAACACGGCAAGTGTTTTACGTATATAGCTGACGGGTATAAAGATTTGGCTAGTGATGAGGTACGGGAAATAATTAGGAGGCTAAGTTAATTTAGGAACACCCCATCCCTATAATTACTTTAATTGTCCTTGGTTGTAGGAAGGTTTTTCGCGGTATAATAATTAAGAAAGAAGCATTTGACTTCTTTCTTAAAAGGCACTAAGACTAATAACTTCGAAACTTACCTTTTAAAAGAATAAGGATTGAATGACTCAACCTCTATACATCACAACAACCAAACTACAATCCTATACTCAACAAGTAACATTTCCAGAAAATATTAAATCTTTGTAAATCTCCTATACTAAGTAACATCATGAAACTTTTTGGAAATTGGAAATGGCTAAATGAGCGTATTGACGATTTAGTTGCTAAAACAGATGTTTTGCAACAATTTGGGACAAAGGCCGCGAATAGTACCTTTTAAGACATTAAGAATGAATTGCACCAACCTTGTGCTAAACAAACCATTAAGAATCAAATTGATACCATTCTATACCTTTTCCAAAAAATATCAATTCTTTGTATTTTACCTATATAGAGTACTTTGACAATATTTATTGGAAGCTCGCCACTCCTTCCAATATAATTACGATAATACAATACTAATTTAAACCACGTTTGTTAATTTGGTAGCAGATATGATTACAACGAAAGAAGAAAGAGCTGAAAGCTTTAAGGAACTAAAAAGGTTTAAAGAGCAGGCAAGTAAATGGTCGGAAACTGGCAGTAATTATGATATTCATTATAAGGTAATTGTAAAGTACGGTAAAATAGAAACTTCAGGTAGTGCTTTGTTAAGCTTTGATCAATTTCAAGGACAACATACTGGTATTGTTAAAGCAAAGATTATATACAATAAACCAGTTATCTTAGACCTTAAAGAAGATTTCAGTGTAGTCTACGACAAGTTTTACTTTTTAGAGGGTAGGCTTATTATAACTGGGAAATCTAAAAACAAAGTGTTCCAGATTGAAGCCTGTGAGGAAGACAACAATTCTCCTTATGACTAATGGAGAAGAGAGAGTGAGAATGATTATTTAGCAAAGTTAGGCGTGAGTATTGATACATGGCAAGGAATTTCCGGCATAAACACAACCACCTACACTACCCTACATTTATTCCGTTCCTCCTTGCATTTAATCAATCCATAAACCTGTATGGGCATCATAATCATTCATTCACTTAAACTCAAAACAGATATGGAAAACACAAGTTAAAACTGCACCGAAACTGCACCAAAGCAGTAGAGTTTAAGACAAATTAAATAGATTTGTCAGAAACCTTTATTTAAATGTAAAATAGTCAATTTTATAATAAACCAAGCACTTGACTGTAAACGAGACATTTAGGCAATAAAAATGCCCCTTAGTAATACTAAGAGGCATTAAAGACTGTGATCCCAATAGGATTCGAACCTATGACCTACAGATTAGAAATCTGTTGCTCTATGTAAAAATGAGCTAATTGTGGCGGTTTTTCATTCATCGAGGTTCAAGTGCGCCACTTAATGCGCCAAAACTATGTACACTGAACCGAAAATTGTAACAAAACCAATTTTATCTTATCGCTCCCACATATCTTTCCATTTCAATGGAAAAAGATTTAGGGAATACAATGGTAACCGTCTAAAAATTAAAATCTTTCCTAATCATGCGCAATCGGTAAAGGAAAAAGAAAGATTATTGAGACAATTATTATTTAGGTTTAAAAAATCTCTGGAAACAGGATGGACTCCTTCAATAAATAACGAGCTTCTAATTCAAATTGAACATGAACCAATACTATCGGTTGAAAAATTATTTTTAGAATATGAGGCGACTAAGTTAGCCAGTCCTTTATCAGATAAATATAAAAGAAATATCAAATCTATAGTAAAGCGTTTCTTAGTTTTTTTAACTATTGAAGAAAGAGGTAGTTCAATACAATTGTTAAAACTTAACAGATTAGAAACGTTCCTTAAACAGTTCAAATCGTCTGCAACTAACTACATGAATACAAGGAGAATGTTAGGCTTATTTTTTGCGGAGTTCAGAAGAAAAAAACACATCACCGTTAACTTAATTGAAGAAACGGCACGTTTAAAGCCCAAAGCAGCTCTTCATAAGGTTTATACAAAAGAACAATTAATGGCATTGTTGGCTTATCTAAAAAACGCAGATTCCAATTTGTACATCTGTTGCTTGTTAACGTATAGCTGTATGTTGCGCCCACATTTGGAAATAAGGTTACTAAAAAAAAGGCACTTTAATGATGATTTTTCAATCATTTCCTTATCCGGTTCAGAAAACAAGAGCGCACGTGTTCGGGTAGTATCAGTACCCAAATACCTTCAAGCTATTATTAAAAATAGGTTAGTAGATGTTAATGACCCTGAGACTAATATTTTTACATTAAAGGATTATCCTTTCAATGAGTATTATTTTAACTTGATATGGACACGGCTAAAGCCTTACATGCGCATAAATGGTTTGCTACAAACCAGCCAAACCATATACTCGTTCCGTCACACCGCCGCCGTTGATGTTTACAGCCGAACGAAAGACATTCATATCATTCAACAACTTATGGGACATTCTACCATGATAGTAACCTTAAATTATTTAAGAGGTTTGGGTGAGTTAAACAGTCAACAATTAAGAGATGCGCTGCCCGTGCTGGACTTGGCATAAGCCCCCCCGGGGGAGCCAAGGGGTAGTATCCCGGCTTACCCCTCCACCCTTACCCCACCCACTCTCGGCCGTGACCCGAATCGATTTCCGCAACTATTTTTGAATGAAAATAAAAGACCTTTTTTAAATTCGACCGCCTATCCAAAAAAAACAAGAAGGCGCAATAAATTTTTTTTTTTAAATTTCTGACGGTTAACTGAGTCCCTCTTTTTGGGCTCTAAAGTCCTATTGCCAATCGTATTAACCAGCAATGGGGCAAAACTCTTTATACTAATAGACGTACTCAGCCTGTAACAATGGGAAGTTTGAGTACAAGTTTACCGTTGCATCAGTTCGTATCAACCTTGGTCGATGAACACCTTGTATTAACTCACCTTCAACCTGCTCTAAATGCAACCGTTGTAACTCTGGATTCTCAAAAGTAGTAAACCAAAAACGGCGACCCTCGTAACTAACTTTTAGATTTTTCATAATATGGTCATCGCATATTATATTTAATCTGTCGGCTAAGAAGTGATAGTAGGTTGGATGGTAAGTCATAGTACCCACTACACAAATGTCTTGACCTGAAAGGGCGTTAGAACCGGTTAAGCTGCCAAAGTGTAATGTATCAACTGGATTGGCAAAATGTTTTTTGTATTTAATATGTGTGATAACAGGCATGTCGCCAACTTTAGCCGAGACTGTCTCATGATACTTATCTAAACCCTTCTTTGAGCAGCTCTTAGATGTGTCCTGTATAAGGGTACCTTGAAATTGAACGTTTGAAATATCAACGAATACTAACCTTTCACCAAATATTTTTTCATTTAAAGCTCTTGATGCGGTGGCATCAAGAAATATCAATTTCTTATCCGTTGGCAGTTTACTCAGATGGTTAACCTCATAATGAATAAATTCCCCGTCAAACATAAACCGGGACGATTGGAAGAACTTTAGTACGTTGGTATCAAACCTATCTCCGCTTATTACCTCCTTAACTATGTCAACATAATTAGTAAAGTTCGGGGTGGGGTGTACACCAGTCTCTTTAACCATCAGAACTTTTTCCAATTCGTCAACAACGCAGCCCCGCAAGGTCAGGTACATCTTAATAGAGGTTAGTTCCGCTACCGATGTCTTATGATGCTCAAAGATGGTATTGAATGCATTCTCATCAAAAACATAAGTATCATGATTAAACGACTGATGTAGCAGACGTGTATGTGTAGTAAACACCGTCTTATCAGTACTGGCATTCTTGATAGCTTTGTTCTGTTTCAGATATTCAATAGCAAAATTCATATCCTCATATTCCACATGCCCGTCGTCAAAAAGTGACTTACCATTTGCCAAGTTTTTTATTCTAAAATGGGCTTTCTCATTCAGTCCTTTATTATAAAGAACATTTAAGTAAGCTTGTACTGGTTTGGTAAATTTGGTCAACGCTTCCGGCGTAACTAACTTCTCGCTATCAGATAACGCAGATGATTCAAACTGTTCATTTTTCAGGTTGTTGTTTGGGAACCCCATTGCTATACCTTTCTTGTTTTTCCAGTATTGACTTTTCCCTAATCCCGGTGCCAGTTTGAATACATACACCGTTTCACCAGTATCTGCATCAGCTATATCAAACCATTTAACCATTTCTTGTTCACCCTCTGCCAGTGTGTAGATTCGAGGTTGATTTGAAGGGTCAATCTCAACTCTTCCTTTTTTGCGCAGCAACTCCGGGAAGGTTTGAGACTTCAAACTATTTGGTTGGTCTTCACTAAACGGTGAGTACCTGCCTATCAAATATGTTCTGTAATGGCATTGATTACGCAGGTATGAAATTTTTGAAAATTTTTCATCTGAGTAAGATTTGTTCTTATTTAAACAAGCCTTATAAAGTTGCTCGCCACCTTCAATTCTCATCAGGTTTGACGCCATACACATTAGCTCGCTATCGTTTAGTTTACAACCTAACAATGGTGTACCGCCGCCCTCATAAAAGGTTTTAAACAACTTGCATTCAAGCAGGTCTTCCAGTTTCCAATTATCAATAAGCTTTGGCTGCTTATCAGTTTCGTCACAGATTAGGGGAATATCGTTATTCCTATATCTATATAGTATAGTATTACCGTTATCTCCCGTTTTTTCTATTAAATTAATATCAAAACCTTTTCTTATCCTATTACCTGCTCTTGAATATTGAAGTTCATTAGCTATATCGAAAACGTTTACGGGGTTAAAAGTAGCATCTAAGTCCCCCCGGAATACTTTTTTATTAGTACCAAGCCATACTCTGGCTAAGTCTTTACAAGCGGTATCGTTCAAAGAATTGAAGATGATACTGAAAGCCTTATTAAGGTCAGTGGCCAACTTTGGATGTCTTACCTCTCCATCACAGATAAAGGCTATACGGTACCGGGGATTACTTTCAGTATGTGAATACGTAGGGTAACCAAAATTAAAAGGTAATCTGTAATCAGCACAAATAGTATCAATCTCCGATAACTTTAAGGTATCGTCAAAGTCCAGCGCAAACATCGTTTGGGCTATAAAATTAGTTGCTTTGCGGCGGTCGCCTTCAAACACTTGGGCAGTTACGGGAATCCCTTGCTCAATACAATTGGTTAGTTCTTCTACCGAGGTTTTACACTGAGTAACTTTAATTTTTTGGTACTCGTGGTCGGCAGGTTTGTTGTGAAAAGACACTTCACTCTTAGAGTAAATTAAGTTCACTGTTCATAAATTCGCTGTTAAGTTTACTTTAATGCTTCGGTGAAGCGAAAGACGGCAGGTAGTAGCTCAGTGAACTTAACGAAGTAGTGCTACTACCTGTTTATCCGTCTCTCTTATAAATACTTGTTAAGGCGTATTTGTACCTGTTTTTTTCTAAATTAATTTGCAAAGAAATCCTAAAGCAAACTTAGGTCACTTACGCCAAAATGCAAGTCTCACCTGTAAAAAAATATTATATTTTCGGTTTATTTCCTACATTGGAGAACTTAGCCTTATCATTACAGCTACATGAAGAACTTTAGAGAAACAGCGAACTTTATCTGGTCAATTGCAGACCTTTTAAGGGGAGATTACAAGCAGAGCGACTACGGGAAGGTTATCCTGCCGTTAACGATACTGAGGCGGCTGGACTGCGTTTTAGACACTACTAAGACTGAGGTACTAAAGAAGTACGAGCAGACAAACACCATGAACATCCAGAATATTGACCCGATACTTAACAAAGTAGCTGGATACAATTTCCATAATCGTAGCCAGTTTACATTTGATAAGCTGATTGCTGACCCTAACAATATAGCCGCTAACCTGATAGAGTATATCAACGGTTTTTCTGCCGATGCCCGTGAGATAATTGAACAGTTTGAGTTTGAGAACCAGATTATCCGCATGGATAACAATAACCTGTTGTTTATAGTGGTTAAGCGGTTCCAAGAAATTGACCTGCATCCTATTAAGGTAAGCAGTATGGAAATGGGTTATCTATTTGAGGAGTTGATACGCAAGTTTGCTGAAATCTCCAATGAGACGGCCGGTGAGCATTTTACACCCCGTGAAGTAATTCGGTTAATGATAAACCTACTTTTCCTAAACGACCGGGATATATTAACGCAAAAAGGTATCGTAAAAACAATTTACGATTGCTGCGCCGGTACAGGTGGTATGCTTAGCGTAGCCGAAGAATATCTACATGAACTGAACCCTGATGCACGGTTAGAGGTGTTCGGGCAGGAGCTAAACCCTGAATCTTATGCTATTTGTAAATCGGATATGCTGATTAAAGGCCAGAACCCTGTTAACATAAAAAAGGGTAACAGCATATCGGAAGACCATCTGCCGAACGAGAGTTTTGATTACCTTATTACCAACCCGCCGTTTGGTGTGAAATGGGAAAAGATAGCTAAAAAGGTAAAGGCAGAGCATGAAGAAAAAGGGTTTGGCGGCAGGTTTGGTGCGGGGCTGCCATCAACTGGTGACGGTTCGTTCCTGTTCCTCATGTCGCTTATATCAAAAATGAAGCCGGAGGGTTCACGGTTGGCTATTGTATTCAACGGTTCGCCATTATTTTCAGGCAGTCCAAGCAGCACCAAAAACGAATCCAGTATACGGCAGTGGGTCATAGAAAATGACCTATTAGAAGCCATTATAGCCTTGCCAAACCAATTGTTTTACAATACTGGTATAAGTACCTATATATGGATACTTTCTAATCATAAGCCCGCTAATCGCCGGGGCAAAGTACAACTTATCAATGCGGTGGACTTCTATAAAAAAATGGGTAAATCTCTTGGTGATAAGCGCAACGAATTAAGCCCCGACCACATTAACGAAATCACTAAAGTGTACGGTGAATTTGTGCCAAGCGAAATCAGTAAAATTTTTGATAACCGGGACTTTGGATATTCAAAAGTTACCGTTGAACGCCCCGAAAGAGACGCTAAAGGCAATATAAAGACCGACAAGAACGGCAAGTCAAAAGCTGATAGTAGGTTAAGAGATACGGAAAGCATCCCATTGAAAGAGGACATAAAAGCCTATATTCAAAAAGAGGTGTTGCCTCATGTGCCGGATGCGTGGGTTGATGAAACTAAAACTAAAATTGGTTACGAAATTAACTTTACAAAATATTTCTACCAGTATAAACCGCTGCGGTCATTGGATGAAATCAGGAAAGATATATTAGCATTGGAGAAGGAAACAATAGGTTTAATTAATGAGGTAATTGCATAAAATGAAACCATATCCAAGTTACAAACCAACAACACATGAATGGTCAGATTCTGTGCCTGAGCATTGGAAAGAGACAAGGCTCAAATACATTGGTTATTTATACAGTGGGTTAACTGGAAAAAAAGGCGATGATTTTAAACTTGAGCCTGATTCATCAACAAAACCTTTTATCCCTTTTACGAATGTTGCAAATAACGAAAAAATCAGTATTGACAATTTACAGTACGTTTCCATTGTTGAGGGTGAAGAACAAAATCAGGTAAAAAATGGGGATTTATTTTTTATGATGAGTTCTGAAAATTTCGATGATGTCGGTAAAACAACAATATTAAATGATGGTGTTGATGAGGTTTATTTAAATAGTTTTTGTAAGGGATTTCGACTCGTAGATACGACGGTCGACCCAATGTTTTTAAATTATTTGTTGTTGAGCCACCCATACCGCAAGCGGTTAATGATTGAAGCGAACGGATTTACACGTATCAATTTGAAAATGGGTAAGGTAAATGACCTTAAAATTTATATTCCTACAAGTCAGGCTGAACAAAATAAAATTTCAGAGTATCTTGACCACAAGACTGCGGAAATTAACAAACTAATAAACGACAAAGAGCAGCTTGTGGTTGTTTTTAAGGAAGAGCGCACAGCTGTAATTAATCAGGCAGTTACCAAAGGAATCGAGGCAGCTAACCCAATGAAATTTAGTGGCATTGACTGGTTGGGCGAAATACCTGCACATTGGGGAATTGTAAAAATAAAATACGTTTCCTCAATTAAATATGGACTTGGGCAACCACCAAAACAAAAAGATGGTGGTATGAAGATTATTAGAGCAACTAATATATTTAGAGGAATTATCAAGGAGGATAACATGGTTTATGTCGACCCGGATGACATACCGTGGAATAGAGACCCCCTATTGAAAGAAGATGATATAATTATTGTCAGAAGTGGTGCTTACACAGGGGATAGCGCAATAATTACAAAAGATTATGCCGGGTCAATAACCGGGTATGATATAGTAGTACGAGCAAAAACTGTATATGCTCAATTCTTAGCATACGCATTGCTAAGCACATATTTATTAGATAATCAGCTATTTTTAGAAAGATTAAGAGCGGCACAACCACACCTTAATGCGGAAGAAATCGGTAATTGTTTTTTACTTGAACCACCTATTTCGGAGCAAATTAGTATTGTCAACCACATAAAAAATGAGCACTTAAAAATTGACGAATTGATTGAAAAAGTAAAACATGAAATTATCTTTTTGAAAGAGTATAAAGCAGCTTTAATTTCGGAAGTGGTGACAGGGAAAGTTGATGTACAAAATGAAGTAATATCAGATTTATTAGCAACGGCATAACATGGCAACCGGAATTCATACAGAACAAACCTTCGAAGCAGCTATTGCTGACTCCCTAACCACTAACGGTGGTTATGTTTCTGGTAACTCTAATGACTTTGATGTAAACTTGGGATTATTCCCTACCTACATTACCGGCTTCTTAAAGGAATCCCAAAACAAAGAGTGGCTTAAAATAGAAGCCATCCATAAAACGGACGTTGAGAAAAAAGTTATTCAACGCTTAGTAAAAGAGCTGGACTTACGTGGTACGCTGGATGTGGTGCGCAACGGTTTTACTGACTACGGAGTAAAGTTTAAGATGGGATATTTCAAGCCTGAATCGTCGTTAAACCCCAGCGCTGATTTACTTTACCAGACTAACCATCTATCTGTTACTCGACAGCTTTTTTACGAGCGTATAGGCAATAACTCTATCGATATGGTATTATCCCTTAACGGACTGCCTATTGCTACTGTAGAGCTTAAAAATCAGTTTACCGGTCAAAACATCAACCACGCTAAAAAGCAATACGTTTACGACCGTGAACCTACTGAGCCGATATTTCAGTTTAAAAAAAGGTCGTTAGTTCACTTCGCAGTTGATACCGATGAGTGCTATATGACCACTAAGTTAGATGGTAAGCATACCCGCTATTTACCTTTTAATTTAGGAGATAATAACGGCGCAGGTAATCCCCAAAACAAACATGGTTACCGCACATCATACCTTTGGGAATACGTATGGGCTAAGGATAGTTTTTTAGATATTATAGGTAAGTTCCTTCACCTAAGTTCTGAGGAATTTGAATTTAACGGTATCACCAAGATTAAAGAAACTATGGTGTTCCCTCGTTACCATCAATTGGATGTGGTGCGTGAGGTAAGCAAAAATGCAAAGGCGGTTGGTGCAGGCCATAACTACCTGATACAACATAGCGCAGGCTCCGGGAAGAGTAATAGTATAGCATGGTTGGCTTACCGCTTATCCAGTTTACACGATAGCAGTAACTCCCGCATTTTTGATTCGGTAATTGTTATTACCGATAGGACAGTACTGGATAATCAACTACAGAACACCATTTATCAGTTTGAGCATAAACAGGGTGTAGTACAGAAGATTGATAAGGATTCGCAGCAATTAGCAAATGCCATAACAGCAGGTTCTAATATCATCATTACCACTCTGCAAAAGTTCCCGTTCATTTTAGATAAGGTGGGTGAACTTGCTAACAAAAAGTATGCGGTCATTATTGATGAAGCGCATTCAAGCCAAGGTGGTGAGGCTACCAAAAAGATGAAGGAGGTATTGGCCGCTAAATCTTTAGAAGAAGCTGAGCAAGATGAAAATTTTTCAGGGTTGGATGAAGATGCCGAAGATGAGATTAGGAAGTCTATGCAAGCTCGTGGTAAGCAAACCAACCTTAGTTTTTTTGCCTTCACTGCCACGCCCAAGGCTAAAACGGTAGAGGTATTTGGCACCCCGGATGCGAACGGTAAACCGAAACCGTTTCACCTGTATTCGATGCGCCAAGCCATTGAGGAAGGCTTTATATTGGATGTGCTGCTTAATTACACCACTTACAAAACCTTCTTCAAGCTATCTAAAGAAATTGACGATGACCCGGACGTAAACAAAAAACAAGCGGCTACCGCTATTGCACGTTTTTTGTCGCTTCACCCCCATAATCTTGCTCAGAAAACCGAAGTAATGGTTGAGCACTTTCGGCAGGTGGTATCCAAAAAAATTGGTGGCAAGGCAAAAGCCATGGTGGTAACCAGCTCCCGCCTACATGCAGTACGCTACAAGGAAGAGTTTGATAAGTACATCTCTAAGCAAGGTTATAGTGATATAAAAACCATTGTGGCGTTCTCCGGTAAGGTTATTTATGATTTATATCCTGAGGGGGTTACTGAGGTAGAGCTTAACGGCTTTAAAGAAAAAGAATTACCAAAGAAGTTTAATACCGACGAGTACCAATTATTGCTGGTAGCTGATAAATACCAAACCGGTTTTGACCAGCCCTTACTGCATACCATATATGTTGATAAAAAACTATCCGGGGTTAAAGCGGTGCAAACCCTATCCCGGCTAAATAGAATGTGCGCTGGTAAGGATGACACCTTCGTGCTGGACTTTGCAAACGACACCGAAGATATTTTAGATTCTTTTCAGCCTTACTATGAATTAACTACGGTTGAAACCACAACCGACCCCAACCACCTTTATGATTTAGAGACCGAAATCAGGAAAGCCCGCATAATATGGGATACCGAGATAGATAACTTCTGCAACGTGTATTTTAAGTCCGCTAAGACCTTATCTGTTACCGAGCAAGGGAAGCTAAACGCTTACATCGACCCTGCCGTAGACCGCTACAAACAGCTTTCTATTGAGAATACAAAAGATGATGTAATTAACACCGAATCAACACAAGAGGGCTTTAAAAATTCATTGCAATCTTTTGTCCGGCTGTACTCCTTTTTAACTCAAATCATGCCGTTTACTGATGTAAATTTAGAGAAACTGTACACCTACGGTAAATTCCTGTTAAGGAAGTTACCACGTAACCCTAACGACCGCTTCCAGTTAGGCGATGAAGTATCGTTAGAGTACTATCGTTTACAGAAGGTAGCCGAAACTAATATCCTGATGGAGCCGCAAGCCGAATACGGTTTAGATGGACAGAATGAGGCCGGTATCCGAATAAAAAAAGACGAACGGGCAGCACTATCAGAAATCATTGAAGTACTTAACAAACGGTTCTCAACAGAGTTTAACGATGCTGACAAGCTCTTTTTTGACCAGATTGAAGCTGAACTCGTGGCTGATGCAAAACTCAGCCAGCAGGCTAAAAGTAATACTATAGAGAATTTTAAATTTGGCTTTGATGACATTTTTATGGATAAGCTTATCTCCCGTATGGAGCAGAATCAGGATATATTTTCCAAGATGATGGATGATAAAGAATTCGGGGGGCTGGTGAAGAATTACATGTTGAAGAAAGTCTACAACAGTTTAACTGGTCTCTAAATAAAATTTACATTTTGACATGTGATATATAGTGGGGTAGGTTTTGTCTTCTTTTATCACAGGACAAAACACAATAAATACAAATGAACTTAACGCAACAAGTAGAGTCCTATTACAGTGACGTAAACCAGCAGCTTATATTACTAAAGAAATATAACTCGCAGAGCCAACTCTATCTATCAACAGACTTCAATGTATTTGATTACATCCGGCCAGATGAAAATACTTTATCAGATATAATTGCTGACCTGTTGACTCCGAACGGTAATCATGGTCAGGGAAACATCTTCTTAGTAGAATTCCTTAAATTGGTAGACATACCTAATTCGGAAAAACTAAGTAATAATATTCCGTTCATTTACCGTGAAGCAAGTACCTCTTTAATAAAGCATACACAAAAGCGTATAGATATTTTAATTGATTTGAATAAGTTTGGTATCGTTATAGAAAATAAACCATGGGCATCTGACCAGACCGAGCAGATTTCTGATTATAGAGATTACATGCGCATGCGCTATCACGATGATTTCTTGATAGTTTACTTATCTAAAACAAGTACTGCCCCCCATCAGCTTAGTATATCTACTGCTGATTTAGATAAACTAAAGGCGCAAGGCCAGTATCTAAACATCCTATTTTCGTATGGACTGAGTAACTGGCTACAGACATGTCTAAATCTTTCCCAGTCTGATAAATACAGATGGTTCTTACGTGACCTTATTAATTATATAAAATACAATTTATGAACGAAGATTTTGATGAGCTTATAATTGCTCAGGCTGTAAAAACCAGTGGTAATTTGGAGGTCGCTTTCAAAACATATCAATTATGGCAGGATATTCTTGACCGACTTGTATCTGTTTTTTTTGTAAAGTTAAAGACTCAGTTATTGACGACATTACCTACCGTTAGCGGAGGTTGGACTATTGAGCTTACCGAACCTTCGAATATGAAAACCGCCATGAATATTAGTTTAGCTAATTCCGACTGGAAAGATATAACTTTTGGTATAGGGGATTACGATGGTGATAGAGTACATTTTTTTATCAAAAGTGAAGCAGAAAATAGAATGGAACTGTACCAATATGTTACTGATAAAATAAATGGCAAAACCAATTTAGATATTTGGTATCAAAAAACTATAATGCCTTACAACACTTGGGAATCAACTATCGCAGGTATTATGGCTGTTTACCAATCCGAGCAACTTGTTGATTACTGTACCAGTAAATTATCTGAACTTGCCACCTATATCGGTGAATATCTTACACATTCTTAAATGTCGGCAAAAGGGATTCAATGTCGACTTCTAAGCCTTTTGCTATTTCATGCAGGTAAAAAATTGACGGATTAATTTTACCTGTCTCCAACCGCTGTATCGACTGCTGGTCTTTATCAATTGAATGGGCAAGTTCCTTTTGAGTAATACCTTTTTTCTCCCGGATTTCACGGATGCGCTCACCAAGATTTTTAAGTAGTACCTTTTTTTCCATCAAGGTATAATGGTAGTATTACCACCAAATTAATCGCACAACGGATACGTTGTATATCGATTTTTTTTCGTACCTTAGATTTTAAAGTTTAACCTTAATTTTTATCCATGAAATCATATTTAGTCAGGTTCTATCTTGTTCCGAGCGGTGCATTAGAAGTAGTCATTCAAGCAAAAAATAGCGGTGAGGCCGAGCGAATTGTAAAACTCCAATACGGTTCAAAGTTTAAGTCAATAGCTTCAACAAGAGAAATTTAATCATCATATTAACCGGACAAAGATGCTTGCATTTTTAATTATCATATCCATTGTTGCAATGTGGTCAATTCGAAACGCTGTAGCTAATAAGCCTAAAGCAGAATGGACAGAGTGGGAGCATCACCGTGATACAACACCGATAAAATCCACATTGCCCGATGGAAACAGAGTATTTCAGAACCAATCACATTGGAGGCGTTATAATCGCAACACGAAGCAGTGGGAATCAAAACGGGTAGTTGACCCAATCCAGCGTCCATTTAACCAAGCGACTTCGTTAAGTGACGTTTATAATCTACGGTTCGAACGAGAAAAGATTAATATATAATATGACTTTTATTTCAGGCTACGGCAATATTAAGCCGATTACGTTTACTTATTATCCATACAAAACGACCATTGAAACTATAAGCGCACTATTGCTGCTTTATCCATTGGTTGAGGAAGAGCACAGCACACATGGCTTAATAATAAAACTCTATCAAAAATCTTTTTTTGGCAAAAAGCAAAAGGGATTTATAAAACTTGAATACCTACCGGGGGGACATATTGACTCTTCTAAGAAAATAGACGATGAAGGAAACCCTTTTCCACCATACACAGATATTCTTTTGGGAATGGAATATAGTGCAGCTCACACCTACATCTATTGGACAGAACAATCACGTAATTTTTCAATTGCATCCCCACAAAAACAAATATTAAGTTATGGATTGCTCATAGAAAATATAAAATTCTATAAAGAAATTAGTAACAAGCTGGATTTGGAGATTATGGTGGAAGCAAGTAGCTCTGCATGGGGTTCATCAACCACCGCCAAGTTAGAATACAATAAAAAAAATCGTGACCTACTGGACAGGGTAGAAAGCACATTGCAGGTCTTTAAAAAGTACCAAAGTCTTTCGGATTTTAAGTCAGCGACATAATGATTGACAATCAATACAACAACTTCAAGACTGGCGTAAAGAACGATATCCGAGGTGCGGCTTATGGGCTGTTTGCGGGTTTGGGGTTATTTTTGTTGGTATTTACATTGGCCGGGGTTGTCGTTTACTTTTTCTTAAAAACCAATCATTACAGCTTAGAAATTAAAGCGACTGTTGCTATAGGAGTTTTGCTTTTAGTAAGTATGATGCTTGTTAACAGACAATTCGGTAACTTCATTTATTTAATGTGGTTAAAAATACTCATCGGAGTTTTTATGTTGCTCTGTTTATCAATCTTCGGTCTGATACTCTATTGCATGTGGTATCTACTGAAAGATTATTTTTAATAAACAGCTATGATTAGAAACCAATACAAAATAACATTATACAACACACAATTTTTCAGTGATGTGTTAACGTACCACTTCCCTGTATTACCCAAAGTAGGAGATTTGATTGAAGTAATTGAAGAAAGTACAATGTTTGTCATACGGGAACGGTCATTCAAACCTTTACACAATCGAGGGTTGATATGTGTCACGCTGCATGGGGTATTCGAAAAAAGTGAAGAAATGAGCCAAAATGCTTTCGAGAAATTAAGATGCAGAATACAAGACCAACACGAGGGCATTATCCGCAATCGTGAAGGCATAATTGAGCACCGAGAGTTCACAGGCTTCCCGGATAACTTGGATTGATAACATTAATCAGACCGGTGCATTATATTTCGAAAAAGGTAAGACCTACAAAAGGAATCAATACCGGCTGATTATTTCTATTTTAAAATGGCAATCATCATAACATTTAAACCCAAGAAGTTTACTTATTTCATTGGGGTAGATATATCACGCAATGAACTTGACTTTGCAGTTATGGAAGGAAAGAACCTTCTGTTTCACAAGGAAACAACGAATACCCCAGCAGACATTCAGGCCTTTGTGGCCGAATTGAAAACCCTCCCCAAATTTACAGTGACACGGGCAGTATTTTGCATGGAAAACACGGGTATCTATAGTAACCACCTTCTTACAACATTAAAAAAATTTAAAGCCAATGTTGTAATTGAGAATGCACTTCATATAAGAAATTCTTTAGGGCAGCTCAGAGGGAAGTATGATAAGATTGATTCCATAAGAATTGCTCAATACGCTTATAAGAATCGGGAAGAATTGCGGTTATGGATACCGAAAAGGCCAATTATTGAGCAGATTGCAAGTTTGTTCACGCTTAGAAATAGGTTGGTGGGTGTTAATGTTTCACTGAGAACACCTCTTAAAGAGCAAACTACATTCGTTACAAAAGGCATTCATAAAAATAGTGTCAGGTTATGCCAACAAAGTATAAGTTCCCTGAAAACAGATTTACATGAAGTAGAAAAAATGATACAGGAATTGGTAAAGGGAGATGAAAGACTTAATTATTTATATAAGATTGTTACCTCCGTGCCTTCCATTGGTGAGGTTACTGCACTACAAATCTTGATATCAACGAACGAGTTCAAGGACATCTCTACCTCTAAAAAATTTGCGTGCTATTCGGGAGTAGCACCATTTAAAAGGGAATCGGGTAAAATCATCGGCAAGGCAAGGGTATCACCTATATCAAACCGAAAGGTAAAGACGTTGCTGCACACATGTGCTATAAATGCTATACGGTATAACGAAGAGTTAAAGACATACTACGCCCGGAAGATTAAAGAAGGGAAACCGAAGATGGCGGTCATTAACGCTGTTAGAGCGAAGCTGATTTCGAGAATCTTTGCCTGTGTTAACGGGAACAGGCCTTTCAAGAAAGAATACTCACTCACAAAACTGATTGATGTTGAAGACAGCGTTACTAAGGAGGTGGTATAACTGAATAAAGTACAGAGTATTAACAGCAGGTCGAATTATAGTTTCTCAGGGTTAATGACCCATTGAATGAAATAATGCCTGCTGTTATTTTTACTATCAAAAGACTAAAGTAGCAGGCTGAATCGTAGTTTTTCCGGGTTAATGACCCAATGAATGAAATGATACCTGCTACTTTTTTAAGACAAAAATTTCATTTATTTTAAAAGGTAAAAGCAAGAAATTATTAATGCAGATTATGGTTAACAAACTTATTTTACATGTACCTCATGCCGGAACTCACATACCTGATAGAACTGGTTACGTTATCAGTAATGAGGCATTAGAAAAAGAGATGCTTCTACTTAATGATTGGTATACGGATGACTTATTTGGCTTCACTGACGGAATACCCGTCGTTGCAGATTTTAGCAGGGTCTTCTGTGATGTGGAACGATTTGCTAACGATGAAAAAGAAATAATGTCTGCAACTGGCATGGGTTCCGTCTATACAAAATGTGATGATGGTAGCGACCTGCGAACTGTATCAACGGAATTGAAATCTGAGATTTTAAATAAGTATTATTATCCTCATCATGAGAAACTACATGCCGCTGTTTCCGAGCAGCTACTACTTAATAATTCAGCCCTAATTGTAGATTGCCATTCGTTTAGTAACAAGCCATTTAAAAGAGATATGGAGCAGTCAACCCCTCGGCATGACATCTGCATCGGCTTCGACGGCTATCACACGCCAGAGGGCTTGTATAAGTTCACTAAAAGCTTTTTCGAGCATCATGGCTTTACAGTTAAGTTAAATTGTCCTTATTCAGGTTCAATAGTTCCCATCGCCTATTATGAAAAAGATAACCGGGTCAGTTCAATAATGATTGAAATAAACAGGGATTTGTACTTAGTTCCTACTACTAAACAAAAGAGTAAGAATTATAACAGAATTAAATCAATTATTAAAAATTTCTTATATAAAGTAAGCGAACTGGATTACAATTATAATTTCAAATTATTGAACGGAGTTTTTGATTATCGAGAGCTAACAGGTTGGTCAACTGGTTTTGACTTTGGCAAGGATTTCATTTAAATTGTCTGTTAAAATCTCCAAATTACCTGTACAGTAATGTTCCTTTTTGTTCTTTTCGGTACCGCCATGGTACTTTAATGGATGTTAACCGCTCTTAATGGCACAAAAAGCAGGCGTTTTTAACACAATTTCCGCAATAATTAGTGGCTGTTAATCCTCATTGGTTGAAGATTTATATTTTATACAAAAATAATGGAGGGTTGACCGACAATTAACTTCACTTAATTCTGCAAATTTTCTCTTTTGTCGAGACATTTTTAACAACGTATTTTAAAAATCGCTCATTACTCAACTGTTATTCCGACCAAAGCTTTATGAATTAAGTGGCTACTCATGATTACTTCATTTAGCTAATAAATCTCAAATCATTAAAGCGATACTATCAACGTTGAAAGTTGTGGTTAATCTGTGGCTTTAGCCAAGGATTTAACTTTCATAACGGTCTTGGTTGATACCGAGGCAACTTTGGCTACCTCTCTTACTGTCAAGCCTTTTTTTAACCCTTTGATTATAGCCAGAGAGGCTGGCTTCTCTAAAAATTTCTTATCATTTTCGGTAGTACCAATAGGCCTGCCTAATTTACCACCGTTCTGTACATAAACTAAACGCCCTATGCTGGTACGCTCACGTATATTTTCAAGTTCCATGGCATATAAACTTGACATTACAGAACTAATCATATTCCAAATTGGATTGCGTTCACCGTTAGGACGTGACTGTAAACCCAAGTTTCGGACTACCACATTAATTTTCTTCTCGTCCAAATCCAATAAGGTATTAATCACATCGCCAGTGTTACGCCCGATGCGGCTAAATTCTTCAATTACTATTTCTGTGACCTTCCCATTCGCAACTAATTTCAGCAACTCCCCTCCTTTAGGTCTATCTTTAAAAGCAACGGTGCCTGATACCTTATCCAATAAAGTCAAGTCATAATAATCTAAATCGTTAGTGAACCGCCTTCCTGAACCTGATTGAAGATTGTGGCTTATCCTGTTGTACTTAACTCTCATTTTGTAGTATAATTTATTTGACATTAAATATACTACAAAACATCGATATATCCAAATTTAAGAGCGGTTAACTTATTGAAAATGTGTGCTACTTTTAAGCATAACTAATTTTACTACGTTCGCTACAATAGATTCCAAGCAAAAAATAAAAAGCAAAAAAAAATCCCCAGATGTGCTGAGGATTTTTTTGTTCTATAAGAATCTAAATTTCTGAAATAAATTCTTCGGTTTGCTTTTCGTTATTATATAAAAAATAACCTACTAACTCCCCCTCACAATTACGTGAACTATTGCCAACAAAAGGAGACGGAGGTCTTCCGGTAACCCTAGCTGCAACATTGGAGTTTTCATTCCTCTCCCAGTTATGTTCTGGTTGCTCAGGAATACCTTTAAAAAGCAACCGCTCAAACTTGCGTGTTATTTTTGAAGTAGTCATTTATCTGTTTCTAAAGGGGTTGCAAATATAATGTTTAAATGTTGATAATTAAAATTTATTTCAAATCCGCTTTTGACAAATGTTTTGCTGCTTTTTCACATATCTTCAATAAAAATTCTGAAATATCTTGGTTCTTTGTTATTGATATTGGAATGATATTATTCTGTGAAAATCTAAGTTCAATAGCCGATGTTAATTCTTTTTTTAATATCCAAATACCTAACGGTCTAATGTGGGCGCATTTTTCACCACAAGTCGAAAAGAGTGGTTCTAAAGCTCTATCTGCCAAGGTAGAGACTGACATTCCTAAAAATAAACATACACCGCTGTCTAATATGTGTCTTGTCAATTCAAACCAAGGGTCACCTTGTGTACCAAGTCGCTTATTAGCTGAATTAATCCCTAAGATTATAAAATCGCTACTTATCAATCCAGAATCGGGTCTAGGGACAAACCCATGAGGGTGATAAATTCTAACATCTTCCGAACCCTCAAGTGCGGGAAGTTTATAAATGGTTTTAACAACAAATCCAAATAAAGATAAAAACCATTCTAGCATACTGTCATAATTTAAAGTTACAACTCTAGTTACGTGCCCACGTTTGCTACCCATTAATAAAGCAGATATCGCTACTAACAAATGGTTTTGAAAAACTTCAGTCATTGTTAACTGTGAAACATTTGTATACAAATGCCTTTCAAGCAGCTCAATTAATTTTTCATTGTTGATTTTAGCTATTACCTCTTCAGCAGCAACTTGCAATTCATCGGCATTGAGTTCGCCATTTAATACTGGTAAACTTACTTCTGCCCGTAATGAATTTACCAATGTTAGCCAATTAGGTAATCCGAAATCCATTGAAGTACCTGAGCCTAAAAATAATACTAAATTCCCCTGATTTAAATATTCAGCTAAAAAATTTATTGCATTTGGGTGGTGCTTTAATTCATCGAAATCATTCATCTTTAAGTCTTATTATCGGATTAGTTAAGGTTGTTTTTATACATTGATATTCTGTAAGTGCTTTAAAAAAAGATGGTATTGTGAAAATATTATTGCCACTACCATGTATATATAATTTGTAATTACCAAAAAGGTCTAAATGAATATTTGATTTTGTCTTAGGTATATCTGTAGTTTCTTCTAAAATTTCGTTCTTCAAAGAACATTTTTCTAAACTGCATTCATCACGTTGAATTAAATTATAAAAAAACGTCTTATATACAGTGGAATCCAGTGGTCTATCCCCATCCAAATTAACGGATGAAATATTTGTATCACCATTCAAGGATAATTCTACTCCCGAAAAATGTGAAGAAAAATTGTTAAGCATTAAAGCGCTGTCATTATTTTCCTTTATCAATTTTGTCAAATCCGGCTTGATAAAATTTGCATGCTGCAAAAGTTTATTCCTAATCAAATTTTCTAAAATATCTTTTGCAAGGAATTTAAATGGAAATCCTAAAATTAAAATATTTAGGGGTTTTAGTTCTATGGTAAACAAATCATAATTAAAAGGTGCTAAACCATCGTTCTTTACAGAATAATCTTTAGTGCCGCCGTAATAAGGAGTGTCAGTTATAATTCTAACATGTTCAATGACAAAGTCTTTAGTTTGGTGAATCGTATGATTTTTACTTCGTTGATAATTTCCAAAATTCTTATAATAATCTACCGTGGAGTATTGTTCTGTGATATTTAACGCTACTAAATGAAAATATCTTTGTGCAGAAATCAGGTTGAAATAATTTTTCTTTTCCATTTATTTCTTAATTATTTGAATTTAATGCCATAAATTGTATTGCCGTTTCTCGCTCAATATCAGAAAAGTGGTTATCGTCATTTAATTGCTTTATCATCCTGTCTAGTAAAAATGATATTGGTGATTTAATCACTTCGTCATTAAAACCATCTGGTAATTCATACTTAAACGCCTCTTCGAAATTATCTTCATCCTTATCATTACTTTCCCATTTAACAAAATCATCATTAATAATAGCACTTCGTACAGTAGGGGATATGAAAATATTGGTTATCATGTCGACTATCAGTACTGAGTTTTTAAACGCATTGAAATAACTATTCATCAACTTGTCATTATCGTTAAGGATGTTAATTACTTCTAAGATAATTGGATGTTTTAGCTTGTTATCTTTGTACTTAATCAATAGTTCTTTTAACCTAGACACTGAGAGATTAAATCTTTCATAAGAGCTACCGCCGGTATTTTTCGACGCAATAGTTAAGAGACTTCTTAAAATATATTGTCGCAAATCCCCAGTGACATAAGGCACCGCAACCCATGAACACCAAATCAAAGGTATGTATGCGGACAATCGACTCGCATAAAAATAGTGTAAATCAAGTACATGAACGAAGATTTCGTTAATGTTCCTGTTTTCTTGTTCAAATAAATTCCATAACATAGGTTCGTTAGGTACAGTAAAGTCATACTTTCCTGATTCAGAGAAGCCTTTTGAGGTAATTGACCCATGATTCTGGGTTAAACAACAGTAGGTAAATAATATTGACCGAATAGAATCAATTAAGTGTGAATCTTTTTCTTTTTTTGTTATTTTCTTTTTGAAATTTGAATAAAAAACTCTTCGTTGCTCCTCCGAAGTCATTTTATCGTCACCATAGAAAATTGAGGTTATGATGGTTCTAACATGTCCATGTAACATTTCATGGGTTACGGTCATTAAACTCCATTCTAAAGTTGCACCACTAGTAATTGATTGGATAGCTGCAGCAATCGAATATTCCGTTTCTCTAAAACCCAAACGACCATTAAAATAAGGGAGTTTATAGTATGAATTGTGGGATTTAATATCTTTTGTTAAATTACTAATTGAAGATTCCTGCCAATCTGACGATAAATATACTGGCAAATTATCAATTCCTTTTAAAGGCGATGCAACCGCCATTATATCAGTTATAATCTCATTGAAACCAATTTTAGAAAAACTATCCTCAATAAATCTCGCTATATTATTAAGTGCTAAAATCGCACTTCCAATACCGAGAAGGCTACTGCGGCGAACTAAACTTCTTCGCTCAAGTATTGGTATAGCACCCGAAAAAGCTTGAGTCGATACATATGAAAGCGCAGAATTTATTTGTATAATTCTATCCAAAGATTGATTTTTTAGTATTGTATTGAGTTTCTCACCTTTCAAATCTTCTGTAGTAAATTCGTTTAATGACTCTGGCATTTCGCCAGAAAAATCAGTTAAGTAAACTAATTCAAGAATAAAAGCATTTACTTCATCGACCAAGCGTTTGAATTTTGGCAGCTCCAAAGGCATATGATGATGTAATTTTATCAAAAGAAACCGTATACTTATATTAAATTCATCCACTAATGCTCTTTCAGTTAACGGCAGCACATCGTAGTTTGCGATTACAACAGGGGTATCATCTAAGCTTTCTTTTTTAAGTATATTATATTGAGTACTAACGATTTTAAAGTCATTAATTTCCCATTCTTCATTAGCATATTCCTGTAATTCTATAACTTTTTTAAACTTGTTTAATATATTATCGTCATCAGAAATTAGTATAACAGAGGATAATCCAATGCTAAAAAAGACGCATTTCTTCACCTCTTCATCAGCAACAGAGATAATCCTCCCCAACGCACGAAACGCATTAGAATAATTAAAGAAATAAATTTTATTTTTTGATAAATCCGGAATATCTTCAGTTTCTAATAAAGGAAAAATAGGGCTAACCCTAAAAGATATATCGAAATCTTCGACGGGCGCCGAAGTCTCGTTAGATATGGAAACCCTTACTTTATTAAGTTCTTTTGAATAGTGAGTATTGAAACCCTCTTCATAAACAATTTTTAACCACATAAACAAAAATAGGTAATCGAAATAAAGGAAAAGGTTTAGTAATATAGCTTTCGATTCGTTCCGAATATATGATAAAAATTGTGGCTTTTGTAAAATGAGCTCTGAAAGTTTTAAACAAACCACTGGTTTGCAAAGTAATGCAATACCTCTATAAGCGTGCTTCATTATGTGCGTCACTTAACGAAAGGACTTTAATAATTTTTTCTTACCGTTAATAAAGCTCTTTTATCTGCTTGATTGTATAAAGCCGCAGTTTCAAGTTCTTTTAACTGAATTATGATTTTTGAGAGTTTCCTGAACCTCTGCATAATGAGTCAGTTGCTCAACATATTTTTTCTTAAATTTCATTTATGATTGTAAAGTATCAGTTACTTAGTCTGGTTATTAGTACGCCATTGAACCAGTCTAACAGTGCGCCGGTCAATGCGCCATAAAGTGCGCATATTAACTACACTAATTTTAAAGATACACTTTGATTTAAAACGAAAAATGCCTATCTTTAAGATAAGCATTTGAACTCGTTTAGAATGAAAACCCTCTATGTTTAGCTTAAAGAGGGTCACAAAACCATTCAGCTTTGCTGAAAGGTTTCTGTGATCCCAATAGGATTCGAACCTATGACCTACAGATTAGAAATCTGTTGCTCTATCCAGCTGAGCTATGGGACCATCGCGTTTTTTTCGCGGTGCAAATATGCTAAAAATGGTTGGGAAAGGCAATAGCTAAATTCAATTTAGCACCTTATGGTTTGCGGCTGTTTAGAAAGGCCTTTAACATTATTTCGAGGTTCGGGGCGGTCATTATCATCAAAATTAATATTGCGCGGGCTTATAAAGGCTTAACTTTTGCAAAATCGACATCCTTTCTGCGGTCGAACGCCGTCGCCCAGTCGGGGAAAATGCGCCTTTTGATGCTAACCCCCTCTGCAATTTTTAGCACATAGCTATATCGTTTATCTATTTCTATTCTCCTGTAACCTTGTGCAAGGGGTCTTCTAATCCTTCTAAATTGCATAAAGGCACCATCGCAGTACAGCAGCAGGCCGGTTGTACCAACGCGTGTGTTATTATCCTGCCTTCCTTTAACAAATCTTATAACTCTTTGGCTGTAAATGGCTTTAGGGCAGCGCTTATTAAACAATGTAACACATAACAATGGCATTTAGGTACAAAAACTGTAACCAAACCTATTTACTCCACGCCAAAAATCAAATGGTCGCAACGCATTGTTTTATGTAAGACGGGTAAGCAGCACTATACCTGTTTCCCTTATTATATATATTTATCGTCACAAAAAACACCACCCATTATTTTTTGTTAAAATATTACATATAATTGCATTCAATTATAAACCGGCGTTGTGCAATTAGCACAGTGCTTTATATGTAAAACTGACAAGTATTTTTTTATGATTTAACTTATTAATAAGGCCTTTTGCCCGAATTTATTTTTTGGTAAAAAAGTTAAGTATTGTGCACATATACATCGATTTAACTTAGGCTTTACAACCATTTTACTTTTTAAAGTTAGGAAGTGTTTTTTTTACAATAAGTTAATCATACTTTTATCCCAATTTTTTTTCTAAAACTTATTTTATGATCATAATTGCTGACGGTGGCTCCACCAAAACAAACTGGTGTTTGGTTACCGAAGAAGGTAAAAAGGTGTATTTCAACACCGAGGGTTACAACCCATATTTTTCGGGCACTGAGTACATCATTCAATCGTTGAACGAGAGCCTGCCAACCGATCTTGAGAAAGACAACATTACAGAGGTGAATTATTACGGCGCAGGCTGTTCTACCCCCGAGATGCGAAAGATCGTAGAGGATGCCATGTCGGCAGTTTTCACAAAATCTAAAATCAACATTGGCCACGACCTACTTGCTGCTGCCCGCGCTTTACTTGGCAACAACGAGGGTTTTGCCGCTATTTTAGGCACAGGTACAAACACCTGCCTTTACGATGGTAAAGAAGTTATTAATAACATCGACTCCGGTGCTTACATCCTTGGCGATGAAGGCAGCGGTTGCCATATTGGTAAAAAACTATTGGTTGATTACCTGCGTGGTTACATGCCGGAAGCTGTTCGTAAAAACTTTTGGGAAACCTTTAAACTTACGCCAGATGATATCAACGAGATTGTTTACACACAACCACGTGCAAACCGTTTCTGCGCAAGTTTCAGCAAGTTTGTTTATGACAACATTGTAAATATCGAATACTCACGCAACCTGGTTCGTACATCTTTCGAAGATTTCTTTAAAAACCTGGTTGTGCACTACCCTGATTATCAAAAATACACTTTCAACTGTATAGGATCTGTTGGTTATAATTTCCGCAATGTATTGGAAGAGGTTTGTACCGAAAACGGAATGACGGTTGGTAACATCATCCGCTCGCCTATAGATAACCTGGTTAAATACCACTTAGAATTGGCGCCAAGCCAGTTATAGGCAGTTTGGAGTTTGCAGTTTGCACGCTTAAAAAAACAAAAAGAAAGCCGGTAATTAACTTACCGGCTTTCTTTTTACTGCAAACTGCCAACCGGCAAACTGCACACTATTTATCCAAATTCAGATCGTTCTGGAAGATCTTGGTATATTTCCTCCTGTCGAATTTGTAGAGTTTGGCGGCACGGTAAGATACGCCTTTTTGCTTTTCGTCCAGTTCTTTCAAAAATCCATAGCTAAGCATTTTCTTGCGGAAGTTACGCTTGTCCAGCTTTTTGTTAAGCACTGCTTCGTAAAGCGATTGTAGTTGAGTTAGGGTAAACTTTTCCGGCAATAACTCAAACGCGATAGGTTGATAATTTAGCCTGCGGCGAATCTTATTAAAACCAGTTTCAAAGATCTCGCTGTGGTCAAAAGCCAGCTTAGGCAATTCGTTTACCGGGTGCCAAAACGCGGTTTTAGCATATTGGGTAACCGGTTTTACTTCTTTTTGCCCGTTAATACGGATAAGCGCGTAGTAAGCAACGGTAATTACGCGGCCTTGCGGGTGGCGGTTAACTTCGCCAAAGGTATGAAACTGCTGCATGTGCAGGTCGCGCAGGCCGGTTAGTTCGTATAAAATACGCTCGGCGGCGTCGTCAATACTCTCATCTTGCTCAACAATATATCCGGGCAGCGCAAGCCAATCCTTAAAAGGCTCTTCGTTACGTTCTATAAGTAATATCTTCAGCTCACCGGCTTCAAAACCAAATATGACACAGTCTATAGAAAAAACTGAGTTAAATGTAGGTAACTTTACTTCCAAGGGAAATGTATTTAATTATAATTGTGCTTAAATATATTGCTTAATTTTTAATGTAAAAATAAATAAATAAATTTAATGGTGTAAATTTGACACACTATATTCGCACCTACAAATTTACCTAAGTAAATAATGCAAAAAATTTCTAAAATAGCAGTTCTTACTTCGGGCGGCGATGCACCAGGCATGAACCCCTGTATAAGAGCTGTTGTGCGTACCGCTATATACAATGGCCTGCAGGTTGCAGGTATCCGCCAGGGTTACCAGGGCCTTATCGACAATAACATGTACGATATGAACACCCGCTCGGTAAGTAATATCTTAAATCTTGGTGGCACTATACTTAAAACAGCACGTTGCTTACCCTTTCGTACCGATGAAGGTATGGAACTGGCTTATCAGAATGCTAAAGCTAACGGCATCGATGGCATAGTTGTTATTGGTGGCGACGGCACTTTTACCGGTGCATTGCGTTTCTCTAAAAAATACCCGGACATTGCCGTTATTGGCGTACCCGGCACTATAGATAATGACCTTTACGGTTCTACTTACACCTTAGGTTTTGATACCGCTACTAATACGGTGATAGAAGCTATCGACAAAATTCGTGATACTGCCGACGCACACGACCGCCTGTTCTTCATCGAAGTGATGGGCCGCGATTCTGGAGCTATTGCCCTGCGCGCCGGAATTTCATGCGGAGCAGAGGCTATTTTATTACCCGAGCGCGATACAGCTATAGAGAACCTGATAGAGAACTTAAAGGCCGGCCAGTATAACAAAAAATCATCGAGTATTGTAATTGTGGCCGAGGGAGATAAGAGCGGTGGCGCTTATGACCTTGCCGAGGTTGTTAGAAAACAAATCAAGTTTTACGATATAAAAGTTACTATATTAGGCCACTTGCAACGGGGGGGTAGCCCGTCGGCATTTGACCGCATACTGGGCAGCCGTTTAGGCTTTGCCGCTGTTAACGCTATGATAAATGGCGAAACACAAAAAATGGTTGGCCTTGAAGCCAATCACATAAAATTAACAAGCCTTGAAGAGGCCTTAACCCAGCATCAGTTTAAGTTAGAAGACGACCTGATGCAGATGGCAGATATATTATCAATTTAATGATTGCAGTTGTTTATAGTGGATCTAACAATGCCGGCTGGCGATTAGCCTACAAGGGAAGGACGGTTGCCTCGTTCAATACCAATGCCATTAATCCCTATTTTAACGACGAAAAGTACATCGTACAACTCTTCAACAAAAACATAAACCTTATACACCACGCCGAAGAAATAAAACGGATTTATTTTTTTGGTGCAGGCGCCTCGTCCGACGAGTTGAAGCAGGTGGTGCACAACGCGTTCGCGGCATTTTTTAAGTTTGCCAAAATTACCGTTGGGCACGATATTGAGGCCGCGGCCATAGCCTGCTGCCGCAACGCGCCGGGCATTGTAAGCATCTGCGCAAGCGGAAGCAACGCCGCCTGGTACGATGGCAAAAAGGTAAAACCAAACAATTACGGTTTAGGCTATATACTGGCCGACGAGGGATCCGGAAACTGGCTGGGCAGGCAGCTCATAAAAAGTTTTATGAACGAGACCCTGCCGGCAAACATCCGCAAAAAGTTTGTGCAGAAGTACGATGCCGACCGTAAAACCCTACTGGAAAAAGTATATCGCCAAAAACAGCCGGCATTGTTCCTGAGCTCGTTCAGCGATTTTTTCATGGAGAACAAACAAGACCCTTACATAAAAACCGTTATAACTACAGGCTTTAGCAAACTGATACAAACTTACCTGGTACCTCTGAATAAACAGCACCCGGGAGCTTCAGTACATTTTGCAGGATCGGTAGCAGCCAACTTTCAGGAATACCTGTATGAGGCTGCCGAGGGTACCGGGATAACGGTAACGGATATAATAAAAGAACCCATAAACCATTTATTGACGTATTATTCTAATAAAAATTAAAAATCATGAAAATAGGAATCAACGGCTTTGGCCGTATCGGTCGCTTAGCTTTTAGGGCCGCAATTGAAAGACCAGATGTTGAAGTTGTAGGTATCAACGATTTAGTTGAGCCAGATTACATGGCTTACATGTTGAAGTATGACTCAACCCACGGCCAGTTCAAAGGCACTATCGCTGTAGAAGGCGGCCATTTGGTAGTAAACGGTAAAACCATCCGTGTAACTGCCGAAAAAGACCCTGCAAACCTTAAATGGAATGAAGTAGGTGCAGAAGTTATTATCGAATCTACCGGTTTATTCTTAACCATAGATACTGCACAAAAACATATTGATGCCGGCGCTAAAAAAGTGGTTATGAGCGCACCCGCAAAAGATGACACGCCTACTTTTGTAATGGGTGTTAATCATAAATTATTGAAAGCAGATCAAACTATCGTTTCGAACGCATCATGTACTACCAACTGTTTAGCGCCTATCGCTAAAGTATTGGATGATAAATTTGGTATCGAAGAAGGTTTGATGACTACCGTACACGCGGTTACAGCTACTCAAAAAACAGTAGATGGCCCGTCTGCAAAAGACTGGAGAGGTGGCCGTGGTGCTTACCAAAACATTATCCCTTCATCAACAGGTGCTGCTAAAGCGGTTGGTTTAGTGTTGCCTCAATTAAAAGGCAAATTAACAGGTATGTCATTCCGTGTTCCGGTTGCTGACGTTTCTGTAGTTGACTTAGTTGTACGTTTAAAAACTTCTGCTACTTACGAGGATATTAAAAATGCAATGAAAGAAGCCTCAGAAGGCGAGCTTAAAGGCATCCTTGGTTACACCGAAGATGAAGTTGTATCTGAAGACTTTAAAGGTGATGCACGCACATCAATTTTTGATGCAAAAGCGGGTATCGCGCTTAACGATAAATTTGTTAAGGTTGTATCATGGTACGATAACGAGTGGGGTTACTCAAACAAACTGATTGACCTTGTTCAGGAAATTGGTAAACTGTAAGTTTAGCCAACCCTAATATTAAAGAGCCCTCCCAACGTTTGTTGTGAGGGCTCTTTTGTTTATAATATTCGTGTACCTTATGGGTGACTATTTGCGGCTTCATCTACATTCATTACCTTTAAGCAAATCTTTTTTATGAAAAAACTATTTACGTTGTGTTTAATATCAACGCTTTTTAGCGTAAGCCAATATGCAATGGCCCAGCACAAAGCTTTTGTAGACGTACCCGGCCTGGACCCCGCTATTAAGCCGGGCGACAATTTTTTTAGATACGTAAACGGGCGCTGGTACGATACCGTAAAGATAGATAATGACCAGGCAGGTGTGGGCTCCTACTCCTTTCTGAACATTCCGCAAAAGCGCTTATTGCAAAACATCTTGGATAGCGCCTCAAAAGCTAAGAACACATCAGGCAGCATAGAACAAAAGGTGGGAGATTTTTACGCTTCGGGTATGGATATGGCAACTATTAACCGCAGGGGCTACGAGCCCGTCAAATCCATACTGGCGCGTATCGATGCTATAAACAGCATACCGGCACTTCTTAAATTTGTAGCTGTGGAGATGGCTTTGGGCAACCGGTCGGTGATCAGCTTCGGCATATCTCCCGATAATAAAAACAGCTCGGTAAATATTGCCCACGTTTACCAGGGCGGTACCGGTTTACCTGAAAAGGGTTATTATTTAAAAACCGATTCGGCAACGCTTCAGGTTCAAAAAGCCTATAAAACTTATCTTCAAACTTTGTTTCAATTAACGGGAAGTGCCCGTGCCTTAGCGATCAAAAATTCAAGTATCGTTTACGGCATTGAAAAACAATTGGCTTTGAGCAGTAAAACCAATGTTGAACTAAGGGAAGTAAATGCGAATTTCAATAAAGTAGCTATTACTGCTATAACGAAAACCCAGCCTAATATAGGCTGGCCGATTTTACTGGCGAAGTTAGGGGCAAAAACAGATTCTATGGATATGGCCCAACCTGCTTATTATAATAAGCTGAATGCAATGCTGAGATCTGTAAGCATTGCCAACTGGAAAGCTTACTTGAAGGCCGCCACACTTCAAAACTATGCCGACAAGCTTAGCCAGCCTTTTGTTAACGCGTCATTTGCATTCAATAAAGTTTTGTCCGGAGAGGATACACAAAAACCCCGCAGACAGATCATGACAGCCAACGTAGATAACTTTTTAGGGCAGGCTTTAGGGCAACTGTATGTAAAGCGCTATTTTAATGAAGATGCAAAAAAGCGCGTGCTCGCATTGGTTAATAATTTGCAAAAAGCCTTCGAAAACAGGATCAACCAGTTAGACTGGATGAGTGATAGTACAAAGAAAAAGGCCATAGAGAAGTTGTATACTTTTACGAAGAAGATAGGTTACCCGGATAAGTGGCGCAACTATGATAAGGTACAGATTAGCAGGACAAAATTCTTTGAGAATATCCTATCGCTTAACAAAAACGATTACCAGTTTGAGCTGGCAAAACTGAATAAGCCGGTTGATAAAACAGAATGGGGAACAACGCCATCAACAGTAACGGCTTATTATAACCCACCTGTAAACGAAATTGTATTCCCGGCGGGCATCCTTCAATATCCTTATTTTGATTTCCTGGCAGACGATGCCATCAATTATGGCGGGATTGGTATGGTGATCGGCCATGAGATGACACATGCATTTGACGACCAGGGCGCCCAATTTGATAAAGATGGCAACGTAAAAAACTGGTGGACTAAAGAAGATTTCCGAAAGTTTAAAGAAAAAACAACCCAGCTTTCTAACTTGTACAGCTCGTTCACTGTATTAGACACGGTACACATCAAAGGGCCGTTAACATTGGGTGAAAACACGGCAGATAACGGCGGGGTAGCTATCGCGTACGATGCGTTTAAAATGACAGAGCAAGGTAAAAGCGGTGATAAGATAGATGGCTTTACGCCGGATCAGCGTTTCTTTTTGTCGATAGCCAGGATCTGGCGGGTTAAAACAAGGGATGCCTTTTTGCGCACCTACGTAAACACCAACCCCCACTCACCGGCCACGTGGCGCGTAAACGGCCCGTTGATGAATTTTGCCCCTTTTTATAAGGCATTTGATATTAAGCCCGGCGATAAAAACTATAAAGCCGAAAATGAGCGGGTAAGGATCTGGTAATTTGAAGATCACAAGCCGTGCTTCCAACCCCTCAAAACAAATGGTTTTGAGGGGTTTATTTTTTCAACACTAACCGAGTTCAAACATTCTCGCCGATTTTTTGCTTATAACCTTACCTATGAAAGATATTGTAAACCGCTTCAAAATAACCAACACTAAAAAATTTCAGCTAAAAGATTTTGATACTGATGATACGGCTGGTTACGACAAGGACGAAGCCGAAGAGTTATTAACCGAGCTTATTAAAGAGACAGCTAAATTGCAAAATGAATTATATGCAGCCAACAGCCATTCCCTGCTGGTGATTTTCCAGGCGATGGATGCTGCGGGTAAAGATAGCGCGATAGCACACACCATGTCGGGCTTAAATCCCCAGGGTTGTCAGGTGTACAGCTTTAAGCAACCAACCACGGAGGATTACGAACATAATTTTTTATGGCGGCATTATAAGGCGCTGCCAGAGCGTGGTAGAATCGGCATCCATAACCGCTCGCATTACGAAAATGTATTGGTTACCAAAGTTCATCCCGAATTTATCCTGAAAGAGAACATCCCGGGTGTTGCAGATGTGAAAAGTATTGACAAAAAATTTTGGGAACGACGGTATGATAGCATCCGCGATTTTGAAAAGCATGTAAGCACCAACGGAACCGTGATTATTAAATTTTTCCTACACCTGTCTAAAGGCGAACAAAAAGAACGGTTTTTGGCACGTATAGAAGATCCTGAAAAGAATTGGAAATTCTCATCTGGCGATATCAAGGAGCGCCAATTATGGGATGATTACATGAAGGCCTATGAAACCGCTATTAAAGAAACCAGCACTAACGATAGCCCATGGTACGTTTTACCTGCCGATAAAAAATGGTTTACCAGGATAGCCATATCTAAAATAATATTGCAAACACTTAAGGACCTTAAGCTGCAATACCCCGTTTTGCCAGAAGAAGAGATAGCAAGGTTGGATGAAACGAAGAGATTGTTAGAGGAAGAATAGTAAAACACCGTCATTGCGAAGCACGAAGCAACTTCTTTGATATACAGAGCGGCTCGGTCAGTAGGGGATTGCTTCGTGCCCCGCAATAACGGTTACGGTTAATTTACCTTACCACGGCGTAACACCATAATCACTAAAGTAGCCACCGGTTGGGCCATCTTTATCTATCATGGCGTACTGCACAATTGGCGCGGCACCTTCCGCCACTGTTTTATAGCCCTGGTTGTTGTTAAAATCTGTTGCGGTGTAACCCGGATTAACAGCGTTTACCCTAAAGTTTTTCAACTCATAAGCTAAAGCAATGGTATAACCATTTAACGCGCTCTTAGACGGGCCATAAGCAGCTGTTTTCACATCATAATGCTTCCATGTTTTATCGGTATGCAGGCCAAGCGAGCCAAGGTCTGACGTTACATTCACTATCCTTGGGTTTGGCGCGCTTTGCATCATCGGAACAAAAATCCTGGACACACGGGCAACACCAAAAACGTTCACTTCAAATACTTCCCTGAAAATATCGGTAGCGGTATTTGTAGCAGGTTGCGGGAAACTGCCGGGGATGCCTGCATTATTGATCAGCACATCCAGATGATCGATCTTTTTAGACAAGCTATCAAATGCCTGCTTTACAGATTCTTCGCTTATCACATCAATCCGAACAAACTCAACATCGTTTAAACCTTCGCTGTGCAGTAGCGACACAGCTTCGTCGCCCCGTTGTTTATCGCGGCAGCCCAAAAAAACATGGTAACCTGCGGTTGCCAGTTGGCGGGCGGTTTCCAGGCCAATACCTTTATTGGCGCCGGTTATTAATACTGTCTGTTTTTTCATATCACAAATGTACGGCGGTGGTAGCCCACAACCATTGCACATAGCAGGGCATTAACTGTACATTTCACGGATTTGCTGCCGGAACGCTATTGGGGTGCTCCCGGTTAGGCGTTTAAAAAAGCGATTGAAGTATGCCGCGTCCTCAAAACCCAACTCATCGGCAACCTGTTTAACAGATAGGTCGGTATGGAGCAGTTTACGTTTCGCCTCTACCACCAAACGGTTATGAATATGGCTGATGGCGGTTTTGCCGCTATGTTGTTTAACCACATCGTTAAGGTATCCGGGCGTAAGGTTAAGCAAGTTGGCATAAGCGGCAACATCATGTAGTTGGGTATGGTTCTCCCCTATCAGTTCCTGGAAGTTTTTGAGCAGGCAATGGTTTTGTGTTATTTTACTTTCGCCGAACTGCTCGGTATAGATCCTGCTGAGGTAAATAATAAGCACCCGCAGCCATGAAGCCAGCATTTGATTTTGCCATGTACCACCCGTCTTATATTCATCCGTCATCTTGCGCATAACATCGCTTATGTAGGCTATGTCGGCTTCGTTTAACGCCAGTTCGTGCGCGCCGGCAGGGTTTTGTATAACAGGTAATTGTCGCAGCATGCGGTTCTCTTCCAGCAGTAAAAACTCCTCGGTAAAACCCGCAATGTAACCTTTAACGGGCTTGCTCTCCTCCTTTAAATGGATCTGCTGCGGAACGGTAAAATAAAAATGCCCCGGCTTTACGGTGTACGATGTAAAGTCGATCCAATGGCGGCTATGCCCCTCTTCTACAAAAGCGAAAAAATAATAATCCTTTCGGTGAGGAAGCAGGAAAGCGTCCTCTATGATGACGTCAACCCCATTAGCCTCGTGCACCTCTATCATGGTGGGCTTGCCGCCATCAATGGTTATTAAGGGGTAACTGGTGATGATATGTTTTTCTGGTGCGGTTAGTGTGGGCACGATGACGATATTTTTGAGCAACGCCGGTTCAAGCGTCCACGCTTAAACCTAAACAATTTCAGCGTCCTACGCTGCTTCTAACGTAAGCGTGGACGTTACCCGAACGTTGCGTTAAGTGTGGACACTTAACGCAGCCGCGACTACTTACATCAACTCGCTATCATTCTTCACATGCCAGGTTTTATAGGCCATGTAATAAAGCAGCAGCGTTGGTATCACGTAAAAGAACGCGCCGTTGCGGTTAAAATCCGGGTAGGCGGCTATGATGCTATAAATAAGTAAAGCAAGGGCAACAGTACCCCCTATTAGGTATAAATAAAAAAACTTACCGGCCATATTATTTCAGCTTTTTTAGATTTTTTGTTTCGGTTGATGCAGGCGTGGTAAAACGTTTAAATATCGCCGAACCCAACGGCGGCGTTTTCACCAGCATCGAGTTATCTTTTCCGTGCCAGTATTTTTCTTCAGTAGTTATCGGGTCGAAGTTTATGAGGCCCGTCCCCCAGAATTTTTCGGCGTCCGAGTTAAATACTTCCTGCCATTGGCCGGCTGCGGGTACACCTATGCGGTAATCATGATGCACAACCGGGGTCATATTCAACACAATCACCAGATCGTTATCCCTTTCTACACCTTTACGCATGTAAACGATGACTGAATCATCCATATTGCCGGCATCTATCCACTCAAAACCGTTCCAGTCGAAGGCTTTCTCATACAGCGCAGGTTCAGATTTATAGAGTTTATTAATAGCTTTAACCGCTTCTTTAATCCCGTTGTGGCTGGTATGCTCCAGCAAATGCCAGTCTAACGATTTTTTGTAATCCCATTCCGCAACCTGCCCAAATTCGCTGCCCATAAACAGCAGTTTAGTGCCGGGGTGCGTGTACATAAAGCTGTAAAGCAGGCGCAGGTTGGCAAATTTCTGCCAATCATCGCCGGGCATTTTGTTCAGCATAGACCCTTTACCATAAACCACCTCATCGTGCGAGAACGGCAACATAAAGTTTTCCGTAAAGGCATATACCATGCTAAACGTTAGCTGGTTTTGGTGGTATTTGCGGTGAATGGGATCGTGCGCGAAATAATCCAGAGTATCGTGCATCCAGCCCATCATCCATTTCATACCAAAGCCCAGGCCGCCTGTGTAAACCGGGCGACTAACACCTTTAAACGAGGTAGATTCCTCCGCGATGGTTTGCACATCGGGGAAGTTGCTATAAACAGTGGCATTAAGTTCTTTCAGGAAAGAGATCGCCTCCAGGTTTTCGTTACCGCCAAACTCGTTAGGGTCCCACTCGCCATGGTTGCGCGAGTAATCAAGGTAAAGCATAGATGCTACGGCATCTACACGTAACCCATCTATATGGTAACGCTCCAGCCAAAACAGTGCATTGCTTATTAAAAACGCGCGGATCTCGTTACGTCCATAGTTAAATATATACGATTTCCAATCCGGGTGGAAGCCTTTTTTAAGGTCGGCATGCTCGTAAAGGTGCGTACCATCAAAGTTATAAAGCCCATGTGCATCGCCCGGAAAATGCGAAGGCACCCAGTCGAGTATCACACCGATGCCTGCTTTGTGGAACTCCTCTATCAAGAACATAAGGTCCTGCGGGGTACCGTAACGGCACGATGCCGCAAAAAAACCCGTGATCTGGTAGCCCCAACTCGGGTAATACGGGTGCTCCATTAAAGGCATAAACTCTACATGCGTAAAGCCCATTTCCTTAACGTAAGGCACCAAAGTATCTGCCAGTTGGCGATAACTCAGAAATTCTTCGGGGCTTTCGGGACTACGTGCCCACGAGCCAAGGTGCATCTCGTAAACAGAATATGGCTTATCTAAAGCGGTGTACTGGTAGCGGTTTGCCATCCAGTCCTGGTCTTTCCACTCGTAAAAGGTATCGGCAACTATCGATGCGGTACGCGGGGGCAATTCCCAACGCAAAGCAAATGGGTCGCTTTTTTCAAGGTCTTCACCCGTTGATGATTTGATGTAATATTTATAGGTTTCGCCAACACCAATGTTCGGGATAAAACCCTCCCAAACGCCTGATGCATCCCAACGGTAATTCAGCGAGTGCGAACCCTTGTTCCAGCCGTTAAAGTTACCTATTACGGCTACGTACTGCGCGTTTGGCGCCCATACCGCAAAGTAAGTACCCACAACGCCCTTATGCTCTACCACGTGCGATCCAAATTTCTCGTACAGCTTAAAGTGCTTGCCCGATTTAAAAAGGTCGATATCAAAATCGCTAAAACGGCTGTATGGCTCAACGGCTTTAACCTCGGTATTCTCGATGATCTCTAAAGTTGTTGACTTTTTTGTTACTTTTTTCGCTACCGGCGCTTCCTCCGCTTTTGGGGCGGTTGTTTTAACGGCTTTTGGCTTGGTTTCTTTTTTTGCCTTAACAGGTTTTGGTTCCGTTATTTCAGTATCGGGTTTTACAGTTTTTTTTGCCATAGTAGATAGCCGTTGGTTCGCCGGTTTAAATTAGGTAAGGGAAGTGGTAATTCCCCTGCATCCAAATATATCATTATTGAACATACAATAACCGCAGATGTTTATATAAAAACAATTACCCTTGGCTATTTAAGATTTGACCAAAAAGTGCACGCCAAAAACATACAGCCAAGCCATCTAATGGGGGTGCCTGTAAAAAATCAGCATACTCTTTTAATACATCTTTAAAATCGTTCATAGGAACAGTTTCAGTTGTACTATTCCATCGTATCTCGACATTCATTTGCCCTAATACAATTTCGACTGTCTCCTGACTAATGTTATCGTAAGGAAGTCCATTTAAGAATTTTTCAATTTCAGGTAGTGCAAATTCATTTATATTTTCAATAAATTGCAAATAAAGCAGATATGTACTTAAATTAACATATGAAGGATTGGCGTTAATATTTATTAATTCGCAGGTTTTGTAAACATGACTTCTAAAAATTTCATTAGCAAACAGAAAATTATATCGTTGGTGTATCTGGCTCATATTTCTCATGAATAAAATCGAAACCTAACAACTTAATATCCTGACTAAATATATTTTTGCCCTTCTACTGTAAAAAAAAAATTACACCTGTTTTATTAGGTATGTCAACAATATAAAGCTTACTCTCGATAGTCATTCCACTAACATCTCCCAAGTTTTCTGTTGCAAACCTGCTAAGTGCCTATTTAAATATCTCTATCTGCTTAAAGTTTTTACTGAATTTAAACTCGTAGGTTTTATCGGGATTGGAGTTGATAGTCGCAACTTCTTTTCCATCGGCCACAATTTTTGATGGGCTAAACGGCAAGCCATTCAGCTTAATATGATAGCCCTCGTAGCGTGGGGTGTATAAACCCTCCATACTTTGCTTAATGGTCATCTTGCTTGCATCACCATTTACCACAAATTTCTTCTCCAGGTAAATATCCTGCTCGTATGCAAAAGTTTCGCCGTAATCTTCAAACAGGAACGAATTCACTTCGTAATCGCTGTAGTAGATATTCAGTTTTACTTCCTCAATTTCCTTTTCGCCTGTGTATTGCATTACAGGATATTCCGGGATAACCGACCCTGCCTTCACGAAGATCGGCATAATATCCAGCGGGGTGGCAACACTCACTTCGGTGCCGCCATCTACCATCTCCAGACTCCAGAAATCGTACCACTTGCCTTTTGGCAGGTACACCTTGCGGCTTTTTTGGCCCGGCTCCAGTACAGGGCAGATCAGGATCTTATCGCCGTAAGTAAATTCATCCTGGCGGAAATGGTTTGATGCCACTTCCTGCTCCTGCATCACCACAGGCCTTAAGATAGGGAAACCGTAACGGTGGTGCTCCCAAAATGCCGAGTATAAGTATGGTAATAATTTGTAACGCAGCTCGATATATTTACGGTTGATGGCTGTAAATGGTTCGCCAAAGCTCCATGGTTCGCGTTCTTTGGTATCACCTGCAGAGTGTGCGCGCATAAACGGCGAGAAAGTACCCATCTGGATCCAGCGGGTAAACAGTTCGCCATCCGGCTCGCCGCTAAAACCGCCAATATCTGTTCCGCAGAAAGAGATACCAGATATCGAAAGCCTTTGCAGCTGGATATTACCCAGTTTCAAATGCTCCCACGATGCTACGTTATCCCCCGTCCAAACGGATGAGTAACGCTGAACGCCCGAGTAACCCGCACGGGTAATGGTGAACGGGCGCTTGTTTTTCATTTGCTTGCGCAAACCTTCGTAAGTGGCGCGTACCATTTGCATCCCGTAAACATTGTGCGCCTTACGGTGCGACCCACGATAGCCGTCATACTGGTGGCGTACATCATCCGGGAATGTACCCGACCCGAATACGGCCGGCTCGTTCATATCATTCCAAACACCGGCAACACCTGTTTCAACCAATTCGTCGAACAAGTCGCCCCACCAGGCGCGTACCTCTGGATTGGTAAAATCGGGGAACTGGCAGCGGCCCGGCCAAACGTGGCCCTCCATAAAGTAATCGTCGCAACGGCGGCAGAAATATTTCTTCTCCTTACCCTCTTTAAAAACCGAATAATTATCATCCACACGAATGCCGGGGTCAATAATAACAACCGTTTTAAACCCGTTGGCAGCCAGGTCGGCTATCATTTTTTTAGGATTAGGAAAATATTTAGGGCTCCATGTAAAACAGCGGTAACCGTCCATGTAGTCGATATCCAGGTAAATACCATCGCAAGGGATCCTGTTTTGGCGGAAACCATTGGCAATTACCCTTACCTTATTCTCTGGATAATAGCTCCAGCGGCATTGGTGGTAACCCAGCGCCCAAAGCGGCGGCATAGGGTGTGTACCGGTTAGCAGGTGGTAATTTTTTACCACGTCCATCATGTGCGGGCCGTGGATGTAGTAGTATTGCAACTCGCCTCCATCAGCCCAAAAACTCACTTTAGTTGGGTCTTCGGCGCCAAAATCGAAGTGTGCTTTAAAAGTATTATCAAAGAAAATGCCGTGGGCAATATTATCGCTTACGCTGATGTAAAACGGAATGGAGCGGTACAGCGGGTCTTGGTTAAAACCGAACGAATAGGCATCGGTGTTCCAGTTTTTTAAGCGTTTGCCACGCAGGTTAAATTCGGTAGCCTTATCGCCAAGGCCAAAAAAGCTTTCCTCATGCTCGCAGGTTTTGGTACAAAATACGTAGTAACCGCCAAACTGGGTGTTCTCTTCCCAGTGCATCGGCACCGCATCGGCACTGGTTACGTGGTCGTTCTTATCCGAAAACGAGATAAAGAAATCCTGCTTGCGGATGTGGCAATTCACCGCCGGTGTAGCAACCCTAAATTCATGCTCGTTTTCCAGCAAGGTAAACTCCACCGGCTTACTTGGCAGCTCGGGCACGGCATACGAAAATTCTTCAAGAAAAACGCTGTGTGGCGCTAAACGCACACGGATGATCTCGCTGGTCACTATGGTAACCTCTACCCTGGCATCGCCATCGGTAAAAAATATTTTGTTGCCTGATTGTTCTGCGTGGTTGGGGATGCCCAGGTACTTTTTAACAATGGGTTTTATACCATCGGCGGGGTTATTTAAGTGGTGAAACTCTTCATCTTCTTCTATCAAATCCTCCACCTGCAGCAATTTCGCCGTTAAAAGTTCCGGGTTTGGATCAGGTACGTTTTCTGCCATGTTCTATGTATTCAATATGCCGCCGGGCCTAAAAGCCCTGCCAAGCACGATTAATATATCAGCTAATTAATTTTGGTAACAGCTAATAAACGATTATTTCCTGAAATTGTAAGCCATAATTGCGCCAATTATTAGCTTTTTGCTGTCGGTTAATGTTTTTAGGAATATTTTAATAACTTAGGCTAAACAACCCAATCAGTTGCCAAATGAATAATTATTTTATCACTCAGCCTCCTTACTCCGTTAACAGGCGAAAAAATTCGCCGTTAATGAATTTTGTTAACAAGGGATTAAGGTATTTAAAAACCGGCTATAATGTACAACAGCTTGATACCAGCGTTGACATGAATACAGTTGAGCAACGGATAAACTACTATCATTTGCTTAACAACGTAATATTGAATAATATCCCTGGCGACGTGATAGAGTTAGGCACATTTACGGGCCAGTGCGCAGTGCTTTTTGAAAAGGTTATTGAGTTACGCGGGTCTGATAAAAAGCTGCATGTGTATGATACCTTTGGTGTATCGTTTAAATTTAAGGGCGATATTGAAGATAAACTTAAAGAGAATTTCGGCAACGCCGGCCTGCAGCTACCAATAATACATAAGGGTGATTTTTTTGACACGCTACCCTTGAACTTGCCCCAAAAACTATCGTTTATACATATCGACTGCGGTTTTGGCGGCGACCCACAAGCACATAAAAACGTGATGTTGCACTGCCTTGAAAGCATATACCCACTAATGGCCCCGGGTGCCGTTTGTATCTTAATGGACTATAACGACCCCGTAGAAAACGGCGTTGCCCACAATGTAGCCCCCGGCGTTAAATTAGCCTGTGATGAATTTTTAGCCGGGAAACCCGAAAAAATCGAGGTGCTGTTTGGCAACCAGTACCTGCACGCCTGTTTCCGTAAAGTTTAAAACTGCAATAATAATCCACTGCTGCTTTTTAATAAAACAGGGATGCCGCTATTTATATCGGCTGTATTTATAATATCGCCGGTTAACAGGTCTGTAAAACTTGCCCTGCCCGTAAGGCCAAATTGTGAAAGCAATTCCACAGGTATTTTTATACTGATGGCACGTTCGGTACGGTTAAAATTAGCTACAACAAGTATTTTTTGGGTGGATGTATAACGCAAATAAATGTACAGCATGGTATCAAAACCGGGCTGCTGCTCATTCGCTATCATCAGTTCGTAAAACTCGCCCCCGGTAAAGGCCTCATTGTCTTTAATGATATTGAGCAAGTTGCTGTAAAAACCACGCAGTTTTTTTTGTTCCGTAGACAAGACTCCTCCATCAAACGCGCCGTTATTCATCCATTTCTGGTGCTCGGGCACGCCCCAATAATCAAATATGGTGGTGCGGCTGTCGTCACTACTAAATCCCATTGCGCCCGCGGCAGGCTCTCCTACTTCTTGCCCGCTGTATATCATCACCGGGCCGGTTGCCAAAGTAGCGCTCACTATCATCCCCGGTATGGCGTAATTGGCATCATGCGCAAAATCTTTACCGGCTATGCGCTGCTCATCGTGGTTTTCCATAAAGCGCAGCATGTGCTGATCGATGCCTTTGCAATGATTGTTCCACACGGCGTTGATTTCCCAGGTGGATGCACCGGGTTCTGCACAGGTTAACCTGCGGATAGCATCGTATAAACCAACCTTATCGTAAAGGTAATCGAACCCGCCGTTATGGATATAATTGTTGTATTGGTTTTTATCGTAAGCTTCACCAATGAAAATCAGACCGGAATAAGCTCCCTTTAACTGCGGGATAAGCCAGGCCCAAAACTCAACAGGCACCATCTCTATCATATCGCAACGGAAACCATCTACTCCCATATCTGACCAATAGCTTAATATGTGCAGCATTTTAAGCCACAGCGGCGGGATATGGTCGAAGTAGGATTTCTTTCCATCCAGGTAATAAACACCGTAATTAAGTTTAATGGTCTCGAACCAATCATTGATGGATGGCGCAGGATTAAAAACATCGTTGCCAGTTGCCTTCGCCGGGAACTCGTCAAACTTACCATCCTTTAGCGGCGAAGTAAATTCATCGCCACCAGGGTTATAGCCACCCGGCACTACAAACGGCTGACCGGGGATATAGTAAAAATCGTTATCGGGCGAAAAGTGCAGGCTGTTGTCATCGTCTTCGCCAATATCGCTCACGCCATCGGGCTTCACGTCTGATGCGTACGTACGGGCAACGTGGTTGGGCACAAAATCGACAATAACTTTCAGCCCGTTTTTATGCGAACGGCCAACCAATTCCTTAAATTCTGAAATTCGGAACTCCGGGTTTACGGCAAGGTCTGTAGCAATATCGTAATAGTCTTTAATGGCGTACGGCGAGCCGGCGCGGCCTTTCACTACGTCGGGGTCATCGGCTTTTATGCCTTGAGCGGAATGGTCCGTCATGGTGGCATGCTCGATAACACCCGTGTACCAAACGTGGCTAAAACCCATCGCTTTGATCTCGAAAAGGGCTTTATCTGTAATATCGTTAAGTTTACCAACGCCGTTCTCTTCAACCGACCCGTAAAACTTGTTGGTAGTACTTTTATTACCGAATAATCTTGGCAGCAGTTGGTAGATTGTTAATTTATGATTGGACATCTAAATTGAATTGAAGTTTTTTTTCATTTCGGCATGATAGGCCATGGAACCTCCGATACTTGAAAAAACAAATAGAAGAGGGACGCTTAAAATAAGATCAACGGATTGATGTTGTACTAAAGTAATGGCGATGTAAAACATAAAAATAGTTATCCAAGGGATTAGCAAAGCGTAGTGGATATTACGTCTAAACCTTGAGGGAATAAAAAACCTGACGACTAAAAAACCGACGGCTACAGAAATACTCAAAATACTAATAAGAACTATCAACCCTGCAAAAAACATCACACTAAATATATAGCTCAACAAGAAAAATACACCGGTGATTATACCAATTCCTATAATTATCCATTGCAAACCTTTCATTTGGCTTTCACGGTTAGTTCGTTTTTCGCTTTTACTACAATCTCGTTATCGCAAATTTTGAGGGTAAAGTCTGTGGCTGAAAGATTGTTTACGGTTATTGTTTCTTTACTGATGCTGATGTTTAACAACACACCCCTAAACCCAACCTTAAACGACAGCGCTTCCCATTCTGCTGGTAGCAACGGATTGAATGACAGCAAGCCATCCTTAACGCGCATCCCGCCAAAACCTTCTACCACACTCATCCAGGTGCCTGCCATGGACGTGATGTGGCAGCCATCGTCGGTATCATCATTATAATCGTCGATATCCAACCTTGAGGTGCGTAGGTAAAACTGGTAGGCGCGCTCAACATCGCCCAGCTTGGCGGCTAATATCGCATGCACGCAGGGCGAGAGCGACGATTCGTGCACCGTCCGGGGTTCGTAGAAATCATAGTTCCTGCGGATGGTGTCGATGTCGTAATTATCCTCCAGAAAATATAAACCCTGCAACACATCAGCCTGCTTGATATAAACCGAGCGCAGTATCCTGTCCCAACTCCATTTTTTTACCAATGGCTGCTCAGAAGCGGCTAAATCTTTTACCAGGATCTGTTCTTTATCCAGGTAGCCGTCCTGTTGTAAAAAGATGCCCAATTTATCATCATGCCCGAAATACATCTTGTCGATGATATCCGCAAATTTTTCGCATTCCTGTTCCTCGCGAAAAGTTATCTTAGCTATAACATCTTTATATTTTGCTGTGTTGGCGTCTTTCATCTTGCCAATAGCTTCGATGGTATATTTTAAACACCACACGGCTATGGTGCTGGTATACCAGTTGTTGTTAACGTTGTTCTCATATTCGTTTGGCCCGGTTACGCCCAACATAACATATTGCTGTTTATCTGCCGACCATGTGATTCGCTGCGCCCAAAAACGCGAGATGGCTATCAGCACTTCCAGCCCGTAATCGGTTAGGTAAGTCTCATCGCCGGTATAACGCACGTAGTTAAAAATTGCGAATGCGATAGCCCCGTTGCGGTGAATCTCTTCGAAGGTAATTTCCCACTCGTTATGGCATTCGGTGCCATCCATGGTAACCATCGGGTATAGCGCCGCGCCGTCTTTAAAACCTAAAAGCTTGGCGTTATCAATAGCCTTGCCCAATTGTTTATAACGGTACAAAAGCAAATTGCGGGCAACCTTTTGATCTGCCGTGGCAAGGTAAAAAGGCACGCAATACGCCTCGGTATCCCAATAGGTAGATCCGCCGTATTTTTCGCCGGTAAAGCCTTTGGGGCCGATGTTCAACCGGTCGTCCTCACCTGTATAAGTTTGGTTAAGCTGGAATATATTAAAGCGGATACCCTGCTGCGCGGCGGCATCGCCTTCTATTATTATATCGTTGTGTTTCCACTTTTCTTCCCACGCCAAGCGCTGTTCGTTCAGCAGGGTAGCAAAATGTTTTTTGGCGACTGACTCAACTTTAGCAAGTGCATTCCGGGCAAGTTCTTCAGCGTTGTGGTTTTGCGATGATAGGTTAGCTACATACTTATACAAAGAAATAGGTTGCCCTCCCACTGCATTTACAGTTATTTCCGCGCCAATGTATTTTTCTTTTTGGATGGACTTTGATAAAAACGTTTCGGGCTTACCACCCCTGTAAAGCGAAACTTTCATAGCAGTTGCCACCTCAAAACCCGTCTTTTTGGTGCGCATCTGTACCAAGCCCGTATCATTGCTTACTTCCTTTTTAACTTCATCCCAAAACTTCTCGCCGTAGTTCGAATCCGCATTGATGATATCGCCATCGATAAAGGGTATCAATCTGATCTGGTTGGAATTATCAGTACAGGTTACCGTATAAGAGATTGCCCCCATCTCGTCATCCACAATACTACAAAAGCGGGTGCTTTCTATCCGTACCACTATACCTTTTGGGCTTTTAACCAGCGTATTTCGGTGCAGATACCCCTCCTGCATGTTTAGCTCGCGCTTAAAGTCGAGCACTTCCCATTTGGCCAGGTCGAGTTGTTCGTCACCTATCCAAACATCGATCCCTATCCAGTTGGCGGCATTAAGCACTTTCGCAAAGTATTCGGGGTAGCCGTTTTTCCACCAGCCTACCCGGGTTTTATCGGGATAATAAACGCCCGCCACATAGTTGCCCTGCAGGGTTCCGCCGCTGTATGCTTCCTCAAAATTGGCGCGCTGCCCCATACGTCCGTTGCCCAGGCTAAAAACGCTTTCGGCAACCTTGTTATACGCCGGGTCGAACCCTTCCTCGATGATCTTCCACTCGTCAACCTTAAAATATTGTTTCATGCTATAGGGGTACAGGGCAACCTGCAGATAGTTTTCGCTAAAATAAGAGAAACATAGATAAGTAGGTGTAGAAATGTAGCCTCTCCCCAGCCCTCTCCAAAGGAGAAGGAGTCGAATTTTCCTTTTCACCCTCTCTGCTGCGCAAAAAGGGTGAAGAAATTGTTTTTTTATAAAGCTCTTTTTGCGCGCAGTTAAGAGAGGACAGTCGAACATACCGATGGCGGGTGAGTAGATTGCCGATGGCCTCAACCGGCCCCTTGCCTCTTCCACCCATAATTTTTACCTTGCGTTACTATCGTATGAAAAGCAACATCTTAATTATTGGGGCAGGCGCTTCCGGTTTAATGGCTGCGCGCACCCTAAGCAATGGCGGCAAACAAGTCACGGTGCTGGAAGCACGCAACCGTACAGGTGGCCGCATCCACACTTTAAGCGACGAGTTATTTTTTAAGGATACCGAGCTTGGTGCCGAATTTATACACGGCGACCTGCCAACAACCCTAAAGCTGTTAAAAGAAGCAGGCATCGAATACCATAGCGCCAATGCCGAAATGTGGCGTTATAAAAATGGCAAGTTCGAGGAGAACAGTATGGTGATACCAGATTGGGACCTGCTCATCAAACGCCTCAACGAGCTGAAGGAAGACACCAACATCTGGGAGTTTTTGAACAAGAAATTTCCGGGAGATAAATATGAGGAACTGCGCAACTCCGTATGGAGTTATGTATCAGGATACGATACCGCCGACCCGCGAGATGCCAGCACCTTTGCCCTGCGTACAGAATGGGAGCACGAAGACATGGATGCCCAGCACAGGCTGAAGGGCGGCTATTGCAGCATGATAACCTACCTGGCTAACGAATGCAAAAGTAAGAACGGGCAAATTTACCTAAACGCGGTTGTTAACTCCATCGAATGGGAAAACGGTTGCGTTAAAGCCACTACTGACGATGGCGCCATCTACGAAGCCGGGCAACTATTGATAGCAATGCCCTTGGGCGTATTAAAGGCAGCAGAAAGAGAAAGTGGGGCGATAAGTTTTAGCCCGCCGATATTTGAACATAGTAAAGCTATACAGCAAATGGGTTTTGGTTCAGTAATAAAGCTTTTGTTTAAGTTTGATACCGCCTTTTGGCTGGATGCTAAAACGCAGAAGATGGCTGGGAAAAACGTTGATAAAATGGGCTACCTGTTCAGCGATGAAGAGATCCCGACCTGGTGGACCCAAGTACCTAACCACTCCACCGTACTTACCGGCTGGATAGGCGGCCCCGCAGCAGCTAATAAGATCAACACTCCTGATGCTGAAATTATGGAACAAGGCCTGCGATCGTTAGCTAATATTTTTAAGGTGGATCTTGTGGAAATGAAAGGAAAACTCATTGCCTACCGCATCATGAACTGGACTGCTGATCCCTTTTGCCGTGGCTCCTACGCCTACGATACTGTTGAAGCCACCGAAGCACGCAAGGTATTGAACACACCTATTGAAGATACTATCTTCTTCGCCGGCGAATACCTTTATGATGGCACAGCGATGGGTACGGTTGAGGCGGCACTCACGAGTGGGCTGGAAGTGGCAGAGAAAATATTGAAATAGGTGAATAGAGGGGTATTAAAAGCTAAAAACAACTTGTGCTTAAAAGAGCAGGGTATTAAATTGCAATAAATTAAACCTTATCAAAATTTATGGAACCTGTTGCTGAATACCTACTTGCAAAAAGATTGCCTGCACATTACTAGGGTTTGCATCTCACTGAAGTTGAGGCCGAAAGCGGCAAAATGTACGATCGCCTGTCGCCAGTTTTGATTTGGCAAGGCTACCTTTACGTGATTTACGGATATCAGGACAACCGCTACGCCTTTGTTATTGTTGCTTATAACGGTGATGGCAGTGTAGCCAGCCAATGGGAACGCAATGGCGCACGGTACATCCACAAAATCACTGTAGACACAGTGATGGAGATAGTCACATTTTGGGGCCAGGACGACAAGCCGGAAACCTTTCTGTGGCTCGATCTGAACTTAAACCGCCAGATATAACTTAGCACAAACCTTACGGTGTTTGCCCGGCCAACAGATAAAGCACTGCCATGCGGATGGCTACGCCATTCTCTACCTGGTCAAGTATGATGGATTGTTTGCTGTCGGCAACATCGCTGGTAATTTCCACACCGCGGTTTATGGGGCCGGGGTGCATTACGGTTATCTCTTTATCGAGGCTGTCCAGTATTTGTTTGTTAAGACCAAACATCATGGTGTATTCTCGCAAGCTCGGGAAATATTTAATATCCTGGCGCTCCAGCTGAATGCGCAGCATGTTGGCAACATCGCACCAATTTAAGGCTTTAATAAGGTTGTGCTCCACCTTAACCCCAAGCGAACCAATGTATTTAGGGATGAGCGTTGTTGGCCCGCAAACCATTACTTCGGCGCCTAACTGTTTAAGGCAAAGGATGTTTGACAGCGCCACGCGCGAGTGCAATATATCCCCCACTATCACCACCTTTTTACCGGCTACATCGCCATAACGTTCCCGGATAGAGAAAGCATCGAGAAGTGCCTGTGTCGGGTGCTCGTGCGCGCCATCGCCGGCGTTTACTATCTGAGCCTTTACATGTTTTTGCAGGAAGATGCCCGCCCCTGCATATGGATGGCGCATTACCACCATATCCACTTTCATGGCGAGTATATTATTGACGGTATCAATCAGGGTTTCGCCCTTGCTAACCGATGAGGAGGAAGCAGCAAAGTTCACCACATCGGCAGATAGCCTTTTTTCGGCCAGTTCAAACGAAAGGCGGGTACGGGTCGAGTTCTCGAAGAAGATATTGGCAATGGTAACATCGCGCAGCGACGGCACTTTTTTGATCGGCCTGTTCAGCACCGTTTTAAAATTATCGGCTGTTTCAAATATCAGTTCGATATCCGACCTATTTAAGTCCTTAATTCCTAACAGATGTCTTGTGCTTAATGCCATATATTATTTCGAATGTTCAATTTCGAATTTATTTCCCTTAATATTCATTTCCTTCTATCTGGAGATTGCTTCGTTCCTCGCAATGACGCCTGATTTTAAGTCCTCTCCCTCGGAGAGGATTTAGGTGAGGCTATCCGATACCAGCACAATTCTGTCTTCGCCGTCGGTTTCCTTCCAGCTCACCACTACTTTTTGCGATGCGATGGAATCTACCTCTATCCCAACATAATCTGCCGAAACTGGGATGTGGCGCGAGTATCGCCTGTCTACAAGCGCCAGCAGCTCCACCTTTTCGGGCCTGCCAAATGCCTGCATGGCATCCATAGCGGCGCGGATGGTGCGGCCTGTCCACAGCACATCATCCATCATAATTACCTTTTTACCTTCTATTATAAAATCTATCTTGGTTTGGTTGGGCACTAATGGCGAACCCTGGCGGCGAAAATCGTCGCGGTAAAAGGTAATATCCAGGTCGCCCTGTTCTATTTTATTATCCGGTAAAATCTTTCGTAATTCGTCGGCTACACGCTTAGCCAGGTATATGCCGCGTGGCTGTATGCCAATTAAAACCGAGCTCGAAAAATCATTATGGTTTTCAATCAATTGACGACATAAACGCTGAATAGTGATTTGGAATTTTTGACCGTCGAGCAGCGTTAAGTTTTGCATCGTATGGGTGGATTTGGGCAAAGATAATTTTTTTTGCTGATTTGTGGAATAGTATATTCCGTTTCACAAAATATTACCCACAAAAAAAGCCTCCCGATTAATCGGGAGGCTTTTGTATATAAACTTTAAAAGATTAAACTTCTTCGGTTTCTTCAGCAGCAGGTGCTTCAGCTTCCGGTTCTGCTTTTTTAGCGGCAGGAGCAGCAGCAGGCTTTTTAGCCGCTTTGCTTTCTGCACCTTCCATTTGCTCTTTTAACTGAGCAAGAACGCTAAGGTCACCTAAAGTTGATTTCTCTACTGATTCTTTCACTTTCTTAACCGCGTTATTAGCAGATTTTGCTTCTTTTTTACGGTTTTCGAACTCCTGAACACGGGCATCAGTACGAGCTTCTTCCCATATACGTGAGTGTGAAATTACAATACGCTTGTTTTCTTTGTTGAATTCGATGATCTTGAATTCAGCAGTTTCTTCAGCTTTTACAGATTTACCGTCTTCTCTAACCAGGTGTTTGGTTGGGCAGAAGCCTTCCACACCGTAAGGTAAAGCTACGATAGCGCCTTTATCAGTTACTTTTATCACAGTACCTTCGTGGATCGAATCGATAGTGAAGATAGTTTCAAAAGTATCCCAAGGGTTTTCTTCAAGCTGTTTGTGGCCTAAGCTTAATTTGCGGTTATCGATATCAAGCTCAAGAACTATTACGTCTAATTTTTCGCCAACCTTAGTAAATTCGTTAGGGTGGTTTACTTTTTTAGACCATGATAGGTCAGAGATGTGGATCAAGCCGTCAATACCATCTTCCAGTTCAACAAACACACCAAAGTTGGTCATGTTTTTAACTGTAGCGATGTGCTGAGTGCCGGAGGCGTATTTAGCGCCTGCGTTTTGCCATGGGTCAGGAGTCAATTGTTTGATACCTAAACTCATTTTGCGCTCGTCGCGATCTAAGGTTAATACCTGAGCTTCAACTTCGTCGCCAACTTTAAGGAATTCCTGAGGGTTACGTAAGTTTTGAGACCATGACATTTCTGACACGTGGATCAAACCTTCAACACCCGGGATAATTTCTAAGAACGCGCCGTAATCAGCAACAGTTACAATTTTACCTTTAACCTTAGAGCCGATAACCAATTCGGTATCAAGCGACTGCCAAGGATGTGGCGTAAGTTGTTTTAAACCTAAAGCGATACGTTTTTTCTCGTCATCAAAATCAAGAACAACAACGTTGATCTTCTGATCCAATGCAAGAACTTCTCTCGGATGCTCGATACGGCCCCAAGATATATCTGTAATGTGAAGTAAACCGTCAACACCACCAAGGTCAATAAATACACCAAAGTCGGTAATGTTTTTAACGGTACCTTCCAATACCTGGCCTTTTTCAAGTTTGGCCACAATTTCTGTTTTTTGGTTTTCCAAATCGTCTTCGATAAGCACTTTGTGCGATACCACAACGTTTTTAAACTCGTGGTTTATCTTAACAACTTTGAATTCCATTGTTTTACCCACATAGATATCGTAATCCCTGATAGGTTTGATATCGATCTGTGAACCTGGTAAAAAGGCTTCAACGCCCATGATATCAACAATTAAACCACCTTTAGTACGGCTTTTTACAAAACCTGTGATGATCTCATCGTTATCCAGTGCCGAATTAATACGCTCCCATGATTTTTGAGTTTTTGCACGTTTACGAGATAACACCAACTGACCGTTAGCATCTTCTTGTGATTCTACAAATACTTCAACGCTATCACCTATCTTAAGATCAGGTGTATCACGGAACTCAGAAACAGATACCAAACCGTCAGATTTAAATCCGATGTTTAATACCACATCTTTGTTATTGATGTTTACAACAATACCCGAGATAATTTCGCCTTTAGTGATAGAACTGAATGTTCCGTCGTAAAGTTTTTCTAATTGCTCGCGGTCGCTATCGCTGTAGTTACCAAATTTTTTGTCGTCTGCATCCCAGTCAAAATCTTGGTCTGGTGTTACTGCGATCTGAGATTTAATCTCTTCGATTGATATTGAATCAGCTTCTGATTCAATTGTTTCTTTTTCTGCGGTTGCCGTAACTGTACCCAGTTCAGCTTCCTTAGCTTGTAATTCTTTTTCTGCTTCTTGCTTTTTTGCCATTAATAAATTTTACTCCTTTTTCCCAACACTCGTTTGGGACTGCAAAGGTAGGTATATATTTTTTATTGGTAAAAACTTTTTTACTGATAATTATAAGGTTTCAAGCACTTTTTGGATAAAAAGCGGAACTTTTGGGTGTTTTTTCGACAGATGCAAGCTAAATACGCTGATTGTTTGCAAGATATCCCCTCCAAAGTAAAGCAAGAAACTGGTTTATTGTTCCGATGAATTAAGCTTATACGCTATCTCATCATAAATACTCATAAATAAATCCATCAGCCCGAGGCGGTAATCTAAAAGGATGGTGGTCATCTGTGCTTCCTGCTCTGGCGTAAAAGGGTTTCGCCATACCCGCATGCAAATGCGCTTGAGGGCATAAGTTATCTGCTGGATGTTTACATAGGTATTAAGGTATCGGCTGCGTTTAAACTCTGTATAAAATTTAAAGAATACCTCCGGGTTTTGCATGCCCGCAATTTGCAGGAACTCCGCTATTACATCTTCGTCGCAGCTATCCAAATGGTCGTAAAACTGGCTTACGTTTATTTCGTTGGTGGTGATGAGCAGGTTATCCAATATCAGCTCGATAGCGATATGCCCTAAAAAGAAAGGCTTAACCGGCGATCTGGTTATTACCGGCGCCAACAGGTTTTTAATATTATGGGAATGGGTGAGAAAAAACTCGGCCGAGTGGAAGTATTTATCTACCAGCAGGTGTTTGTTCCAGCCCGCTATAATTGCATTTACTTGTGGGTTTGCATGTACCAGTTTCTCGGGGTGCAGGACAATAGTTTTATCGGCATTTTTTAAAAGATCAGGCAGTACTGTACCTAAAGTAAAGTAACAGTCGTTTGTGTCTCGGTCAAAATAATAGTGCGATAAAAAATTCATAAACGGCGTTTGTACGTCTGGCGTATTTGAACAAAATACAAAAATCGGGCTAAAGCGTAAAACCTATCTACAGATATTATCATATAATGACGAAAACAGATGTGCGGATGTGCAAATTTCAAACGTGCAGATCATCAATAAAGCTGTAGGCAAGATCAAAACATTTGCATATCTGAAATCTGCACATCTGCACATTATTTATAGCTTTGCACATTCGCACATTTGCACATTTATAATATGAATTTTGTTGAAGAACTACGCTGGAGGGGCATGCTGCACGATATTATGCCCGGCACCGAAGAACTATTGAATAAAGGCATGGCGTCGGGATATATTGGGTTTGACCCTACTGCCGATTCGTTGCACGTAGGCCACCTTACCCAGATCATGACGCTGATCCACTTTCAGCGCGCGGGGCATAAACCGTATGCTTTGGTTGGCGGCGCTACCGGCATGGTGGGCGACCCGTCGGGCAAATCTGCCGAGCGTAATTTATTGAGTGAGGATGTGCTAAACCACAACCTAAAATCGGTACAGGCGCAGCTCGAGAAGTTCCTTGATTTTAACAGCGGTACCAATAGCGCCCAGATGGTTAATAATTACGATTGGTTCAAAAACATCACGTTTTTGGATTTTATCCGTGACGTAGGCAAGCACCTTACCGTTAATTATATGATGGCTAAGGATTCGGTTAAGAAACGCCTGGAGGGCGATACCGGGATGTCGTTTACAGAGTTTACTTACCAACTGGTGCAGGGTTACGATTTTTACTATTTGTGGAAACACAACAACTGTGTGCTACAAATGGGCGGCAGCGACCAGTGGGGCAATATTGTTACCGGTACAGAACTGATCCGCCGCAAGGACCAGGGGGAAGCTTTTGCCCTAACCACCCAACTAATTAAAAAGGCCGATGGCACCAAATTTGGCAAAACAGAGAGCGGCGCCGTGTGGCTTGACAAGAAGAAAACATCATCATTCGATTTCTATAAGTTTTGGTTTAATACAAGTGATGAAGATGCGAAAAGCTATATTAGAATATTTACATTATTAGAAAGACAATACATAATATATTTAGAGGAAAAACATAACCAAGAACCTAACTTAAGAATTTTACAAAAGGAATTAGCCGAGCAAATTACAGCACGAGTGCATGGATTGGACTCGTTAAGAATGATTGCCAAATCAAATCAATTCACATATAATCCCGAATTTTCATGGAGTGATTTATTTGATCTTACAGAGAAACAATTTTTAGAGGTATTTTCCAGCACTAATCTCTTTTTTATATCCGGAGAAGCATTTATTAAATACGTTTTAGAAGATAATGTTATGTATTTATTAGGCGAGATTCACAATTACGATGAACTTGGAAATTATAAAAGAATGTTTGAATCGAAAAATGAAGCAAAAAAAATGGTTCTTAATGGTGGAGTTTATATTAATAAAATTAAGATATTACTTGAAGATAGAATTTCTGACTATAAACTTTTTTTGAACAAATATTTATTTGTTCAAAAAGGTAAAAAGAATTCAGCGTTAGTGATTTTTTGTGATGATGTTGAAGAGGAACAGAATCGAATTCATTCATTATTTAACAATCCGAATATCATTTAATATTACTAGTAGCACAAAAAGGCAAGACAAGAAGAATTATTTTTTAATTGTTGTAGAATAATTTTGAGATACGACAAATTGTATTTATATTTGGATAAATGTCGTACAAAATAAAACATACAGTAAAAAACGAGGTTAATGAACCTATGGCAATCTACATTACCCAGGCATCATCAACCCCGTTTTATAATTTGTTAGGTGGCGCAAAAACTGCAACTACTTCCTCAGATTTTGACATCATTAAACTGGCGCGCCAGGGCTTTCCTAAAAAAGCTTTGCTTGCATTAGCCAAAAAGATATCCCTCAACGTCCAGGAGTTAGCCGCTATTCTGCACATTTCAGAGCGTACACTGCAACGTTACGAGGATGATGCCATCATTAAAACAGAGTATGCCGAAAAAGCCGTTGAGCTTGTTAGGCTATATACCCGCGGCGAAGAAGTATTTGGCTCGATGGATAAGTTTAAGCTTTGGATGAAAACCCCGGGCCTGATATTTAATGGCGAGGCCCCGGTTACTTTTTTAGATACATCCGCAGGGTTTGATATGGTTTTTAAAGAGCTTGGCCGTATAGAGCACGGCGTTTTCGCTTAAATGATACTCTACCGGATCTCTAACTGCAATTACATTAAGGATCTTAACGGCACCGGCGCGCGCTTATATGGTGGCCGGTGGAACAGCGAAGGAAAATCGATGGTTTACCTGGCATCATCACGGGCATTGGCAGTGCTGGAAGTATTGGTGCACCTTCCCCCTCTTTTATTGCCTGATAATTTTTGCATTGCCGAAATTGAAGCACCTGAACATAGCATCCTTACGCTCGATGTAAAAGCCCTACCTGCGAATTGGCAGGATGCATCATCGCCGGCGGAACTTAAAACGCTGGGTAACCAGTTTATTAAAGAAACCAATTACCTGATGATGAAAGTACCATCATCCGTAGTGCCCGAAGAATACAATTACTTACTCAACCCCTGGCACCCCGACATAAAAAAGGTAAGTATTGTTAGTACTCACCCTTTTAGCTTTGATGACAGGTTGCTGTAACAAGCCCCACCCCCCCCCGAGGTAGAGGCTTAAGAAACTTATTCTAAGTCTCCCCTTACGGGGAAGATTTAGAGAGGGCTCCTAAAAATCACTCAGCAATTCTAATTTCTTGTGGTTATATTCTTCCTGCGAGATCAATCCGTTCTCGAATAGGGTTTTCAGTCTTTTTAGTTTTTCGGTAAGTTCATCCTTTTTTGGCTCTTCGGCGACGGGTGGCGCTATCGGAGCAGGCGGCGGGGTTAGGGCTGCAACGGGCTGCTGTGCAACCGGCTGGAAGGCTGTTGGTGATGCATGGTCGATATTTAACGAACCCGATTCGGCACGTTTTTCTTCCAGATCGCGCAGGCGGCGGGCTTCACGTTCGGCTTCTTTACGTTCCTGGGCGTATTGGTATAGCTTGCGGGCTTGTACTTTGGGCAGGTAATCTACACCCATTTCGGTACCGATGGTGGTTTTGGCACTAAACACCGCACCGATGATCTCCTCTTTGGTAAAAACGTCAACAATATCCTTCCACACAAAATCCACAAACTTAATGGACAGGCCAAGGTTTGCCGGGGTGAAAAACAAAAGGCGTTTGTTGGTGATGGCGATACAATCCGGGAATAGGTTAACTATCGGCTTTTTTTGTACAGCTATATATATAATTTCTTCGCCGGTGGTAAGCAGATCAACCAAACGGCTGTACACTTTTTCAACGGTTTTAGGGTCTTGTTCGTCGCGTAAGAATTTATCTATCATGATATTAATGCTCTTAATTGGGGCAAAATTAATAATATTTATCGAGTAGCCTCACCATGCCCTCTCCAAACGAGAAGGTTCTGTAAAGTATTTATTAAAGGCCTTACCCAACCAGCAAATTACAGCCGCGGATATCCGAATTATCAAAACGCCCCAATACTTCAAACGAGCCATCGTCATAAACCTTACCCAGATCTTGCGTGGCAATGAAAGAGCAGGAGTTGATGTTAGCCAGGTCGATGATGTTTACGCCGCCTGTTTTACCTCCATCTATCAAAGTAAGCGGATCATTGGTATCGCGCGTGATGATGCGCATCCAGGGCGGGCAGTTAAAGATCCCCTCTCCTTTTGAATAGGCTTGCGATAAAAGTTCTGTCATGCCGTATTCTGAGTGGATAGCGTTTACACCGAAACCTGCGCAAAGCTTGCTGTGCAGTTCATCGCGGATCATCTCTTTACGGCGGCCCTTCATTCCGCCGGTTTCCATTACGATCAGTTCGGGAAAGTCTATTTTATATGTATCAACAAAATCTAACAAAGCGAACGTTACACCGATAAGCAAAGTGGGTTTACCCACTTCTTTTTGTTGTTGAAGCTTGGCATAAAGTTCTGCGTGGTTATACAGGTAAAAACCGCTATTGGCATTTGCAGATTGCGTGATCAGGTCTTGCGCCATATAAATAAGAGACGAACCTTCGCGCTCCAGGTAGGCGGGTAACAGGGCAAGCACGGTATAATGCTTTATGTCGCCATAAAACAATTGAAATGCCCGGCGAAAACTCTGTTCATACCAGCTTACATCCGTTACATGGTGGCTGCTGGTGATCATCCCCGTGGTGCCCGAGCTGGTAAAAACCACCTCATCGGGCTCAGTAGAAGTAACTATATTATGCGCTTTAAAAAACTCAACGGGCAAGAACGGGATATCTTCAAGCGACTTTATTGTAGCCGGATTTAGCTTTAAACCACTAATAAACGCCTTGTAAACGCCACAATTCGCCGCCTGATATTGGAATATCTGCAAAGCAAATTGGTTAAAACCATCCTCATTATTTATTGCGAATACCTGCTGTTTATCGGGCTTTGTCATGTTGAGGACAAAGATAGCGCGATTATGCACATGTGCGGACTGGCATTTTGCAGACGAATGTAAATAATTGCGCAAGTATCGGGTTTTGTCTGAGTTTGGGTAGCTGCACTTTTGATTTAAATAAAAAACATGATGAACACATTCAAAATTGTACCGCTGCATGCGTCTTTGGCCCGAAAAATCAGGCAAACCATGGTTGACGCTTTTAATAACCCTGTGATAGCGCAACCGGCAACCGGGCGTGGCCCGTGTCGCGTTTCATTAAAACCATTTGAAAAAGGTGTTGATACCCGGCTACTTTTCAAACATTCTCCGTTCGAACTTGAAAATGCCTACAACCAGCCCGGGCCGGTGTTTATCCAGAAAAAAGATGTAGAGGAGTATAATGACATTTACCGCTTCCCGCCCGAGATCAAAGCCGACGTTATAAGTTTTCCTCTAACACTCATCGGTTACAGCAAGGATCAAATGATGGTGCTGACTGAGCCCGTAGGTAACAAAGATGCAGACGAACTAATAGCCGAAATATTTGAACAGCGACCGGATATAGAATATTTGCACGCCCGCAATTCGAGGGCATGCTGTTATATATGTAAAATTGAGCGTGTATAATAGGCTTTGTAAGAAATACTGCAACAAATATTCCGGATTGGAGTTATAGAAACATAAATCTATAACAGACACGACAATGAAAACATTAAAATTTTTAACATTACCGCTTTTACTGAGCGCGTTTTTTATACTGGCATCTGCCAAACCTGCCGACGATAAAGGCATAGCGAAAATCAACGATGCTACTAAGGTTATTAAAGAATTCAGTAAGATGAAGGAAAGTATCCCGCATGAACTGATTGAGGAATACGAGGGCATTGTTATCATCCCCAAATTAATCAATGCGGGCTTTGGTATTGGCGGCAAACGCGGACAAGGCGTTGCCATGGTTAAATTGGCCGACGGTAAATGGAGCGACCCGGTATTTATTACCCTTACCGGTGGCAGCATCGGTTTCCAGATAGGTGTACAATCGGTTGATATGGTATTGGTGTTCCGCAACAAGGGCGTTTTAGCCAAGGTTGAAAGCGGCGACTTTACTATTGGCGGCGATGTATCGGCAGCAGCGGGACCGGTTGGCCGCAGCAGTACCGCCAGCACAGACTATAAATTACAGGCCGAAGTTTACTCTTACTCGCGCAGCAAAGGTTTATTTGCAGGGATTAGCATAAACGGATCAAACCTGGCTATCAACAAAAGCGCTAACGAAGCCTACTACGGCGAAGCAACCGCGTCTGCAGATATTTTTGCAAGGGCAGCCGATAAAACACCTGCCGTTACAAATTTAAAAGCTACTTTAAGCGCTTTGTAATTAGACGATAATATTTAATTGAAAGCCCCGACCAGATAATGGTTTGGGCTTTTTTGTTTAAGTTGAAAAACCCAACATTTTGGGAATAAGTTATAAACTGCGTCCAGTGGGTGGGCTACCAACATATCTAAGTTTTGCCCTTTCAAGTATTTGAAATACCTGTTCTTCTTCACGGTAATATAACCCAATGCTGCCTGTGTGATGGAAATAAAAAAACAGTTGATATTTGGAGGAGAAAAAGATGGGGCTATAAGGTGCAATATGATCTGTTATACAAGGCAAAATCTTCGCTAAAATAATTTTACAGTTAAGCATCTTACAAACTCCGCTGTAACCGATGGGGACTTTGGAATCGTTAAGCATTGAGAGGTATTGCTGCGTTTGCATCGATTACCTTCTAACTCATAACTGTATACGTCTGTATGAATATTCCATGTATCGAGGCAAAAATCCCACCATCCCTTGCTGTAACCAATATTGCTTCTTCTATCGGCGAAAATAATTCTGCAAACATATCGACCATCCCGGTTATTGGTTCTTCGCCGTCGGGCAAATAAATTTCTACCCTTTTTGCATCACTATCCGGGCAATAATTTAAATCAACCCAGTGGAAAGGAAAGCTTATATCAGTTACTGGTTCAATTATAAGCATTAGATAATAGGTTAAATCTGTTAAAAGTCTCTTTGTTGTTTTCTACCATACTCACCTCTTCTCAAAAGCCCTTCTCACCAACCATCCAGACAATGCCGACATCCCTCCTGCCTGGCCACCGATTAGCGCTGTTACTGCGAGCAGCAAACCCCAGTTTGGTAAATGGAAAACGTGCGCTACGCGGGTTGCCAGCATATGCTCGTTAGGGAAGCTTTTGAGTAGCGCCAGCGCTACCCATGCCAGCGAAATACCGCAGAAGCCGCACCAAAATGCCCAGCTTGATTTTTTGCCAAAAATGATGGCTGCGCCAAACGCCATAATGCAGCTTACCCACCAGGGGAACAGGTAACCGCAAATAAACGTGAGTAATAATATAACGGGGAACAACATACTTATTTGCTTAAGGTTAACGTTCGTTTTATTCTGTTAGAATTTTGGGTGGCCGATTGCAGGAACAGCAGTTCTTTCAGCTGACCAGCTTGCCAGGTTTTTAGCATATCGTCATAATAAAAACTGCCGGGGTTGCCAGATTGCCCGCCGGGGATAATGCCGTAGCCTTTTACCTGCGGACCAAGCTGCACTACCATCCGCCACGACGGGCCGTGCCCATCTATAAGCGCGTTTACAGTTGAGCCTGTGCCGCCGCTTACAAAATTACCCGACCCAAGGCCGGGAACATTGCCCAGGTGTTTCACCTCAAAGGGCTTTACGTGCCCCCATTGCCATGCTTCGCCAATATTGCCCTGCTCCTTAATCAACTCGTTAACAGCCGCAGTAAACGAGCCCATCAACACATCGCTTGCTGTTTCGGTTACGGGAGTTGTGACATTATCGAACCATTTGGAGTTTGGCTCTTTTATCAACAGGGCCTCTGTCCTATCCATGGTTGGGAAGTACAATAATCTATCTTTCTCCTCGAAACTATCGCGCCATGTAAAGGTGTAAAACTTAACCCACCACTTGCCAAATATGCTTGCCCCTACCGATTTTGCTCCGCAAAACTTATCCCACTTTTTTAAAGTATCTAAAGCGGCCAGTTGGTTGTCATCCAGCTTAGATGCATCCAGATATTTAAGCATGGTTGGCATTATATCTTGGGCGCGAATGCTGTAATCGTCGGTTTGTAAAACGCGCATGCTGTCGGCAGTAGCTTTGGTCATAGCACCAAGGCGGTCGTTAATGCGTTTACCGCGTTCGTAACCTTCAAATTTCCAGTTGATGTAATATGGGTAAGTTTGATCTGTAGACGATTGATTTGCCGAGCTTACAAAACCACGCTGCGGGTTCTTAACCGTTGGGTTCTGCTCTGACGGGATCCAGCCGTGCCAGTCGTTAGCAGGGTCGCCGCCATCCATAATAAATTTACCCTGGTCTTTATACTTCAGCGGCAGTTTACCGTTGGGCGTAATGGCAATATCGTTATCCGCAGATGCGAAAATAAAATTCTGCGCAGGGGCGGTGTAGTATTTTAATGCTTCGCGATAATCCGCGTAATTCTTAGCGCGGTTTAATAAGTAAAAGGTCTTGAACTCGTCGCTCTCGTCATGTGCTATCCAGCGCAGGGCGTTACCTACAGGCACATTAACGCGCCCTTTTTTGGCCATATCGACATTGTTATAAACAACAGGGCCGTGGTGTGTGTACAAAACGGTATCAATCAATGGCTTTTCTCCGCGGATCTTTATCGTTTCTATCTTACGGTCTACCTTATTCCATTTGTTATTGTACCAATATTGGGTGCGGCTGGCATCTTTAAATTTAACCTGGTACCAATCTAAAATATCGGCATCCACATTAGTTACGCCCCAGCTTACCTTTTTGTTATAACCTATTACCACACAAGGCGCACCGGGCAGGGTAACGCCGTACACATTTACGCCGGGGGCGGTCATTTGCATTTGGTACCAAATAGATGGCAGCGTTAAATTCAGGTGGGGGTCGTTTGCTAATATGGGGTAGCCCGACGCCGTTTTGGAACCGCTTACCGCCCAGTTATTACTGCCAATGCCTTCAATCTTTTCCTTATCACGCATGCTTGCCAGCATCTGCGCTTTAAAAGCGGCAGGTGGCTGCGGGATGGGCAGGGGTTTAAAATCCCATTTTGTGCCTGCTGGTATGATGGGGTCTTCGTGCATCGGGTAATCGGGAAACAGATCTTTGGTTACCTGCGCGCCAAATTTATCCAGCACGTTGGTCATGGCCAGTTCGTTTGAGCCACCGGCCAGTGTTTCGCTCATTAACTTTAACAAGTATGCCGAATTGATGGGCTTCCACTCCTCGGGCGCATAAGCAAGCAGTTTAAACTCGATAGGGTAACCACCTGGTTTAAGTTGCTTGATGTATGCGTTAACCCCATCGCTATAGGCATTGATCACCTTGCTCATTACAGGGTCTTTCATGATGCCTTGCAATGTGTGTTCGGCACCGTAGGTCATGCCCATGCGGCGGTGGTAACGGTCTATATCCAAAGCCTTGGCGCCAACAATTTCCGATAGTCTGCCTGCCGCGCTACGGGTTTGGATATCCATTTCCCAAAGGCGGGCTTTAGCGGTTAAATAGCCCTGTACGTAGTAAAGGTCGTGGTCGTTCTCCGCGAAAATATGGGGTACCATATTCTCGTCAAACTTAACGGTAACCTTGCCCTGCAAGCCTTTTAGTTTCAGGTTTTCTGTGGGGATAATGTTCTTGCTTTCGGCGTTTTGCCAAAAACCTGTGGATGGGTTCAGGAACTCGCCAAGCGGCGGGATGTCTCCAAACTTTGTTTGCAGCGCCCATATCAGCGCGACTGTAAATATGACGGAAAGGATGGCCTTAAATACTTTCATGTAGACAATTAGTGATTTAGTGTCCCGAGCTATCAGGATATTGATTATCTGAAACGACGCCCACTAACCGGTGCCGCATAAACATTTAAAGGCAAGTTACATAAATAGCAGTTAAAGATTGGACAACTTTTTAAAAGTTGTCCAATCTAAAATTCAACCGCATCGCGCCTTTTACGAGGTTTGCGCTTTTTATATGGCCTCTTGGCTTTTACTACTTTCTTTTCAACGTGCTGCGTTTTGGCTTCTTTCCTAAAATTCCATGGCGGGGTTGGGTTAGCATCCTGCCACAGGCCAAGGTGGCCTTCGCGGGCGTGTTGCTCTAACATGGCCAGTTCCATGCTTTTTGAGTAGGCGCGGTATTGCCAGGCGTAACCCTGCTTTAAAATTTCGTGGTTTACGTTTATGCCGCTCTCCAGTTCTATCTGTGCAACGGTGCGGCCATACCGGTCTTTTTGATTGCCGATCAATTTTACCTTTTTGCCGAAGCAAAGATCAGATGTAAATCGCTTAGCAGCCTGCCCAAACGCCTGGCTTTTTTCGGGGCAATCTATCTCGGCAAGCCTTACGGTGATGCTTTGGTTATCGGGCGAGAGCAGCACTACTGTATCGCCATCCTTCACCCCTACTACCTTGTAAAGCGTCTCGTTTTTATTACACCCTAAAGCAAGCGCAAAAACAAACAGGCAAAAAACGAACGATCTTTTTAACATGGGGCGAAGATAGTAAGAATAGCTACTTGCGCCTATTTACCATGCAAACTCCAACTATTACCGTCGGGGTCTTTAACAGTGGCAAACCTGCCCCAAGGGGTTTTATCGGCATTGCCAACGGTAATACCTTTAGCCTCAAGTTCGGAAATGGTAGAGTCGAGGTCGTCGCATTTGATGACGAAGCCCTGGATGCAACCCGGCGTAAGGTTAGGGAACCAGTTTACCAGTGTAATGGATGTGCCGCCGCCCGGCAGCCCCAACTGGATCCATTTGGATTCGCCCTGAAATGGGTTTTCCATCATTAGCGTGAAGCCGAATTTAATATAAAATTCTTTGGCCACCTGCTGATCGGTAACGGGGATGGAAATAAGTTCGATAGCGTTCATACAATTATGGGTTTTACTTGTTGATGCCTGAAATATAGCTATCAAAAAATAAATTTGATATTTGTATTAAATAATTTCAAAAAAAATAGATGGGGAAATTTACTGTACCGGATAAGGTGCTGTTTGTATGTACAGGGAGCAAGTGTGCTAAACGTGGCGGCAAAGCCATGTATAAAACTGCAGAAAAGTTTGCCAAGCACGGCAAAGGAGATATAGAAGTGATACGTATTGAATGTACAGACCGGTGCGATTGGGCACCGGTCTGTACGTTCTCTCCGGGTAACGTTTGGTTAAAAGAATACTCGGAGAAGGATGTTTTAAAGCTGTTGCTTGATAAGGATTAAGCTTCGCTGTCGTATTTTATTTTACCAACGTGCTTATCAATTTCCCAGTTACCCGTGCCGTCTTCGCCAATAACCTCAAATAGTTCGAGCGCACGGCGGGCTTTGTATTCTTCTTCGCGCTGTTCTTTCAGGAACCAGTTCAAAAATTCGTTGGTTACATAATCCTGCTCGCTTAAACAACGTGCGTATATATTTTTAATAGATTGGGTTACACTGACTTCCTGGTCAAGCGCATCTTCGAATACCTCGCGGAACGAGTTGTACTCTTGTTTAATGCCGGTTACTTCGGGTGATATCGCGTTACCGCCCATATCCAGGATATATTTGTAAAATTTAAGCTGGTGTTGTCTTTCCTCTTCGGCTTGTTTAAAAAAGTAATCGGACGAGTAATCGAAACCGTTACGGTTACACCATGATGCCATGGCTAAATATATGGATGAGGAAGTTGCTTCTTTTTTAACTTGTTGATTTAAAAGTGATTCTACATCGGCAGAAATCAGGCTTCTGATACGGATAAGATCTTTCATGGTGTTATTATTTTAGAACTGTTTAAGCAAAACAACAAGCGTGCCGACTTAAATAATTATACAATAATATAGCTATAATACGCTGTTGAAAGAATATAAAGGCAATATGAATTCAGTCTAAATTACTAAACTGCAATACGATACAGGCGATCTTGTAAAATGCTGTTCAATTGCAGCATTACAAACGTGCCTTCAAGCAGCTCTTTAAGGGCGATGATCTGTAAAAGGGTAAGGATGTAAGTATGGTCGCAAGCGCAGATAAAGATAATTTCTACGTCGGGGTCTTTAGCGTCTAACAGTTTGGCTTCGATATTAACGTTGTAAACCGCTTTTTTTAGTTTAAGTAAACAACGGTAATCAAATTTAGCGACCTTATCGGCAAAATCGACATACCAGCAACGATCTTCATCGCTTTGATATACAGCGCCTTTTACGGTGCTAAATACATCAATCCAGGTATTTGTTTGCGGAGTTGTAAGAGTTGTAATCATCAGACCATACAAAAGACGCCATTATTTATAATTAATCCAAATAATGTTAGAATTTATTTATAATGATTATTAACAAGGCAACTTATACCTTTACTCCTATGAATATTAAAGCCTGCATTTTTGACCTCGACGGTGTTATTGTTGATACTGCTGTGTATCATTACCAAGCCTGGAAACGCCTTGCTAATGAAATGGGTTTTGATTTTACCGAACACCAAAACGAGCAGCTTAAAGGTGTAAGCCGCATGGCATCGCTTAACCTGATACTGGGATGGGGCAATATTACCAACAAAACCGAAGAAGAAAAGGAAGTTTTGGCTACACAGAAAAATACCTGGTACACCGAGATGATCGGCAAGATGACGCCTGCCGAGATCCTGCCCGGTGCCCGCGAATTTGTACAAACCTGCCGCGATGCCGGGTTAAAAACTGCGATAGGATCGGCCAGTAAAAACACGCCCACTATCTTAAATAAGTTGCAACTAACCCAACTTTTTGATGCCATTGTAGATGGCAATAGCGTTAGCATCCCCAAACCCGACCCTGAAGTGTTCCTGAAAGGTGCCGAAGCGGTAGGTATCGAACCATCGGCCTGCGTGGTATTTGAAGATGCCGTAGCCGGGATAGAAGCCGCTATAAACGGCGGCATGAAAACCGTAGGCATCGGCTCGGCAGATACCCTTATCAAGGCGCAAATCGTAGTGAGCGGACTGGATAAGATGACTTTAGATATTTTGGAGGAGTTATAAAATGAAAATAAGGGCCTTACTTGTTTGTCTGTTATTTTCAGCTGTAGCAGTCGCACAAAAGCCTGCGCTAAAGATCAGCATAACACATCTTACCAAAAATCTGTATGTATGTACGTCTTACGGGTACCCTGATGAAAATTCTCCGGCTTACCCGGCTAATAGCCTGTTTGCAGTTACGGACAGCGGTATAGTGTTGGTTGATACTCCCTGGGGTAACGAGCAAACTCAGCAATTATTAGACAGTGTTAAGCGTCGTTTCAATAAAAAGATCATCTTTTGCGTAGCCACTCATTTCCACGACGATAAAATTGGTGGCATGGATGTGCTGATTAAACACGGCGCTAAAACCTACAGCAGCCAACAAACATATGCCCTTGCAAAAAAGGAAAAAAACAGCCTACCGCAATACACCTTTACACGCGATACCACGTTTAACCTTGGAGGTTTAATATTACAAACCTACTACCCAGGCGCCGGCCACACCAAAGATAATATTGTGGTTTGGTTACCCCGATACAAAACACTGTTGGGCGGATGCCTTTTAAAAAGCCTGGATGCAGATACAAAGGGCTTTATAGGTGATGCCGATCTTAAAAACTGGCCTACAGCAGTAAATAACGTTGCACGTTTATACAGCAAAGCACAATACGTTATCCCGGGCCACTTGGGATGGCAGGGCGGGACAAAACAAATGGAGCACACCCTGCAAATTATTGCGGCACCGTAATTTATTTGCGCAATTTGCCCCGCGCTTTAATGATCTCCGTTACGGCCTCGGCTACAAATTCTTTTTGGTGACAGTCTAATTCTGTAATTGCGCTTTCGCCGTCAAACTCGTAGGCTATTTTCCCGTGGCCGTTATCTTGTGCTTTAAACCGGCGGTCATTTTGTTCAAACTCAAGATAGCCATAATCAGAAATACGGTCGATATCTTTTCCATCTTCAGCAAAAACCACCTTGCCAGAATATTTTATCTTTTGATAAAGATTATCGGTCTTATTAACGATGGTGGTGGCCTTGCCAAAATCACAAGCTGTACCTGCTGCAAGCATAAAAAGCGCCATGGCTATGTTTGCTACTGTTTTATTTATTCGGTTCATGTTATTTTAATTGAATAAGCAAATATAAACATTACATGGTATCATGCAATACATAGTACTATTACTATTTACAAATAGTTGTTAGTCAATTATATAATTTATTTTTCGGTGATTTTTTTTTAAAATTCATTATAATCTATCACAACATTACTCAAACACAAATCTTGCTAAAACCTTGCCCTTTGCAATAAAAACGCTATTTTAGAAGTGTAATAGCAGCACCCTCGCCTGCTATTGCCGCTGATAAATCAATACGCTCGATGTCTAATAAAAAGTTACTGCTGTTACCCGTATTCCTGTTCCCGCTGGTAATGATATTAACGCAGTGCTTAAATACCAAAAAAGAAATTACTGCCGACCCTCGGGGCGATGCTTATGCCGGGGCTAAAACCTGCGTAAGTTGTCATAGTAACATCGCCAATACATACCCGCACATGGCGCATAGTATTGCATCGTCGTGGGCATCGGTAAACAGTGTTCACGGCAGCTTTTCGGCAGGGCAAAATAGCGTAACTTATAACGATCATACCAAGCTGTTGATGACCAAAACAGATAGCGGCCTATTCCAGACCAATTACGTTAACGGCGAAAAGGTGGAAACAGCGCGCATTGCTATTGCGATGGGTGGCGTTAAAGGCGAAAGCTATTTGTACTGGAAAGAGAACGAGCTTTTTCAACTGCCGGTATCGTTCGATAATTCCAAAGACCATTGGATTGTGAGCCCCGGTTACGATACTACTATGGCAAGTTTCGACAGGATGATCAACATCCGTTGTATGGAATGCCACGCCTCGTTTGCAAAAACGGAGCCGGGGAAAGCACCAAGTTTTGCAGGCGATGCCATCGGGTTTGATAAAAAATCTATCATTATGAGTATCGATTGCGAGCGCTGCCATGGCGGGGCTAAACAGCATGTAGATTTCCAAACAGCAAACCCTACAGTTAAAACTGCTAAGTACATTACCCGCATAAGCGAACTTACCCGCGAGCAAAAGGTTGACCTATGCGGTACTTGCCACTCGGGCACGCAAACACAAAACACAGGGTCGATATTTAATTTTAAACCGGGTGATAAACTAACCGACTTTAAAAAGCACGCACCATCTGCCGGGCCTTTAGACCTTGCCCACCTTGATGTTCACGGCGACCAGCTGGATATGCTTAAAACAAGCAAGTGCTACATCAGCAGTAAAATGGATTGTAATACCTGCCACAATACGCACCAAAACGAGCGTGGTAACATGACCCTTTTTGCCCAACGCTGCCAAACCTGCCACAAGGCAGCAGATCATAACCTGTGTAAGCTAACGGGCAAGCTTGATGCTACGATATTACAAGCCAAATGTATCTCCTGCCATATGCCGGCATTGCCATCTAAGGCTATCATAAACGATAATCAATCCGTAATGATACATACCCATCATATTGGCATTTACCCGGATAATATCACCAAAATAGCGGCCTACCTAAAACAAAAATGATGCTTACCCTACCCTGTTGCGTAGCATAAGCATCATTCAAAATTATTTGTTAAGCTTTACTTTTTAGTGCCGTTCTGTAATACAATAAACGGCTGGTGCTCGTCCCAATTGGGTGCAAAGTTTGGCTGGAACAAGAAACCGCTTGCATAGTTTCCCAGTATAATATCTGGCTTGCCATCCTTGTTAAGGTCGCTAACGTCCATGTTCATCCAGCGGCCGTATTTGCTAACGGGTACGGCGTGGGCTTTAAAGTCCATAGGTTTGCTTTGCTCAAAGTAAATAAACTCCTCGGCAGGGTTATTTTTCATATCCGCAAAAAAGGCAATGGTAGCAATATCCAGATCGCCATCCTTGTCAAAATCGGCAGCTATGGCTTTCGTGGCACCATTTATAGGGTAAAACCAGGTTTGTTTAAAGTTATAGTCACCGGTATTTTTGTAGATGTATAGGCCATGGTACGGCTTTAAAATGCGTGAATCGCGGAAGTTATAACCACAGGTGTATATCAGATCAGGGTTGCCGTCATGGTCAACATCTGCCAATTGAAAACTTGTTGAACCATAAACCGGCGGGAAACGCAACAACTCCCTGCTTGTAAAACCGCCCTTTTTATCATTCAAAAATAACGACAGGCCTTCATTGCCACTGCCAAACAGCACCATTAGATCGGGGTATCCGTCTTTGTTAAAATCCTGGGCAACGGCTTGTACAGCGCCGGGCCTGTCGGTTATGGTGAATTGCTTTTCGGCCTTACCGTTAGCGCCTAACTTCACCAGGAAAACGCCACCCTTGGTAAAACCCTGGCCTAAAACAACCAATTCGTTCTTGCCGTCTTTATCAAGATCTACACTTAGGGTTTGCACCGGTCTTGGCATATCGATAGCAACTTCCTGCGCGTTTAGGTTATCATTTAGTTTCGCGCTGTAAATTTTACCGCTTGCAAAATCAACGGGGTCTATCCGGCCAATGCACGATAGTATGGCCATATCCGCACCGGTTGCGTCTTTTGTAAAATTGGCATGTACCGCTGCCGATGGTACGCTGGTAACGGCTTTCACCTTCAGGTTGCTATCCCACTCGGTAAGGGTATTTGCAACTACATCGCTGGTGTAAATATTACCGGTGGTTGGGTTTGGAGCAACCATAGTTGTAAAGGCAATATCATTATTAGTTGTAGATTTTTTGAGCGTAAAACCCGCCCAATCATTTAATAACGGGCTTGGGCGTTTAACGGGTGTTAGGGTATCCGGGGCTATTTTCTGATAATAATCTACCATGGCCTGCCACTCTACAATTGTTATAAGGGTGGTATCTTTGGTTTCTTTACCCGTTTCTTTGTAAAACGACTGCCCATAGGTACCTATCCCAAAGTAATGCGCCATAGAAGGCAATGAGTGTACACGCCATACATCTTTAGTAAGCGCATTCGCGGGCACAAGTTGGTGGCATTTGGTACAGTGTATTTTTACAAGGTGTTCGCCATCGGCAACTACATTGCCTGTAAGCTTGTATGTGCCACCCGTTTTGCTTTTACACCCTTCAAGCACTGTGCTTAATGATAGTAATGCAACCCCTGATAATATAAGAGAAGTAAATACGAAGGTCTGCTTTAGTTTCATGGATATATGGCTGATGCCGTTTACTTAGTTCTGTAACTTTAAATTATTCCAAATGTATTCGCCTATCTGTCGGCCCTGAACCGCGCCCTGGTCTACACTGTTTTTGTAGTGGATACCGCCATAAAAACGACTGATAGATGTTTCGTCGGCCGCTTTCAAAAACGAATCGAAATGGCGCTGCATGCCAATGTAACGTAAATCGCTGGTGTCCTGGTAAGAAAAATTATCGCCAAACAAATGTGTTAATATCACTGCCGATGCGCCGCTGATATCGCTGTGCCCGCTCGGGTATTCGGGGAATGGCGGGGTTTGCAGCAAGGGCAACCAGGTGTGGTCTATCTTATCATTTATCACCGTAACCGGCCTGATATATTCGGTAGTATATTTAACCTGCCAGCCGCAAACAAAGGCATCATACAAAGCAATTGATGTTAAGGCGTAAGCCTGTGCAGTTTTAACCGCATCAGCCTTGGTTTTTTTACAGGCAATTGCCGCTATACCTATCCAGTGGCCGCCTGGTGTTATTTTTTTATTTACGAACATCATGTGCCCGTTATGTTGTATCACAAACGGGTTATCATCCCAAAACTTGGCAATAGTGATTTCTTCTTTTGTAAGGCTTTTGCTTTTCTCATACACGGCAACGTTTTGTTTAAAGTACTCGCTGTTTTTGTCCTCGCTAAACGGCGGTGGCGGTGGCAAAGTAAAATCTGATGATGATTTTACTACGAAGGTTTCCATGGTGCCCCAGCAAAACTCCACACCGTCCAAATAATCGGGCGCGGTTGGATGCCATTTGCCGTTATCGCTACTACCCAAAAACCTGGGTTTACCGCGGGTTTTAGCATAATTATCTGCCTTGGCACGCGCCAATACCGCCTTACCCACGCTTTCGCCAAATGCTACAGAGCGGGCAAAGGTACTGTCATCAAGGTTGTTTGCGTACATGGCAAAAACTTTATCTTCGTACTTTTTAAGCGTATCTACAGAGAATGTTACTTTATGCGCTACAGTAAAAAACGCCTTTGTAGCTGCAAGTGCAAAATTATACTTAACCCCTTTTTTTGGCTGGGGGATGGCTTTAAAACCGTGCAGCTGCCCGGCTATTGAATTATATTTTGGATCTTGAAAACGCATAGCCTCATACTGCGCCAAACTGGTATAGCCATAAATGCGACTTGCAACAGGCGGGCTAAACACATCGTATATAATTACTTGTGTAAGCTGGTCAACGTTTTCGTGCAGTACATCTGCATCGCTTTTTAGTGCTATTTTTTGCTTTTGCTTGCAGCTTATTGCCAAAAGGCAAAATGTGGCTGCAACTAAAAACTTATAATTTTTCATGTTTCGGCTATAAATTAATTTAAGGGTATATTTCTGGCCTGGCCCGTATTGTTGGTTACAGTTACCGACAGCATTGTAGCATCAAGATTAAAAAATCTGCCAGATTGCGACAAGAAAGATCCTCCATTATAAAACTCCTGTTTGGCGGTTTTGCCATTCTTATATTTGATGGTGGCAAACATATCTAAAGGCAACAGACTGATGGTTTTTACAGGCTTTTTCAGTTCAAAAACTTTTAAGGCGCCCTTATACTGGCTGGCAGCAAGCAGGTAACCACCTTTTGCGCTACGCAATTTAACAAGTGCCTTACCATCGCCGGGGATATAAATACCACTCTGCATAATGGTTTGCGGTTTAAACCCCCCTTTGCCATCCCCTTTCAAAATCAACCCGTTAAAGGCATCGTAACGGCCGGTGGTAACTTCGGTACCGTAATCGTTTCCACTAAGGGCTATGTCAAGATTACCATCGCCATCAAAGTCATCTATAATAATACCTGCCAGTTGTGACATTTGCGCTTCTATCGGCAGCGGAATCATAGTAAATTTGCCGTGACCATCGTTACGCAGATAACACGACCGCAGTTCATTTGCCTTTAAGCGGATAGCGCCTTTACGCATCTCTGGCGTTATTACACTATCCATTGTGGCAACCGCGTACGATTTAAAGTTTTGAAACTTAATTCTCATGCTGATAATTTGCTTCACAATATCCTCGCGCGTATGCGCCGGAAACTCCTTCATCACCCCGTCCCTGTCTTTCAGGAATACCGATGGGATGGCGTCATAGCTATCGTTATTATCAAAATCTTTAGCGGTGATGTATGCCGGATATTGGTCTGTAGCTTTGTAGAAGGTATTTAAGCCCGTGTTGCCTACTATGTAATCAATATCGCCGTCGTGGTCAAAATCGCCGCCGGCTATAGTGTTCCACCAGCCCAATTTATCGGCTACGCCTGTGCTTGCGGTAACGTTTTTAAATACGCCGTGATCATTCTTCATAAAGGTAACAGGCATCCACTCGCCGGTAATTACAAGGTCGGGCCATCCATCGTTGTCATAATCGGTGAATGATGCATCGCACACCAAACCTAATTTATTTAAACCTTTTGCAGCTATAGGGGTGGCATCTGTAAACTTTATCTGCCCTTTTTTACTGTCGTTACGCAGTACAAGGCTCGATACAGGTTTGGGGTAGTTCCATGGGTCTACCCTGCCGGATACAAACAGGTCAAGCGCGCCATCCTTGTTGTAATCAACCGATTTTACGCAAAGCTTGCTGGTGAAATTAGTTGGTAAAGCGCCGGCCTGCAAAGTAAAATTACCTTTACCATCGTTAGCGTAAATCCTGTCCTGATATGATTTTGAGCCCGGGGCATCCTCGTAACCACCACTTGCAGCATACAAGTCGAGGTCACCATCGCCATCTGCATCAAATAACAATAAGCCCTCATCTTTATACTTATCGGTTAGGTTTTGCGCCGATACCAGCAGGTTGCGTTGAACAAATTTGCCACCCACTTGCTGTAAAAATAATTGCGCAGGATATTTTGAAGTACCGCCCACCACCATATCATCAAAGCCGTTGCCATCAACATCGCCCACGGCAATAGCCGGTGCATACTCAGATAATTTATGCGGGATCAGCTTTTGTACGTTAAAATCAGCGAAGTCAACATCATTATGTTTGTAGTTAATGCCCACTGCTTTGGTAACCTCGGTAAACAACGATTGTGTATTGATCTTAGCAACATCAAAGCTGTAAGGCGTTTTCGCGTTGTTGATATCAACCTTTAGTGTTTGGTCGGCTTTTACATTGGTAAGTTTTTCCTGCCTGCCGTTTTGCCATTTTATAACTACCGAATCTAAGTTGGTTATCTTACCCAAACCAAAGTGAGCTATATTTTGAATGGTTGACAAATACCCGCGAAACGGGGTATTCTCATAAACCTGGTGCTTGCCATGGTCGTAATAAATATCAGCCCAGGCTCCTATCCCGTCTTTGTTTTGCGCGCCGCCTTTAAACTGGACCTGTAAATAATGGTTATTGGCTTTATCGTTTTCGCGCGAGTTATTTTTGTAGACAAAAGCCTCGTCATCAATATTGTTGATGATCATATCCAGCGTGCCGTCGTTATCCAGATCGGCGTAAGCCGCGCCGTTAGAAAACGACGGGAGATCCATTCCCCATGCTTTACTTACATCTTCAAACTGCAAGTTGCCATTATTATGAAAAGCGTAATTGGCAATTTTAACAACGGGAATCTGTTGCAGGATCTGCTTTTTGGTAGCCACCGCGAAAGATTCGTTCCTGAAAGCGATAAAATCATGGTCGGTAACATCGCGTGGATAGCCGTTGGTCACTACAATATCCCTAAAGCCGTCGTTATCAAAATCGGTTATCATAGGCCCCCAACTCCAGTCGGTTTGTGCCACGCCGCTCATAAAGGCAACCTCGGCAAATGCGGGTGCGCCAATGGAGTCGTTTTGCCCTAAGCGAGGGCCTTGGTTTAGCTGTAAAGTGTTATGGTTATATTGGTACTGGTATCCGTAAAAGTCAAAGTTTTGGTATAACTGATAGGCTGTGGCGGGCATAAACATCTTTTTGCGGTAGTTATCTTCCGGGTCCATGTCCAGTTCAAAAACATCGGCCAGGCCATCGTTATTAATATCCTGCACATCCTGCCCCATGGCGCTGGTGGCAGTATGTTTAAAATACTCCTGTGTGCGGTCGGTAAAGGTACCGTCGTGGTTGTTAATATACAGGATGTTGTTTGGTAAAAAATCGTTGGTAACATAAATATCTTTCCAGCCATCGCGGTTAATATCTACTATGCTGGCTGCATGGCCGTAGCCTTCGATCAGTATCCCGGCCTGTTTAGATACATTGGTATAAACCGGGTGCTTTAAAGCGGGGTTATAATCGTTACGGTAAAGCCTGCCTGTGCTGCGGCTGCTACCATCTTTTATGAGCGGCCTAAAGGCGCTTGTATTATCTGTAGATTGTGCCTCGTTAACGGTGAGGTACATGTCAAGGTCGCCATCGTTGTCATAGTCAAAAAACGACGCCATGGTAGAATGTACATTTATGTTAAGGCCGTACGCTTTTGCCTGTTCTTTAAATATAGGCACTCCGTTCTTATCCGGCCCCTGGTTAATATATAATAAATTGACCCTTTTAACAGAATCGCTTAATAGTGTGTTACATACATAAATATCCTTTAAACCATCATTGTTTATATCAACAACTGCTACCCCACGGCCCCAGCCGCCTCTGCCGCCTACGCCTGCTTTATCGGTAACGTCCTCAAACTTAAAATCGCCTTTGTTTATGTATAAACGGTTTGGTACCGCATTGCCTATAAAATAAATATCCTGCAGGCCATCGTTATTAAAATCGCCTATGCCGACACCGCCGCCGTTATAAATATTTAGTTTATCAAGCGGGTTGATGGTATCGTTCTCTATTATCTCATTATTAAACTTTATACCCGAATGAGATGAAGAGATCCGCTCGAACATGGTAGCCTTTTTACAAGAAAATATTATGAGCGGTATAATAATACATAGCAGATATTTAAGGGCTTTCATATAGCGATATTAGGATTTTTATTCAAAAAAAAGAGGGAGAGATAGATTATCCCCCCCTCTTTTATGAGTTATTTACTATTAATAACCTTTGTTTTGTTTCAATTTACTGTTTGGAAAATCAATTTGAGGCTGAGGTATCGGGAACAGCTCGTTTTTATTACTTCCAAATTTAGCCACCTTTATTACGGCTGATGTAAACTTATCACCAAAGTCACGGGTATTTTTCAGGAATTTCTCAATTTCTGTTGTCATGATATTACCAGCAGGGCCGCCGTTAACGGCATCCCAACGAGATAAATCGAAGGTACGATGACCTTCCATACCCAATTCAAGTTTGCGCTCAAAGTAAACTGCTTTGCGGGCATAAGCCTGGCCGTTTGCAGCAAACTGGCCGGTATATAAACCAACTTTATAATTGGCAGCAAAAGCATTTTTATCAACAATTGGCTTTGTAGCGTCAGGTTGGCCTTTGTCATTTAGGCCGTAACCTGTTAACTTACCTTTAACCCAACCGCTTTGTATGGCAGCACGGCCCCTAACCTGGTTAACATAACCTTCGGCAGTTGCAAACTGATTTCCTTCAACAGCACATTCAGCAGCCCACAAAAGTACGTCGGCAAAACGAATAGCATTATAGCTGTTTGATGTTGCCTGGTTTGCAGCCCAACCACCATAAGCATCTGAAGTAGTTGATTGCGCAGCTTTGTAGTAAACGTTTTTAATAGGCAAATACGGACCGCCGTTTGGCTGATCACGAGCCCATGAAGCACCCGGGCAAATTCCCCAATCCAAGTATGGGATACCACGACGGCCTACTGACCAATCTAACCTTGCATCAAGTAACTCGTTACCCGGCAAGTATGTAGCATCTGTTGCACTTACACTCTGGTCGTTTTTGATGTAATCGTTTTGATAAGCATCGATCAACGGCAAACCGTTGGCATCAACTTTAAACGAGTTTACAAAATCAAACGTTGGCTGGAAGAAACCGCAGCATCCTGCAGGGCCACCAGAAGGGAAGTTCAATACAGAACCCGCGTTACCGTTTAAGCCGTTGGCACCATCATTTACTGCTGTTTGAACAACAAAAACGCCTTCAGGTCCATTTTTGGTAGATGGGTTAAAGTTATTGGCATAAGCACCTAAAGCATATGCGGCGCCAGAACTCGTTTTACCGCTTGAAATAACTGTTTTTAAGATATCGAATGCAGCAGGGTATTTGTGATCAAACATTAATGTTTTAGCCTGAAAAGCCAAAGCAGCCCATTTGTTTGCACGGCCAATTTGCGGCTGTGTTTCCGGAAGATCAACAGCGGCAGCTGCAAAATCAGCCGCAATTTTATCCCAGATCGGGCCGTCATTAGGCAGGTTAAAGTTACCGGCGTCATAGGTGATCGTCTCATCAGCATACGGTACGTTCTTCCATAGTTTAGCAGCCTCAAGGTGATAAAAACCACGTAGAAACTTTGCCTCGGCGATATATTGCTTAGTTTGCGCTGGAGTGATAGAACCATCTTTTACAGTTGGCAGCAAACGAAGAACATCATTTGCACGTTGCACACCTGCATAGCATACACGCCATTTATCATCAAGATAGTCGTTGGCGCCGGTAGCACTAAACGCCTCGAGGTTAGCCGCCCCAGGCTGATCGCCAGGGTTAGAACCTTTGAAGGCTTCACCAGCAACAACGCTACCGTAAATCCAATTGTCGGTGCCGGTTTCCCAAGGGCTGCCTTTTTGGGTACTGTATACGCCATCAACCAGCGAGTAAGCACCGATCAATACACCATCGACACCTGTTCTGGTCGCAATTACTTCTGGCGTTAATGCGCCGATAGCGGGCTGGTCGAGAAATTTCTTACAAGAATAAGATGAAGCCAACAGCAGTATAGCTGCAGGAATCATAATTTTTAATTTCGAATTTTTCATAACTATAATTCTTTTATGTAGTTAGCTATTATTAAAATGACAAGTTAACACCAAATATAAACCTGCGCTCGTTATTTGGATAGTTACCTCTATCTACACCCGGGCTATTCCTGTCAAAAGACTGCAATTCAGGATCCGCACCTGAGTATTTTGTAGCAGTGAACAGATTAGTACCTTGCACGTATACATGTAACTTATCAACACCAACACCTTTTAAAACAGTTGAACCAAAAGTGTAACCAACTTGTACAGAACGTAGTTTTAGGAAAGAACCACTTTCTACGTAGTAAGAGCTAATCGCATCTGTTGTACTAAAGTTATTGGCATTTTCAGCGATTGGTGTTTTAGCACTTGCGTTTTGTGCTGCTGTTTTCGCAGGGTCCCATGAATTAAACAAAAGATCCCTACTTTTGTTACCTGTTTGCGAACCGTAGAAGTTAGTCCAGTATTTGATAGAATTATATACATCATTACCTTTCACACCATAAAATACTGCGCTGAGGTCAAATCCTTTGTAAGCGGCATTCAAGTTGACACCATAAGTAAAGTCAGGGTTAGGATTACCTATAAAAGTACGGTCAGCATCCGTTATGCGCCCGTCTCCATTAACGTCCTCATAACGGAAACGGCCGGGAGCAGCTTTATCCTGGTATACAGGAACTGAACCAAACAGATCTGGTTTTTGGGCTGCGTTTAGCGCGTCAATCTCTGCCTGGGTGTTCCAGTAACCTTGAACCTTGTAACCATAAAACTCACCTATACTTGTACCCACATCATTTTTAACCACGTTGCCGTTACGTATACCACTTGTAAAGAAACTTGAACCAAGTTCGGTAATCTTATTTTTAACAGTAGTAACATTAGCACCAACGCTGTAGGTAAAGCCACCATTTTGGCCATGGTATGTTGCGCTAATATCAACACCCCTGTTTACTACTTTACCAACGTTAACAGTAGGGCGGCCGCCGCCACCTACTGTTGCCGGCTGATCTAATTGCTGTAGTAAATCTGTAATTGTTTTTTTGTAATACTCGGCAGTAATATCCAAATGATTGAATAAGGATGCGTCAAAACCTACGTTAAATACTTTGTCACGCTCCCAGCCTGTATTAATGTTACCCAAATTTTGAAAATATCCAGGTAAAGTTGAACTTGATGAACCATCGATTGGGTAAGCTGAATTACCAGAACCGCCATCAAATCCGCTGTAAAAACTGTTTCTTACTACGTTGCCGTTGTAACCGGAAATACCGTAGCTACCGCGGATCTTCAAATCGTTTAACCAACTAATACCTTTTAGGAATTCTTCTTGAGAAGCGCGCCATGCAAGTGATACCGATGGAAATGTACCATATTGTCTACCAGTATAAAATACGGAACTACCATCACGGCGCACAGTTGCACCCAGTATATATTTGTCAGCAAAAACGTAATCTAAACGACCGAAAAACGAAATAATTTTATTCGGAAAAACCGTCGGATCATTAGGATCAAAAAAACCGCTACCTGCTGTCGTACCTGCAGCCGGCCCGTTAGAAATATTTGCGTAGAATGGATCAAGCGAGAACAAGTTTTTGGTAGATGCGGTAATTTGGCGATAGTTAACTTTCCTTGCCTCGAAACCAGCTAATACGTTAATACTATGTTTACCAAATACCTGTTTGTAATTTAAGGTATTACTCCAGTTGTACCTAGTACTGTAAGAAGACCCTTCGTTATAGCTATTATTACCACCATGGGCTTCACCGCTGTCATACTGGCGGTAGCCGATGTTATAAAAATAACGGTTAGATATATCGGTACTAAAAGCTGTACGGGCTGTAAAGTGTTTCAGAAAATCAGCCTCTGCAAACACAGTACCCTGCATCCCCCATTGATTGGTATTGGTAGTTTTTTGACGCTCCTGAATACCAACCGGGTTAAGTGCGTTACCTAAATCTGCAGTACCTGCATAAGTACCACCTAAGTTACCGGCGATATCACGTACAGGGATAATAGGTAAGGTACGATAAGTTTCAGAGATGGGATTACCTTCGTTCTGGTTACCACCGCCAGCTAAACCACCGCCGCCGTTTGGCGACTGGATGTAGAAAAAGTTAAAGTTTTCGCCAACACGAACATGGTCTTTAACACTAAAGGTAGTATTAATACGAGCCTGATACCTTTTAAAGTAGGTATTTATTAAGGTACCTTGTTGGTTAGTATAAGCTAACGACATAAAGTACGAATTCTTATCGCTTGCGCCGCTTGCGCTTAATGTATGCTGTTGGATAGGTGCCGATTTAAATATCTCGTGGAACCAATCTGTACCTGCGCCCTTAACAAATTTCTGGATCAGGTAATCTTTAGCAGGGTCATTATCAAGGTGATAGTTTGGTATAAAAGTACCTGCATTAGCTTCGTTAAAATAACCTTTTACACCTGTACCGCTTTGATAACCATAATCGTAGATTTTACCATTATTACCCTTTATTAAAGGATTATCAGGCGCAACTTTGTTTAAAAGCTGCTGATATTCATCAGCATTTAAGGTATTGAATACGTTACCCTGTAATGGCTGGGTTGTTCCATAAAATGCATCGTAAGAAATAACTGTCTTTCCTTGCTTGCCTTTTTTCGTTGTAACCACCACAACACCATTACCACCGCTGATACCATAAATGGCTGCGGCACCGGCATCTTTCAAAACTGATATCGACTCAATATCATTAGGATTGATGTTTGACATATTAGTTGCCTGCAAACCATCAATTACATAAAGCGGCGATGAATTGCCGAAGTTACTAGTACCACGGATGGTAACCTGTGCACCTGCACCAGGCGCACCCTGTGTAATAACATTAACACCAGCCGCCTGGCCTTGAAGTAAATTTTCAGCACTTACTGCCGGAACAGATTTTGCAGCGGCAACGTTTACCGTAGTAACCGAACCGGAAATGTCTTTTTTACGTTGCGTAGTGTAGCCCGTTACTACTACTTCGTTCAACGCGTTACTGCCGCTTTGTAAAACAACGTTAATTGTTTCGCTTGCGCCGACAGTAAGCTCGTTTGTTTGGTAACCCAGGTATGAGATGACCAATACGTCGCCCGGATTAACATTGATGTTGTACTGTCCGTTAACATCAGTTTGTGTACCGATAGTAGTGCCCTTGATACGCACACTGGCCCCTACTACTGGCAGCTTGTCGTCGCTGCCGGTAACTTTACCAGAGTGTTTTGTTTGAGCATTAACTACCAATGAAGAAACCATGCAGCATAGTAGCAGGCATAGTGTTCTTCCCTTAAGGAGTAAACTTTTAAACATGAGATTGAGATTTAGTTGATTAATATATTTGATTTAAGATCGATATCAATGAGGATGGCCGGTATGCTGGTGAGATAACAATGGCAACCACCTCAAAAAATAGAATTTTTTAGTTATGGCGCCCCCCTGGCCGGGCTGGGATTATTAGCATGTAGAATTAGTAAAAGTTTTATCATGTAGTTACACTATCCTGTTAAAAATTTTATTCGGTTTAAAAGTTGCTGCGCAATACTTAACGCCCATCAATCTTGTTTATCCGTTAAATTTGTTTGCTTTTCTTTAAAAAGAAAAGGTTTATAATTGGTATGCTCTAATATAAATAGAGTGTATAGGTTACACAAGCCGCTTTATACGAATTATAAATTATTTATTAGTTACTGTACAATACGTTTCAATATTTCAATTTAATAACCATTTGTTAAATACATCTTAATAATTCGATATTAAGTTTAACAATTTCGCAATGTAAAAATCTTGTTGTAAAGCGTTTTTTTTGTCAAAAAACGAAATTTGCTTTTCATAACAACCTAAACCATCCCCTATCTCAAATTAATTAAAAAACTTATTTGATTTTTTTAAGAAGTAGGCTGTTTAAAATAACGGCTCTGTTAAATTCCTGTTAATTTTACAGTTATTCCACTAAATCACTATACTTTTTTTGCGTTGTTTTACACCAAGTGATTTTTATAGCCTATATATCATTTGTATAAAAAAATTATGCCCTGGTAATATTACCAGGGCATAATGTATCTGTATTTATATAAAAAAAATCTAACTGAATTTATTTACGCTGAGGCGTTTGCCCTATTTGGCCCAGGCTATTTTAGCGGTTTTAACATCAGCCGAACTGGTGCCTACCTGTATCACAAATTCTCCCGGCTCCCAATCGTATTTTAGCTGGCTGTTGTAAAACTTAAGCTGGTTTGTTGTAATCGGGAAACTTACTTCTTTTTTCTCTCCATTTTGCAGGCTTATTTTTCTAAACCCTTTAAGCTCCTTAACAGGGCGGCTGATGCTTGCTGCCGGGTCGCCTATATACAATTGTACTACTTCTTCACCTGCGTAAGGGCCGTTGTTGGTAACCGTAACTGTTGCAGTTAAGGTTTCGTCCCCTTTTAATTTGGTTTTGCTAAGCGTTAGGGCGCTGTAAGTAAAGTTACTGTAGCTTAAACCGTAACCGAACGGATAAAGAGGGTCATTGCTAATATCTAAATAGTTCGATTTAAATTTAGTTGAGCCCGATGCATAAGGTCGGCCTGTATTTAAGTGGTTATAATAAATAGGTATCTGCCCCACACTACGCGGGAAGGTTGCCGTTAATTTACCGGATGGATTGTAGTTGCCAAATAATACTTCGGCAATGGCGTTACCTGCTTCTGTACCCGGTGCCCAAACATCTAATATAGCAGCAGCGTGCTCATTCTCCCAGGTTAGGGTAAGCGGGCGGCCGTTAAATAATACAATTACAATAGGTTTACCCAATTTGGCAAGTGCTTTAAGCATTAACTGCTGGCTTTCGGGGATGTTGATATCAGAACGGCTTGATGATTCGCCGCTCATGCTTTGCGATTCGCCAACCACGGCAACAATAATATCCGATTTTTTTGCAGCCTTCACTGCATCTTCAATCATATCATCGGGCGATTGTTTATCAAGCGACACCATGCCCGGGCCAAAGTTAAGCCGTTTCATAAAGGTGGTATCATCGGTAATGTTACTGCCTTTAGCGTAGTTGATCTTTACGTTATCACCCACAATATGTTTAATGCCTTCTATCACGCTTATAGACTTTTCCCACTCGCCGCCAATTACCCAGGTACCCAGCATATCGCGTTTATTATCGGCCAGCGGGCCAACAAGCGCGATACTACCACCAGATTTTTTTAACGGCAGTATTTGGTTTGCATTTTTTAACAACACAAAAGAGTGCTCGGCTGTAACACGGGATGCTTTGCGGTTAGCATCTGTCATGATGTCGGTTTTCTCGCGTTGCGGATCTAAAGATTTATATGGGTTATCAAATAATCCCAGTTTGTACTTTGCTTCCAAAATTCGGCGACAAGCCAGGTCAATATCTGCCTGGGTAACTTTACCTTGTTGTAACGATTTATTTAGTGTGGTTAAAAAGCCTTCGCCAACCATATCCATATCAAGGCCGGCTTTTAAGGCCAGGGCAGATACCGTTTGCAAGTCGCCCATACCGTGATTGGTGGTTTCGTTTAGCGCAGTGTAATCTGATACTACAAAACCGTTAAAGCCCCATTGCTTGCGCAACAGATCGGTAAGTAACCATTTGTTGGTAGTCGCCGGCACACCATCAACCACATTAAACGAGCTCATGAAACTACCCGCGCCTGCATCAAGCGCCGCTTTATATGGCGGCAGGTAATAGTTGTACATCGCCAGGCGGCTCATATCAACCGTGTTATATTCGCGGCCGGCTTCGGCGCCGCCGTAAAGTGCAAAGTGTTTTACACAAGCCATTACCGCATCGGCATTTTTCATACTGCTGCCCTGGTAACCCCTTATCATGGCAGCGGCAATTTTACCACCCAAGTAAGGGTCTTCACCCCCACCCTCAGAGATCCGGCCCCAACGCGCGTCGCGGGCAATATCAACCATCGGGCTAAAAACCCAGTTTAGCCCTTCTGCAGTAGCTTCTTTAGCGGCTATGTGCGCGGCATGCTCCACGATAGCCATATCCCACGTTGCCGACATACCCAACGGTATAGGGAATATGGTGCGGTGCCCGTGTATAACATCTAAACCAAATATTAAAGGGATATGCAGGCGGGTGCCCTTTACAGCGGCTTCCTGCATTTTGCGTACATTCTCTGTTCCGTATAAACCAAAAATACCGCCGATAGCGCCTTTTTTAACGCCATCGCCAATACCATTATTAGTTACCGACCCTGTGATAGCCATACCGCCTGTTACCAGGTTAAGCTGCCCTATCTTTTCGTCCACGGTCATCTTTTTCATTAACGTGCTTACAAAAGCGTTCATTTTTGCAGCTTCGGTTTGCTTTTGGGCCAAGGCTTTGGTTAGCGGCATACAAAACAATGCAGCGGCACCAAGTATGGCAAACGGCTTATTGGTAAAATATTTTTTCATTAAATGAGTTTTTTGGCGTGTACGGTTTATCACCATTTATTCAGGTTAATTTTCGCAATATTAAATTACTGTAAAACTTATTAGTTATAATTGGTTTTTAATAAGCGACCTACACATGGTGTAATTGGTACACAATTGTAAATATTAAATTTAAACAATCAAAGTAATTTTTATCAACGCGTTAAATGTTAACTAAACAGCAGCTGGAAGATTTTTGGGCCGAGGCCGGTAAGGTATATCTTAACCATATATCTATAGACTGTGTGGTATTTGGTTTTCATGAAGGGCAAATGAAGGTTTTGATGCTTAAAAGCAACAACGAAGATGCCTGGTACCTGCCCGGCGGCTTTGTGCGCAAACTTGAGCCAATGGAAAACGCTGCCGACCGGATCCTGAAAGAGCGCACCGGTATTGATGAAATATTTTTACAACAGTTTCACGTTTTTGGTGACCCGGACCGATCCAAGATACATAACGAGATGTATAAAGATATGCTGCCTGCCGAAAAAAACTTTTTTGGACAGCGCTTTATATCTATAGGTTATTACGCTTTGGTCGATTTTTTTAACGTTACCCCCACTCCTGATGATTTCTCTGAAATATGCACCTGGCGTGACCTTAACGACCTGCCCAAGTTTCAGCTGGACCACGAATTAATATTCAGGAAAGCCTTAGATACCCTACGACTGCAGCTAAACTACCAGCCCATTGGTTACAACCTGATGCCTAAAGAGTTTACCATGCCCGAGCTGCAAAAACTTTACGAAACCATTCTTGATAAAAAGCTGGACCGCCGCAACTTTCAGCGCCGCATGCTTGGCTTTGGCATCCTGAACAAGCTGGAGACAACCCGCAAAGGTGGTGCCCACAAAGCCCCTTACCTGTACTCATTCGACCTGAAAAATTACCAGGCAGCGTTGAAAGAGGGGTTAAAGAGTGGCTGGTAAACTTGCCCTTTAGCTGATTTTTGCTATATTAACCCCATATCTATTGGTTACTGATTATTAGCACTTATGAAATTCAGGGTCACACTTGTTGATTCATTACTTATTATTTTGGGCATCCTATCTGCCGGGATGGGCTTGAAGGGCTTTTTGTTACCCAGCCATTTTATTGACGGTGGCGTTACCGGCATCTCCATTTTAGTGGCCGATGCTACCGGCCTGCCATTATCGGTGCTTATCTTTGTTATTAACTTGCCTTTTTTGTTTTTAGGCTATCGCAAACTGGGCGCAACATTCGCCTTAAAGGGCGCTGCGGCTATTGGCGGCCTTTCGCTTGTACTGGCTTTTATGCACTTCCCCGATGTTACGCCCGATAAACTACTCACCGCCGTGTTTGGCGGTGTATTTATAGGCGCGGGTATTGGGATGGCTATACGTGGCGGCGCGGTGCTTGACGGTACAGAGATTGCCGCCCTATTAGTGAGCAAAAAAACACAGGTGGTGCGCGTAAGCGATGTGATACTGATACTAAACGTGGTTATTTTTGGCGCCGCGATCATTCAGTTAGGGGTCGAGAAGGCACTGTACTCCATACTTACCTATCTCTCAGCATCTAAAATGATAAATTTTATATTGAATGGATTAGAGCAATATACCGGCATGACCATCGTATCTGCCAAAGGCGAAGAGATCCGTTTGGCTATCACCCAAAAGCTTGGCCGTGGGGTAACCGTTTACCAGGGCAAAAGCGGCTATGGTAAGGATGGGCACATTAACGCCCCGCGCGAAATTATCTTCACTGTGGCAACCCGTTTAGAAGTACCGTTGCTTAAAAAAGAAGTACTAAGGATAGACCCCGCCGCATTCATCGTACAGCAAAGTGTGGATGACACTACAGGTGGTTTGCTGAAAAAAAAGAAGCATTAACCCCCTTTGATTTTATTACGGACCCAAGTTGGTATTTTATCAATACTCCGTTTTGTATAAACAGCTACATAATCATACGATAGCCCGTCTTTTTCAAGCGTTACAAAAACGTCTACATTTTTCTCATTGTCATAATCGTCTAAAGAATATAATAATTCTACTGTTTTATCGGCTGTTTTAAATACCTGCTCGTCTGTATGCATGCGGTAAATGTAACTTTAAAAATGTAGAGCTCGGTAATCAATTTATTTCGGTTCGAGTTAAAAAAGGGGGGAGGCGAGTTGCCGGGAGCGTGGGGCATCCATACAAAGTCATTAAAAGTTCTCCCCGCTCCTGCACTCTCCTTCCTCGCTCCCATCTCCACCCTGGCTTAATATTTGCATCCGTCCCTTCAAAACTAACTACCATGCCTGAAGGGCCAAGCATACTTATATTAAAGGAAAAAGTACAGCAATTTAAGGGCGACAAAGTGATCCACGCCAGTTGTAATAACGGCACGCTTGATGCCGCCATGCTTACCGACCAACCCATTACCGACTTTAAAAGCTGGGGCAAGCATTTTTTGATCTGCTTCCCAAAATTCACGGTACGCATCCACATGATGATGTTTGGTACTTACCGCATAAACGAGCATACCGAAAAACCACCGCGCCTGCACCTGCAATTTGAAGATGGCGAACTCAACTTTTACGCCTGCCAGCTAAAGTTGATCACCGAACCATTGGACGAGGTTTACGACTGGAAAGCCGACATTATGAGCGATGAGTGGGATACCAAACATGCCATCAAAAAAATGAAGGCCGAGCCTGAACTACTGGCTTGTGATGCATTGATGAATCAGCAGATCTTCTCAGGTGTGGGTAATATAATAAAGAATGAAGTCCTGTTTCGTGCCTGCATCCACCCGGAAAGTTTGATAGCCGCCATTCCCCCCAAAGCGGTTAAAGAAATGATACACGAGGCCATCAAATACAGCTTCGAGTTTTTTGAGCAGCGCAAAGCAGGTACGCTCAAAAAGCACTGGCAAGCCTACCATAAAAAGGAATGCCCGCGTAACCATGTACCATTTAAAAGTAAAGACACCGGCAAATCCCGCAGGGCAAGTTTTTATTGCGAGAAGTGCCAGGTGTTGTATAAATAGTGAGTCATGGTGAGCCTGTCTAAGCATTCCAACGATTTTACTCACCCGGTCATTGCTTCGCTCGACCACCCTCTCTTCGCTGCGCGGAAAGAGGGTTAGAAAAAATCATCCTGCTCTTTACCCTCTTTGCGAAGCAGAGAGGGTCGACCAGCGGAGCGTAGTCGGGGTGAGTAAACTCTACGCTTGTAAAGCACAGCTATCAGCTTAACCGAAACTTATTCCAATTCCCTTTGTTAAACCGATATAACCCGATACAATCATGAAAACGATAAAAATTGACGGCAACCCTGCAGACCTTACCGCAGTAATGGTGCCCCGCGAAGCCGAATACCACGACCATGAAACCGTAAGGTTAGAATCTTCTGTAGATGGCGTCTCCGTAGAAAAAACCATCTTCCGTGTGGTAGATGGCGGCGAGGATAAATGGGAATTGCAGTTTGAATAAATTGCAATTTTACTCGCGCGTAAACACCGTTATTTTGCCCCTTTGCGTTAACGTGAATTGGCCTTTTTCGGTATCAAATTGCAAATGGATATCGTAAGGCTCAAATTCGAATACATTTTTGGCAACTGCATCAAACATAATGGCGCTCTGCCCGGCAGCTGTACCTATCAGCGTAGTGTTACCTTTTGTCATGGTGATCTTAACAGGAAAGTCAGGGCTTGCATACACACCAAGGTATTTGTCAAGATCTGCTGTTTTTAGCGCCAGCGTTTTGAAAGTTGGAATGTTATAGGGTTGGTTGAAACAAATACTTAATACTCCCTGTAAAATTTTGGATGGGTCGTAACTGCCGCCATTGCTGGTATAACTCACAGCTAATTTCTCGGCAGGGAAGTAAGCTAACTCCGAACGGTAGGCATCAATCGCGCCGCCATGCCAGTAGTACACCTTGCCTTTAATGTCTTTTTTAAACATCGCCAAACCGAAATTATCCTTCATAGTTTTCATCAACTCCAGGCTGGCGGGTTTTACAAGTTTGCCTGCAAATAATGCCTCGATAAACCTATCCAGATCTGTTGAGGTTGATACCATGGACCCCGCACCTGTTGGGATGCTCATATCAGTTTCCATGAACTTTCCCCATTTATTGCCTGTATAGGTGTAAGAAAGCGCCTCGTTATTAGCAGTGTTCGTTTTAACACCGTAGTAAGTATCCTTTAAACCTATCTTATTTACCACACGTTGTTTAACCAGCTCCGGGTAGGTTTTTTTGGTTATCTTTTCAATAATATAGCTTAACATGACAAAGTTGGTATTACTGTACTCGCCTTGGTGCCCGGGTCAAAATCCGGTTTCATTGCGGCTATCCTTGTCAGCATTTGCTCGTGCGTTTGCGGGGCAAGCATATAAGTCATGTAGGCAGGGTCATTAGTAAAATTGTGGAGGCCGCTGTGGTGGCTCAACATCATTCCGATAGTGATCTTTGCAGCATTTGGCACCTGCGGATAAAATTTATCCAGCGTAGTTGCCAGCGTAAGTTTCCCCTCGTCTACCAATTGCATCACCATAACACCTGTAAACATTTTACTGATAGAGCCAATGCGGTATTTGGTTTTAGCTGTTGCCGGGATGGTAGCCGGGCTATCAATGGCCGCGTTGCCAATACTTCTTTGGTAAACTATCTGTCCGTTTTGCGAAATGGTTACGCTGCCCATGTTTCTATTATTGGCAGTTATTACATTCAGCAGGCTATCTAACCGGGCTTTATTAATTGTTTGCGCGTTTAGAGCGTTGCTAATGGCAGCTGATAGTACAAACAGGATAAGTAGTTTTTTGATCATGATGAGTGGGGCGTTTGCTATTTGGAGTATAAGATACAGATGTTGTTACTCCTAACAGGAATTATTTGTGGCGTAACATAAACATCAGAGACTATTAAGGTTTAAGGCTTTACAGTCGCAAAAGGGTTTTCGCTCTTCGCTAACCTTCCAGTATCTCGGCAATCTCATCAAAGCCTTTTTCGCAGGCCAGGTCGGCGGGGAGTTTGCCGCCTTCCATGCGGATATCTGTTTTGGCGCCTTTTTCCAGCAGCAGGATCAGCAGTTCCAGGTTGCCGTTTTGCGCGGCAGAATGCAGAGGCGTAGTGCCTTTTTGCTGCTTTACGTTTACATCGGCGCCATTCTCTATCAGCATGGTAGCAGTGCTTGTAAAATTACCTGCGGCTGCCGAGTGCAGGGGATAAACGTTATAACCGTTATCGCTTGGCCGGTTTACATCGGCGCCTTTAAGCACCAGGTAGCGGGCAATATCATACCGGCCAAAATAGCTGGCGAGGCCTAAAGCGGTAAAGCCATCATCGGCATAAGCGTCGATCCGTTCGGGATGGGTGGCAATAAGATAGGCCACATCGTCAAAGCGGTCGGCAGCGGCAGCTTCAAAAAGAGTAAGATCGATAGTGTATTTAAGCAGCACGTTGGTTACCGCGGGTTTGAGGTAATAGCAGGAAAGCATCAACGGTGATACATTAAGGCTGGTTTTTACCGTGGCAAGCTCGGGGTTACGGGCAAGCAAAAGGTCTAAAGCCACGGTATCGGCATTGGCTATAAGTTCTTCCAGATCGGTTAGGCTCATAAAGTGTAATAATACTAAAAAATTAAAAAATATCTGTTTAATCTAATACCTTTATATTTGCAATTAAACGTTCAATTTTCAGGATGCCGATCAAAGGAAACCAGTTCAAATCAAATAGTTTTAGGGAAGAGAATCCGCCGGGTAAATCTGGTTCAAAACCGTCATCGGGCAGCGCGAAAACCGAGCGCGAAAGGTCTGTAAAACAACAGGGTGAGCGCATGCCACTCTTTGACCTGCGAGACGGCCGTATTATTAAGATAGCGGGATTATTTTGCCTGGTGCTTTCGGTATTTTTCCTGATCGCGTTCACCTCCTACCTGTTCACCTGGCAGCAGGACCAAAGCTACGTATCAAAAGCCAATGGCGGCTGGGGCAACCTGTTCAAAACCACTAAAGAACTGCTGGAGAACGGCGTTAACAACCCCATGGTTGATAACTGGCTGGGCAAATTCGGCGCGCTGCTTTCCAACCAATTTATCTTCGAGTGGTTTGGTGTGGCGTCGTTCCTGTTCGTGTTTGTATTTTTCATTATAGGCTACCGTCTGCTGTTTAAAATAAAACTGTTTTCGGTTAGCAAAATGCTGGCCTACACGTTGTTTGCGATTGTGTTTTTATCGGTAACATTCGGCTTTTTCCACGCTTTCATATTGGATTATCCCCACTTTTTAGAAGGCGAGTTCGGCTTTTGGACAAACCGCCTTTTAGCCGCGCAGATAGGGCAGTCAGGTACCGGCTTTGTGCTGATATTTTTGGCATTAACGGTACTCATCATCGCCTACAACATCGACTTTAAACTACCAGAACGTAAAATAAAAACAGACGACCCAACTGCTGCCGATGCATTATCATCAGAACCTGTTGAGTTGGTGGACGAGGAAATTTCTTTACCTGTAGAATGGCCGCGCAACGGTGGCAACCGCGTTAAGGATACGCTTGCCGCCCAGGGCGCAACTGCCGAACCGATGCAGCAGGAACGTTTACAGCAAACACCGCTGCAACAAACACCTGTGTTCCACGAGCCGGTAGTGTTAAAGCCCGAGGTAAGCCACGAGCCGGAGGAAGAAACAGAGATCCCGCTTACCATTGATGTGGAACGCCCGATGCCTATCCTCAACATTGAAATAAGCGATGATGATAAAGCAAAAAGCCTGGTAGACCAGTTTGGTATGTACGACCATAAGCTTGACCTGGCCACCTACAAATACCCAACTATTGACCTTTTGGAGAACTACGGCGCTTCAAAAATCGCGGTAAATTCTGAAGAGCTGGAAGCCAACAAAAACAAGATCGTTGAAACGCTGAACCATTATAATATCGAGATAGATAAGATAAAAGCCACTATTGGCCCAACGGTTACGCTTTATGAAATTATCCCTGCGCCGGGCGTGCGCATCTCTAAGATCAAGAACCTGGAAGATGATATCGCGCTGAGCCTTGCGGCTTTGGGCATCCGTATCATCGCGCCTATGCCGGGTAAGGGAACCATCGGCATCGAGGTACCGAACCAAAACCCCGAAATGGTATCAATGCGGTCAATATTGGCTACCGAGAAATGGCAAAACAACACCATGGACCTGCCTATAGCCCTTGGTAAAACCATTTCTAACGAGGTATTTATAGCCGATTTGGCCAAGATGCCCCACTTACTGGTTGCTGGTGCTACAGGCCAGGGTAAATCGGTTGGTATCAACGCCATATTGGTGTCGCTGCTTTACAAAAAGCACCCGGCTGAGTTAAAATTCGTACTGGTAGATCCAAAAAAGGTGGAGCTTACGCTGTTCCGCAAGATAGAGCGGCACTTTTTAGCCAAACTGCCTGATGAGGCGGATGCCATTATCACCGATACCAAAAAGGTAGTAAACACGCTAAACTCGCTTTGTATTGAGATGGACCAGCGTTACGACTTGCTGAAAGACGCGCAGGTACGTAACCTGAAAGAATACAACACCAAGTTTGTTAACCGCAAAATAGCTGACCCCGAGAAACACCGTTACCTGCCCTTTATTGTGCTGGTAATTGATGAGTTTGCGGATTTGATGATGACTGCCGGTAAAGAGGTTGAGCAACCTATAGCCCGTATCGCGCAGCTTGCCCGTGCGGTGGGTATCCACCTGGTTATTGCCACGCAAAGGCCATCGGTAAACGTTATTACAGGTACTATTAAGGCCAACTTCCCTGCACGTTTGGCGTTCAGGGTATTGTCAAAGATCGATTCGCGCACCATATTAGATGCCGGTGGTGCCGACCAGCTAATAGGCCGTGGTGATATGCTGCTGTCTACAGGCAGCGACCTCATCCGCCTGCAGTGCGCCTTTGTAGATACCCCGGAGGTTGAACGCATATCCGACTTTATTGGTAACCAGCGCGGCTATCCTTCTGCCATGTTCCTGCCGGAATATGTGGGCGAAGGCGAAGCAGGCAACAGTGCCAAAGACTTTAACCCGGACGATCGCGACCCGATGTTTGAGGATGCCGCACGGTTAATTGTATTGCATCAGCAGGGTTCTACGTCTCTTATCCAGCGTAAAATGAAACTGGGTTACAACCGTGCAGGCCGTATAATCGATCAGCTTGAAGCAGCAGGTATTGTTGGCCCGTTTGAAGGCAGCAAGGCCCGCGATGTGCTTTACCCGGATGAGTACAGCCTGGAGCGCGCCCTCGAAGAAATGCAAAAACCCCGCAATTAAACTAATTTAGTTTGCAACACTCTAAACCATTACAAGCCGTATTGGTTATTGCCTGTGAGTTTTAAATTTGAACTAAAGAACATGAAAAAATTATTCATCTACATAGTATTATCTACTTTAAGTATTGCTACCGCGTTCGCGCAAAAGGATGCCGACGCCAAGGTTATCCTGAACAACCTAAGCAAACAATACCGCACTTACGATGGCGTAAAAACCGACTATTCGCTCGCGATAGATAACCAGCAAGCTAACGTTAAGGAAACTTATACAGGTACGCTTATCGTCCGTTCAAAAACCAATAAATATAAGGTGATAGCGTATGCCGCGGGTACTAAAAAAGTGATGCAGGATATCATCAGCGATGGTAAAAACCAATGGACGTACCTTAAGGATGCTAACGAAGTGCAATTAAGCACCGCCGACAACAGTGAGGAAGGCTTTAATCCCGCCAAGATCTTTACCATGTACGAAAAAGGTTACAAGTACATTTACACCGGCCAGCAAAAGCTTGCAGGCAAGGTTTACCAAATAATTGACCTTACCCCAGAGGACAGCAAGAAAACGTTCTTTAAAGTGCGCTTGATGGTAGATAAGGTAAAAAACCAACTCTACAGCGCCCAGATCTTTGATAAGAACGGCAGTAAATACACCTACACCCTACGCACCTTTACCCCCAACTACAAAGTAGCCGAAACTGCATTTGTGTTTGATAAAAAGGTTTATCCGGGCGTTGAAGTAGTGGATTTGAGGTGATCGGTTGAGATTTAGGAGAAATAAAGTAATTGTCTATATTTAGGCAATTACTTATCACAATCCTAAAATGAGAAAATATCTGATAGTTGCTATTGCTATTATAACTATAGCTTTTGTAAGCGGCTGTAGTTTCCTTGCGAATCAAAAAAAATTCAATGATAGCTCAAAACTTTTTATCGAGAACCTTTTACATAAAGATTACGATAAATGTATTGATATGCTGGCTTTTAATCCCGCCAAGCCTCCTAATCGGGATAGCGTAAAAGCTGGACTTGACGGTTTCAGGAATACCATTGTGAGAAATTTTGGCGACAAGGTGGAATATTCTTTCATCAAATCAGAAAAAACTTATATGACAGGGGGTGGCGGCACACCGCCAAATACTACTTTGGTATACACACAGTACCATAATGATACTGAATTTGGCATAATACAAGGTCTATACGACGACGAAACCGGCAAGATCTTGAATATAAAAACTTTGGAGATCAGAGAAAAGATTCCTTCAATGCTTCCTTTTTGGTTATTGGGAGTAGTTGCTATATGCGTCCCTGCGTTTAATATCTATATGTTAGTTAAGGTAAGACGCAGCGATATGCGGAGAAAATGGATGAAATACCTCACAATTATCATTCTTAATATACCGGCAATCACTTTTAATGCGGTGCATGGTTTATCTATAAAATACCTAAGCCTTCAGGTAATGCTGGGCTTCGGTTTTAACATTTCAGATTACCTTAGTTCATATTGGATATTTGGGATACCGCTGGGTGGGTTGATCGTATTACTAAAACTTAAAAGCGGTAACTACAGGTCAAAAAACACCTATGAAGCACCAGAAGATGACGTGATTAACGAACCTGTTGAGTAATTTCTTTTAATAAACGTAAACCCCGTACTGACATTACTGTTGCTATCTTCATAATAAGGATCATGAAAGCAGAGGAAATAGAACGATTAATAAAAATAAGTAAAGAGCGCCCCCTGCTACCCGAAACTTATATACCCTGGCAGGACGATCCGCTGGAACAAGACTTTTATCTGCCCGAAGCACTTACTTCCCTGGGTGGATTGCCCGTATATGACACGCTAACCCTGCAACAGCAAAAAGATCTTGGCCGCCACGAATTAGTGCAAGTGCTGTATTCATATGGCTGGGGCGAAGCGCTCTTTTGCGTATTTATGTCGAAATTTATTTTGACACTGCCACCTGATAGTCCCGAACACCGTTTTTTGATCCGGGAGATCATCGAGGAATACCGGCACCAAGAGATGTTTGCGCAAACTATTACCCGTGTAAATGGCAGCCCCCTACAGCAAAACGCCGCGCACCGGTTTTTTGGCCGGATAACCACTAACTACCTGCCTGCCGACTACCTGTTTATGGGCAGCCTGTCGGTTGAGTTGATCACCGATGTTTACGGCAACCATGCCCGCCGCGCACCTCAAATTTACCGGGTGGTGCAAAAGGTTTTCGAGCTGCATAATATTGAGGAAGGCCGGCACATACACTTTACCAAGGGCTTATTAGAAGGTTATACCGCAAAGGCAGGTTACCTCAAAAAATCGTTTTACAGCCTTGTGATATTAATGAACATTTACTTTGTACGCACCATGTACGTGCGGCGCGAGATCTACGAGCGAATCGGCCTGTCAAACCCGGATGAGGTTTACAAACAGGCACAGCAAAATTACCGTTCCATGTTCACTCAAAACTGCCTCGGTCAAATTATTGGCTTTGTAAATAGCTGGGGTGGCTTCAACCTCCTAACCCGCTGGGCATGGCGGTTAGTTTTAAAAGCTAAAGTATAAAGAAGAGGACCGTCATGCCGAATTTACTTCGGCATCCAACTTGCTGAGTAGCAAACTTGCATGGCTACGACCTGTCCCGAGAGATCCTGAAACAAGTTCAGGATGACGGTTTATTCGTCAAATAAGTCGCCTTTTAAATCTTTCATATCGGGGTTAACAGATTGAATAAGCTTAATTTTCCAGTCTCTATGCCAATTCTTTAATTGTTTCTCACGGGCTATCGCATCTGTTATGCGTTCAAAATATTCGTAATAAACAAGATCATATAGTTTATATTTCTTTACAAAAGCTGAGCCCTCATTATTCACATGTTGCCATACACGTGCTCGCAGATCAGCGGTTACGCCGATGTAGAAAGTGGTTCGGTATGTATTAGATCCTGTGGGATGCCGAAATAAATTCGGCATGACCGGTTTTTTTTAATGTCATGTTCAACTCGTTTCAGCATCCCTCATGCAAATTCGCTTGTCCTGAGAGATGCCGAAATAAATTCGGCATGACGGATTTATTTTCCTACTTTTTATACCCTTATATAGATCTTCTTATTATCCAGCACCTTACCTACACTCCAGCATATCAGCATGTAGCTGATGGCAAATAGCAGGGAGCCAATGGCGCCCGGTGCTATTTTCTGGTAAAACACATCGTTTATCCACGCGTAAAGATTTTTGTCGCCGATGCTGATCATCCAGAATGCGATAACCAATATCTCCGACAGGATATAAATGGCCAGCGGGTTTTTACCCACGGTGGTGAAGAAAGACGTCCAGTTGTATTTATTCCAGGCCTGTACTTCCACTACGTATATCAACCCCGATATCATCACCATATCTATGCCTGTGGTAAGTAATGTAAAAGGGCTGCTCCATAGCTTTTTACCTATCGGGAAACTCATGTTCCACGTAAGGGCGATGAAGATGAACAGGCAACCCATCAACGCCAAACGGCCGATAGTTTCATATCCTTTACCTTTTTCCTGGATAAATTTACCGGCATAGTAACCTACAATAACATTCACAATGGCAGGCAAGGTGCTCAATATCCCCTCGGGGTCAAAGGCAACGCCTTCGCCATGGTAAAGGTGACCATCCCCCAACAAGAATTTATCAAGGTAAGTACCCGCGTTGGTAAGCATGGCGTATGGTGCGGCAGGGTCGCCAAAGGCAAGCAGGATAACTTGATAGCCTATAAGCAATAACGCGCTTAACACAATAACCGCCGTTTTATTACGTACAAAATAAATGATAAGGGATGCGAAAATATAGCAAAGGCCAATGCGTTGTAGCACGCCCATAATACGTGTACCGCTTATAGGCCTCAACGCCCATCCGTTTGCGCCATGGTCTACAAACGGGAACCAATACATAATGTAGCCAATTAAAAATATGAGTAGCCCGCGTTTTAGTATCCTGTACAAAACGGTGCCGGTGCTTAAACCATCAAACTTTTTCATGGTAAAGCTCATGGCGTTACCAACCGCGAAAAGGAATGATGGGAACACCAGGTCGGTAGGTGTAAAACCAAACCACGCCGCATGTTCAAGCGGTGCAAAAGGATGCGCGCCGCTGCCGGGTGTGTTTACGATGATCATAAAACAAATGGTTAGTCCGCGGAAAACATCCAGCGACAGGAACCGTTCGGGTTTTTGGCTCATAATGGGTATACTTGGTTAAATAATACGGGGGATTTACCGCACCAATATAGGAAATTATTAAAATGAAATTCAACAAACTACAAATCTTATTAAAAAAATTTAAAAAGTGATTTTTCGTCATACTGCTGATATCTATTTACAACATTTTACCTCCTTAATGTTAAATGTTACTATTTTTGAAAAGATGCTTACCGTAACCAACCATACGCTCGAAAAACTGGAGCTGCTGCTAAAATCGGCAGGTTACCGGGTGAGGTATGAGAAAGGGAACTTTAAAACAGGTGCATGTATGCTGCTAAGCAGCCGCGTTATTGTGGTAAATAAATTTGCCAACTTGGAGAGCAAAATAGCCGCGGTGGCCGAGCTTGCCCGCACGCTGGAGATAGATTATAACTTGTTAGACGATAAACAGGCTGCATTTTTGCATCAGCTTAAACAAACAACATTGCAGCTGTGACCATAACTTTTTTAGGAACCGGAACCTCGCAGGGTGTGCCCGTTATAGCCTGCACCTGCCCCGTTTGCTTATCAACCGATAAGCACGATAAGCGGTTGCGTACCTCTATTTTAATAGAGGGCGATGGGAAAGTTATCGCCATAGATTCGGGGCCCGATTTTAGGTATCAGATGCTGCGCGAAAAAGTGATGCACCTGGATGCCATTGTTTTTACCCACGAGCATAAGGACCATGTTGCCGGTATGGATGATATCCGCGCGTTTAACTACAAGCAGCAGGTGCCTATGGACGTGTATGCCGATGACCGCGTACAGCTGGCCCTGCGCCGCGAGTTCCCTTATATTTTTGACAGTAAGGGCTATCCCGGCATCCCGCAGGTTAACCTCCACACTATTAATTTAGAGCCTTTTAATATTGGCGATGTGCGCTTTACCCCAATCGAGGTGATGCACTATAAGCTGCCGGTTAAAGGTTACAGGATAAAAGATTTCACCTATATCACCGATGCCAAAACGCTATCCGATGTAGAGAAAGACAAGATCCGCGGGTCGAAAACATTGGTAATAAACGCCCTGCAAAAAGAAAAGCATATCTCGCACTTTACCCTGGATGAGGCCATTGCCTTTGCCCGAGATATTAATGCCGAACAAACCTACCTTACCCACATCAGCCACCGTTTAGGTAAGCATGCCGATGTATCCAAGGAACTCCCCGCCGGCATCCAATTAGCTTATGACGGGCTTAAGCTGGAAGTTTAGCATCCCTGTTTGTTTATTTGGGCTATCTAATTTATAAAACACCTGCATCGTACAGGCGATAATACTTTTTTAGAAAGCAGTAAACTACCGTTACGCACTAATCAAGCTCCAGGTAACTAACTTGGTTTAGGGTTGCACGGTAAGTGTTTTTATGCCCTTTCTTCGCAATCTCTACGCGGCCGCGGATAGTCATTTTGCGGTTATTCAGTTTGTTGTATTCGCCATCCTCGGTTTCAAATAAGCCAATGTGCTTACCCACAAGGTACAGCGGGCAATCCTGCGTAAAGTTTACCCAAAGCGAGTGGCTGTTGCCGTGATCAGTAAAGGTGCTGTCGTTCACCAGGGCCGATATATTTTTCCCTTCAATGTACTTGCCGGTTACCTCAACGTTTTGCTTATCGTAATACTTAACGCTATCTACCAGGTGGGCAAAACTTACCTTTTTAAACTGAACATTCAAATCACACTCGCTGATGTAGATCTTGCGTTTGGGGGTATTGCAAGCCAGCAGCGCCATTGTAATTACGAATGTTATATATGCCCTGCTTTGCGCCATATATAAATGTAGGTTTTTTAACATACACAGTTGTTATGGCACAGTAATTTTACCGAAGCATTACTACTGCAACATTAACGTTATCATACAATTATCTTAACCTTAAAAAGTTATTTTTACCCGTTAAATATAAGCATGAAAAAATACAGCTTTATACTGATAGCGCTACTTTCCATCTGCTATGGCGGCTTTAGCCAGGATACCACCCAACACATCATTCCCAACCGTAAAAACAGTGTAGCGCAGCAAAATAAGCCTTACGTAATATTAATTTCTGCCGATGGTTTCCGGTATGATTTTGCCAAGCGCTACAAAGCGCAAAACTTGCAACGTTTGGCAAGCGAAGGCATAAGCACACCTTACATGATGCCCTCTTATCCATCGGTTACATTTCCCAACCATTATGCCATCATCAGCGGCCTGTATCCCTCGCACTCGGGTTTGGTTAACAATACCTATTATGACCTTGCCCGCAGGGAAAAATACGCCATGAGCAATAAAGCCAAGGTTGCCGATAGCAGCTGGTATGGCGGCGCACCGCTTTGGGTACGTGCCGAGCAGCAAAAAATGCTTTCGGCCAGCTTTTACTGGATAGCGTCGGAAGCGGCTATACAGGGTGTGCGCCCTACCTATTACTATATCTACAACGAAAAGATTGACATACATAACCGCATTACCGCCGTTGTAGACTGGTTGAGGCTTCCACCTGCAGAACGCCCGCACCTCATCACTTTTTACCTGCCCCAAGTAGACCATGCCGCACATTTAAACGGCCCTGTTTCGCCCGAGGCAGAGCAGGAAGTACACTTTGTAGACTCTACGGTTAACGAATTGCAAAAGGCGGTAAAAACTACGGGGTTAAAAAATGTAAACTTCGTATTTGTATCAGACCATGGCATGACGCGGGTAGACAACCTTAACCCTATCGGCATCCCCGCCGCTATAGACACCTCAAAATTTGCAATCTCAGGCGATGGCATTTTGGTAGAGCTTTACGCTAAAAAGAATAAAGCAGACATCCAAAGCACTTATGACGAACTTAAAAAAGAAGCAAAGAATTACGACGTCTATCTTAAAACCAACGTACCCGCCCACATGCATTACGGCACTGCCGACGATTGGCACAACCACATTGGCGACATATTGCTGATACCACGCGCCCCAAAAGTGTTTAACCTTTGGAACAGCAAAAAAGCCCTCAACCCCGGATGGCACGGCTACGACCCCACCGTTGTGGCAGATATGCGTGCCAGCTTTATTGCCTGGGGGCCGGCCTTTAAAAAGCATTTGGTTGTAAGCCCTTTTGAAAATGTTTCGGTTTTTAATTTAATTAGTGAGATATTGGGCATTAAACATACCGACAAAATTGACGGTACAAATCAATTGGCCAATAAGGTCCTGATCAAAAAAACGACTAAAAAGAGCGGCGTATCCCTCTTAAGTACCAAAACAAATAAATACAAAACGAAAAAATGGAGCTATCCCTTAAATTAATAGTACTGCTTGTATTACCTGTTTCTGTTTTTGCGCAAAACCCGGCTGTTGTAAAACAACAGGCTACAGTTGTTGCCAACGCATTGCTAAAAAGCGATTTCAAAACCGTTTTAGACCATACCTATCCAAAAGCGGTAGCTATGGGTGGCGGTAAAGCAAAAATGCTGCAGATGATGACAGCGGGCATTAACCAGATGAAAAGCCAGGGCTTCGCCTTTGAAAAAGTAAGTATTGGCACACCGGGTAAATTCTACAAAGCGGGTACCGAGATCCATTGCCTTGTGCCCGAGTCTTTAGTGATGAAAACATCGCAGGGGCGTTTTGCTACTAAGAGTAACCTGCTTTGCGTTAGCAGCGATGGCGGTAAAACGTGGAGCTTTTTAGATATGAACCAGGGTACCATGGGCTCAGTAAAAACGCTGTTTCCCAATTTCAACAGTAACCTTATTATTCCTAAGCCAGAGGTGCCGGTAAAACTGTAACAGCAATTATTGATTGGCAAATACGTTCTCAATCATATTAACTTACGCGCCCATTTATTCAATGCCCTGTTTTAAGCGATATATTGTTTTTTTGTTTCTGATCCCAGTATGGGCATTTGCGCAGGATACCGTCGCCGTAAAACGACAAGCCAACCGCTTTGCAAAAGCCAGTTTTAACGGCGATTATAAAACGGTTATTGACCTTACCTACCCGCAGCTTATCGCATACTCGGGTGGCAGGGATAGTTTGCAAAAGTTAATGGATGAACGCATTGCCGCCCTTAAAAAACAAGGGGTGATGACGTTTTCAGGATCTGTAGGCGCGCCCGGCCCTATCATAAAAGCCGGCACCCAGCTGCATTGCCTTGTACCCGAAACAATTGTGCTTCAGTTATTTAATGGCCACTATCTTACCAGCACGTATTTGCTTGCCTTAAGCGACGATAAAGGTAAAAGCTGGACTTTTATGGATGTTGGCAAAATGCCTGCCGAAGTATTGCAACGTCTTGTCCCCAACTATAATGCCGACCTGCGCATCCCGCCTGCCGGTAAACCGCTATTCTTTGCCGATTAACCGCTATTTTTACTAAATTGGGATGGATTTCATTCATACATCTCCACCATGCAACGACGTAACTTTTTAAAAACAGGTTCATTAGCCGGGCTAACAATTTCTACCCTGGTTGCAGCATCATGCAAACCATCAGCAGCAGTTAAAAACAATGAAGCTGATGATGCATTCACAGATGATTTTGAGTTGAACCAAGCCACTATCGACCAGTTGCAAAAACTGATGGCCGATGGCAAGCACACCTCCCGCTCCATCACCGAACTGTATTTAAAAAGGATAGACGCGATTGACAAGAACGGCCCGAAAATAAATGCCGTTATCGAACTGAATAAAAGCGCCCTGGATATGGCCGACAACATGGACAAAGAGCGCAAGGCCAAAAAATTACGCGGCCCTTTACATGGCATACCCGTGCTCATCAAAGACAATATTGATACCGGCGATAACATGCATACCACGGCAGGCTCATTAGCTTTGGCAGATAACTTTGCTAAACAGGACGCCTTCATCGTACACAAACTGCGCGAAGCAGGCGCAGTGATTTTGGGCAAAACCAACCTGAGCGAATGGGCAAATTTCCGTTCTACGCGATCTACCAGCGGCTGGAGCAGCAGGGGCTTGCAAACCAAAAACCCATATGTGCTGGACAGGAACCCAAGTGGCTCAAGCGCAGGGTCGGGCTCTGCAACGGCGGCTAACCTTTGCGCTATCGCGATAGGTACCGAAACGGATGGCTCTATCGTGTCTCCATCATCGGTAAATGGCCTGGTGGGCATTAAGCCAACGGTTGGCTTGTGGAACCGAAGCGGCATTATCCCCATCTCTAAAACGCAGGACACCGCCGGCCCAATGGCACGTACGGTTAAAGACGCGGCCCTGATGCTTGGCGTTATTGCGGGCACCGATGCTGCAGACGATGCCACCCTGAAAAGCAAACAAGAAAAAGATTATAGCAAATACCTCGACGTAAACGGATTAAAAGGCAAACGTCTTGGGTTGGTTAAGGTTGAAAAACTGCAGCCTGCTACAGATAAGTTACTCAAAGCCGCTATAGAAACCCTAAAAAAACAAGGTGCCGAAGTTGTGGAGGTTGACCTGGATAGCCGTTTAAAACCTATAGAAGGCGCGGAGTTTACGGTATTGCTTTACGAGTTTAAGGATGGCCTTAACCGCTACCTAAGCAAGGCAAATTCCAAAATGAAATCCCTTGCAGATGTTATTGCCTACAACAAGCAAAACGAAGATAAAGCCATGCCGTTCTTTAAACAGGAAACAGCCGAATTGGCGCAGACCAAAGGCGACCTTAACAGCCCGGAATACCTGGATGCCGTTGCCAAAACCACTACCATCAGCAGGCAGGCAATTGACGGTTTACTAAAAGAAAACAAACTGGACGCCTTGATCGCCCCTACCAACGGTTTCGCCGTGTGCATCGACCTTATCAATGGAGATTATGATAACGGCTTCTCTTTTTCGGGCCCGGCTGCTATGGCAGGTTACCCGCATATTACGGTACCCATGGGTGCCTGGCATGACCTGCCCATCGGCTTGTCGTTCGTGGGCACGGCGTGGGCCGAGGGCGAATTGATAAAGCTGGCCTATGCATATGAGCAGGCATCTAAGAAAAGGCTTGCACCAAAATTTAGGAAGGATTTGTTTGCGTAACGCGAATAACACGCATATTAATAACTTTGGTTATCTGCCAACCGCAAACTAAACTGCTAACTAAATAATGCCCGCCCCCATCCCCAAGAAAATATTTACCCGCCGTCACGAGATCTTTGCCGACTTTATAAAAGAAGTTGACAAGCACCTCGACGATGTGATGCAGGAGCGGGTTACCGAGATGTTCGAGATCCGGGATATTGCGGGGATACTGCACATCCACCCCACCCACTTAACCAATACCATCAAGCAAACCACGGGCAAATCGCCATGCTTTTATTTCGAGGAAAAGATTATGCTGCTTGCTAAAGGTATGTTGCAGCAAAATATCCCCATCAAACAAATAGCCTTTAAGCTTACGTTTGATGCATCCAACTTTACCAAATTTTTTAAACGATTTGAAGGCATTACGCCAAAGGAATATAAGGAAAAAGTGTTTGACGAGGTGGTTAAGAACGGCAGCAATCTATAGTTCAAGTCGTTAATTAGTTCTTCGTTAGGAATGGCAGTTTCGAAGTTTAGGGGCTATGGATGTTCATTTCTTTTCTCCCAAAAGAAACGAACCAAAGAAAAGTCGCGACTTGGTAACACCCTGTTTAAGTTAGTGCTTTATCAGTTGTAGTGCTACCCGTGTGTTACGCTATGTCGCAGTTTTGGTTATCGTTCTGTTCATCAGGCTCGGATGACAATTCATTAAATGCCTTTGCTACTTATGTTTGGTGTCGAAGAGCGGGGGGCCGACAAAAAACCGGGGCCGATGGGCAAAGGCCTATGCGGGGAAGGATTTTTTTGTCTTGATTTTTGATTACTTTGTATCAAGACAAAGTAATAGCCATCCGCGGCGAATGAGCGGAATGACGTTAATTTTAGTACGAACGCCCCAACAGAGAACTGTTCACCATATAGTTAACGGAGTTTTCACAGAGTAGAATTGAGATAACTATGTGGTTCTCTCTTCGTGGTTAAATCTCCAGTACTCATCAAAATACTGTACCTGTCACCATTTTATCTGAACCTGTCACCATTTTTTAGCAACGTTTTGCCCGCACCTTTGTAGTGTATTAAAACACATAACAAAATGAGCACAAATAAAATAGCATTAATAACAGGCGGAAGCAGGGGCCTTGGTAAAAACGCCGCGCTAAAACTGGCCGGCAAAGGTATCGACGTAATTGTAACCTATCGCAGTAAAAAAGAGGAGGCCGATGAAGTGGTGAATCAAATTGAGCTAGCGGGACAAACCGCCGCGGCTTTACAGCTCGACACATCAAAAGTAAGCAGCTTTACCGATTTTAAAGAGCAGCTAACTGCTGTTTTAAAAGAAAAATGGGGCAGGGAAAGCTTTGATTTTTTGGTAAACAACGCCGGTATAGATGCTGCATCACCCTTTGCGCAAACTACCGAAGAGGATTTTGATAACTTGTTTAACGTTCACTTTAAAGGCGTTTACTTTTTAACGCAAACCTTGTTGACTACTATTGCCGATGGTGGCCGCATTATCAATATCTCTACCGGGCTTACACGTTTCGCCACGCCGGGTTACGCGGCATACGCATCAATGAAGGGCGCTATAGAGGTATTCACCAAGTATCTGGCGAAAGAATTGGGCAGTCGCGGTATTGCGGCTAACCTGGTGGCGCCGGGCATTGTAGAAACCGACTTTACCAAACGCGCGTTCGACAGTCACCCGCAGATGCATGAATTTATTTCATCGGTAACCGCCTTAGGCAGGCCGGGCCAGCCGGATGATATTGGCGGTGTTATCGCTTTCCTTTGTACCGAAGATGCCCGCTGGATAAACGCGCAACGCATCGAAGCATCAGGCGGGATGTTTTTGTAGTTGGAGGCCCGATAGCTATCGGGAAGTAAACTTCCAATTTGATAAAAAGGCGGCGATCTGTTTAGATCGCCGCCTTTTTTTGTTAAACCAATTTTTATGCTGATTGTATTAATAGCTTATCTTGCTACCCTAAATTATTAATATGGAATTTGGCCGCGTTACTGAACAAGAATTACCGCTAATAGACTTTACCCTGCCACCCGACCCTGCCTTTACCCGCGAAACGCTTGCGGCTGCAGATAAAAGCCAGCTGCTACAAGTGCACGTAGGCTGCGCCAAGTGGGGCCGCAAGGAATGGGTAGGCCAGATCTATCCGCCAAAAACCAAGGATGCCAATTTTTTGGATGAATATGTAAAGCATTTCGATTGCATCGAGCTTAACGCCACCTTTTACCAGGTTTACAGTGCAGAAACCATTGCCAAGTGGAAACAAAAAGCCGACAGCAACCTCAACTTTAAATTTTGCCCTAAATTTTCGCAGAGCATCAGCCATATCCGCAGGTTAAAAAACGCGGACGAGATCACCACCACCTATTATGAAGGCATTATGGCCTTCGGTGATAAACTGGGGCCATTATTTTTGCAGCTAAGCGATAATTTTACACCCAAAAGCCTGCCCGAACTTACCGCCTACCTGGAGCACTTGCCAACAGATGTGCCCGTTTATGTAGAGATCCGCCATAAGGATTGGTTTGCCGTGCCCGAGAACCGCGAGGCTGTTTTTAGCCTGTTTAAGCGGCTGAATATCGGGTCGATAATAACAGACGCTACCGGCCGCCGCGATTGCGTACACATGACGCTGCCTACCCCGCATGCCTTTATCCGCTTTGTAGGCAACGGCCTGCACCCTACCGATTACGCCCGCTGCGATGAATGGGTTGAACGCATTGCCGATTGGGAAAAACAAGGCTTGCAATCCGTATGGTTTTTTATGCACCAGCACGATGAGCAGTTTTCGCCAAGGTTATGCGATTATATAATTGAAAAGTTAAATAAAAAATTGGGGATGAAGATTCACCGACCACAGTTTATTGATAAGCTAGCGGAGTTATTTTAAAAAACTTGAAATGTGTTTACACATAAGTATCATACGATAAGCTAAACTTGCGCGGGTGGAGAATAGATCATCGCTCAGGATGACAAAAAGAATTACATATCTAAAGCCCTTGTGCGTTTGCGCTTTACAAAGTTGCGGATATCTAAAACGATGCCGGCAAAAAAGTAGAAAATGAGCGGGAAACCCACCGCCAGAAATGATGAGTAGATGAAGAACAACCTGATCTTGGCGATAGAAATATTAAAACGCTCGCCCAGGTAGGTGCATACCCCAAAGGAGTAGCGCTCAAAAAAGGTGATGATCCGTTGTAACATATCAGTTGGGTTTTAATATTTTAATACCAACGCCGCATTGCAGGCATTTCTTATAATCGCAATAGGTATTTTTAAGTTCCAGCAGGGCCTGCGATTCAAACGCTGTTTTAATATTCACACCTAAGTTAGCAAAATCTGCGGTAATATTATTTTGCTCCGCCGGGATACTCTCCAGCAATTTTAATGCCCGGCTTACAAAGTGCTGCAATTTCATATGCCTGCCATAACTGAACAGGAAGAGCACCACGGTATTTAACAGAATGGTATCTACAGACCCCGCCCCCAAAGTTTTGCCTGCGGGTTTGCTCTCTTTATCGAACCTGTAGTGGGTTTCCCAGTACTGGTTTATGTGGGTATTATTGAACAGCTCGCGCAGGTCTTTCACCTCGCGGATCTCCAATGTTTTCGAGAACAAGTGATTTGATTGCACCACCAATGCCGCGAATTGCGCCAGCCGAATGGTAGGAAAATTTTGCGGCCGCATCCGCAGAAATTTCCACAGGTGGTTTTCGATGGGTTGCAAAGTGTATTTTTTAGCGAGGTAATCGTATTCTTTTTTGAGCATACGCGGATAATCGCCCTGCAGGTCATCTTTCAAAAAACCCGCCTGCCCGAAGATCAGCGCCTCTATTTGCATCGCATTATTTTTGTTTTTTGCCAGGATGCTTTGCGGTAAGGATTTCGCCATTAGCTCGAACGGCAGGGCGTTGGTTTTAAAGCCAAAGTTGGCAGCCAAAAACTGATAAAAGGTTTCTTCCCAATCGCCCTTGTTGATCTGTAGCGCGGCAACAACAGCTTCCGATCGCTTTTCCAACCGCTCCACTAAAATTCGGGTCAGCCAGTTTTGCATAGTAAGGCCATCTACGGTGGCTATGGTACCCTCGCAGGGGATAATGGTTTGGTTGCCGAATACGAGGTTATGGTAGCGATTATAAAGCTCGGGCGAAATGCGGCCGTTCAGTTCCAGCGTAGGTACGCGGCGGCCATCGGTACGAAACAGTGGCTCGTCATCGCGGTAAACTACGTGGATGATAACATTATCGTAAGCGCCATCTGTAGTATGGCCATGGCGTTTCCATTCTGACGAGGAGATGTGCAATTCCGCGTTTCCTGCCCAGGTTGTTTCGCCTATGCGGATGCGCGCGTTCTGAAAGTCGGGCCCCGCATTTGAGTTATGCATCCCTACCGAATAGATCTCCAGTTCTTCACCCTCGGTAGTCCGCAAGTCCATCCTGTCGAACAGGCGAAACTTCCAGATGTAATGGAGAAAATCTTCGGTAAAAAGCATGGGTTAAGATAGTTAAGAAATCGAGGACATGAATATAAAGATATTAAATTATTTTTCGGTTGTTACCTCAACTCCATAGCGTATAGCATCTTCAAGCACATCAACATTTATATCTTTTAACGCTTTAAATTTTATGCAGTACCCGCTTACGCTTGCCTTGCCAAGTGTATTACCATACTTTTGGGCTAAGTATGCTTTATCCTCTATACCCAAAATATAGATGGAAATGCCGGTTGTGTTGGCACTCATGCCAATCTGGTAGAACTCGCGGGAGGTTCCATTAGCGTACTTCATAGTGTAAAACCCGTATCCTATGTTGGGGTTGCTAACCGTTTTATTTTCGCTGTCCTTACCGTCCAAAAACCATAGTTTACATCCCGGCAATGCTTGCAGTATGCGCGTATGTATCGCCTCCATATCCCTACGTTTTGGTTCGGGCTGGCTGTTAAGATATTCCCGGATCTTTTCCGCTATGCTCATATGAATATAATTTGATGGGTTTAAATCGCTTATCAAATTTCGTTTTATTTTTGGTTGTAAACTAATTTAAAAAGAGGCCAATATCCGCTCCACGCTTTATTATCCGCGGTAAATAATTTGATTATCTTGCGGCATAAACCAACCTAATATGAACACCAATACTATGCCCGAACCACAAACAACCCAAAGCCGTGTATGGTCAATTGTTGGTGGCTCGTTAGGGAACCTGGTTGAATGGTATGATTGGTATGTTTATTCGGCATTCTCGCTTTACTTTGCCGGGTCGTTTTTCCCCAAGGGTGACCTCACCGCACAGCTATTAAATACTGCCGGCATTTTTGCCATTGGTTTTTTAATGCGCCCTATCGGCGGTTGGCTAATGGGTACTTATGCAGATAAACGCGGGCGTAAAAAAGCACTTACTTTTTCGGTGTTGCTGATGAGTGCCGGCTCGTTGATCATCGCCATTACGCCAAGCTATAAATCTATCGGTATTGCCGCGCCTATTTTACTTGTGCTGGCCCGTATTATCCAGGGGCTTAGCGTTGGGGGCGAGTATGGTACAAGTGCCACCTACCTCAGCGAAATGGCTACTAAAAAGGACCGTGGTTTTTATTCAAGTTTCCAATACGTTACCCTTATTATGGGCCAACTGATTGCCCTTGGGGTGCTGATATTGCTACAACGCGCCTTCCTGACCGAAGAACAGCTGCATTCCTGGGGGTGGCGCATCCCGTTTGGCATTGGGGCGGCGCTTGCCATTATTGTGATGTATTTGCGGCGTAGCTTGCAGGAATCGGCAACGCTGAATAAAAACCAAGAAAATCCAAGCAAACACGCGCGCGGATCTTTACGTGCACTGGCCGAGCACCCGAAAGCTATCCTAACGGTTATTGGCCTTACCATGGGCGGCACGGTTGCCTTTTATACATTTACTACCTATATGCAAAAATTTCTGGTGAACACCAACGGCTTCAGCAAAAACGAAGCGACCCTGATATCCAGCCTCACCCTTTTTGTTTTTATGCTGATACAGCCGCTTTATGGTTTTGTGTCTGACAAGATAGGCCGCAAGCCGATGCTAACCGCATTTGGCGTTTTAGGCACATTAACCACCATCCCGCTGCTAACCTATTTAAGCGCGACGCATAACTTTTGGGTCGCATTCGGGCTCATCATGTTTGCTTTGCTTGTGGTGAGTAATTATACGGCAATAAACGCCGTGGTAAAGGCAGAACTTTTCCCGGCGCATATCCGTGCTTTGGGTGTGGGTTTCCCTTATGCTATCGCGGTTTCCATATTCGGCGGCTCTGCCGAGTATATCGCGCTAAAGTTTAAGGAAGCAGGCCACGAGAATTGGTTTTTTTGGTACGTTACGGGTTGTATAGTGGTTTCGCTGGTGGTTTACACTACCATGAACGACACCAAGAAACACTCAAAAATAGAAGAAGAATAGCCCCTTAAACGGCGTAGCCCTCATGAACACCCAACAAAAAAACTTGTGAATAATCTCCGCCGGAAGGCGAGAATTTAAACTAATTGATAACCCCCTCTCCTTCGGAGAGGGCTGGGGAGAGGCTCCTATTTCGACACCAATCCTGAGATCACATTGATGCTTAACGCTACTATGGCTGTGTTAAATGCGAACGCGATAAGCCCATGCGCCCAGGCAAGGCGGCGGATATGCTTGGATGAGATCTCCACATCTGATACCTGGAATGTCATCCCCACTACAAAGGAAAAATATACAAAGTCGAGGTAGTCCGGTTCTTTATCATCGCCGGGAAACTCCAGCCCGCCGAGCGGTGTTTTTTTACCTTTATCGGTGGTGTAATACAGATGCGCGTAGCGCATGGTAAATACGGTATGCACTAACCACCACGAAATAACCACGGCCGTCATTGCCAGTAAAATATAACCGGCAACGGTATCGTCTGAAGCACCTTTGGCCGATTTTAGCAGCAACAACATCGCCACCAAACTTACCAGCGAAGCGGCCATTACAAATACAAATATCATTACCCGGCTGCTATCTTCCAGGCTGGCAACTTTACGGATATCCTTCGGATGTGCCCATAAAATGGTTACCCAATCCAATATGATAATGCTTGATGCAACCGCAATCCACGTTATTAGCGTAACGGCCGGTACGGATGGATTGTGCCTGGCAAGATAAAACACCACGGCTCCTATCAGGAGCGATAAATACAGCCTGTAATGCGCATCCAGGCGCAGCAGTAAATTCTTTTTCGGTTCGGTTACGTGTTGCACTTCGTTGATGGTATTTAGTTAATGGTTTGTAGTTAGAAGATCATGGTAGCTGCGTTCCGGCTATTTACCGTTAATTATGATCTATAGGCTGCGAAGCATCAATCTTCCTCAACAATCTCTGCCACACGGCCTACCTGCCCGTCTTCCAGGCGCACTTTTATGCCACGCGAATGGTAAGTGGAGCTGGTTAACAGATCCTTCACCACGCCGCGGGTTAGCTTGCCGCTTCGCTGGTCTTTTTTTAGGATGATGTCTACTTCAAGTCCGGGATAGATGTCGCTTCGGTTTTGGCCGCTCATGATTATTGATGATTACACTAATTTTGTTATAATGACGCTGATTTTTTATTCGTCAAGATGAAATAGTTTCGACTTTATACTTTCAACTCAAAACTTACTTAACCAACCAACTAATCGCGTCCTCAACCTTTTTAAAGTCGAAACTACTTATCACTTTGTCCATGGCTTCGGTTATCTCTTTGTTTTGCAGGTTGCCTATGCTGCCTTCGTGGGTGTGGTTAACAGTTTTATCGGGGTTAAAGTTGCCCGCCTCGATATCCAGCCCTATTTGCTTGTATGCATCGCGAAACGGTGTGCCATTCAGCACAGACTTATTTACCTCTTCCACGCTAAACAGGTAGGTGTATTTAGGGTCGTCGAGTATATTTTTATTTACGCTGATGTTCTGCAGCATAAAGGTTGCCATTTGCAGGCAGTCTATCAAATCGGTAAAAGCCGGGAACAGCAATTCTTTCAGCAGTTGCAGTTCGCGGTGGTAACCCGATGGCAGGTTAGTAGTCATCAGGGCAATATCGTTTGGCAGCGCTTGCAGGCGGTTACATTTGCCGCGCATTATCTCCCAAACATCCGGGTTTTTTTTATGCGGCATAATGCTGCTGCCCGTGGTCAGATTTTCCGGGTAGCTCACAAACGCGAAGTTCTGGCTCAGGTATAAACATTGGTCCATTGCCATTTTGGCTAAGGTTGCGGATATAGATGATAAAGCCTGCGCTATAACGCGCTCGGTTTTACCACGGCCCATTTGCGCGTACACCACGTTGTGGTTCAGGCTTTCGAAACCAAGCAGGTTGGTGGTCATCGTCCTGTTGAGCGGGAACGACGAACCATAGCCGGCAGCAGAGCCTAATGGATTTTTATTAGTGATCTTCCATGCGGCTAAAACCATTTCCAGGTCGTCAACCAATCCCTCCGCGTAAGCGCCAAACCACAACCCGAAGGACGATGGCATAGCTACCTGCAGGTGCGTATAACCCGGTAAAAGCACCTCTTTATGTTGATCGCTTAACTGGATCAACTGGCGAAAAAGAGTATCGGTTTCGGCAACTACCTGTTGCAGCTGGTGGCGGAAGAATAGTTTCAGATCTACCAGCACCTGGTCGTTACGGGAACGGCCGCTATGGATCTTTTTGCCAGCCTCCCCTATACGGCGGGTAAGCAACATCTCTACCTGCGAGTGCACGTCTTCTACGTCGGGTTCTATCTCGAAATTATTGTTCTCTATCTCCGTATAAATGGCTTTCAGTTCCTGCTGCACCAGTATAAGGTCGGCGGCATCCATCAGGCCTATAGATTCGAGCATTTTGGTATGGGCAAGCGACCCAAGCACATCAAAAGCAGCCATTTGCCTGTCCAACTCGCGGTCGCGGCCAACAGTAAAATTTTCTACCAGCTTATCAACGTTTGTGGTCTTCTGCCAAAGTTTACTCATGGCACAAATATAGAATTAAATGCGTTTTGTCTTAAACCGGGATTACACAGATTAATTCGATTTATAGGATTTTGTCTGAACTTGAATTAAATGAATTAACGAATTAGCAAAAAAAACGAGACCGACAAACCTGACAATGTGCTAAAACTGCGACATAGCGTAACACACGGGTAGCACGAGTACTGATAAAGCACTAACTTAAATAGGGTGTTACCAAGTCGCGACTTTTCTTTGGTTACTTTCTTTTGAGAGAAAAGAAAGTGACATCCACCAACGATTCATAAAGCACACTGCCATTCCTAACGAAGAACTAATCTCCTCCAATAAGATTTCTCATCGTACCTCCTTCGAAATGACAGAGTATATAATTTTCCTAAAGAGATTGCTTCGTACCTCGCAATGACGGCTTTTTAAAGAATCCTGTTCAGCATTTCGATATACAGATCTATCCCCTCGCCTATTTCTTCTACGTAAATAAACTCATCGGCCATGTGCGAACGAGCAGAATCACCAGGGCCAATTTTGATAGATGAGATATCCAGCAGGGATTGATCTGACGTGGTGGGCGAACCGTAGGTTTTGCGGCCAAAGGAGATTCCCGACTGAACGAACGGATGATTTTTATCTATCGATGATGGCTTTAGGCGGATGCTGCGGGGTTTTACTTCACAGGTTACGTGTTGCCGGATGATCTCCAACACTTCCTCATTGCGGTAAGCATCGGTCACCCTAACATCTACCGTAAAAGTGCAAGTGGCGGGCACCACGTTATGCTGCGAACCGGCGTTGATAATGGTTACCGACATTTTTATCGGCCCAAATACTTCAGATTCCTTTGGGAATTTAAAGTTGCGGAACCACTCTATATCGGCAAGAGCTTTGTATATGGCGTTGTCACCCTCCTCGCGGGCGGCGTGGCCTGCTTTACCATAAGCCGTGCAATCCAATACCATCAGGCCGCGTTCGGCAATGGCAAGGTCCATCAAGGTGGGTTCGCCTACTATGCCGAAACTCAGTTCGCCAAGGTCGGGAATAATCAGTTCCAACCCGTTTACACCCGAGATCTCTTCTTCGGCGGTGGTGGCTAAACAAAAGTTGTATTTAAGGTTTTTCTGCTCGTGGTAATAAAGGAACACCGCTATCAGCGATACCAGGCAACCGCCGGCATCGTTACTGCCCAGCCCAAACAGTTTGCCGTCTTCGATCTTAGCGTCGTAAGGGTCGCGGGTGTAGCCACTGTTAGGTTTAACGGTATCGTGGTGTGAGTTGAGCAGGATGGTTGGCTTGGCGGCATCAAAGTGCTTGTTCCATGCCCAGATGTTATTAAGCTTGCGGTGCGTTTTAACGCCGTGTGTTTGTAAGGTTTGGTCTATCAGATCGGCGGTGCGGTCTTCTTCTTTGCTGAAAGATTGTATCGAGATCAATTGCTGTAGCAGTTGTAATGCCAGTTGCGATAATGCTGATATATCGGCCATAAGTATTGCGGATGTTTACACAAATTTGAATGGCAAAAGTAATGCTTTTGGTGTAAGGTAGCAAAAGGCAATGGTTAGACAGTCCCCTGGCGATGTTAAGCTATTGCAGGTGCGGTTACAAATCTTATAACCTCTATCTTGCTTGCAAATACTTCCAGGTTATAACGCTTAATATTTCGCTCGTCAAATACAGCTGTGGTGTGAATCCTTCCTTCCACGTATATCGTTTGGCCTTCTTGCAACTGCAAGTCTTCCTGGTTTACCAGTTTTTCAGCGATCTTTATTTTATGAAATTCCTGGTGTTCGGCCAAGTCCCCCCCTTTTTTGATAGCCTCTTTAGTTACTATGGTTACACAAAGGTAGTTTTGGTTTTTATCTGTCTTGTTTAAAAAAGGGTCGCCGGTTATTTCGCCAAACAGTAATACTTTGTTAATTCCGGAGTTGCTAAGCATTCATTATCCCTTCGCTAAGTTGTACCAAGCAAATTTTAGGTTTCAAAAAAATAACCCGTATAGTATAAATACCTATTTAAGCATAGTATTTATACGTATTTCATTAATTAATATTTAAGGAATATCGGTCTACCTTATCCAGCAAATCGTTCATATCAAAAGGTTTGGCAATGAAAGTATCGCAGCCGTAATATCCTAAAGAATCGATCACTTTTGGGTAGGCCGATACAATAATTACGGGCAGGTAACAGGTAGCGGGATTTTCTTTTACCTGGTGGCAAAGTTCGCCGCCGTTAATTTCGTTCAGCAAATAATCTATCAATAACAAATGGGGGTTGAACGCTATAATATCATTGAAGATATTGGGGGTTGATGGTAATGCAACCACCTCGAACCCGCTATACTCCAGGATCTCCCGCATTACATTAAGTACGCCGGGGTCGTTATCAATAATAAGAATGCGTTTGCTCATTTATAAGTTATTCAAATAGCTATACTAATTGGAATTACAAATTTGCGTGAAAGAATAAGCCGACACTACAGTATTAATACGGATAATATAAGTGTAAATACGTATTTATTATCCTAAAATGAAATATATTGGCTTTCATTTAAATTTAAGTAAAAAAATTATCCGATAATTCTATTTAGAACGGCATATCTCACTAAAGCGGCAGTGTTTTTTGTACCGGTTTTCTCTATAAGGCTTTGGCGGTGACTTTCGATGGTGCGTTTGCTGGTGAATAGCTTATCTGCGATCTCCTGGTTGGTAAACCCCTGCGCTATCAGCGCTAAAACTTCTATCTCCCGGTGCGATATATCGGTATTGTCAACATCAACCTTAGAGTTATTGATGTGGGTTTTAATAAGCTTATCTAAAAGGGCTAATGCTACCTCGTTACATACGTAGCGCTCGGTATGCTTATAAATATGGTTAAGGCCAAATATAAACTCGTCAGCATCAATACTTTTTAACATATACCCGCTGGCACCGGCTTTAAAAGCATCCATAATAACGCGCTCATCGCTTATGCGCGATAGTATTACCACTTTAATAGCCGGATATAACAGTTTAATTTGCCTGGTAAGCTCAACGCCGCCCATTTCGGCCATATTGATGGCAGATATAATTATATCAACTACACAGCCTTCTTTTAACAATTCTAACACAGCTTCGCCGTTATTTACCTCGGCAATAACTTCAATGGCTTGCTCATTGTCCAAAAGGGATTTAATGCCGTTACGCACAACATTATGACCTTCGGCCAGTAATATTTTAATCATTAACAAATACTAAGTAGTAGTGTGATAAAAAGTACCGGGAAGTGTAATTGAGTAGCTGTAAAAACTAAATTTACATATAAAGGTTGGTATTAACCGTTATTATTTTTGAGGGTAATGGTTAACAGTAAGCTAATCAAGCAGTAAAGGTTCATCATCGTCATCAAGGCTTAGCTGTATCACATCGTTACCCGCTATCCCTTCTATTGAACCTTTGATACCGGCGGCATTTAACAGAACTTTATCCAGTTGTTTCTCGCGCGATTTCCACATCCTTTCCATCGCATCACGTTCCTTAACAATAGACAGGCGCATACTCATGTAACCCTCACGAATGGCTTTCCACTGCTCAGAAAAATCGCTGCTGGTAAGGTAATCATACAACAGGTGCATTTTATCGCCTTTGTTATCCTGAGCCTTAGCCATATTAGCCAGCTTGATTACCCCATCGCGCAGTATATATGATACTGCCTTTAACTCATCAAAGCTACAGACCCATACGCCGTCTTTTTCGCCAAAGCAATCCATGCCCTTGGGGTAGCATTGGGTTACGATAACGGCTACGTCAACACCCTGGGCGCGCATATCCTTTTTAAGCTTATCTATCCAGTCTCCGCCGAACGCGTTGGTGCGTTTGCTTTCGTAGATGATACGGCCGCATTCTTGCCCAAACTGGTTGCGCACGGTTTGCACACAATCTGCACCGCGCACCCCCTTGCCCACCTCGCTGATCACATCAAACGGGAAATAGCTGCGCAACTGTTCTTCTAATATCAACTCCTGCACTTCGCCCTGTAACTGCATGGAACCTTGCTCGGCCTTGCGTTTCATTTCTTCGGCAAGTTTCTTTTGGTCGTCCAGCTGTTTTTCAAGCTCTTTAACTTTTAGCTGGTACTCAGTATCTTTTATGTTGTGCTTATCATTCTCCTGCTTGCGGATCTGTTCGCCTATTTCGGCACGCTGCTCCTGCAATTTGCGCTGCAGGGCAATTTCCATTTCTTCTTCCTTTTGTTGGAGGGATTGCTCGCGCTGTAAAAACTCCAGTTCTTTCTGGCGCGATACCTTTAGTTTTTCGGCTGTACTGGTTATCGACTCCTGCAACACCTTCATTTCGTTCTCAAAGTCGCTCGCGATAGATTTGCGCAGATTTTCTTCCAGCGTCAATTGCAGGGCTTTTTTTTCATTTACAAGGCGCAGGTCAAAGGCTTCCTGCTGCTTTTTTTCGCGGGTATTGAAATCCGCTTCTTTTTTTTGAAATTCTTCTTCTTTTTGGCGGGTATAATCCTGCATCTTCAGCCTTAACTGCTGCTTGTATTCTTCGGCCATAACTTCCTCAATAGGGAAACCATGTCCGCAGCTTGGGCACTTAACTTCTGTAGCCATAATAATTATTGAATATCAAAGATAGGGAAAAAGCCTCTCCCCGCCCTCTCCGAAGGAGAGGTTCTGAAAAAATCTTAAGCCCTCGCGTCCTGATAGCTATTGGGACGCGAGGGCCTGGGTGGGGCTAATTAAAAATCATGGTATAAATTCCTGAAGCTGCTTCTTAATCCAAATGAAATTATAGTAGCGTTTTTAGTAGCCAAAGTATTTGATTCGCGGCGGTAAATGCCGTTAAGCTCCAAACGCATATTATATTTAGGGTTAACCATAAATGATACAGTACCCTCGGCATAGTAAAGGTTAGTACTTATGCCCTGGCCCACCGTATTGCTGTTAAGGGTTGGCACAAATGGCTTGGTAAGGTCCTTACCATTGTTTTGGCCCGCTGCATCAAGGCCATATTTAGCGTACATCAACTGCCCCTGAAAATCAAACCTGCCGGCGGTATAATTAACGATGGCATTTAGCTCCCTGAAATTAGCACCAAATGGGTCAGTTATTGATTGTGCGTAATAAGTGTATGCGCTTATAACGCTGGTATTGGTATAGGTGTAAGGTTTAACCGTATTATACTCAAGCAAGTAGTTTAGATCCTTTACCCCAAAAATATCCGCACCGCGGATGCCCAGTTGAAAGCCATTGGTATTATCGGTGTTGTTGCTTTGAAAAAAGTTGTCGGCTTTAAACTTGTCAAAAATTGCCTGGCCGTAAATGGCGGTCTTGTCAAATATTTTATACTTACCGGTAAAACCAACCAATGCATTACCCGGCTGCGACGACGGGCCTAAGCTACTTGCAAACAATATTGGGTTAACAAAATTTATGTCGAAACCGCGGCGATTGCCGTTGTCATCAGCTTCGGGTACAATGTAGGCGTTAAAAAAGCCCAGCGACAAGCTGTTGGTTACGCTCCAGTCTACATAATGAAAAAGGCCCCACTTGCGGCGGTTACTCCCAAAGGTATCAAACTTTGGCTGGTTGGCATCCTGCATATACGTCCACATAGCCATGTACTGCACCCGGCCAATATTTGCAGTTACACGTAACAATGGCGCAGTTGCACCATAATCTGACAATAGTAACGAACGGTAACCGTCGCCAATAAAAGTTTTATCCTGCCCTAAAGTGATATTAACATATTTTGAAGGTGTGTAAGACAATATCGCGGTAGCGTACGAATAATCGCGGTAGCTTTTATTTGGTGAGCGGTCATAAGCCTGACCGGGCACAAAATCTATTGTTTTTACAAAAGCTGTATAGTAGTTAGGAAAAGCGGCTTGGTTTTCGTAAGCACTGGTGTAAAATGAAAACTTTGTGCCGATGGTACCGCCAAACTGAAACCCTCTGGTGTTTAGCCCAATGCGCGAATTTGGCCCAAATCCTATTGGTTTAAAGCTTACAGGGTTAGTGGTTTTGTCGTTAAAATCGTGGCCAAAGGTATTTTCTAAAAGGATGTCGCCGTAAAAAGTGTAATCTTTTGCCTTAACATCTATTAAATGTTCGTTAAATATTTTACGCAGGAACCAGTTTTTGCGGCTGCTGTCGACCCCGCGGTTCATGACCTGTTCATAACGGCCTTGTAGTGTACTATCTATTAAAAAAGGCCGCAGCGAAGTATGCATGCTGTTGCCTTTTGAGTAAACATCTGCATTAAACTTTTGATACAGCTGGTACGATTGCGGTAAATAAACCGACTGCGCCATAACTTTAATAACAGATAAAAACATGATGCAGAACAGTAAAGCAACCTTACCTGCCAGCTTAGTATAGTTTTTTTGCATACGCAACAAAATAAGTGTTATTTATTTAAATTATAAAACGTTAAATTCAGCCTCACCCAAACCCGCTCTTTTGCGTAAGGCCTAAAAAAAATCGGAACCCTTTCCTTGATAGGCGGCAGCGAAAGGCTTAAACCGTTAATTTGTGTTAAAATCATGGTTGCTGCTACGCTATTATACCGACAAGCTGCAAAAAATACTGATATTTGCCACGCTTAAATATACCCGTTACAGGATGCAATACAATAAAATTAATAACCTTTTTGGCTGGCTTTGCTTTGTTATCGCTTCAGCAACCTACATCTTAACATTAGAGCCATCAGTAAGTTTTTGGGATTGCGGCGAATTTATTTCCTGCGCTTACAGGCTGCAGGTATCGCACCAGCCGGGTTACCCTTTGTTTGCCATGCTGGGCAAAGTTTTCTCGTTGCTGTCATTTGGCGATAACACCAAAGTGCCCTACTTCACCAATATGGGGTCGGCTATTGCAAGCGGGGCATCGGTTATGTTTTTATTTTGGACAATAACAGCCATTGCCAAAAAGCTGCTTGCCGGGCGCGAAAAAACCTTTGGCGATGCGCGGACCACCGTTATTATGGGCGCAGGCCTTGTTGGCGCGCTGGCCTTTACTTATACCGATACATTCTGGTTCTCGGCTGTTGAAACTATCGTGTTCGCGCTGTCGCAGCTTTGCATCGCTGTTGTATTTTGGGCTATATTAAAATGGGACGCCCATGCAGATGAGCCAGGTGCCGATAAATGGATCATTTTTATCGCTTACGTTATGGGGCTGTCTATCGGCATCCACCTGTTAAACCTGTTAACTATCCCGGCAATCGCGCTGGTGTATTACTTCCGTAGATATAAAAATGTGACCACTAAAAGTGCCTTTATCGCTTTCTTTATCAGCATTGCCATACTTGGTTTTGTGCAATACGGCATCAGGGGATATACCATACAATTCGCCGCGTTTTTCGATCTGTTTTTTGTGAACACCCTTGGCCTTGGTTTTGGCAGCGGCGCGCTGTTCTTCTTTATACTTATTATCGCCGCTATTGTTTTCGGTATCATGTACAGCATCCGTAAAAACAAACCAACTTTAAACCTGGTGTTCTTGTGTATCGCGTTCATCTATTTTGGGTACGGTTCATTCGCTTATATCCCTATCAGGGCAACGGCCAATACCAACTTAAATAACTCGCACCCGGATAATGCCTTTACCCTTTATGGGTACTTAAACCGGATCCAATACGGCGAGAACCCGCTATTAAGCGGCCCTTACTTTGATGCGCAAATAACCGACCAGCACGAGGGTAGCACAATTTACCGCAAGGGTGCCACCAAATATGAAATTGCAGGCAAGCGTACCACTTACGATTATGACCATACCGGCCTTTTGCCGCGTATGTACAGCACCGACCCAAGCGATGTTCAATTTTATCGCGGCTGGCTGCAATTGCCTGATAGTGAAAAACCAACCTTTACAGATAATATTAAATGGATGGCCAGCTGGCAGGTTTACCAGATGTATTTCCGTTATTTTTTATGGAATTACGTAGGCCGCTATAATGACCAGGACGGCCAGCAAAGTACCGAAAGCATCGACGGCAACTGGACCAGCGGGATCTTTGACGGCGGCAGGCACCTGCCAAAATCTGTAGTAGACAGCCCTACTTATACCCCGCTGTACGCCCTGCCGTTTATTTTGGGTGTGATAGGCCTGGTTTACCATTTTGAACGTAAAAAGAAAGATGCATTGATTGTTGCACTGCTGTGGTTTTTTACAGGATTGGCAGTGGTGCTTTATGTGAACCAACCAAGCGTACAGCCGCGCGAGCGTGATTACTCGTACGTTGGCTCGTTCTACGCCTTTGCCATTTGGATAGGCCTTGGCGTAATTGCCATTGCTGATGGTATTAGCCGCAAGGTGAATGCACGCACAGCCGCATACATCGCTACGGGCATTTGTTTACTGGTTGCGCCGGTGCTAATGGCCCTTAAAGAATGGCCGGGACACGACCGCTCTACCAAGATGACGCCGCACGATATGGCGTACAACTACCTTATCTCCTGCCCGCCAAACGCCATTTTGTTTACCTATGGCGATAACGACACCTATTCGCTTTGGTACGATCAGGAGGTAGAAGGCATCCGCCCGGATGTGCGCATTGTAAACCTAAGCCTGTTTAGCGGCGACTGGTACATCCGCCAGATGCAGAAAAAAATGAACAACTCGGAGCCATTGCCTATCACCATGCCTTATGATAAGTATAAGGACGGCGTACGCGATGTGATCTATTACAGCGACAGCAAGATAAACGGCCCCGTTGAACTGAAAGAAGTTTTTGATTTCCTGACGTCTGACGATAAGAACGTGCAGGGCCAAAACCAGGCGGGCCAAAGCGCTAATTACCTGCCTACAAAAAACTTCAAGATCACCATTAACCCCGATGATGTGATGAAGAACAAGGTAGTAACGCCCGATCAAAAAAGCCAACTGGCAACCACTATGGAATGGAAATACACATCAAACTATGTAACTAAAGATAACCTTGCCCTGCTGGATATTTTGGCCCATAACGATTGGAAAAGGCCTATTTGCTTTACCACTACCATTGGCAACAGTAATTTGATAGGTTTACAGCCATACTTATATAAAGAGGGCTTTACTTACCGTTTGTTACCACTTAAGGCCGATACCGCCAACCACGACCAACTGAGCAAAACCAACAGCCTGGTAATGTATGATAATATGATGAACAAGTTTAAATACGGCAAATTTAAAACGGCTAAGTACCTGGATCATGAGTCTACCAATATGTTTTACCCCGTAATGCTTACCACATTTTTAGACCTGGCGCAAAACCTGGTGAAAGAAGGCCACCCGGATATGGCACTTAAAGTATTGCATAAATGCGATGACGAACTGCCCGAGGACCTGTACCCGTACATAGATGTTACCGCCCGTAAAATGTTCCTGGCGCAAATAGCTTACAAGTTAGGTGATGCCAAACTGGGCAACAAATTTGTAGCCAACGTAGATAAGTTTTTGATAGACCAGCTTGATTATAACTACTACCTGCTAAAAGACGATGCCAACCGCGTAAACAGCCGCGATGTGCAGATAGGCCTGCAAGTGCTTAACGGCATGAGCGGTTACGCCAAAACCGCCAATCAAACGGCTGTTAGCAACAAACTGGAAGCACAGCTAAAAGATTACGAAAGCAAGTTTGCACCGCTGTTGGGACAAAATTAAAAAAGTAAAAAATCAAAATTAAAGAGCCCTCCCAACGATATGTTGGGAGGGCTTTTTAACGCGGTTTATGTTTAATAACTACGGGTGTACGTAAAGTACGGTATCTTTCATATCGCCGTTGATAACTTTAAGGCGTGTTGGTGATGACTCCAATACTGCATCTTTACGTACCGAGCCATCCTCTTTGGTAAAATCAATATTTTTACCATCTGCAGATAACGCCCATTTACCGGCTTTGGTGCCTTGCTGACTAACTGCTTCGTAGGTATGGTCGGCTTTTATATTTAGCCTAACGCCTTTTACTACGCCTGCTATCATTTCCTTTTGCTCGTTGATCTGGTCCTCGATGGCAGGATTGGCTTCAACGGCTTTTGCAATTACTGCTTTCACCACTTTGTTCACATTCGCGTCATCAATTTTCCATGAACCAACCAGGTCTTTCTCTGATGTAGCGATGGTAAATGCAGACAGCAAAACGGTGGCTGCTACTGCGGTTAATACTTTTAGTTTCATATATTTTAGTTTGTGTTTAATTTGGATAGCATCTTTACTGCTTTGTTACACAAACGTATCGAATATTTTTCGTGGTAGTTAACCTAAAAGATCTTTTATTTGGTGCGGTAACGGGTGGTACACAAAATTATCCGTTGCTCATCACCGATTTTTAATGCCTGTGATTAGATATCATATTACGTTATTTGCTCAGCTTAAATCTCAGGTTCTTTGGTCGGGTTGGGAAATCCGGCATAGTTAACACCATAATTATCTGAAGTCCAAGTACCATTCAACATTTGGACTATTATATCGATTGTTGCTGTTAAGCTTTGCGTTTTAATAGGGTATACCCACCAACTCTTAAAAGCATCAGAGGTTTTCATGTTTTCAAATTCGTTAAGGGTATTTATACTCAATTCTTGTCCTTTAGAAGTGATTAAGGACTTAGTTTGATTTAATACATCTATTAGCGTGGCTTTGTCGGTTACATTGGTGATGGTACTATCAAAAGAAATATCTACCATACCTATACTTTCGCCTTTTCTGTTGTGATTGCAATTTCGATAAAGTCGCTGTAGATTTATAGAGAACGTACTTATCTCGTGAACTTCAAAAATTTCACAAATGTATTCACTCAATACTTCTACAAAAGCTTCGGGTATCCAAAAACCTTTCGAATTAAAATCTATATAAGTTAAACTGGCCATAATTATTTAATTAAGTATTATCGAATGTAAATTAAATACTCACATCGCCAATACCTCGTTCTCTTTTCTGATGCGTACGTACAGCATCGCGGCATTCAATAAGGTAAATATAACCGCGGTATAATACAGCCCAAAGGCCAGTGGGATAATGGCTATTTCCAGTATCACAATAATGTAATTAGGGTGCTTAATGTATTTGTAAATACCGGTTGCAACAGGGCGTGTGCCCGGCACTTTGTAAATTTTGGTGTTCCAGTAATGCCCCAGGGTTGATATCACAATGACCTTGATAATAATAAGCACAAAAAACAAAATGATAAGCGGATAGCTAACAACGGTATCATCGCGCCAAATGTACTCTGCAATTATGGAGATGATAAACAAAGTATGCATGCTAACCATAAATGGATAATGCTCCTTGCCGTACTCTACTGCACCATTTTTTAGCAGCCATTTTTCATTTTTGGATGATACGTATAACTCGGCTAGGCGCTGAAAGATCAGGAATAACATAAATAAAATAAATATCATCGGCTTAGTTTTTCATATCCAATAAAACCATTTCGCTGCTAAAGCCGGGGCCCATGGCCAGCATCAACCCGTAGCCATCGGCAAAGCCTGTTTTCATAAAACGTTCCAATACGTATAGCACGGTAACGCTGCTCATGTTGCCATTATCGTTCATTACCTCGCGGGTGTTCTTCAAAAAATCTCCCTCAATCTGCAAGGCATCAACATAAGCCTCCAAAACCTTTTTACCACCCGGGTGGAAGATAAAGTTTTTAATATCGCCTAACTGCAAACCCTGTTTCTGCAAAAACTCCTCAATATCTGTACTAATATTGGTATGGATAAACGTGGGGATATCTTTCGAGAAAACAACCTTAAAACCATCCTCTCTAAAATCCCAGCCCATCACCTCCAGCGAGTCGTAGTACAGTTTGCTGCTTGCTGCCTTTATCTGCAATTGTTGCTTTGGCTGCCCATGGTTATCACCTTTAATAATGCAGGCCACCACCCCATCAGAAAATAAACTGGAACCTATAAAATTACTCTTGCTATAATCGCTTTTGATGAGCGTAAGCGAACATAGTTCTACTGCCACCAACAACACCACCGCATCCGGATTGGCCTTTGCAGCCTGGTTGGCCTTAGCCATGCCGGCCACCCCGCCTGCGCAACCTAAACCCCAAACGGGCGTGCGGTTTACATGCGGGTTTAAATGCATCTGGTTAATGATCATAGCGTCGATACTTGGTGTAGCAAGCCCGGTGGTAGATATGAAAATAATATCGGTAAGATCCGCCTTGTCAATATCCGCCTTAGCCAAAACATCTTCTATAGCCTGCACCGAATATTGCAGGGATAGCCTGATATACTCGTCGTTACGCTCTTTAAAGGTGGTGGTTTCCGCGTAGTAGCTAAGAGGTTTTACAAAGTTGCGGGTAACAATCCCGGTGTTATCAAAAGCGGGCATCAGCCTATCGGCCTGCGGGAAATCTTTACTGAACATTTCACGCGCCTGTGCTTTTACGTCCTGCTGGTCGGTTTTATCCGGGAGATCAATTTTAGAAACTGCTGCTATATATGGCATTTTTATACTTGGTTAATAAAGCCTTATAACAGATACGTTATAAATAAAGCTTTGGTTGACAACTTTTAATAATGGCTATTGTTTTAATTACCAACAAGCTTAAATTCGTAAACCAAAAAACACCGCCATGCCCGAACTACCCGATCTGCAAGTCTTTAGCCATAACCTCGATAAAAAACTTGGCGGTAAAACCGTTAAAGAAGTTACCGTACATAAAGCGCCAAAGCTAAATGTTACCCACCAGGAGTTGCAAGACACCCTGCACGGCCAAAAACTATCGTCGGTTTACCGCGATGGCAAGGAACTTTTTTTTAAATTTAGCAAAGGCGATGTGCTTGGTTTGCATTTGATGCTGCACGGTAGGCTATTTTTGTTTGAAGGCAAAAGCGAGAATAAATACCCCATCATCGAACTTTTATTTACAGATGATACGGGGTTGGTGCTAACCGATTTTCAGGGGATAGCCGCCCCTACCCTTAACCCTGAGCCCAAACCCGCACCCGACGCTTTATCGCCCAACGCCGGCGCCGAATACCTAAAGGGCATTCTCGCCAAAAAGAAAACCAATATTAAAACCGTACTGCTGGACCAAAAGATCATCCGCGGTATTGGTAACGCTTACGCGGATGAGATCCTGTGGGACGCGCGCATTTCGCCATTCTCGGTAAGTAACAAGATCCCTGCTGATAAGGTTAAGGACTTGGTAAAATCCATCCAAGATGTGCTGAAGAACGCCGAGAAAGAGATCATTAAAGCCAACCCTGACATCATTGCCGGGGAGATCCGCGATTTTATGCTGATCCATAACGCCAAGAAAAAACACAGCCCCAAAGGTGCGCCGATACTGATCGATGAAAAATCACGTAAGACGTATTATACGGAAGAGCAGGAGTTGTTTGAGTAGTAGTAGCCTTACCTGCCAAAATAGTTTGTCATCCTGAGCGATAGCGAAGGAACTACTATTGAACTAATGCAATCGCGAAGTGCATGGCGGCGAATAGATGCTTCACTACGTTCAGCAAGACAATTTCCTTTTATTGCACCCTTTATATTTTCTATAAACTTAAAACATTTAACTTCCACAATATGTTGACGAAGTATAAACATCTACTAACATGGGAACATTACAACACGTACAACACCAGATCTCGGCACTGAACGATTTGATCAAAATAAATAACGACCGCGTTGCAGGCTATCAAAAAGCCATTGAGGGGTCGGAAGATGCATCGTTGAAAACCGTTTTTGAAGGCTATGCCGACCAAAGCCGCGGTTACGTAAACGAACTTAACGACTACATACACCTGTTGGGCGGCTCGCCAACCGATGGCACCACTTTATCTGGCAAATTCTATCACGCCTGGATGGACGTAAAATCGGCATTCGCGAAAAAAGATAGCTACTCGATATTATCAGATTGCGAATATGGCGAGGACGTGGCCAAAAGCGCCTACCGCAAGGCATTGGATGATAAGGAACTTATTTGGGAAGATGAAAAAGTAGTGAACCTGCTTACTAACCACATTAATGGCTTAAAAATAGCGCACGATGCCATTAAAGCCTTGCGCGATACTTACAAGCAAGTAGCCTAATCATGGATAGCCCCGATCAAAATTTTTTGAGAGATTACAAGCCCCTGCACGTACCGCATAAGTACGATGCGGAGGCTTCTTTGCAGGATAACGTAGTATTTGCCCTTGCACATTTAGAATATGCTACCGCCCCGCAGGTCGCTGCTAAAATGGATGAGTTTGAACCAAAGACTGATAAAGCCACCCACTTGCAACAAACACGTGAAATACTGGAAGGACTGTTTAAGAAGGGTTTGATAAAAGGCGATGATGAGGCAGAAAGGCAATATAACCTGAGCAAGATCCTAACCCAAAATTCGGGAAAAGCCGATCCTTTGTTTTAATAAGTGCGTCAACAAACGTGTGCTAATACGGCTACCTCGTAGCGGCTATGCTTTGTAAAAAATAATAAACAATTCTTTTGCTCCGTAGGTGCAACACCGCCAAAGGGTAGTCCCTAAGGCGCTACTGGTGCAACCGGCGTTACCGACATTACACTGTCCACCACAAAACTGCTAACACCGCGCCACGGTAGCGTGTGGATGTACTCTTTGTAATGCACCTCCAGCATGGCGCCCGCACTGTGGTTAAGTTTATCAGCCACCTTTTCGTCGGTAACCGAAAACATAAATTCGTTTGACGAGATGTTGCCCTGCGTTTGGCTGCGGATGCCGCTTTGGATCAGCCTGCCTTCGTAGGTTTTAAACATATAGCCTTTTTTAACAAAATAATTCATGGTGCCGGCCTTTGTGCCTTCGCCAAAAACAAAGTAATAGCGGTAGTAACACACGCCGATTATTACCACTGCCAAAACCAAAAATATGATTGTTAAAACGCGACCCTTCATGATGGATAAATTTGTTATGTAAAGCTAACGTATTGGCCGCTTATAAGTTTACAAAATAATTTACCAGCGATGTAAAATCATCGAACTTAAGGTCGTAGTCCTCTGTAGTGCCAAAACCGTAGCTTACAAACACAAACGGTATGCCCGCCAGGCGGCTTTGCTGCCCGTCGCCTTCGGTATCGCCAATGTAAACAGGGGTTTTTAACCCGTGCTTATCCATAAGCAATTTTATATTATGGTTTTTGGGCATAAAGTTTACGCCGTGGGCCAGTTCGTCTTTTATCAGGTGGTCTATCTCTGCCCAGTCTATAAACTGGCGAATGATGCCCTTAGCGCAGTTACTGAGAATGAATAGCGGATATTTTTCGGCTAATAATTTCAAGCCATCTATAACACCATCGTATAAAATGCCACCCTTTTCGGTAATCAAATTATGGCGCCGGCCGTTCACCAGGCCGTATATCTCTACCCGTTTATCGTAGTCAAACTCGGGCATCAATATCTCAATCACCTTTTTGCCCTCCATCCCTACCATACCGGCCAACACATCGCGTGTAATGGTCTTATCTATACCCAATTCGGCGAAAACGACGTTCCAGGAGTGGGCATAGGTGTCAACGGCATCCCAAAGGGTACCGTCCATATCAAAAATAAGGCTGTCGGGTTTTTGCATGGGGTGAAATTAGTAAAGATTAGCCTGAAGAACACAATTAATAATATCGAATAATGAATTTCGAATGTTAAATATCGAAGTGGTTAGCTTCATCATTCTAAATTCAACATTCGGTGTTCGCTATTTTCCGAGTCTATCCATTCTTGACAATAATCACCGCCTCACATAACAAGCTATTATTGGAAATTGATATTAAACAGGTTGGTATATACATCACAATTACTTTCTTGTAAAAAGTGATTGTTATCACAATCAGTAAAAAATACCATAACAACCACATTCCGCACCATTTCCATAGGTAACAGTTAAGTATCTTTGTAGTATGAAAAAGGCGTTCCCAGTTTATGATATCTGTTCTTTGTCTGATCATCAGCACAACGATCTGCTTATCAGCCGTTTTGCGCCTTATTTATTAAAACATCAAAACCTTAGCCTGCCACATAAGCATACTTTTTACCATGTGGTATTATTTACTGAGGGCGGCGGCAACCATGCTATCGATTTTACAAGTTTCCCGGTAAAACCCTATCAAATTTATTTTATGGTACCGGGCCAGGTACACCGCTGGAATTTTGAAGGCCCGGTAGATGGCTACATCATCAATTTTTCTGCGGAGTTTTTCCAGTCGTTTTTGCTGAGGCCCGATTATTTGGAAAGCCTGCCATTCTTTAGCGGCAATGTGGATGATGAGGTGATCGACCTAAAACTTGAATTGCACCAGCAGATAATGGCCCTTTTTGAGCAATTGATACAGGAGAGCAATGAAATTAGCCGCATGGGGATGGATATGATCCGCACGCTGATGCTGCAATTGTTTATATTGGTGGCAAGGCACAATACTCAAAGTCAAAATGCCGCTACGCCAACTTATAATTACACGCTGCTGCAAAGCTTTAGGAGGTTAACCGATAAAAACTTTGCTAAACTGCGCCTCCCTAAAGATTACGCGGCGTTGCTGTACATCACCCCCAACCATTTAAATGCCTTGTGTAACGATATGCTGGGCATTTCGGCAGGTGAGGTGATCCGTAACCGGGTAATCCTGGAGGCTAAACGCTTGCTAGTAAACCTCGACCTAAACATTACCGAGATAGCCGCCAAACTCAACTTTGCCGACAACTCCTACTTTACCAAATTCTTTAAAAAATACACCGGATTTACTCCCGAATATTTCCGTAAAAACCCAATAGCCCAATGATAACATCTGATATTAAACCCGCCAAAGAAGTGCACGTTTTAGAAGGTTTTATAAAAGCCAAGTGCCCGCGTTGCCGCCGTGGCGATATTTATAGCACGCCTACCTATGGTTTCAGTTCACAAAAAATGCACGAGCGCTGCTCGCACTGCGGCCTGCATTACGAGCGCGAACCGGGATATTGGTATGTAGCCATGTTTGTAAGCTACAGCTTCAACGTGGCCGAAATGCTGATCTTCGCGATAGGCTTGCACATGCTTACAGGATCTAACTCGCCGTGGTTATATGTTGCGGTATTGATGGGGGTAATATTCGTTTTGTCGCCTTTTAATTACCGATACTCGAGGGTGGCATTGTTATATTGGCTAACCCCCGGGTTAAATTATGAGGCCTGGAGGGCGGCCGATAGTGCGAAGGTGGATACCCCACAACAAGGAATGAAGTAATATCGAATGATGATTTTCGAACACCCAATATCGAAATTTTTTACTTCATCATTTAAAATTCGATGTTCCTTATTATTCTCTAAATAGAAAGGATAAATTCAATTGGTTAGCTTTTCTATTTTCTCCAAAAGCACATCCATTTCAAACGGCTTTGCCAAAAAATCGTCGGCACCGGCAGCAAAGGCAGATGAGGCAATGTCCCTGCTGGCAGATATCATAATCACCGGTATATTTTTAGTAAGGGATTCTGATTTTAGTTTGCGGCAAATATCGCGGCCGTCTTCGCCGCTCATCCAAATATCCAGCAGCAGCAGGTCGGGCAGTTCATGTTTCATGTCGAGCACAGTTGCCCCGTCAACAGTTGTAGTAACAGCGTACCCTTCAAACTCGAGGATCATTTCTACCGCATCTACAATTCCTGGGTCGTCGTCGGCAATCATTATCTTCTTGGGCATTTGGCTCATCTAAATGTGCAATTTTGAGTTATAAATTGCGGGCAGGTTTAACTGGTTTTTAAATATCATTTCGTCTCTGTTATCTCAACAGGTAACGAGAAGCAAAAAGTAGACCCTTTTCCCTCAACGCTGTTTACCCACATTTTACCGCCTTCGCGCCGTATTATCTCATTTGAAATGTATAATCCTAACCCCAAACCGGGGAAAGTATGCTGCTTTGTCCCGCTAACACGATAGAACTGTTCAAACACCCTTTCCTTTTTATCTTCGGCTATGCCTATTCCAAAATCTTCCACACAAACGGTTACCATTTTATCGTCGCGCTCGGTGCTAATGACAATGCGGTTGCTTTGTGGCGAATATTTAATAGCGTTGGTAACCAGGTTGGTTATCACCTGCCCTATGCGCTCCTTATCAGAATAGATGCTTCCGGTCTCTTTAAAATCCATTACCAGTACATGCTTATGGGTAGTATGCTGCAAGTCCTGCACGCACTCCTGTATAGCCTGGTTAAAATCGAACCAAACTTTATTGAACAGGATACGCCCCGAGTTTATCTTGGTGACATCCAGCAGGTCGCCTATCAGGTTGGTGAGGCGGTTAAGCTGTGCATCCATCTTCATCACCATGGCGGCCTTTTTCTCTTCGCCCTCTTTACTTAGCATAGCGCCAAGTACCTGCGCGTAGGCCTTTATGCTGGTAACCGGGGTTTTTAATTCGTGACTGGCGATGCCCAAAAAGTCGTCTTTTTGGCGCTGCATTTCTTTTTGCTCGTTTATATCGGTATTGGTACCAAACCAGCGTACAAGTTCGCCGTCGCGCACAAAAGGCAGGGCGCGCACCAGGTGCCATTTGTAGTCGCCGTTCTTATCCAGCAATCTAAATTCGTATTGGTACAGGCTCCCGGTTGATAACGACTCCACCCAGGCCGCGATGCAACCGTCGCGGTCGTCGGGGTGCAGGTTGTTGGGCCATTTGTCACCAATTATATCTTCCATCGGCAAACCAAAAAAATCAAGGGTTTGCTGGTTCACGTAGTCCAGTTCGCCGTTAGGCTTGGCCGTCCAAAGCTGTACGGGCATAAAGTCTGTCACAAACGCGAACTGCTTTATCTGGTCGTTAAGCTCATTGTTTTTCAGTTGCAGCTCAATATCGGTAATTGTTTTTTCGGTAACATCTGTACAGGCGCCAATGTAGCCCCTAAACACGCCATTATTATCATACTGCGGGTTGCCCGTGGCGATGCACCAACGAACTTCTCCTGTTTTTCTGCGAATCCTAAAGTCAACCTCATAAGGCTTTTGCACCTTAAGGTCCTCTAAAAACTTTTCGGCGGCCTTTACCCTGTCTTCGGGCAGGATACAATGAAGCCAGCCTGTGCCTAAAATATCTTCGGTTGCCTGCCCTGTCCAATCTGTCCAGGTTTTGTTGGCGTAGGTGATCATGCCGTGGTCATCAGACATCCATAGCGCCGTTGGCGACGCGCTGGTAATATTTTGCAGCAGGTGTTCGCTATTAACCAGGGCCTGTTTATTGGCAATTTCGCCACGCAGATCACGGGCTATGGTTGCACGGCCCTGGGCATTGCCGCTCGGGTCGTATATATACATGGTTGTACCCTGAACGGGGATAGCCTCGCCTGTTTTAAAATTTCGGTATAAGATCTCGCCGCTCCATTTGCCATCTTTTTGCAGCGATTTGTTTACGCTGTTCTTCAACTTATCCAATTCGCCCGGCATTATAAATTCAGAATTGTGGGTCAGCTTATCAGTATCCTCCAGGCCCACCATTTTACGGCCAACGGCGTTCACATAGGTAACGTTACCATCAACGTCGCTTAAGCTAATAAAGTCGGATGTGTTATCTATCAGCGTAATCAATTTACGCTGTTCTTCTTTGTCATGGATCTCGTTGGTAATATCCTGCGTAGTGCCCGCAAAGCGGATGCAGCTACCATGCTCGTTAAAATAGGCCTTGCCTTTACTGCGCAGCCATCTTATTTCTTTTGATTCGGGGCATATTACCCTAAAGGATTCGTCGTAGTACCCGTCGCCGCTTGCATCCAGAGCTACGCCTACGTTTTGCTTGATACGGTCCAGGTCATCCGGGTGAACATTTTTCAGTATGTCGGTATATTCGGTAACCTCGCCGGGTGCAAAACCATGCAAGGCGTTACAGCGCTCGTCCCAGGTAAGATTGCCATTTGCGGGGTCCATATCCCAGGCACCCAGTTCTGCAGAATCAAGCGCGAAGCGCGACCGGTCCTCGGCCTCCGCCAATTTTTTACGGGTAAGCACCAATTCGGTAACATCCTCGGCAGTATTTAATATTCCCCAAACTTCGCCGTTTTCTTTTTTTAGTGGCTTATAATTAAAGTTAAAATAAAATGTTTTGAGTTGATTATTGGACATCAGGCCCACCGGCGCGCCGTGGGCTTCATAAGCTACACCGGTTGTAAAAACTTCGTCAAGTATTTCAAAAAAGCCCTGCCCTTCCAGCTCAGGTAGTGCCTGCCTAAATGTTTTTCCAATAACGGCAGCGTTTTTGCCCCATACTTTTAACACGGCATCGTTAGCGAGGGTTATCACCAGGTCGCGGCCCATGTAAAGGGCAACCGGCGAGGGCGATTCCTCCACCAGTATTTTAAATATGTTTTCGCTTTGCGCGTTCGATTTGAAGTCGTTTTCCATTTTTCGGCAGAAAAATTGATATAAACATACTGCTTACGATATAGGTAAAATTCTGTAGGCGCGCAGAATGTTATACAATATTAAACCATCTGTACCATTTTAGCTAATCCGGCAAATAATATTTTTACTTGAACTTAAATGACGGTTAAAAAACTTATTTGAAGGTTGTTTTTACAAATTAATTGTAAAAAAAGTATTATAAACCAAACAATTTATAAACCCGCTTAGTTAGGTGTAAATATTTTTAATACGGATAGTTTATAACATAATCGCATAAATAACCCCGGTGTCTTATAAGTGTATTATACTTTATGAACTATTGAAAAAAATTACCCATGAGTAAATCTCAAAAAAAGAAAGAACCTGTAATGTATGGCTCATTACCCAAAGCATTAACAGGTATTGTAGGGCTCGATGAAATTACTGGTGGTGGTTTGCCCCTTGGCAGGCCATCATTAATATGCGGCGAGGCTGGCTGCGGTAAAACCCTTATGTCTATTGAGTTTATTGTGCGAGGAGCCGTACTATACAACGAGCCCGGCGTTTTTGTAGCATTTGAAGAAAAGACCGACGATTTGGCTATGAACGTGGCATCGTTAGGGTTTGACCTGAAGAAACTACAGGAAGAGAAAAAAATAAAGATAGATCACGTACATATTGACCGCAGCGAGATAGAAGAAACCGGCGAGTACGACCTGGAAGGGTTATTTATACGCCTTGGTTACGCTATTGACAGCATTGGCGCCAAACGCGTGGTGTTAGATACGCTCGAAAACCTTTTTAGCGGCCTGGATAACCTTGCTGTTTTACGTACCGAACTGCGCAGGCTTTTTAGCTGGTTAAAGGAAAAAGGCGTTACAGCCATTATTACGGGCGAACGAGGCGAAGGTTCGTTAACCCGCCAGGGGCTGGAGGAATATGTATCCGACTGCGTAATACTGCTTGATAACCGCGTGGTTAACCAGATAACCACACGCCGCCTGCGTATCATAAAATACCGGGGCACGGTGCATGGCACAAACGAATACCCGTTCCTGATAGATGAAGACGGAATATCAGTTTTGCCGGTTACGTCGCTAAAAATGTCAAACAATGTATCCAGCGAGCGCTTATTTACAGGGGTAAAAGGGCTGGATGATATGCTTGGTGGAAAAGGCCTGTTTCGTGGTGGCAGCGTGCTTGTATCAGGCACCGCAGGCACAGGTAAAACAAGTTTAGCGGCATCCTTCGCTAACGAAACCTGCCGCCGCGGCGAAAAGTGCGTGTACTTTGCAATGGAAGAATCTCCCCAGCAAATTATTCGTAACATCCGTTCAATAGGTGTCGATCTACAAGATTACGTAAATCAAGGCCTGCTGATATTTAACGCGTCGAGGCCAAACCTTTATGGGTTGGAAATGCACCTGGTGGCTATGCACAAGCTTATTAAAAAGCATAAACCAAGCGTAGTTATCATCGACCCGATAACCAACTTCATTAATATTGGTTCGGTAAGCGATGTTAAAAACATGCTTGTGCGCATGATAGATTTTTTGCAGGAAGAGCAGATCTCGGTAATGTTTACCGCCCTATCATTAAACACCATCGTAAACGAGCAAACCGACGAGGGTGTATCATCACTGGTAGATGCCTGGATCCTGGTGCGCGATATTGAATTTAACGGCGAGCGCAACCGCGGCTTGTATGTGATGAAATCGCGCGGGATGAAGCACTCTAACCAGGTGCGCGAGTTTATTATTAGTGACCAGGGCCTAAGTCTTGTTGACGTTTATTTTGGCCCTGGTGGTGTACTTACCGGCTCGGCACGTAAAGAACAAGTGCTGCTTGAGCAAACCGGCGAAGCTATCCGTACAAATGCCGTTAGCCGTAAAGACCGCGAGATACTACGCAAACGCCAGGTATTGGAAGCAAAAATTGCCAGCCTTAACAGCGAGTTTGAATCGATAGAGGAAGAACTGAACAAGGTGTACCTGGAAGAAGAATTAAAAAAACAGATCTTATCAACCAACCGCGATGAAGTGATCAGAATGAGAAGAGGCGAGCAAACGGAAACCGTTAATAAAACCCTTAAAAAGTAATGGCAAAGCAAATAGATAAAAAATGGGAGCTAAGGCTGTACGTTGCAGGCAAAACGCCCAAAAGTGTTACAGCACTAACTAACCTTAAAAAATACTGCGAAGAATATTTGCAAGGCCAGTACCGCATAGAAGTTATTGACCTGTTGGAGAAACCGCAACTTGCTGAGGGCGACCAGATACTGGCTATTCCTACTTTGGTGCGTAAAGTACCGGAGCCTATCCGCAAGATCATAGGCGACCTCTCTAACGAAGAAAAGGTACTGGTGGGCTTAAACATTCGCCCTGCTTAATTGTATTAACTTATAGTTATGGCCGATAAGAACGAGAGTTTAGACCGATACGACGATGATGCGAAGGCCGAGCCTTTCGTATTACGCTTATTTATTACCGGGGCATCCCCCAATTCCATCCGCGCGGTAGAGAATACTAAAGCCATTTGTGAGCAATATCTTGCAGGCAACTACGAGCTGGAGATCATCGACATTCATCAGCAACCCAAACTTGCCGAAGGCGAGGATGTAATTGCGGTACCTTTAATGATCAAAAAATCGCCTTACCCCGAACGGAGGATGATAGGCGACATGAGCAATGTTCCACGTGTTTTAAAAGGGTTGGGTATTGCTAACAGTTAATTTATGAAGCAGCAGAACAACACCTTAGAAGAAATTCAGGAACTGCGCTTTCAACTGGAAGAAGCGCATGAAACCATTAATGCAATACGTACCGGCCAGGTGGATGCCCTTGTGGTAAAAGATACCGACGGTCATCAGCTATATACCCTAAAAACTGCTGATCAAACCTACCGTGTGTTTATTGAACGCATGAGCGAAGGCGCCGTTACTATAAACCGCGATGGTATTGTTTTATATTGCAACACACGCTTTGCAGCAATGGCCGCCACCCCGCTCGAAAAAGTTTTAGGGATGCCGCTTAAGTCTTTCGTGCCCGATTCATCAAAAGAGACTTTAAAAAAAGTGATCCATAATAGCTGGGACCAGGATTGCCGACAGGAGATCATCCTGAAAGATGGCGGTGGCAAGGATATGCACTGCCTGTTCTCGTGCAACACGATTGAGTTGGACACAGGTACCGCACTTAGTATCATTATTACTGACCTGAGCGTACTAAAAGAAACCGAAAGGCAACTGCAGCAACGTAACAACCAGTTAGAGGAATCGCGTGCAAATACCGAAAAGCTGAATGATAGCCTGGAGGCAACCGTTAAAGAACGCACCGGCGACTTACTAATAAGCCGCGAACACTTTAAATTGCTTACCAACAATATTGTACAGATGACCTGGACCAACCTGCCGGATGGTAACATAAACTCATACAATCAACGTTGGTACGACTATACAGGTTTGGATTTTGATACTACCGGTGTTTTTGGCTGGCAAGAACTGGTACACCCCGACGATTTGCAGGAAACAGCCGAAAAGTACGCAAACTCGTTAAAAACCGGCGAAATGTTTGAGGTAGAGAACCGTTACCGCAGGCATGACGGGGTCTATCGCTGGCACCTAAACCGTTCCCAACCATTGAGAAATGACGAGGGCGAGATCATATTTTGGGTTGGCACCGCTACCGATATTGAGGATCAGAAACGGGAAATGGACCGCAAAGACGAGTTCATCGGCATTGCCAGCCACGAACTTAAAACTCCGTTAACCAGTTTAAAGGGATACCTGCAGCTAATAGAAAGTTATAAACGAGAAGAGTTGCCCCCTATTATTAAACAATACATAGGCAAGGCGGGCGTATCTATCAATAAACTGCAAAGTTTAATAAACGACTTGCTTGATGTAAGTAAGATAAAGGCCGGCCGTTTAGAGTATGCATTTGAAGAAGTAAACCTTACCGAACTGATAAACCAAAGTACTGATACCTCTTTACACGTTTATCCATCATATATTTTTATAAATAATGCCGACGAATCACTTATTGTAAAAGGTAACGCCGAGCGTTTAGAGCAGGTTTTCATGAACTTTATCAGTAATGCTGTAAAATACTCGCAGGTTAATAAAACGGTTATCATCAATACCGAAAAGCGTGGCGACAATGTGCGTGTTTCTGTTACCGATAATGGCATTGGCCTGTCTAACGATCAGCGCAATCGCATTTTTGAGCGTTTTTACCGGGTAGAAGATAAAAAGAACATGACCAGCGGCTTGGGTATGGGCCTTTATATCTCGCAACAGATCATTGATAATCACCATGGCACCATTGGGGTTAATAGCGAGCCGGGCAAAGGCTCTACATTTTATTTTGAGTTGCCACTGGCTTAGGCTCTTAGTGTTTGTTTACCGGCAATAATTTGCAGGTCCGTTTAAATTGCGGATATTGCCGCGCATTTATATCAGCCCGATGATAAACGACAGCACAAACGGAAACGTAATATCTAACACAACAGCCGATGGCGTAACTACCATAGGTTTTTACCACCCCGCCCAAAACTCGTTGCCCGCCCTATTGTTGCAGGAACTCACCGATAAAATAAATACCGCCGGTGCCGACCCTCAAACCAAAATCATTGTACTGCAAAGCGCCGGTGAACGCACCTTTTGCGCGGGCGCCAGTTTTGACGAGTTGCTTCAGATAAAAGATAAGGAAGCAGGCGCCATATTTTTTTCAGGCTTTGCCAACGTGATCAACGCCTGCCGCAAATCGCCAAAAATAATTATTGCACGTGTACAGGGTAAAGCAGTTGGTGGTGGTGTAGGCCTTGCAGCCGCTGCCGATTACTGCCTGGCTACCGAAGCCGCATCCATCAAGCTAAGTGAACTGGCTATAGGGATAGGTCCGTTTGTGATCTCGCCCGCCGTGATCCGCAAAATAGGCTTACCTGCATTTTCTCAGTTAACCATCCGTGCGGTAGATTTCCAAACCGCGCAATGGGCTATGGAAAAAGGCCTTTACAACGAGGTTTATGCCGATACTAAAGCTTTAGATGAAGCCCTTTCGCTGTTAACCCAGCGCCTTGCATCTTACCATCCGGAGGCACTTATCGGCCTCAAACAGATTTTATGGGAAGGCACCGAGGACTGGGAGAAACTCCTTATAGACCGCGCCGCCATTAGCGGCGAGTTGGCATTGTCTGAGTTTACACAAGCGGCGTTGAATGGATTTTTGAAGAAGTAACTCACCCTATCCGTATCGAGCCGAGACGCATGGCACAAAAAAAGCACCTCATTGCTTAAGGGCTTTCTTAATATTTATAGTGGATTAGTGCCTGCCGTGGCCTCTGCCACCGCCATGTCCGCGGCCCCAACCCCTACCGTGATCGCGATATTCTACGTTACGGTAAACCGGGCGATTGTAATAACGGGTGCGGTAATATACCGGCCGGCTGTATCTGTGATAAACAACCGGGCGTTCATAAACTACGGGTTCATCATAAACCACAGGGCGTTCTACATAACGTACCGGTGTGCCTAAATTTATACCTATCCCTACCCTAACTTGTGCGTTTGCAATATGTGCGCCAAGGGTAAGTGCTAATGCGATTATTGAAATTTTAAGAGTCTTCATGGTAGTGAATTTTATTTACAATTATAGTTTCATTTGTAAGTATGACACCATAACGGTACTATGGTTTAATAAAAATCGGCCATTTTTCGTATTTTACTCTTCGTAAAGGCGCAATTTGCTGCGTAAAACACTCATTTCCTGTTCCATATCCTCCAATTTTTGCAGCAAATTATTTATGGTTGCTATACCCGGTTCGTTAATCTCCAGCTCGTTATGCAGACGTACCAGCTGTTCTAAATGTTGGATCTCGTCCAGCGGGATGCAATTGGTTTTGTTAACGGTTGTTACTTTAATTAGCCCCGCATCGGCCAGGTAATCAACAAAGGTGTATTCCACATTGTGGTACACACAAAAATCGTTTACGGTTATTAAATTTTCGGTCCTCATATCGGTTTATGATTTAGCCAGTTCTTCAAATAACTCTTTTTGCTTGTCGGTAAGCGTGGTTGGCAGTTGCACGTTGTAGGTAAGGTACAGGTCGCCAAACAGGCCTTCCTTTTTATAAACAGGCACGCCCTTACCTTTCAGCTTTACCTTAGTGCCAATCTGCGTACCGGGGGCGACTTTCAACTTCACCTTGCCCGTTAAGGTATCGGCAGTAATTTCGCCACCTAAAACTGCGGTATATAGGTCAAGGTTAATATTTCGGTACAGGTCGCTGCCTACCCGTTTAAATTCGGCATCCTCAGGGATGTTGAATTTAAGATATAAGTCGCCCGCGGGTGCGCCGTTACTGCCTGCGCCACCATGGCCTGCAATTTTTATACTTTGGCCGTCAGCTATCCCTGCGGGGATGGTAAGCCTTATATTTTTACCGTTTACGGTTATGGTTTGTTTTTTACTTTCCAGGATATCCCGGAGGTCGAGGCTAAGGCTTGCATTCATATCCTGCCCGCGGTAACGTTGTTGCGATCTGCCACCACCACCACCCGGGGGGCCTCCGCCAAACATCGAGTTAAAAAAGTCTGAGAAATCGCCGCCGCTACCGCCGCCAAAGTCAAAACCGCCACCACCGCCTGTGTTGCGTTGCTGGCTTTGCTGCCTGGACTGTTGTTCGTAGGCCTCGCCGTGTTGCCAGTTCTCGCCGTATTTATCATATTTTTTACGCTTCTCGGGGTCGCTTAAAACTTCGTTGGCTTCATTCACCTCCTTAAATTGCTTTTCGGCCTCGGCGTTGTTGGGGTTAAGATCGGGGTGATGCTTGCGGGCCATTTTGCGGTACGCGCTTTTGATATCTTTATCAGTAGCGGTTTTGCTGATGCCCAGTATCTTATAATAATCAATAAATGCCATAGCTAAATACGATGTATTTTTAAAACGCCTAAGTTGGGGCTAAGTTTTAACTTATGTGTATAAATACCGCCGTTTTATATAAATTAGGGCACCAATTAATAAACTATGCGCGCAATGCAAGCCCCAACCGCCTTTAAAAGCAGCCCAACCGCCTATCTTAACGTGTTAAGGATCGTCGCCTGCCTTATGGTTCTTATCGTGCACTCGGGCGAATTTTTCTACATCGGCGATAAGGGCCAGATCATAAGGCAGGACCACACCTGGGTAAATAATTACGGCAGTTTTATGCGGGCATGCGTACCCTTATTCGTCATGATCTCGGGCTATTTATTGCTACCCATTAAAGAGACCGGAAGCCAGTTTTATAAGCGCAGATTTAGCCGCCTGCTTATCCCGTTCCTGTTTTGGAGCACCATGTACGCCATTGTGCCTTACCTGCTGGGCAGCAGCAACGCAGGCCAAATGTGGCATGATCTGTACATGATCCCCATCAACTTTGCGCCAAGTGCGGGGCATTTGTGGTTTGTATATATGTTTATCGGCGTGTACTTGTTTATTCCCATATTTTCGCCGTGGGTGCAAACGGCATCCAAGCAATTCAAGCAGATCTTTTTGCTTATTTGGGTAGTTACATTGTGCTTCCCCTACATCAAAACCGTTATTCCCGAAGTTTGGGGCGAGTGCTTTTGGAACAAATACCACAGCGGTTACTATTTCTCGGGCTATATAGGCTACCTATTGCTGGGCAATTACATTAAAGAGCATGTTACCATTTCTAAAAGGGCCGGCTTTGTTGTGGGATCCGTTTTATTAATCGCCGGTTACCTTATTACCCACATGGTGTTCGATCACCAATTGCCATTTGCTAAAGACCTGCCCGAACTGGAACTTTCCTGGGCATTCCCAACCATTAATGTAGCCATGATGGCAACGGGATTATTCCTTATGTTCCGCGTTATTAGCTTTAACAGTGCCGGTATGGAAACTTTTATGGCTAAAGTATCAGGCCTTACCTATGGTATGTACCTGGCGCATATTTTAGTGCTTGTGCAGTTATTCCCCATCATAAACAACTGGCTGCACAATGTAGCGCTGGTGATACCTGTGCTGGCAATATGTACATTTGTAGTGACGTATATCGGCATCAAGATCTTATCCTACTTGCCGGGGAGTATGTATATAGTGGGATAAAAGCCTCACCCCGGCCCTCTGCGAAGGGAAGGGCGTGAAAAAAATTGTTTCTTTACTATCTTGCAACCATGAGCACAAACATTTTCCGCCAATTCTCAGACATCGACGCCAAAGAAATTGCACCCGGCTTTTTCTCCAAACTGATACATACCGCGAATAACACCATCAATTTTATAGAGGTGAAGGCCGGCAACAGCGTGCCAGATCATCAGCACGTTCACGAACAAATGTCTTTTGTGCTGGAGGGGCAGTTTCAGCTAACGGTTGCTGGCGAGGTGCAGGTTTTAGATAGCAATATGTTCGCGGTAATCCCGTCCAACGTTCGTCACAGCGGGTTAGCCATTACAGATTGCAGGCTGATAGATGTGTTTAGCCCGGTGCGGGAAGATTATCGGGATTTGTAATGATTTTTGTCGCTTGTTCAATTACTCACCCTGTCCGATAGCTATCGGGATCGCAATGCTGGTCGACCGTCTCTGCTTCGCAAAGAAGGTAAAAACCAAAATAAGCAATACCCTCTTTCCGCGCAGCGAAGAGAGGGTGGTCAAGCGAAGCAATGACCGGGTGAGTAAAACAGCATGCGTTAAGTAGTACGCATTACTAATCATTTTTTTGTTTCGATTTAATAAATTTGCCGAATGGCTATAATACCCGCTACCCTTACTGATGTTCCCGAACTGGTTACCCTTATCAACTCTGCCTACCGGGGCGAAAGTTCCAAAAAAGGCTGGACTACCGAGGCTAACCTTATCGACGGGCAACGTATCGACGCTGAGGACCTAACCGGGCAAATGGACGACAAGAATTCCATTATCCTTAAAAACACTAATGACGATGGCCACATAACCGGTTGTGTTTACCTGCAAAAACGCGGCGACAAACTTTACCTGGGCATGCTTACCGTATCGCCCACCCTACAGGCCGGCGGACTTGGCCGCAAGCTTCTACAAGCCGCCGAAGATTACGCCCGCAGCATCAACTTCCATACCATAGCCATGACGGTTATCACCACCCGCACCGAGTTGCTGGAGTGGTATGAACGCCGCGGCTACGCCAAAACCGGCGAAATTATTCCGCTGAACATACCCGAGCGTAACGGCATATTGAAGCAGCCGGTAAAAATGTATAAGTTGGAAAAGAGTGTATGATCAGTATGTCCCCTTATAATAATATTCATTGCCGTTGACTTTAATCAACGGACTGATATGAAAACTATTTGGCTTTAGCCACAATATTGAGTTTAGGCTGAAGCCTCAATGCTTCTTTGTTATTCCGCCCCATAAATTGGACGGCAATGAATAAAACCAGCCATCTCTCTAAAGGAAAAATTACCACTTAGCGTTACAAGCACCCGTTAATAAAAGTTAAATAAAATCAACTTAACATCCTTTTTCATACTTTTAGACTGCAACGCCGGCCAAAAAGCGGTGTCCTATGGATAACTAACGGGATCGCATGGACCAAATTCAACCACAGTTAAAAGATTTTATCATCAACTACTGTAACCGGTACAAGGTAAGCCGGGTTGATACCTCGCAGCTACACCCCAACACCAGTATCGATCTTGATCTTGATATTTACGATATAGAGATAGACCTTTTCCTGGCCGAATTTGCCGAACATTTCGCCATCGACAACTCCAAATTTAGCTGGTATAAATATGGCTATCCAAAGGGGTCTGCAAGGGTGCGAATGCTAAAAACGGTATTTGGTTACCACCGCCCGTGGGTAAAAAAATTAGCAGGTTACTGTTATAAGCCCAAGTTTAAGATCGCTGTTTTGCAGGATGCTATCGAGAACGGCAAACTGATATAATATTGAAGATAACTGTCGTGCTGCGCACCGGCCGGAGGGCAGCATCTCACACTAAATACGGCTTTGACAGGTCTGCTATTTACAGTGTGGGGCCTGGTTTGGTAGCTAACAAACCGGGATGACAGTATTTTTGCATTTTGTTGTGGTGGTTACGCCTTATCTTATTATCTCTCCCCTTTCGCTCGCCGCGATAATATTTACCAAACGGCTTAGCTGTGTTTTCTCTTGCTTGGCCGACATAACGCGGTGGATGGTTAAGCGTTTATACCATGGTGCCTGTGCCTCAAAAAAAGCCCAGGCTTTTTTGTTGGCCTTAAATTGTTTTTGGTATTCAGGCTTCAGCACCATTGGTGCAACTTCAAAGCTATAGATAGCCGACTTTTCTGCTTTCCGTTTAGCAAAGGCGGCAATTCCGGCGGGTTGCATCAGGCCTTTCTCGGTAAGGTCGGCAACTTTTTTGATATTTACGGCGCTCCAGATACTGGTAGGTTTGCGTGGGGTAAAACGGATGCAATACGCTTCTGCATCTACAGACCTTCGCACGCCGTCTATCCAGCCAAAGCACAGGGCTTCGTCGACCGATTGCGGCCAGGTAATGCTTGGTTTACCACTACCCACTTTATAATAACCAACCAGCAGTTCGGTTTCTTCATGGGCGTGCTTTTGCAGCCAGTCGCGAAAATCGGCAGGGGCGTCAAAAAAAGTTGGATCCATTACCGCTAATATACGGAAGCGTTAGGCTTTTTTTGATGTGGCGACAATAACAATCCCGCCCACTAATAATATGCCGCCCAAATATGGTGGCCAGTTTACCGATTTTTGTCTGTCGGCAGAGATCTGTATCGGCCCTGCATCTACTATTTTTTCTTTTTTGGTGTACGTGAAGCCTGTCCAGATGAGCATGGCCGCGCCAATAACGATAAGTACAATTCCGATGGTTCTGTTCATGATGATAGATTTAATAGGTGAATAAATATTTAGGCCTAAATGTTTGCGAAGGTGGGGATTAACTGAAGCGATACTAAATATTAACTTTATATTAACATCTGTATAAATTATATTTTTTATAATTAATATTTGTTTTATAATTAAAATTAGTATCATTGAGAAATAAATAAACACTTACCATGAGAAAAAGCCTATCAATTTTAACCCTAACGTTATCGATCTTAACTTTAACAGTGTTTTCTTGTAAAAAAGAAAATGAACTCTCATCACCTGCAAACACTAGTCAAACATCGTTAGCTTTAGTAAGTAATCAAAATGGTCGCCTTGTTTTTAAAGACACAAAATCTTTAATAGAGGTATTTAAAACACTAACTAACATCCCTCCAGATAAATTAACTAAGTGGGAGAAAAGTTTAAATTTTTCATCCCTAAGACAAGATTCTTTAGCTAACGAACATTTCGAAAGCTTTGGATTTCCTGATTTCTATGCTTCTGTTATTAATAAAAGCGGTGAATATATGATTGGAGACACAATTGTATACTTTAATAAGGGATACAAGTATTTAGTCCCCCATAATGATGAGGCATTATTGCAAAAAATAAAAGAGAATCCATCTTTAGGGAAATTAAAGTTCAAGGTAGGCAATGAAACTATTGTGACATTAAAAGAAAACATTTCAACACAAAGCATAGGTTTAGGTGGTAATGGTATTGATGCACGTTACCAATACTATTTTTTAAGAAACGGCAGTAATAACAGTAAGCGCAAATTTGTTTACGAAGTACAAAACTTCAGAGATACATATGTAGGAATTGTACATACAAGAATTAAGCAAGAATATTTAGCGAGTAGTCCGTATAACTGGAAACCGGCAGGGGAATCAACCGAAAAAAAAATAACAGGAATGTCATTCGACGTTTCATACGCAAATACTGGTACCGGCGCGCAATCACATATTACCGGTTCAAATATTAATCTTTCACAGACAGATGGACAAAATCTTGATTATGTGTTATGTACATATCAGTCATATAGCGATAATATTACATTGACATTAACAGGGACTTATTATGCAAGGGTATTGCCACCTTGGAATACCGATGGGCTAAGTACAAACACAACAAATGTTTCTTGGTAACACATCTTTTAAACAATGATTACATGCGGCATCCACCAAAAAGATGCCGCATTTTTTTATAGCTTTCTTTTGTACTGTGTTATTTTTTCTTTGAGTTGTACGTTTTATAGGTTAGGTTTGAAACGAGTTACACCCATGCCTTATCCCATAAATGAACAACGACCTGATACTCGAAACCACATCGGTTACCAAAAACTTTTTTGGAGATAAATCTTCGGGCGTTAATAACATTACCATTTTTATACCTAAGGGCAAAATTACCGCCATTGTGGGCGAAAGCGGCAGCGGTAAAACTACGCTGTTAAAACTATTGTCGGGCGCTATGAAACCCGACTCGGGCGACGTATTTTTTCATGGGCAGCCCCTCCCCGTTCGCACGGCTAATTTTACAGCGGCGCAGGTTGCCATTACCATGGTAAGCCAGGATAATACGGGTATGGACATGAGCGCTAACGTATGGGATAATGTAGGCCGCGGCCTGCCTACCGAAGATGCCAATTACAAGATCCAGAAAACTACCCAGGCGCTAAACTTACTGGGGATCTATGAACTACGCGAACAACCCTTTAGCAAGCTTAGCGGTGGCGAAAAGCAACGGGTAACTATTGCCAAAGCCCTCATTAATCGCCCCGAAGTGTTGATGCTCGACGAACCCTTTAACCAGGTTGATGCCGCCTACCGCGAAAGCCTGCAGCACGATATCCGCCAGATCGTAAAAGAATGGGGCGTTACCGTCATACTGGTATCGCACGACCCTGCCGAGCTCCTTTCCATGGCCGATGAACTGATTGTAATAAAGGAAGGTGAAATTGTGGAATATGGCTCTCCGGAAACGCTTTATAACGACCCTAAATTACTTTATACCGCCAAAATTTTAATCAATTGCAGCGAACTTACCACGGCGCAAGCTAAGGTTTGCGGCATAAAATCGAAACGTGGTACGGTAGTAATTTACGCCGAGCACATCAGCATTACTGCCTTGGGCATGGGCCCGAAATGGGTGGTTAAACAAGTGCTTTTTAAAGGCTTTTTTGAAGAACTCATCATCGAACGTGAGGAGGTAACCCTGCGTGTGATCAATTACGCCCGCCGCAAGTACACTGTTGGCAGCAAAATAAGCATCAGCATTAAAAAGTTTTATGAGTTTGGAAAATGGTTGAGTTGAAGGCCACGCATCATTGCGGCATTTAACTATACGCTGCGCTTCTTCAATGTTATCACCGTTATCTCCGGCCATATGCCGAGGCGGCCTGAGAATGCCAGGAAGCCGAAGCCGCGGTTTACGTATAGGTAGCGGTTTTTATTGTTCACCAGGCCAGCCCAATCCAGGTAGCGGTACTTGACCGGGCTCCATTTTAGGCCGGCAGCTTCGATACCGAACTGCGCGCCGTGGGTATGTCCCGAAAGGGTTAAATGCACATCAACCGGGTGGTAGCGCACCTTCTTTTCCCAATGGGTAGGGTCATGCGATAACAGGATCTTGAAAGCGTTTAGATCAGCGCCTTTAAGGGCGCGGTCGAGATCGCCTTTTTGTACGAAGCCTTCGCCCCAGTTCTCTACCCCAACCAAAGCTATTTTTTGTCCTCCTTTTTCGATTAATACGTTCTCGTCAAGCAATAAACGGTAGCCCAGTTCGGCGTGGTGTTGTTTTAGCTTGGCAAGGTTATCATGCTTCGCCTGCTCACTCTCCCAGGCTATATAGTCGCCATAATCGTGGTTACCCAAAATAGAGAATTGACCAAAAGGTGCTTTTATCGCCCCAAAATCATCAATATACTGTTCAATTTCCCATGCGGCATTATTCACAAGGTCGCCGGTGAAAACAAAAAGGTCGGATTTTTGGCCTTTGGCGAGGTCGATACCGCGTTGCATGGCCTTCACATTGTCGAAACTCCCCGAGTGGATATCAGATAGCTGGGTAATAGTAAAGCCGTCAAAAGCTTGCGGCAATTCATCATAATAAAGTGTTTGGCGATGTACCTTATAATCGTATTTGCCGCGCAGCATCGCATAAAAAAAAGCGGTAAAAGGTATAGCGGCCAGCAGGATGGCAATCTCGCTGATAAATTTACGTCGGGACGGGAATATGGATTCGCCCGTTTTGCCGTCCTTTGTCACCGCGTGTATAATACCCGTTATAAAACGGCCCAGATCGCCCAGCGAAAGCACAATTACAAATACGAGCTTAGTAACAAAAAAGGTGAGAAATAAACTCAGCATCCACTCGTGGAAAGGCGTCATCCCTTTAGCGGTACTTAAAGTATTAAGCCCTACCAGGAACACTACCGTTACAGCCACCGATATAATCAGGAAACCCCAGATAAGGATCAGCCTTGCAGGGCGGTTTTGCCAATGGGCAGTAAGGGTACGCAAGCCGTTAAAAACATACCAGTCCATAAGTAACATAAAGGCCGATATAGCCAGGAAAAACTTAAGAAAACCGCTTCTGTGCATCTGTAATTTGAAATAAAGCCCGCAATATAAAAAAGTGAAGGTAATTGGGATGTAAAAATACTGACAGCCAATAAATTGATACCCGCACCGGTGTAAAATAAAAAGCCCCCTGAAAGTTCAGGAGGGCTTCAAATTTATTATCGTATATATTAATAGTGCCTTACCACCACACGGCGATGTGCCGGGCGATGATAGTATGCACGCCTTTCAACCACTACCGGGCGGCGGTAATACCTGCGGTGACGACTGTTTACTACTACCTCACGGCGTTCTACGGGCCGTTCAACTACTACGGTACGGCGTGGGGCAGGTGTGCCAATATGGGCGCTAACAACTACTTGTGCTTTTGCCCCTTCAAAGGCAAACATGGTTACTACTGCTACGGCTAATACTTTTAGATATTTCATGATGTTTATATTTAGATGTAATTATTGATGTTGATATGTTTATTAATAACCGTTGTTATAATGATGGTCGTTATTATGGTAATCATGGTGGTCGCGGTGGTTACGGTTATTATTATATTTACCGTGGCGGCCCTGGTTTTCAATTGAACATCCGGTTAATGCTGCTGCGCCAAATACCAATAACGCTAACAATCTTACAATTTCCTTTTTCATGATCTTATGTTTTTTATATTCTAATTCCTGTTTGTTATAAGTTAAACTACAGCGGCATTGCGAAGTTTAATCCAAAGCAGGTAGTATCACTAAGTTGTTACAAAGCGCGTTTAAAGCACGCAAACAATGATTTGATGACGCCAGCTTGCCATATGAAAAAAATGCAAGGGAAAATTATTTTGCATTTACATAAACTGTATATTTAAACGCATTCTAATCCCGCACCTATGTTAGTCTATAAATCAATTAAAACCCGCGCTCTTAAAATAGCCGCTGTACTATTGTTAAGTACTCCGTTGGCAAGCAACGCGCAGGCAGTATTTAACCACGCCGCCCTTTGCTCTGCCGATCTTAAAAAAAGCAATGCCTTTTATACCTCTGTTTTAGGCTTAAAAATAATCCCCAATCCATTTAAAGATACCGTACACACCTGGTACAACATTGCACCCAACGTTGCCATGCACGTTATACAGGCCGGTTGCTCTACCGCGCCAAAACTCATTGGCGATCATATTTGCTTCAGTGTGCCATCTATCACTAAATTTATAGCAACACTTACCGACAAAAAGATCACCTACAGTAATTGGAAAGGTGTTGCCGGCCAGGTGGAGCACCGCGTTGATGGTGTATCGCAGGTTTACATTCAGGACCCCGATGGTTACTGGATAGAAATAAACGACGCGAAATAATATTCGCCGAAATATTTTTTTTCTGTTTTCACAACCTGAAGGAATAAAACCTACGTATATCACTTTATGAAAGGCTATGTGACAATACCCGGGTCTATTTATTGCAAACCCTGTAAACGGTGCGGCGAGCGCCCTATTATTTCCCTTGTTAGCGAAGGCGAATATGTAGTTAAATGCCCCACGGACGATAACCATTACCACACCCGGCCCGGCCTTATTGATATTGAGGACTGGAACATTCACAATACGGTTTTGTACGAGAAGGAGTAATTTACTTTATGTGCTCGTGTGTAGTTTACTCACCCCGCGGCACTTCGTGCGCGACCCTCTCTGCTGTGCAAAAAGGGTGAAAAATAAAAATGTCTCCTTACCCCCTTTCCGCGCAGCGAAGAGAGGGTGGTCGAGCGAAGCAATGACCGGGCGAGTAAATATTCTCGCTGCATTCTCACTGTACTCAGAAAATAGCGAGAAAATCCAACCTGATTCCTTTTACTTTTAACTTTTTAACTTTCTAATTTTAACTTCCCATTAAACCTTCCCCACCCTCGCAGCGTCAAAAAAACAGCAATCACAATAACACTGTTTACTATGAAAAACGCGATCAACACCATATTAGCCGACATTAACCACGTATTTGTAAAAGGCGATTCTGACAAAGTAGAACAAGCAAGGGTATTTTTTTTAATGGCGATTCCGTTACTGTCGGTAATATTCAGCGCAGGCCAATTCCCAATATACTAATTACGTTTGGGCGACTGTCCGCTAAAAATAAACTGCTACTTTTGCGGCACAATACGCAGCAATGGATAGCTTAAAAAACACATACGACAGCATAATTTTCGACCTTGACGGCACCCTTTGGGATAGTACCGATACCATTACAGGCGCGTGGCAAACCGCCCTTAATCAGGCACCTTATATGGCCAACGAGGTGATGACCCGCGAGCGGGTATGCTCTATTACAGGAATGACGTATGATAAGATCTTCGAAAAACTGTTCCCGTTTTTAAGCAACGAACAGCGCGAAGAAGTAAAGCAACTATGCTCGGTTAGCGAGCTGGAGATATTGCACAAACAAGGAGGTACGCTGTACCCACGCCTTGCCGACACGCTTACCTATCTCGGCGAAAAATACAAACTCTACATTGTAAGCAACTGCCAAAGCGGATACATCGAACTATTTTTAGATCTGCACCAAATGCACCCCTACTTTTTGGCGCACCAATGCTACGGCACCAAGGGCAATCCCAAGGCCGATAATATCCGCGATATTGTTAACGACCACAACCTTAAAAACCCTGTTTACGTAGGCGATACCATTGGCGATTACGAAGCTGCTACCAAGGCCGATGTTCCCTTCATTTTTGCATCGTACGGTTTTGGCGAAGTTGAAACCGGCCAGGTGGCTACTATAAACAACTTCGAGGAGTTAAAACAGTTGCTTTAGGCCAAACCTTTTTAAGGCCGGATAGGTTAAGTGTATATCATTATCAGCATATGAGAATCACCAAATACCTGCACTCCTGCCTTGTTTTTGAACTGGACGGCCATAAACTATTGTTCGATCCGGGAAAATTCAGCTTTGCCGAGGGCGATGTTACGCCCGGGATGTTCGCAGATGTGAACAGCATCGTTATCACCCATACCCACCCGGACCATCTGGATACCCCCAACCTTAAAAAGATTGTTTCCCTGAGTAAAGCTACCGTTTATGCAAACCTGGAGGTTGGTGCCGCTATCCAAAAAGAAGGCATTTACTCCAGCCTGTTAGAAGAAGGTATTTATAACATTGGCCCTTTTAAATTAGAGGCTATCTCCGTACAGCACGAGCCACTGCTGGATAGCCCAATACCGCAGATGACGGGTTTTATAATTAACGACAAGGTATTACACCCGGTAGATTCGATGGAGGATAAACTGCTCCAATACAAAGGCATTGAACTATTGATATTAGTTGCTATGGCGCCTTTCGCCAACGAATTGCGCATTGCCGGCTTTGCCGACGCCATTAAGCCTAAACAAATTTTGCCCGTACATGATGGTTACGCTAAAGACTTTTTTATTGAACAGCGATACAATACTTACAGTAAGCACTTTGAGAAACAAGGCATTATTTTTAACTATCTAAACAAATTAGGAGATAGTATAACCATTTAAACTTGGGATGTATTTCCCATAGGCCGGTGTATGGCTGTGGGATAATAAGTCCGGGTTATACTTTAATAATAAATATTCTTAATCGTCCAATCCTTTTCCTTTCATAATTTGGGGGATGCATTTGTGTACCCTTGCTTCGCGGGTTTTAACTTGCTTAGCCGCTGCAAAATGCAGCAGGTATGCCTTTTGCCTGCCGGGTGTTAGGGCTTCAAATGCTGTTTTTAGTTCCTCGCTACCGTCAAGCCTGATTTTAAATTCTTCGGCAACAGCAAATTCGGTGGTCTTTTTCATTTGTACCTGCAGGCCTGCCTTCTCCACCTCTATGGCTTCGAATGCGTAAGCTTTTATGATGGCTTCCTGCTCTACAATTTCATCAAGATTAGTGAACCTGATCTGCCGGGTAGCCTGCACATTTTCGGTTTGTTGGATCAGGATACTGTAGGCATCGTTCAATAAAACACCTTTAAAAAACAGCAGCGCGCAGTAATCTTTAAAATCGTGGATCAGTACAATGTTATTATCCTGGTAGGTATAACAGGGGCAACCCCATTTTAACACTTCGGTAAGGCCGCAATCCAGCATAAAGGACCTCAATTGCCTTATTTCTGGCTGCCATTTTTTGTCTTTATTAAAATAAAAATCAACTTTTGGGTTCATGGGGTATATTATTGATCGGTCAAAATTATTTTCCTGCTTGCAGGCCTAAAATACCACGACAATATAATAAATACGATTTGCATAACCGGGCCTACCAGCGCCTTAAAGCCAACATCGCCAACAGCTAAATGTGATAAAAGTGCGCCCGTCATCACAAAAAATAACCCCGCGTATGCCCATTCCTTTATTAGCTTAAAACCCGGCATTAAGATAGCTATGACGGCCAGTATCTTCCATACGCCAATAATGGTCATAAAATAAACGGGGTAGCCCAGCGGGGTAAGCAAGGCTACCATGTCTTTCACATGCATCACCTGTGATACACCGCTGCCCAACATACCGAAGCACAGCAGGGCCGTTGCCAGCCAATAAATAATTAAGTTTCCCTTTTTCATGGTTGCTATTGTTTTAGTTTGGTTGCTATATCCTGCAGGCGGTTATGCGCCATGTTTAGTCCCTGTGCAAATGGCAGCTTCAGCATTTGGTTGCGCAGAGCATTGGAGCGGTAAATGATCTGTATGCTCAGTTTACTGGTGTCATCCGTCAGTTTTTCGAACTCCAAAAACTCCAGTTGCGGGCCAAAAGGCGCGTTCGCCATCTCGAAGGTGCGCACTATCTTTTGGTTATCTACAAGATCGTGAATAGTACCATGGGCCTCAAACACTACGTTGCCTTTCGCATCAGAAGTTTCATATTGCCAGCCGCCATGTTGTTTGGCATCAAACTTTATCACTTTGGTTCCCATCCATTGCTCAATAATTTCGGGCTCGATATGGGCCTTAAAAAGAAGCGCCACAGGCAGATCAAATTCACGGGTGATGACCAAGTCTTGCTGGCCGTCTTCGGCGGTTATTTTTGTTTTCAACTCCATATTATTTGCCTTTATATTGTTGCATAATGTTTTCCAACTTGTTAAACCGCTCATCCCACATTTGGCGGAAGGGTTCGATAAAATCGGCCACCTCTTTCATTTTTTTTGCGTTGATATGGTAAAAAATCTCCCGGCCGTTTTGCTCTTGCTTAAGCAATTCGCACTCGGTAAGTATTTGCAAGTGTTTAGAAACGGTTGGCCGGGCGGTGTCAAAATTAGCGGCTATCGCCCCCGCCGCCATAGCTTGCGACGCTACCAATAGCAGTATCGCCCTGCGGGTAGGGTCGGCCAGGGCCTGGAACACATCTCGTCGTAAATTCATCATGTAGTTATTTGACTACAAATATATGCGTAGCTATTTAACTACGCAAATTTTATTTGAAAATATTTGTTGAATTAAAAAATTTGGTTTGCAAGTTGTAGCTTGCGCTATAGTTTCCACACAAGTTACGCTATGCTAAACTTACGCGAGTGGAGCTTGGCAGCGATAGAAGTTTCGCTATGCGCAACATGGTAATGAAGAAATTTGCGTTAAGGATAGAAGCGGATACCGGCCATGCGGCTAAGGCCAGTGCAGTATGAGCGGATAGCCTGCCCGAACGGAACGCCATAAACAACACTCACCAACAAACTACCTCGCCTGTTCTTCTTTATCGAAGTTTTCCATCACCAGTACGGCAGCACCAATGAGTTCGGCATCGAAACCAAGGGATGAGATCAATAATTCGGTACCTGATGAAAGGCGCGGGATACAATATTTATGAAGGGCCTGCTGGATCGGTGCCATTAGTATGCGGCCAACCTTGGCACCACGGCCGCTCAGCACAATATTAGCGGGGTTCATGATGTGGATAAGGATCGCCAGCGCTTTGCCAATTTTATAACCGGCATCGGTCAATAGTTCAATAGCGAACTGGTCGCCCTGGTTGGCGGCGTCCATCAAGTCCTCACCCATTAATTTCGACTGGCCGTTATGTGCTTTTAGGCTGGTTACGCGGCCTTTTTTGATACCCTCTTCCGCTTTTTCGGCAACTACCAGCATAGATGCTTCGGCCTCTAAACAGCCCCGCTTACCGCATACGCAAAGCGCGCCGTTGTCTGATAACGGGATGTGGCTCAACTCGCCCGCGAAACCATTATAGCCGCGGAAAATTTTACCGTCGATGATCATACCAAGGCCTATACCCCAGCCCAGGTTTATCACCATCACTTCCTGCTGCGAGCGGGCAATACCAAACTTTTGCTCGGCAAGGGCTATCAGGCTGCTATCGTTATCGATATAAGTGGTGATGCCTGTTTCTTTTTCGATGTACTTGCTCAGGCTTTCGCCGCCGGCATCAAGGTAGGTATAGTTTATACCTTCTACGGCATTAATAAAACCAGGCATACCAATGCCAATACCGGCAATTTTCTTTTTGGCGATGCCGCTCTCCTCCACATAATTATTCAGGTGACTGATCAGTTCGGGAAGGGCGTTTTCGTTATTATGGAGTTTTAACTCCACCGTAGCCATTTCGGCAACGGGGTTGTTGTTAAGATCAATTAATTGGATGCGCGCCGAAAGCTGATCCATAGCCACGGCCAGTATAAACATGGCGTTGGTATTTATGGCGTACATCAACGGCCTGCGGCCACCGCTTGACGGCGCAAAGCCCTGCTCTACCACAAAACCCTCTTTAATAAGCTCGTTTATCGCTTTCGCGATTGATGGGATGCTTTTATCAAAAAGCTGGCTCAACGCGGCACAAGACATTGCTTTATCAAAATACAACCGCTTAATGATCATATTTTTTAACCAGCCGCTTTTAACGCCATTGCTCTTAATTTCCATAAGGTATCTGCTTGCCTTTAAATAGTTCAGGTTTGTTTCCTGCTATAAAATTATAAATAAAGCGCAAAACTACAATAAGTTGAAAAACTTTTTAAAATTTTAATTTTTATGGCAGGCAGATGTTTTATAAGCCCATGCGCATCTCTATCATATGGCTGTTAAATCCCACTTTTTCGTAAGCTTTTATGGCGGGCGCATTCCCGAAATAAACCTGCAACCTAAATTCGGTTACACCCTGCTGCACCGACCACTCCTTCAGCGCTTTGATGATAATCTTATTGACTCCCTTGCCCCTATGCTGCGGCAGTACATACATAAAGCCCAGGTAGGCATGCTGCGGATGTTGAAGATAGATCTTGGCAGTTTCTATACGCGAGTAGCCGCTGCCTATCACCTCGCCGTTAATTTCAGCAACTAAAAGGTGGATATGCGGGGCGGTAATAAACTCGTTTAGGTCGTAATAGTTGATGTGCCCAGCCTTAAGCGTTGGGTCAAACGGGCGTTCGGCACTGATAACGCCCTGCTCAAATTGCAGCAAAGTATCCATATCGGCCATGGTAGCCGGGCGGGTGGTGATGTTTTCCATAGTTGAATAAGCAGAGGGTGTCCAGTCGAACCGTTTTGGCATAAGGTAAAGATACAACGCCCAGCCAACTTTCAGTTGATCAATCAGAATTTCCGTCCCAAAAGGACTTTCTCTTACGTGTTTTCAATTTTGAGTAAACCTCTATGCCCTCGTTGCTGTAAAAATCGGCGGTTTCAATGGCACCTACATCATAACAATCATCCAGGCTTTCTATTCGCCACCTAACCAGCCGCCCGTCCGAGTTCAGATAGGGTCTTAGGTAATGATCACGGTCGGCTTCGATCTTCTCGTAAGCTTCTTCAAACGACAACGCATTTATTAAAACAAACCGCTGTTCAAAATCCTGCTTATTTGTTCTTAGGTTCTCTATTTCGATTGCAACAGTCATCTTGACACAGAAGAACGTATCGCTTTTAGCCAACTCCTTTTTTATCTTTGTCGCGCCATCTATTGAAATGATGGTTACATTTATAAAATCAAGCTTGCTTAGCTTAGTAAGTACGTTAAGCTTCACCCTCGTCTTCACGCTTCTCGGTCGTTTTTTTGCACCGTCGATAACATAAGCACCAAATAGGTCCAATGCTAACAGGCGACTTACGTTTTCCTTATGATATTCGTCGATCTTTTGTACCCGGTGCTTTGGTTTAAATTCGAGGAATTGGTGATAATCGGGATATACAAGCCCTATAGAAATATCAGCAAAAGTATCCTTCGCCGATATTTTTTTATCCAGCTCCCAATCATCAATATTGAATAGTCCTTTAGCCATACTAACCCAAGTTACTCGTTTAACCTGTATTTTATTAAACCCGCCGTTAAAGCGTCTACTTTTGAACCAATAAATTAAAGATTAATTCATACAACATTTAAGCGTGGACGCTTGAACGGGCGATCTGATAAAATCTTACTCCACTGCAAAACTCTTCTTCAGCTTAATATCCTGCGATGATGCACCTATCCAAACCTGGAAGGTGCCGGGCTCTACAGTCCAGTTCATGTTTTTATCCAGCAGGGCCAGGTCGTCGGGGTGCAGGGTGAAGGTAACGGTTTTCTTTTCGCCGGGGTTAAGGGCTACACGCTCAAAGCCACGCAGGTCGTACTCGTAGGTGGTTACGGTGCTAATGTCGTCCTTCAGGTAAAGCTGCACCACATCGTCGCCTTTGCGCTGGCCGGTGTTGGTAACGTCAACAGTTACGCTAACATCACCCTGGGTATGCCCTTTCTCCGGCGATACTGTAAGGTTGCTGTACTCGAATTTAGTATAGCTTAAGCCGTAACCAAATGGGTAAAGTGCGCCATTTACGCTGGTATGCCCCCAACTATTTTGTCCGCCTTGCCCTGCCTGCGAGTTTGGTTTGAACGGAAAGTTAAACTCCAGCTGACCCGTTGTTTTCGGGAAGGTGATAGGCAGTTTACCGCCGGGGTTGTTATCGCCAAAAAGTGTTTCAGCAATTACCTGCCCGCTTTGTACGCTCGGGAACCAGGCCTCTAAAATTGCAGGTACGTATTTATTTTCCCAGTTGATGGTAAGCGGCTGGCCGTTTATCATTACCATAACCACGGGTTTGCCCGTAGCCTGTAACGCCTGGATCAGCTTTAACTGGCGACCAGGCAAATTTAAGCCTGTACGGGATAGGCTTTCGCCTACCCTATCGATATCTTCGCCTACCACGGCAATCACTACATCAGATAATTTGGCCTGTGCTACTGCCGAATCTATACCCGCCTGTTCTTGAGCGGTCAGCGGAGTTTCAATGATCTCGCTCTCGGGCCAGGTAGCATCTACCATGTCGCAGCCTTTGGTATAGCTAACTTTTCCGGCGTTGCCCATATAGGTTTTAATGCCATCCAACACGCTGATGATCTTATTGTGCGACGGCCCATATCTGCTTATGGTGTAATTACTTTCTACAGCCAGCGGGCCGGTAACCAGGATATTTTTGTACTTGCTTTTATCTAAAGGCAGCAGGTTATTCTCGTTCTTTAAAAGCACCATGCTTTCGCGGTTCATTTTTAAGCTCATGGCCGCATCGGCGGCGGTATGTACTATTTTGTCGGCCGCTTTTGGGTCTTTTACGTATGGCGAATTAAATAAACCCAAACGGAATTTTACCCGCAATACATCCGCTACGCGGGAGTCAATTACCTTCATCGAGATCTTGTTCTCTTTGATAAGTTCCCTCAACGGCATAATAAAAGTTTGCGGCGGGGTAAAGTTGGTACGCACGTTAAGCCCGGCCTCTACCGCCTGCCTTACCGCTTCTTTATAATCGATAGCTACCTTGTGTTTCGAGAACAGGAACTCCACCGCCTCACTATCGCTTACCACGTATCCCTGGAAACCAAATTTCTGGCGCAACAGTTCCGTCAGGAAATAATAGCTGCCGGTAACGGGCACGCCATCCCAATCATTATAGCTGCTCATTACCCCCATCGGGTGCGCTTCCTGGATCACCCTGCGGAACGGGTACAGGTAAATCTGGTGCATCTCGCGCGGGGCAACATGCGGATCTGTACGGGCGCTACCATCGCGGCCGCCTTTAGGCACGCTGTAAACAGCGTAATGTTTTAAGGTTGATGCAACACCTTCCTCCTGGATGCCCAGCACCATTTGCTTGCCCATTTCTGCGATAAGGAATGGGTTTTCGCCATAGCACTCTACAACACGGCCCCAACGCTGGTCGCGGGCGGGGTCAAGTATCGGGGCGTAAACATTGGTGTAGCCAAGTGCCTTTGCCTCGCGGCCAACGGTTTGGCCTGCCTGCCTAACCAATGTCTTATCCCAGGTACTGCCAATCCCTATCGGTGCCGGTAAGGGAGTTGCACGGTCGTGGTTTAGGCCGTGGATGCCCTCGTTCGTAAAATCGACGGGGATGCCCATGCGGGTCTCTTCTACAAACCATTTTTGCACCGTGTTTATAGCCGTAGCGTGTTTGCTAAACGGGTACGAGTATTGAGTGGGCGCATCATCGGTATGCGAGGTAAGGTTGTTCAGTTCTTCATCTATATTGGCAATGCCATCCTTCCAGATCTCATTCTTCCAATTGGCGGTGGGCATTTCATCTTTAAGCACGCGTTTGTAGCCGTACAGGGTAGCCATTTGGCAGGTTTTCTCCTCTACTGTCATCTGGCTAAGCAGGTCGTTGATCCGCTTTTCTATATTTTGCGAGGGGTCCTCGAACACATCCATGCGGCCGTTCTTATTAAAATCTACCCAGCCCTTGTGGTATATATTTTTTTGTTGTGCCGATGCAGACAAGGCAAGCCCAAGCAACGGAAGCAGCAGTGGCAATTTTTTCATACAGATAGATGTGTATTGGTTTACATCTCAAATATATAAAAGTGAAAAGCCCTCGAGGCATATCGGAGGCAATCAATTCACTATAACGTTTTCGTTGAGGATTATTTTATGATGTATTCATAATCGACGGTCTCTACACCTCCATTAGCGTCGGTATAAACAGATTGTAATGGATAATCATTTACATTATAGGTAATCAATTTACTTCCGGAATTATTGATTGTAAGTAAGTTATTTAAGCTGTTGACAGGATAAAGCTCAACCAAATAATTGATATTAGGATTTAAACCCACTACGTTATTAAATGGGTTCTTTTTAGTATCAAATTGAAAAGTCGCATCAAAATCATCCATCCATTCGGGTGCACCATAGTATGAAAAATGCCCTTTAACATCGTATTTTACCGCATATCGTCGAGCAATAAATTTAACCTTGCCATTGGCGTCTAACGATATGGGGTATACATACGCCGTTACACCATTAGTTGTTTGAAAGTATACTTCATCGCCAGCGGTTATGTTTGTATTATAAGTGAACAAATTGGTAACTAAAACTTTATTTTCAAAGTTTACCATTTCTGCTTTAATTAATTTATTGGTATTATCATACTCATAGTTAAAAGTTTCCCATGAGCCTACGGGAGCCGTTCGATAGTTTTCTTTACGAGATTGAATGATACGGTTCAACGCGTCATATTTATACTCTTCTACCCTGTTGCTTTGGCTTGCATAATGAAAAGTTATTTTACTAACCAGGTAAAGTTTATTAGGGTCGGGTTGCTCCAAATTCAGTGGTGGTTCTATAATAAGAGGACTATCTACTACAGGCGAATCCTTTTTGCAAGATTGAAATGAAATAACAGATAACAACATAAGTAATGCAAGGGAGATTCTTTTCATATTGAGGTTTAAAACTACTAAAATAACATTTTATATTTCTTCCCGATTATTATTTTTAGCTTCACCAAACAATAGCTATTTTATGCGTTATTGTATAAGCTATTTTGATAGCGGCTAATTCCCCTATATGCGCTACGTTTTTATTTTATTGTTAACAGTGCTTTGTTCTTTTAAAACTGTCGGGCCCAACGAGGCCGGCAAAGCCAATCTTATTTGCGGCAAATGGCAATCGAGCGAAAAGAACCTTACAGTTGAGGTCTACCCATACAAAAATACTTTTAAGGCAAAAATAATTTGGTTTAGCGGAGGCGTATCGAAAGCCAAACCCATGGAAACCATTACCGATGTTAAAAACCCCGACCCTGCATTGCGCAGCCGCAAAGTGCTTGGGCTTGACGTGGTGGAGAACCTGCAATATAATGCATCCTCAAATACCTGGGAAGGCGGCAGGATCTACGAAGTGCAGAGTGGCAAATACTGGAGTGCCGCTGGTTATATCGATAAAGCTGGGTTGTTAAAGGTAAAAGGTTACTGGAAAATGAAATTCATAGGTAAAACCATGACCTTTAAGCGGATACTCTAAAATCATTTAAATTTTCTCAAAAAAAAATTGCGTAACTGGCATTACTATTGCCTATATTGTGTTTATAAATTGACACTAATATGGCAAATCAGTTTTTGTGTAGTTTTGTGGCTTTAATGCTTGTTGGTAGTGTAAATCACCACACACCTGCTGTTGAAACTACAGCAGCGGCAGCCGAAAAAGTTTGCGGCAAATGGAAACTTGAGGATGACAGGCTGATAGTGCAAGTTTACAAAGAAGGTAACGAATTTAAAGCCAAGATCGTTTGGTTTGATGACCACGACGATAGCAAGGAACTTGATTACTGGACAGACGAGAACAACCCAAACCCGGCAATGCGCAGCCGCAAACTTTTAGGCATGAATGTGCTGGAGAAACTCACCTATAACCAGGAAAGTAACAGTTGGGAAGATGGCATGATATACGATTCTAAACACGGCCGCCTTTGGAATTCATCTGCATACATCGATAAAGAGGGCACCCTTAAAGTAAAGGGTTACTGGCATTACAAATTCATCGGTAAAACACTAACCTTTAAACGGATCTAAAAAAACATTAACCATAAAAAAGGCGGCCTTCGTGATTGAAGGCCGCCTTTTTATTTATTTAAAAAACTACTATTGTTTCAGGAATTCGCCGCTCGCGTTAAGTTCAACTTCGTCGCTAAGCATTGGCGAGCCATATTTAGCACCGAAACCAAAATCAGAACGTTTGATAGTACCTGTAATTTTGAAACCGGCGTCAAGGCCTTTTGTCATTGGGTTGGTGATGGTGCCACGGTAAGCAACATCTAAAACAACTGCTTTAGTTACACCGTGTAAAGTTAAGTTACCGGTTACTTTGTATTTGTTTGTACCGGCAGCGGCAACACTTGTGCTAACAAATGTTAACGTTGGGAATTTAGCTACATCAAAAAAGTCGGGAGATTTCAAATGACCGTCGCGGTTGTCATTATCAGTGCTTACAGACGCGGTGTTTGCAGAGAAAGTGTATTTAGCGTCGCTAAAATCCGGTTTTGCAGCAACGATAGATGCGTCAAAATCTTTAAAAGTACCGTCAACATCAGATACCGCAAGGTGGGTGATGGTAAATTTAACGTGTGAATGTGCTTTATCAGCTTTCCAGGTGCTTTGGGCAAATGCCGTTTGCATAAATAATGCTGCTACAGCTAAGGTTAAGATCTTTTTCATTGTTTTATTTTTCAGTTTGATATTTAATTGTTTGCCAAAGATATATAAAGGTTTGACATGTATAATAAAAAAGATGTTTAAACATCTTTTTTGAATAATGAATGACAAATACCCTATTTATGCTGAAAGAAAGCGTCCACTTTTTTGTTGAACGCGGCGGCGTATTCGATCAGTGTACCATGTCCCGAATTTTTCACGATCCACAACTGCGAGCCGGGAATATTAGCCTGTATAAGGCGGGTATGTTTATCGGCTATTACGTCATGGTCGCCGGCTATGATAAGGGCAGGGCATTTTATTTTGTGTAGCTCGGTTAGTTTAATATTGGGCTGTTCCCAATCCAGCATAAACATTTTCCAACGGTTGCGCCCGGCGGCGGTGCGCCATTTCTTGTTCTTGTTTTGCTCGTAGTATTTTTTTGACGATGGCCAGCCGTTTGGGTCGGCAAAGCTGCTTGCATCCGGTGTAATATTCGCTCCTGTTGATGCAAAGCTGATCACCTTATCCGGGTGCCGTATGGCCATCAGTATGGCGTTGATGCCGCCGTCGCTCCATCCTAATACATAAGCTTTGGGGATGTGCAGTACATTCAACAGTTCGGCAAAATCATCGGCCATTTGCTCAAAGGTGAGATACGGATGGGTATCTATCGACTTACCTTGCGAGCGGCTATCTACCAAGATCACCCTGTACTTTTTGGCAAAATAGGGTACGTTTTCGCTAAAGGCGCTCATATCGCCACCATTGCCGTGTATCATCAGCAGGGGCTGGCCGCTGCCATATTCTTCTACATAAAGCTTTATGCCGCGCACATCGTAATATTTGCCTACAGCATTTTTGCCATAAGGCGCCTTTTGCGCGAAACTGAACGCGGCTATCAGTTGGGGTATCAGCGCCATTAAGATAAGACGTTTTAGGTGCATGGTTTTATTTTAACGATGTAAATATAGTATTCCGCCCGCTTTCATTTGCTTTTCATTATATGCATTTATATTAGGCTTACCTATTACACATCGGCATGCGGCCTCTTATCCTAACCATTATCGTCAGTTTATTTTTCATACAATCTACAAAAGCGCAAAGCAGTTTTTTGGTTGGCCTCAGGAACCTAACACCGTCAAATAATTTTCTCGATTCCCGGTACCGCTCGGTAGGCGTTAACGCTGGCTATGGTAAAGAATTTTTGAAAGGCCGGGTTGGCATCGACCTAACCGCCTTCGCAGACTTTTTAATTTATAAAGAAGACCTGCCCGATTTGCGCCAACTTGATGCCACCACATTTTACTATGGCCTTGCGTTAACCCCGCGTTACTGCTTTAACCCCAGTGACGAGTACGTGAGGATATTTATATCGGCAGCAGTTAAAGGCGGCCAAAACGTGGGCTTGGGCATAGTCACCCAAACATACATCAACTCGGATGATAAGCAGATCGAAAACCGATCTGTTAAGGCGGGATTTTCGGCAGCTGTAGCGCCGGCTATTATTGTTACCATACCCGGCAATAAGGTAAGCTATGATATCAGCTTTGGTTACGATAGCTCAAATTTTGGCCGTGGGATGAATAAACTCAGATCAACCTATTATGCACCTATAAATTACAGTTCGGGCGGCATCTTTCTTGGCTTTACTTTTAGGCTTGGACATTAATATATTGTAGAGCGGCAGGGCTTAAAAACCCGCTCTCTTAAATGTCATTTATCCAATCTTCTCCCACTTGCCGGTATCTAAACTTCGGTAAATGGCATCAACCACCTTCATGTCTTTTAGGCCTTCTTCGCCGGGTACCCGGCTTTGTTTCTTGAGTTTAACGCAGGTGGCAAAATCATCCATTTGCGCGGCCTGTTGAATAATGTTGGGGATCTGCATGGGTTTGCCGTTTATCTTGCCATCAAGCCCGCCATAACCATAAGCCGGTTCCAGTTCAAACGTACCTTTTTCAGCTTGCGCGCGCAGGTAACCCCAATCATGGTTATAGCTGCTTTTGCCGGTTACCTTTTGCCCGCCGGGGAATTTTAGTTCCCAAAAAACGGTTTCATCTACGTCCTTAAATAGTTGGGGCCGCGTTTTCTCTTGCGTTGCTTTAACAGCAATCGGCTCCTGCCCTAAGGTATAGCGGGCGCCCTGTATAGCGTAAATACCCATATCCATTAGGCCGCCGCCACCTGCAAGCACCTTTTTTAATCGCCAGGCGTTGGGGTCGCCGTTATAGGTGAAGCCGTTGGCAGTATCAACTGTTATAACCTTGCCGAAAACTTGTTTCTGGCCAAGGCGCATCACCTCTTGCGTATGAGGTTCGAAGTGTAAGCGGTAGCCTATAGAAAGTAAACGGCCTACCTTTTTGCAGGCTGCTATCATTTCCCGACACTCGGCGGCGTTAAGTGCCATTGGCTTTTCGCAGATAACGTGTTTGCCCGCTTTTGCAGCACGAATGGTGTACTCTTTATGCATCGATACCGGCAGCACCACGTAAATAATATCAATGTCCGGGTTTTTGGCTATCTCATCAAAGTTTTGATAATTGTAAATGTTTTTTGAGGGGATGTTATACTTTGCAGCCCATTCCTTTGCCTTATTAGGGGTGCCGGTAACGATGCCTGCCAGGTAGCAGTTTTTAGTATGCTGTAAGGCCGGTGCCAATTGCCCGCCTGCATAACCGCCCAAACCAACCAAGGCTACACCCAGGCGTTTATTATCCCTCGTTTCGGCAAGGGCAGCTAAAGCCGGACTAAGCAACAATGTACCCGCGCCGATAGCACTGTTACGAATAAAGTTTCTGCGGGATGCTGTGGTGGTTTTCATAAGCGTTGGTTTGATGATGTAATATACAACAACAAATTTTATACCTGCAACGTCGTTCTACTCAAAACTCTCTTTATATTTTTTTATCGCTACCAATATGGACTGTACAATGTCGTTCTGCCCGTCTTCGGAGTTGAGGTATTTTTCGTCGGACGGGTTGTTGATGAAACCGGTTTCTAACAGCATGCCGGGCATGCCGCTTTGCTGCAACACCAATACCCCCTGCTCGCGCACGCCAAGGCTTTTACGGCCGTTGTTAGCTTTTAGTTGGTGGTTTAGCAGGTTGCCAAATTGTACGCTTTGTTTGCGGTAGCGTTGCTGAAAAGCGGCCAGCACAATAGCATTAACCGCCGCATCCTCGCCATACCCATTATATTTTTTCTTGTAATCCTTTTCAATAAATATGGAAGCATTCTCGCGGATGGCTTCCAGTTGCTCGCCTTTGCGGTGAAAACCATAAACCAACAGTAACACGCCGCGGTTGGGGCTCACCTTTTGGGGCGAGGAGTTGCAATGAATAGAAATAAACAAGTTCGCGTTGGCATCATTGGCGATGTTGGCGCGCCTGTGTAGCTCGATAAATTTATCGGTGCTGCGCGTCATGATCACATCTACCCCGCTAATGGCATTGTTAATGGCCACTTTTAGTTTTTTACCAATGCTTAGCGCAATGGTTTTTTCTTTGGAATAAGCACCATGCGCGCCTGGGTCTTTACCGCCATGGCCGGGGTCGATAACTATGGTTTTAAACTTAAATGAAGGCACCGAAGCCTCATCAGTTGCTATTTTGGCCTTTCGTTTGGTTTGAGACAATACCGGCAAAGTGCCCAGCATCAACACAAAAAAAATAGAACTATATAAAGAAACTTTTAAGTGCCTGGATAACATGCCGCAAAGGTATGTAAAACATAACAGGCAGTTAATGGCCGTTGCCAAATTTTCCAAATAATTAAATATTATTTTCTCCAGGCAGGGCTGTTTATCAACATTTAAAAAAAACACGTAACCTATATAGTTACATATTCGTAATAATTAAAACCAAAACATATGACTATAAATTGAAAAACGAGGGTTCAACTACGAAGACGAATAATTTATATGAACGAACTGTTTACTACATCTACAGCTAACTTTTTTTACTTCCTGGTAATTGGATCTGTATTGGTGTATTTGATACTGAAATTTGACAAGCAAAACCGTAAAAAACGAAATAAAATATTAGTGCAAGCCAAAGATGTACAACCGATGTACATGCGCAAAGCCGCCCAGCAAAAAGTAAATAATATAAAAACTGCCTTATCTGACGAGAAAATTGACCGCAGGATGGTTGAAAAACAACTGGACGAGCTGGTGAAAGAATATGACCAGGGCCACATTAGCCTGCCCGATTACTGCAATAAGCTAAACCAGCTACTTGCGATGACAGCATAGTTGGTCCTGATAGCTACCGGGAATAGGATTTATATTAGTGTTTAAAATTTATGTTTATAGGATAGTTAGAATAGTTTGTGATAAAAGGCCCCTTTTTACCGAGGGGCTTTTTGTTACGCAGGTTTTTTACCAATAGATTTTACTCACCCGGTCATTGCTTCGCTCGACCACCCTCTCTTCGCTGCGCGGAAAGAGGGATAAAAAAACTTTTTAGCCTTCCCACCCTCTTTGCGAAGCAGGGGGGGGGACCAGCGAAGCTATCCCGATAGCTATCGGGACGGGGTTGAGTAAACTATCCGGGCGGCTAATAACCTAATTTTCTCTAAATTTACCGTCAACATTATGGCCGAAAACACCCACCAGTCCCATTTGCAAATTGTACCAACTGCCGATGGTTCAAATACCATTTACAACGCGCTGGTTGGCGAAAACTATCATTCGCACCACGGGGCGCTGCAGGAAAGCAGGCACGTGTTTGTACAATCGGGCCTGGAATATTTTTTGGCGAATACAGGCAAAGGTAACACCGAAGTATCTGTACTTGAAGTAGGCTTTGGTACGGGGCTCAACTTTTTACTCACTGCCGATTTTTGTACCGAACAACAAATAAACCTGCAATACACCGGCATTGAGGCGTACCCGCTTAACAACCAAATGATCAGCCAGACAGGTTATGACCAATATGTGCCCGCTCCTATTTGGGAAAGTTTTTTGGCGCATTACCCGGACTCTTTAACGGCATCTGTTAAGATGAGTGGCCAGGTAGATTTAAATGTAGCGGCGTCAAAACTTCACGATTTTACAACGGTACAAAAATTTGACGTTATTTATTTTGACGCCTTCGCTGCCACCTACCAACCCGAAATGTGGGGCGACGAGGCAATAGCCCATACCCTGCAGTTTTTAAAACCCGGCGGCGTATTTGTAACCTACGCCATTACCGGCAACCTAAAACGCGCCATTAAAGCCCTTGGGCTAAAAGTGCAGAAAGCACCCGGCGCACCAGGCAAGCGAGAGATGTTGAGAGCAGTTAGCAGTTTATAGTGGGCAGTGGGCAGTGGGCAGTGGGCAGTGGGCAAAATTACTTGTAATTTAAAAAGCAGCAAACTGCAAACTAATAACTGCAAACTGAATTAAAACCGCAAACTGAATTAAAACTGCAAACTGCAAACCGCCAACTGAATACTTATCTTTGATCTATCTAATAATACACTATGCCAATTACTGCTCCTGTTACCGCTTATACACCCTCGGCAGCGTTCGACCGTTTGCTTACCATTATGGACGACCTGCGGATAAACTGCCCCTGGGATAAAAAGCAAACGCTGGAAAGCCTTCGCCATTTAACCATTGAGGAAACCTACGAATTATCTGACGCTATATTAAGCGGCGATATGGACGAGATAAAAAAAGAACTTGGTGACATGATGCTGCACCTGGTATTTTACTCGCGCATTGCGTCAGAAACCGAGAGTTTTAACATCACCGGCGTACTAAACGGCATTTGCGATAAACTCATCAATCGCCACCCGCACATTTACAGCGATACCGAGGTAAACAACGAGGAAGATGTAAAACGTAACTGGGAACAGATTAAACTGAAAGAAGGCAACAAATCTGTTTTGGGCGGCGTACCCACGTCCTTGCCCGCTTTGGTAAAAGCATCGCGCATACAAGAGAAAGCCCGCGGCGTTGGCTTCGACTGGGATAGCAAGGATCAGGTTTGGGCCAAGGTAGAGGAAGAGTTACAGGAATTTAAAGACGAGTATAACGTGGCCGACGAAAAAGACATTGACCATGATAAAGCCGAAGGCGAATTTGGCGACCTGCTGTTCTCGCTCATCAACTACGCGCGTTTCATCGGCATAAACCCCGAGGACGCATTGGAAAAAACGAACCGTAAATTTATTAAACGTTTCCAGTACCTGGAGTCCAAAGCTGAAGAACATGGCAAACAACTAAAAGATATGAACCTTGCCGAAATGGATGTATTTTGGAACGAAGCCAAAAAGGTTAAATAATTATTACTTGCGTGTAGCGTTTAACAATTTAATACGTAATGGTATTGTAACCCAAATAAAATGAAAAGATTAATTTATTTTTTGCCGGCTTTGCTGCTACTTGCAGCTGGTTGTTTTAACAATGATAACCCAGCACCGGTTATTGCCCCCGAAGGTACTTTTACAGGTGAGTTTAGATTACTGAGAAAATTGCCTAACATTACAAAAATAGACACGCAGAAGGCTACTATACAATTAGTTATAACGCCCGGTGTGGGCTTTAAGGTTTTGGGAGATACCACTACTTTGCATGCCGGCAGCAGGGGGCATTACGGATTTTCGGGGAATAGTGCACGCTTTGTAGATAGCACTTTTAAAGCCAACAAATACACCAAACGCTATCTTCAAGGCGATTACCTGTATGTATACAACGGCACCATTTTACAATTGGTACGCACAAGCGGCGATACGGTAAGCTACCAGTACGATCTTAAAAAGACAAACTAATTAATTGTTACCGCTCTTTTGTTTAAATAACGATAGTAGCAGGCGGCCTTTTATATTTAGTTGTAGTTGTTGCGTTTCGGGTTTTTGAGGCGTGCTGTATTTGTCCAACTAAGCAGTAATACAATTAATGCATGTACTTCACCGCATTACCGAGGATGAGATAGTCGGTAAATGTAAATCAGGGAGCATAAAACACCAGGAATTACTATATAAACAGTTTTATGGCTATGCTATGGGTGTAAGTATGCGCTACAGCCTTAGCAGTGATGACGCTTTAGAGGTTGTGAACGATGCTTTTATAAAAATTTTTAATAATATAAGTACCTACAATGCCGACAAACCTTTTAAGGCATGGCTACGTACCATTGTGGTAAACAGCGCTATTGACAGGCGCCGCAAGGAATTGAAGCACCAGGCCAATACCGATATTGAAGACGCGTACAATGTTGGCAGCAACGCTACCGCTATAGAGAGTTTAAATGCACAGGATATTTTAAAGCTGATGAAGCAATTGCCCCACATACAGCTTACCATTTTTAACATGTACGAGATAGATGGCTATAACCACGATGAGATAGGTAAGATATTGAATTTACCGGCAAGCTCATCGAGGGTATATTTAAGCAGGGCCAAAGACAAGTTAAGGCAGCTGATAACAAACGAAACACGACACCATGGATGAGCAGTTTGATAAAAAACTAAGCAACCACATTAAGCAGGTGTTTGATAATTACGAACACCCCGGCGCCGAAGATGGCTGGGCAAAGCTGAGGACAAAGTTCCCGGCCGAAGAGAAGGGCAATAAAATTGCCTGGCTTTGGTGGAGCAGTGCCGCGGCCGTAATTCTGGTGTTTTTTGGTGTAGCCTTTTGGTATAATAACCAGGATGCAGCGGTGAATAAAATGGCGGTTAAACCTGCTGCAAAACAACAGCAGCAACCTGTTTTAAAAGATACCGCTGCAGAAATTAATCCTATCGCTGCGGATAAAATTCAGCCTGTTATCGCGAACAATAACCCAACGCCTACTTTTAATAACACGATTGTTATCCCAAAATATGTTGACGGTACAACTTCAACTTCGAAGCCTGGCAATACAGATAATACAACACAAACTATAAAACCAAATTCCTGGATCGGGCACCCGCAGCCTTGGCAAACACCATCAAATACCATAGCGCAAACAAATCCGGTAAAGACGGAGACAAAACCATTAATAGACAGCCAAAAAGTTGCTAATAATTTGGCAAAGCAGCCGCAATTGGCAAATACTAATACCCCTGCGGATGATAAAGTTGTGCAAGCCACGGATGGTTCAACCAATAGTTTGACTAAACAGCAGCCAGCCAAAAGATCGATAACTGATATGTTTGAGGCGGACAAGCTAAACCCAACTGGCATTAATAAGCAGGCAGAAAAACAAACCGGCAAAAAGGTAAACTTTAGTATCTACGCAGCCACTTACTTTAATTATGCCGAAGGCAGCACCAACCAGGTAAACGCCGGGGCTGGTGTAACATCCGATTTTAGGCTGAGCAAAAACTTTAAGCTTTCTACCGGGGTATCGCTTGCGCAAAACTCATTAAGTTACAATACACAGGCGCCACCCGCTGCAGAAAGGCTTGCAAGTGCGGCACCGGCTGCAAGGCAATCAACACTTTTTGCCACAGCTGCTGTTTTGCCGGTCTTTAAAAATTATAATGCAAATTTAGTGGGGCTGGATATTCCCATTAATATCAAATACGAGATCAATCCGCAAAAAACCGACGCTTATATTTCGGCGGGTTTAAGTTCGGGTACATTTATAAACGAAACTTACACCTACCGTTATGGTTACAGCGGCGGCGCAGGCTTTGCTGCCAATGCCGCGCCCGAAGAGCAAACCGCTCATAACAGCTTTAACAGTTTTTACTTTGCTAAAACGCTGAACGTATCGTTTGGTATAGGTTACCCGGTGGGTGGCAACAGGTTGGTGATAGAACCATTTGTTAAATATCCCCTTAGCGGCCTGGGCGCGCAGGATATCCGTTTTGGTGCCGGTGGTGTAAACCTAAAATTCAGTTTTAAGGGAAGAAAGTAAGCTTGTTTATCTATAAACGTTCGCAACAAAATCTAAACCTTATAATTTCGAAAACACCCCGGCTAATAAAATGTATCTCATAATTACCAACGGATTATATTTATGAAACAACAAGTATTAAAGAGGTGAACATTATACCTCATTTAGACAGCGCCTTAGTTTGGATGCACAAACACAAGATGCCGGCTTTATTTCTTGTAAGGATGGCAGCAATCAGAAGTTCCGCGAATTTTACAATATTGTCTTATTAGCTTGATTCAAATTCATAAATTATTTCACTATTCAGCATAGTCATTTTCTAAGTGAAACTTAGGTAAGTATTATTTTTGATAGATCCCACCTTTTTTTATCACCATGTTTACCGATTTTATATTATCTATATTATCCAATGGGTTGCGGGTAAGGATCAATAGATCAGCATCCATACCCGGACTGATACTTCCTTTAACAGCTTCCAGGTGTAATGAAGAGGCGCTGTTTTTTGTTGCCGCTACTATTGCGTCGAAAGGAGTAAATCCGGCATCGGTAACGAGTAAACGCATCTCATCCTGTACGAATTGTTCCTGGTCGTCGTCGGTACCGGCGCAAATAGTTACACCTGCCCTGTATGCGCGGGCGGTGATTCTTTTGGCGATCTCGTAGTCCCACTTCATTGACGTATCACTCATAGCCCATTTTTTATACGTAAGCAACGTGGCGTCGAATATGGTGTGATGTTGTTTCATCTGGCCGAACAAATCATCAAATGCGGGTACCGTTTTGTCCCAAAAAGCAGCGTCGTAATGGCCTTTCTTCCAATTAGCAGGTATTTTATCAACTTTTTCATAGATCAGTAACGGCGCATGTGAAATGGAAATGCACCCTGCCTTAACGAGATCGGATGGTCTGGCGCCCTGTAGCCAGGCATGCGACCAAACCGGTATATTTTGCTTTTTTGCTTCGTCTACAATTTTATTGGCTAACACGGCAGATAGATTCGCGTATAATTTAATACCAGATGCACCACTTCCTTTGGCCTGAGCAACCGCCAGTGAAATATTTGTTGTATCCGATACTGCTTTCATATAAGACATGTTGCCAGCTGTGCCGCCTTTTGTAGATGATTGTGTCCTTGGGTCACTAAAAAATACGGTACCTGCCATTAACGCAGAATAATAGATTCCGGGCGCTGTAATTTCGCCTTCGTTAGCGCTACGGGCGAGCTCGGCGAGCACCCTTGCATCGCCTGCCATATCCCTTACAGTGGTTATGCCACTGTAAAGCATTTGCTGCAATACTTGTAACGTATGCGAACGGTTATCAGTACCGCCTGGGTCGGTAGCCATATGCACATGGCTATCGATCAGCCCGGGAAGTAAATACTTACCGCTTAAGTTGATAATTACAGCCGAATCAGGGATGGCTACTGTTCCTGTCGGAAAAACTTTAGTAATACGCCCTTCCTGGATCACAATGGTTTGGTGCGTAGCTGGCACCGGATGACCGGCGTCAATTATGGTTGCGTCATTAAGTACTAAGCAATGTGGTTTAAATTGGGCGTAAGAAAAACATGGACACAATATAAAAACTAAAATATAAGAATAATGGAATTTCATACAATTGCGTTTAGATGATTAGACATAGCGCAATTTAACTATTTAACACAATTAGTTAAACGTGATATTCCCATGTTTAGGTTATATAATTTTGGACGAAACCTTGTATGAAAAAAGCAATGTTATTGTTTGGAAGTTTTATAACTGCCACACCAATGTTCGCTCAAAAAACAGAGGTATTTACCAGCATCAGGATTGGTGACATGCATTATTCCGGGAATCTACTGAAGAATTTTGGGCTGTTAATGGTGCTATACAAGTAGTGTATACACCAGTGCTACCCGCTCAATATAAGCAGCTTTTTTTACTTAAACCTGATTGCCTTTACCGGCGAAATACGGGTAACCAGCATAGATGGGACGATAAGTACCAGCAGGCATACTATTAGCGTACCTGCGTTTACCCATAAAACATCCGTCCATACAAACTTAATAGGTACAAACGTCATATAGTAATCTGCCTGCCCGAGTTTAAAAAAGTGGGTTTGCTGCTGAAAGTAGCCAACACCAAGCCCCACGACATTACCCAATACCAGGCCCACCCCTATCAAATAGGTGGCGTTATACAAAAAGATTTTTTGGATCATCCAGTCCGCCGCGCCCATTGCTTTAAAGATGCCTATCATTGCGGTACGTTCCAGTATCATGATGAGCAGTGCCGATATCATATTGATAACTGCTACGGTTATCATTAATATCAGCATTACAATTATGTTTACATCAAGCATATCCAGCCAGCTAAAAATGGTGGGATAGTTCTCTAATATCGTGTATGATTTTAGTTTGATGGGAAGTTTATCGTCGATATTATTTGCTGTAGCGCTTATCTGCGTAAAATCGGCTGTGCGTACTTCGTAGCCGCCAATTTCGCCGTGGCTCCAGTCGTTAAGGCGTTTAATAAGGGCAAGGTCGCCAATTACAAATGTTTTATCAACTTCATCAACCCCTATGCTAAATATGCCCACAACTTTAAGCTTGCGCTTGCGCAGTGGCTCCTGCACAAAATACATCATCACATCATCACCTGTTTTTAGGCGTATACGATTAGCGGTAATTTGCGATATCATGATCTGGGTTTGCACCGCGGCAGTATCAGAATATTGGATAACGGTGCCTGCAACCAGCATTTTTTTAAGGTAATTCCAGTTATAGGTTTTATCAACCCCCTTTAATATTACGCCTTCAATTTCGTTATTGGCCTTGATGATGCCGGGCTTGGTAGCGTACGGATATACGGCTTCTACCTGCTTTACCGACCTGATGCTTTTTATCACCGCGGCGCTATCGTTAAATGCCGAGCGGTCATACGAAGTGTTGTTATCCGTACGCACAATTTGAATATCCCCGGCAAAGCCCCTAACCTTTTCGCGGATCTCTTGTTTAAACCCACGGATAACGGCCAGCGACAATATCATTACGCCAAGGCCCAGCATAATGCCAATAATGGCAATGCGGACAATTAACTTGGAGAAAGTACGCTTACTCTTAAACGTAATACGACTTGATATAAACCCGGCGAAATTCAATGCTGAAATGATTTTTTGTACCTTCGCAAAGATGCGTTTTTACACTTAAACATACTGCTTTTAAATTTGCTTAAACATCAAAACTTATGACCGGCATCAAATTATACATCCCCATAATTGCGCTAAGCCTGCTTTTTTTAAAATGCGACGATTTTGCACAAGCCCCAAAGGCATCAGTCAAAACAAATAAAACGGTTGCCGTAAAAAAAATAACAGCGCCTATACTGCCCGCTGCCGATAGGCTGGATATTTATCTGCAATACCTTAAAGGCCGCAAAATTGGCATGCTGATAAACCAAACTTCCATCATCGGCAACAATAAAAAACCATTGGTAGATAGCCTGCTGAAACTGGGTGTTGATGTTAAAAAGATTTACGGGCCCGAGCATGGCTTTAGGGGAAACGCAAGCGATGGCGCTACCATTGGCAACACCGTTGACGCCGTTACCGGCCTGCCTGCCATATCCCTTTACGGCAAACATTTTAAGCCCACACCCGAGGATCTGAAAGGCATCGACCTGATGATATTTGACGTGCAAGATGTTGGCACCCGGTTTTACACCTATATATCTACCCTGCATTACGTAATGGAGGCCTGCGCCGAAAACAATATTGAACTGATGGTACTGGACAGGCCAAACCCCAACGGTGTTTATGTAGATGGCCCTATACTGGATACCGTCGGTTTCCGCTCTTTTGTGGGGATGCACCCTATCCCCGTGTTGCACGGGATGACCATTGCCGAATATGCCCAAATGATAAACGGCCAGGGCTGGTTAAAAAACAAAGTAAAATGTAAACTTAAAATAGTGAAGGTAGGCAACTACACACGTGATATGGATTATGTGTTACCTGTAAACCCGTCACCCAATTTAAATACCGCGCAATCGATCTTATTATACCCGCACATATGCTTTTTCGAAGGCACAAAACTTAGCCTTGGGCGCGGCACGCTATTCCCCTTCCAGGTGGTTGGCAGCCCGTTACTGAAAGGTAAGTATGATTTTAATTTTAAGCCAGTAAGCATCCCCGGCATGAGCGATAAGCCACCATTGCAGGATACCGTTTGCTACGGCCTCGACCTTAAAAATTACAATATGCAAACCATCCGCAACAGCGGAAAACTTAATTTAGCTTGGGTAATTGACATGTATAAAATATACCCGGATAAGGCGCATTTTTTTATACCCTATTTTAAACGCCTGGCCGGTACCGATGAGCTACGTAAGCAAATTATTGCCGGTAAAACCGAGGCCGAGATTCGCCGGAGCTGGGAACCCGGCTTAACAAATTTTAAGGCCATGCGGGTTAAATACCTATTGTATAACTAATACGATCTCTCTACAAAAACATAAAAACGAGCGCGCGAATGAGAATTATATTTATGGGCACCCCCCAATTTGCTGTTGCATCGCTTGATGCTTTGATAAAGGCCGGCAGCGATATTGTTGCCGTAGTAACCGCACCAGATAAACCCGCAGGCCGCGGCCAAAAGGTAAATCAATCGGCAGTTAAACAATATGCCGATGCCAACGGACTAAAAGTTTTGCAGCCCGAAAAACTGAAGAACCCGGAGTTTTTGGCCGAACTGAGGGCATTAAAAGCCGATCTGCAGGTGGTTGTAGCCTTCCGTATGCTGCCCGAGGTTGTTTGGAATATGCCGCCAAAGGGCACCATTAACCTGCATGCATCCTTGTTACCACAATACCGTGGGGCCGCGCCTATCAACTGGGCCATTATAAATGGTGAAAAGGAAAGCGGTGTTACCACGTTCTTTTTAAAGCACGATATTGATACAGGCGACATCCTGTTCACCGAGAAAGTTACCCTAAACGGCTCTGAAACCGCCGGCGACTTGCACGACCGCCTCATGAACAAAGGCGCGGGCCTGCTGGTAAAAACCGTGAAAGGAATTGAAAGCGGCCGCTACCACGAACACCCACAAGAAGAGCTGGCAGAAGGAATGGAATTAAAACACGCGCCAAAGATCTTTAAAACGGATTGTCTCGTAGATTTCAATAAATCGGCAGAAGATGTTTATAATTTGATCCGTGGGTTGAGTCCGTCGCCAACGGCATATACATTATTGAATGATAAAGTCCTGAAAATTTACGGCGCCACCCACGAACCCGGCGAACCTGGTATTGCTGCTGGTGGCTTTGTTACCGATAATAAAACCCGCCTGAAATTTGCCACCACAGATGGCTTCATCAGCCTAACCGATGTGCAACTGGAAGGAAAAAAACGAATGAGTATCGAAGAATTTTTAAGAGGGAATAAATTGTAATTGATGAATACTACTGATAGAATTGCCCAACTAAAACAAGAGATTGAGCCACTACGAGAACAACTGATTAGCCACGAGCTGTACCGCAACATTAATACCATTGATAGCCTGCAAACTTTTATGCAGAACCACATATTTGCTGTTTGGGACTTTATGTCGCTGTTAAAAGCTTTACAGCAAAATCTTACCTGCACCACCCTGCCCTGGATGCCCGTTGGCAACGCCAATACCCGCTACCTTATCAATGAGATAGTCACCGGCGAGGAAAGCGACGTAGACCATACCGGTACCCGCACCAGCCATTTTGAATTGTACCTGAAAGCCATGGAACAGGCAGGTGCCGATAGCTCGGCCATTGTTTCTTTATTTGAGCAATTGAGCACGCAAAAAGATGTTAACGTCGCGTTAGCAAGTGCAGCTATACCACAAGCCGCCCGCGAGTTTGTAAAACATACTTTTGAAGTGATATCCACCAATCAAAGTTTTTTGCAGGCAGCCGTTTTTACGTTCGGTCGCGAAGATCTGATCCCCGGCATGTTCATAGAAATGGTTAAAAAACTAAACGGACAACTGCCCGGTAAAGTTGAAATATTGCTGTATTACCTGGAGCGCCACATAGAAGTCGACGGCGACCACCACTCCCAATTAGCCTACCAAATGACCGCCGAACTTTGCGGTAATGACGATAATAAATGGGCCCAGGCAACCACCGCTGTTAAACAAGCTTTGCAGGCAAGGGTTGCTTTGTGGGATGGGATCCTGGCGGAGATAAAGGTTGGGGTTTTGGAAGGGTAAAATTTATACCCTTGTCATTTCGAACGATAGAGAGAAATCTTCTACACGCAGTAAGTTGGGACTTGTATTGTAAACAGGGCGTAAAAGATTTCTCCTCGTACCTCCTTCGAAATGACAACCTTTAATTTCCTATCACACCTGCATCACCATATTTCTTACCCAGCTTAAGGGTTTTGGCTTTTAGTATTTTGGCTTGCTCGTCTACTGCTTTTATACTTTTTAAATCCGGGAGATTGTTGTTTTGATATTTTACGATAACCGGCAGTGTAGCTACGATTTTTAACGTTTCGTAATAATCTTTCATCACAATATTTTCCTTATCAATATCCTTTATCAGGGTTTCATATTTATTTGCTTTTGCCGCATATTTGCCTTTTTCGGCAGCTAAGAGGGTTTTTAGCCTTTCTTTTAACACGGTGTCGTCAATACGTTCTAAATTTTGATCTGCGGAACTATAATAACTCTCAACCTTAGCCGCATATTTATTAAATGCTGCTAAACTATCAGATTTACTTCCATCAAATTGTTCGAGCTGGTTTTCTAAAATTTGCAGGTCGGGTGTTTTCTTCACCAGGTCTATATAAATGGCATTAACCATATCACCCGATGCATATCGCTTGAAACTGGAAACATCACCTTTCGATTCGTTTAATGGTTCGGGAAGTTCCGCCTTTTCGGCGACGGTTTTATCTTTTACTGTTTGATTACAGGCAGAAAACGAAACGATAATTACTAAGGCTGATAATAAGGCGGTTGATCTCATATTATAATTTACCATTTGATAGCAAACTATAAAAATTGTTACGAAGGGTTCTTCTACAACTTATTCAACTCATCCATCAGCGTTTTACTGATGCGGTTAAAGTAACGTTTTACGCCGTAGCCCATAACCCATTGGATGCCTTTGGTGGCGTTGGTTAGAAAAACTTCATCGGCTTGGTTCAGTATTTCAGGGTTTATCTGGGCCTCGGTAACGGGGATGTTGTTATCCATTGCGAGTTGGATCACCACCTTGCGCATCACACCTTCCACACAACCTTCGCTTAATGCAGGGGTGTACAAATGGTTTTGATACCACACAAATATGTTAGAGCTGTTGGCCTCGCATAAATACCTGTTCTGGTTGATCAGAAACACATCATCCAGCTTGTTTTGCTGTTTGTAGATGCCCGCCATTACATATATGAGCGAGTTACAGGTTTTGATATTAGATAACCAGTTAAGTGGTTTAGGCAGCTCGGTGTACACATCCATGATCAGGCCGCGCTCGTTCAGGAAATAGCGGGGTTCCTCAATTGGCTGGATCTCCATACAATACGCCATTTTATTTTGAGTAGGCGCATACAACCCCTCCGCATCGCGGAAAACGGTTAAGCGCAAACGACCATGTTTAATCTTATTGCGACGCGCCAGTTCTTCTACCTTCTCATTCAGGAACCAGCTATCGGCCTGCGAATAGCCATCTATCTTTAACGCCCTCATCCCCTTTTGCAGGCGCTCGGCATGCAGCTCGGGGAACTTAAGTTTACCCTTCATCACACGCATACTTTCAAACAAGCCATCGCCATACCTGAATGCCCTGTTGGCAATGGTAAGCAGTGTGCTATCTGCAGGTATGATCTCTCCGTTAAAATTGATATAAACAGGCGGCATGGATAGATATATGAGATTTGAGCTGTTAGATTTGAGACTTTATAAGTTTGCAATTATGCAATACCTTTTCTCCCACTCTAAAACATTTATTAAGTTAAAAAATTTTACTCGCTGTGCGTTTTATTTTGGATGAACCCTTGTAAGGAAGATTTGTTCTCAAATCTTATATTAACCAGCATTATCTGCTTTTACATACTTTCGCCACTTATCTAAAACACCTTCAAAATCAGCAGGTAGCGGGGCTTCAAAGTAAATATCTTTTTTTAACGACGGGTGCACAAATCCAAGCGACTGCGCATGCAGGGCCTGTCTCGGCATTATTTCGAAACAATTCTCTACAAACTGGCGGTATTTGCTAAACACAGTGCCTTTTAAAATTTTATCGCCGCCATACATGGCATCGCTAAACAGCGGGTGGCCGATGTGCTTCATATGCGCACGGATCTGGTGGGTTTTGCCTGTTTCCAATTTACATTCTATTAGCGTAACATAGCCCATGCGCTCCAGCACCTTATAATGCGTTACCGACCATTTCCCCTTCTCCGGGTCATCGTATATCGACATTACGCGCCTGTCGTTAATACTGCGGCCTATGTAGCCCGTAACCGTGCCATCCTCGGCGATATCGCCCCAGGCGAGTGCCAGGTACTTACGGTTTATAGTGTGATCGAAAAATTGCTTGGCCAGGTAACTCATGCTGCGCTCGTTCTTACTGATAAGCAGCAGGCCTGATGTATCCTTATCTATCCGGTGCACAAGTCCCGGCCGGCCATCGTTACCCGGCAAGGTTGGGAGTTGGTTAAAATGGTAAACCAGGGCGTTAACCAACGTGCCTTCGTAATTATTAAAACCGGGGTGCACCACCATACCGGCGGCCTTATTTACGATCAGTACGTCGTTATCCTCGTAAACAATTTCGATCGGCAGATCTTCGGGGTAAACTTCCGTATCGCGCGGCGGGTGCGGTAAAACTACCGAGATCACATCCTGCGGTTTTACCCGGTAACTGGCCTTAATGATTTTATCGTTCACCAACACATTGCCTGCATCAATAGCATTCTGGATGCGATTACGCGAAGCATTCTCTACGCGATGCATCAAAAACTTATCAATCCGCAACAGCGACTGCCCCTTATCAACAACCACGCGCAGGTGTTCAAACAGATCCTGCTCGTCGCTATCAATTATGGCCGTTTCATCAATCATGTGGCAAAAGTAAGAAAAAAGCATTTACGCTTAGATACGCGTATTTCATTGCATGGCGTTTAGTTACTCACCCGGTCATTGCTTCGCTCGACCACCCTCTCTTCGCTGCGCGGAAAGAGGGTTTAGGAATGCATCTTATAACTCTTAGCAATTTGAGATTTTACTCACCCGGTCATTGCTTCGCTCGACCACCCTCTCTTCGCTGCGCGGAAAGAGGGTTTAAACACCCCATTTTTTACAGACTTTGCAATGCAGCAAAAACAAACCTACTCCAACATTTTCCCATACCCTCTTTGCGCAGCAGAGAGGGTCGCGCACGTAGTGCCGCGGGGTGAGTTGAATATGCGATTGATTTCGTATTTTCCCCTCATGCCAACCATAATCGAATTTTGCCGCGACCTTAGACAAAAACAAACGCCTGCAGAAAGTCTGCTTTGGCAAATTTTAAGAAACAGGAATTTTACGGGAATGAAATTCTTGAGGCAGCACCCCGTTTGCGTAAGATCTGTAATGGGTAAAAATGAATATTATATCCCCGATTTTTATTGTGACGAAGCTAAATTGGTTATAGAAGCGGATGGCCCCGTGCACCTTTATAAAAAGGAATACGACAAGAACAGGGATATAGTCTTAGAAGGTTTAGGGTTAAAAATATTGCGTTTTACAAATGATCAGATCGAAAAAGATATGGAAAGTGTATTGCAAAAAATAGAGCAAAATTTAAGAGGCTGACTCACCCCCCTACCCCCCTCTCTGCTGCGCAAAGAGGGGAATTAACTATTTTCAATCCCCCTTTCCACACCCGCTTTGCGCAGCAGAGAGGGTCGCGCACGTAGTGCCGCGGGGTGAGTTAAATAACGAACACTCAAAGTTTACCAAATTTACTCACCCCCCGCCCCCTCTCTGCTGCGCAAAGAGGGGAATTAACTATTTTTAATCCCTTTTTTCCATACCCTCTTTGCGCAGCAGAGAGGGTCGCGCACGTAGTGCCGCGGGGTGAGTTAAATATTCGATTGCTCCGCATATTATTTTCCTAAATTTACCCCGTGGATCTCAACCTTGACATATACAGCCCCGTACAGCAGATTGAAAACAAGCTATTCGCTGAAAAAGGGCTACAGGTTTTTATCAAGCGCGACGACCTCATTCACCCCATTATTTCGGGAAATAAATGGCGCAAACTAAAGTATTTGCTGCAAAAGGCACAGGCGCTTAACAAAACCCACCTCGTAACATTCGGCGGGGCGTACTCCAATCACTTACTGGCAACAGCGGCGGCGGCGGCTAAATTTGGTTTTAAAGCTACCGGTATTGTGCGGGGTGAAGAAGTGCAAAACGACACCCTTTTTCTTTGTAAACTGCACGGCATGCAGTTGCTTTTTACCGATAGGGAAAGCTACCGCGATAAACAGGCCCTCTTTCATAAGTTTTTTGCTGATGATGAACAAGCCTTTTTTATTGACGAAGGCGGCGCATCTGCCGAAGGCGCCAAAGGTGTAAGCGAACTGGTGCAGGAACTCCCTCAAACTTACGACCACATCTTTTGCGCCTGCGGAACCGGGACCACAGCGGCGGGCATCATTAATGGATTAACCGCTGCTGGACTATCCACCCAATTCAACGCCATCCCCGTACTAAAAAATGGCGGGTTTATGCGCGATGAGATCAACCGATTCCTCACCTCTGCTGCCAATTACACATTGCACCTCGATTACCATTTCGGCGGCTACGGCAAAACCACGCCAGACCTGATCCAATTCATCAAACAATTCGTTTCCGAAACTGGCATCCTCATAGAACCAATATACACCGGCAAAATGCTCTACGCCATTTACGATCTGGCCGCCAAAGACTACCTCGCACCCGGCAGCAAGATCCTTGCCATCCATAGTGGGGGCATTTGGGGGTTGCTGGGGATGAAGGACAAATTTATGTAGTGTGCAAATGCGTAAATATGCAAATGTGCAAATGATTAATTTTCCAAGCTATAATGGTGTAGATGCGCCAATTTCCAGCATCTGCACATCTGAAATTTGCACATCTGCACATCAATCATCGGCATACCAATAACCGCTTTAGTCCAAAAAATAGGTTTAGTTCATTTAAAGTTACTTTTCTGTCAATTGGTATAAAAACCTTTAAATTATTGTTATTTAGGGCTTTTTGTTAGATTTGTTTAACCAATAATTCTACTTTTATGTACCAATTGCAAGTAACACCACTAAACGTTCAGGCTACCCTTAGCAAGCATATTTTGGCCGATGGTTTCGACCTTACCTTTGATATGGAAAAAAGCCAGGGCGTTCATATTTACGATGCTAAAAACAACCGCACGTTGTTAGACTTTTTTACTTGTTTTGCTTCGGTACCGCTGGGTTACAACCACCCAAAAATGCTAAACGACGAGGGCTTTAAAAAAAGCCTGATGTTGGCAGCGTTAACCAACCCTTCCAACTCCGACATTTATACCGAGCAATACGCCCAGTTTGTAGATACCTTTAGTCGAGTTGGCATCCCAGATTATTTGCCCCACGCCTTTTTTATTGCAGGCGGCTCTTTAGCCATTGAGAATGCGCTTAAAGTTGCCATGGATTGGAAAGTTCAAAAGAACTTCGCCAAAGGCCACACAACCGAAAAAGGTTTTAAAGTGATCCATTTTGAAAATGCTTTTCACGGCCGCTCGGGCTATACCCTAAGTTTGACAAATACCCAGCCTGTTAAAACCAAGTGGTTCGCCAAGTTCGATTGGCCGAGGGTGTCGTTACCGGAGATTCACTTCCCGTTAACAGATGCAAACAAACAGGACCTGCTTAATCGCGAAGCAAAATCCATCGCCCAGATAAAAAAAGCCTTTGCTGATAACCCGGATGATATCTGCGCTATTATTATAGAGCCTGTATTATCCGAAGGTGGCGATAAACACGTTCGACAGGAGTTTTTAGAACAACTGCGCGTATTGGTTGATGAGAACGACGCGATGCTAATATATGACGAAGTGCAAACCGGCGTTGGCCTAAGCGGCAAGTTTTGGCTGCACCAGCACTTTGGCGAAAACGCCCGCCCGGACATACTCGCCTTCGGTAAAAAAATGCAGGTTTGCGGCATACTGGCCGGCAAAAAGGTGGATGAGGTGGAGAATAATGTATTCAATGTTTCATCGCGCATAAACTCTACCTGGGGTGGTAGTTTGGTGGATATGGTGCGCTCGTCCAAGATCATGGAGATCATCGAAGAAGATGGCCTTTGCGAGCAAGCCGCCAAAACTGGCGAGTACCTGCAAACCAGCCTTAAAAATATCGCGGCCAAAAATAATATCGTAACCAATGTACGTGGCAAAGGCCTGCTAACCGCATTCGATTTCCCGGACGCTAATACCCGTAACACCTTTATTAATATTGGTTTAGATAATAATATCATGTACCTGGGCTGTGGCGAACGCAGCATCCGCTTCAGGCCGGCGCTTATCATGGATAACACCCATATTGACGAGGGCATGCAAATGCTTGAAAAGATATTGCCGCGCCTATAACTAAACTGTAATAATATTGCTACAGGCCCTTGTTTTGACACAAACAGGGGCTTTTTTTATTTATCAAATACTATAATTGCCAAACGGCGTTATTATAATATTAATTAATAATTGTGCTTTAGGTTGTTATACATTGAGGCACATACACGTAACGTAAAATAATGCATTATTGAAATACATATAGTACAATAAATAGGATGAACAGACAAATTGAAAAATTAAAAAAACAACTTACAGAGATCGCTGAGGTTGTTAATTCTTTCCAGTCTGAAGCTGTACAAGTGAGAGTGGTTGACAGGCTTTTAGACGAGATTATGGAAACAGAGCGGGGTGATACGGAAGGATCTGAAATTTTCAATAAAAGAGGACGCAGGCCATCAAGAGAAAATGAAGTGAACGAGGAACACGGCCGTAAAAAACCTGGTGCTACCAAGGTGCTAAACCAATTGCTAAGCAGCGATTATTTTAAAACACCGCACTCTATATCATCAATTGCAGAGTATTGCAAAGAAAAATTCGATTCGGAATTTAAAACTTCCGAATTGTCGGGCATCTTACTAAAGCTTGCCAAAGACAACAAACTTAAACGCGAACGCAGCAACGAAAACAACCGTTTCGAATACGTAGGTGTTTAAGTAAAGCCACTCTAACGCAAAAGGCCGCTCATATAGAGTGGCCTTTTGCGTTATCCGGTATTTGTTGGTAACAACACCAACAAAGGCGTAAAACACTACCTCAACTCAAACAAATTATCTATACCCAGTATCTTCTTGGATGTAAAGCCTTCGCCGTATTTGGTGTTGATGCTTTTTCCAAACTCGCGGCCGCGGCCGTTTATTTGCTCAATGAAATCCGGTGAGGAGATGTAGGTTTGTGGTTCATCCTCATTGTAATCCGGGTTGTGGAACTGTGAACCGTAAGCATAAATGCTCTCTATTTTGGTATCCCAAAACTCGGTAACATCTACAATAATATCCGGTTTAATGTACCTGTCCTGTATAAAATGGAGCACCTGTGTTGGGCGCCATGGTTCCTGTAACTGCCCGTCTTCAAAAGTCTCTATCCGGCGCAGGCCCGATAAAAACGCGGATGCCTCTACCAGTTCATTAGCACGCCCATGGTCAGGGTGGCGGTCATGGTAGGCATTAGTGATCACGATCTCCGGTTGAAACTTACGGATAGCCGCTATCACCTTTAACTGGTACTCTTGCGTGTTGGTAAAAAACCCATCAGGGATTGCCAGGTTTTCTCTTACGGTCAAACCTAATATTTCGGCGGCCTTAGCGGCTTCCTTATCGCGGATCTCGGCCGAGCCGCGGGTACCCAGTTCGCCACGGGTAAGGTCTACAACGCCAACTTTGTGGCCAAGTTTTATATGTTTTAATATGGTGCCTGCACAGCCCAGTTCGGCATCGTCCGGGTGTACGGGTAAAACTAAAATATCTAATTTCATAAACAGCACATTATTTAGGTACAGCAGCCAAAAGTCGCTGTATCTTTTTCTTTATTTTAGATGATGTAGGTTTGGTGAACGGGTAAAAGAAATCAACAACCTTGCCGTTTTTGTCAATAAGGTATTTGTGGAAATTCCAGCGGGGCTTTGAGCTGCCTGCTAAATACTTGTAAAGCGGGATGGCAAACTCGCCGCGCACACGGCTTTTTTCAAAAATGGGAAAATTGTTGCCATAGTTGCTGCAAAAAGTGGCTATGGCGTCACCTTCAAGTGGTTCTTGTCCGCCAAAATCATCTGATGGGAAAGCCAATATCTCAAAATCCTGATCTGAAAATTCTTTTTTAAGGTCGCTCAGGTCTTGCAGTTGTGGGGTAAAACCGCATTGCGACGCGATATTCACGATCAGTAAAACTTTATCCTGGTAGTCGGCAAGGCCTATATGCTCGCCATTCAGTTTCTCAACCGTGAACGGGTAAATACTGTCGTTATCCATTTAGTTGTAGCTCGAAACGTATCCGGCGTCGCGCAGTATCTGTTCAATGTCGCGCTGTTCGGCAGGGTCGTACGTTTCTTTGAGGTTATGCCCAAATAAACGGGCTACCGATTGGAAAACGAAGGCGTTAAAACCACCCTTAAGTTCTTTAGCTAAAGCAAAGCTGGTGTTGCCTGTTTCGCGGCTCACCAATTTTATCAATACCTCACCCTGACTAATTGTCAGATTCTTGATGTCGTGATTAAACAAGGTTTTAATCTCGTTCTCGCAGGCTTTCATCAATTCCTTTTGCTTCTTTTTATCGCCGGTAAGGGCAAGGTCGCGCTGTAACTGGCGGTAACGCTGGCCGGCATAGCGCGCATAAGGCATTACTTTTTTAACATTATAGCGTAAACGCAGGTAATCAAGCCTGTCCTGCTCGCTGGCAAAAATGCGTGTATCTACAATGCGTACCTCCGGTTCTACGATCCAGGGCACCAGCTCACCATCCAGCTTGGTCATATACACCTTAATGGTATCATTTTTGCCAAGTACTACCGGTTTAGCAGGTTTGTCGTCCTGGGCTTTTAAGCTCCCAAACACGCAACAAAACAACAAAAGAGAAATAATAAATTTCATATTTTTACTTGATACAAAATTAACGCATTTTATTTTGTTATTTTATATAAACCTGCAATAAAATTTAATGTTTGCGGGTTTATTGTAGTAATACCCCATACCAATACATGAAAGATTTAGTGATTGACCTGGAAGCTGAGAAAAAAGAGATCCTGAAGAGATACCGGGCATTGCTGCGCGCAAGTAAATCTACCCTGCAAAAGGGAGATAAACGTATGATACGCAAGGCCTTTGAGATGGCTTTGGAGAGCCATAAAGATATGCGCCGTAAAAGCGGCGAGCCTTATATATACCACCCCATAGCGGTAGCCCAAATAGCTGCCGAAGAGATAGGTTTGGGTACCACATCTATCGTTTGTGCCCTGTTGCACGATGTTGTGGAAGATACCGATGTTACCCTGGAAGATATTGAGCTGGAGTTTGGTAAAAAAGTCGCCAAGATTATTGACGGCCTAACCAAAATATCGGGCGTGTTTGATACTAACAGTTCCTTGCAGGCCGAAAATTTCCGTAAAATGCTGCTTACCCTTGCCGATGATGTGAGGGTAATACTGATTAAACTGGCCGATAGGTTGCACAACATGCGTACCATGGAGTTTATGCCGCGCGATAAGCAGCTTAAGCTATCGTCAGAAACGGTGTACCTGTACGCGCCCCTTGCCCACCGCCTGGGGTTATACGCCATAAAATCCGAACTGGAAGACCTCTCCATGAAATACATGGAGCGCGAAACTTACCAGTTCATCAAAAATAAACTAAACGAGAAAAAAACCGAGCGAGAGAAATTTATCTGCGACTTTATTGACCCTGTAAATAAAGTGCTGGAAAGCCAGGATGTGCATGGCGAGCTTTTTGGCCGCCCAAAATCTATCCACTCCATCTGGAACAAGATGAAGAAAAAAGCCATCCCGTTCGAGGAGGTGTATGACTTGTTCGCCATCCGCATCGTATTAGACAGCACGCCCGAGAACGAAAAAGCTGATTGCTGGAAGGCATACTCGATAGTTACCGACCTGTACAGGCCAAACCCCGACAGGCTGCGCGACTGGATCTCATCGCCAAAGGCAAACGGTTACGAATCGCTGCATACCACCGTAATGGGCCCCCGCGGGCAATGGGTGGAGGTACAGATCCGTACCAAACGGATGAACGAAATTGCCGAGAAGGGTTTCGCGGCGCATTGGAAATATAAGGAATCGTCTACCGATAGCGGCCTGGACCTTTGGGTGCAAAAAGTTAGGGATATGCTAAAGAACCCTGACTCGAACGCGCTCGACTTTTTGGATGATTTTAAGATGAACCTGTTTAGCGACGAGATCTTCATTTTTACCCCGAAAGGCGCGCTGATCCAATTGCCGCTTAACGCCACCGCGCTTGATTTTGCCTTCGAGATCCACACCGATGTGGGCGCGGGCTGTATTGGCGCCAAGGTGAACCATAAACTGGTACCTCTTAGCTACAAACTGCAAAACGGCGACCAGGTAGAGATCATCACCTCGGGCAAGCAGGTACCTAAAGAAGACTGGCTTAGCTTTGTGGTTACGGCTAAGGCAAAAGCCAAAATTAAATCGGCCCTTAAAGAAGAGAAACGTAAGGTTGCCGATGATGGCAAGGAGATTTTGGAGCGGAAGATGAAATCGCTTAAGATCACTTATAACTCCGAGAACATCCATAAACTTAGCTACTACTTTAAGCTGCCGTCCACGCAGGACCTTTTCTACAACGTGGCCAAAGGCCAGATTGATATGAAGGACCTGAAGGAGTACCAGGCATCAGAAAAGGTAATTGAGAACAAACCGCAGGATAAAATTGAGCACGAACAACTGCAGAGCATCGTCCGCAATATCAAAACCAAGGATAGCGACGTGTTGCTGTTTGGTGAGGACCTGCAAAAAATAGATTACAAACTTGCCAATTGTTGTAACCCCATCCCGGGCGATGATGTGTTTGGGTTTGTTACCGTAAGCGATGGCATCAAAATTCACCGCACCAACTGCCCTAATGCCGCCAAGTTGATGGCCAATTATGGTTACCGCATTGTAAAAGCCAAGTGGACCAAACAATTGGAACTGGCATTTTTAACCGGCCTGCGCATAAGGGGTATTGATGATGTTGGTTTGATAAACAAGCTTACTACTGTTATATCAACCGACTTTAAGGTAAACATCCGCTCTATTACGGTGGATAGCGATAACGGTATTTTTGAAGGCGCGATAATGGTTTATGTGAACGATACCGAACACCTGGATAACCTGATCAAAAAACTGAACCAGGTAAAGGGTATTACATCGGTGATAAGGTTTGATTCGGTAGTGGAAAAAGCATCTTAACAGAGAGACAAGAAATTAGAACCAAGAGCCAAGACAAAAAGTATTTTCAAAGATCGTGGCCCTTTCTTGGCTCTTGACTTCTTGATTCCTGACGCTATTGTTGTGTGACTAAATACCCTAACCCTAACTTAAATAAAGCTCTTTAAAATACCTTCTGTAGGTAGAAGGTATATACATTTTCCAAATATCTTTTTTAGCAATTATGCCTTTTATAATTAATTTATAACCATCAATTAAAGGCCTATAAACAATTGCATACAATAATATAGCTATACCTACAGAAGCTGTGTTGCCATTTTTACTTAACCAAAAGATAAAAGCAATAGGCAATAGTAACAATAAATAATAAAAGAATACTTTATACATAAGTAAAATTTATAAACAATTTTTAGCCGCTAATGTAACAGGTGTTGCAGGTACAAATTAGGGAAATAAATTTAAAGGCTTTTTTGTTTTAGTTTGTATTTAAAAAACTGATTAGAATTAAAAAAAATTAATTATCTCTATTGGCGAAAGTTAAAATTTAATTACCTAAAAAGTAATATGAATATTAGTATATAAATTACTTTTATCGTATCTATACATTAAGTAAGCCAGATACAATATTTACTTTTTCGCTATTCAATTTCTTATTTCTTGACTCTTGTTTCTTGGCTCTATATTATATTTTATTAATACCTTTGCCCTGTTAATTTAACATTATGCCTGTACAGGAAACCATTGCGTTGGTGAAAAAGATTTTTGAGGCCTATCTCGAAAATAAAAGCCTCCGGAAAACCCCGGAACGCTTCGCCATACTTGAAGAGATCTATTCAAGGACAGACCATTTTGATGTGGAATCGTTATACATCCACATGAAGAACAAGAAATACCGCGTAAGCCGCGCTACGGTTTATAATACCCTCGAATTACTGGTATCGTGCGACCTGGTTACCAAACACCAGTTTGGCAAAAACATGGCCCAGTTCGAAAAATCATACGGCTACAAACAGCACGACCACATCATATGCATAGATTGCGGTAAAGTAGTTGAGTTTTGCGACCCGAGAATCCAGCAGATCCAGAGCATGATGGGTGATATTTTAAAGTTCGAAATTAAACACCACTCGCTAAACCTTTACGGTAACTGCACCAAACTGCGCGCAGGTTTTTGCGACAGGAAAGCGCAATAAAAATGGATAAACCAATTCTAAGCAAACAGGCATTTTGGGATGTTGATATGAATAGTATCGACTATGAAAAACACGCCGTGCTGGTGATGGAAACAATAATAAAGTGGGGCTCTTTTGATGATTTCTTATCTTTAACAAAGTATTACGGCGAAGAAAGATGGAAAAGAGAAATTATAAATTCTCAAAACCTCGACTCGAAAGAAGCTAATTTTTGCTGTTTAATATTCAAGCTAAACATGCAAGATTTTATCTACCCTATTAAACCGTTTAAACCTCAGCCCTGGGAACTTTACAGTGCTTAACAAATTCAAAAATTAAATTTATTATCCGATTTCAAAATATCATTTAATGGCTGTTGACGTATTATTAGGCCTCCAGTGGGGCGACGAAGGTAAAGGTAAAATTGTTGATGTACTAAGCGCAGGGTACGACCTGATAGCGCGTTTCCAGGGCGGCCCCAATGCCGGCCACACCTTAGAGTTTGAAGGCAAAAAATTTGTACTGAACACCATCCCTTCGGGTATTTTCTTTGACAACACCATGAACCTGATTGGTAACGGCGTTGTTATTGACCCTATAACCCTGAAAAAGGAACTTGATAAGCTGAAAGATGCAGGCCACGACCTGTTGGCCAAAAAGAATTTGATGATAGCCAAAAAGGCGCACCTTATTCTGCCTACCCACCAGTTGCTTGATGCCGCGTCTGAAAAGAAAATGGGCGACGGTAAAATTGGTTCTACCCTAAAAGGTATCGGCCCAACTTACATGGATAAAACAGGCCGTAACGGTTTGCGCATTGGCGATATCACCCTGCCCGATTTTAAAGAGAAATACCAAAAACTGGTTGACAAACATACCTCGATGCTACAGGCAATGTATGGCGAAGTTGCCGACTTTAGCGAGCGCGAAGCAGCGTTTTTTGAAGCTATTGAGCTGATCAAAAAATTCCCGCTGGTTGATAGCGAGCATTTGGTGAACAACTACATTAAAGAAGGTAAAAAAGTATTAGCTGAGGGCGCACAAGGCGCTATGCTGGATATCGATTTCGGTTCTTATCCATTTGTTACTTCGTCAAATACTACCGCAGCTGGTGCCTGTACCGGCTTAGGTATTGCGCCCCGCCAAATTGGCGATGTGATAGGCATTTTTAAAGCTTACTGTACCCGTGTTGGTGGCGGCCCCTTCCCTACCGAATTGAATGACGAGACGGGCGAAGAACTGCGCCGCATAGGCCACGAGTTTGGTGCTACTACCGGCAGGCCGCGCCGTTGCGGTTGGATAGACCTGCCCGCCCTTAAATATGCCATTATGCTGAACGGCGTTACCCAAATGGTGATGACCAAAGCTGATGTGCTAAGCGGTTTCGAAAAGATCTACGCTTGTACCCACTACAACTATTTAGGTGAACAGATCGATTACATGCCGTACGACATTTGCTCTGTTGATGCCGTGCCTGTGTTGAAAGAAATTGACGGTTGGAAAGAAGACATTACCGGCATAACCGAACTGAATGAGATCCCGGAGAAATTACAATCATACATCGACTTTTTAGAAGCCGAATTAGAAGTACCTATCAAATGGTTATCTGTAGGCCCGGATAGAAAGCAGACTTTGGTATTGCACTAAGCTATATATCATTTAATTATTCAAAAGGCCCCGATAAATCGGGGCCTTTTATATTTAGTTACTATTTTTGCCATGTGATAACCGAGGTAACCGACGTAGCTTTATTTAAACAAAAGGCACTTGCATGGGCTGCACAATTTGATACCCTGTGCTACCTCGATAGCAATAGCTTTAACGACCCATACGGCAAGTTTGATACCATTATAGCCATTGGTGCCAAAGCCGAACTGGCGGCCAACGCAGGAGATGCCTTTACGCAACTAAATACATTTAGAAACGATAATCCAGGCTGGATCACTGGCTTTTTTGGGTACGACCTAAAGAATGAAGTTGAGAACCTTCTTTCCAACAACCCGGACCACCTTAACTTCCCCGACCTATACTTTTTCGCACCTGAGATCCTTATTTGTTTAAAAGGAAATGAAGTTGAAATAACCGGGGTAGACGGACCGGCAATATTGGAAACAATAGGGAAATTAGAACTCACTTCGCGCCAAAATCAGACCGTAGTCCAACTACAACCTCGCTTCAGCAAAGCCGGGTATGTAGAAACGGTAGAAAAAATTCAGCAGCATATTGTGCGTGGCGATATCTATGTAACTAATTTTTGCCAGGAATTTTACGCGGAAGATGCTAATGTAGACGCGCTATCCATCTTCCAAAATTTAAACGGCCTATCGCCCACCCCATTTTCTACTTTTTTTAAATGGAAAGGTAACTATATCATGTGTGCTTCGCCCGAGCGGTTTTTAGCGAAGCGGGGAAGCAAACTCATCTCGCAACCTATAAAGGGCACTGCCCGCCGAGATGCAGATGAAGCCATTGATAAAACCATCATCGAAGAATTGCGCAACCACCCTAAGGAATTGCAGGAAAACGTAATGATAGTAGACCTGGTGCGTAACGATCTTACCCACTCCGCCAAACCCGGTACCGTTAAAACGGAAGAACTTTACGGCATCCAAAGCTTTAAACAGCTACACCAGATGGTATCAACCGTTGTATGCGAGCTGCGCGATGATGTATCGGCAGTTGAGGCCATACAAAACACTTTCCCGATGGGCAGCATGACGGGTGCCCCAAAAATTAGCGCCATGCAGCTCATGGAACAATATGAACGCAGCAAACGCGGCGTGTACTCCGGCGCGGTGGGGTATTTTAGTCCCGATGGTGATTTTGATTTTAACGTAGTGATCCGTACGTTGCTGTATAATAGCGCCGAAAAGTATCTGTCGTTTCACGTTGGCAGTGCTATTACTTACCATGCCGATCCCGAAAGCGAATATGAGGAATGTTTGCTAAAGGCAAAAGCGATATTGGAAGTTTTAGGGGTAACACGATAATCGCCAATTGCTCGTTTCCAGCCCTTGTTGGTGTTGTCACCAACAAGACGCCGTGCCTGGCTGCTACTTACCTAAAAGTTGTTGGTAACAACTGCAAAAACTTAAAACGCTGATTATAAGGAAGATACGTACAACATCAACAACAAAAAAATTTAAAACTCTGATTATAAGTAACATACGATCTGTTCACACGCACACATGGCCGTGAACGTGAACACTTCCCGCCCTTGCTGGTGTTGTCAACAACAAGGCGTCATGCCTGTCTGCTACTTGCCTAAGGTTGTTGGTGACAACAATAACAACGGCAAAAAGCTTCAATGTCATTTCGAACGAGGTACGAGGAGAAATCTTCTGCGCTTGATAAGGAATTCATATTTCTGAATGTAGAGCGTAGAAGATTTCTCCTCGCGCCGCGCACACCCCACCTCATGCTCGTTCGAAATGACAGGTTGGTTTTGATTATCTACCCCGGCAACACCGGTTCCAGCAACAACTTATCCGCTATCCTCACCGCTATCTCCGAGCCATTAGCCCAAAAGGCCGAGAAAGGCTTCGCACACAGGTAAGGCACAAAAGCATCGCCGTATAATTCCTTTATATCCGCTTCGAAAACAAAATCTTTAACCTCCGCAATTTGCCAGGATACATGCTCTACCTGGTACTGCATTGTTTTACGGTCGGTTAAATAATTATATCCCCAATAATGCTCAAAAATAAACTCTTCGGGGCTTCCTGCTACTATCGGTGTAAGGCTGTTGCGCACAGTGGCGCCAAGCTTATTCCATACACCTTTCAACTTCCACTCGTATAAGAACTGCGTGTGGTTGGGCCCGGATTTTGTAATGGAATGCCGCATTGGCAGCGCACGATAATGCTCTTTATAAAGGTTATTTGCAATTAGGGCAATAATACTTTTGGGCACAATTTCGCTGATGAATACCGCGCCGCGTTTCCATTGTTTACCATCAAAATGGCGTACATAAAAGCGCAGGTTCACTTCTTCAAAATTTACGTGGAAAGGCCATTTGACGCCCAGCACCCGCGTATCCTGAAACATAAAGCCTACCATACTTACCAATGCTTTGCCTTCCCAAAGGTCAATTTCGGTAGCGGCGGGCAGGTGTGGTTTTAATATCTCAGGGTCAACCTCATAATTAAGCATCACCAGGTTGCGCCATTGGGCTGTAAGGAAGCGTGATTTAGAAGTAGCCATAATGATAAAAGTAAGAATTTGGTGGTTTGTTTAGTGTGCCGCAGGTCTACTCACCCCGACTTCGCTCCGCTGGTCGACCCTCTCTGCTGCGCAAGGAGGGTTATAAAATGGTAGGTAATATAACCCTCTTCCGTTTACGGTAGAAATGGTGGTCGAGCGAAGCAATGACCGGTAGATAGAATCTACGCTGTGGCACCTTTAAACAACAAAGGCCACCAGAGTATCTGATGGCCTTTTTGAAGCATTTCTTATTTTCCTTTGTAATATTTCATAGCCTCGGGTACAAGCCTTTGTATATTAGCTATACGGGTAGCATCACTTGGGTGAGTACTTAAAAACTCTGGTGGGGCGCCCTGGTTTTGGGCAGCCATACGTTGCCAAAAGCTAACCGCCAGGCGCGGGTCATAACCAGCCATGGCCATAAAGGTTAGGCCCAGTCTATCAGCCTCGTTCTCTTTATCCCTTGAATACTTTAAAGTAGCCAACTGGCCACCTACACCGTAAAGTGTACCGATAATGGTCTGCGTGGCTTGTGATTTGCTGCCTGTTGCTGCACCAATCGCGGTACCGCCTGCCTGCACTGCCATTTGCTGAGAAAGCGCTTCGGCCGAGTGGTGGGCAATAGCATGGCCTATCTCGTGGCCCATAACGGTTGCCAAACCTGCGTCTGTAGCGGTGACAGGTAATATGCCGCTATACACGGCAACTTTACCGCCCGGCATACACCATGCGTTAATTTCTTTGCTTTGTATCAGGTTAAATTCCCATTGGTAATTGTATTGGCTGCCGTAACCATTTGCTTTTAAATAGCTATCTATAGCTACAGCAAGCTGGCTGCCTATACGTTTTACACGCTGGGCATCGGTGCCGGTACTAACAACTTTGGTTGATGGGTCTGATAAAAGGGTGCGGTAGCTTTGCGCTGCCGCGGGGTTAATCTGGTCGTCGCTTACCAAGCTCAATTGCGAGCGGCCGGTAAGTGGCACGGTTGAACATGCATACGCAGAAATTGCTATCACAGCTAATGCCAGTAGGGGTTTAAGTGTTTTCATAGAATTTAGGTGGTTTTCTTTTTAAATAAATTAACTTTCGACTCCTTGCCCTTCAATAATCGCTCTATATTTTTTTGATGCGTTACCAATACCAGTATAAATATACACATCCCATAAATAATGACCGATTTAATACTCACATGGAAAACAAATGTTATCCCTATAGGGTAAATAAACCCGGCTAATATCGATGAAAGCGATACATAGCGTGTTATTAGCAACGTTGTGATAAATACAGCAACGCAAAGCAAGGCAGCCGGCAGGTTTATAGCTAATATCATTCCAAAAAGTGTGGCTATGCCTTTGCCGCCCCTAAAGCCGGCAAATATCGGGAACAAATGGCCCATAACGGCCGCTACCCCCAGCGCTAACTGTAAGTTAACAAACGCTACCGAATTAAACGGCCCGGTTACGCTTGTACCAACAACATAAGCCAGGTTGGTGGCTGTCCACCCCTTTAAAATATCTAACAGCATAACAGGAATACCCGCTTTTTTACCTAAAACCCTGAATGTGTTGGTAGCCCCGGCATTGCCGCTGCCGTATTCGCGCACGTCAACGTGGTAGAATGCCTGCCCTATCCATACTGCAGTAGGAATTGATCCGAAAAGGTAAGCCGCAATAAGAGCCGAAATCGAGTAGACTGATAGCATCTGCCTGCAATATTATTAAATTGATGTTATACTACCGCAATATATCATTATAATTTTACAGCTTTTAAACTCAGATCTAAACTTTTTACAGAATGAGTTAACGCCCCTACCGACACGTAATCTACACCGCAATCGGCATAATCGCGGATGTTATCGATAGTGATGCCTCCGGATGCCTCGGTAATGTAGCGGCCCTGTATCATACTTACGGCCTGCCGCAGGTCTTCAAAATTAAAGTTATCAATCAAAATGCGGTTCACGTTTCCTGTTTGCAAAACTTGCTCCAATTCTTCCAGGTTACGCACCTCAATTTCAATAGCCAGTTTTTTACCGGTATCGGCAAGGTATCTGTTGGCGTTCTCTATAGCCTGGCGGATGCCGCCAGAGTAATCTACATGGTTATCCTTTATCAGGATCATATCATACAAGCCGAAACGGTGATTTACGCCGCCGCCTATGCGCACAGCCCATTTTTCCAGGTAGCGCATGCCGGGTGTGGTTTTGCGGGTATCCAACACTTTGGTGTTGGTACCTGTTAAAATATCTACAATTTGGTGGGTAGTGGTAGCAATGCCGCTCATGCGCTGCATGCAATTTAGCACAAGGCGCTCTGCTTTTAAAATAGCCCGGGCGTCGCCCTCTACTTCAAGGGCTATATCTTTTGGTTTTACTTCCGCACCGTCATTTAAAAATACGGTAACCTTAAGGTTTGGGTCTACCTCGCGGAAAATCTCTAAGGCCAGCTCAACGCCTGCCAGTATCCCCGTATCTTTAACTAATAATTTTGCTTTGCCTTGTGTGCCTGCTTCAATGGTTGATAACGATGTGTGGTCGCCGTCGCCAACATCTTCACTTAAAGCATTAACTATAAATTGGTGTATAAGTTGTTTGTCCAAACCTTTGTTTTTTGAGTTTCAAAAGTAAGAACAATTGCGCACTAATTAGGTTTTTCCGTTTCTATTCGCAACTCCATTATCTGCATAACCTTATTTACTTCCTTAAGCGTGCACGAGATCCTGAACTTGCCCTTTTCGGTAGTTAAAATATATACGCCAAAATTATAATTGGGGTTAGAGCTAACGCGGTGTAATAATTTGGCCGTGTGGGGTTTATTATCCTTAAAAAACTTATCCAATATCATTTCGGCCTGTGTTCCCGAGTAGGAATTACTCTCTTCCGCAATGCTGATATCTACATTATTACCAAAATATTTGGCTATTTCGTGGGCGTTTGATGTTTTTAAAAGGTTGGTAATTTTATCAATAACATCCGCGCTTGCTACCAATGGCAGCAAAAAAAGCAAAGTGAGTAGCGGCAGGTATCTTAGTTTCATTACTATATATGACCAATAAACCAAAGAATTGTTGCAATTAAAAAAATAAAGGTTTTAACCTACAACCTATAAACGTTGCTTTTATATTTGCATTGTGGAAAACATAAAAAAAGTTGCATTAATTATACTTGATGGCTGGGGTTACGGCCTTAACGACAGATCAAACGCTATTGTGGCGGCAAATACGCCGTTCTTTGACGAGATGATCGCCAAATATCCAAACTCGAAGCTCGAAGCCTCAGGCCTTGCTGTAGGTTTACCTGAAGGGCAGATGGGGAACTCGGAAGTTGGGCACATGAACCTTGGCGCCGGCCGCGTGGTTTACCAGGAACTGGGCCGCATAAACAAAGCCGTTATTGATAACGAATTTGTACAAAACGAAACCATACTTGACGCATTTAACTATGCAAAAGAAAACCATAAAGACCTGCACCTGATTGGCCTGGTGAGCGATGGAGGGGTACATGCCCACATCAACCACCTTAAAGGCCTCGCAGATGCTACCAAGGCTTTGGGTATCGAGAAAGTATTTATACACGCCTTTTTAGATGGCCGCGATACCGACCCAAACTCGGGTTTAAAGTTTATTACCGACCTGGAGAACCACATTGCTGATAGCCCCGTGCGTTTGGCATCAGCCATTGGCCGCTACTATGCCATGGACCGTGATAACCGCTGGGAGCGCGTTAAACTGGCTTATGACCTTATGGTAAAAGGCGAAGGTGCACCTACCCATGATATTTTAGAATCAATAAAAAGCTCGTACGCGGATGGTGTTACCGACGAGTTTGTTAAACCGATTGTTAAGATTGATGAGAACGGCAACCCTATCGCGGTGATAAAAGATGGCGACGCAGTTATCTGTTTCAACTTCCGTACGGATAGGGGCCGCGAAATTTCGCAGGCGCTTACTCAAAAGGAGTTTCCGGAGTATGATATGAAGCCGCTGGATATCCATTATGTAACCATGACATCGTACGATGAAACCTTTAAGAATGTAAAAGTAGTTTTCCGTAAGGATGACCTGAGCAAAACATTGGGCGAGGTTTTAGAAAGTGCCGGTAAAAAACAGATCCGTATTGCCGAAACCGAAAAATATCCGCACGTAACGTTCTTCTTTTCGGGTGGGCGCGAAACGGCGTTTATAGACGAAAAACGCCTTTTAGTACCCTCGCCAAAGGTTGCTACATATGATCTGCAGCCCGAAATGAGTGCCGAGGGCATCCGCGATGCCATCATCCCCGAATTGGAAGCCGGCTGGCCGGATTTTGTTTGTCTTAACTTTGCCAATACCGATATGGTGGGCCACACAGGCGTGTTCAGCGCCGTGATGAAAGCCGCCGAAACTGCCGATGCCTGCTGTAAAGCGGTCGTAGAGGCGGGTTTAAAAACCGGCTATTCGTTTATCATCATTGCCGACCACGGTAACGCCGATTACATGATCAATGAGGACGGTTCGCCTAATACCGCCCACACCACCAACCTGGTGCCGTGTATTATTATAGATGGCGATGTTAAGCACGTTAAAGATGGTAAACTGGGCGATATTGCCCCAACCGTATTAAATATTTTGGGCGTAACTATCCCTGCTGAAATGACCGGTAATGTATTGGTATAAACCACTCAAAAAATATACAGTTTACACAGGTGTGCTGCTGCTTTTGGGCAGCAGCTACGCCTGTAACAAGCCCGAAATAAAAGAGACCGGCGCCGAGTTGAAATACTTTGACCTGAAAGACTATTTCAAAAAACAGGATAGCTTGCTTACCAAACAAAACCCGGAAGTGGACAAATCTGTAGCGCACAACGGCGCTGCCGAAAGCAAAAAGGTACGCATTGCCAGCTGGAAAAAAGAGCTTAACCTGTTTACCGAAAGCGACATCAACAAACCCGCCTGGAAACAGAGCTACGATATTACATCAAACGAAGACAGCACCGTTTACAAAGCCAAATCCCCGGAGTTGAAAACGCGAGAGATCATCATCCGCAAAAAAGCGGGGCAGGTTACAGCAATTTCTATCCTAAACAATACCCACAACATCCTGTACAACACCACCGAAAAATTGGTTTACGCGCCAAATGCCTATTACTTAATTGAAAAAATGCAGCATGTAAAAATTATGGGTACAAACAACTACCGGATAAAAGGCAGCTTTGCTAATTAGTAGTTGGCTCTCCTGATTCCATCTAATTCGTCAAGTGAGACCCCTTGTTTTTGGGCAATTCTCTCTAACAATACAGTTTGTACTTTGATGTTATAAACTATTGTAGGGATGCTAAAGATTGCACGGGTAATTAACGCGCCAATCAAGAATGCTATTAGGCAGCCGATTACATAAGTGATAAGGATTGCAGTTGAATGGTCCATAATGTTTTAAGATTTTAGGTTTATAAAAAAAGCCATGTATTAGGTGGCTTTAAATTATGAATAAATTGGAAAATCAATTACTGATTCCATTAAATACTTTTTAGTGATGGCCAACGGCGGATGACAGTTTTTCTTTAGAAAGCTCTATCAGCGTAGAGATATCAGACCTTCCGGGATTATCGGCCAATACTTTTTCAAGATCACTTACTGATGCCCTTAGGGAATTTATGCCTCTCAACTTATCAAAGGTAGCGCCGGGCTGCAATTTGAATACACCATACTCGCGGTAAGCAATACCACGTGTCTGGAAGCACTTACCATGATCGTTAGGATCAATAGCAATCGCTTTAGTCAAGTCAAAAATAGCCCCTAAAAGGTGTTTTTCGCGCTCTTGGGGCGACAGGTAGGTATCTTTCCCCAAATAACCTTTAGCACGCGCACGGTAGTAATATGCCGTAGCATCTATTGGGTTTATGAAAATAACTTTGGTATAAGCCGCGATAGATTTGCGGTAGTTTTCGCTGTGATAATAAGAGTAACCCAGCATCCAGAAAGCGTTGGCATTGGTAGAATCTACAATACAGGCTTTTTCCAGTTGTTTTACAGCGGCTTTAAAGTTGCCATCCATAAAAGCCTGCTGCCCCATTTTCACATAAGCGTTTTGCGCCGATAGCGTTTCTACCGATGTAAACAGGATCAAAGAAATTATAGCCGACAGCCTCATACTTAATTAGCGGGTATCATTCGTTAACAATACATAAACTACCAATGTGGTTAATTATTATGCCTCCCGTGCAATTTGTTAATAAATTTAGACAAGTGTACAACTTATTTGAATAAAAGAGAGAGTGGCGCACGTAGTGCCGCGGGGTTAATAAACTATGCGGCACCTTAATCCCGCATGACTTTTTTTCCACTTTCCTCAAAATCCATTAAAACCTTTTGTTATTTATTTTATGGCCGCAAACCACAACAAATCAATCATTTACAAACCCTTGGAATTTACCGCGGTTGATTACGGTATATTGGCATAGCTCTTGAAACTGTATATTTGAATATATAACTATTGGCAATTAACCCGTATTTGCAAGGCCGGAGTTTCCGTGCCTGCCATTATGACGTTGTTACCATACATAAAAGGTGATTGATGAGTTTTGATCCGTTCGATTTTAAGAATACCATGCCCTCCATTAATGAAGATTCTGAATTTTTCCCGCTGATGTCGTCAGAGGATGAAGCGGAGATGAATAATGAAGAGGTGCCCGATATTATTTCTATACTTCCGTTGCGCAATACCGTGTTATTCCCCGGTGTTGTGATCCCTATTACCGTTGGCCGCGATAAATCTATTAAACTGATCCGCGATGCTAACAAAGGTACGCGCCTTATTGGTGTTGTTGCCCAGCAGGACGTAAGTATAGAAGACCCCACTTTTGACCAGCTAAACAAGGTTGGTACCATCGCGTTCATTGTAAAAATGCTGCAAATGCCGGATGGTAACACCACCGTGATACTACAGGGTAAAAAACGCTTTACACTAAAGGAAGAGGTGCAAACCGAGCCGTACATCAAAGCGAGCATAGAACCTTTTAAAGAGATAAAAGCTAAAGAGGATAAAGAATTTAAAGCCATGGTGTCGTCTGTTAAAGATATGGCCATGAACATCATACAACTATCGCCAAATATCCCAAGCGAGGCAGGTATTGCTATCCGCAACATCGAAAGCACATCGTTTTTGATCAACTTCATATCATCTAATATGAACGCGGATATGGCTGCTAAACAGGCTTTGTTGCAAACTGCAAGCCTGCGCGACAGGGTAAACCTGGTGCTGGAACATCTTACTTTAGACCTGCAGATGCTGGAGCTAAAAAACCAGATCCAGACCAAGGTGCGTGTAGACCTTGACAAACAACAACGCGATTACTTCCTGAACCAGCAGCTAAAAACTATCCAGGAAGAACTTGGTGGCACCTCGCCGGATCTGGAGATCGAAAACCTGCGCCTGCGTGCCTTGAAAAAGAAATGGGACAAAGAGGTTAAAACCCATTTTGCCAAAGAGCTTGAAAAACTTGCCCGTACCAACCCTGCCGCAGCAGATTATTCGGTGCAGATCAATTACCTGGAGCTGCTGCTTGACCTACCGTGGAATGATTTTACAAAGGATAATTTTGACCTTAAAAGGGCACAAAAGGTGCTTGATAAGGACCACTTTGGCCTTGATAAGGTAAAACAGCGCATCATCGAATATTTGGCGGTGCTTAAGTTGAAACATAACATGAAAGCGCCCATCCTTTGTTTGGTTGGCCCCCCGGGGGTTGGTAAAACATCGTTGGGTAAATCGATAGCTAAAGCATTAGGCCGTAAATATGTACGGATGGCTTTAGGTGGCGTTAGGGACGAAGCGGAGATCCGCGGGCACCGTAAAACTTACATTGGCGCTATGCCGGGCAGGATAATCCAGTCGGTGAAAAAAGCGGGCGCGGCTAACCCGGTATTTATACTGGACGAGATTGATAAGGTAAGCACCGATTTCCGTGGCGACCCTTCATCTGCTTTGTTAGAAGTGCTTGACCCTGAACAGAATAGTACTTTTTATGATAACTACGTAGAGATGGATTTCGACCTGTCTAACGTGATGTTCATCGCTACCGCCAACTCGCTGAGCAGCATCCAGCCCGCCTTGTTAGATAGGATGGAGATCATCGAAGTAAACGGTTACACTATTGAAGAAAAGATAGAAATCGCCAAGAAACACCTGCTTCCAAAACAGCGCGAAGCCCACGGCTTAACGCTTAAAGATGTTGTGGTAAAGGCCGATGTATTGGAAAAACTGATAGAAGATTATACCCGCGAATCGGGCGTGCGTACGCTGGAGAAAAGGATAGGGTCTGTTATCCGCGGCGTTGCTAAAAACATCGCTATGGAAGAGCCATACAATGTACTTGTAAGCAAGAAAGAAGTCGAGAAGATACTGGGCGCGCCATTTTACGATAAAGACCTTTACGAGAATAATGATACCGCCGGTGTGGTAACAGGCCTGGCCTGGACATCGGTAGGCGGTGATATATTGTTTATTGAAGCCAGCCTAAGCCCCGGCAATGGCAAGCTTACCCTAACCGGCAGCCTTGGCGATGTAATGAAGGAATCGGTGATCATAGCGTTAGCATACCTGCGCGCGCATGCAGCTTACTTTAATATTAACCCAAAACTTTTTGAACAATGGGATGTGCATGTGCACGTACCGGCAGGTGCTACCCCTAAGGATGGCCCATCGGCAGGTGTAACGATGCTTACCGCCTTGGTATCGGCATTTACCCAACGTAAAATAAAACCACATTTGGCCATGACAGGTGAGATAACCCTGCGCGGCCGGGTGCTGCCTGTAGGCGGGATCAAAGAAAAGATACTGGCGGCGAAACGTGCCAATATCAAAGAGATCATCCTGTGCAAATCCAACCAAAAAGATATCCTGGAGATCAAAGAAGACTACATCACCGACCTTAACTTCCACTACGTTACCGATATGCGCGAGGTAATAAACCTTGCCCTGTTAACCGATTTGGTAAGCGAACCGCTTGACCTAACGGTGAAAGAAAAAGAAGTGAAACCGGTGGTGGAGTAAGAAAAAGATAAGCTAAATTTATTTCAGCATTTCTCACCCAAGTAATACAAAGCCGGTGGCCCTATTTAAGTTTGGGCTACTCGTTTTAAATCAATACAAAATCAGGGATATTATCCCTGATTTTTTTACATTAGCGCATCGATAATCCCGTAATGAAGAATAAGCTTTTCCTGTTAGCCGTATGCCTGTTTGCAGGTGCCGGCACTTTAGCGCAAACACGTGGGCACGAAATTGGTTTCCAGTCGGATAACGATTCTTTCCTGGGCCAGGGGTCCGACCGTTATTACACCAATGGTTTTTTCCTAAACTACCGCCAAGCCGTTGACTTTAGCAAAATGAAGCACCATGACGCTATTGCGAATTATATCGTAGGGTTCGAGCTTGGCCAAAAGATCTTCAACGCGCAGTCGGGCAGGTTGCCTTCTGCGGATTTTGTGGACAGGCCTGTTGCCGGTTACCTATACCTTGGCTTATCCGGAAACATCATTTATAAAAATGAGACCGCGGTTAAGTTAACAGCACGGGTGGGGATTATAGGCCCGGCAGCAGGTGGCTACGCCATCCAAAAATTCATCCACAACACTTTCGGTTTTTACGAACTTAACACATGGCAGTACCAGGTGCGCAATGCCGCGCAGGTTAACCTAAACTTTGAAGTGAACAAACTTTTGGCACGTGGCTCAAGGGCTGATATTAGCTTCGCGGGTTATGTAAATTTAGGTACAGGTTTTAACGCTGCAGGTATCGGGCCGATGATCCGTTTGGGTAATTTTAACCAGCTGTTCCAATCCGTAAGTACACAAAGCACAGCGAGCAAAAATACAAGCACCCCGCTGCTGCATAATCAGGAACTTTTCTTTTACTACAAACCGCAAATAAACGGGGTGTTATATGATGCCACCGTGCAGGGCAACATTTTTAAGGACCACCCAGAGCCGGGCACGCAAGAGATAGTTGGCGATATCAATCACTTTGTATTTAGCAATCAATTGGGTGTAGCGTTAACCACCAACCGCTTTGTGTTTGATATTGGCGCGGTGATCAACACCCGCGAGGTTAAACAACAGGCAAAAAGCACCCACCAGTGGGGGTCGTTAAGTGTGGTGTACAGGTTTAATTAAAAATCAAAATTCTTTTTACGGTCGGCTTTTTTAGTCGACTGGATCTTTTTATTACCCAGGCGGGCCAGCTTTGCCGCGCGGCTAACCTTGCTTGGTTTGCGTACCTTTGGTTTGTGCAGGGCGTTGGTGATAAGTACTATGAGGCGTTCTACCGCTATCTCTTTATTAAGGAATTGGCTGCGTTCTTCATCGCAGATCACTTGCACCAAGCCATCTTTATTGAAACGGTTTTGAAGCTTTTGGTTTAGCAATAGTTTCTCTTCGTCGGTAAGCAGGATGCTGTTATCGATAGAAAAAAGTAACTCGACCTTGGTTGATACCTTATTTACGTTTTGCCCCCCTTTGCCCCCGCTGCGCGATGTTTTGTAAGAAATTTCTTTCTGCAGGTCGGCCTTAGTTAAGTTCATGGGGCAAATATAGTGAGTGGTTGATTAAGTTGAGTGGTGAAAAGTTCGTTTAGCTTTGTTAACTACCCACTAATCACCATTCAACTAATCAGTAAAAACCGTAACTTCGAACCACGATGAGCAACAATATTATAGTAGCTATTGATGGCTACTCATCATGCGGTAAAAGCACGCTGGCCAAGGCATTAGCCAAAAAACTTCATTACATTTATGTAGATAGCGGCGCCATGTACCGTGCCGTAGCCTTGTATTTTTTAAGGAACAATATTGACCTTACCGATCACGAGCAAATTGAGGAAGCGTTGAAAAACATCCACCTCAACTTTCACTCGCGCGATTACGAGACCCATATCACACTAAACGACGAGGAAGTTTCTGAAGAGATCCGCCAGATGCCGGTATCTGAAAAGGTTAGCGCGGTATCTGCTTTGAAAGAAGTGCGCCGCGAAATGGTAAAGCAACAGCAGCGCATGGGGAAATCAAAAAATATTGTGATGGATGGCCGCGATATTGGCACCGCTGTATTCCCTAATGCCCCCCTAAAGATCTTCATGACAGCCGACCCGGCGGTTCGTGCGCAACGCCGTTACGACGAGATCCACCTGAAAAACCCCGACGTTACCTTAGAAGATATTTTTGAGAACATCGCCCACCGCGATTACCAGGACACCACCCGCACCGAAAGCCCCCTCGTACGCGCCACGGATGCCATTATACTGGATAATACCAACCTTACCCCCGGGCAGCAGTTACAGTTCGCGCTGGATAAGATTGAGGGGTTGAAAGGTTAAAGTTGAAAGCCGAAAGACCAAAGCTGAACGCATTAAAACGCAATTCTGAAACACAATGCAATCGTTTAGAAAACTACCACCATGTCATTTCGAACGAGGTACGAGGAGAAATCTTCTACTCCAAGCTTTAACAGTTGCAAGGCTTAACTTTAAGATCAACCCATTACATTACTTCGTCGTTCAAAAACTTCCAATCAGGATTGGTTGATTTAATTAAGGCATCTTTTTTCTCTCGTCGCCATTTCTTTATCTCTTTTTCTCGTTCAATGGCGTGCTCTATATTAAAGAAATGCTCGTAGTGCACTAAATTATAGCAGTAGTATTTTGCAGTGAATGATTTACCTGTGCCTTTATTTTCGCGATGTTCAAATAACCTTCTGTTTAAATCATTTGTAACACCAATATACAATACGGTTCTGTTGTGATTTGTAGTAATGTAAACGTAATAATTATAATTCCACATGGCGGACACTTATTGCTTGTAGAAGATTTCTCCTCGTACCTCGTTCGAAATGACACCGTGAAAAACCTACTCCCCTGTAAACTGCACCGCATTTACGCCGAAACGGTTCAAAAAATCGACACCTTCATCACTGGCGAGGCCTTTGTACTGGGCATATGATTTATCGAAGTAAACGTGCTTTATCCCGGCAGAGAAAATGAGCCTTGCGCATGGCAGGCATGGCGATAACGTGGTATAAAGCGTAGCACCTTCGAGGTTGGCGCCGTTTTTTACGGCGTACAGAATGGCGTTCTCCTCAGCATGCAGGGCAAGCGAGCAGCTGCCTTTAGAATCTCGGGCGCAGCCTGTTTGAGGCCACTCCTCGTCGCAGTTATGGGTGCCAGCAGGCGGGCCGTTATACCCAATGGATATAATGCGCGTGTCTTTAGCTAAAACGGCACCGACCTGGGCCTTTACGCAGTGCGAGCGTTGGGCCAGGTCGGTTGCCAGGTTCATGAAAATATGTTCGAAACTTGGTTTTTTCATAGTTGATTAGAGATTAGAGATTGGAGATTAGTCCTACCTAATCTCCAATCTCTAATGTCAATTCTCAAATTAGTGTCCTCCTGATGCTTCCAGGTTATCAACGTCGATACCTTGTTTTTTAAGGATGGCGCCGGCTTTAAATGCAAAGAATGCAAGGTAAGCGAAACCAATAACCGGGATAATATATGATTCGTGGATACCGATACCATCGGCAAGGATACCTTGTACCGGCGGGATGATAGACCCACCCAGGATCATCATAATTAAAAATGCCGAACCCTGGCTGGTGTATTTGCCCAAACCTGTAACAGATAATGAGAAGATAGACGGCCACATGATAGAACAGCATAAACCACCGCTGATGAATGCAAATACTGCAACCATACCGGTAGTTAATAAGCCAATCACCATAAATACAGCACCCAGGATACCGAAGATGGCCAGTGTACGTACCGGTTTTTGGTTACCCATAAGGAAACCGATAACCAATAAAGCCACACAACCTGCATAAGGGTAAAGCGTGCTAACATCTGTACCACTAATACGGTTCACAAGTAATACCACGCCAAACGCTATAAACGGTACAACAACAGTTAAGATAAGCTTATTTACTTTGGAAAGGTTAAACGCGGCGATGGCGCCCGTCCAACGGCCTACCATTAAGCTACCCCAGTATAACGATATAAACGGTGCCACCTGATCGGTTTTAAAATTACCGAAAGCAGGGGTTTCTAATAACGAACCCATGTTACTTTGGATGGTAACCTCGACACCTACATAGGTAAATATGGCAAGCATACCGTAAACCAATTGCGGGAATTGCATAGCGCCCCAACCTTGGCCGCCTTTGCCTGCCGACGATGCAGTACCAATAAGGGTGAACAAAATAATAGCTAACGACGCGTAAACAAAGTATTGTTTGTGGATGCCGGTTGCCTGTGCAAGCGGTGTTGCCGCTAAAATAAGCAGGAATGCGATAAAGATAATACCTAACGGTTTATTGGCTTTGTTACTCGATTCTATCTTTTCGTTGCTGGTTACGCTTGGTAATTTAGATACCCAAAAGAACAATGCAACTGCCAGGAACAACACGGCAAGTATAATATATAAGGTGTTTACTGAGGCAATTTTCACTTCTGACGCCGGGATCTTTGCCGATGCCGAACCAAACAGAACGAAACCTACAATAACAGGGCCCCAGATACTACCAAAGTTATTTACACCACCCGCAAAATTTAAGCGGTGGGTGCCTGTTTCGGGGCTACCCAAAGCAACCACAAACGGGTTGGCAGCGGTTTGCTGTAACGAGAAACCTAATGCTATTACAAAGAAGGTGAATAAGATGAACGCGAACGAACCCGAATTGATGGCCGGGATCATGATCAACGCGCCAACAGCCGAAATTAAAAGGCCATATATGATACCGTTTTTGTACCCTATCTTATTAAGTATATCTACTTTGGTTGCTGATGAAGCAAAGTATAGTATCAGCGAGCCGATGAAGTAACCGCCGTAAAAGGTAAAGTCGATCAATTGAGATTCGAATTGTGATAAGCTGAAATGCGCTTTACAAAAAGGGATGAAGATACCATTAGAAGCTGCTAAAAAGCCCCAAAAGAAAAACACGGTAATGATGGTATATAAAGCCGAACCATTACTCTTAGAGTTGTCTTGTGCCATTGTTTAATTAAGGTTAATACTATTGGTGTTTAAAACACTAAACATAAATCAAATTTTATAATTATGACTATAAATTTTTCAAAAATTAAATTACCACTTTATATTACCATTGTTTAAAAGATAAATTTGCATCTTAGTGTCCTGATTTTTTACCTGTAGGGAGAAACAGGATATATAAGCCTACATAATGATAGAAGCCATTATTTCGGGAATTGGATTTGGATTAGTGCTTACGTTTATAACAGGCCCGGTCTTTTTTGCTTTGATAAAAACCAGTATCGAGAGTGGTTTTCAGGCAGGCCTTTCCCTCGCCCTGGGCGTAGTAACCTGTGATATGGTTTTCGTTGGCGCCATCCTATTTGGTTCGCAATATTTTGATGTAACCGCACACGATAAAACCATAGCGGGTATTGTAGGCAGCATCATCCTCTTTAGTATCGGTATCTACTACATCTTTAAAAAGGCCGCGGTTAAGTACAACAACAACATCCCCAGCAAAATAAACCATGCGGGGTATTTTTTTAAAGGTTTTGTGATGTGCATTTTTAACCCAACCGTGCTGCTGCATTGGACGGTTGTAATTGGTGCCGCCAGTACCGTTTACCATGCCGGCGTGCATAACCGCTCGTTTAAAATTGCCGTGATGTTTGCCACCATCCTTATTGTACAATTTGGACTGGATGCTGTAAAGGCGTTTTACGCCAATAAACTCCGCGACCGTATCTCCGTGAAATTTGTACACCGCCTAAACGAAGTTGCCGGGATTGCCCTCATCATCGCCTCGTTGGTATTGGTGGATAGGTTGGTAACGCATTTTATATTTTCGGCACCGGCAGTAACGTAAGCCAAAGCCCCCCAGTTATTAGTGGATAAGTAGTGAAAATCTATTTTCAATTTGTCATGCTGAACGATAGTGAAGCATCTATTCGCCAACATACCTGACGCATATGCACAGTTACTATTAGCTTCTTCGCTATCGCTCAGAATGACAAATACTATTTGGATTGATCGAAACCAAAAGGCGAAAAGTTTACACCTTTCGCCTTTTTCCTTTTAGCTTTCGCCTCAAGCAATTACATATAAGCCCTTTGGTTATTACCTTCCATCCAGTTAACAAAGGCGCGGTTTACAACCTTGTTACCACCCGGGGTTGGGTAATCGCCGCTAAAGTACCAGTCGCCGGTATGATCTGGGCAAGCAATATGCAGGTTATCAAGCGTTTGATAAAGCACCTGTACCTTAGCCGTGATATTTGGCGGGGTAATAATTTTGGCAATACGGTCAGAAATTTCCTGATCGGTAAACGGCGCGTAGATGGCTTTTACATAGTTCTCCACATCCTCTTTAGCCAGTTTTGAGCTATCCTTACATTTCTGGTAAACCTCAACAATGATATTCTCTTTGCCTTGCTCGTTTAACAAACTTATCGCGGCTTCAAAAGCCACGAACTCGCCCATGCGCGACATATCTATACCGTAACAATCAGGGTAACGGATCTGCGGGGCAGATGATACCACCACAACCTTTTTAGGGCCCAGGCGGTCTAAGATCTTCAGGATGCTTTGCTTTAAAGTAGTACCACGAACAATAGAGTCATCCAAAACCACCAGCGTATCGGCATCCTTGTTTATTAAACCGTATGTGGTATCATAAACGTGGGCAACCATTTCGCTGCGGTCGGCGTCCTGGGTAATAAACGTACGAAGTTTTACATCTTTAATGGCTATCTTCTCCACACGTGGTGCAAGTGCCAAAACTTCCGTTAACTCTTCTTCGCTAATTTTATCGTCGCGGTTCAGTAACCTGTCGCGCTGGTATTTTTTTATGTATTTGTGGATACCCTCAACCATACCGTAAAAGGCAACCTCGGCAGTATTTGGAATGTACGAGAATACGGTGTTCTTCACATCGTTTTCCACGGCATCCAGTATCTGCGGGCAAAGCAACCTGCCCAGTTGTTTACGCTCCTTGTAAATAGAAGCATCGCTGCCACGAGAAAAATAGATGCGTTCGAAAGAACATGCCTTTTTCTCCAACGGCTCACTAAACATGGTTTCGGTTATCTTACCGTCCTTTTTTACAATAAGGGCATGGCCCGGTTTTATCTCCTTAATCTCCTCGATAGGGATATTAAAGGCCGTCATAATAGCGGGGCGCTCTGAAGCGGCAACCACTATCTCGTCGTTATAATAATAGTAAGCCGGGCGTATGCCAACCGGGTCGCGCATTACAAACGCGTCGCCGTGTCCTAATATACCTGCAATAGTGTAACCACCATCCCAGTTTTTTGCGCTTTTACGCAATATCTTGGCAACATCCATGTCATTAGCAATCAGCTTGCTAATCTGGGCGTTATCGTCAAGGCCTTCGCGTTTGTACTGGTCAAACAAGCCCTGCACCTCGGTATCAATAAAGTGGCCCATTTTTTCAAGAACGGTCACGGTATCGGCTTTCTCTTTAGGGTGCTGGCCAAGGTCGTAAAGTTGTTGCAGCAGTTCATCAACATTGGTCATGTTAAAGTTACCGGCAATAACCAGGTTACGGGTCATCCAGTTGTTTTGGCGCAGAAAGGGGTGGCAGTTTTCTATACTGTTTTTACCGTGCGTACCATAACGCAAATGGCCCAACAACACTTCGCCGGTAAAGCTTACGTGCTCTTTGAGCCATTCGGTATCAGCCATTTTTTCAGGCGTTTCCTTTTGTATCTCAGCAAACTTTTTCTGGATATATTCGAAGATATCAGCAACGGCGTTTGAGGCCATTGACCGGTGCCTGCTTATGTACCGCTTCCCAGGCTCAATATCCAGTTTAATGGTAGCAACGCCCGCGCCGTCTTGCCCGCGATTGTGCTGTTTTTCCATTAAAAGGTAAAGCTTGTTTAGTCCGTACAGGGCAGTCCCGTACTTTTTCTGATAAAAAGAGAGTGGCTTTAAAAGGCGGATAAATGCCACACCGCATTCATGTTTAATCTGATCGCTCATGATTGGGAATGAGCATGCAAAGGTAAAATTTTATCTTATATTGTGTTTAAACATATTGTCATTAGTTAGTATTTTTTATGAGGTGGGAAAAGAGACCGGGATTGAGCGAATTTTAGGGATTATATGAACGGAGATTATACCATTTATTCGATTATGGGGTCATTGTCTGAAATTGAATTTGATGAATAATAATTATACGCGCACAGGCATTAGGCGCGAGGCCGGTATCCGCTTCTATCGGGTTTAGGGGCGTTAGGTTGTGCTGCCTTCCGCGCGTTTTTACTCACCCGGTCATTGCTTCGCTCGACCACCCTCTCTTCGCTTCGCGGAAAGAGGGATTCAAAATTATTTTTCTCGCGACCCTCTTTGCGCAGCAGAGAGGGTCGCGCACGTAGTACCGCGGGGTGAGTAAATTCTGCAAACAATAAAAACATTCCCTAAATTTACTTCCATGAAAATAGCCCTTGCCACCCCTACCTTCCCAAAATCAATTGCCGACGGAAAAGGGGGCTATCCTCATTTGCTTCCCCGAAACATTTATCCCAGGATATCCGCTTGCAGATGTAACCGTACGCAAAGCCTCTGAAGAAGAGCTAAAAGCGGCATTAGAAAACCTTTGCCGGATAGCCGCAGCAAACAACATTGCTATAATTATGCCGATGGATTGGTACGACAACGGCAAATTCCTTAACGTTGCCAAGGTGATCTCTGCCGAAGGAAAAGTATTAGGCTACCAGACTAAAAACCAGCTCGATCCATCTGAAGATACCACCTGGCAGCCGGGAACCGAGCGCCATATTTTTGAAGTAAGCGGATTGAAATTTGGTATCACCATTTGCCACGAAGGTTTCCGCTACCCAGAATCTGTACGCTGGGCGGCGCGCGAGGGTGCGAGTATTGTATTCCATCCGCACCTGTCCGGCAGCGATGTGCAAGGCACAAAACTCACCGATTGGGGTAACATCAACAGCCCCTACTACGAAAAAGCCATGATGATGCGTGCTTTAGAAAACACCATATATTTCGCCAGTGTTGGCTACACCATGCAATACCAGGAAGCCGCCACATCCCTCATAGCGCCCAATGGCAAATGCCTTGCCTATCAGGCTTACGGTGTTGAAGGTATTATTGTAGCAGAGATCGACCCCGCAAAAGCGACTGGATTATTGGCGAAGAGGTTTAAGGCGGAGTTGTACGAATAGTAAGGGGATCAAGCTGATTAAAAAAATGCGTCTAAAACAATAGCGAGGGTTTTAAACCCATTGCTACAAAAGAAAAATTCTTTGATCTGGAAAATCCCTTAAATCCCGGTTCAGAAAACCGCGATAGGGATAGCAGTGGAAACCCCGGAATGCAGGGCGGCCCCTACCGGCAGGCCGAAATGAGGAGTTGTAACGGATATGAGCCCAGGTTCAAAAGATACTGGGAAATCGCCCCATATCCCGCTAAAATATCAAGCAGGCTATTTACTCACCCGGTCATTGCTTCGCTCGACCACCCTCTCATCGCTGCGCGGAAAGAGGGTTTCAGAATTATTTTTCTTCCAACCCTCTTTGCGCAGCAGAGAGGGTCGCGCACGAAGTGCCGCGGGGTGAGTTATCCTACAACCTCTCCCCGTGCTGGCTGATATCCAAACCTACAACTTCATCTTCTTTTGATACACGCAGAGGTGAGATCATATCGGTAACTTTTAGCAATATTACCGACCCGAAGAATGAGAAAAGTGATGTGGCTACCAGCGCGAATAGCTGGATGAAAAACAAATGGGTATGGCCGAAGAAAAGGCCGTCGCCGGTTACATTGGCGGGGTTTACGTTGTGGTTGGCAAATACGCCGGTTAGCAGCATACCCACCATACCGCCTACACCATGGCAGGGGAATACGTCTAAAGTATCGTCGATAGTGGTGCGGGTGCGCCATTCTACAACCAGGTTACTCACCACGGCAGATATAATACCGATGGCCAGCGAGTGTGGCACACTCACAAAACCTGCTGCCGGGGTTATGGCTACCAAACCCACTACCGCACCAATACAGGTGCCCATAGCCGATGGTTTGCGGCCGCGCAGCATGTCAAAAAAGATCCACGTTACACCCGCCGCGGCAGATGCTGTTGTGCTTGTTGCCAAAGCAGTTACCGCCAAATGGTTCGCGCCAAATGCCGAGCCCGCGTTAAAGCCAAACCAGCCAAACCATAGCAACCCTGTACCTATCATTACATAGGTGATGCGTGCCGGGGCGTGGTTGGCCTCGTTACGGCGTTTCAGGAACAGGGCCGACGCCAAAGCCGCCCAACCTGCCGACATGTGTACTACCGTGCCGCCTGCAAAATCTAACACGCCAAGTTTAGCCAATAAGCCATCCGGGTGCCAGGTGGCATGTGCCAATGGCGAAAAGATAAATATGGAAAATAGCACCAAAAATATAATGTACGAGTTGAAACGGATGCGCTCTGCAAAGGCACCGGTTATTAGCGCCGGGGTTATAATGGCGAACTTTAATTGGTACATGGCAAATAATAACAAAGGGATTGTTGGCGCGGCGGGCCAGCTGGCATTTCCCAGCATCCCTTTCATCATAAAAAAAGTAGATGGGTTGCCAATTACGCCGCCAATGCTTTTACCGAAGGCTAAACTGAAACCAAATATGCCCCAAAGCACGGTAATGATAACCATACACACAATACTTTGCAGCATTGTAGAGATTACATTCTTTTTATTCACCATTCCGCCGTAAAAAAAGGCAAGGCCGGGGGTCATAATTAAAACCAGGGCCGTAGACATCAACATCCAGGCGATATCCCCGGTATTGAAGTTAGATTTTATGTTTTTATCGTATTCTACGGATGGAAAAATAAACGTAAGTGATAAAATTACCAGGATGACGAGGAAAGGAAAGTAACGCTTCATATCAAATTAAAAACCATTTATTAAAACGGCCTCAATTTATACAATTTTAGTAGACATTTTATAAAAAATGAAACAATTACAATAAGTTTATCAATTTATCGGGGATAAGTCCGAATATTATTAGCAATAATGCAATAACCGAAGAAAAAATTACCAAATTACGCGAATACGGAATTTCGTTCGGGATAATTTCGGTGCGTTTTAAGAATAAGTTAAGCGGGATTTTGATGTAATAAAATAAACCTACCACGGTGGTGACCGCGCCGGTTATCAGCAAGGCCATCAGCCAGACATCATGCGTTTGCTGATACACGCCATACACTGCAGAAAACACCACCACCTTCCCCGTAAAACCCGCGCTGATGGGGATACCCGTTAGCGAGATAAGTACTACCACAAAACAAACAGATGCCAGTGGGTATTTAAAGCCCAGGCCTTTATAATCGCTAATGTTGGTGATGCCTTCGTTATTTTCAAAGTAATTGGCAAGCATTAGCGCGGCGATGTTTGCCAGGCCGTAAACAAACAGGTAGTAGGTTAAGGCTGTCAACCCTTGCCCGCTAAAAGTTACCACGGCCATCAAAGCAAAGCCTGTATGCGCAATGCCCGAGTAGGCCAGCATCCGTTTCACACTATTTTGCCAAACCGCCGCGAAATTACCCACCACCATAGTTACAATACCCACGGCAGATAGCACCAACCTAAAGTTTAGCCCCGCCCAGTTGATATACATCCCGCTGGAGGTGATGAATGGTGTTACAAAATTTACCAGCAAGGCAAAGCCCGCTATTTTTGGCAAGGTTGATAGGTATGCAGTTACCGGGGTCGCCGCGCCTTCGTAAACATCCGGCACGTAAAAATGCGCCGGCACCAGCGACAGTTTAAACCCAATGCCCAGTAAGATCAGCGTGAGCGCGAACGATACACTTAAGTGGTTCACCTGGATGAGCCCTTCCTGCATCTCGCGCGAGAAGATATCCAGCGTACCGCAATAGGCATAAATAAGCGAGATGCCATACAGCATTACCGCCGATGCCGCCGCGCCAAACAGCACATATTTTAACCCCGCCTCTGTACTTTTGGCATTGCCCGAATGGTAAGCCGTAAGCAGGTACGATGCAAGGGAAACCATTTCGATAGCAAGGTAAATAGATAACAGGTTTACCGCCATCGCCATTAAATGCAAGCCCAGTACGGAACCGATGACAATGGTGTACAGGTCCGACAATCCTTTTTTATGCGATGCCAGTTTTTTATCACAGGCAAAATAGAATAGCAGCATCATCGCCAGCACATCTATGATCAGTTTAAAAACGATGCCTGTGTGGTGCAGCATCAACATACCGCCAAAAAAACGGGCGGTGTCGTTAGCGTTAAGGCTCAATTTTTGGCTGATGACCTGTACAATTACCAGCATCATCCCCCCCGTTGCCACCGCGCGACACAACGCTGCCGACCGCTTGCCGAATAAAAGATCTGTCACCAGCACCAAAATAAACAAGGCGGTTAAATACAACTCGGGCACAAAAAAGCGCAGGCCGCGTAATACTTCGTTTAACTGGGTGGTAACTTCCGGTAACAGATCCTTCATTTATTTTATTGTACTATAACTAACTGGTTTTTTGGATATTTAACCTGGTATTTTAAATGTAATTGTTTCTCGTCCAAAGGTTTCAGGCTTAGGCTCCACGATAGTTTGCCGCTAAGCTTATCCACCTGCGCGCCGCTCACGTCCTGCGTTTCTACCTCGATGCCTGAGTTTTGCGATACCGGCACCTGGTCTTCCACCAATAAATTCACGGGCTGGTTCTTACGGTTTTTCACGGTGATGAGCCAGTCGCGGGTTTCTTTTTTGTTGGAGCCGAAGCCTTGTTTCCCGGTCAAATCTTTTTGCAAGGTACGGGTTACTACAATATTTTTATCGGTACCTAACGATAAATTTAAGGTATCGGCAGTGGCGTGGGTATCAATCAACGATTTACCTATGAACGTGCCCTCGAAAAACAGGTTGGCTTCGCCCGATAAAAAGTTGTATTTGTTCCAATCCGTAATGCGCGCGGTAAGGAATACATCGGTACTTAATTTAGGTGCCACAAAGTATTGGTAGATGGCGTCGGTGCTTACTTCGTTTATCTCTACCAGGTATTGTTTGCCATCGCTTGGCACCGTGTATGGGTTGGCAATGTTAAACTCCACATTGGTTTGGTTTTCTACTTGTTGCACTTCAATTGGGTTAGATTGGATGCTGGCAGCGCCACGGATATTAACCCCTGCCACTTTACCTTGTAGCTTTTGTACTGCTGATGAAGTTTGTTTATCCTCCGAGCTATATCCCACCACCACAACTTCATTCAACGTATTAGCCGCTGCTTTGAGGCCAATATTTAAAACCGACTGGGCGGTCCGTTCCGTTTTTTCGTACCCGATGTAGCTGTACTCTAAAATTGCGCTGCTGTTTGGTACCTGGATAGAATAGTTACCCGCGGCATCTGTTTGCGCCCCTATAGATGTTCCCTTTACACGGATGGATGCACCCGCAATTGGCAAGCGGTCATCCTGGCCAATTACTTGGCCCGTTACTTTAGTAATAGCCGATTGCTGGCCGCTGTAGTACATGCCATAGGTTAAGTAATATGGGCTAAGCTCGGGCTTGCCACCGCTAACCGTTGGGTTACCGGTAGATAGGGTAAGTTTTACGTTTTTCCAATCCTCGCCGCTTTGCTGCCTCACATTTGCTTTGTATGATATGGTAATGGGGCTGTTCACATTTTTAGCCCTGATATCGTAAGTAGGGAACCAGTTGGCATTGTTAACCAGGTAGGTAAGCGTAAACTGCGATTGCAAAGCTACCTTAGCTGAAACCGTTACCAATATATTACTGGTAACCGTGCTGCTGCCTCTTACTATCTCGTTAATTTGCTTAGCGTAACGTTGCTGCTGCACGTTAAGATCGGCTACCTGGTTGTTTATCAGTTGTTCCTTTTTTTTAATTTCGGTAAGGCGAATGGTTTGGTAATCCAGCGCCTGCTTTAACTTTAGCACATCCAGGTTGCTGTTTTGGCCGCTTACCACCTGGTTTTTCACCAGCATATTGTATTCTTCCTGGTTGATGGTGAGCGAATAGTTTAGCAGCGATATTTTATCATTCAGGACTTTTTGCTGGGCCTGCAATTCGTCTACATGCTTTTGTTTGGCTTGCTCGTTCAGGTAGTTCAGCTCGTGCTTTACCGATAAGATGGTAAAATCGCCGGCAGCACGCACCTGGATGCTTTGCACATCTATACCGGGCGAGATATTCTCGAAAACTAAAGTCGACGTACCCGGCACCACATTAACGGGCGATGTGCGGGTTACTTGCGCCCCGTTTAAAAACAGGGTAACCTTTTGCACTTTCGATACGATCTTTTGGGAGTCATCCGCATTAGCGATATGGGTAAGGCTGATGAACAGGCAGGCAATAAATAATAACTTTTTAGTCATGATATTTAATTTTACCTGTATGATGCGCAAGCCATAAGTTTTCCATAAACCTGTGTCGAAATAATTAAGATTTGTTTATTGATTCTTTTATTTCCTTTAATTCAGATTAAAATCTTTATTCTGATGATGCTTTACCTGATTAAATATGTAATTGCGGACTTTTTTGAGGCTATCCGGGCTTACCGAAAATACGGCGAACCCATCTTGCCACATAATATACTTTTCGGGTTGATCTTTAAAGTGCTCCCACGAACTGCCTTTTATTGTTTTTACGACCTCCGCTATTGATTGGTCGGTTCTTAATCTTACTAATAAATGTATATGGTCTTCAATGCCATTAATGCAGTCGATATATATTTCATAATCTGAAGCTATTGATCTGATAACCTGAAAAAGTTCTTTCCGTAAGTCAATAGTTAAGATCGGTTCACGATTTTTTGTAGACCAAATCAGGTGTACCCAAACGGCAGAATAAGTACGGGGCATATTATATATATATATATCATTTTTATAGCGATGGGTATGAAACCCATTGCTATTTATCAATTCTAATTTTTAAAGTTATTTTTAAATTCACTTTTTAGCGATGGGTTTATACCCATCGTTACTTATACCCACCGCTACGTTGGTTAATTATTTTGCCTGTATAAATTGCACCAGCGCCAGTACCGAATCATTCACCTTACCCAATACCAGCGATGGCAGGATGCCCAACAGTAAGGCGATTAATGCCAGCGGCAGCAGGGTTGCCGTTTCGCGGAAGTTGACATCTGTTAGGGCTGTCTTCCAAACGTCGCCGCCTTTTAGGGAAACGGTGCCGAAGAACATACGTTGTAAGGTCCACAGGAAGTAGGCCGCGCTCAGTAAGATGCCCACCGAGCCGCAAATGGCCATCCAGTAGGGTAGCAAGCCGTTTACCGAGTGTGATTTAAATGCCCCAGCTAAAGTAAATGCTTCGGCCACAAAAGCCGAGAAGCCCGGCAGACCTAACGAGGCAAAAAACGCCACCATTACATAAACCGTATAGCGCGGCATCAGCGTGCCTAACCCGCGGAAATTGTAAATATCCCTGTCGTGTACCCGGTTGTAGATGACGCCTACCAGGAAGAACAGCATGGTTGATAAAAAGCCGTGGCTCACCATTTGCAGCACCGCGCCGCTGATACCTTCGGCCGTGTTGGAGGCAAGGCCTAACAATACAAACCCCATGTGTGATACCGACGAATAGGCGATCATGCGTTTCAGATCGCGCTGGGCAAGGGCGTTAAATGCGCCGTATAATATGGAGATCACCCCTAATAATCCTAACCAGAAAGCGACCGATAAGGCAACTTCCGGGAAGATGCCCATGCAGATGCGGATGATCCCGTAACCACCAATTTTTAGCAGGATACCTGCAAGGATAATAGATACCGGGGTTGGCGCTTCCACGTGCGCGTCTGGCAGCCATGTGTGCAATGGCACTACCGGCACTTTAATGGCAAAAGCGATGAACAGCACCACAAAGCCCACAGTACGCGCAGGCATGCCCAGTATGGTGGCGTTGCTAAGTACCGAGAATACCGACCCATCGATATAATTAGCCGGGTTCATCATGTGGATCATATTGAAGGTGTGGCTGCCTGTAACCGGGTCTTTCACCGACAGGTATAAACCCACCATAACCAGCAACATAAACACCGAACCAAACAGCGTGTACAAGAAAAATTTGATAGCCGCGTACTCGCGCCTGGCACCGCCCCACATCCCTATCAGGAAGTATAGCGGCAACAGCATTAGTTCGTAAAAAGTATAAAAAAGGAAGAAATCCAATGCGCAGAAAACGCCGATAACGGCCATATCCAACAGCAAAAATAGCGCGAAGAAACCTTTTAGGTTGCTCTTTATTTCCCACGATGCAACGGCGGCTATTACCATTACCAGCGAGGTCATCACCAGCAGCGTTACGGAAATGCCGTCTATCCCCACAAAATATTCTATTTGCATTTTACCTGCGCTGCCCAGGTCGAGGCTTATCCACGGGAGCTTTTGCACGAACTGGAACTGGCCCTCGTGGTTGATGCCCGCGTGTGCCGCCCCTGTCTGGAAATGCAGGTAAATGTAAATGCTGAAACACAGCTGCAAAAAAGTAGCCGCAAGCGTGATATATTTAAAACTGGCGCGCAGCGAAGACGGCAGCAGCAGAATAACTAAGCCAAACAAAATTGGGGTAAAAATGAGCAGGGTTAATATATTCATCAGGTCCAGATCAGTTTTAAAATAAATACGGTGATCAGCACTAAAAGCATGCTGTATAAATAATATTGAATTTTACCGCTTTGAAAACGACGGGCAAAACCGCCAATGCCATGTACCACGCCGGCCACCAAATGCAACAGTCCGTCTACAATGTTTTTATCGAACCAGGCGGCAACCCCGGCTATGGCCCTGCCCACTTTTTCGAGTGAATTTACAAAGCCGTCTACCACTTTTTTATCGAACCAGTACAGGGCATTGCTCAACCAAATTACAAAACGTACAATAACACGGTTATAAAACCTATCGATATACCATTCGTTAAACGAGATACGGAACAACAGCCCCTTTTGCGGGAACGACCATGTATTGCGTTTTACATAGATCACGAACGCGCCGTACATCACCACCACACTTAAAATAACCACAATAAGGGGGACAAGCACATGGTACAGGTTTTCGCGGGCGAAGATATTAGTGAGCAGGAAGCCTTTGTACAGCCAGGCATCCTCGTAAAACACAGGGCTGTAACTAAACACCGGGAACAAACAGCACAGCGCCAAAAACACCAGCGGCAGTTTGTATTGCCAGCCGCCATCACCCATGTGAATGTGAATATGCGGGTTCACCTTTTGCAGGCGGAAATCGCCAAAGAAAACTTTAACGATGAGCCTTGCGATGTAGAACGCTGTAAGCCAGCTGGTCAGCAGGGCAAAGTATGGGACCAGTTTCAGCAGGAATGGCTTGTCGTCGCTCCAGTCGAAGGCCTGTATCAGGATGCCGTCTTTAGACAGGTAACCGGATGTTAAAGGTAAACCGGCCAACGCCAAACCACCTATTAACGTGGCGATAAATGTTAGCGGCAGTTTTTTGCGCAGGCCACCCATGTGCAGGATATTTTGCGGGTCGATATCGAGGTTGTTATCGTCCTTAATATGTTTCATTTGGTGGATAACGATCCCCGCTACCAAAAACAGCAGGCACTTAAAAAACGCATGCGTTACCAAATGGAACAGCGACGAAGCATATGCCCCCACCCCCATCGCCATCACCATAAAGCCCAATTGCGATATGGTGGAATATGCTAAGATCCGTTTTAAGTCGTTTTGCGTAAGGGCGATGGTTGCCGCCATAAACGCGGTAAAACAACCGATAACCGCCAGTACGGTTAGCTCGGTATCGTTAAACATGGGGTAAAACCTGCCTAACAAAAACACCCCTGCCGCCACCATGGTAGCCGCGTGGATCAACGCCGAAACCGAGGTTGGCCCCTCCATGGCATCGGGTAGCCAGGTATGTAACGGGAACTGTGCCGATTTTGCAGCCACGGCCAGGAAGATGCCGCCAAAGGCGATGTACTGATACGTAGCCGGGATGTGGTTAACTGCACTTGTCCATTCGCCGTTGGCGATGGTGGCATTGGCGATCAACCCCTTTGACCCGAACAGGGCTTCTATATCAAAAGTATTGAATTGGGTGTACAGGATAATGATAGCGGTAAGCAAACCGATATCCCCTATCCTGTTCATAATAAAAGCTTTTTTGTTGGCTATTACCGCACTGTTGCGGGTGAACCAGAAACCGATAAGCAGGTAAGACGAAAAGCCCACCATCTCCCAAAAGGCATACAGCAGTATCAAATTATCTACCACTACCAGCGCCAGCATACTAAAGCAAAACAGACTTAAATAGCGGAAGTAACGGCTGTAACCGTCATCATCCTTCATGTAAGCGGTAGAGTAGATATGCACCGGCAGCGCGATCACCGATACCAGCAGCAACATCAGCACCGATAAATTATTAAGCAAAACACCCGCTTGTACTTTGGTGGCCCCAATAGTAAACCAAACCTGCTGCGCGTGAATGGTGTGGTTGCCCCAAATTTTTAAGAACACATTGGCGGCAAGTACCGTGCTTGCCCCAATAGCCAGCGTAGATACCCAGCCCGACGCCTTGCTTTTACCCAACAGTAAAAAGTTTACCAAAAAGGCAGCAAAAGGCAACGCCACTGCAAGTATTGCAAGAGTTACGGTTTGTACATCGGTATTTGGTAAGGTTGGGTTCAAATTTTAGTTTTTGCTTTAATATTAATCCTGACAATTGCCGGCTTTATGCCCAACCCGTTTTCAGACTCTTTTTCGAAAGTAATACTTTCAATATCCGAGGCAGGGAGACTATATAGTTTCCGTTGGCTGTCTATATTCTTAGCAGCCAAAACACTTCCATCAGTAGACAATACATACATTAATCTGCTGTCATCTCCTGCGTTAGCTATCAAATATGAACTGTATTCTTTTGAGAAACCGGCAAACTTTTTTTGATACGTTTCAATGCCCCATTTTTTTGTTACGATAATAATTGCGCCATCATTTGCCTTTTCACCATATTCCTTAACCGCGTTTTTATTACTTACTATATAAACTTCTAAAAGATCTGCCTCTTTAAATTGGGGTTGCACTTTTGTGAGTCGACCATCGATTACATATAGTGGCTTACTTTTAGCAATAGGCGCGTCGTGGATGATAAATACCGCACCTGCAGTATCTTTGTTCACCTGTCCAAAAGCAGCAAACGTTATAAAAACCAATAATATAACCAGTAACCTTTTCATCAGTTTGCCGCTTGGTTTAGTTCAATTACTAATGTCGCGGGTTGGCGGTTCTTGCGGGTTCCGCGGGGGCCGGTAAAGGTTGCCCCTTTTATATCTGCTTTGGTGGCCTGTTCAAAAAGGTCAAGTTTGTTGGCGCCCGTCAGTTCGATACCGTTTGGCAACAGGTAAACCACGTTGGCATCGTTGCCCCGTCGCGAGCGGATGTACGATTTATAAGCCTTGGATAATGTTCCAAATTTCCATTGGTATAGCTTGGTACCGTACTTTTTGGTGGTGACGTTTACCGTGGTATCATTATCTTTCGAGCCGGCAAATTTTGGCTGGATCAGCGTATCCATCTTCAGGATAGTAGCGGTATCGATATCTGATAGTTTGCCGTAGCTCACCTCCTCATTCAGCACAAATCCCTTTTGATTAACCTGTTGTTTGGGCAAAGGCAGCAAAGTACCCGGCAGATCAGCAGGCAAGGCTTGTTTCGTTTTAACGATGAGCGCACCGGCAGCAGCCTTTTGGCCGTACATCATTTTAGCACCTTTTGGCTTGATGACCGATATATCCAGGATGCTCTCGGGTTTTAGGTCTTGCAGGCGGCCGTTGTAAACGTTATCGTTTACCATAACAAACGGGCGGTCGCGTTCTTCGGGCGGGTCTTTCAGCACCAGTTTTTTGGTGACACTATCTACCGAGAAAAACGGATAAGCTACCCGCTCCTCTTCCTCAACAGTTTCTTCTACCCGGGCTTCACTCCCGCTTGAGCGGTGTCTCGACGAGCGTTTTTTTGTGTGCCTGGTGCTTTGCTTCGCCTTCTTTTTTGATGCATGCTTCTTCCGCTGCGCAAAAGCGCCTACGGTAATTAACATCAGCATTATTAAAAGCAGTTTCTTCATTTTAGTTTTTCCCTTGTCTTTCGGTTTCTGCTTTCTTAGCAGCATGCTCTTTCTTATAGGCTTTGGTAACTATGATCACAACCCCGTTTTTACCTGCAGGGCCATATATGGAAGTTGCCGACGCGTCTTTCAGAACCGAGATATTATCGATATCCTGGGGAATTAAGCTTTGCATGCCTGCGGCGGTCGATTTTTTACCATCAATAATGTACAACGGGTTTATTTTAGCAGTATCTGATTTAGCCGCTGCAGTTGGTTTAGATAACAGGTTGATACTCCCTTTATTTTTCTTGGTAGTGATCAATATTACCCCATTCAAACCCTCCGCGCCATATATAGATGTTGCCGATGAAGATTTTAACACCTCCATCTGTTCAATACTTTTTGGGTCGATGCTTTTTATATCGCCTTTATATTTCACGCCATCAACTATCACCAACGGGGGCAAATTATTATTGGTAAAGCCGTTAATAGTAGTGATCTCCTTTTTTGTTGTATCGGGCTTTTGCGCCATAGCGCCAACCGACAAGAACAACGCGCAAACAACAATTAACTTCTTCATATCTTAATCTTTTAACTGGTTTATTTTATCAGGATCTATGGTTTTGTAACGGCGATAAACGTTCAATATTATAGCCAGCGCAACCGCTGTGGTAGCAGCCGCCAAAACGATGGCGAACAGCGCGAACACCTGCCCGCCGTTATTTATCCTATCATACTTGCCAAATGCTACCAGGTTTAAAATGGCGGCGTTAAGCATCAACTCTATCCCTATCAATATTTGTATCGCGTTCTTTTTTGATACGATGATAAACAGCCCGATGCAAAACAGCACCACGCTCACCAGCATAAAATCCTGCAAACCTATCATGCTTCTACCGGCTCCTTTCTGGACAAATGCGCCGCGCCAACCAGGGCTATCATCAGCAATACCGAGATCACCTCGAACGGCAGCAGGTAGCGCGTCATCAAACTTACGCCAATATCGTTGATACCTGTCCCATTCACCGGCACTATATTTTTTGTAACGATGGCTGTTTTTATCCAGGGTAGGTTGTTGATGTCCGCTTTAAAAACCACGTTAAGCATCACTACTAAAAACAGTGCGGCCAGTATAAACGCCGGCAAATTATGCAGACTTATAAACTTAGTCTTCTGTTGTTCCGCGGTAGCCAAAGCATCCTTGCCCGAAAGCATAAAGGCGAACAGTATCAGTACCAAAACACCGCCTACATAAATTACAATTTGGGTAACGGCCACAAAATCGGCCAAGGCTATTACGTATAACCCGGCGAGGCCAAACAGCGTTACGAAGAACATAAAGATGCTGCGCACCAAATTTTTGCCAGCAGCTACCACCAATGCCGAGCCCAGCGTTACAAACGCCATCAGGTAAAACATCACTTGTACTAAACTCACGCTCCGCCCTCCCTTGCCTTCATGGCAGCTAATTTGGCGGCTTGCTTTTCGGCGGTCTGGCGTTCCAGCAGGTCGCGTTTTTCGGCAGCAAGTTCTGGCGACATATCCGAAAACTCGTAGGTAAGATTGCTTAGGTCAAATACCGTTTTATCGTACTCGTTAGTCATCACAATACACTCTGTTGGGCACACAATGGTACACAGCCCGCAGTACATGCACTTGGCCATATCAATGTCAAACTGGGCGGCGTAAAGCAGTTTCTTAGACCCGTCGGATGTTTCGCCGATGCTGCCCTCGGTAGATTTTATGGACTCGATGGTGATACAGTTTACCGGGCAAATTTTGGCGCAAAGGTCGCACACGATACAGTCGTCTATCTCCACATCCAGTTGATAACGGCCAACCTCGGGCACGGGCAGTTCCTGTTTAGGGTACTGGATGGTATTAGTATTATTTTGCTGATGGAAGTAATTATCGTTGGTGATGGGCGTTACCTGCCTTTTGGCATTTGAGGCAAACAAGGCCCTGATGGTAAGGGATAAGCCTTTCCATGCCGTTGTAAAACCGTTTATTGCCCGTTTGATCAAATCCTAAATTCTAATTACTAAATCCTAAAATATAAATCCTAAACTCTAAATCCCGAAACGGAAATCCGAAATCGTAAATCGTAAATCCGAAATAAAACTCACATCACCCACAGCCGCCACACGCCGGATATGAGCATGCAGGCAAATGCCAGTGGGGTTAGTACTTTCCAGCACAAGTTCATCAGTTGGTCTACCCTTAAACGTGGCAGGGTCCAGCGGATCCACATTTGTACGCCTATTAATAATAAGGTTTTTATCAGGATCCAGATGATGCCCCAGCCCGCGCCGGTTGTCCACGTTGCCAAATGTACCGAACCCATGTTTGGTAAAGGCGTGTTCCATGCGCCTAAAAATAAAATTACGCCTACCATCGATACCAAAAACATCATCGAGTACTCGGCCAAAAACACCAGCGCGAATTGCAAACCGGTAAACTCGGTATGAAAACCCGCCACCAGTTCAGATTCGGCCTCGGGAATATCGAACGGTGCGCGGTTACTTTCTGCCAGCGAAGCAATGAAATAGATCACAAAAGCCACCATCAAATGCGGCGCCTGGAAAATATTCCATGACAGGATGCCCCCAATTTGTGATACATCCCAAAAGCCGAAGAACTTAGTTTTCTCTGCCGATAGGATGCCCTGCTGCATGGCAATATCCTGCAGGTTTAGGGTCTGTGCTATCATCACAACGGAGATCAGCGCGAACCCTGCCGGGATCTCGTAAGAAATGATCTGCGCGGCAGACCGCATTGCCCCCAATATGGAATATTTATTATTGGACCCCCAACCGGCCATCAGTATGCCCAGGGTTTCGATGGATATGATCGCGAATATATAGTAAAGCCCGATATTGATGTTAGCTGGGATGAGTCCCGGCCCCCAGGGCAGGGCAGCAAAAGCGAGGTACACCCCGATGAAAATTATAACGGGTGCCGCCAGGAACAGGATCTTATCTGCCGCGGCGGGGATAATAAGTTCCTTTTGCGCCATCTTCATCATATCGGCCAGTACCTGCAGGGAGCCGAACTTGCCCGTTTCTGTCGGCCCGAGGCGGTTTTGAATAAAGGCGCTCACCTTACGTTCGGCATATACGCCAAACATGGTAAACAGGGCCACAAAAGCAAATAAACCTGCTGCTACAATAAAATATGTAATGTAATAATTCAAGGGCAATTGCTTTGGGTTGCAAACTTAATAAATGCTAAGGATAGTTGACTGTTTTGGTAGTTTTTTTTGCGTTGCACGATGGGATTGCAGCGATAAGTGGCCTGCAGATTTCCCATAATGTTATGCTAACTTGTTTCAGCACCCCACATATTAGGTTTGTGCTTCTATATTACGCCAGTGCTTTTATTAATGGCAGTCCGCTCATTCAAAAACATAAACGCGCCTAACGAAGAACTAATCGCCGGATGGCCTGCGTGCGATTGCCGCGCTATTGCTCGCAATGATATAACGTTGGTTGCTTGTATAACACACCCCTACCCCTCTCAAGAGGGGATTTGTTAAAAGCTAACACGCCGGTTTTACATCAACAAACTCGCTCTTTACTTCGTTGCCGAAGAACCGGGAGGCGTGATGGTCAAAGTCGGGGGTGTCATCAATGGTGGTGTAAAATTGGCGGCCGCCTTGCTTGCTTAGGCGCTGCTCCATTTCGGGGTGGCGTTGCAGGTAATCTACCAGGCTGGTAGCTACAATATCGCCCTGGGCTACTACATTTATGTTTGCGGGCAGGTGGGCTTTTATCTTTTCCTGTAACAGCGGGTAATGGGTGCAGGCCAGCAGTATGGTATCAATATCCGGCGATTGTGCCATCAACTGGTCCAGGTACATTTGCACATAATAATCCGCGCCGGGCTTGTTGTATTCGCCGTTCTCTATGAGGGGTACCCAAAGCGGGCAGGCTTGTTGGTAAACTTTAATATCGGGGGCAAAATGTGCTATCTCTAACAGGTACGAGCCTGATTGTACGGTTCCTTGTGTGCCCAACACCCCTACCTGTTTGGTTTGGGTGTAATTCCCAATTACCTCGGCAGTGGGGCGGATAACTCCAAGCACGCGTTTATCGTTATGCATGCCGGGCATATCCTGCTGCTGTATGGTGCGCAAGGCCTTGGCCGATGCGGTGTTGCAGGCCAGTATCACCAACGGGCACCCTTGCTTAAACATCCACTGCACGCACTCCCAGGTGTACTGGTGAATGGTTTTAAACGAGCGGTTACCGTAAGGGGCGCGGCCGTTATCGCCCAGGTATAAGTAATCGTAACCGGGCATCTGCTCTACTATGGAGCGGAAAACCGTTAAACCACCTATACCCGAATCAAATACCCCTATTGGGCTGCCTGTTGCCATATCATCAAAAATAAAAAAAGCGCCCCGAATTGGAGGCGCTTTCTAAATAATTTAATTTAAGATTACTTTAATCCTAATTTAACCTTTACAGCTGGCATCAGGTCATCAGCATCCGGTGATACTACCAGGTATTCGCTGGTGGTATCTAATACGTAACCGTAACCTTTTTCTTTAGCTACCGCGCTAACCGCGCCACGTGCTTTATCGATCAATGGTTTACCCAACTCACGTTGTTTAGCTTCAACTTGTTGCTGAGATGAAGTTTGGTAATCCTGTAGGCGTTTTGCGATGTCCTGCAGATCTGCTTCAGAAGCTGTACGTGCAGCATCGGTCATACCGGCACGTTTGGTTTGGTAAGCCTGGCCTTTGGTTTGGTATTCGTTATTCATTGTAGTTAGTTGGTCAATGAATTGTTTCTGGTAAATTTCAAGCTGAGATTTTACAGTTTTGGTTTCGGGCATAAAATCGATCAACTGCTGGAAATTAATGTGGCCAATTTTTGATTGAGCCTGGGCAAAGTTGCCTGCAAATAACATAGCTGCTGCAACTAAAGCAACTTTAAATAGTTTTTTCATTTGTGTTCTTCTGGTGTTTAAAAAAATAGTTCTAATTATAAATATACAATCTTTATTTAGCAAACACACCCGGTTTTAAACCTAAGCGGGTTACTACAGCATCGCTTTTATTATAACGCGGACTTGCGTACAACATAATCACTTCGCTGTTTTTATCAAATATCATATCAAGGCTTTCGCTTTCGGCTACGGCCTGTACAGCTTTAGACACCCTATCCTGTATTGGTTTAATCAGCGCGTTACTTTTTTTAGAAAGCTCGCCATCAGGGCCAAATATCTGGCGTTGGTAATCCTTCGCTTGCTTCTCCTTATCTACAATTTCTGCTTCGCGGCGTTTACGCATATCCGGCGTCATTAGCACCTGGTCGGCCTGGTAGGCTTTGTACAGGCGGTCGATTTCCTGGAAACGGCCGTCAACATCCTTCTGCCACGATTCTGAAAGTGCTGCCAGCTGTTTTTGCGATGAAGCATATTCCGGCATGTGTTTCAAAATATAATCAGAATCTACATAAGCAAAGCGCTGCGCCATTGCGGCGGTGCATGTTGCAAACGTAACAAATAGTATTAAAATTATCTTCTTCATTATAATAATTCGTTTTACAAATTAATTAAACCCGCCACTTAAGCTTTGTGATATAGTAAAGTGGAAATGGCCTTTGTTGGCATCGGGCTGGTTAGGGATCTTGTCGAAACCGTAACCGTAATCTAAACCAAGTAAACCAAATATCGGTAAAAATATCCTTGCACCTACACCTACAGATTTCCTTACATTAAACGGACTAAACTGGCTAAAATTATCCCAAACGTTACCACCTTCTGCAAATGCCAGTAAGAATATCGTTGCAGACTGGCCTGTAATTACCGGGTGCCTTAACTCCATAGTGTATTTATTGTAGATAGCACTACCCTGGTTGGTATTGGCATTAAGCCTTGATCCCTCGGGCACTATCGAGAAGTTCTCGTAACCACGTAAACCTATCACATCTGTACCTTGCAGGAACTGGTAGCTTTGCATACCATCGCCACCCAGTTTGAAACGCTCGAACGGAGACGGACCAACCAACGCGTTATACTGGCCCAGGTAACCAAAACGCACCTGCGACATTAATACCAATTTACCGGTTATACGCTGGAACCACTGTGCATCAAACTTCCATTTGTAGTACTCTACAAAATGGTAACGCTCTTCTGGTGTTGCAACCTTATAGTTAATGCTGTTGAAAGCCGAGTATGGCGGTGTTGCCTGTATGGTTAATTTTATGTTTGAACCCGATGTTGGGTACAAAGGCACATCAACCGAGTTACGGCTAAGCTCCTGCGTTAATTTAATGTTGTATGATGTACCGTTCTGGAACAGGTAACCACCGTAGTTATCCAGATCGTAATGATCTACGTTAAGCGAGTAGTTTAACTGGAAGTAGTTATCCGGCCAGTTTAAACGCTTACCCAAAGTAATACCCACACCGTTGATGCGCAACTTATTATAGTTAGGGCTGGTTTTAGGGTAATACTGCCCTGTAGAGCTACCTTGTGTATAAGCCGATAACGCGAAGTAAATAGGTTTTTTACCACCTAACCATGGCTCGGAGAAAGTGAACGAGAAGTTTTGATAGGTACGCCCGCTCGATTGCCCCCTTAAGCTCAATTTCTGCCCATCGCCTTTTGGCAACGGTTTGTATGCTTTAAGGTTAAACAGGTTACGCAACGCAAAGTTGTTGAACGTTAAGCCTAAAGTACCCACTAACTGGCCACCGCCAAAACCACCTGAAAGTTCTATCTGATCTGATGGTTTTTCAACTACGTTGTAAACCAGATCTACCGTACCATCGGCAGGGTTAATATTTGTAGGCCTTGGCTCAGTTTTTTGCTCATCAAAGTTACCCAATTGGCCAATCTCACGAGCACTGCGGATCAATAATTCCTTATTGAATTTTTGCCCCGGTTTGGTACGGATCTCGCGCATTACCACTTTATCGTTGGTAACATCGTTACCTTTTAATATAACGCGGTTAATGGTGTATTGCGGGCCCTCGTAGATACGGATATCCAGATCGACAGTATCATTATAGATCCTGGTTTGTACCGGGTCGGCATTAAAGGTCAGGTAACCATCGTTAAGGTATAATGATGATACGTCGTCATTACTTGGTGTTGGGCCTGTTAAACGTTTTTCTAATTCGTCCTCGCTAAATACCTGTCCTTTTTCGATACGTAAGATCCGCTCCAATACTTCTGACGGGTAGCGGGCATTACCGGAGAATTTAACCTTACCAAAGTAATATTTGGGGCCTTCGTAAATTTTAATTTTTACGTCAACAGTTTTTTCATCGTGTTTGGTAACGGTATCGCTTATTACTTCGGCATCGCGGTAACCTTTGGCCTGCATTTTCTCGACAAGCGTTTGCTTATCTTCTTCGTATTTATCCTGTTTGAATTTTTTAGAACCAAAGATATTATAGACCTTTTTCTCGCGGGTGTTCTTCAACAGCTTGCGCAACTGGGCATCGCTAAACGCCTTGTTACCATCAAAATCTACACTATTGATCTTAACCTTAGATTTTTTGTCTACCGCGACGTCCAGTATAACGCTATTGGCATCCCCGGGGTCCTTGGTTTGTGTCATGGTAACTGTGGTGTTCAGGTACCCTTTTTCATTAAAGTGTTTTTTGATGATAGCTGATGTTGTGCTCAGTAAGTTTTCGTTAACGATCTTACCCGTTTTATCTGCCAGTTTTTTATTTACGTCCTCTATCTCGCCCTTTCGGATGCCCGTAATGTGCAAACGCGATAAACGCGGGCGCTCTATTACGGCTATCTCCAGATAAATGGTATCGCCATTAAAGCGGGTAACATTAAGCTGCACATTATCAAAAAGGCCCTGTTTGTACAGATCCTTTATCACGTTGGCGTTTGCTTCGCCGGGCAGGTTTATCTTGTCGCCTTTATTAAGTTTAGATATGGTAAGCAACACATCCTTATCCAAATATTTGGCGCCGGATACGGTGATACCACCTATAATATAATCTTTAGGGTTAAGGTAACTTAAACTATCTGCCGGGACAGAGCTGCCAGACAGTGCTGATTGCCTTTGGCTGCCTACCTGAGCCATTGCTGCAGTGCTTATAACAGAGAAGAGTAGAGCAAAAAAAACTTTATTCATTCGAATATTTTAGTGGGCTAAAAATAATTTATACAGTTGTTAAAAAGTGTTAAAAGTAAAAATTTAGTTTACCTGCTCGCTCGTCATCCCAAAACGGCGCTCGCGTTTTTGGTAATCAAGTATAGCTTCATACAAATCCTCGCGCCTAAAGTCGGGCCATAATTTGGTGGTGAAGTACAGCTCGGCGTAGGCAATTTGCCACAGTAAATAGTTACTTATGCGGTACTCCCCACTCGTCCTGATCAACAGTTCGGGGTTGGGCATACCGCCGGTATATAAATTATCTTCAAACAATTGTTCATCAATATCTGCAGGGTTTAATTCCCCGCTTTGTACTTTGGCTACTATATTTTTAGCGGCCTGTACCATCTCGCCACGGCTGCTGTAGCTTAATGCAAGTGTAAGCACCAGCCCGGTATTACCCGCCGTTTTGCTTATTGCATTCTCTAACTCCTTGTGGCATTTGCCGGGTAGGGCCTTAAGGTCGCCTATGGCGTTTAGGCGCACGTTATTTTTCATCAGCTTGGCAATCTCCTTATTAAGGGTGCTGATGAGCAGTTCCATTATAGCGGTAACTTCAAATTTGGGGCGGTTCCAGTTTTCGGCACTAAAGGTGTACAGGGTAAGGTATTCGATACCCAGTTCGCCGGCGCTCTCTACAATATCACGTACAGATAGCACGCCGTTATGATGGCCAAACACCCTTAACTTGCCTTTACCCTTAGCCCAGCGGCCGTTGCCATCCATAATAACAGCTATGTGGCGGGGTAATTTTTGAAGATCTATCTGGTCCTTATAACTCATTTCCCGAACGGTGTTAACAGTTGCTTATGAACTGTAGCGCCTATTGCCTTGTTAAAATTAAAAAGTTTTTAGCAAAGCCCTCAACAACTTATGCCCTTTTTTTCAGGTGACAAAGGTAAAACTTAATTGTATTTATTTTAGTATGCGGCAAAAAAGAAATAATTGTATCGGAGGGTGGTTTTGGATGTCCGGGATTTTCCGCTCGCATAGATTACTCACCCCGCTTCACTACGTTGGCCGACCCTCTCTGCTGCGCAAAGAGGGTGAAGAAAAGATTGCCCGGCCACCCTCTACTTAGGATAGGGCTGGGGATAGGCTTTTTTTTGCCGTTGTTGGTGTTGTCATCAACAACCCGTATGCTAAGCTCTGCGAATAATAAACATTTTGCTGGTGTTGCACCAACAAAAGCGGTTTATTATTCAATTGCCTTTAATACGCCTGCTGCTCTTTCAACAAACTAATATCTTTTGGGGCGATATCTGCAATGGCGTATTGCTGCACATCGGTTATCTTCATTTCGTCGAGGGTGTTTACAAGGTTGCCGTAAACGGATGTTTCGGCAGGCTTTATAATTACCAGCATGCTTTTGCCGGTGGTTTTTTGTACTTGTTTGCGGGTTTCCATTATAGCGTGGCGCAGGCCGCTACCGCTATAATTAGTAATAGTGGCTGGAATAATGGGATGATCGGCCATACCGAGGTAATACATGGCCTTGTTATCTTTTCCCAGGCAGATGGTCATGGTGCGCGATTGTGCCTGGCCGCCCGGCTCGTCGCCCACGGGCATGGTTACATCCATGGCCTTGGGTTTGCTCAACGTTGTGGTAAGCATAAAAAAGGTGATAAGCAGAAAGGCAAGATCAACCATAGCGGTAAGGTCTACCCTTAACGCGGCTTTTTTTGAGCGGGTTTTAGTGCCTGATTTTTCCGGGGTTGAATTTAATTCGGCCATGGTAATATAGTTTAAGGTGAAACAATTGGTTACATGTAATTAAACATATAAATATACTGTATTGTTTCAATAAACCAAATTAAATTTTGTAATAATCAAATTATAAGATTTTATATTTTGATTATTGAGCCTTACTTAGTAAGGCTATATTTAATGCGTAGTTTACTCACCCCGACTGCACTACGTTAGTCGACCCTCTCTGCTGCGCAAAGAGGGTGAAGAAAAAAATATTCTCAAACCCTCTTTCCGCGTAGCGAAGAGAGGGTGGTCGAGCGGAGCAATGACCGGGTGAGTTAAATATTAAAGGGTGAAGGCTATTTTCAACCCTCTTTACGCGTAGCGGAGAGAGGGTGGTCGAGCGAAGCAATGACCGGGTGAGTTAAATATTAAAAGCTGAAGGCTATTTTCAACCCTCTTTCCGCGTAGCGAAGAGAGGGTGGTCGAGCGGAGCAATGACCGGGTGAGTTAAATATTAAAGGGTGAAGGCTATTTTCAACCCTCTTTACGCGCAGCGAAGAGAGGGTGGTCGAGCGGAGCAATGACCGGGTGAGTTAAATATTAAAAGGTGAAGACTATTTTCAACCCTCTTTCCGCGTAGCGAAGAGAGGGTGGTCGAGCGAAGCAATGACCGGTTGAGTTAAATTGAAAGCTTGTTTCCTCTTACTAAGGCAAGTTTTTTGCAAAATCCGCATAAAGCAGAGCCCCCCTGCCACATCACGACCCTACACACCATCCAAGGCGAGGGAATTTAAAATTTAGTAATAACACTCCTGAGTTACAAAAGTGTAAGATATGGTAAAGCCTACAAACATGTAAAAATCGTTGGGGCGGTAATCGCCGCGCTGTGAGCCGGCTGTGCCTGTATTAAAACCAGTCTTTTCGCCAGAACGGTCTGACAGTGCTCTGGCTATCTCGCTATTAAACGAACCTTTGTTGGCGTAGTTTTTACTTACATCGTCCAGGTAATCGGTATTGGTGAAGCGATAGCCAAGATCGGCAGCAACGGTCCATTTGCCCGAAAAGTTGTATTTGAGCCCGGCACCAAACGGGATAACAATAGCTGTTTTTGAGTAGGGGTTGCTTTGCCCTTCAGTTTTCAACGGCCGTAAACCAACAATACGGCCGTGGTACTCGGCCCTTGGCGCGTATGATGCTATACCGGCCCCGAGGTATATATAAGGTGTGTATTTGTTTTTGCCCGCATCTGGTATGTAACTCATAAAGTTAAGCTCAGTCATTAAACTAAGTTCATTTATTGGGGTTTTAAAGCTCAGGTTACGATCGCGAAGCTGCTGGCTCGACGATTGGCTGTCATCGCCGCTTATTTGCCCAAAACTGTAGTTTAGTTTTAGGCCCAGGTAACGGTTAAAGTTACGCTTTACAAAAAGGCCTGCCTGCGCGCCGCTGGGTTTAATGGGGTTATTAATATTCAAATCGCCTATATAACCGGCCGCGCCAATATTACCGCCAATTTCCCAAGTTTGTTGCGCCTGCACATTTATGCTGATGAACAGTAAAATACAAAAGGCATATAATTTGAGCATCAAGGATCAATTAGTAATTACGGGCATCTAAACCCCATAATAGTTTTTTCCTTAACGTAGATAAGTAGCTTTCATTATTCAGGCGTACCAAATTTAGCTTAAAATCGGCCTTGTAAACCTTAAACTGCATGGGTTTGTCCACAATAACGGTGCGGCTATCGCAAGATACGATGTAATTATTGCCGCGGTAATCAATATCCAGCGTAAGTTCGCTGGTATCCGGCAGTACCACCGGCCTTACGTTCAAATTATGCGGCGCCACGGGTGTAAGCGCTATACTATTTGATTGCGGGAAGATGATTGGCCCGTTACAACTTAACGAATACGCGGTAGATCCTGTTGGCGTAGATACAATAAGCCCATCGCCCCAGTACGAGTTCAAAAACTCACCATCCAACGATACGTGGGTGGTTATCATGGCGCTATCGTCGCGCTTATGGATGGTTACATCATTAAGGGCGAAGTTATTGTCGCCAAAGATCTTTAGTTCAGAATCTATCATCAGCAACTCGCGGGCATCTAAAGAAAATTCCTGGTTTACCACGGCGTGGATGGCAGCGGCAATATCGCTTTTGTTGATACTGGCCAAAAAGCCAAGCCTGCCAAAGTTGATACCGATAACCGGCACGCCCGAATCGCGCACCAGGGTAACCATATCAAGCAGGGTACCATCCCCCCCAAGGGTTATAAAAACATCTACATTACCTTTTATGGGTTCATCGCAATTAAGGATGGCGCAGGTGCTGGTATCTACATTACCCTGTAAGTATTCGTTTAAAACCGGGTGAACATAAACATCAACCTTGTGCTGCGCGAGGCTGTCAAACACCTGGCGGATGTACGGGAACACCGATGGATCGTTAAACTGCCTGCCGTAAACTGCTATTTTCATATAAGGGTTTACAGGTTCAAATAATTCATGAACGAATCAAACCTATCCATAGAATTGTCGTTGTGGTCGGTGAAGTTGAAGGTGGCCTTTACGTCGTAATTATAACGTTGAAATGTAGCCAGTATATTAGAAATATCCTGCTTGTTCACTTTTAGGGTTACTTCCATTTTGGTACTATCCGGGAAGGTGCGGGTGTACGAGCTCAGGATCTGCGCGTTATCAGACTCTACCACCTGCGACATGTGCGCAAGCGAATTATTCTTGTTGTCAACCTCCAAAACAATAATACCGCCCGGCTCGGATACCGAGGTAAGCTTGGCGAAGTACTCGTTCATGGTGTTGATGCTGATCATGCCCAGGTAGTCCTTTTTATTATTGAGTACCGGCACCACGCTAAGTTTGCGCTCATAAAACAGGCGGATAACATCGTAAATATGCTGCTCCTCTAAAACGTAAGGGTTTACCAGCGATAAGGCCAACGACCCGATGGGCGCGTTATAGTCGGTTTCCTCTATCAGGTCATCCTCGCTGATAAGGCCCAGGAACTGATCCTCGTTTACAATTGGCAAATGGCAAACGCGAAACTCTGCCATACGGTCAAACACCTTCTGGATGGTATCAGAAGTATGTACCGGCGGTATCGCATCAGATATAAGCTCAATTGCAAGCATATTTTATTTTTTTAACTTTTCTAAAAACAGTTTTACGTATTCGTTAAATTCTTTCGGGCGCTCCATCATTGGGGCGTGGCCGCACTTGTCTATCCAATGCAGTTCCGAGTTTGGTAACAGTTCGTTAAACTCAAGCGCAACCTCGGGCGGGGTAATTTTATCGTCCCGGCCCCAAATTAACGATACAGGCATGGTAATCTTACGCAGCTCGTCTTTCATGTTATGTCGGATGGCCGATTTTGCCATAGCCAATAGCCTAAGCACCTTATGCCTGTCGTTGATCATTACATGTATTTCATGTACCATTTCTTCGGTAGCTATAATGGGGTCATAAAAGGTGTATTGCACCTTTTCCCTCACAAAATCGATACTCTCGCGGCGCGGGAACGAACCACCAAAAGCATTTTCATATAAGCCCGAACTGCCCGCCAAAACCAACGCTTTAACATAGCCCGGATGAGCCAGCACATAAACCAAACCAACGTGGCCGCCAAGCGAGTTGCCCAAAAGCACCACATTGCTAAGCTGTTTAAACTTTATAAACTTATGTACGAATTTTGATAACGCGCGGACTCCCGTAGTTAACAAAGGCATATCATATATAGGTAGTAACGGAATTATAACCCTGTAGTTTGGGCTAAACTCGCGGATAACATCGTCCCAATTGCTTAAAGCGCCCATTAACCCGTGAAGCAGCAACAGCGGTTCGCCCTGCCCCTCCTCGATGTAAGTGAAACCCTTTTCTTCTTTAAGCACATAATCCATAGTGTGGCTGGTGTAAGTATTTTGGTAAATATATCAGACCGAAATTAATTACAGTCTGCTTTGTTGTAAAATTATAATTATTAAGATAGTTTGCCAGCTTTAACTTCAATAATTATTTACGCGGCGTTTAGCCTAAGAGTTGTTTTACCACTTCAGATACCGTTTTGCCATCAGCACGGCCTGCAAGTTCTTTATTGGCAACACCCATTACACGGCCCATATCCTTTACAGATGTAACGCCAAGCCGTTCAATAACTTCCTGTATAAAACCCTCTATCTCAAACTTGCTCATTTGCTGCGGCAGGTACGGCTCAATCACATACATTTCTGCCATTTCAATATCGTACAGGTCTTCGCGGCCTTGTGTTTTGTAAATGTCGGCAGATTCTTTACGTTGTTTGATCAGTTTTTGCAACACTTTTATCTCGGCATCCTGGGTTAATTCGTCGGTAGCGCCTTTTTCTGTTTTAGCCAGCAACAATGCCGATTTTATAGCACGCAGCCCCCTAAGCCTGTCGGGCTGTTTGCTTAACATCGCTTGTTTTATATCCTGGTCTATTTGGGTAAGTAATGACATGGCTTTAAGTATTTAGTCCGAAAGTCCGATAAGTCGGAAAGTCCGGAAGTGTAATTTATAATTAATAAGTTATGTATCTTTTCGTCTTTCGGACTTATCAGACTTCACCGACTTTCCGACTTAACTATTCTTCCTAAAAATATTGGTTGCCGAGGCTTGCGCGGTTGGCATAATTACCAGGTCGTTGATATTTACATGCGCGGGTCGCGATGCGATGAACCAGATGGTTTCGGCAACATCGTTTGCCACCAGCGGTTCAAAACCGTCGTATACTTTTTTGGCGCGGTCCTTATCACCCTTGAAGCGCACTTCAGAAAATTCGGTTTCCACAGCGCCGGGGTGTATGGCAGATACCCGGATCCCCTTATCATTCAGGTCCATACGCATACCTTTATTAAGGGCATCAACCGCGTGCTTGGTGGCGCAATACACATTCCCGTTAGGGTAAACCTCTTTCCCGGCTATCGAGCCTAAGTTGATGATATGGCCGTAACCGTTGGTGATCATCCAGTTAGATACTACCCGGCTTACATACAGCAGGCCTTTAATATTGGTATCTATCATGGTTTCCCAGTCGTCGTAACTGCCGTTCTGGATCGGGTCGAGCCCCTGGCTGAGGCCGGCGTTGTTTACCAGCACATCAACCTTTTTCCAGTCGGCGGGCAGCCCTTCCAGGCTTTGAATAACCTGTTCGCGGTTGCGTACATCAAATGATGATACGGCTACCTCTACGTTATATTTATCATTTAAGTGGTGCGCTATCTTTTCCAGCCTATCCATACGGCGGCCGGTGAGGATCAGGTTGTAACCCTCGCGTGCGAAGGTGTGGGCGCAGGCCTCGCCTATCCCCGCGGTGGCGCCTGTTATTAATGCGATCTTTGCCATAGGTAATGTAACTATCGGCAACGAAATTATGTTTTTATGTTGACTTATTTTGTCTTTTTATAGTAAGGAGCAGCAGTTCCCCTCTTGAGAGGGGTTAAGGGTGTGTTCTACAACAATCCGTGATTGCAAGGTACGTGGCAATCGCACAAAGGACAGGTCTGCTATTTGTGTTTCATTAGGATTGGCAGTAAGTAATATGAGTCATCAGTGGATGTTTATTTTTTCGCCCGCCACAACCGGCCCTCGCGCTTTGACGTTTAGGCCGACGCTCTTTGGAAAACGAGTTTGATGAACCCAACAATACTTTCTTAAATGCGGCCTTAGCGTGTTGCGGATAGCACAGGCACTGCCTTACCAAACCCTTTAACAGCGACACGGTTCTGCCGCGACTTTTCTTTGGTTCGTTTCTTTTGAGAGAAAAGAAATGAACATCCACAGGCCCACAACTTAGAAAAGCCCATTCCTAACAAAGAACTAATTGACTATTACCAGCCAAGCAGATGATTTGGCCCTTATTCCATTTATGTTATTACCATGATATAAACTTTAAAACTATCTGAGAAGTTTGGGTATTATTAATACATCACACCACAAAAACATACATCAATGGAATACAGACAATTAGGCGGATCGGGTTTACACGTGCCGGTACTTAGCTTTGGCACGGCTACATTTGGCGGCTCGGGCGAGTTTTTTAAGGCCTGGGGCGATACCCAGCTTGATGATGCGAAAAAGCTGATTCATCTTTGCCTTGATGCAGGGGTTAACCTGTTTGATACGGCCGACGTTTACTCGGGCGGCATCTCCGAAGAAATTTTAGGACAGGCGCTGGAAGGCTTGCGCGATAAAGTGCTGATATCTACCAAAGCCACCTTTAAAATGGGCGACGGGCCAAATGATTACGGTTCATCAAGATATCACTTGGTTAAATCGGCAGAGGATAGCCTGCGCCGATTAAAAACCGACCATATTGATATTTACCACATGCACGGTTTTGACGGCAACACGCCGGTTGAAGAAACCCTGCGCGCATTGGATGACCTGATCAGCAGCGGAAAGGTACGGTACATTGCAGCCTCCAACTTTTCGGGCTGGCATTTGATGAAATCGCTTTCGGTATCTGAACGTTACGGCTGGGCAAAATATGTTGGGCACCAGGCGTATTATTCGTTATTAGACCGCGAATTTGAATGGGAACTGATGCCGTTAGGGATCGACCAAAAAGTGAGCACCATTGTTTGGAGCCCGTTGGCATCCGGCCAGTTGGGTGGCAAGTTCCGCAGGGGGCAGCCTATCCCGCAGGATAACCGCCGCAGCCAGGGTGGCAGCCACGGCCCCGAAACCGATTTTGAACGCCTTTATACCATTGTAGATGCCCTGGATGAAGTAGCCGAAGAAACCGGCAAATCGATAGCGCAGGTATCCATTAACTGGTTACTGCAGCGCCCTACCGTTGCCAATGTGGTTATTGGCGCACGTAACGAAGAGCAGTTAAAACAAAACCTTGCCGCTGTGGGCTGGAACCTTACTACCGAGCAGGTAAAAAAACTGGATGCCGCCAGCGACCGCGACCCTATTTACCCCTACTGGCACCAACGCCAGGATACGAGGTTAAACCCATTACCCAAGTTTTATTAAATCAAAGGCCCCGATAATTGGGGCCTTTACTATGTAGAACATACTATTTCAAGTTTCTGTCTAACTGGGCAGTTAACAGTGAGTAATCACTTGGTCGCGCGGCATCGGCAACCGCAATATTGCCCTGTTTATTTATGATCAAATAATGGGGCATTAAAACCTCTGCTTGGTTGTCACTTAATGCGTCGCGATAGAGTTTTTCATACTCCTCCCCTTCTAAAAACAGGTGCGACCCGGTAACATGAAATTTTTCGATCTGTTTTTTCCACAGATACCTGTTACCGCCAGATATATAAAGGTATGCAATATCATTACGTGCTTTATAATGGTCTTTTACAGGATGGGTAAAATTAGCAAACTCCAGCAGGCATGGCCCGCAGGTAGTGCCCCAAAAATCAACGTAAACTACCTTGCCTTTAAAATTTTTACCAATGATGCTTTTAAAGGATGTTTCGCCGGCATCAACCGTAATAAATGTTGCACCGGCTGGGGTATTTATAGCCATTGCTAATAATATTTTTGCAGCTATAAATACAACCACCAACCCTGCAAATGTAAAAGCGGGTTTTAAAAATGTTGGTTTTTGAGTTTTGGCATACCGCCTTAACAAATATACCCCGATCAATAAAAATACAATGCTAACACCACCCTTTAAAGCAGATAGTTGAATTAAGCTTTGATTTTTTTCAAATACGGTATCTAAAATGCCTGCCTTTTGCGCACTGTTAATATCCTTAAAATTTTGCACAACCTCAACAATTGGCTCTCGTACCTCTTTTTGCCAAGCCACATAGTATTCGCCCAGGTCAATTAGTAAAATAGGTATAATAGCCAGCAAAACAGCGCCTATCCAGAAATTTTTCGATCTGATCATTATGCCTACAGTTATTTACTCACCATTTTCATTTTTTCGGGATCCCAAAACATGGGGGTGTTTTTATAGTAGCTGTCGTTACACAAAAGTGCCGGGGCTGCGGCGCGGTAACCGAAGATGGCATCTTCGGTAATTTTGCCGTTGGTGCGGATGGCCGTGATCCAGTTATTCATGTGATCGTACGGGCCGCCCAGGTAGCCTTTTTCGGCATTGTAGGTAATTTCTTCGGGCGGCAGGATATGTTTACGGCCTGCATCGCTTTGGCCCGCCTTGCGCATTTTTTCGATATAGAAGGGATCGTCAGACGCGATCATTTTGTTACGTTTAAGGGTAACGCTATCCCACGTAACATCCATAGAACCCTCGCTGCCTACCAGTTTAAGGTAAGTTGTGCCGCTGGTGCCATCCACAAAGTTACAGCGCAGCGAAAGGTTGAACGCCGGGTGCGCCATCGTTTTGCCGTAATCAAACGTGCCCAATAAAACATCAGGCACTTCGCGGCCATCGTTCCAGTAACGTAACCCGCCCGAGGCGTAAATTTTGTTCGGCCCCATAGATCCGGTTATGAAGTGCAAACTGCTGAACAGGTGAACGAACAAGTCGCCAGCCATGCCTGTTCCGTAATCGGTATAGTTACGCCAGCGGAAAAACCTCTTGGAATCGTACGGGCGTTTTTGGACGTTAGATACGTAAGTTTCCCAATCTACCGTTTGTGCCGATGCATCTTCAGGGATAGGGTATTGCCAAACTTCGACGGGCGCGCGGCGCGCCCAAAAACCTTCTGCGTAATTAAGTTCGCCAATGGCGCCGCTTTTTAAAAGTTCGTGCGCTTTTTCGTTCCCTAATGATGATACCCCCTGGCTGCCCACCTGGAAGATCTTCCCGGTTTCTTTCTGCGCTTTTATAACCGCGGGGCCTTCGGCCACCGAGTGTACCATTGGTTTTTCGCAATAAACATGCTTGCCGGCGTGCATGGCATCTACAGAAATTTGCTGGTGCCAATGATCCGGGGTGGCTATAATTACCGCGTCAATATCTTTGCGGTTCAGGATCTCTTTGTAAATTTTGGTAGTATAAATATCGGCGCCCCAACGGGTTTTCGCTTCTTTAAGCCGGCCGTCGTAAAGGTCGCACACGGCAACCAGTTTTACACCGGGCACCTGCAGGGCAACAATGGCATCCTGCGTACCCATACCGCCGGCACCAATCAGGGCGATGTTCACCTGGTCGTTAGGGCCATATTGGTTATACTTTTGTTTCAGGTAATGAAAGCTGTGCTTATCGGCAGCCAGTAAGCTGCTGCCCGCGGTTACCGCTGCCGCTGTAGTTGCCAGTTTTTTAATAAAGCCCCTGCGGGATGCTTCGGGATTTTCTTTCATAATAGTGAGGTATATAGTTTAGTTGTTTGTAGAAAAGTGAAGGTATAATTTTTGTTTGATAGTTCATAGTTGGAGTGAATAGTTGATAGGTATGGTTCATGGGGGGAACGGCCATTGGTCAGGGAATTGTTTTAGGGTTGGTATTTTATTGGTAGGCTATCCCGGTAGAAGGAATGATATTTCGGAAAGCTATCAGCTTCCGTAATCAACCAAAAAACCGGCAACGGAATATGCCGCGTATACGATGATCGCGGGCATATCCTATTGCCGGTAATAGTTATTGATGTTTTCATCTCACGGAGAAGGCATTAAATATACCGCCATCCGCAAGGATGCCTTCCTTCAATCGAACTTGACCAAGTCCTGAAAGATGAGCTGACCCCAGCTATTTCCGCGTGCCTGCACAAGCAGCCCGCCGTCGGAAAGCCCGCCAAGTTTTACTGGTGCAAAACCAAGGTCTTCTGCAAGCGCGCTGATCTCTGCTGCCGCGCCGGCATCGTCACTCGCCAGGAACACAACCCTGCGGCCACCATGTACGGCCGGATCCTGGTTTAGTACGGCAGCGATCAAATGGTTAAAACCTTTAACCAATTTGCCACCGGTGAAGGCCTGCGCGACAAACCGGGCAGAAGGTAGTCCTCCCATCTTTTCGGGAGGTACGCCGTAGGCATTGGTTACATCAACGATGATCTTCCCTTGCCAGTTGGGCAATGCCTTTGCGACATCCGGGTGCGACTCGAAATGCACAGCCAAAAAAATAACGTCCGCCTTCACGGCTTCCGCCAGTGTTGCGGGAATGATCCCGGCGCCAATCGCGGCTGCATCTGATGCAAAGCTCTCCGGGCTGCGTGTGGTTGCAACGGACACTTTAATCCCCTTGCGGGCAAATGCTTTGGCAAGGGCTTTGCCTATACTGCCAAAGCCGATTATAGCATAGCTCGTTGCATTATTTTCTGAATTACTCATGATGATTTTTTTTAATTTAATTAATTAATGGCACAGGTAATCAACCCGTCCATCGGTGATTTACTTATTTAGACAAATAGGTCATCCCGCCATCAACAAGGATTTCGGCACCAAGCATAAACGAAGAGTCGTCAGAGGCCAGGAAAACGGCTGTTTTGCCAATATCCGATGGTTGCCCGATCCTGCCTATTGGCATTACACTTGCGAAGTGCGTTTTTAAAGCCTTAATTTGTTCTGCGGGAACAAACTTGTCAAACGCCGGCGTATCTGTTGTACCCGGTGTTATTACATTTGTTCTGATCTTTCTATCTAAAAGGTCGTTAGAAAACGCCTTTGCAAAAAAGATCACCGCCGCTTTTGCGGCACCATAAAGGCCAAATGACGGATATGCCCGATGTGCTGCATTCGACCCGATCAAAATAATAGAAGCGCCATCATTCATATAAGGCAGCGCTTTATTAACGGTGAAGTAAACACTTTTCAGGTTTAGATCCATCGCCTTGTCATAGTCGGCTTCACCAAGAGTTGCTACAGTCCCCACAGCTCCACCACCCGCATTGGCCACAACCACATCTATTTTACCAAACTTTTCAGCTATTGCTGCAAACGTGCTTTCCAGGTCGGCAGGGTTAGTTACATCGGCATTTATAGCAATAAAATTATCGCCAAGGCGGGCCGCAGCGCCATCTAAAGTTTCCTGATTTCTGCCGACGATAGCCCCGACCGCGCCTTCGTTTTTAAATGCTTCCGCAATGCCAAATCCAATACCGCTATTGCCGCCTGTAATTACGGCGACCTTGTTTTTTAATTTACTCATGATTTATATTATTTTACTTTATATCCAAAGGTGCGGCCTTGTAACGGGCTGTGCCTTGACATATATCATAAAACACGCTTGATATAAATCAATCTATTTTAAAGCGTTTTTCCTTAGCCTGCTCAAAGTTTCGGGGGATAAACCCAGGTAAGAAGCGATCATGTTTTGCGGGAACCGCTGTAGGAAATGAGGATAATCATTAACCAGTTCCTGGTAACGCCCTTCGGCCGAATTGCTGATGGCGGATTGCATCCTTTTCTGCGCTGCAATAGTGTTATTTTGACTGATCACATTTTGCATGGCCGAAAAAGCAGGGATGGGTTTTATAAACTCCTCGGCCTGCGCATTCGTTATTTGCAGCAGCTCCAGGTCCTCCAGTGCTTCGATATTAAAGCGGCTTGGCGTTAACTGGTAATAGCTTTCAAAATCGGCCAGCCACCAGTTTTCGACACTTAATTTAAGGATATGCTCATGCCCTTTTTCATCTACCGTGAACGTCCTGGCAGATCCCTTTACAATAAAGCCGGTGTATTTACAAACATCCCCTTCCTGTAAAAAATATTGCCGCTTCCGGAGTTTTTTGGGTTTGAAATGTGCCCTAAACACCTGCTTCTCATCCGCTGAAAGCATTTTGCCTGATAATGTTTGAACGTAATCGAACAGCGCTTCAAAATTGGACATCTTACAAGTATCTAAGGAATAAAATCAAAAATAGATGTTTTGATTTTATTCCTCGTTCTTTTGTTAATGTTTAAAAACCATACATACCACCCGAAACGGAAATTTGCTCGCCCGTGATCCAGGCTGCGTCATCAGACGCAAGAAAAACGGCAGCTTTCGCGATATCCCCGGGCTGGCCCCTACGGCCAAGCGGGGTGTTGGCAACAAACATTTTTTCATACTCGCTGCCGGCAGTAACTCCCGCGCTGGTCGCTCCTTCTGTTTCTGTAGCGCCCGGCAAAATAGAATTGATGCGGATGTTTTTTACACCCAACTCTTTCGATAAAGAAATAGTTATGGCATCTAACGCCGCTTTACTTGCAGAGTACAGCGAGACTCCCGCCATCGGCGATTTGCTTGCACCCGAACTGATATTGATGATATTACCGCCCTTATCGCCAAAAAGCTTTAACGATGCCTGGATAGTAAGTACAGGGCCCAAAACATTTACGTTAAAATGCTGATGAAAAGCTTCTACGGATGCCTGTTCGATAGGGAGGAATTGCTGGTAAACCGCGTTGTTTACCAAAACATCCAACGTGCCAAAAGCCTTCTCTGTTTCATCAAACAGCCTGGTTACATCGGCCTCGTTAGATACATCGGCTTGTACCGCGATGGCTGTGCCTCCGTTATCGGTTATGGCTTTAACCACTTTATCCGCTCCGTCTTTACTGGTGGCATAATTTACCACAACCTTAGCGCCCGCTGCCGCGAAGTGTTTTGCGATGGCTGCACCTATCCCTTTTGATGCACCTGTTATGATCGCTACTTTGTTTTTTAATTTACTCATTATTTCTATTACTTAATATTTGTACAACAAAGGTAGGTTAGATAAGTTACTTTTAGTAACTTTATACCGAAAAGTAACAGTAACACAGGTGTAACCAAGTAACATTATTATGCAACAAATAGCAAATTATCAAGAGGAGCTCAAGAAAAAAATGAGATCCGTAAGGGATTCAATGGACGTACTGAACGGGAAATGGAAGATCTCCATCATATCATCCATTTGCTGTTATGGCAAACGGCGGTTTTCGGATATTTTGAATGATGTTAGTGGAATTTCTAACAGAATGTTGAGCAAAGAATTAAAAGAATTGGAAATAAACCATTTGATAAAACGAACCGTTTTAGATACACAACCCATAACCGTACAATACGAACTTACGGAACATGGGGATACGCTGCAAACCATCATCAACAATCTTTCGGACTGGGGAATTGTACACCGGAAAAAAATAGTAGGGAAATAATTTTATCCCTTATCAAATGCAATCGCGGTAGGGATTGCAGTGGAAACCCCGGAATGCAGGGCTGCTTTTATCAGCAGCCTGTAATGAGGAGTTGCAACGGAAAGCCCGGGCCGCAGGCAACGCCATAGTTAGTGTAAAGTTCAAAGTAGAAAGTTCAAAGTCCGCTCCCGCCTTCCAACCCCCAGCACCTTAACCATCAACTATAACCCATGAACTATGAACTCCAATACTTATCTTTGCCGCTACACACAATGAGCAAAACTGTAACACCATACCAAAACCAGCAGGGCACCAAAAAAGAGCAGGTGGCCGATATGTTTAACAACATTTCTAAAACTTACGATTTTTTGAATCATTTTATGTCGCTGGGGATAGATATCATCTGGCGCAAAAAGGCGATCAACGAATTGAAGGACGATAAGCCCCAACTGATACTGGATGTGGCTACCGGTACCGGCGATTTCGCGTTTGAGGCTCTAAAGATCCTGAAGCCTAAGAAAATTATTGGTGTGGATATTTCGCGCGGGATGCTGGATATTGCCGACCAAAAAATTGCTAAACGCCGCCTTGGCGACAAGTTTGAGGTTAAACTGGGCGATTCGGAAAAGTTGCCCTTTGAGGCTGATGAATTTGACGCGGTTACAGTGGCTTATGGCGTGCGTAATTTTGAAAATTTAGAAACCGGACTGGCCGATATTCACCGGGTGTTGAAACCGGGTGGCAAGGCCGTGGTGCTGGAGTTTTCGAAACCAAAAGGCTTCCCGATAAAACAGCTTTACGCTTTTTACTTTAACTACGTAACGCCGGGTATTGGCAAGCTATTTTCTAAAGATGCCAGGGCATACACCTACCTGCCGGAGTCTGTTGCGGCTTTCCCGGATGGTGAAGCGTTTACTACGTTGATGCAAAAAGCAGGCTTTAAAAATACCAAACAGCGCCCTTTGGCGTTTGGTATCTGTTCCATTTACACTGGTACTAAATGATCAAAACCCGCCTCTTCATTACCATAATGCTCATAGGCTGCAGCAATTTGCTGCGGGCGCAGGCATGGGGCGGCGGCGCCGACCAAAACGACCTGAGTTTTGGCTTTTCCTTCTCGTACGTATCAAACAGTTTTAAGATAATCAAACAACCCAACTGGCAAACGCCTTTTGTAGACCCGGAAACGGGCGCGAACGTAAGCACGCCGCTAAATGCCATCAGTTCTAAAAGTACGCCCGGTTTCGCGGTTGGTTTTTTGACCCGCTACCGCCTAACGGAACACCTGGAGGCCAGGATTACCCCGTCGCTGGTATTTTCGGACAGGTCCGTTACCTATAATTATGTGGACCCAGCCCAGGATGTGGTCAAGCCCGTGCAAACCACTACAGTTGATTTCCCGCTGCAGTTGAAATTAAAATCGGACAGGTTAGGGAATGCCCGCGCTTATTTAATAGGCGGGATAAAATACTCGGGTGCCATAGGCTCAAAAAAGGACCAGCCCAACACCGCCCCTACCGAGCGCCTTTTGCGCAACGTGCGCGGATATCCATCGTACGAGGCGGGCTTTGGGTTTGATATTTACTTTGAATATTTTAAGCTGTCACCAGAGATAAAATTGACCAATAGTATTGGCAATATATTGGTTGCCGATAATACGCCATTTGCTTCGCCTATCAGCAAGTTATCGCTGCACACGTTTACATTCAGTTTGTTTTTTGAGTAAGCGGGTTAATCCAGCCGTTTTTCGAAACATACAAAGCTGAGGCCCGGCCTAAATTCTAACGTTATTTCGCCTTTTAAACAGTACCCCAATTTTGGGAAAAGCTGCTGCGTAGCATGGTTTTGCGAGTTAGTATCTATGCGTAACGTGTGGATGCCACGGGCAAGCGCCACAACCTCGGCCTGGTAAAGAAGATCGGCGGCTAAGCCCCTGCCCCTAAACCGCGCACTAACCGCCAGTCGGTGGGTTACAATCGCTTCTTCAGTAATATCCAAGCCAACCTGCGCATACTCGGGATATTGCTCGGTAGTGATGGCGGTCAGGCCTGCAATTTCGCCATTTTCATCCGCCACCCAAAGTTGGCCGGCGTTAATATCATCCTCAAAAATTTGTGGGTTGGGATATTTATCGTCCCACTGTAAATTGCCGGCCGCACGCATAATGGGCACAACTTCGGCTATAACAAGCATGATGGCGGGAATATCGGTTAAGGTAGCAAGGCGGATCATTTTGATTTTAGAATTACGATTTTAGATTCCGGATTTATTTTTTTGATCTTCATGTAACAAATTTCAACATCCTGCAAATTTCGACATGCACACGTAGAAGTATTCTCCTCGCTAACGCTCCTTCGAAATGACATTTCTTTGTATTTATCTTTCGGACTGCGAACTTTTCATCTGCACATCTGCACATCTGCATATCCGCACATTTGCATATCTGCACATCCACTAATGGTTATGCTTTTTATGGATATCCTTTACCAGGCATAGTTTTTTAATTTCATCTATGCGGATGGGGAACGGGGCATATTTTAGGCGGCCGGCAACCATTTCTGTTACATTATCTGAGTGCGCTATCACTTCTTCGGGGTTATCGCTGGCCAGCAGGCGTTTGTACATGCGGTAATCGCCCCATTCTATGTAATACACTTCGCCTGGTAATATCTTTTTATCGTTGATAGTTTTGAGGGCAACCCAGCAGCCGTTCTCCAGGTATGGGTACATCGAGTGGCCCCAAACCGGCAGCGCGAAATCGCACTCCTCTATCCCCGGGAAATTCATGCGGCCTACCGATTGCGAATCGTTTATATCGTTATACACCTCCACGCCCGATGCCGTAGCTATAATATCATACATGGGGATGCCTTCTTCGCGATGCATGGCAGCGGGTTTATCCGCGTTCCTTTTTGCGCCGCCAAGGTGCTCCGCATATTTTTCTTTAAAGGTCTTTAGTTTTTCAGGGTCGATGTTTTGGCGGCTCTTGATGATTTCGGTAATAGAACTCGCCGAATTGAAGCCAAGGGCATCGGCCAGCTCGCTATTATTATTAAAAGCCCGGCCACGCAACTGGTTGTACAGGATAATAAACTCGAGTGTTTCAGGCCTTACTGTTTTTATTTTATTCGGTTTTGACAGGTCATCCATAGCAATAAAAAATAATTACAGATATTTCTTTATTTAATTAAAGATATTTCTTTATATTTGTTCGTTCGATAATTGCTAATTTAAAACTAAAAATCAACAATCCAAATATTATGCATACAGAACTTAAAGAATATACTTTATTAACCCCTCTAAATCTCCGCCGTTAGGGGACTTTAAAGATCAACAATAAATAAGCTAAATTATATATAACCCATGCATATAGCCTACTGCGCCCTGCGCACTAAAAAAAAGAACGGGACAACCACCCTTATCAACGATGAACTGACCCAACGCTACCAGGGCTACCAAACCGCCTGCAACAAATACCGCGCGGAGATAGCCGCCATACAGCAGTATATCCCCGGATGGGTACCTCCTTTTTTGGAGGGGAAAGGTTAAAGGCGAAAAGCCGGGGAAGGACAAAGGTTTTAACTTCTCCATGAACCATCAACCATTATCTATTAACCATCGACTAATCACTAATCAATATCCCGCTATTGGGAAACTAACTAAATAATCATGATAAAAATCGCACAAAAAATCAAAACCCAGCTGTGGTGGCTCATCATCACGGTAGATTACAACTACAGCCGTATCTGCATTGCCGACCACGACCTTACCGACGATCACCTGACCCTATGGTTGGAGGACAAACAGGACTTCAAGAACTCGCTGGATGAATGCCTGCAGCTGGATATCAGCCTGAAAAACTTTGCCAAGGTGATCACTACCGAAAACCTGAACAGTTACGAGGGCCAGCGCGTGCACCCCAACAAACAGTTTGTTTACAAAACCCGCGTACAGATCAACGAGGCCATTACCTGGTACCAGCAGGACGCTACCCTGGTAGAACAACAATGGGCCCGCGAAGCGATGCTAAAAGCTATATTAACGCAGTTGGTAGAAACAGAGGCGGCAATCGATAAAGGCTGGTAAATATTATGCCAAATGGCATTTATAGCATAAAAATGATATGGAAGGGCAATGGCAATTAGTGTGTTATTAGGAATGGTAGTTTTAAGTTGTATGGCCTGTGGATGTTCATTTCTTTTTTGTCGCAAAAAAGAAACGAACCAAAGAAAAAACACGCGGCTGTACCGTGTCGCTGTTAAAGGGTGTGGTAAAGCAATGCCTGTGCTATCCGACAACACGCTAATGCCGCATTAAGGAAACTACCGGTCCATTCGTTTGTATGAACCGGAATTTTTAGAATTAAGGGGTTTTCTTAGTGCTCTTTATTAAAAGCGGCGGCCCAAACGTCAAAGCGGGCGGGCCGGGAGTATGGCGGGAATGTCGGTTTAGCGTCGAAGTCCGCGCATGCGGCGAGAAAGCGTTAAGAACCGGCAGGGCGGGCGGAAGCGTCGCTTTGACTTGGCCTTTTCTTTTGGTTCGTTTTCTTTGCGGCTAAGGCAAAGAAAATGAACATCCACAGGCCAAATGGTAACCCACAGCCCCTACCTAACGGAGAACTAATCCACGATTATTCGATCGAATTGCCACGCTAACGCTCAGCAATGACGCCCGGGGAGGCACAGTTGGTACCAATAAGTATTAATAAATTAAAGTGGGAAGTTTAATTACTTGGTCTTAACCAACTCTTCCTGCTTTTCGTCAACCCCTACCAACTCCTCTACCTCGCTTACTTCTTCGGCAGGTTTGGTAGCGTAGTTGAGTTTACGGAAGCGCCAGATGGCGAAGGCAGGTTCCTGGAAACGGTTGATGAGGTTAAAAAATTTGGGGAAGTTGTGTACCTCATCAAGCAGTACACCGGTTACGATGTTGTTATTATCAAGTATTTCGCGGATGGTATATTCCTTATCCCGGGTGATCCAAATCTCGAAATCGCGGCGGATCTCCTCGTTCTTTTCAGGATCAATTTTATCGTTAATACATATCACTTTATCGCCAACCTTCATAATAGTCAAAAGTAAAAAATGCTGAGCATACTTAAAAATTCCGGGCATAAAAAAAGTCCCGGCATTGCGGGACTCATCTTATCTTCAAAGAAAATATTATGGGTTAGTTGCGGCTAAAGCCACCTCTGTTACCACCAGCACCACCACCAAAACCCGGACCTTTGTCCTCGGCGATGTTAACTGTTATACGTTTACCATAATAGCTTTGTCCGTTCATGCAGCGGATAGCTTCTTTAGCTTCATCCTCATTTACCATCTCCACAAATCCAAAGCCTCTGCTCTCTTTTGTTTCACGATCTTTAACGATCCTTAGGCTCTTAACCGGCCCAAAATCACCAAAAACCGCATTAAGTTCGGCCTCACTTACTTCTAACGGAAGGCCTCCAATAAATACTTTCATTAATCTCCTTTTGTTTTTCTGTAAAGATAGGTAAAAAAGGGCGATTTTCAGCTAACGCGGGGCAAAATGGCAGGCTTGTAAGTTGTTTTTTACAATAAGGTGTCATTACGACACGAGGATGGCATTACCGCTTTTTAAGCTTCAGATCAAAGGTGCCCTCTACCCTGTAAAGAGACGAGTTAGGCTCGTCATCCTTAGAAAGGAACGTAAAGAAACTACCCTTTGCAAGCACATCTTTTTGGCGGTATTGGTCAAGGTTAATTTTACCTGCATCGCCGGGCTCGGCGTATTGGGTAAGTGTAAATTGTTTGGTGTGGATCACATCGGCCATCATTAGCAACTGGCCGCCTGCAACAGGCTTGGTAAGGCTATCGGCAGCGGCGCCTTTAGAACTTACGCCGAAGCTCATGGTATGTGCCTTGTTAATAGCTGTAATTCCGAAATACCTGTTCTCACCAACGTTCATGTTCACAAACGCTACCGAATCTTTTGCGGCATCAAATGTGTAAACACTATCTTGCATGGTGATGGTTAGCGTACCCTCGGTTGCCAGGAAATTATCCGGCGAGGCGGCGTTGATAACGCTATCGGCAGCAACGGCTATTTGCTTCTGCTCTACCTGTTGGTCGCCGGAATCTTTTTGGCACGACACAAGCAGCACCGAAAGGAGCAACACAAGCGAAAAGTACCAATTAGTAAACCGTTTTAAGTCCATAGGTTAATAGATGCGTTAAAGCTAAATAAAAAATATTTGCAATTATGCGTTTTCTATAGTTTCAGTGCAATTATTTAACACTTTTTAACTTTAGTGAGTATACGCATTAAACATGCCAAAGGTTGGCTAATTTCATCAAAATTTCATCATTTATTTTAAAGGATATATGGTTGGATATAAAACGTTAGCAAAAGTTTAAAATATTTCGTTAATGGTTACAAAAACCCCTTACAAACCTACTTACCAAAGCCATAATCTACCGCGATATTGTCCTGAAGACTTTGTTCAGTTTAATGCACACCCGCACACAGCCGTCATATAAAATCTAAAGCACACATATAAAGATATTTCTTTATTTTATTTGTATAATTAAAGAAATAGTGTTATCTTTGTATATACCAAATGCCAATCGGCATTATTTACATAACAAGTTTACATCATGAAACGTGTCAATTCGGCCCGTGGTTACACCATGCGCATCAACCGGTATTTCGAATCTATAAAAGGCAAGTTCCACATGGAGTTATTGCCCGAAGCGGCCTCCAAAGACAAAACCAAACTTGCCTATCAAAAGATTTGGGATGTTGAGCCAGAACCGCCCACCCTATCGGGCCTGGCGCTTTTTCTTGGGTTTAACAGTCGCAACGAATTTGAGGCCTACGAACATACCGGCGAATTTGCCAACCATGTAAAAAGGGCGCGTTTAAGGATCGAGGCCGAGTATGAAAAGAAACTGCATTACCAATCGGCAACGGGTGCTATCTTCATGTTGAAAAGCCTGGGCTGGGCCGAAAAACCGGATGGTACATTATTAGCAGAGATTCCCAAAACAATGAAGATAGAGGTTATCAATTCCGGCTTTAAACTGGCATCGGCGGAAAAAGAAGTTTTGCTTAATTAGCGTTTTTCTTTTTTAAACAAACGCGATCAATACCTTTCCACCCCACCATCCGCAGGCTTCCCAAAGGCCCATTCATTAACATTACCTATAAATGAAAACGTCTACCCTATTCCAACATAATTACGAGGCTACCGCCCACGTGGTGATAAACCAGGGCGGCACCAGTTCGGGCAAAACCTACGCTATAGAACAGGTACTTTTTTGCCTGGCGATACAAGCCGAAAAACAGATCATCACCGTGGTTGGGCAGGATATCCCCAATTTAAAATCGGGCGCCCTGCGCGATGCACAGGAAATTTACGATGAGTCGGACATCCTGAAACGCCTTGTAAAAGGCTATAACAAAACCGACAGGATGTTCGAGTTCCGCAATGGCAGCGGAACAATGGGACAAACTGGTACAATCATGGGAGAGCCAGCAGCTAAAACCCGGCGCCTTCCTTGATTACGAAGGCGTGGTTGACCTAAGCGACTTTATGGTGCAACGCTACCTAACCAAAATACAAATAGCTAACGAGCGCTTGTACTGGCTGGGCAAAGGCTCTACTAAAGAAGCTGCGTTCACCGCACCATTTACGGGCTTATTGCCATCTATAGCGGCAGCAAGCGGCGTGTACAAAGTTGGCCTGGGTAAATCAGACACCTATTTGGCGGTAACGGCTATGAGCGGCCTGGGCGTAGTAACCGTAGGCAGCACCGCAACCCTGCGGGATGGCGATGTGGTTACCATAACAGCTGTAACCGGCGTTATAAAAGATACCACCAACGGCGGCGCAGGTATTGATGTTGCGGGGCAATCCTACTTTATCCAGGTATTAAGCGCAACTACCTTTAAACTGGTGCGTAACTACAACGAGATAAACACCCGCAAAGCGGCAACCTTTAGCGGCAGCGCATCGGCAGCAACCGCCAGCTACATTAACGCAAGCAATGTGTTAGGTGTACTAACCGGCATCTACGCCCAGCTTGACCCGGCAGACCGCAGCCAGGAAGATTTTAACTTGCAGATCCCGTTACATGTTGGCTATGCCTACGCACAGGCACAGGCAGACAAAGCGGTGAACGTGCTTAATGCCTTTACCGATCCTAAGAAAATGGACTACCTGGGTGTACCGTTGCAACTGATGAACCACTGGCAGGCCAACACCATATTAGGTGCACGCTCGTCAAACCTGTTCCTTGGTGTGGATCTTTTGGGCGATGCCTCAGAACTATCAACCGTTTACATGAAGCCCTACACCAACGATAACGTGGTGCGTATGAAAGCCCGCATGAAGGCGGCCGTAAATTTCAAATTCGCTAACGAACTGTTTTACCTGGGCGCGTAGTAGCCGGTATCAGGTATTTAGTATCGAGACATTAAAGATACCTGATACTAACTACTTGATACTATTTAAAAATCACTAATTCAATAAATCACTAATTACTTAATATGTCAATTTACAATAAAATAAACGCGGGCTTTAGCCTGGGCTCGGCCGAGCCAATTACTTCGGGTATCGAAGATGTAGTGTACATTTTTAACCAGGATGATTTCGTGCTGACGTACGACACATTAAACCCATTGATCATTAAAGATATTACCGCGGTAGGTACAGCCAAGGTTTACAAATTCGAGGGCACCAATAACAGCTTCAACACCATGAGCAAGCTGGCCAAAACACAAGTGGGCCCACGCTATACAGAGGAGATAGATTTTAACATCGCTGGTTTATCTACCGATGTTAAAACGCAGATAATGGCTATGGGCTATGGCCGTGTGCGCGCCATTGCGATCAACAACCACAAGGATGGCGACTCGGCCGTGGAGCTATTTGGCGCGGTAAACGGTCTGATAGTAACCGAGGCTGAGCGCAACGCAGCCGACGAAACTTTAGACGGTGGTTACAAGATCAAATTAACCAACCCCGATAAGTTGAAAGAGCCGTATCCTCCACGCGCGGTATCTATCCCGCCGATAACCGGCTCAGCTACTTATGCCAGCACCATTGCCGCGCTGGAAGAACTGGTAGGTTAATTTAATAGCAAATGGTTCATAATCTGTAGTAATGGATTATGAACCATTCATAAAGCGAATGATCTATTAACCACGAACCAATTACCATGAAAAAATACATTTTAAAACCAGGCAGGCACCAGTTTGCCCCCGGTTCGGCAGCGGTACACAGCAGCGATAACCTTACCGACGAGGAGGCTGAATGGTACTTGCAGCGATATCCGCACATAGCGGGGTTATTTATTGCGCCCCCCGAAGACAGTAAGTCGGTAAGTCCGGAAGTAGAAAAGCCGCGCAAGCGCCGGGCCAGGCGTGTAATTGGTGGTCCTATCACTAAATCAATAATTCACTAATTACTATGAAAACCTATTTACCACAAATAGAACGGCGCATAATGGTAAGGCCAAACCAAACCTTCGGCATATTAAACTACGATATGGATAACGCCTATCCGCAGCGTATGCTGGAGTTGGTTGGCCAATCGCCCACCGCCAAAGATTGCTGGAACAAGCGGACCAAATTTATTGCAGGCAATGGTTTTGAGGATGCCTCGCTGGGCAAACGGATCATCAATGATAAAGGCCTTACTATAGCCAAACTATTAAAAGCCATTGCATCAGATAAAGCACTATTCAGGGGGTTTGGGATCCATGTAAATTATAACGCCAATTTCAAGATAGCGTCGGTCAATTACGTAAAGTTCGAGGACATCCGCATGGGCGATACCGACAATAACGAAACCGCCGGTAAGTTTGCTATCTATAATGATTGGGGGCGTAAAACCTGGAAGAACATTACGCGCAGCAAGATCAGCTTCCTGGATAGCTACAACCCCGACGAAAAGACCATCAAACAGCAGGTTATAGCAGCAGGCGGCTGGGATAAATACAAAGGTCAGTTATTCTATTTTAATCCCGAGGTGGATGATTACCCGCTGATAGAAGCAGATTCTGTTTGGGAGGATTTTGAGACCGAGGCGGGTATCAAGATCTTTAACAACCGCGAGGTAACTACCGGTTTCCTGCCATCAACCATGCTGTTTATGCAATCGCGGCGCGAAGAAGCCGATAACAGTGCAGATACGGGCAAGGGTTCAAATACGCCATCTCAACTGGAAAGAGACCTGGGAAGTTTCCAGGGAGCCAAGAGTGCGCAAAAGATAATCGTGATAGAATATGAGGATGAAAGCTCAAAGCCCGACTTTCAACCCTACGCCATCCAAAACAACGATAAGCTTTTTGAAACCACTGAGCGATCGGTAGAGGCGCGCATCATCAAAGGCTTTTCGGTCCCAAAGGAACTCATCAATGCCGAAAAATCATCCGGCTTGAGCAATGGCGGCGAAAAGAAGGAAGCCATCCGCGAATTTAATGACAATACCGCGGCCGACAGGTTGGAACTAAGCGAGACACTGGAGGATTTGTTCAGTAACTTTTATACCGATGTAAATACATCCGCAAACTGGACCATTATACCTATCCCGGCATCGGTTGCTGACGACGTTATCGGCATTAAAGCCGGGGCAAATATCAACCAGCTCCTGCAGTCTTCCCTACCTGCCGAAAGTAAAATAGCTGCCCTTGTTTATGCCTACGGGTTAAAACAGGAAGAGGCCGAAGCCATGTGCGCTTAACACGCCAGCCGGCGAAATAAACGAGACAAGATTATGAAGAATTTAAAAAATTCTCCGCCGGCTGGCGGGGACAGGAGAACCATTGCATGTTAAATTTAATAACCCCCGACACTTTGCAGCGATACCAGGATATTGCCACGAACATAAAACCCGAACGGATAAAGGTATTTATCCAAAAAGCCCAGGAACTGGACCTGAAACCATTTTTAGGTTACATCTTATATTATGACCTAATAAAGCAACTGGATGCTGACGGCAACCTTAAGGAAGACGCCCCACAGCACTACAAAGACCTGCTAAACGGTTGTGAATACCTGGATGACGACGGCCACATTGTACTACACCAGGGGCTGCAACCGGTACTGGCCTACTTCGCTTTCGCGCGTTTCATAGAGGTTGACTCGGTGCACTATACCGCCAGCGGCCCGGTAACCAAACGCTACGACAATGCCGATGCTTTGGCACAAAAGGATGTGGTAAAACTGGTACAGCAGCAACGCAGCACGGCTAACGCCTACGCTAACGAAACCGAAAGATTTTTAATGGATCACAGGGATGACTTCCCGGTATGGCATTATAATCATCGCAACAAAAGCAGCAGGCAAGCCGGTCCGCGCATCCGCGCTGTAGATAAAACAGATTTCAATTTCCCTGCTGATAGTTTCAGCACCGATCACTTAATCACCGAATTTTTAAACTAATGGCAGCAGATAAAAAAATAAACGAATTACCCATACTCAATGCTGTTACCGCAGCTGATACATCTGTTGTGGTACACAACGGCACCGACTACCAATTTAACTTTAACACGCTGTTAGATTTTGTTAGTTCGGGCATTAGCAGTGGCGCAGCAGTATCTTTTGGCAACACCCTCCCCCAAAACAACACCGGTAAAAACGGCGACCTTTTTATAAACACCGCTGCTAATTCATTTGCACAAAAAGTATCGGGCACCTGGTTGGTAAAATACACATTACCATCGGCCAACGGTGCTAAAGACGGAACCGTTTTATACGGATCTGGCGCGCCCGGCACAGCCATCGGTAGCAATAACGACACCTACATTGATACCGGCACGGGGATATTTTACTATAAAGCCACAGGTAGCTGGTCGCAGGTGTTTTCCATGCAAACCGGCCCGCAAGGCGCGCGAGGCGAAACGGGCGGCATTGGGATTCCGGGAATTGATGGTAGAACTATCCTAAACGGAACGTCCAATCCATCAAACTCCGCCACCGGGGCTGATGGCGATTTTTATATCAATACCAATGCCTACCAGCTATTCGGGCCTAAAACAGCAGGCAACTGGGGAAGTGGCGTGGCCATAATAGGCCAACCGGGCGAAACGGGCGAAACAGGCCCGCAAGGCCCGGCCGGCCCAACAGGCGTAACCGGCCCCGCCGGGCCGATAGGTGCGACGGGTGCTAATGGCGCGACAGGCCCCGCCGGCCCTGCGGGTGGTGGTAGCGGTGGTACAGAAGCTATTGAAATAGATTTCAATCCTGAATTGATCTTCAATAACGATGCGTATATGGCGGTTTCACAAACCGCTAATATCGCATTTACGCTGGCGGCATCCGGCAATGTGTTAGGCAAAACAATTTCGGCCAAGATAGTTGGCAACAGCACGCACACCATAACCTTTAGTAGTGCCTTTAAAGTGCTTAGCGGCTCGGTAGACAACACCAAAACCAATTACCTCTATTTCAATTATGTTTCTGCGACTGAGGTTAGGGTAACCATAAGTTTTGAGGGTGGCACTTCGGGAGGTGGCGGTGGCGCGCTAATTGGTGGCGACTTAGCCAGCGGGAAAATTCCAATCGGCGATGCCACAAACAAAGCGAAAGCCGTAACACCATCCGGGGATATAAAAATAGATGCCAATGGTGTGGTAAAAATAGCAAACTCGGTTTCTGCAAATTCGGTTAGTAACGGCCAGGTTGTATTCCGGGATGCGTTAGGTGATTTAAAAGGATCCGATGGTTTCAAATTTGGTGACGATACGGGATTGAATGTAACAACCTTTTTAGATAGGAGTGGTATAGGCGGTGCCTTTGATTATATAGCAAACTGGTTTAAGACGAAGGTTAGGACTAACGACACTTCTAATTCAGGCAGTTCTACAGGTTGGCGATTTGATACAGATTTAAAAGCGCTCGCTGACCTTACTGGATTAACAGGTTTTTTAATTAAAAACAGGTTGGATGGTAGAACGGTTTTTCCTTTTTACGACCACTTTAGAGTTGTTAACGTTGACCCCACTACTGCATCTGAAACAGATGTAATTAGGTACGCTATAGACAACAATGGCAAAGAGTATTTTAAGTTACGTTTGGGTATGACGCTTTATAGGGATGCGGTAACTAATACTCCAACTATAGACACAAGTGATGTTGGTGGTGGTTTTCAGCTTATAGGTGGCACTGGTTCAGATATCATGTTCAAAGCTGATTTTTATGGTAATCGCTCCTTAAACAAGCTCAGAATAGGCTCAGTGTCAAATGATTATAACGAAATGCTAAGAATAGATGCGACTTCATCATTATCAAAGCCTGCAATAGGTATACAACATGGGTTCTATTCTGAAAAACACCAATTGAAAGGTACTATAGTAACTGGTAGTACAGATGCAATTACAATTTTTAGTTTTTTAACAGACAATGGATATGGAGGAGGGTATTATGTGTTTGAAATTACAACTGGGCTCTCATCAAGTAGCGGATCTTACACTTATTATGACAATGCTTTTTTTATAATGACTGCGGGTGTTGTGGCAGATCATTATGGTGCAGGCACACTTTCATTTACAAATGGAACTGGTGCAACAATTTCAGCATCGCAAAAATCAGCAGGTGCAACAGATTGGAGTGCGTTTATAGAATTAGATCAGACCAATAAAAAAATATTGATTAAGGCAAAATCAAACACCGCCTACTATCACGACATAACGGTGGCAGCATCGGTAACTGTGAATTGGGTACCAAATAACTAATTATGATCAATTTTTTTGGAAGTACTTCGCAATCACATCTTGCAAATGGAGATAACAATTCAAGCATTCTTGATACCAAAGTTATCATTGTAGCAGGGCAGAGTAACGCAGGTGGTGAACAATATGCTTTAGAGACCTTGCCATCCAACTATGTTGGCGCGTTAGCAGGGGTTAATAGGATTTTTCAATATCAGCAATTAGTAAGTCATTCTAATTTTTCAATTGTAAATGATAGTAATTCTCTGAATGTAGGGCCTGATCTTAGCATGGGAAGATTATACCAGCAGTTTACGAATGAAAATATTTATATCATTAAATATGCATGGGGCGGTACTGCTCTATCACAAAACGCTAACCCAAACTGGAATATTGCCACAGGTACAACCAATAGCCTTTTTCAAGGATTAAAGGATTGTGTGAATACTGCAATGAGTAAATTAACGATTTTAGGTCTTAAACCTACTATAAGCGGTTTTATTTGGTACCAGGGCGAAGAAGATGCGTTTCAAAATCAGTCTACTGTGCAATATAGAGCCAATGAATATGCTCTTTTAAACCAGTTTAAAACTGACATGAGTTTACCTAACCTTAAAATATATTCTGTACTCATTAGTCGGCGTGGCGGAATACCAGATTACTATGACCGCATCAGGCAAGCCAAAATACAGAACAGTGCAGTGATAACTAATTATAATTTGGTTGATAGTGACGGTTTGACTTTCGATACCCTTGGAGAGGGTTATCACCTTCTTGCTAACTCACAAATTGAATTAGGCAGGCGAATATTTGAACTTTTAAAATTCAATTAATAATATAATAAATTGGCGTATTAAGGGAAACGCCAATTAGAATCCAACTACTAAATCCAATAGTTATAAGCCTTCCAACAAATATAAACCTACCAACTCATAGTTTAAAACGATTTAAATCGCACTAAGAAACCTACAAAGCATTTCCCTTCACTCATAAAACAATAAATATCATGGAAAAAACATACACGCTTTGGGAGCGCATTAGTAGCGCTACACCCAAATTTTTTAAACGCGCCCAGGCATTTGGTTTGGGGTTGGTTGGTTTGGGTACTTCGTTAACACAGGTGGCAGGCATACCAGCAAGACTCACCACAATAATGATCTCGGCAGGTACTACCATTACCATCGTTGCTCAATTTGCAGTTAAACAATATCAACCTTTAAATACTAAACAAGATGAGAACATTAAGTAAACGGGGCATTGCCATTATTAAAAACTTTGAAGGGCTGCGGTTGAATTCGTACCAGGATATTGCCGGGGTGTGGACAATTGGATATGGCTCAACAAGGTACGTTGATGGCAAGGCTGTTAAAAAAGGCGATAAATTGGCCGACACAGCCCAGGCAGAAAGTTTATTAAAAAGTACTTCAACAGATTATATCGGCGCTGTCGATGAAGGCACTACGGTTCATTTATCCCAAAATCAATTCGACGCGTTAGTTTCGTTCATCTATAACGTAGGTACAGGCGCTGTCAGATCATCCACCCTGTTCAAAAAACTAAACGCCGGCGATTACCAAGGCGCGGCTGACCAATTCCTGCTCTGGAATAAAATAACCGACCCGCACACGGGTAAAAAAGTAGTTTCTAAAACACTTATCCAACGGCGCGAACAGGAGCGCGCATTATTCTTATCATTATGACATCTATAGAACATAGCCAGCTAAAAGGCATCACCATCAAGAATATCATTGTCACAATTGTTAGCACTGCAAGTATTGTAGCGTCAGTTATGACGACTTATTTCGGCCTTAAGGGCGATATAAACGAAGTAAAGCTCGATCAGCAATCACAAACGCGGGTAAACGAGATACGGCTAAAAGTACTTGAAGGCCAGGTTGCGGTTTTACAGCGCGAAATGGAATATATAAAACCTGCAAAACATCAATAACATGAGTATAAAATCGTTCTTTTCGAAAATATGGGGCACCATCCAATCCCTGTTTAACAAATTCCCGTCAGAGATAAGGTCGGCTGTACATATTGCAGTTACGGTAACAGAAAACGTAAAAAGATTTGTTGATTCGCCCGTGTCTGATATTTTAACTATGCTTATTCCGGGCGATATTGATGATAAGATTAAGCAATCGCTACGATCAGCATTACCCGTTATCTTAACAAATTTAAAACTTGCTGATAAATGTGGTGAACTTACAGATCCGGAAGAAATTATAAAATGCGCTGTAAAAACACTGCAAGGTTTAAATAGCAATGTCAAATCTGCCTATTTGCATAATTTATCTGTAATGATTGCCCGGGTAGCTGCTGATGGTGAATTGACCTGGAGCGACGGGGTTTGCGTAGTTGAGTGGTATTATAAAAACAAATTTAAACCAACAAGCAGGTGATTTTTGCAGTATAGTGCCCGGAACGAGATTCGAACTCGTACATCCTTACGAATGCCACCCCCTCAAGGTGGTGCGTCTGCCAATTTCGCCACCCGGGCATTTGATTGAGATACCATTTTTAGATTTAAAACCAACGCGTATAAATCAATAAACCTCTTCAAAAAAAATGTGAGACACAAGTTTTCTCATACCTCACATCTCTAATCTCATATCTTAAATGTATGTGCCCGAAGAGAGACTCGAACTCTCAAGAGACAATTCTCAACGGCTTCTGAGACCGCAACGTTTACCAATTTCGCCATCCGGGCATTCAAGAGGTTGCAAATATAATTGTTTTACGCAGCGGGGCTAAAATATTTGAAAAAATAAGGCGTTGCTTTGTAAAACCACGCGCAAAGGGTAACTTCGGGTACCAATTATAAATTTCATGATAAAAAAAGCCTGTTTGATATTATTTTTAGCAGTATGCTCTTTAGCTGCATCTGCGCAAAATGCTGATGCCATTTTAGGTAAATGGATCAACCCAAGTGGCGAAGGCCAGGTGCAGATCTTTAAAAAAGGCACTAAATATTATGGTAAGCTTACCTGGATGAAATTTCCGAATGAGGTAAACGGTAAGCCTAAACTGGATAACCAAAATCCCGACAAAGCCTTACAATCTCGCCCTAAGTTGGGGCTGGAATTATTAAAGGATTTTGTGTTTGATGGCGACGATGTTTATGAAGACGGCACCATCTATGACCCCAAAAACGGCAAAACCTATAGTTGCAAAATGACCTTAAACGACGACAATTTAAAAATACGCGGATTTATTGGCATAGCATTATTAGGCCGAAGCGAAATCTGGAAACGAGTAAAATAATGAGATTAAAGATCATACTGGCGTTATTGATTACGCTGTTTTGCGCAAGTATCAAAGCCCAAACCGTTACACCTATCCAACAAAACAAACCTGTAAGCTTTCGGGGCCTTTCTGTTTTAGATGATAAAGTTGCATGGGTGAGCGGCTCTAAAGGTACTGTTGGCCTAACAACCGATGGTGGTACAAACTGGACCTGGCAGCAAGTTAAAGGTTTCGAAAAATCAGACTTTAGGGACATTGAAGCATTTTCTGACAAAGAGGCGGTGATGATAGCGTCCGGCTCGCCTGCCTATATTTTAAAAACTACAGACGGTGGCCGGCACTGGGAAACAAAATTTCAACAAACAGACAGCACCTACTTTTTAGATGCGATGGATTTTGCCAATTCAAAAAACGGCTTTGTATTAGGCGATCCTATCAACGGCAAGTTCCTGTTATTAGAAACTGACGATGCAGGCGACAGTTGGGCCCCGGTTAAAAACGCGCCTGCAGCTTTAAAAGATGAGGCAGCCTTCGCAGCCAGCGGCACCTGCTTACGAGCTGAGGGTTTCCTTGCCATTGTAACCGGTGGTAGTAACAGCCGTATGCTAATGTCGCCAATTGGCGATATGGTTTGGGTTAATAAAGCATTGCCATTAACTAATGGCGTTGCAAGCCGTGGCGCATTTTCGGTTGCGTTTGGTAAACACCAAACCATTGTTGTAGGCGGTAATTATTCAAAAGATAAGCTACCCGACTCGGTAGCCTACGTTATCCCCGGGGCAAAAGCTAAGTTTAAAAATAACACCCCGGTTATCGGGCCGGCGGGTTATCAGTCGTGCGTTGAGTATTTAAAAAGCAATAAATTTTTGTCGACAGGCACTCCCGGAACCAACCTAACTGCAGATGGCGGCAAAACATGGGTTAAGATAGATGGCACCAGTTATAACGTTTGCCGTAAGGCAAAGCATGGAAACCTCGTTTTATTGGCCGGCGACCGCGGCAAACTCGGAATATTTAAATTTTAAAATTGTGTGTTTTAGGCACTTATTATAAACTTTACAATTTATTTAAATTAGGCTTGCGCCGTATATCTATTAATCCTATATTTGCACCACTTTAAACGGAAACGGTAACACTACCGAAAATGTTAGAAGGATGATTCCGTAGCTCAGCTGGTAGAGCATAACACTTTTAATGTTGGGGTCCTGGGTTCGAATCCCAGCGGGATCACGAAAATTTAAAGTAACGCCTTGGTAGTCAAACGACTACTAAGGCGTTTTTCGTTTTGGTACAACATAGGTAAAACATTTGATATAGCTAAAATTTAGCTTATGTAGGGGCTTTTACATTTCTTAAACTGGGATCGTGTGATTTTAAGGTAAAACATCTCAAACTGTACCAAACGAATATTTCAATTTTTTCGTGGAGCCTTTTTTATTGGGAGAACGTTACTAAAAGTTTCACCCTCAAAATTCACTAAAATGGCATCCATTAAAGTTTTCCCAAAAATGAATAAGATCAATAAATATGGTCAAGTACCTATTTATCTTCGAATAACAAAAAAACGCCGGTCAAAATATATTGCACTTGACGTATACATTAACCCGAAGGACTGGAATGAAAAAACCGGCAAGGTAAGGTCTGGTGTTGTAAACGCGAAACAGATCAATAGTTACCTATCAATCAAAGAGGCAGAGGCGGAAGCAACTTCCCTGGAAATGGAAAGCAGGTCAAACTTTGTGAGCGCCTATGATATTAAATCTAAATTAAGTGGTATAACCCCCGGAGATTTTTTCACTTTTGTTGAAAAGCGAATTCGGGAACGCACGGAAGAATTTAGTATAGGAACCATCAATCATTATAATTGCGTCCTTAAAAAATTAAAAGCATTTAGTGGAAAGGAACGGCTTTTTTTCGATGAACTCAACGTTCCTTTTATCAGGGGATTTCAGGAGCATTTGAAAAATGACCTGAATAACCACACGAATACGATACACTCTAATCTCAAAATAATTCGGACATTGATAAATGACGCAACTGCCGAGGAACTAATGCCAATTGAAAAAAATCCGTTCAATAAGATAAAGTTGAGATCTCAAAAGACCTCTAGGGAGTTTTTGCTTGACGATGAATTAGATAGATTGGAGAAGTTGGAATTACGGGAAAATACGATATTATGTCACCACCGGAATTTATACATATTTAGTGCTTACACCGCAGGCATTAGGATTTCCGATCTTTTGACCATGCGCTGGAAAAACTTTGATGGCGACCACCTTTATTTTATCATTAAAAAGAATCAGGAAGATATAAGCATCAAGCTTCCCGAAAAGTCGTTGGATATGTTAACTTATTATAGGACTATAGCTCAAAGCCGAAAAGGTGAAACTTTTATTGATCCGGAAAGCTTTATTTTTCCATTCTTAAAAATAGCTACAGATGAATCTGATAAATTGATCCTGCACAAGGCAATTTCCTCAGCAACTACATACGTAAATAAAAGCTTGCGAGAACCTACTAAAAAAGCGAAGATCTATAAAAACATCTCCTTTCATACAGCCAGGCACAGTTGGGCTGTAAGGGCATTACAAAAGGGGATGCGAATTGAGTATGTCTCCAAATTAATGGGCCATTCATCAGTAAAACATACTGAGGTATATGCCAAAATTCTAAACGAAGAGTTAGATAAAGCGATGGAAGTCTTTTAACCAGCCCGCTAAACAGCTGGCTTAACATTTTTTTAATATACTCTGTTTTGAAATAAGCTAACATTCATATCAACTCCCCATCTTAAAGTTTATTTTGGTCTATCAAATATACATCGTAATATTGCGATATAATTATGGGTTTAACCAAAACAGAAATATTCACCGAAGAACAAAATAAACTGGCGGTGCAGTTAAAAGCTATCGCACATTGGTCAATTAAATAACGGGCAAAATGGTTCTTTTGATAAATTTGCTCATTTGATATTTACCTTTTCATTTGAATTGTGCAAATTTAATTCTTATATTTAAGTAACAAACGTTCTGAAACAACATCAAATTGATACAAAGAATTCGGTATACTTCGCGGTATACTAATTAGATTTGACTATATAACTAACTGAATATAAGATATTTATATTAATTTTTTGCAATCTTGGCTCTATTTAAAAAGACTTATTTCCCCGCACTCCTTCATCTAAAAGGAAACGAAGGTGCAAAAAAAATTTAAGGCAAAACCAAGATGATGTGGCTGCGATTTCTTTTGACAAAGGCAATATTGATATTGATACGGAGCTAAATTTTGCCTATTTAACAGCAAAGAGATAATTTTAAAAAGTCCGATACGTGCATTCATTATTACCAAATTGTGAAACTTGAAAGGCTCTATAAATTCAACATTAACGGCGTGAGATGATCGTGGGGCCGGCAGCCGTTGTAACCGTTACGTTAACGTCTGGTGCCATAGATAAGGTTGCGGATCTTATATGAACCCCAGAGCCAAAATTGGTACAACTCGGTGTAGCGTTTAGTGTAAACGAAAAGTTTTCCATTTTTAATTATCCGGATAAAATCCGTTTGCTCGGTTACCCAGATATTCCCATTGCCCGGAAAAGTAATCGCGGTAGGAGAATGCAAGCAAACTGCACCGTTTGTGCGTTAACTGTATTAAGCGGTAACGAACCAGGATCTGTTGTCCGATGGTCTTTAAAACGAAATGCTTACGTAAGAAGAAAAAGGCATGTGGCCGCGCCCACACTAAACAGGATAAGATAGAAAACAAATTTACTCCCTGGTAATTTTTCATATTGATGTTTATTGGAAGATTGAATCTATTCATCATTGGCTAAAATCAAACCACAATGTCCCGGTTATTTTTTCGCCGGTGGCGTGGTTTTTCTGACTTTGCGGCCCTAATACATCTGCTGGCTGAAACTTAGTACCGATGGCACTTATAGCTTTTAAGAACCCTATCGTACCGGCAGGAAAAGCGGGTTCTACGTTATTATTTTGAAGCCCATCTTGTTCCCGGGACGGGTTAAGCACTTGCAAATAAGTATTTTTATCAGCTATATAAATCGTAAACGGCGATTCTTTATTTTCTATGACAACCCAGTTAACTTCAGCGTGGTAGCCTTTGAACTCCGGGTATCCCCAGGTTTCTCCTGTTATGGTATTGTTGTACGCTTTTTGCCAAACACCAAATGCCTGGCCTTTCAGCCTGTTTTTCCAAACCCGGTAGGGTCCGCGACCAAGCCATTTCATACCTGTAATTTTATCTTCGGGATAATTGAAAGTGATACCCATAAAATAGACGTCGCCGTGCTGGGTGTATTGAAATTCCATCTTAACGGGTTGTTTAGTTGTAAAAGTCCATTTCACATGTAGCGGAGCAACGCCCTGATAATTGGCTTCCACAATATACTGTCTTTTGCTGCCTTGATGGGTGAAGCTCTTCAACTGGTTATCTATGCCTGCCAAAACCGGACCACCCGATAAAGAAACGGTGCCTGTGGGTTTCATCACCTTTTGTATGTACCCGGTTGATTTATCAAAAAAATAATTTATTCCACCGCATTTCACAATCAAAACACCATCGTTTTCTTTTACAATTATTAAAGATTTGGGAGGAGGGATAATTGTTTTTTTAGCAACGGCCAAAGGAGGAGTAATTGCCCAGCTCCAGGTGAATATCTCTTTTTTATCCGGGCCATATGCGGTGAGATACAGCGCGTCGTTTCTTCTCCACGATGAAGGTAGCTTTAAATTAAGTAAGCCTTTTTCGCCGGGTTTGATATTGGCTACAGCAGGTATGCCGGTAGCATTTACTATTGCTTCGGTTTTTTTATCGTGTGCTGTTGGAAATTTTACCAGTTTCCATTTAAAGGCACATTTGTTCATGTTAGTAAAGGCATACCTGTTCTCTACAGGTATCTTACCTTTAAAGGTACCATCTATAGGTTTCGATTCAATATAAACCGGCGACCAGATTTCTTTTATGGTATAAAAACTGGCTTCTTTTTCACGATGTGGACCAACTATACCATCAGGTGCATGATTACCATCGGTATCGTAAACACCGTTTTTATCGGTACGAATAATCGCCTCATCCAAGAATGCCCAGATAAAACCGCCTGCCCCATGCGGGTGTTTTAACATCATGTTCCAAAAATCATCAAGCCCGGCACCGGCACCTCCATCGTAAAGCCCGTGCATAAACTCTGTTGGAAAAAATACTTCTTGCCCTTTAGCGGCAGCTTTAACCATATAATTATAATCAGGATAATGCTTGGTATCGGTTCCGTTAAATTTCTCCCATGGATGTATAACCGTGCGTCTTTGTAGATCATATAAGGCATAGTCATTGTCCAGTCCCCTGTTCCACCCGCCTTCATTACCGTTGTCCCAAAAAACGATAGATGGATGATTTACATCGCGAACCACCAATTCTTTTACCAATTTACGGCCGACTATGGTATCATATTTTGCCTGCCAGCCGGTTAATTCATCCAGAACGTATAAGCCCAGAGAATCGCAAACATCCAGAAAATCCTGATCCGGCGGATAATGCGACATGCGCACCGCATTCATATTCATTTGCTTCATCAAGCTTGCATCCATTAGCTGGATACTGTGGCTCAAGGTACGCCCGGTTTCAGGCCAAAAGCTGTGCCGGTTACTGCCTTTAAATATTACCTTGGCCCCGTTTACATAAAAGCCATCATTTATTCGCAATTCAACCGTACGGAAACCGAATTTTTGTTTAACACGGTGAATAATGTTTGGTTCCTCTTTTATAGATACTATTAGCTGATAAAGGTTAGGGAACTCGGCGCTCCATAATAATGGTTTGTTAATGTTACTTTTTAGTTCAAGATGCTCCGCGCCAGGCTCTGCTTCAATAGCAAAAGCTTTACCTACATTTTCGCCGTTTAGTTTTTGCACCTGCGCCTCGATGGTTTCACCGGCTTTTAAATTTTGAGGATATAGATCCAATTGCAGTGAGCCGTCGGCTTTAGCGTTCACAGCCATCCTTTCAATGAAAGTTTCGGGAACTATTTCCAAATAAACCGGACGGAAAATCCCGCCGAATACCCAGAAATCACTATTACTGCGCTCAGCATCATTTACGGACGAGTTTGCCGAATTTTTGTCGACAGTTACCTCCAGCATGTTATCCCCATCAGACCTGAGCAGGTCTGTTATATCATACTTAAAGCGATAGAAGCCTCCCTGGTGTACCGGACCGGCTTGTTTACCATTGATCTGAACTTTGGTGTCCGTCATCGATCCTTCAAAAACAATGAATACTTTTTTGCCTTGAAATCCTGCAGAAGAAAAATTGTACTTATAATTTCCCTGTTCAGTAGCTTTAACTTTGTCGTGCCCATAATTATAGGTACCAAAGCCCTGTTGTTCCCAGTTAGATGGAACTGCAATTTTTGTCCACTTACCGCTGTTTCTGCCACCGCTACAATAAAAATCCCACTGCACGGTATGATCTTTATCAGTCCCTGAAAGGTATCTTGTAATGGTTGCTTGTGAAAAAACATTGAAACAGATCAATGTGAAGGATGCTTGCAGAAATATTTTTTTAATAATCATTTTTCAGTGATATGTCGTTATTAGCTTTTACTCTACAAACTAAGTTACCTAATCTTCCATCAAAGACTATTTTCTACATTTTGTACACGCTAATTATCTTACAATTATTTGTAGTATACAATTGCCATGACCACGACTACTCTGGAACTAAACGAAAGGAAAGGAGCAAAAGTTAAACTGTTTAAATTTATTTCGCTCCCTAACCTTGCTCACATTATATAATTATTAACTATTATTTCTTTTGGAACAATTGTATCTGATAACTGAACACGGTTGACTTCGCATATACCTTGTAAGGTTCCAATGGTTGTGGCCCGCATCCGTTTGAACCAACCCCCAGTGTTTTATGACTGATACATAAAACAGTTCCCTTGCTTTTCGGCAGATCTATTTTATACTCTACATTTTCCATTTCCTCGTCGCTGAATGGCAATGCCGCCACCTGCATTAAGGAGTCGACTTGCTTAATATTCATTCCTAAACCCTTTGCAGATGTCACATTCGCCCAGCGAACATCTTCATGATTACCGCATTCCATTGGTTTTTCATACGGGGTTAATTCCTTAACTACGCTGCCCGAATAATGGCCAACATCAAACCCGCTCTTACGATCCCCATAGTTTTCCATGGGCCCACGTCCCAGGTAATCAAACTGGTCAAGATCTTTATTGAGGAACATTCGTATACCAATGCGTGCCAGAACCAGTTTAGGATCGCTGAAATCCACGTTATTCACCGCTTTAATAACGCCGTTACCATTTATCGTATACACTGCTTTATGATGGACGACAAAGTTTTGTTTGCCGGTACCTGTTAGGCTTACGCTGATCTCCACTACGTTACTCGCAACTTGTCTGGCCTTCACGTCATCCGCTGCCCAGTTTATAGCTTGTAATCCATTTTTTACCCAATCGCCATAAGCCCACATATCATCTTTTTGATGCGGGGCACGCCATAAATGCAGCATTGGACCGCCGTTGTCTCTCAGGAGGTTTTCTCCGTCTCTTTCCATTTTTGTGAAAGTGCCTTTCGTTTTATCGAATTCAAGGCTAAAATCAGCACCTTTTACTTTAATGGCGTCTTTTGAGTCATTTAATGTCAGGTTACCACCTTGCGAGCCGTTTATCAAAGCAGGTATTGGTGTATGTAATTCAAATTGCTGTGCAGCAATTTCGAATCCTTTCGGAGCCCATAATTTATCTGTTGCCAATTGGAATGAGACCCGGACAAAATATTCCGCGCCGGCTTTAGGCTTTACTAGATAAGGTAACTTTATATCTTTTTCGTTACCCGGACTAATGGAGCCTACCAATAACGGTCCTGATGCGATAGCGGTACCGTTTTCGCTCAGTTCCCATTTGGCGGTAAAGCTGTTAAGATCGATGAACTGATAGCGGTTTTTGATGGTAAATATTTGGGTTTTAACATCCTTTGCTCTGATGCTGATCCATTGATAAGCATGTTTCAATTCAGGAAAATGCGGCTTAGGTGACCTGTCTGAAAACACAACGCCTTTATGAATGAAGTAGCGGTCATTCGGGTATTCGCCAAATCCACCGCCAAAGGCGGTTATAGGATGTTCAGGGTTCCGGTTATTGTAAATACCCTGATCCTGCCACTCCCATATCGCGCCGCCCAGTAAGGCCGGATATTTGTCGAATAATTCGTTATAAATATCTACAGAGCCCATAGAATTAAACATGGCATGTGCATATTCACATAAATAGAACGGCTTGGTAAGTTTTGGATCGGTAGCAGCATTTTCCAGGCTTACTACGTTTGTGTACATTTGACTGTCCATATCTGCAGGGTTTCTGTCGTCGCCTGTACCAAAACCTTCGTAATGTGTTGGCCTTGTAGGGTCTATCGCCCTAACTGCTTTTAATGCAGCCCTAAAGTTAGTGCCGCCGCTGCCGTTTTCATTACCTAATGACCAGATCATTACAGATGGGTGATTTTTGAAATTCTCTGTATTAGCTACATTCCTGTCTATTATAGCCGCTTTAATCCTCGGTTCATCGTTAAACTCGTTCATGGCGCCATGGCATTCCACATTGGCTTCGGCAACAAGATAAATGCCATATTCGTCACATAATTCGTACCACCTTGGGTCATCAGAATAATGGCAGGTACGTACATGGTTGCTATTGGTTTGTTTAATCAGCACAATATCCCGTATCATCTGTGCTTCGGTTATCGCATGCCCGTCGTCCGGCCAGTTCTCGTGGCGGTTTACCCCCTTTAATTTTATTGGCATCCCATTAACCAAAAACAAGCGCCCTCTGATTTCAATCTCGCGAAACCCGGTGCGTGATGAAAGTGTTTCTACCGTTTTGTCCCCATCTGTAAGCGTAATAACAGAAGTATAAAGCTTCGGTGTTTCTGCTGTCCATTTTTGTGGGTTGCTTACTTTTAAATTCACATTAACAGTAACCTCTTCTCCAGGTTTTAAAGCTGGAATCGTTTTTTTGCCGGTTGCCCCTGGTACAGGAATAGTACCATTGTATAAAGTAACGCTTACCTGACGTGTTTTTGTTACTGTGCTGCCGTAATTCTTAATTTTTGTAGTAACTAAAACATTTGCGTCGCGGTATTGCTTATCAAGGTCGGTTTTGATAAAATAATCCCTAATGTGTTGTTGCGGGCTGCTCCACAATGTTACGTTGCGAAAGATGCCGCTTAAACGCCACATATCCTGATCTTCCAAATAACTGCCCGTTGTAAAACGATAGACTTCTACAGCTAAAGTATTTTTACCGGGATGCACATATTTCGTCAGGTCAAATTCTGCTGCATTGCGGCTATTTACACTGTAACCAACCTTTTTGCCGTTCACCCAAATGAAAAACCCAGCATCCACTCCGTCAAAAGTGATAAAGGTGCGGCGGCCCTCCCACTGTGCTGGTAAGGTAAAATCACGACGGTAACTGCCTACCGGATTCCTTTCTTTATAAGCGGTAAATTTTTCGGGTGGCGTGCTCATCACCTTTGGGAAATCTTTTTGAAATATGTAATTGAAGTTACTGTAGTAAGGCGTTCCATAGCCTTCTACTTGAAAACATGATGGCACTTTAATTTCTTTCCAATTGGAATCATCATAATCAGTTTTGTAAAAATTAACAGGGCGCTTTTGTGGCCAGTCTACCCAATTAAATTTCCATGCGCCGTTTAAACTCCGACTAAATGAGGATGCATGTCTTTTGGCTGCCAGTGCTTCTTTTAAAGAAGCATATGGCATTAATGTCGCATGGCTCGCTTCCTTGTTGATGCCAATGTTTTCAGGGTCCTCAATTTCTTTGGGCACAAATGCCGTATCAGACTTTGACAAAAAAGTATTTGGTTGTTGCTGTATACCATAACTTGCCATATGGCTAAAACAAAAAATAACAATCAGTTGAAAAAAGGCGATCCTTTTCTTAATTAGGGTTCTACTCATAAGATAATAATATATTGTAATGAAAGTACTAACGCGCTTTGTTTTTGACTAACAAATAACTATAAATTATACACTGGTTAATTGCCCTATCATACATATTTATTGCCAATGCGTACCATAAATCATTAACATTTGAGTGTTGACGGCCTATCACAGCCAGTTTCTTAATCTTTTTGGCCGCGCCATTAACGATAATGGAGTATCGCACTTTAGATTAAAGCCACAATTTTTAGTCGTCATTTCATTTTAGTTCCGTTCGCTTTATTTAAAATAAAATTACCCACCTGCGAACCTTGTACAACACCATTGTCAATAGCATCCATAAAGTGTATCCCACCCCAAAACCTGGAAATTGCAGCTTCTTTTGCCGCTTGGGCGAAGGAATTAAAATGTCTTGCCGGTATGCCAAACTGTACTTCAACATTATCGATGTATTTAAAATCGTTACCGAAGTAATGTGTAAGGATAACAGCAGAGGTTGCAGAAACTACAGAATGTCCGCTGATATATTCTGGGAATGGAGGTGTTTGCAGCAAAGGTTTCCAATGAGGATCAATATACATTCGGATGGCAGTTTCCGGCCGGACGCGATTAGTACGGTATTTATCATCCCAGCAGCAGATAAAGGCATCCATCAGACCTACGGCCACCATTGTGTTTACCTCCATCGTTTTGTTAAAATTAGCTTTACCCTGCTCACAAGCAATGGCGGTTATGCCCATCCAGTGCGCGCCTGGTGAAATCTTTTTTAAGCCAATCAGCATATGCCCGTTGTTTTGAACGGCGAAAGGGTTGCAATCCCAAAAATTTGCAATATTTTTTTCTTCCAGGCTTAAACCTTTGCCGCTTTTCGTATAACTCAGTTGTAGGATTTTATAAAAGGCTGAATGCTTATCTGCGGAAAACGGAATAGGCGCGGCGGGTACAAATTGAGAAGCGGAATCAAGCGTTAGGGTGCGTACAGTATTAAAATAAGGCTCAACCGGTACCATGTAGGAAGGGGGTGTCAGATCCCAGCTACCCGGTACACGTTTAAGCTTATACCTTGGATAATTACTTATTTTACGGTAACCATCCGCTTTTGCATAAGCCAGTATCTCCCTGCTGATAACTTGAGCATAGCTTTTTGAACTATCGACCACTTGGCTGGTAAAACCTATCCTACGACAGGAATCTAAAAATACATCTTCGTGTTTGGCCATTAAGTTCCCGGATGGTTGTAGTTTGGCGGCTGTTTCGAACATGGCAAGCACAGCGCTTAACTTAGGGTTATAGGGCGTATTGGTTTTAGGCAATCTTATAACAGGATATTGGTTTAAGATACCATGCATACTTTTAATATGCTTGTCATTCTGGGCCATTACCTCATACCCAGCCAAACAGGTATAGGCAAAAAAACGCGCGGCCAGTGGTGGATTGGTCACGTCATGGACCATTACGTCCGTCATATGCGCTGTTACTTTTCCGATATCCCGGTTTGTTAACTCAGGCTGGTTTTTTTTAACACACGCTGCCATAAAAAGCAGTAGCAGCACTGGCAAGGTTATTAGGGCATTTCTTTTCATTGCTTATTGTTGTTGGTAAGCTTTAAACCGGCCTTGATCAAGGCTAAATAGTAAAACATTGTTGAATTGCAGCACTCCCCGTATATCTCCCCATAAGTTAAAGCCGGAGTGCTGCTGATCCACATATCTAAAACTGCCTGCACCATTGCCTTTCAGTAATATACCGTAGTTGGCATCGTATTTGCCAAAACGAATACGGCTGTGGTTGATATTGCCACAGAGCAGCAAGTCACTTTTACCGTCATGGTCATAATCCAGTGTCATTATCTGATATATCGGTGAATACTGCGCCTGTAAGGGTAATGCCGCAATTTGTAACTTGCCCTGGGCGTTACTAATAAAAAGGGTTGTCGCCAAATGATTTGCGCTAAGGTGACCGGCACCTTTCAGTTCTTCGGAAGTAAATACTTGATCAATCGTAGCATCAGCATAACTTTTATAATCGGAGAAACGGGTACGCATCACACTGATCTGGTCAAGCATTTCATCGCGGCTTACATAAGGATAACTTTTATGCTGAATGTAAAAACACAGCATGGGGTCCATTGACCCGTTATCGTCAAAGTCCTTATAAAACAACTCTGCTGGTTCAGCATCGCTTGCCCTGCATTGGGTATTTAAACCCAAATTACCCGCAACAATATCCGGGTGCCCGTCATGGTTAATATCACTTGCCTGGATGCAGTTCCACCAACCACTGTATTTTTTATCGAAATATTTTACCGACGCATCGGTTAGTTTCCCGTTCGCGTTTTCCAAAACCCTTATCGGCATCCACTCACCCACGATAACCAAATCAGGCCTTTTATCGCCGTTCATATCCACCCATGCAGCATCAGTCACCATGCCTATGTGTTTCAATAAAGGGTTATAGTGAACGGTTTGATTGGTAAAATGACCTTTGCCGTCATTTATTAAAATATAGCTTTCCGGCGTTTCCGGGTACCGGCCCGGGATAACACGGCCACCAACAAACAGGTCAGGCGAACCGTCGCCGTTGATATCGGCAACTTTTACACAGCTTTTGCTGCTTAGCATTTTTGGTAGGCCACCTATTGCTTTGGTGAAATTTCCTTTACCATCATTAAGGTATAGCCTGTCTTGCAACAGCGGGTCATCCGTCAAATAGTCGGCGTAGCCACCGGATGCCACATAGAGATCGGGCTTACCATCGCTATTGGCATCAAAAAACAGCACCGCTGCATCGGTGCTGTTTTTGTCTGCTGCAAAAGCAGGATTGGGCTTATTTACAAATTTTAAATTTTCCTGCTGCAAGTATAGCATTCCGGGTATTCCATCATGCCCGCCAACATACATATCTTCTAACCCGTCAGCATTTACGTCGCCTTTGGTAATAATGGCGCCCGAAAAAGAAACTGGGTTAACCATTAAGGGCTGTCGTTTAAAATCGTTAGTGGCGTTTTCGCTTTCGTGCGATACGATGGGCGAAGTAATTTCCTTAAATGCAGGCGTTATCTGTTTTTTGCTGATAGCGGATGTTATGGCATCCTTTTCCTTCAGGGTGATCGCCTGATCGGCTTTTATATTTTGAACTAACTGCATTTTACCGCGTTGCCAGGTTATCCGCAGGGAATCTATCTTTTGATCTTTACCAAGGCCAAAATGCAATATGGGTGACACCCCGGATTGAAAACCCCGTATGGGCATTTGTTCGAGATATTGGGTTTTATTGCCCTTATAGATCGTCACCCTGGCCCCTATCCCCTGCGTATTAGCATCGGCACCTTTTAAGCTGATGGAAAGATAATGATTGCCGTTTTGCTTTATCGCCTGGTTTTCGTAAACAAAAGCCGGCCGGTTAATATTATTGGTTACCAGGTCAAGGTCGCCGTCATTATCAAGGTCAGCGTAAGTTGCGCCATTACTATTTGAAGATTTTGTTATGCCCCAGTCAGCGCTGGTATTTGTAAATGTCGTGTTGCCATTATTTTTAAAAAAGTAACTGCTAACCTTTGATGAAGGCATTCGGTTTACAATGTTTAGCAGATCCTGGCGCATCACATTACGGTTGCGCAGGTTATCCCCCATAAACTTGAGGAAGTCCATATTGGTATAATCACGGGTATAGCCGTTGCTTACAAAAAGGTCCTTCCATCCATCATTATCGTAATCAGCAAATAAGGGGGCCCAGCTCCAGTCGGTATTGGAGATACCGGCTAACTGCCCAACTTCGCTAAATGAATTATTGCCGTTATTTACATGAAGCATGTTGCGCATGTACTGGTAGTAAAACCCGACCCGCAGGTTCAAATCGAAGGCATCATAGTTATCGGCACCGAATAAAAGTTTTTGACGCTTATTATCCTCGGGAAGCATGTCCAGCGTATAGATATCAGGCTTGGTGTCATTGTTAATATCGGCTACATCGTTACCCATAGAATAAAAGGAGGTATGACCAATTTGCTTTTGAAGCTGATCTGTAAACCCACCCTTCCCGTTATTGATATATAATCGATCAGGTACGCTATAGTCATTTGACACATAGAAATCCGGCCATCCGTCGCCATTAATATCAGCTATGCCGGCCGCCAGCCCATAAGAAAATGAGGTGTTAATTATTCCAGCCGCTGCTGTAAAATCAATAAAGTGCCCATGATCATTTCTCAATAAGCGTATCCCCGATTCTGCATCCGGTTTACGTATCATATCCTTAACAGAAATATCATCAACAAGACTTATCCGTTGCGGATTGTGGTTTACCAGTAAAAGATCAAGATCACCATCGCGGTCGCAATCAAAAAAATAAGCTTGTGTACTGAAAGACGGAAATGCGAGGCCATAATTAGCAGCCTGATCTAAAAACAGCGGCACACCAGAATTATTGTTACCCTGATTTATAAATAACTGGTTAATGCGTTTTTCAGCTTTTATTTTCCCGGAGTAGCATACATAGATATCTAGTTTGCCATCACCATTAACATCCGCCAGCGTAACGCCGGTTTTCCAGGGGCCCGGACGGCCTGCTACCCCAGCCTGTTCAGTAATGTCCTTAAACTGCATATGATCCTGGTTCAAATACAGTTTATTATCAGTCATGTTCGCGGTAAAGTAAATATCCTGTAGGCCATCGCTATTTAGATCTCCGACAGCCACACCTCCGCCATTATAAAAATATTCATACATCAACACGTTGGTGTTTAGACCTTCTGTTAACGTATTGGTGAAATTAATATGCGTTTGTTCTTCGGATAATAATTTAAATAAGGTTTGGTGTATCCCCGCTTTTTCGCATCCTGTCAAAAACAGCAATAGTAAACCAGGTAAAATAAACAGGAACACCCTACTATGACAAATAACAGAAAATGCTAACTTGGCTAATTTCATCGTTTTGTTGGGATATTGATAAATGAAGTAATCATATTAAACAAAAAAACACAATCCCGGACCAGCCGGGATTGTGAACGTAAATTAAGTTATAACTAAAGCCTCAATATCCTGGATTTTGTTTAAGCTTTGTGTTTTGGTTAAGAATCCGTTGCGGTATAGGCAGCCAGTTCATGTACTGTGAAAATGTATTTTGAAATACTTTAACCGGCGTGTAGGTTAACACTCCTCCACCGCCTACTGTAATCTTCATACCATATTCAGCAGCGGTTAAAACGGCCGGCCCTTTTGTGGTGATATCCCAGCGCCTTATATCATACCAGCGTTTATCTTCAAAAGCAAGTTCTACACGACGTTCACGACGGATATTTTCCCGCATTTTCTCCTGACTTAATCCTGCCGGAATCTCAGGCAGGGCTACCCGCGCCCTAACCTTTTTAACCGCGTCATAAACCGATTGATCCGGTCCCACAGCTTCATTTTGCGCTTCCGCATAGCTTAAGAGCACTTCTGCGTAGCGGTAGAACTGATAATTTGAGGTACCTGGGCTGGTTCCAAGACTTGTTTGGCCAAGGATAGATTCGTCCAGTGTTTTGCGCCCATTGTAACCGGTATTGGTTATATCACTTGTAGAACCAAGATCTATCTGATTACCACCCCCTATTCTTGATAAAAAGGGTTCGCCCTGCCAGGTTGAGCCATCATATACAATAGATTTATAGAACCGTTGCTCCCTGTTAACGTATGGATGCTGGTCGTCATAACCAGAACCAGGATCATTGATAGGTTTACCATTATCCATTTCATAATCATCCACCAAACCTTGGGTGGGTACTATATTTCCCCAGGCCTGTTGCCCGCCATGAACAAAAACCGGCCCCAAGATCCCCTCGCGCTTATGACCCTTACTTGGCAGCGCATAGCCCCTGGCAAAAATAGTTTCACTATTCCAATTATTGACCGCTAAAAATTGCGCACCATAATCCGGAAATAGACCATATGTGCCCAGGTTCATTACTGCAAGATTGGCAGCCGCAGCTTTCGCCCATTTTGCTTTATCGTTGGTTGTATTAGCTAATGGGCTTGCAGCAAACAGATCAACTGCGCCCTTTAATGTTAAGGCGGCTCCTTTTGTAGCGCGCCCTGTGTTTTGGTTATCTGTTGTTGCGGGTAAATCTGCCGCTGCTGCATCACAATCAACTTCTATAAAAGCAAGCGTTTCATCAAAAGTGCTCCTGGCAACAAATATGTCGCTGCCATCTAAATTATTTAGCGGCGTTGATATTAATGGGACACCACCATAATTCTGTAATAACAAAGAGTAATAAAAAGCCCGTAAAAATTTAATCTCAGCAACGCGGGATTTATAAAAGGTTTCAGAAAAGTTGCCTTTATTTTTATCTGCCTGTTGCAGAAAAACATTACACTTCCTGATGTTGCCGTACACCGTTTCCCATCTAAAAGCGTTTACTGGTCCATTGGTGGCCCCATCCGCATTAGGGTTGATCGAATTATTGCGTATGATTGCCTGCCCTGGCTGGTTTGACGCCCCAGTCATGCTATTATCGGTCCACTGATCAAGCATTTCCGTATTGTTATTCAGATCCGGCAGATTATTGTAAATATCGTTCACAAACAAATCGGCATTAGTTTCAGAACTGAATGTGGCATCATCTGTTACAATTCCTTTAGGAGGCACGTTTAAAAAGTCGTCTCTTTTACAAGCAGCGATACTTATAACCAGGAAGGCAATTAAAAAGACTTGTCTGTTTTTTATGTTTTTGAGTTTCATATTAATCTTTTAAAAAGTTGCGTTGAGTCCTACTGAAAGCACACGTTGCTGATAATAATTTTGGTTACTGCCGGAATTTTCCGGATCAATACTTTCTTTCATGGAAGGTGTCCAGAAAAAAATATTTTGGCCCGCGGCATAAATCCTTAATGAGCGGATCGTGTTGCCCGTTAATTTATTGGGGAATGTATAACCAAGCTCTGCGCTTTTTAAGCGGATGTAAGAATTGTTTCTTAAATACCAGCTGGATACTTGTGTGTTGTTGTTAGATGGCGTATTAGTTACCCTTGGATAGGTAGCATTCGGTGTCGAAGGCGTCCAGTGGTCCTGGTAATAAAGTTCGGTAGCAGACCCTGACCCCAAAAATGGGAACACATAATAATTTTCAAGCCGGATATTACTTAAACCAGAACCCTGAAAAAGCAGATCCAGGTCGAAGTTTTTAAAGGCGATCCTCGGCTCAAGACCCCAGATAAGCTGCGGCGTTTGCGGGTGTCCTATATCGGTGTTATCATCGCCGTCGATCCTGCCATCAGGCGTTCCGTTAGGGCCGCTTAAGTCGGCGTAACGCAGGTCGCCAGGATGTACCGGACCGAATGTTGGTACGGGGATCCCTGGCTTTAAAACTGGGTTTGTAGCTTTGGGATCTACGAAATCCGCGTCGCTGAAATAACCTAGGGCATTGAGTCCATACTGCTCACCTAAAGAGCGACCTGTTTGGCGCCTGTTTGGATTGTTGAAGGTTGCACCGTTTTCGAAAACTTTAAGCTGCTTGTTTTTCGCATACGTTAAGGTTCCTTTTATATCCAGCCTTAAACCGTTCGAGAAGTTTTTAAAAGAAGTGATTGTCAGATCGACGCCACGGTTATCAATAATACCCGCATTAACAGGGCCGGTTGCAACGCCGTATTCTCCAGGCAACACGGCCCCAATGGTAACCAAAAGGTTTGACCGCTTTTCATAAAAGTAATCCACTTCCAGCCCTAAAGCACCCTTAAAGAAGCTGCCTTCAAAACCTATATCGGTTTTATTGGCTTTTTCCCAACTAAAATCAGCATTTTTCTGAAGGTTTTCATAAATTCCCTGTGTGGCATTTCCTCCTATCACTGCGGACGTTGAAGCGACATTATACTGGCTTAGATAAAGGTAGGAACCATTTGGATAATTACCCGACTGCCCCCAGGAAGCCCTGATCTTTAGGTTGTCTATCCAGGTAAAATTGTCCTTGATAAATTTCTCTTCAGACAGTCGCCATCCTGCAGAGAATGCGGGGAAGAAACCAAATCTACGGCCAGGCCCAAAAAGGTAACTGCCATCATATCTGCCTGTTGCCTCGAAAAGATATTTTTTATCATAAGCATAACCAACTCTGTAAACATATCCGATTTGCTTTTGCCCGCCGGAGCTACCTCCCACAGTAGCGTCACTCGGAAGAGGGCCGCCAAAATCCAGTTCGTCTATATCAAGGTTATAGTTTATTCTATTAGCAGAGAAATTATTAGTCCTTACATTTCGGTACTCAGCCACCAGTAAGCCGGTGATATCGCTTTTCCCAAACGAACCCGAATAATTTAGAAGACCTTGATAGGTAAGTGCATGATTTTGTGTATACGCTTCATAGAATTGCGGTTTCGAACTTCCCTGAATACTTTTGTTGTAAACGTAAGGCTTCTTTAAGGTATCAACCGTATAAAACTCAATCGGTGTTGTGTACCTACGAGTAAAGGATGTATTGCCGCCAAATACAGGGTCCGGGCCGTTATCATAGCTTATTACCCCTTTTAAACTCAACCCCTTGATTGGCAATTGTTGTTCTATTGATAGTTGGGTTAATAAAGACGTGTTTTCATTTACATGATAACCGCTGCCGTAGATTTCACCTATCAACGACTGACCTATGTAGCCTGATGGCAATCCGTTATTGTATCGAACCGGATAGGTAGGATTTTGCCTTTGTGCCTGACCAATGATTGTACCTGCACCTTGTGATGGAAAGTGCTGGTTCTCCAGATAGCTGTTAACCGAAAAGTTTACCGTTGTGGTTTTTGTAGCCTTTGCTGTTAAGTTTAACGAACCGTTATACCTGTTCAGATATGTGGTACTCCACATACCGGCCTGATGATTATAGCCCACCGAAGCAAAATACCTTATATCATCATTACCGCCCGAAAGCGTAAGATTATGGTATTGAATAGGCTGATTTTTTAAAATGATGTCATCCAGAGGATGACCGTCAGAATGGCCGTCAGGATCCGAATGGTCTTTAAATTTCTGAAGGTCACCGGCGTTATAGGTTGGGGTACGTCCTTCGTTCGCATCTGCTTCATTCCTTAGCGAAGCATATTCAAATGAATTTACAAACCGTGGAACGCTGGTCGGATTTTGCCAACCGTAATAACCACTGTAAGACAAGGTAGCCTTTCCAACTTGTCCCGGTTTGGTGGTCACCAATAACACCCCATTTGCTCCGGCGACGCCGTATGGCGCAACAGCGGCTGCATCTTTTAGCACACTAAACGTTGCTATAGTATTTGGGTCTAAGCGGCTGAAATCACGTGGCACACCATCTACGATCAACAATACACCTTGGCGGCCGTTGGTAGATGTACCGCGTATCTGGATGCCTGAGCCATCGATACCCGGCTCACCACTTCCCTGCGTGGCAATAAGGCCTGAAGCCCTGCCCACAAGGCTGTTTGTTAAATTCGCAACCGGTTTCCTGGCAATCTCTGCCGTATTTATGGTCGACACCGCTGCGGTAGACGAGGTCTTCTTTTGCGTGCCATAACCTACAACAATCACCTCATTCAGATTTTTATTAGTTGGTTGTAAGCTAATGCTTAAGGTTGTTTTTCCATCAATTGCCGCCTCAACAGCGTCATATCCGATATAGGTAAATATCAAGATAGCATTCTCTTCGGCCTGCAGCGAGAAATTTCCATTTACATCAGTGACCGTGCCGATGCTCGTCCCTTTAATTTTTACAGAAACGCCCGGCATAGATTGACCGTCGGAACGATCAGTAACTTTTCCTTTTACAATTATGGGGCTTGTGTTTGCATCCTTAACAATGGCGTATGTTTTATTATCTAAAACTGTGGTTAAATTGTGTGCAGAACTAAGACCGGAGAAAAGTAAAAGAGCAATACTACCCAGGTAAAACCGTGGCTGTGAAATAATTGAAGTTTTTTTTAGTAAAGTCTTTTTCATAATTGAACTTTTAATTGCGCATAATGAGGGATTGGAATTAAATTGGTTTGATAACAGCTGTTTACTTTCATTGGCATTTAGGTGAATGGTTTTAAATTTTAAGGGTTCGATAATTTCGTTTAAATAGCGTTGCGATTACCACCTAACCGAAGCAGCAGGAGGTAAGGCACACATTTAATGCGTATTACAGAATGAATAATATGTACTTATTTAATTGGTTGGGACAAATAACATGTTTTATTAAAGCGGGAGTTTGCCAAATCATACATATTTATTGACATAAAGTGCATTTCAGAATTATTGGGCAATAAAGTCGACTTACACCTGACATTATTAAAAAAGATTTTCAACAGTGTTAAAAATGCCGGAATTTTTAACATTTGGAAACAATAGAATTATTTTGTCGGATAATCTAAAAGCAAAAAAGCGTCCGGATATTTGATCCGTAACGCCTTAGAATTAATCAACTACCGATCAGTCTCGCCTAATCAATCTTTTAAAAATCTTACCACTTTGTTATTTATAATTCAAAGTCGCAGCAATAATTGTGGCTTTTGTGTGTATGTTTCCCAAAGTAATTCGCCAAACAGCGTATTTGCCCATGCAAACCATTTACGGGTAAACTTAGTAGGATCATTTTTGTGGAATGACTCGTGCATAAAGCCTGTACCGCCATGCGTTTTGCGCAACATTTCAATACATTCTTTTATCTCGTTATCATCGGTACTGGTTAACGCCCGGATGGTGATACTTATAGGCGAGATCATATCTTTACCAATGTGCGGGCCGCCTATGCCCTCGCCTGCCGTGCCTTTAAAAAAAAACGGGTTGTTAAGCGATAAAAGCATTTTACGGGTATTTATATAAGTAGGGTTGGTACTCCTGCACCTAATATACTGGTGCTGCCAATAAATTGCCTTCTCTTCATTAAATATTTTTTAATTACTTTTCATTGGACAAGGAATACGGGGAATTCTCCGCTGCCGCTCCTCTTTGTTTGTTTGGCTGCGGCGACATCGTGAAGTTGATCAATCCTCCTTTGAGCAAGGCGTCATGATCTAACCAATTTTTATTATAGATCTTTCCATTGATATTTATCCTGCTGATATACTTGTTTTCGCTGCTGTTGTTTGGTGCGTTCAATATCAATTTTTTGCCGTTCTCCAGGTTTAAAGTTATACTTTTGAATAATGGTGAACCCAGCACATATTGATTGCTGGTTGGGCAAACCGGGTAAAAGCCCATAGCCGAAAATACATACCAGGCCGATGTTTGCCCATTATCTTCATCCCCGCAATAACCATCTGGAGTTGCCATATATAATTTTTCCATGGCTTCGCGTACCCGGTACTGGGTTTTCCAAGGCATACCCGCATAATTGTAAAGGTAGATCATATGCTGTATAGGCTGATTGCCATGAGCATATTGCCCCATGTGGACGACTTGCATTTCCCGCATTTCGTGTATGATCCCACCATTATAGTCTTTATTTCCAAATATTGGCGGCGCAGTAAATACGGAATCAAGTTTAGCTGCAAACTTTAGGCTGCCGCCTACTAAATTGATCAATCCCTGTACATCATGAAAAACCGACCAGGTATAATGCCAGCTATTGCCCTCGATGAAAGCACCGCCCCATCTGTAAGGATTAAACGGGGTTTCAAAAGTGCCATCCTGGTTTTTGCCCCGCATAAACCCGGTTGATGGGTCGAAAACGTTTTTATAGTTCAAGCTACGTTTTTTGTAAATGTCTGTTTCCGCAGCGGGCCTATTTAATGCTTTGCCCAGCCGGTAAATCGAAAAATCATCGTAAGCATACTCCAGGGTACGTGCAGCACTTTCACCAATTTTATCGCGTGGCACAAAGCCTAGTGCATTGTAGTATTCTACTCCCTTGCGGCCGGTTGCGTTCGGCCCGGCATTATTAGCACCATGTAAAAGTGCCTCATAAAGTTTATTGATATTGTATCCCCGGATACCTTTTAAATAAGCGTCGGCCACAACCGAAGCCGAATTGTTGCCGATCATGATATCGGCATAACCGGGACTGCTCCATTCCGGTAGCCATCCGCCCTCTTTGTAGGCATTAATAAGCCCCTCCTGCATCTCTTTGTCCATAGACGGATAGACGAGGTTGAGAAACGGATACAGCGCCCTGAACGTATCCCAGAATCCGGTGCCTGCAAACAAGTAACCTTGCTCGGTCTTACCTGTATAAGGGCTCCAGTGAATAATTTTATTTTCTCCATTGATCTCATAGAGTTTGTTCGGAAAAAACAACATCCGGTACAGGCAAGAATAAAAAGTACGCGTTTGATCTACAGAGCCGCCGGCAACGGTGATGCGGCGTAAAGTTTTATTCCAGGTATTCTTCGCCTTTTGCTTGGTCACATCAAAGCTGTCGTTACCCTGCTCCCGTCTTAAATTTTGCTCTGCCTGTTCAAAGCTTATAAATGAAGAAGCAACGCGCAGGTGAACTTTTTCACCTGCACTGGTTTTAAATCCAATTACCGCAAGGGATCTGTTTGAGTGAAGCTCGAGCGAGTCAGTCAGCACACTGTCGCGATAAGTGCGGGATACCGTAAAAGGCTTATCTAAATAAATGACGAAATAATTTTTGAAATTTGGCAAAGGGCCACGGGAATATTTGGTCGAATATCCGATAATCTTATTTTGGCCCGGAATGATCTTCACATAAGACGCTTTATCTAAAGCATCGATTACTATAAACGAGCTATCACTCTCCGGAAAAGTAAATCTGAACTGGGCGGAACGTTCAGTAGGCGTTATCTCTGTTGTTATATCGTGGTCTGCCAGATAGACAGAGTAATAATAAGGCTTAGCAACTTCGGCCTTATGCGAGAACCAGCTTGCTCTTTCATTTTCGGTAACTTTATAGTGTTTGGTTAACGGCATGATGGAAAACTGACCATAATCATTCATCCATGGCGACGGCTGATGCGTTTGCTTAAAGCCGCGTATTTTATGCGCATCATACGTGTATATCCAACCATCTCCCATACCGCCCGTTTGAGCAACCCATGTGTTCATACCCCATGGCAAGGCTACCGCCGGATAAGTATTGCCATTGGATAGTTCAAACTTCGAGTCGGTGCCCATCAGCGGGTTTATCCATTCAACAGGATCGGATACCGTATTAACCTGTTGTGCAAACGTTTCGCTGGCGACAAGTAAAGCGGCAATTAGGAGTAATTTTTTCATAAGGAGGATTAATTTGGCCTTAGGCTATCCTTAATATTAAAAGGCACCGACCTCACAAAGAACTCTAATTAATTAAACTACAGGATTGTTAAATCGTACATATTAATTGCCATTAAGTGCATTTTTATCTGGCTGTAATTATAAAATCCGTTATATAAACCCATTTTTGTTATTAACAAATAATCAGGCAAACAATTAAATCAATTCCAGGGTCTCCAATTATAAACGCGAGTAGCTTTACTTGCAACACAAACAGAAATCAAGGAAATCTTAATTGATTTTTTGGTACTATTACTTGAATTTTTTATATAATGAAAATTAGAGATCTGATTTGGTTTATGAAGCGATTGCGTACCAAGACTTCGTTCTTTTTGGTGCTGACATGCGGTACAATTCCTGGGTTTGCTTCGGGCCAGTCATACCCTTTTAAGTTTAATTACCTTACCGTTGATGAAGGCTTATCGCATACTGATGCAAACGATATTACCCAGGATAAACAAGGCTATATTTGGGTGGGTACTTATTTTGGCCTTGACAGGTTTGACGGTTACTCTGTAAAAAAGTTCTATAACAGCAACGTCCCTTTAAATAATGCTGCGAAGAACAGGATTACCTGCATCTATCCGGATGGGGAAGGCAATATCTGGATAGGATCCGAAGGAGGACTTCAATGTTTTAATGCCAAATCGGAAAAGTATAAGGACTTTATCGAGTCTAAAAACACAAAGACCCCTACCTTCTGGAAACTGTTTAAGCCCCTTGGTAATCTTATCTATGCCTATGCCAATAATTCTGTTAGAATCTACCTCATAAAGGGAAATTCAATCGTGCAACAAAAACTACTTCTCCCTGCCAACGTACATTTTTCATCCATGGAGCCTGATAAAAAGGGAACTCTTTATTTGTCAAGTGATAAAGGTGTCTGGACGTTGAACAAAAACGGCCATTTTAAAGCAGTTACTGTGGCTGGCCTTATCAACCGTGAATTATCCGGAGTTTTTTTTGATCGCAGTAATAACATGCTTTTGGCAAGCGGGAGCCAAGTACTGCGTATCAACAGAACAGGTAAATCTGTCAGTTCCGGGTTAACCGTGAGCAAGCGGTTTATCTGTGAGGGTTATCATTTTGTACGTGACGTTTTAAGAGACAGCAAGCTTGATTACTGGATTAATACCGGTTCGGCATTAATACGGGTGGATAGCAGCCTTAATTTCATACAGGAAGTAAACACACGTAGTTCAACACACACTTTAAATTCAAATTCATTAACCAAGGCGTTCATTGACCGAACGGATTGTTTGTGGATATGCACTTTTGGAGGCGGACTGAATTATTGTGACTTAAATGAGAAATTATTTTATACCCTTCAGCATAACCCTGCCGTAGCAAATTCATTAAGTGGTAACCATATCCGCTCTGTATTGGCAGACGGCGATCAATTATGGATAGGCACTACGGCTAACGGATTAAATCTATATAATTTAAAAACGCAGCGTTTTACCTATTATAATACTTTCAATTCGCCGCTTAAATTAAAAAACGATGTCATAACCGCACTTACTTTTGATAAAGATCACAATTTATGGATAGGTAGCGCGGCCGGCATAGAAATTTTGAGACCAAACGGGACTGAACTCTGGCGGCCACCGGGGTATGAAAACTTCCCGGCTTACGTAATTGATACCTTCGCGGAAGACTGCTACGGCAATATTTGGTTTGGCAATCATACGGACAAGTTTGGTGTCATATGGAAGGATGAAAAAAAAGCCTATCACGTTAAATACTATGGCGAAGGATTTTTTATTTTAGCTGATAAGGAACGGCCGCAATTACTTATCTCCAGCACAAACGGGTTAAAACGGGTTACATTTGACAAAACCGGAAATATTACCCAAAGTTATCTTTACAAAGCATCTGGCGCTGCTAATTCATTGAGTTCCAATTATACCTATCCGATCAGTAAACAAAATGACAGTACCTATTGGATAGGAACGATAGGTGGTGGTTTAAATAAGCTGTCGCTTAATGGAAAAACCAATGCTTATTCTATAAAAACTTACGCTGACGAATATGGCATATTTAAGGACGTTGAAAGCCTGGAGATAGATAATGAAGGCAATTTATGGATGGGCGGTAACGGGCTGGAGTGCTTTAACCCCATAACCGAAAAACTGATACGATATGATAAGAACGATGGCCTGCAGGGCAATAGTTTTAAGGTTGGTTCTTCCAATAAAGGTGCAGACGGAAGGCTTTATTTCGGTGGCATAAACGGCCTCAACTTTTTTTACCCGCAGCAGATAAGAGCTAATGGTGTTGAAGCTAGGCCCATTTTGACAGATATCCTGATTAATAATCAGAAACCCCTTTATGGCGCTCCCGGTTCATCCCCAAATGTCATCACACAAGCTATCGGTTATTGTAAGGAAGTAACGCTAAATTACTTGCAGAATAATTTTGTTATCTATTTTTCTTCTATGCATTTTGCCAATCCGCTAAAATGCAACTACCGTTATAAACTTATTGGCTTCGATAATGACTGGAAGTTTACAGACGGAAAAAATCCCAGTGCAGCTTATAGCAACTTGGATTACAGCAGTTATAAATTTGTAGTTGAGGCCACAAATAACGATGGGATCTGGAGCAAATCGCAAGCGGAGACTGCCATCATTATAACGCCTCCATGGTGGAAATCGGTAGCTGCCAAACTTATTTACAGCTTGATTTTTATATCAGTGCTTGCAGGGGTCTACATCTACCAGGCAAGGTGGTATCGTCTGAAAAGAGAAATGGCGGTGAGTGCGGTCAATGAGGGAAAGCGCGAAGAAATGCATCACCAGCGTGAAGAGCTTTATCAACAGCAGCTGATGTTTTTTACGAATGTTTCCCACGAATTTCGCACACCGTTAACCCTTATACTTGGACCACTGGAAAGTTTGATCAGTCAAAATAAAAACACGGCGCTCGATTATTCATACCAGTTGATGTTCAGAAACGCCAAAAGGCTCCTCAACCTCATCACCGAGCTGATGAACTTTAAAAAAGTTGCGGACAGCGTTATTAAACTTCAGGTACAGCCCTTAATAGCCAATCAGTTTTGTAAGGACCTAGCCTGGGAATTTCAGAATATGTCCGTAAGTAAAGGGATAAGTTTCGAACTTACCGATCACACAAAAAATTCCGAATCGTCCTTAACTGGGTACTTTGATGTACAAATATTAGAGAAGATACTTTTTAACCTTTTAAACAACTCTTTTAAATACACCAATGCAGGTGGGAGTATCTCTTTTGAATTATTTTTTGATATCGGGCAGTTTAAACCATCCTTTAATACCGGGTTTGAATTGCTAAATAAAGAACACCGGGCGAAAAATTATCTTTATTTTAGGGTTGCAGATACCGGAATAGGAATTTCCAGCGAATCCATCACCCGTATTTTCGACAGGTATTACCGTATCAGTAAAAATCACCTGGGATCCGGTGTTGGGCTTTCCATTGTAAAAAGCCTTACGCAACTGCATAAGGGAGATATTTATGTTTACAGTGACAGGTATAAGGGGACAGAAATAATTATTGGCATCCCATGGGGCGAGGAAAACTATAGCGACTCGGAAAAAGCAGCGGCCGGAATAGCTGTTGAAGCCCGGCTCGAAGTTATTGATAACGCCACTATGATCCCGTTGCCAAATCATGAGCAAGAGCATATCGCTACTATCGGTAAAATACGAAAGCATATTTTGCTTGTAGAAGACAATCAGGAACTGCGTACATTTTTGAAACATGCATTTGAAAACTTTTATGCTGTTTATGAAGCCGAAGACGGCAATTCAGCGATGGATATAGCGACTGAAAAAGTGCCTGACCTAATCATAAGTGACGTCATGATGCCGGGTATGAATGGCATTGAACTGTGCAGGCTAATCAAGGACAAATTTGAGACCAGCCACATTCCATTTGTGATATTATCTGCTAAAGATGCCTTGGACACTAAGATAGAAGGCATGGAATCGGGCGCAGATTTCTACTTTGCTAAGCCGCTAAGTATTGACCTTTTATTGCTAACCGTTAATAATATTTTTGAGCAGGCCGAAAAGCTTAAACAACGGTATACTAACAATTACCTTGTTGAGGCCACGGAACTGGTTCACTCCGAAAAAGATAAAGAATTCTTAAATAAACTCTTGAGCATTATTGAAAATAACATACAGGATCAAAACATAGATGTCGACTTTTTATGCGATCATTTATACATTAGCCGCACCAAACTTTATCAAAAGATAAAAAACATTTCAGATCAGTCGGTAGGAGAATTTATAAGAACTATCCGCCTAAAAAAAGCTATTCAAATAATGACACATGAAGACGTTGCAATGAACGAAGTAGCAGATAGGATAGGTCTTCAAAGCAGCTCCAATTTTTCAAGGGCATTTAAAAAAGAGTATGGTAAATCTCCACTACAATTTATGCAGGCTTTAAAGAAGGCTTAAAAGTGATCGCAGCTATAAAAGAATTGCTGACCAATTAAAAAGCAGATTTCAGGTTATAAAATCATTATATTACCTCAACAACTATTTTTCAGAGGTAAATGTTGCCGCGGGCAATCCTTGCTTATTAAACAAAGTGGCACCGCTGCTGTTACTCCAGGCGTACCGTACATTGACCGGTTTAACCACAGCAGGGTTGCTAACTACAACTTTATTGTTAACAATTTTGGCATCTGCCTTTACATATATCTTATCTGCTCCGGCTATTTCAAAATTATCCATACCAGAAGGTGCGGCTATTAGGCCGCTCCCAATTGATTCAAACGCTATTGTAAGTTCATTGCCTGCAACGGTTGTTTTTTTATATATTGGCCCCGAAGCCACCAAATCCTTTTCACCATACTCATTTTTAAAGGCAAATCTGGCCAGCCTATCGCCCACCTCTTGTTTATGAGGTGGATGTGCCGTTTTTAAATATCCAATGTCTAATAAGCTTACCATCCCCGTTTTAGGGAGCGTTAAAGCATAACGTTGCGCGTCCCTTAACAATTGCCCTTGTTCATGCTGATCTTTCGCTGTATAAATGTAGGGTGCCAGTTGCACGTAATAGAATGGTAACTCTTCGCGCCATTTATTGCGCCAGTCTCTAATCAAATTTGGGAAGAGGCGTTTATACTGCTCTGCCCTGCCCACATTTGATTCTCCCTGGTACCAAACAATGCCCTTAAACGTAAATGGAATAAGCGGATTGATCATCGCGTTAAACAGCGAGGTGGGCGAGTTGCTGTTAAGCCGAGATGAGGCAGGCCGTTCAGCGATCTCGGTTTGTAGCCCATAGGTATAAATTTTCCCATCTGCTATTTCTGCTACTATTCGCGATCTCCAATCACCTTCGATAGATATCGTTTCGTCATTTTTACCGACGATAGTTATTGGCCCGTTAATTAGCCCTTGCCCGCGGGTATTGATAACGCGAATGGCGATATTGTTGGTTCCGGATAATAGCAGACCCTTTGGTATAGCTGTCTCGTGCGAAGTATTTTTAAACCCTCTGCCCTTAAGGCCCCCAATATATTTCCCGTTAATATAAATTGATTCCATATCATTTATGGAACCAATTTTTAAATTATGATCAGCCATTGCGTCTTGGATAACGAAGTCTTTTCGCAACCATATCACCCCGTCCAGTTCGTCCGAGCTTATTTGGTCAAATCTGCCGGGAAGCTTTATGGTAGCCCAACGCGAATCGCCAAATTCATTATCAGCTGCGGTTATGTCAGCAAAGCTAATGTCCTTCCACTGCTCTTCAGTTCGAGGTAATTCCTGTGAGGTTCGTTTCTTAAACCATGCATCTATCTGATCTTGTGTTGTTTTCTGGTCGGCCAATACCTGATTAAAATCTTTTATCTTGCTCAGGTAGCCTTCACTTGTCCATGCTTCGGCCGGTGTTCCTCCGATTGATGATTGAACTATACCTACCGGTACTCCTAACTTTTTATAAAGCGCCCTTGCATAAAAGTAAGCAGTTGCGCTAAAGTCGCCAGCTGTTTGTGGCGACGAAATGTTCCACTTACCTCCTGTCGAATCCAGTGGCGTTGTTGATATGCCAAAAGGAACTTTGTATAACCTTATTTTGGGATAATCAGCCTTACTGATCTCCAATGCCGAGTTAAATATAGTATCGCCCGGAGGCCAGCCTTTTAGTGGTATATCCATATTTGATTGCCCCGATGCCAACCAAACTTCACCTATCAGCACATCATTAATATCAATGTGGCTGTTTATTGTTTGTATGCTAATCGTAAACGGCCCGCCTGCTGTAGTCGTTGCCAGTTTTGCTATCCATTTCCCTGCCGCATTTGTTACAGCGGAGCATTGTTTGCCCCAACTACCCTTAATTAATACTTTTTGCCCGGCTGCCGCCCAGCCCCATATACTTACTTTAGCTTTTTGCTGTAGCACCATGTGGTCTGTAAATAAATGCGGCATTGTTAACCTTCTGTTGGCCGCATAGGTTGATGCGCTGAAAATCAAGATTAATAAAAATAAAATAATTCGATTTCTCATTTTGAAAGTAAATGATTCTGGCTTAAAAAGGGCTAAACATATAGAGTTTAAAATTAAACGTAGTTTCTTCTTCGGCAAAGATTTGGTTTGATAAGAATTATCACGAGAGAAAGACTTTCAAATTATGAAATATATCAATGCTCAATTTAAGTGAGGCGGCTATATCAATTTTAAAACTGAAATTATAAGTCTGTTACAAAATCTGGTCTTATTTTGTATTTATAATTTCGGAATCCAAGCCTTCATATTCGAAATTTACGAACTTAACTTCGCCGTCACCAATAGAAAAGAGCGCTGGTTTAAGATAACCCCAACCACCCAAAGTATTGGTTTCATATCCAGACATTTGACTTACTTGATCTAATCTCTTCCAATCTTTGCCATCCAAGCTGTAGTAGTATAATAAGTCATTGTGGTCGTTCTTTAGTCTAAGATAAACCATATCCTGTTTAATATCATCAGATACCCTGTTTTTTTGTCCTCTGTTATTTACTCTATAGATGTGATGATCGGAAAATTCTAATCCGGCATAATATTCTCGATCGTAATACAAAATCAAACCCCCACTTGCAGTATTCGTTTCTGTACCTAGCCGGACTGTTACTTGATAAGAGGCATTTCCGGGCATTATTGGCAAAGGTTGGGTTTCGTAGATAGATTTTCCTAAGCCGCTAATTGTTAAGCTCCCATTGTTAACTTTAAATCGCTCTTTATACTCATTTTTTAGCACATTCCATTGATCGCCGAGTTGGTTACCTTCAAAGTTGTCAGACAACTTCATGCCATGATTTACTGCTTCACCTATGGGCTTTTTTAACGGCTTTGCAACGTCTATGCTATCTGGAACCTTGCACCAGCCATCTTTTGTCCATTCAATGGGTAATAACAAAGTTTGCCTGCCAATTGTCTTATTGGCATTTTCAAATCCATGAAAAACGATCCACCATTTTCCATCCGGAGAATCCACAAGTGTCCCATGTCCAATTGATGCCCACTTGTTGTCTCTGTTTGTATTTCTAACGATTGGATTGTAAGGACTGTTCTCCCAGGGGCCAAATGGCGTTTTAGAACGTGCGGAAATCACCATGTGGCTTGTAGCTGGCCCTGCGGTCCCGCCCTCAGCAGCCGTGATATAATAATAGCCATTATGATAGGTGAATTTGGGAGATTCCAAACAAGAGCATTCCAAAATCCAGTCTTTGGGAAAAACCCAACCTTCATAATTTTTTTTCCTTGTGCCGATTATACTTAAGCCATCATCTGCCAATGAAACCATATCCCCGCCGGCTAAATTCAGAAATCTTTTTCCGTCTTGTCCGGCAACGTGTCCCGGATCTATCCCTCCAATTTTTAAATCAATAGGCTTACTCCAAGGACCTGCAGGATTCTTTGCAGTTACCACCCAATTGGTACCACCCGCTGGGAAATAAATGTAAAATAGCCCTTTATATTTTATAATATCCGGGGCCCAAACGCCCCCAACAAATTCGGTTAAAGCATTTGCTATGGGTTTCCAACTTACCAAATCGTACGATTGCCAAACCAATAAGCCCGGCATGTTGTCGAAAGATGAATGAGTCATGTAATAATTTTTGCCATCTCTTACCACAGATGGATCTGCATAATTCCCCCTTAAAATGGGGTTTTCAAAATAGCCATTGCCTAAATCCGCACAATATTGGTTTTCTACGCTCTTTATCTTACTTTTTAATTGGCTATGAGAAACAAGTCCGTTAAATATTAGAAGAGCTAAAAGGCCACATTTTTTGATTTTTTGGTTCATCATTTGGATCTAACTTGGTTTGTAATGACTGGCAAGTAAGCAAAAAAAGAATGCAAATTTTAGTTAAATCGTACCGAAATTTATTCAATATATTCATTTTTTTGGCCAACTTGATGTATCCAAACAGCGCCCAAAGCAAACCCAATCGTCAATTAAAAGGAATTACGCTGCTGGATCAATTTAATAGGTAAATTACTATAGTGAATTTCAGTAATTGAGTTAAAAATATCCGGTCAATTTTTGAAGCGACATCTAAATATAACGTGCTTGTAATTTATTACTTAACGTTAGTGAATTATTTTATCTTCTGCCGATGGTTTAGGCCCCAGTCCACCAGCGTTTCTGTTACCGGGAAAACGCTCAAGCCATACTCCGTAATGGCATAATTAACTGTAACAGGCCTGGTACTCATAACTGTTCGGGTGACAAGCAGGTTGATTTCCAGTTCATGAAGTTCCTTTGACAACATTTTTGCTGATATACCTTCTACCTCCCGTTGAATTTTTTTGAACGTATTTTTTTCGTCAATATGATTGTTGAGCTGCCGCATGATCCGCAACTTCCATTTACCACCCAATACTTCAAGGCTATCCCTTATGGCCGCTAATTCCTGTTCGCAGGTCGGCTGCTGTTTGTCTGATCTTTCCATAAATAATTAGTTGGTTAACAAAAGGTAACCGGTAACCTTTTGTTAACTAATAACAAAAATAAATTATAAGGTTCTAATTTTGAGCATTCTTTAAATAAAAGAAAATGAAAAAATTAGATTACTATATACTTGATGTATTTACCGACGAAAAATTTAAAGGAAATCAGTTGTCAGTGGTATATACAAATGAAGAACTGGAATTGGATCAATATTACGATATCGCCCGCGAATTCGGTTATTCAGAGACTTCTTTTATAAGCCATGACACAGTGGTTAACGCATTAAAGGTGCGGTCTTTCACTCCGGCGAAATATGAGATAACTGGCGCGGGCCATAACCTTTTGGGTGCTGTATGCCTGGCACTGCTTAAAAAATGGAATATCTTCAATGGACAGGAGGGAGTTGAGTGGGTACTTATGGCGGGGGAAAAGATACCGCTGCAAATTACGGAAAAAAATGGCCTGCCCTATGTTGGTATGAAACAGCGACAAGCACAAATAATAGGCACTGCGCCAATTGAGGTGATTGCAGAAGCAATCGGTTTGAATACAACTGATCTCCAATTGAACGACTGGCAAATTAAAACGGTAAAAACAGAAGTTGGGCATCTGATGGTACCGGTCTGCAATCAAGAAGCCTTAAAAAGGGCGATATTAAATAAGCGGCTTTTAAAAGAGGCTGCGGCAAATTTTGGATTTGAAGGCTGTTATATGTTTACTACCGAACAACCAAATAAAGATTATATGGCACAGGCCCGGTTTTTTAACCCAAGTATTGGGATTGACGAGGATCCTGCTACAGGAACAGCAGCAGGCCCCTTAGCCGGTTACCTCGAAAAGCTGGGCTATATCGAAAAAGACAGCGACTATTATATTGTGCAAGGTATATTCGTTAATCAGCCATCCACCGTTCGGGTTAAGGTAGTTGATGATGGAATCTGGGTAAGCGGTTCCTCGGTTATTGTAATGGAAGGGAGTTTGTTATTATAGGATATTTGATGTTTATTAAACCGATTGCAAATTTAAATGAGATACAATCGAAGTGTTACAATAAGGAACGGCGAATATACACCGGGGGGAAGCTGATTCTATCATTATCGTTGGTGTCTGCGAAATTTTCAACTTCTGAAACCCATTTTAATCTGGTCAAGTCTTCGAGTTTTTAATAATTCCAAAATATGAAACTTTAACAGGATGATTCCCACAAAATTGAAATGTTGATTTTTTAAGCTAATTTACACTTGGTCGGCCATGAAACAACCAATATTAACAACTTGGTTGATCCAGTATAGTAATGATATGAGCGGTTTTGCCTTTCAAAAACTTGTTCCAGAAAATCGAGATTGTTCTATACTGAAAGGCCATTCCATCCAAAAAAAGTCTATCAATAAATCCTTTCATAATTGCTGGAATGCACCCTACAAAACGGGATGAATTCAAATTATATGATTTGCCCATTTGATTTTCTCCCAAGCATCTAATGTGTCGAACTGCGAATTACGGAGAGCATATTATTAGTACTATTTTTTAAGCCATTGTGCATCTAAAACCACTTTATAAATGTCTTGAGAATTTCGCCCCAATACCATTTTTTAGCATTTAAATTATGTGAACGATTCGATCACATGCTTGATGTAACGGTTAACAGCTTAACATCGTTAAAACGTTTCCATGATAAAGCTGACTCGCAAATGGGTTTTAGCAGTAGTTATGCAAGCCGTTAACACAATTAAGCGCATAATTATAGGTTGTTTCTTTTTAATTCCGCTATCGCAAAATCAACTGCACGGGCCGTTAAAGCCATATAAGTTAATGAAGGGTTTTGGCATGCGGTTGATGTCATACATGCCCCATCGGTAACAAAAACATTTGGCGCGCCCCAAACCTGGTTATGCTCATTTAGTACAGAGGTGTTTAAGTCTTTGCCCATGCGGGCCGTTCCCATTTCATGTATGCCTAATCCTGGCGCCTGTTCAGAATCTTTGACCGTTATGTTTTTAAATCCGGCTGTTGTAAGCATTTCCTGTCCGTTACTTAATATATCTTCCAGCATTTTAAGCTCGTTTTCTTTATAAGAGCAGTCTATTTCCAATAGGGGCATGCCCCATGAATCGTGCTTGTCTTTGCTAAGCGTTACTTTATTATCATGATAGGGTAAACATTCGCCCATGCCCACCATATGCATCTGCCAGTTTCCCGGTTCTGTGAGCGCCTCTTTATAACCCGCCCCGATACTTTGTTCCTGCACATTCCCGGTTACCCTGGAACCGCTGCCAGCAAAGGCAAAGCCACGGATATATTCCGTGCGCCTATCACCGTTTAGGTTGGTAAAGCGCGGTACGTATATACCGGTAGGCCTTCTGCCATAAGTATATTTATCTTGCAAGCCTTCATATTCGGCAGTTACACTGCCCCGGTAATTATGATCCATCAGGAAATGTCCCAATACGCCGCTACGGTTTCCCAATCCGTTTGGAAATGAAGTAGATATTGAATTTTTCAGTATCAAAGTTGTATTTAGTGTTCCTGCGTTTACAAATATGATCTTCGCAAAATACTCGGACATTTGATGCGTATTGGCATCTATTACCCTTACACCGGTTGCTTTTTGCAGTTTCTCATCGTAAATGATAGAATGCACCACAGAGAAAGGCCTCAAAATCAAATTTCCGCTGGCTTTTGCAGCCGGCAAAGTAGCTGATACGCTGCTGAAATAGCCCGCAAACGGGCAACCCCTAAAACACATATCGCGATACTGGCAGGGCCCTCTTCCCTTTAGCCCTTTTGTAAGGTTCGCCGTTCTTGAGATAATAACATGCCTTTGCGGAAAGCGCGTTTCAACAGCTTGCTTAAAATGTTTTTCTATTGCATTCATTTCCATGGGCGGCTGAAATTCTCCGTCGGGCAAGTGCGGGATACCGTCGCGATTGCCGCTAATGCCGACGAATTTTTCGACATAGGAATACCAGGGTGCTAAATCTTTATACCTGATGGGCCAGTCAATCGCTATACCATCTTTTAAATTAGCTTCAAAGTCGAGGTCGCTCCAGCGTTGTGTCCACCTGCCCCACAACAAAGATTTCCCACCTACCTGGTAGGCTTTTATCCAGTCAAATGGTTTTACTTGGAAGTAAGGGTGCTCCTTGTCTTTCACAAAAAAATGTCTGGTTGCTTCGGTATAAGCGTAGCACCTGGAAACAATGGGGTTTTCTTCTTTATCCTTTAGCGTAAGATTGTTGTGATGCTCAAATTCCCAAGGTGCCATGGTGGCGGTAGGATAGTCTTTGATGTGTTCGATATTCCTGCCACGCTCTAAAACCAGCGTTTTAAGGCCTTTTTCGCAAAGTTCCTTTGCAGCCCATCCGCCACTCATGCCAGAGCCGACAACTATGGCGTCAAAGGTATGTTGTTCGGTGCCTTTTGTATTAATGTTCGGCATGCTATTATTGACCAATTTCTTTAAATAATTACCAGTTACCAACCAAAAGTGTCTCTTACATACAGCCTGCTTTTCTTCCAGTCATCTTTTATTGGGTTAACGGGCGGTGCGTCGAAAGCCAGTTCAATAGCGGCCCTGCCTTTGAAGTCCACCTTTTTTAACGCCGCGGCGATGGCCTTGAAATTGATCGTTCCATCTCCAACCGCTTCCGTCCATTTACCATCAGCTTTCTGATCGCGGATATGCATATACACCATTTGATGGCCGTAAGTATTAATAAAATTAACAGGGTCAATGCCTGCCCTCACCAACCAGTTCAGGTCTGGGCCCAGTTCTATACCGGGAATACGTGCCATGGTACTTTTTAAATCATGCATGTTATTTTCAACCTCATAGGTATGGTTATGCAGGTTTGGTTGTATTTTGTTTTTATCACAAATCTTCCATATTTCTTTTAAAACTTCGGCCTGGGCATCCAATTCGTCTTCGGTTTTTTTATGGCGCGCATCACCCACTGATATGCCGAAGGTTTTGCCGCCGGCCTGGTGCAATCTCTGGGTAATCAGATTTACATCGTCCAGTATTTGGGCGTATTTGCTTTTATTCCACATATCTGCGCCATAGCTGCTGCCAGTTACCGGCACGCCGTATTTGCCACTTAGGTCGAGCAATTTTTGTACGGCGTCATCGTGCCTTAAGATAGCCTCCATCAATTCCAAACCATCTATGCCGGCATATTTGAAATCGCTGAAAATTGTTTCGAGTACCGGCGTGCAATCGTAACCGCTTTCGGGCGGATACTTGCTGGCGTATATCCAAAGGTGGCCGCTAACCGGCACGGTTTTATTGAAGTTACCGGCCACTACGGTTTTTGTTAATGCCGCACCAGCCAGCAAGGCTGATGAGTCTATAATAAAGCGGCGGCGTGATTGATTCATATAGCTTTGTTAATGATTTGATGAGAGGCCTAAAGCCGTTTAGCAAAAGGAGATTAAACGTTTGAGCTGATAATGCTGACTTTGCTGACAACCCCTGTTGCCTTATCCTTGAGAATACGGCTGATGTTTCCGTCGGGTAATATCTCTTCCTTGATCAGGTAATGATGCTCGTCATAATCGTGGTAACTTATCGAATGTGCTTCTGCTTCAGTACCACGCCACACGGGCAAATCAACAGGTACCCAGGTACCCGATGCTGCAGATTTGTAGGCTGCATCAATCAGGCAGTTAACTACATACCCATCGTAAAATGTTTCTGAAGGTTCCCGGTGGTTTTCAATGGCGTCAAACATATCAGTAAACATGTGGCTATAACCCAACTCATGCACCTCATCGCCTACCGGGAAAAGCCAACCGCTGTTCGATTCGGCTTTTTCGGCTACATAACCAGCTCCCTTGCCAGTGCTGAACATCTCAAACCCGGTACGTAAAAAGCTATTGAGCCAAATTGTACCTTCTGTTCCCATTACTTCGTCCCTTAAGTCCATCCCTCCGCGAAAGCACCAACTCACTTCAAACTGGCCTATTGCGCCATTTGCGTATTTTACTAATCCGATGGCATGGTCTTCGGCGGCTATGGGGTGCACCTGGGTTGCGGCCCAGCACATTACCTCAACAGGTTTAACGCCTTTACCAATAAAATTTCTGGCAATCTCCATACAATGGCAGCCCAGATCAATAATAGCCCCACCTCCCGATTTTTCCTTATCCCAAAACCAGTCGCTGTGCGGGCCGGGATGGGCTTCTCTTGATTTTGCCCACAACACGCGGCCAATGCTATTGTTCTTTACGCTTGCCAGTGATTTTAAAAACTTAGGGGTGTAGCAGAGGTCCTCAAGATAGCCACCCATAATTCCGGCTTTTTCTACCAATTCCATCATTAATTTGGCTTCTTCGCCGGTGCGGCCCAATGGCTTGGTGCATAAAACATGCTTACGGGCTTTAGCACATGCTTCAATCGCGGCAAAATGAAGGTGGTTGGCAAGCGCAATGATCACCACATCAACTTCGGGGTGGTTAACCGCTTCTGCCATATCCGTAAAAAAATGGGGCACATCATAATCGCCCGCAAATTTTTCGGCATTGGCTTTAGTGCGCGAGTAAACAACGTGCAGCGTGTCTTTTCTACGCTGCCCAGCGAGGGTATCCGCATAAAATCGGGCAATGAATCCCGATCCAAGTATTGCTATTCTCATAAACTTTTAGAATAATTCAGGTCAATCATCAGGTTTCCGTACAGCTTGCCAAAATATTGGCAAATTGTACGTAGGAAATCTGAGAGAGAGATTTAGTTGATTTAACAATTCAAAATAGCTGCATTTATTTGAAGTAAACTACCTTGTAGCTGTTCTGAAATGATACTTTTCTAACATTAACGTTCATCAATAGTAGGATACCGTTTTCTTAGAATTTCCATCATGTGCACGTTGATATCCCACTGGCTGGCTATCGGCTGATGCGAACCGGGCAAAAGCGTAGTGTAAGGAGGTGCTCCGAATTCCGGGGTGATTGTAAAATCAGAAGCCCCTTGTTGGCGCTTTAGTTTAATCACGCGATCCCACCAGCCCAAATGGTGTTGCAGAGCAACGGCCCAAAGTGGATCTCTCGGGTCGGGGACCTGCGGCCCTTCGGTGTGCCCGATACGCGCATGGAGATGATCCGTATGGTTTATGGCCAGTTCAACGGCTTCCGGCTGGTCTTCCAGATAGGTTTCCGCCACATTGCACCAATGTGAAATATCCAGGGTGATCCTGATTTCCGGGTTTTGTTGGAGGTAGGTTTTTGTAATATGGGCCGCGAAACTCCATTTACCGCGATGTGTTTCGTGTATGATAGGTATACCGGCCCGAATGCTGACCTCCTTTGCCCGTTCGATTAACTCGAGGTTTTGATCCATTGTAAAATGATCTTTGCCTGTTTGCGAGTTAATAAACAGCGGATCGCCTGAAACCAGGCTCAGTAAGTTTTTTTCGTAAACCTTAATATGCGTTTGAAAATCCGCATCCACAGTTTGCCAGTGCTGCCCTATGAATAATAAGTTATATAGTTTTAGTCCCGTTTGAATGATCGATTTCTCTTCGCTGGTTAACGCTGGCGGAAATCCCATTTCAACGCCATCGTAACCGGCATCTTTTACTTTTTTAAAAAAAACATCCCATGGTAAGTTCTCCGAACCCCAGCGTGGGCAAAAAAAATGGATTTTCATAGATTGGCTATCTTTTAATTATTTAGGGTTTAATAAAATACTGGTTTTTGTAAGCTAAAGGGCTCAATCCATAAAGCTCTTTAAATTGCCGGTTAAAGTTGGATAAGTTGTTAAACCCCGATCCAAAACATATTTCCGAAACACTTTTGTCGGTATCAACCAGTAGCCTAGAGGCATGGCTAAGCCTAACTTCGTTTACGAAGGCTGAAAACGTTTTGCGGGTGCGCTGACTAAAATACCGCGAAAATGAATTTTCGGCCATGTGTACCAAACCTGCTACTTCTGTGACGCTAATCTCCGACAGGAAATTTTTCATCACGTATTCAAATACCTTGCTCAGCCTTTCAGATTCCTTGTCGTTCTCGCCTTTAACAGGCTGATTGGAGATGTTCCTCTTGTCCTTTGTCTCAGCCAGCGTATGTAAAATATCGAGGAGCTTTAAGAGCCGCGGAACGCCTTTTAGTTCGAGTAGTTGATGCATCTGTTCGGCCACTATGGCGTTTGCCCTGCCTTTTATATCAAGCCCCATCGCCGACCTGCTTAAAAGTTCCCTTATCTTTCTACAGGCTGGCAAAGCCAAAAAGTCGTCGCCTATGGAACTTGCCAGGAAGTGGATAACAATAGAGCTTGCCCTTAAACCGGATTGGGGCTGATAATAGGGTGGGTCGTTGCGGTACAAATGAGGCACATTCGGGCCAATCAAAGCGAGGTCGCCCGGGCTAAAGCTTTTGATATTATCCCCTATAAAACGCTTGCCCGTACTTTCGGTTACCAGCACAAGTTCATATTCGGGGTGGTAATGCCAGGGCGTAGGATAATAATCATAGTCGAAATATTTTACGACGAACGATTCTTCTTCCTCCCTTGGCAAATATTCGAGTACGGGTTTCATTTTAAATTTTTTGTAATGATAGGAAAAAAATACAATGTTAGGAAAGTATCAATTTTAGCATACCTTGTTGTGGATGCTTTTTGCTTTAGCAAGTAAGTTTGCTTAATAATAACTCAAATTATGTCAGATCGTCAATTAACCACCGAACAAATAGCTGCCTACAATCGGGATGGCTATATCGTAATAAAAAGCTTTTGCAGCCGGCCCGAAGCTGAAAAGTTGTACCAGACAGCTCTACAGGATGATGCCATGAAAAAAAACGCGCTCGACCTGAACGACCAGACCGGCAAGAAGACAAAGCTTTCGTTATGGTTTACGCCCGGCGATAATGTATTTGGATATTTAACGCGAAGCGAAAAAATGGTGAAATCAGTTACCGCTTTATTAGATAGCACAGCCCCGGTATGCCACTTTCATTCTAAATTGATGCAAAAAGAACCCAAGGTTGGCGGGGCATGGGAATGGCACCAGGATTATGGTTACTGGTACAAAAACCAGTTTATGTTTCCTGATCAGTTGATCAGCGTGATGATAGCGCTAACCCCGGCTAATAAAGCTAATGGCGGGCTACAGGTTATTAAAGGTTCTCATAAATTAGGCAGGGTGAATCATGGTTTTTCAGGCGAACAGGTAGGGGCCGATATGGTGATGGTAGAAAACGCGTTAAAAACAATGGAATTGGTTTATTGCGCACTGGAGCCAGGAGATGCACTTATATTCCATAGCAATTTGCTTCACCGCTCGGAGGCAAACTTGTCAGACCATCCCCGCTGGTCCATCATTTCCTGCTATAGTTCGCAGTCTAACCTCGCCTACAGCGAAACCTCTACATCATGGAAAACGCCTGTAAAAATTGTGCCGGATAGTGCGATACTTGAGTGGGAAACTGTGGAAACCGCCGCAGTCGATTTTTTAGTGAAAGAAAACGACCCGGCATTGAAAGAAACCGGATGGGAGAATAGAGTTAAAACAGTTTAGCAAACGTTCGTTTTCATCTTTGTCTGCAATATCTTCAGTAAAAACCCCCATTAATTGATGGGCTTCAACTAAATAATAGTTTGGTCACCATCCGTCATTGAAGTTTACTTATGAAAAAACATTTCCTTTTGGCGTTCAATTTAATTTTCATGACTGTGTCTGCATTTTGCCAAACGCTTTCAGGGCAACTGAGTGATTGTAAAGCAACGCTAAAAGATGGAACCCTTACTCTGGAGAATAATTGCCTCAGCCGCAGTTATAAATGGGATGAGGGAGCTATACGAAGCATCTCTTTAACGGATAAAACCACGGGGCGAAAGTGGGAGTTGGCTGGCAGCAATGCCGATAATTATTTCCCGGGTGCAGGTAAACGACTCACGGTAGCTTTAAAGTTGATAGTATACCGGCAAACAGTACAACCCCCGCATTTTTAAAAGCGGAGGTTTATGTAAAATTAGGCACCCTTGAAGTTAAGAGAGTATTCAGGATCTATGAAAATTGTAATGCTATGGCGTGTGATCACTATCTTATTAGAAGGATCGACAATAAATAATGTAGATTGTATAAATAAATTACTTATTAAAGATACTAGGAATAAGGAAGTCATTGAATTAAGTACAACGAAAATTGCTGGCTTCGATCAATATATTTCCGATCATTCCACCATTAAAATAAAGCTCCTGTTCTTCGATTTTAACTGAATCAGTTAGCTATTTGTAAGCTTATATAGCGCACCCAAGAAACATGAAAATCCTGCCCAAAATAGCGTTATTAAGGTCTTACACCTTTCTATTTATTTGCGAGAGTATTGATAAACCAGCAACCGCAATCCGTTAAACACGACTACTAGGGTTGACCCCTCATGTCCAACAACGGCCGGGCCAATTCCGGAAATACCTAAGATAGTTAAGGGTATCAAAACAGCTACCATCCCTAAACTGATCACCAAGTTTTGTTTAATGATCCGGCGGGACTGACGGCTTAAACCTATAGCGAATGGCAGGTTATCCAGCCGGTCAGCCATTAAAGCAACATCTGCCGTTTCTAAAGCTACATCAGAGCCTGCTGCACCCATTGCGATACCTACAGTGCTTTTTTCCATAGCAGGGGCATCATTTACACCGTCACCGATCATGGCGACCTTCTTTTCTTTTTTGATCAGATCCTGTACTGCTTTAACCTTTTCTTCGGGAAGCAGACCGCCCATCGCATCGGTGATGCCTATTTGTTTAGCGACGGCCTCCGCTACCTGTTGATTATCACCGGTCAGCATGATCATTCGTTTAATTCCCAGGTCTTTCAGTTCCTGTAAGGTTTTCTTCGCTTCTTTTCGCGGTACATCCATTAGGGAGATCAAACCAATAATTTCGCCATCCTGCTCGACAAGCATGGTGGTATTGCCTTCTTTTTCCAGTTTTTCAACCTGGGCATGCACCTCATCGGAAAGTTTTTTAAATAAACTGCGATTACCGATAATGATCTTCTTACTACCAACGGTTGCTTTGACCCCATGCCCGGTAACCGCTTGCAGGTTCTTGGCTGACGGAATATCCTTCTGCTTTAATCGTTCCAAACCGCCTTTGACAATTGCCGCAGCTAATGGGTGATCGCTTAATTTTTCAACAGCGATTGCGATCTCCAAAACCTCATCTTCGGATAGTTTGGCTAATGCCACCACGCCCGTTAGCTGTGGTTTTCCTTCAGTAAGCGTGCCGGTTTTATCAAAAGCGATAGCAGTCAGCCCGCCTAATTCTTCCAATGGCCCGCCGCCTTTAATCAGTACACCGCTTCGCGCCGCACGGGCGATGGCGCTTAAAACCGCGCTTGGTGTAGAAATGGCCAAAGCGCAGGGACTGGCAGCCACCAATACGGCCATTGCCCGGTAAAAGCTTTTGCTGAAGGGTTCATCAATCACGAGAAAGGCCAGTAATAATAGCCCGACCAGTATCAGTACACCCGGCACATAATATTTTTGAAGTTTATCGGTGAACAACTGCGTGGGCGATTTTTGTGCTTCCGTATCGTTCACCAGTTTAACTAACCTTGATAAGGTTGAATCAGCGGCCAGTTTAGTCACCTTTACTTCCAGTACCTGGCTACCGTTGATCGTTCCGGCAAATACTTTATTTTCGGCTTTGAGTGTTTTATCATCATGGTCTTTGTCCGGATCGGCAACCGGTGATTTATCAACCGGCACACTTTCACCCGTGATCGGTGCCTGGTTAACACTGCTTTCTCCTTTGATCACGGCACCGTCGGCAGAGATCTTGCTGTTTGGTTTGATAATGATGATATCGCCTAAAACCAATTCTTCGATCGGTACTTCTGTTTCTTTACCATCCCGGCGGACTATGGCTGTTTTAGGCGCCAGGTCTGCCAGTGCCGCAATAGATTTGGTAGCTTTTCCCATGGCATAATGTTCCAGCGAATAGCCGAAACTGAACAGGAATAACAATAAAGCACCTTCAGCCCATTGTCCCAAAAATGCCGCCCCCACAGCGGCAACCAGCATCAAAAAGTCGATCTCAAACTGTCCCTTGCTGATCGCTTCGTAAGCTTCTTTAGTGGTATAAAATCCGCCAAAGAAATAACCGATACCGTATAATATCGTACTGGTGAGGGGGGGCAGCGCGTGTACGATTGATAAGCTAAAGCCTAACGTAAGGAAGACACCAGAAAGCGCCGCAAATATGAGTTCCGTGTTCTTGCCGAAAATGCCTCCATGCTCGTGATCGTGACCAGCTTCGTTTCCTTCATGCTCATGATCGTGTTTCTCCTCTTTATCTTTTGTAGTGGATAAATCAATGCTGGGTTGTTTTTTTACCTTTTTGACTGTATGTTGGGTTTGCTTTTTCATAGGTTATATTATTCGTCTTCGCCTGTATTTACCATTTTAGCCAACACGAAGAAAGTCTTTTTCACTACGATCTTCGAGCCTTCCTTCAATTCCTTTACTGGGGTGATCTCTGTTAAGCCGATATCCGATACTCCTTTGGCTATGGGTACCCGTTCAAAGACAATTTCATTGGCATCCTGTTTCTTAACCCGGAAAATATAATCCTGGCCGCCGTTACAGCTAAATTAGCTGCTGGTGGAGGCTGCACTGTATAAACAGGCAGAGAATCCCATGAACGATCCTCATAACGTCTGAGTGCACAAAATCTAACTTTTTTGTAATTAATAATTAATTTATTATCACAAAATAATCTTGCCGTTGTATATATCTGTATCAATCATTTGAAAGGATGGATATGGATGATAAAAATACATCACTGATAAACGGAATAGAGGGGCAGGGCCAGTTATTAATCGCGGCTTTGAGTGCGTCTATAAGTGGCATTGTAATAACAGATTGGTTGCAGACTGATAACCCAATAATCTTTTGTAACAGCGCCTTTGAAGAAATGACCGGCTTCAGTCAAGAAGAAATACTAGGCAGGAACTGTAGGTTTTTGCAGGGAGAAAATCGGGAGCAAATTGGCAGATTTAAATTGCAGGAAGCATTGTCAGCAGGTATCGAATGCCATGTTGAACTGGCAAATTACCGTAAGGACGGCACCTTGTTTTATAATGAGCTTTACATTGCGCCGATTAAAAATCATAATGAAATTGTAACTCATTACATTGGTATACAGAATGATATCACCGTGCGAAAGCAAAAGGAAATATCATTAGAGTTAGAATTAAAATTACAAAAGCAAAAAGATGAATTTACGAATCTTGCCAGCCATGAATTAAGAACACCGATTACAAGTCTGCGGGCAACGCTCCAATTAATAAATCGCATCATTAAGGAAAAACAAATTGAAGATGAACGGCTTATTGAATTAGCTCAAAATGCGGAGCGTCATACGAAAAAGCTCGGCTCACTCGTTGACGATTTATTGATAACAACCGTATTACCAAATGAGGAACTTGCTCTTAATAAAACAGTTTTTTCATTCTTAGAGGTAATAGACGGCTGTTGTAATCACATTTCGATGAACGGCACACATATCGTAGAGAAGGCCGGAGATATGACGTTGAAAATTTGTGCTGACCAACATAAGATTGACCAAGTAATGATCAATCTACTAAATAATGCGATAAAATTCGCTCCCAAATCTAAAAATATAATTATCGGAGTTGAACAAATTAATAGTTTTATTAAAATATCTGTAACAGATAAAGGCATAGGAATTGCCGAAAAAAATATCGCTTCTATCTTTGAACGCTTTAAAAAGGTGGATAATGGACAGCACAGCCAGTCTGGACTTGGAATGGGTCTTTATGTTTGTTCTGAAATCATTAAGAGGCACGGAGGAAAAATTGGAGTTGAAAGTGTTCTGGGACAAGGATCATCCTTTTGGTTCACTCTTCCTGAAAGGTAATTCATATATATTCTGCAACTTAATTTTGTTAAAGGAACCGACAGATTTAAGGATAACAAAGGATCGTGGATGGTGCTGAAAAAAATAAATGAGCCGGATTGTCCGCTGCAGATCAAAGCAATTTACTGGGATGGAAAAATGAAAAAAGCGGTGGTATTCGAACAGCAAAATTGAGCAAATGAGGTATTTAATATTGGCAATATTGATCTGCTTAAACGGTTATTTATTGTTTTTTCTGTCAAAAAAATATGAACGTCCGGTCCTTCTAAAAGCTTTTTCGGTTATGATACCTGTTATCATCATTTTATTCTTCGGAATTGGCTTTGTAGGTAAGGTCCTGCATATTCCTATGAACTACATTACCAGCCAGGCATTAATTTCGGGCATGATGTCGCTGATCGTGATCGCTATAATCAATTTTGCCAACCAGTTCTTCTTTTATATGGTAGATGCGATCATAACTTTTCACCAAAAAAACAATGCCGGTAATATAGGCAGGCAACCCATTAAATTCTTCATTGATCATCATACCCGGTTAAAGCAGGTTGCTACTTTGATCTGGTTCCTTGGTTCTGCTTTGATGCTGTATGGAATTTGGTTTGGTGATATCCGTTGAAAATTTCATGTATGAAAGCATTTTAAAATAGCCTGTTACCTGCTGCTAATAACTTTTATCCCTGTTATAGCCATATTTTGCAGGAGAGCATATAGGTTTTATCCGCAACAAGGGCTTTCTGATATAGGCCAGTCGCAAGATTATACCTACAGCCGCTATAGCAGCAGCAACGGTAAGGTTTATGATCTTAAAGTCGAATCGGGGTACTTTCTAGATTGCTCAGCAGTCCCTATTTCTATCTGATTGAAGCAATAGGTTCGTTTTTTAATTGTTGTTAGAGGTTACTCTAGCCAACAACAAATTTTATTTAGTCTCTGATACTAACATATAAAGACGGTTAATTTCAGGATCTAATTTTGCATTAATTGATTTCATCGACGCCATCTCAATAAAACTAAAATTCTGCCGGCCTAAGGTTGGAGAAAAAGTTTCGCCGGACATGAACCGGATATAGACTTCAGGCGTGATCCAATAATACGCGCGCGTATCGCCATTGTCAGTAATTTTTTTGGTTGGCTGATGGTATTTGGCTAAAAGAGTCTTCAACACTTTCTTTGTTGTAGCGGTTAGTTGCGTACCCGCATAATATGAAGTAATCGCACCGCCCGCCCCTGTTATGCGCACTTCTTCTTCCATATTAGTACCCTCAAAAAGGCAATCAGTTGTATTTTTTACACGATAATCAATAAGCCCTCCATCTCGCGGGATCTTTTCATGTACAATTGACTTCAACAAAACCTCCGGATTTTCGTTAAATATTAAATGGTTGAGATCAACTTTTTGAGGTGTAAAACCGCATGCCGATAGTAATAGCGAAAAAACAATTAATAATTTCTGATTCATAAGAATTGAATAACCTATAATAATTGATGCTACGAATACAATTTAACCCGGCTACATTGAAAATGTTCGCATCGAAATTTTTGCAATCGTTTCAACATAGGATAAGCAAACCAATCATCCTGTTCTTTGCATTGCTGTTTTTGCATCAACAGGCGCAATCCTCGTTGATGATGCCACACGAAAAAACAGCATATAACATCAGCTATTCACCAGTTAAGGCAGATTATGGTCGTAAATTTAATTATAAGCCTGTCAGTATGATAATTGAAGGCTTGTATAAAACCGAGCCTACAGATAATTCTTCTGACAATTGCGAGATATCTGTCAGGCTCATAAAATCTAGAACTGGCTATATATATCGACTTACAACTTATAATAAAATTTATAGCGGTATACTTAAAATAACTAAAGGCGAAAATCCAAATGAAGTGAATCTATTATTCAAAGGCATTAAATGGGCTTCGAACGAAGGGGATATATCGACTTTAAAAGAAGAAGAAGATCCGCCAAAAATTAAAACACCCATTGGAATAGATGCCATCCTGCAGAATGAGGAAATCCTGATTCAAAACACTGGTAATTCGATGAATCACTACGTAAAGCTAGCGTCATGTTATCAAAAATACATTCGGATGGTGAAAGTGAAAAGTTAAATCACAAGTGTTGTAAAATATTGATCATTTAACTTAGGGTGTGATAAAGTCACCACTGTTCTCTGACAAACCGTTTTAACGCGTCGGCATCAACCGATTTAAATTTCAGAACCTCGGCTAGTTTTTCCAGCGCTACACTATAAATCTCATTATCCGGATGTTTAGTTTTAGATACCTTGCGACCTTTCCAATCGTAAAAAACTATTTTTTTACCAATTTTACTGTAAGTTATATCGATGCTGTTTTTACCCATACAAGCTAATTGATAGCCCGAATTTACCGGTTTGATCTCCAGGTTTTCCGGATTGTTATTGCTGTACATTGTCAAGATATAACCAACAGTTTGATATTGATCCACTTCCCGTATAATATCTACTATTCCCTTTTTTACGGTTACCGGTGTAACCTCAATGCCACTTTGCAGGCGGCCGTTAACAAACGTATTTTTCTTGCTTATTGCCGTAAAGCTGTTCTCTGTATCTTTTACCCTACTGGCAGGAAGCAGGTCATTAAAAACCTGGAATAAGCGTTTCCCGTTCTGATAGAAATCAAAGATGAGCCAGATGTTGGTCCCCGGATAAATAAAGAAACCATTATATGGCTTTCCGTTCTTTAAATCACCAATGAGATAAGTATCGGTGATACTATTCGGCATCATCTTAAAATATGGCTGAGTCAAGGCTGAATAAGTATTGTCGTAAAGGCGTGGTTTTCTGTTGAGTTGTTTTACGAGTTGGTGCCTAGTGTTGTAGCAATCATAGGTAAGCACATAGCTTTTGGATAATTTATTATTGAACTTACATTCCAGACCGTTGCGATGTGTAGTCAACTGGTTATTTAAAGTTAAGTAAAGCCGGGCCGTATCCGGTTGCTGGCCGAAGGTGCCAACCGGGATCAGCAACAGCAGAATGAGATACTTCATAATTGTAAAAGGATACTTCTGCGGCAATTGTTTGAATATTAATCTGTAAAACTAATGCCGTACCGGGTGGTTATTAATATACATCATGATTAAAACCTATTGTATATTATTACTATCAATTTGCATGATCAGTGTAAGCCACGCCCAAATACCTGATACTTATTATGGCGTGGCATTGACCCGAATCACTTCCGATAGCTCGACACGTGATACCAGCAAGTTACTTTATTGTCGAAATATTTCCGGGTCCCTACTTTTGGTTTACACGGTTTCGGAGGGTGTTGTTTCGACCGCAACCGCCTACCATATCAGCGCCGGAACGCATGGTCTTTATCTATACCCGTTACCCATATTCAGCGGCCAAGTTAAGCCGGATAGTTTAAGGATCGATTTTAAAGACCTAGAACATACCGTCCTGATCAACTCGAAAGATCGTTACGTCCTTTATCCTGCTTACTACGCCTTATTAAAACAGGAAGTTTCCTTAAAGCATTCGGTCATGTCCCTTTAGGTTTACTGGCAGACGCGATGGGTGATTACCCGATTGAAGATGCCCTTCCACTAATAGGATATACGCCCCAGGTGAGCCAACAGATACAACATGCCCGGAGAGTAACTCAACGTAGCCAGGCCGACCGCAATGATAAATGGGAATGTGCGTACCGATATAATAAAAACAAGAAACTGCTCTCCGTTAGCGCTGCTGACGGCAAAATGATTCGTTTCCGTAAGCAGGTCAGTTACAAAGGGGGCCGCATTAGTTATATTCGATCTTATCTGAATATAGAAGACCGACAGATTACCGATAAGATCACCAGTTTTACCTCTAACGACCGCTTATTGCTAAAATGGCAAGAACATGTATTGGAAACGGGTAAAAACCGGGAAATAGACCTTGCTACCACCTTTGTCCGGCATGAACTGGGGATGTTGCGAAAATTGGACCTCTCCCCCGCAGAAATTTTAAACCTATTTAAACCAGCTCATAACAATGGCCACACTAAAAATTACGTTGATTAGTTTACCTCTCCTATTGTTAATAACTGCTTGCGGACAAGGCCCACAAGGCCAGCATCATCGAAAAAATCTTGAAAAGCCAATTGTAAATTATACCGGACCGTTTGATTTGTCGAAACTATTATTCTAGGAAAATTTACCGGAATTAATGAAAGCGCAAGGAATTAAAAAAGAGACCAAAGATTCCCTGGATTTAACCCTGCTGAATTACGAAGTATTTAGGAGCGGTGACCCTAAAATGCTGAGTTTTAAAGGCACCGGATTCTCGGGTACCTATGGAAAAAATAAGAATCATGTACTATTCCATTACAGCGAGGATAAAGGTGTACTGGCGTGTTATGCGCTAACGCTTTACGATCAGCAACAAACGGATGTACTTATTGGCTTGTTAGCGAAAGCCGGCACAATGACTTTCAAGCAAACTCATCTTCCTAAAGGATCAGTGGAAATTGATGTGGATGGAAACGAAGTTAAGCCGGGCAAGGATACAAGAAAACCAACCGAGTATGGGAAAACAAAAAAGAGGGTTTAACCTATTTTCTTAGCGAAATAGGATCACGAAAAAGTCTGACTACAGAACTTATCGCTTTAAAAAGATCAACTCAGTTTGGTAAAGAATGGATCTTAACGGAACGGTTGGATTGGTATGTAAATGAAAAAAGTGAACCTCTGAATTAGGTGCTGTCTTGTAACTACAATTTCAAACAAACCTTTAGGTGAAACATAACTAATGGTTTAATATAATATACATGATCTATAACCAATCCACTTTCATTGCGGAAGACAGTGAACCAACTGTTCATTTAAAATGTGGCAACATGCGTGTCGCATTTCTACCTCTTTGCATGGTTTTTTGGATTTTTAGCTTCCTGTTTTTGTGCCAAATGGCAGCACATAATGCTAATCCCAAACTTGCATCGAATGCTCAGGCCTTAAACAACTATTTCGGCCATCATGTTGCCGCATTCATGTCTGGCCCGGTCATTATTTTAGCCACGATTTTGTATTTTCACTGGAGCCGTAAAAAGTTTACGTGGTTTAACGGGGTGATGCTGAATGATCAATCCATAGATGTAATCCATTATGAGTTCAGGAAAGTGATCAATAATGTCACGTTCTTTTACCATCAAACAGGCTCAAAGCTTCACATCATTTACCCAGTTACCTCTCAAGATGGTACCAAATTCCCGAATGTAAAGTTGATGAATAAAGAGGCCGCTTTTAATGACATACAGGTCGCGTTTTTTGAAAAGCAAATTGCAAAGCTCAACTGCTAAAGAAAAAACATTTTGGTTCTTTCCAAAAGAGGTGATCATATCCTTCCTCCTCCTTATTATTATTATTGCAACCGCGTTTTTATCTAGCTGAATCTTACTCATCAACACCTCAAAATCGCAGGAAATATTAAATGCTAATATATCCGTTAGAGATTTCCATATTAAATATTAACTCCAATGTTTATAAAATTACTACGATAGTTAGCTGGAGAAAAATTTGTATTTTTTTTAAAGAAATGACTGAATTCTTCAGGAGAATTAAAGCTAAGCTCGTATGCTATTTCTTTTACAGTCGTCGAACTAAATTGTAATGATCGTTTCGCTTCAGCAACGCGCTGACCATTGATGATCTCCTTGGCTGCTTTTTTTTTTGCAGCATCGCTTGCTCAGGTCGCTCAACCTGCGCGAAGTGATCCCCAACATTTTTGCATAATCACTTACTTCCCTGTTGGTTTTAAACCTTGAACTTAATAAGTCTATAAAACTTCGATAAAGCACATAATCCTGGCTATCATATGCTGTCTTGTGGATATTCCGACGCCATTGATCACCCTATTCTGAAATTACGATCAATTGATTCCGGAACACTTTGACCAGATTAATCTCTTGATAGTCAATTTTAATTTCTATTATTATCTACACAACCGGATGGTCTACATCCTACTGATTAGCCTGGTCAAGGCTCCCGGAATATCCAGCCTGCCTATCTTTTCTGGTTTTCAATCAGCAGTCAAGTGGACAGGCGTTACCCGGGATCAAAAAACAAATTGAAATGGATAACAAGATTTATTTTAACCTATTTAAAAAAAAGGATACCGCCATTGTTGGTCTCTATACACATGACGCCTGGTTGATGCCACCGAATACTGCTACCATCCGTGGGAAAGCAGCATTAATGAAAGATTTTCAAGATACGTATAACGCCGGACAAGTCCTTGGGGTTAAATTCTCAACAATTGACATATATGGCAATAACGGGGAATTTATTACTGAAATAGGCAATTGGCAAGTTTTTGGATCTGATGGTAAAGTAATTGATAAAGGCAAATATTTAAAACTTTGGAAAAACACCGTAAACGGCTGGAAAATATATCGAGATGTATTCAACAGTGATCAGGAACGGCTTAAAAGCAATAAGTAATATACTCGCCGGAATTCGTGGTTCGAAAGATTTAAAAAGAAAATCTCCTTAAGAAAAGTTTTTTTAGCCAAGTATACTTTTATTTTAAGTTCATGATCTTTTATGCTGTTTCTGATACTTTCATTCAGTTCCCACCTGTAAATCATTGAAAGTTTGGAGTTACCTCAATAAATGGTTCGAATTGTGTCCAGTCTGGGGAGCAGCAAAATCAATGATTTATCCCCACCATGGCGAGTGGGGACTTCTTTGCATAAAATTTGTAGAAAACCTAAAGCATAGTTAATACAACGCGGTCACCTCCAGGTGGTGTTCTATTTCAAATCAATTACTTATCTCAATGATCGCCCTGTAGGTCGTTTTATCGGCGGTTGTGTAATACAACCAAATCTGGTCATTCATCACCACGGCCGAAGCTGCAAACGCAATATCCGTTTCGCCTTTTTTAGCTTTAGCCGGAGTAATTAATGGCTTATCGCTTCGGGCAGTTATTTTGCCTTTTTCATCCAGTTCGGCCCAACCAATACGCCAATGGGCATCAGGGTCTGAACCATTATAAAACAAAACCGTTTGACCTTGTGGCGTGATCACCACCGGGCCGGGACTAAGGTGGTAAGCATCCCAACTATCTTTAACCGCAGGCAGATACTCGCCTTTGATCTTCCAGGGGCCTTTGGCATTCTTGATCCCTGCCACGCCCAATTTCGACCGTTTTTCATTAGCATATTCAAAAAGCAAAAACCACTTACCGTTCTTCAATTGCGTTACCGTAGCTTCTTTTGGGTTGATGTATGGTGTTTTGCTGGGTATAGCGGTAACTGAGAAAGCTAATTCATCTAAGGTTTTACCTGTTGCTAAGATCAATTGTCCCTCCATTTTCGTTTGATTCCAGCCGGTATAATACACCAAATACTTTTTGCCCACGCAGACCACGGTTGGGTCTTCGCAGCCATCCTTATCGTAACTTTTAGTGCTTGGAGCGATTACCGGCCCGTCACTCATGTGAAAGTCTAACCCATTTTTCGAAGTGCCGCTGTAGATCCGAGCCACCTTTTGGGTCGCATCTTCAGAGGTATTGACGGCGCGCATCAAGATACGATACCCGCCGCCTTCCTCCCACACAAATGGACTTAGCTGGTACATCCCCGACAATGGTGAACTGCACTTCAGCTTTAACTTTTCGTTTTTAATGACCTTGTACTTCATGCGCCTTGTCCTACGTTTTGGGATAGACCACCGTCCAAAGTAAAGGTTTGACCAGCCGCATAGGCCGAATCTTCCGAAGCCAAGTAAGCGATCAGTTTGGCTACTTCCCAAGGCTCGGCGGCACGTTTCCAGGGGATACTTTGTACCTGTTCTTCTAACTTTTTCGGGTCGTCTATGGCTTCCTGGTTCATAGGTGTTAACACCATCCCAGGCGCTACATTATTTACATTGATCCGCATTTCAGCCAGTTCAAGCGCTAAACAACGGGTCAGATTGCGTACTGCGCCCTTACTGGCGCAATATTCCGCTGCCCCTGCACGCGGGATATCCTCATGTACCGAACTGATGTTAATGATCTTTCCCTGGCCTCCGGCTTTCTTGCGAAGCGCGATAAATTCCTTGCAATTATAAAATGTGCCGAACAGGTTAGCTTTGATCGTTTCCTCAAAAACCTCGATATTCATATCCACTACCGGCACACCCGAGGCGTCGATACCTGCGGAGTTGACCAAAATATACGGCGTACCTAATGATTTAGTGGCTGCAATAAAAAGCTTTTGCACCGCTTTGAAATCCGAAACATCGGTTTGATGCAACAGGCCTTTAGCTCCATTGCTTTCCACCATTTTCAGCGTTTCGTTCGCGCCTTTTTTATCGTGCAGGTAACTGATTACAATATCGGCACCTAAACGGCTCAGTTCGTTGGCCGCCGCTTGTCCAATACCAGAATCGGCACCAGTGATCACGGCAATTTTATCTTTTAATGGTTTCATATTATGCTGTCTTTGTTTGTGAACGCTCCAAAACCTGTACCGAAATGGCTAAAAAAGCCAGATCTTTTAATAAGAAGAAATCCGTAACCGGTAATCCCTCAGCGATCTTCAAGGTCATGGGCGTGGTCAATAAAAAGCTTAGTGTAGTGAAGAAAATAACGATGCCCATCACGCCACCGATCTTACCGGCTTGTGGGAACCAGAACGAGGCCAGGATCAAAAAACCGGTGATGATCTCGAAAGTACCGATGAGCATGGAGGCGGCACCGACAGACAAAAATTTATACATCCAGCTCAGTAAAAAACTGTTCTCTATATAATGTTTGATCATCATGCCTTCCATGGCCGTAAACTTTAAAAGGCCGATCCAGATCAGCGCGATGGTAATGGCGACTACACCGGTATTGAAACCCGCATTGCTTGTTTTCATAGGTGATGTTTTCAGAGTAGTCGGGTGACAGTCACTAATCCTTACAAACTTTATTTTCCTCAATATTAAAACTTTAACCATTCCTTAAGGTTATTGGTTCTATGAAAAACATCTTGCTGGTAGAAGACGACCCCGAGATCGTTAAGCTCTTAAAGCTGCATTATAAGGCCCCCGATTACCAGCTTACCGCCACCAAAAGTGGCCGTGACGGTTCTGAAAAAGCCTGCAAAGCAGCTTATGACCTGATCATTTTGGATGTAATGCTGCCCGACATGAACGGCATGGAGATCTGTAAACACATCCGGAGCAAAAATATCTCAAGCGCTATTATGATGCTCACTTCCCGTTTTGAAGAAATAGATAAAGTACAAGCACTGGAATTGGGTGCCGATGATTATGTTACCAAGCCCTTCGGGATACAGGAATTGCTGGCCCGCACCAAAGCGTTGATCCGCCGGGCAGAACAACTACCGCAAAACATACCCGAACCTGCAAAAACCATCCACTACAAAGAACTCGACATTGACCGGGTTTTACGCAAAGCCAGCGTTCGCGGGAACAGAGTGGACCTGACTCCTAAAGAATTCGATCTGCTTTTGCTGATGGCTTCACACCCCGGCCAAACTTACACCCGCGACGAATTGCTGGCGCAGGTTTGGGGTTATACCGTTTCCGGTTATGAGCATACCGTTACCGCTCACATTAACCGCTTGCGTCTGAAAATAGAGGCCGATCAGGCCAAACCCGAATATATTTTAACCAGCTGGGGTACCGGCTACCGCTTTGCAGAATGAGCAATAACAGGGCAACAGGCATATTCAGGCGCATCGGCCTGCTGATTTTTATCGTGGTTACGGTATTGAGTATCCTTTTCGTGATCGTCACCTACATGGCTACGACCGAATATTACCAGGCCAGTACACAATTATTAAATAAAGATGTCGCGGCACATATCGCAAAATTTTCTTCGCCATTTGAAGGCGATAGTGTTAACCGCCGTAAAGCCGACTCCGTTTTCTTTCAGGCCATGGTTATCAGCCCGAACGTGGAAGTCTACTTTTTAAATAATGATGGTAAGGTCATCTCTTATCATGCTGCCGATTCCCTCATTAAAATATGGGCCGTTCCCTTGGATCATATCCAACAATACCTGGCCGATCCCAACCAGTTGATCCGCAGCGTTGATCCCAAAGACCCGGAAACACCTAAAATATTTTCCGCAGCGAAAGTGTTCCAAAACAATCAGCAGATCGGGTATATCTACGTGATCCTGGTCAGTAAAGAATACCGCAACGTAGCAGATTTTGTCTTTCGAAGCCGTATCGGTGGCTTGGCGATCAAGATATTCGGCATCATCGTCCTTACTACACTGACCTTCAGTATTCTTTACACTTTTCGATTGCAAAGCCGGTTTAACCGGGTGATCCGTGTGCTGGATAAATTCCGCGATGGCGACCTGAATGAACGTTTTGATGCCAGCAAAAAAGATGAGTTTTACCCGATATCGGATGCGTTCAATAAGATGGCCTGTATGCTGGAAACTAACTTTAACAGGCTGAAAGCTTTGGAAGAAGAACGGAGGGATTTCCTGGCGCATATTTCGCATGACCTGCGCACACCACTATCGGTGGCACGTGGTTACACCGAAACCCTATTGATTGAGAAGAACGCAAGCGCATCGGAACAACAGGCCCATCTTGAGCTCGTGAACAGCAAGATCAGGCAGGTAGAAAAACTGGTGCTGCAATTATTCGAGCTGTCCAAAATGGAGTCCGTCAGCTTCAGCCCGGTTAAAGAACCTTTTATCATCTCGGAAGTTTTGCAAGAATTGGTCAGTGGTGCGCAATTGCAAGGCAGGGTCAAAGAAATCAGGATCATTTGTGAAAATTGCGAAGACCCTTCGATGATCAGTGCCGACATCAGTATGCTGGAACGCGTTCTACAAAACCTATTGGAGAATGCACTAAAATACACACCAGAGCAGGGAGAGATCACCATCAGCCTCACAGATAAAAACGGGCAATTGGTCGTTATGTTTGAGAATACAGGTGAACACTTATCAAAGGAAATGCTCACCTGGCTGAATAGCGAAGGAGATAGCCTCACCAACAGGCCGCAGCATAGCGGGCTGGGACTGGCTTTGGTTAAAAAGATATTAAAACTTCACCAATTTCTCTTTAAAGCAGGCGTAGCTAAAAAGCATAATTACTTCCGTATCGAAATGCCGGTTTACCAGTCAAAAAGTTAGGATTTTGTGATAACTTCTGTGTAAGCCAACGGTTATTTTAGTATTAAAAAACTAAAACCAGCCACCATGCACACCGATCAAACCCTGCACCAACACCAGCGTTATCTTTATGCTTACGCTTTCAGCCGTACCGGCAACCAAGAACTGGCCCGTGACCTGGTACAAGAGACTTATCTTGCAGCTTTGGAAAACCGTAAACCGTTTGAACAACGCTGTTCCCTGCGTACCTGGCTGACATCGATACTCAAGCACAAAACCTATGACGCTTACCGTAAAATGGAGATGGATAAGTTCAAGCTTGGCATATTGCCGGAAGAACCCAGCGCGGAAATGTTCAGTAGCAACTACGAATTACTATCTGTCATCAACAAAGTATTAAGCAAACTACCACCCGTTTGGCAACTTGTTTTTACGATGAAAGACCTCGAAGACCGGCCCGCTGAAGAAATCTGCCGGACGCTCAATTTGAGCCCGGCTAATTACTGGGTAATTAGTCACCGCACCCGGCGTAGCCTCAAAGAAAGCCTGCGCGATTTTGTTTAAATACGCATCAAATGTTATACTTCTGTGATAACTTCTAGACCTGCCATAGGTTAATATTACATAAAACTAAAAAACAAAACACCATGAAAAAATTGATGATGGCCCTGATGGCCGTAACACTGAGCTTTGGCACAATGGCGCAAAGCAAAATGAAAATGAAAGACGGCGTCATGATGAAAGACGGCAAAATGATGGCCATGAAAGACGGCAAGACCATGATGATGGATAAGGACATGACCATGAGCGATGGCACAATGGTGATGAAAGATGGCAAAATTAAGATGAAAGATGGCAAGATGATGATGATGAAAAACGGTGAAAAGATGGGCATGGACGGCAAAATGATGATGAAAAAGCCGATGAAAATGAAAATGTCCAAAATGAAAAAGGACACCATGGGCAAAATGTAAGCTGAAATTGCTTAGTGTAGGTTGAAGGCCGCTTCGGATTAATTCGGGCGGCCTCTTATTATTTAATAACTCTCTGTTAATGATGAGCTATATTTATTTTATGGAACTCGCCAATTAGTTGTAGCATATTAATATTTTGAAAATCGTGTTTTGCGAATATTAACCATAATTTAATAAATATTACCGATGAGATTCATCCCATTATTGTTTGCGATTTCAAAGATGCCCCTGTGATCCGTTTCCATAAGGTGTATTTTGAAAGCATTTTATTGAACCTGCTAACTAACGCGCTTAAATACAGGTCACCGTCACGGCCCCTGTATCTTCAAATCTCAACCAAAACGATAAAAGACAAAATAGAATTGACCTTTGAAGATAACGGCATTGGACTGGATGTTAATAGGCACCGGGAGCGCATTTTTGGCTTTTACCAGAAATTTCATGATAATTCGGACAGCAAGGGTCTGGGACTTTATTTGGTTAAGTCGCAAATGGAAGAACTCGGCGGCACGGTAGCTATAGAAAGTGAGGTTGATAAAGGCACCAGATTAATATTGAGTTTCAAAATATAATTGTATGTTAAAAAATGGGATTCGGCCTTATTTGTTTATTGATTAGTAAAAAAATGCATGGTAAAGTCCTGTGCCGGGGGGACGTAATTTTACGATATTGGGGTAGAGACCATGCAGAAGAATAATTTCAAAATATTCAGGTTCATTGGCGAGCTTTTCTCCCATTAACCGTGTTTTAGCTTTACAACGAAATAATCTCGTAGCATCACAATTCGATACTTCATTGCACTCGCAAGTTATTTCGTGTGTTACAAAATATGCGACAGAGATACCCTCCAGTATCCGGGAAAAACGACATAGCATATCACTTGAAAATATTAAAGGCGCGTTGACATTTCTTAATTCAAGTATGCATGAAATTTTTAGGTAGTCAATGGCCTGGCTTTTAGTTAAGTGGAAGCCATAGCTACTGAAAAGCTCGTGACAATTCTCATCTAAGATAAAAGATGCGAACGGCCTCAAATCCTTTGGTAAGTTCTGCCGTCTGTTCGTTTTAATGAAAGGTAAAAAAAAAGGTCATGACCGGTATTGAATTGATTCAAAAACCCCTCATCATCTCGGTAAGCACTAAAATGGCTGTTTTAATATGTGTTTAGACTTAGGTTTAGTGAATAATGAAATTATCTTTAATTCAAAGAGGTAGTGACTGCGATATGTTCTGGTTCTTCTTTTAAATAGATCATAAATGTACTGCCTTTCCCTGGCTCACTTTCCACCACAATATTCCCGCTTGCTGCATTAACTATTTTTTTTGCAAGGTACAAGCCTATACCGTGACCTTCAACTTCCTGGTTTAATCGACCATACATATCAAATATTTTATCAATTCCGCCTTTTGGAATACCCTTACCATTGTCCTGGACAGATAGTAAAATAAAATCACCTTTTTTTTCTGTGCGATTATTTATAACCGGTATTTCGTCGCGCCGGAATTTAATTGCGTTAGAGACTAAATTATAAAGGATACTACGCAAGTTCTTTTTTGAAAAATATATATGTTTAATTTCTAAATCCCTATTAATGATCGCACCGGAGTCGTTGATCTTGTTTTCTAAACTCCACTCAATATTGTTGATGATATCATCAACATCAACAACTTCCATTTTTATCATGTCATTCTCGACCTTTGCAATGGTGCCAATATCCGTTATCAGTTCTCTGAATTTTTTCACTGATGTGTTGATGATTGTTAAAAAGTCCATCAGTTTAACATCAGTGAGCTTAATTTTATTCATGATATTAATACTGGTTTCAATATTGCTCAATGGCGCTAACAGATCATGGGAGGCCGCATGGATAAAGTGGTCCAGGTCGGCATTAATCCTTTGCAGACTTTTATTCTTTTTATCCAGTTCTAATTGTGCTGTTTTTAATTCAGTGATATCGTTAAAAGTGATAATTGCGCCGTTATTCTTCTTATCTGACTGCACATACGGCATGGTCATAATTTGATACCATTTCCCATTATTGGTTTCTATTTCTTTAGTAATAACGGTTCCTTTGGCAATGACCTCTTTAATATCATCCAGTATGGTTTCAAATTTGATATTAGTAGAGATATTACTTAAAGGCCTGCCTATATCGGTTTCCAGCAGGTTGATCTGCTTGACCGTTCCCGGGGAAAAGCGCATCAGGAGCAAGCCGTTACTAATAAATAATTGACCATTAAGGTTACTTCTGAAGTAGTTATTGAGGTCATCGTTAATCTCCAGCAGTTCCCTGTTTTTTAACTGGTAATCCGCATTGATGGTATCCAATTCCTCGTTAACCGATTGCATTTCTTCGTTTGAACTTTGCATTTCTTCATTTGCTGACAATAGTTCTTCGTTAAAAGATTGCATATTTTCATTTGAAGCATCCAGTTCCTCGTAAGCGTTGTGAAGTTTTTCCTTTAATTCTTTGGATTCCTCCTCCAGGTTGACTGTGTATTCATCGAGGTAAATTTTTTCATCGAAAACAACAGCCTCCTTAGGGGACGTGACGGATTTGTTATCACAGAAAGTAACCATAAAGAGATTTTGCTCATCTTTTTTAACGATTAACGGGCTTACAGTAACATTTATGTTTCTGACCTGCTGACCGGTTTTGATCTTTACTTCGGTGATGGTTACCTTTTCGTTAGTTTTCTCCGCCTTTTTTCGGAGCGTATTGAACGCGACAACCAAAGGTTTTGGCAAGAGTTCGACCAGGTCAGCAGTAAAATGTTTCTGAAGCAGGTACTTGGTGGTATCCCCGTATGATTTGACCACCAGGTTGTTTTCATCAATGCAAACCGCGAGATAATCCATTTGGTAAGCGAGGTCGACGTGCATAGCCTCCGCCAGGTTAGTGGTAATATTTTTTCCGGTGTTAGTTCTATTGAATTGCGATGCTGTACGTTTCACCTCCGCTACTTCCGGTAACATAAATGCATCAAAACGTAATACCCGTTTGGTTTCTAAATTCTTGTAGATCTTCCATTTCTTGCTGACCACTTCCAGGTTCTTCATGATAGGCATGGGGTTTTCGCTGGAACCTAAAAACAAATAGCCATCTTTTTTTAAACCGAAAAGCAACATGGTGTAAATTTTCTTTTGCAGAACCGAGGTCATGTAGATGAGCATGTTACGGCAGCTTACAAATTGCATATTACAGTATGGTGGATTTTTCACCATATCATGCTGGGCAAATATGACCATTTTACGAATGATGGGGCTCACCCTGTAGTTAACACCCTCTTTTATAAAATATTTTTCCAGCCGTTCAGCAGATACGCTTTTTGCAATTGTGGAATTATACAACTCTTTCCCGGCGTGCAGCAACGCTGCGCTATCAATATCAGTTGCAAATATTTTAATAATAAGTCCTTCATGACTGTCCGTTAATAATTCTGCCAATAAAATGGCCAGGGAGTATACCTCCTCCCCAGTAGCACAGCCCGCCACCCACAGTTTTAATTCTTCGTCCGGAGCGAGCCTTTTTAAAAGGTCCGGAAAAATATGAGTTTGGATATATTTAAAGGCTTCTTTATCCCTGAAAAAAGAAGTTACACTAATCAAAAAATCTTTGGCTAAAGCTTGAACTTCCGCTGGATCCGTTTTTAAGAAATCAAGGTAATTACCAAGCGTAGTAAAGTTCGAGTATGCAGCCCGGCGTTTTGTTCTCCGCAATAAAGTTGTCAACTTATAGTCTGTAAAATCGAACGGTATTTTTTCTTTGATGAGATCGACAATTGCCTTAATGTACTTTTCATCATCCTGCGAATCCGAAAATAATTCCGCGCCATATTTTACATAATCCTCTATGGCAACAGGCATTAGATTGGGTTCTAAAATAAAATCTACCATGCCGGTTGCTATCGCATGGGTTGGCATACTTCCAAATTCCGATGTTTCCGGATTGCGTGCAATGACCATTCCCCCTGCTTTTTTGATAGCTTTGATACCATCAGTGCCATCGGAACCAAGCCCTGAAAGAATTATACCGATTGCTTTTTTACCACATTCGACCGCAAGTGAAAGAAAGAACCTGTTGATAGTCATGTGCGGGCCTTTAGCTTTACCCTTTGGCGTTAAATACAGTCTGTTGTCTTTAACCGTCATGAATTTATCATGTGGAATCAAAAACACTTTGTTGACCTCTATAGCAACACCATTAGCCGCTTCTACTACTTCAAGCTTGCTGTGTTTGGCCAAGAGTTCAACCATCCTGCTTTTAAAATCTGCCGACAAGTGCTGAACGATAATATAAGCGACACCATCCAGCGGGGTATGGTCAAAAAAAGTATTGATCTCTTCCATGCCGCCCGCAGAGGCGCCAATGGCAATGATATGGTGGGCTTCGGCTACTGGCATGATAGGACTTGAGTTAGAAGAAAATTTAAACTAAATAGAAAAGAAATCTAAATTACGCTTAATTTATTGTATGTCGGAACGTTACGTACCGGGCGGGAGATCCTTAGGCAATATAAACCAAAATGCAGCACCTTTTCCTACCCCCGTATCGACACCGATCTCACCGCCGTGTTTCCGAATGATCTCCGCAGAAATGTACAAGCCGAGGCCTAAACCGGAACCTTGATTGCGATTCTCGTCGACACGGTAATACCTGTCAAATAAATAAGGTACAAACTCAGCAGAAATGCCCTGGCCTGTGTCTATCACAGAAACCTTAACCTTATCGATTAAATCCTCAACATGAATGGTAATTAAATTTGAATCGGGCGCATACTTCACAGCATTGTTAACCAGGTTTACTAATACCTGATCTATCCTATGTTTATCGGCGAACACTTCTAAAGAAAGGTCACCGGTATGTTTAATCTCATGCGTACCATTTAAACGCACATGGTTGCAACAGCCTTCAATAAGTTCTTTTAAAGAAAGTCGTTTTTTGTTTAGCTTTAATTGGCCTTCACCGAGCCTGGTAGAGTTCAACAAATCTTCCACCAAATGATTTAGTTTTTCAACATACCGCTCCGCATCATGTGCAAGTTCTATCACTTTATCGTTGACTAAAGTATCCTTTTTTATAATTCTGTTAAATAACTGCACTACCGCTTTCAAAGCGGTTAACGGAGTTTTTAATTCATGGCTGGCGATGTTAATAAATTCATCCTTATGTAACCTGATTTCTCGTTTAGTGGTAATGTTTTCAATAATTGTAAAACCTAATGTCTCATTATTATCCTCGAATAGTATTGAATTTACATTACACCAGATCAGCGTTCCGTCTTTTTTTCGCAAACAGGTTTCGAGATTGAATGATGGTGATGATCTTTTCCAGAGATTATCTTGTAAAGATTTCCAATGCTGATGGTGTTCTTCAGGGGAGTAATCAAGTATCCTGGTACCAATAAGCTCTTCTTTTCTATCATAACCTAATAAAGATAATAGTGCCGGATTAACTTCCAGAATTCGCAGGTCAGGAGCAATAATTTTATTGCCCAGCCGCAATGATTCAAATACGGTATGGAAGCGAACCTGAGATACCTGATACGCTTCTTGTTCGTCACTTTTAACAGCAGCAAGACGTTGCGAACTTTTTAATTTTAGATTTTCCTCTTTTAAAGATAGGATTTCATTTTTCAGACTTTCAATGGTTTCCATAGGATTATACGAGTATATTCCTTGTACTCCGCAACTAAAAGAAATTAGGGAAGGGGACGATTGCTCATCAACATAAGCAATAAAACAAGATTTTGTTTTAGATAACTATATCAGTAAATACGGTTATCACGACATATTTTTCCTTTTTTGAATCATCAAAATCTTGGGAACCGTGACAGGGGTGTAAACTTTCGTAAGAAAAGATTTCTATCAACAAATGATTGCGGAATAATTGTAGTTCTGAAATAATCCTCGAACTCATCATTTAATTTGATGGGTTTTTTCATTTTCTTGATCGAGCAAGCTTTTTGAACCTGTAACCCTCCCTTAGTTCGGACTGGTATTTTATAGACTTATTTAATTCAAAAATATAATTATTGTTGTTGTAACTGTGGGGATGTTGGAAACT